>NZ_LVWI01000001.1 GCF_001909055.1 Paenibacillus helianthi
CTATAAAGTAAAGGTTGGAATTTGAATTTAATAATAAGTGACACAATATATATAATTACTTTAAAATATGATGAAATATTGATTAATTCCATATTAAAAGAAATACGGGTTTTGTGAATAAGTAAGAGGCAAACCAATTAATAACCTAATCAACTCAAGTATTATTCAAGTATTATTACAGTAAGCAAAAAATTACAAAAGCTGCCCCCCATGTGATGACCAACCAGCAAAGAATTTATCAATGAATGAATTTGCCGAAAATTCGCCGAACTTGCGTGAACCGTTTGCTTACACCCAAGTCCCCGGTAGGTACTATTGTGTAATGTCCTCGCGGCAATAGGGCCAAGTTCTTGTCTCTTACAGTTTTTGCTGTCGGATGACAAGAATGTGTACCGTTACCCCCCATAACCCTCTTTACAAATTTATCATATAACTAATAAAGGATGATCTTCAACAATTACTTGCAGCTTAAGCCAAAAACCCGCGCCCAGCGCGGGTTCCATTAGGCACATGTTCTTAGAGCCTCGTTGGTTGCACAAAAACTAAAATGAAAATAAACATTTCGATCTGATTGATGAAGCTATCGGCAGCTCTAATCAGCAAGATGGATTTCAGACGCTTAAAGCCGAGACATATGCAAGCAGTGTCTCAATACCACTGGCGATCCCTCCGCCGCCGAAAAAGCTTTGTCCCAGAGTACTCGCCTGATGTTGAATACGCTCTTTATTCATCGTTTCGAAGGTGATTTCTTTGAGCTGGGAGGCAGTGATCTCCATATTCCGGACATATACCCCTGCCCCCAATTCCTCCAGCCGGGCGGCGATGGCGAACTGATCCGCGCCCTGGGGCAGCAGCACCATGGGAACTCCGAACACCAAAGCTTCACAGACACTGTTATAGCCAGCATGCGAAATAAACACATCCGCTTCCCGGAGTATTTCCATTTGGGGAACAAAGCTTCGAATTTTCATGTTTTCCGGCGGCTCACCCAATAAAGAGAGATCCATGTTCCGTCCCACGGACATGACGATCTTCGCTTCGCTGTGCTTGAATGCCTCCATGCATTTCCGGTAAAATTCAGGCCGGTCTGTATAGATCGAGCCGAAGGAAATATAAATGAGAGGTAGTCCCCCCTCTTTCTTCCGCTCTTTCCGAAGGAGGGATTCCGGAGCTGCTCCCGGAAACTGCGGGCCCAGGAAGACAAATCGTTCATCGAAAGCGTCGGCATGCGGCTGAAATGCTTTGGACGTGTACACCAGATTCAACTCTTCATTGCCGCTGAACGCGTCGATCAGGCCGAAGCCGTGAATGTGGTGCCTCTGCGCGATTTCCTTGGCAGCCCGGTCCAGTTCGCTGACTGACACCTTCTCCTTGTAATCTTTTTCTTTTATCTTAAAAACATTGTGAATCAGGAAATCCGGATCCCGTTCGAGTAGCTTGTGGTTGATCGCGAAAGTAAGAATATAGCAGGCAACCGGCAGTGCCAGCAATTCCCCGATTTGTTTTCCCCAGAAGGCGTCGCAATCCCGCAAAATATAGTCTGGTGAATCGGCTATGACTTCATGCAGAATGGCATTCATCACGGTTTTACTTTTGCTGATGACTCCCGGTACGAGATATTCAAGCATCATTCGCGGATTACTCAGATAGATTCTCGGGTCATTGTCGGTGAATAATCCCTGCATATCGCCGTAGCTTCGAAACGTAACATCGTATTCCTGCAGAAGCTCCCTGTAGGCCTCGTCGGAATAGTAAATCACTTCTTCTCCCCTTGCCAGAAGTTCCGCCACCAGAGGCAATGTCGGCTTTACGTGACTGAAAAAGGGAAGGCTGAATATCATCACTTTAGCCATGATTCCGATCCTCCGTCCGTTTGTTTGATTACAAGCTTTATGGACAACCCGCGCTCTGAAGTACTTGTCCGTTCAAAAAGGCGAAAATACCGTCCACCGCAAGTTTCGCCCCTCCGGAATTCCGTATCGCCTGCCCGGCCTCCTGACACGATTTGCGATAACGCGGATCGTCGAGAACTTTCCGTGTCATGTCAGCAATATCTTCCGGGGTACAGTCCCGGCTACTTCTCGCCACTCCCGCTCCGATCTCCTCAACGCGGCTTGAAACGGCAAATTGATCCGCCGCTTGAGGAAACATCACCATCGGCACATGATGATACAACGCTTCGTTTGTGCTGTTATGGCCGCCATGAGTGATAAACACATCAGCCATTTGCAACAGGCGGATCTGAGGCATATGGGATCTGACGGTAAAGTTGCCGGGAAGAGCACCCAGATCTGCCGTGTTAATCCGCTGCCCGGTGGACATTGCAACCCGCCACCCGTTATCCCTGAACGCATCGATACATTTGGTGTAGAAAGGCAGGCAGTCATTGTACACGGTTCCCATGGATATGTAGACCAGAGTCCCGGAAGACGTTAGTTCATGGAAGTTGTCCCCGTCTTCCTCTTCTTCTTTGCGGATGGATGGTCCCAGAAACAGATAATCGGGACCGAATGTATTTGCGTATGGCTGAAATTCTCGGGAGGTAAAGACAAGATTGAACTCATCAGCTCCCGAAAAGGCGTCAATCGCTTTGTATTCCACCGAGTAAGGACGGGAAAGCTCACGGGCGCAAGCATTCAGAACTTCGCTGAACCGTGTTCCTTCAACCTGCAGAGCGACTTGTCCCGCCGGGTTGCCGAGCACGTTCCGGACAAAAAACTCGGTGTGCTGGTCCATAATTGCTTCATTTAAGGCAATCGTCGTAATGTAGCAGATCATGGGAACGTCCAGCATGACGCCGATCATCTTCCCCCAGTAGGACTCACAATCCCGGATAATATAGTCGGGGTCGTCTTCCATGACACGTTCAATCAGTAGGTTCGTCATCCGTTGGTATTTGTCCAGCTTGTGCGGAACCAGTAGCTTCAGGATTTCTATGGGGTCCGTGGAACGGATCGGAATCTCCTCATCAAGCAATCCGATTACATCACCGTAGCTGCGGCAGACGACGCCTTCCATACGGATTAATTTCATATAGGGATCGGCCGTATAGTAATAGACCTGCTCCCCTCTGTCCACGAGCTCTTTCACCAGGGTCACCGTCGGATTGACATGCCCGAAATACGGATAACTGAACACTGCGACTTTTCCCATGAGGCCACGACCTTTCATTAAAAAATACTTCAAGGCCCTCGGGCGCAGATTTGTGCCAGCGCCCGAGGGCCTTGATCAATCGCTGCTCCGTCTACTACAGGATTCCGCGTACGGAATCGCCGGAGAGCTCCTTCTTCAGCTCCTCCGCGTCCGCCTCAAACGGAAGTGCGATATCTATCCTGAGAGAAGGTCCCATATGTCTGACATAAAAACAAATGCCATAATGTGCTGCAGTCTCCTCGTAGGACGAAACATCATCCGGACTCCAACTGGTAGTTGCTTCTTCCTGCATGGCGCCAAAATAATTCAGCAGGACCGCCTTGCCGGTCGAGTCCATATCCAGAGCTGCGAAGTTGATATGGTGCGCCGCGGCGGCTTGCGTCAGCTCCCTGATCCGACTCAGGATGATTTCGGCCGGTTCGCCGGCGTTCAGGACCACGGGGATATAATCGATAAAGTTTCCGGCAAGATGATAAAAGGTATGGCCACCGTACCTTCTGCCGCCGCTGACCAATTGAACGGACAACTGCTCCATCTGAAGGAAGTCCCGTCCAAACGTAGCCAGCACTTCAAGCACCGTATGCCATCCTTCTTCGGGAAGGTCGCCCGCCAGAGGGATTTCCAGCTCGATGACGGTCGGATGGCTTCTTGGGAAAGTATTCACCTTGCTCTCCAGCTCGAAGAGGTAATGACGGAATGCCGGCAGCTCGAACCGGTTCTCCAGCTCTGCTAGACTGATTCCTTGTGGTCCCTCGTCCAGGAGACGGACATAATCGCGGTATCCCATGCCCGGATTTCCGCCCCCGCTGAACGGAGAAGAAGCGTCCGAAAGACTCAGGGTTTCCGCGATCAGGCTGCAGCTCAGTCCGTCCGACAGCGAATGATGGGACGCATACACCAGGACCCTCTCTCCAGAAACTCCATTCTCGATCAGTACCATCCGATATAATAAGCTGCCTGGAATGTCATAATCAAAGCGTCCGTTATACACTTCCCGGATCATCTGCTTCATCTTCTCTTCTGCTGCAGGACCGTCCAGTCGGAGATAAGGCAGCGAAAGAAGGTTTGGCCGTTCATGGAGGCTCCAGGTTCCGTCCCCCTCCCCTGAAAGAAAGCATCTAAGCATTTCCTGCTCACGGACAAGGTTCAACACCGCAGTCGCGATGTCTTCCCTGCTTCTTTCCGTAGAAACAGGAATTACGGCTCCGACATTCTCGGAACGCCCCAGATGCATGGACTGAATGGCGGTAACTGGAATTTTCCCGATTAACGGGTTTTCGCCCAAATCACGTGCGTAGGCTTGCTGCTGCACAGCAAGATGGTGAAGCAGGTCGGACAACTCCTTTGTCTCTCCGGATTCCGCCTGCATTTTCTCTTGCAAGTCTCTTGGCTCCGGTTGTGGTTCAGTGATTGCCTTTCCCTGACTGGAGCGTTGAAGCAGCAATTCGCCTAGGGCAGCAGCCGATTGCCGGACGAGCAGATCCCTGACATCTACGGAGAATCCTTTCCTCTTAAGAAGAAACACGGCCTTCATGGCCGAGATGGAATCTCCCCCAAGTTCATTGAAAGAATTCTCCACCCCGATGCCCTTATTCTCAAGCACTTCCTCGAACACCTCGATCACAAGCGCTTCCAGCTCGCTCACCGGGTGGCGGAAGCCGCTGCCGGTCTCCACGGATTGCGGCAGTTTGTTCAGCGCCGCTGCATCCACTTTGCCATGCGTTGTCAAAGGCAGAGCTTCCAGCTTCATGAACACAGAAGGGATCATGTAGTCGGGAAGCATTTCCGACAGCATGCGTTTCATCTCCCTCGGCTGCGGCGCCGTCTCCCCGCTGTAATAGGCAATCAGAGTTCCGTGACCTTCCGGTTGCCGCTTTAACAGAACTGATGCACTTTTTACACCATTCAGCTGATGCAGACGAGCTTCGACCTCGCCCGGTTCCACCCGGTAGCCTCTGATTTTCAGCTGGCTGTCCATTCTGCCTTGATAGACCAGACTGCCGTCGGGAAGTCGCTTCGCCAGATCCCCGGTCCGGTACATTCTCTCGAATCCCGGTATATTGGAGGAGACGAACTGCCGGGCGGTCATCTCCGGCTGATTAAGATATTCTCTAGCCAGACCAACCCCTGCAATGCAAAGCTCGCCGGTTACACCGACCGGAAGCGGATTTAACCCGGCATCCACTATGCAGATCCTGCTGTTTGAAATAGGGAACCCGATCGGTAATTTATGCGGGAGGATCAATTCATCATATTCCCACATCGCAGCGCATACGGACGCTTCCGTTGGGCCGTATGCATTGATGCACTGCATATGTCGTCCCCACTCCCCGAGCATGGTGGCCGAAGGCTCGGACCCCGCCGTAATGACAAGCCGCAGACTCTGAAGTTTATCGGGCTGCAACCGTTCCATGTAAGAAGGCGGGAACGTCGCGATCGTGATCTCCATCTGGTTCGCGTAGCGCTCGAACCATTCCGGATCGCCTATGGTATCCTTCGTTGCCAGGCACAGTGCGCCGCCTGACGTAAGCGCCATCGCGAATTCCCATACGGAGGCGTCGAAAGAGCAGGGAGCAAACTGCAGAATCCGGTCTTTCGGTCCAATCCCAAGCTTAGTGCGGAATACTTCCGGCAGATTGGCCACTCCCGCGTGTTCCAATGCTACACCTTTAGGTCTTCCGGTCGTACCGGAGGTATATATGATATAAGCCCGATCTTCTAGTTGCGGCTTGCGCGCTGGAACATTTCCGCCTTCCTCTGGAAGTTCCACCGCACCTGTTAAGACGGTTCTTCCCATGAAACCGATGTTCCGCTCCTCGGAATCGTCCGTGATCAGCAAGGCCGCTCCGCTGTCCTGAAGCATGTACTGAATTCGTTCCACCGGAAAGGATGGATCTACTGGAAGATAAACCGCTCCCGCCTTCAATACGGCGAGGAAACAGATGATCATTTCGAAAGACCGTTCCAGCTTGATGGCCACGACATCATCAAAGCCGATGCCGTTATGTTCCAGCCACGCTGCCCAGCGACCGGATAAGGCATCTAGCTCCCCATAGGTCAGGTGTGCTTCCCCGAACCGCAGGGCTTCCCGGTTTGAATGCAGTTTCACC
Source organism: Paenibacillus helianthi (assembly GCF_001909055.1). Classification (GTDB taxonomy): domain Bacteria; phylum Bacillota; class Bacilli; order Paenibacillales; family Paenibacillaceae; genus Paenibacillus_AQ; species Paenibacillus_AQ helianthi. The sequence goes on from NZ_LVWI01000001.1 coordinate 6,264, forward strand.
TGTTCCGCAAACTGCTCGGGCAGGGTAAGCTTCGGCACATCCATTCCTGTGGAAGCGTGGAAGCCGGCGATTTGCCGATGCAGCTCTTCCGCAGGCAGCAGGGTAATGGAATCCAGCCGCTTCCCGGGTTCTTCAATGACGGATTGTATTATATGCATGAAATAAGCAACGAATCGCTCTGCCGTCTCTTTCCGGAACAGACTGGTGCTATACTCCAAGTCGAAATACAGCACCCCGTCGCCTCCTTCGAAGCCGGCGAGGGTAAGATCAAATTTCGAAATGGTCTGCTCAAACCCGCAGTGTGTGAAATGAAGTCCCCGGAAGTCAAAGCGGTTCTCCGGCATGTTCTGCAGCACGAACATGACGTCAAACAGAGGATTTCGGCCGGTATCCCGGCTGTAATCCAGCTTGCTCGCAAGCTCTTCGTATTGAAAGGCCTGGTTCTCGAAGGCTCCAAGCGCACTCTTCTTGACCTGTGCCAGAAGCTGGGTGAAATCGAGCTGTGGTGACACTGTGTTTTTAAGCGGTACGACATTAACGAACATACCCATCGTCTCTTCCAGCTCCGCCTGCATGCGGCCCGAAACCGGCGAGCCGACAACCAGTTCCTCCTGACCCGATATTTTGGATAGCATGAGACTGTAAGCCGACAACAACAGCATAAACAAAGTAACGCCATGTACGGCGGCCAGCTTCTTCAAAGAAGCCGTAGTGGCAGCATCGACAGTAAAGGGAATCCGTGCCCCTTCAAAATTCTTAAACCTCGGCCTAGGAAGATCATACGGCAAATCCAATACAGGAACCCCATTCTCAAACTGCTTCAGCCAGTATTGCTCCTGCGCCTGAAATTCGTTATGATCCCTTCTTCCCTGCTGCGATACCGAGAAATCCTTATAATGTAACGATATTTCAGGAAGCTTGTCACCGTTGTATAGTGCCGCAAGCTCGTTGATGAAGATTCCCACGGAGGCCCCATCGGCAACGATATGATGAATATCGATCAAGAGGAGGTGCTTCCGCTCCTCCATCCGCGCAGCGCCGATGCGAAACAGTGGACGTGCTCCAAGGTCGAAGGGGCGCACGAAATTTCGGATTGTCTCCTCCGTATTTGTGGGAGGTTCTTCGGTATAGTCCAGGGTAAAGGAACTGTCGGTATGCACCACCTGAACCGGCTCGCCGTTCACCATCTCAAAAGACGTTCGAAGAATCTCATGCCGGGCCGTCAGCATATTAATCGCAAGTTCAAGTCTTTCTCTATCCAGGTCCCCGTCGATTATCAGCGCCTCCGGCATATTGTATGCGGTCGAATGCGGATCATGGCAAAACAAGGCATACATTCGTTTTTGCGCGGAAGACAACGGATACCAGGCTGCCGGTTCCGCCGGAGTCACTGCGTGATAAGACTTCGACCCTTTCTCAACGATCGCTGCCGCCAACGCCCTGACGGTCTGTTTCTCGAAGATGTCATCGATACCGATATTCACACCAAACACTTTTTGGATTCTGGACATCAGCATCGTCGCTTTCAGCGAGTGCCCCCCGACGTCAAAGAAACTTTCTTCGGCAGACACCCGTTTGATCTGCAGGACGTCCGAGAAGATTTCGCACAATTGCTGCTCAATTTCATTTGCCGGTTCACTGAATTCCACATCGAGATCGGCAGGTTCCTCAAGCGAAAGGAGCGCTTTCTTGTCCGTCTTCCCGTTCTCGGATAGAGGCATCCGGTCGACCCGGTAGTAACGGGCAAGCTGCATGTAGTGCGGCAGCTCATCGGCCATGTAAGCCCTTATTTCCTTTGCCTGCACCACTTCACATTGAAGATAGGCGGCAAGCCGGGACGGAATGCCATCTTCTTCTATGCACAGAACGGCTGCCGCCTGAATCCCCGGATAAGCCATAAGGCGCTGCTCGATCTCTGAAAGCTCGATCCGGTACCCTCTCAGCTTGACCTGGGTATCCTTCCGGCCCAGACAGCAGATTTCACCGTCCTCCGTCCATTTTGCCAAGTCTCCCGTTCTATACATCCGTTCTCCAGGGATGAACGGATGGGGAATAAACGCCTCCGCGGTTAATTCCGGACGGTTAAGGTAGCCAACTGCCAGACCGTGACCAGACAAACAGAGCTCACCGGTGATGCCGGTCGGCACCGGCTCAAGCCGCTCATCGAGAATATAGGCGTTCATATTGGCAATCGGACGGCCGATTGCAATTTCCGCATATTCTCCTACATTTCTTTTGAAAACGGCGACTATACTGGCTTCGGTAGGACCGTATTCGTTCACGATTTCGACCCCGGGAAGCCTTCTCCGGCTTTCCCCGATCAAGGATGGTGCCAACCGCTCTCCCGCCAATGTAATAATCCGAAGGGAGGCTCCGTCTTCCGTGTTCATCTGCTCCAGCAGCAGCTGGTACAGGGCGGGAACGCATATAAAATGCGTGATCCGATGGACATGGATCAGCTGCTTCAGGCGAAGCGGATCTTTCACCTGACTTTCGGTCGGCAGGAACAGGCTGGCTCCCGAGACAAGCGGAGTAAAGAAACCGGTCATGAAGCCGTCAAATGAATAGGAGAAGAGTTGGATTGTCCGGTCCTGAGAATTCAGGCGGTATTCGTTCCTTCTCCAGGAGATGGAGTTCGCCAATCCCACATGCCGGACAACCACGCCTTTGGGTTTTCCGGTCGTACCGGAAGTATAGATGATATATGCCGCCGTTCCACTGATTGCCCTGCCAAGGTTTGCCCCGCTTTCCTTTTCCGCATTCAGGGATTCGCATTCGAGCACCCTTTCCACGCCGGCGAAGACGGGCTTCTCTATATATCGCGAATGCGTAATCAGCCGGCTTACAGAGGCGTCCTCCAGCATGAAATGGATGCGGTCGTCCGGGGTCTGGATATCAATCGGCAGAACACATCCGCCCGCATTCAATACGGCCAGCACCGCAACCGCCGCCTCCACGCTACGCTCCAGATACAGCGCGATGACCTGTCCGGGCTTTGTTCCGCTCTTGACCAGAGCCTTGGCCCACCGATTGACCACTTCATTCAGTTCAAGGTAGCTCATGGTCTGCTCAGGGGTAATGACTGCGATTGCTTCCGGTGTGCGAAGGACCTGTTCCTCGAACAGCTCCATAATATTTGATACACCAGGAAGACTTGCGCCGGAGGCATACTCGGTCAGCAGCCTGTGGCGTTCATCGCCAGACAGCCAACCGCTCTCCTTCACTGGACAGTTGGGAAGAGCGGTCAGCTCGCCGAGCATGTGGATGTACTGTCTGGCGAAGCTTTCCACCGCCTGTCTGGAGAAGAATCGGCTTGATCCGGCAATGATGCCTTGAATAACACCCTTTTCACGGCTGAATTCAACGAACAGACCGCTAGTGTGTTCCTCCGGGTTCGACTCACCGTGAAGCTCCTTCATCGCAAAACGGAGGTGTTTCAAAAAAGAATAATCCCGGTCATGAATCACCTTCATATCCTGTACAACCTTCTCAATGGGATAATGCCCATTGCTGTATGCCGCTTCATAGGTGGCTTTGACCTCGTAGAGCCATTCCCGGAAAGACCGATCCCCCGGCGGCTGATCAATAAGAGGGATCCAGGAAGAACCGCTTGAAGCCACAGCCTGTTGAGCTGGAAGCTTGCGCTGTGGACAGGCTACCGTAATCGATTCGCTGCCCGTATGCTTGTACACCATGCATTTAAATGCGGACAGCATTATCAGGTACAGCGATTCTGCCGACGCTCTGCTCATCTTCTGCAGACGCTCATCCAGATCCTCAGGTACTTCGAAAGCGGCCTGATAGACAACAGGGCCTTCAGCTGAATGTGAGGAAGAGAGCGTAAGCAGCGTCTCTTCTTCTTTCAGCTCCAGCATTTTTTTGACCCAATGCTTCTTTTGTCTTCTCATCTCCTGAACGGAGGGACCGCCCTCCGGAATAACGTCGTCCGTCTTCATTCGTTCTTCTCCCCCTTGGCACATGGCTCAAAAATGAAATTCAATGGCGGTTCCGGTTTTTTCCATCCCATCGGTAGCTTCTTCAAGCGCAATCTCACTCAGCGGAATTTCGGGATTATCGGCGATCCGGCAAAGAACGGCGATGAAGCAGGCAAGCACATCCTCCAGTTCCAGTTCATCAAAAACCGTCCGGTTGTAGACAAAACGAATCAGAATGTCCTCCTGCGGCTCTACAATGACGTTAAAATCATAGTTGGTGTGTTCAAACCATTCGTATCCCGCCATTTCCAGCCCCCGGGGAAGATCGAGCTGCAGCGGGTAATTCTCAAAGACAAGCACATGATCGAGACTGACGCCCCCTCCCGTATTCTGGATAGCCGACAGAGGAAGATACGAATTGGGCTCCCTGTCCAGCATATCTCTTTGAAGGCCCAGCGCCAGTTCGAGAAAGGTCTGAGCACCGGCCTTTACCCGTACGGGGACCGTGTTGATGAATAGCCCCATCATTTCGCCGATATCCTTCACTTCTGGACTTCTCCCGGATACAACCGCGCCGAACACCACGTCATCGGTATCGTTCAGCTTGTGCAGCACCGTTCCCCAGGCGGCCTGAATCAGAATATTCAGCGTAACACTCCGTTCCGCGGACAGCTTAATCAGCCTATCCCGAAGATCATCGGCCAGAGTACGGGTCAGCTCGCCATGATCATAGGAGCTTACACCTTCATCAATATCCCTCGGCAGCAGAGGGGCTCCCCTATAGCCTGACAAATATGACCTCCAGTATCCCTCAGCGGCTATCCGGTCTCTGCTCTCGACCCATCTTATATACTCGCTGTAAGCGGGTGCATGAATCATTCGTGGCTGATCTCCCGAGTCCAGAGCAGAGTACAGACTAAGCAGCTCCCGCATAATCATGCCGACGCTCCAGCCGTCGAGGAGAATATGATGGAAGCTCCAAACTATGCAGTATTCTTCCTCATCGGTCCGGATCAGCGAGACCCGCAGCGGTATATCGCCCAGCAGATCAAAGCGTTTGTCCCTGTCCTGCGTTAAGTAAAGGTTCAGTTCTCGCGTTCCGCCCCTCTCTCCGGCTATCGTCCAATCCTCGTAACGGAAAGGAACATCCCAGGATTCCGCCACCGTCTGCAATGGACGATCCAGACGCCAAACAGCAAAGCTCGTGCGAAGGATGTCATGCCGGTCCGACACAGTCTGGAAGCAGCGCTTGAGCAATTCTGGGTTCATCGGTCCCCTGAAGCGGATGACGCACTGCTCAAAGTAAGCTTCCGAATCCGGGTAGCGCAGGTGATGAAACAGCATGCTCTCCTGCATCGGGGACAGCGGATACACCTTCTGAATATCGGCCCTGGAATCTGCCATTAAGGCAGTAAGCTCCCCGGGAGGCACGAGGTCGCAGTACTCCGGCGCAGCCCCCATAAGTCCGGTCTGCCCACTGTATGAGATGACCCTATCAATCCCGGAAAGAAAACCTTGCAGGAAACGCTGTATCGTCCCCTCACCATACTCGAATCTGTTATACTCCACCTCAACGGTCAACCGATTATCGGTGAGAAGCGCGTTGACTGCGATGGAGAATGGCCGTTCCGAATCCGGACTTTCCGTTCCATTCAAGGGAAGCTCGGCCAATCTGAACAGATCGCGGTAGGCTTCGTCATTCATCTCCCCGAGATAATTAAAGCTGATGGCGGGACGAATGCGCAGTGCCTCCCTGCCTGCGCCGGGCTCCTCCTGCAGTAAATATTTGAGCACATTATAGCCCGCACCCCTGTGAGGAATCCCGCGCAGCGCATGGTTCAGGAGCACGGCATACTGATCAGGAGCTCCTGCGGCGGCGGTGTCAAGATACACGGGATAATGAGAGGTGAACCAGCCCACAGTCCGTGAATAATCGGGATGACCGCCGAACGGCTCTCTTCCGTGACCTTCCATATTAATCCAGGCTCCGTCCATAATGCCCAGGTTGCCCAAGGTGTGGCCCAGTGCTGCTAGAAGCAGGACGGCCGTGTCAGAACGGTAGTGTCCCTTTGCCACTTCAAGCAGTGCGGATGTGGCCGTTCCCGTGAAATTCAGGCTGCGGGCAACCGCATCCCGCACCGTACCATTACCGACATCCGTGTCCTTGGGAATGAGCGAAGCGGGCAGAAGGGATTGCTTCTCCCAGTACTGCAATTCACGGGTCTGCAACCCGCTTGAAGCATAATCAATCAGCGCTTTGGTATACAATTTGTAAGAGTCCGTTTTCACCGGCAGCTTCGGCTCGATTCCCTGCCGGAGCGCCGAGTAGATGTCGTGAAAGTCATCCAACAGAATTCTCCACGAAACCGCGTCGATCACGAGGTGATGGATCACAAGGGTCACTTCATCTGCGTCTTTACTTCTGAACAGCCCGGCCTGAACTAGCGGCCCGTTCTCCAGATTAATGGACCGGTGCATATCCAGAATCATCCGGTCGCGTGCCGTGCCTGCTGCCTCCACACCCATATCGGTTCCATCGACGAACCGGTAGGCGAAGGCCTGCTGCTCCGCTCCATTGCAGTGCTGCTTGATCCCGCCGCCGGAAGCTCGGACGTATGACATTCTCAGCGCGTCATGGTAACGCACCAGCCGGGCTAGCGTTTCCTTGACCTTGTGCCCGTCAAACCGTACGGTTCCAGCCAGTGTCAAGCTCTGGTTCCAGTGATTCATCTCCGCGAAATGCTGGTCGAAAAACCACTGTTGAATCGGGGCCAGGGGAACCTCCCCCTCCAGCGAAAGCTGTGCTGGCGCCGCTGTCCTTTCGCTCAGACGGACAGCAAGCCGTGATATTCTCCGGACGGTCTGTCCGCGCAGAATATCGCCGACCTCCAGCCGAATGCCCCTTTTTTTCAATTGTGCTGAAATCTGTATGGCTTTGATCGAATCTCCGCCCAGCCTGATAAACTCCTCGTCGATATGGGCATCCGGGACTCTGAGAATGTCACGCCAGACTTCCATCAGCTCCGCTTCGAGGGAATGCTCTTGGAAGGCGGGTTCGTTTCCACCACCTGGCTTGCGCGCTGATTCTGGCAGCTTCCTATAGTCCACCTTGCCATTTGCAGACAGTGGAAGCCGGTCCATCCGGATGTATTCTGCAGGAAGCATGTACGAAGGAATCTTCGCGGAAAGGTAAGCATCCAGCCCTTCAGCCTCCAACTCATCTTCCGCTGTATAGTAGGCGCAAAGGCGTTTCTCACCGCTTGCTCTCGTTTTGGCAGCTACCGCTGCCTCACGGATGTGAGGATGACCCAGCAGAAGGTTCTGGATTTCACCGGTTTCGATGCGATAGCCCCTGATCTTGACCTGCTCATCCAATCTGCCCATATACGCCATGCCGCCCTCGGGCAGCCAGCGGACCAGATCGCCGGTTCTGTACACTCTCTGCGGCTCTCCAAACATTCCGGCGACAAATTTCTCCTTCGTCAACTCAGGACTATTCAAATACCCGCGGGCTACACCGGCTCCGGCGATGCATAGCTCACCCGGAAGATGCTTGGCCTGAAGTCTGCCCGAAGAGTCGGCTATATAGAGCCTTATATTGTCGATCGGCAAGCCGATCGGCACTTGATTTCGCACATCCCTTGGCTCATACCGTTTGATCATGCAGCCTACTACCGTTTCCGTAGGTCCGTATTCGTTGTACACTTCGGTGTCGGGGCCGAAGAGACCCACAATTTCCGCGGCAGCGGTCGTCTCCAATGCTTCTCCGCCGACAATAAAACGTCTCAGGCCAGAACGTTCCGTCTTGTATAAGTGGAGCAGCTTCAAATGGGAAGGCGTCAATTTGATGATCCCCGCCTCGCCGTCCTCAATGATCCGCCCAAGCGCCGTCTCCACATTTTCCGGGTAGATCACTATCCGGTTGCCGGACAGCAGCGGTGTAAACATCGAGGTGACTGTCAGATCAAATGATATGGAGGAATACAGAGAAAAAGTGAGTTCTTCGCCTCGCACATACATCTGATCGGCCCACCAGATATAATGGGTCAGACCCCTGTGCTCGACCATCACCCCTTTGGGCTTGCCTGTTGAACCGGAAGTGTAAATGATATAGGCTAGATTGTCCGCACTGGCTGCGGGCTCCGGATTGTCGACCGGCCCACTGCTTTCGGAAATGCCATCCGTTGCCCTGATAATATCCCCTTTGTATCCGGTCAATTCTTCGTATTCTCCATCCGTGATCACCCATTGCGCCCCGCTGTCGGACAGAATATAGGCGATCCGCTCTTTCGGGTAGGAAGGATCGATCGGTACGTAGCAACCGCCGGCTTTCCAAATTCCGAGTATCGCCGCGATCAACTCCGGGGATCGGCGCATCACAAGTCCAACCACGGCATCCGGTCCGACTTCCTTATTCTTCAAAAGGGACGCCAGACGGTTCGCGTCAGCGTTCAGCCGGGCGTAGGTGAGATGCTCTCCTTCACACGAGATCGCGATGGCCAGCGGCGTTCGCAGCGCCTGCTCCTCGAACAGCCTGAACACCGGCTTGTTCTCTGGATATTGGGCTGCTGTGTCATTGAATCCGTGCTGGAGATGCTCTCTCTCCACCGGAGACAACAGTCCGATCTCGGACAACGGAATATATGGATTCGCGGCAACCGTACCAAGTATCGTGAGCAAATGACCGCCCATAGCTTCAATCGAGGCGGGATGGAACAATGCCGTGCAGTACTCCAAATGTAGGCTCATTCCGTCTGGCGTCTCCACCGCTTCCAGAGTCAGATCGAACTTGGCGGTGCGGCTTTTGCATTCCGCCGCTGTAAAGACGGCGCTGCCGCCCGCCATGGTCAGCGGTTCAAGCGCTTCATGCTGAAATACATACATCACATCAAACAGCGGATTCCGGCTCATATCCCGGTCATCGTTCAGTCGGGGAAGCAGCCGCTCCAGCGGGAACTCCTGATGCTCGAACGCTTGAATCGAGCCGGCCTGCACCGCTTGAACCAGCTCGGCGAACACATTGTCCGGGGATACGCGATTCCGGAGAGGAATCGTATGGACGAACATGCCGGGAACGCGCTCAATATCGGGATGGACCCGCCCGGATACCGACGTTCCGACCATGATGTCCTCCTGATTGGCGTATTTGGACAGCAGCACGCAATAAGCGGCCAGCAAATAGTTGTACATGGTAATCCCGTTAGTCGAGGCGAATTCCCTGATGCTCTTCAGTGATTCATGGGCAAGACTGAAGGAATAGCGTTCTCCTTCAAAACTGCGGACAGCGGGCCGAGGGTAATCCGTCGTCCAATCAAGCCGGGGGATGTCGCCTTGAAGCTGACGGCTCCAGTATTTTTCCCCTTCCCGCATGTAACCGGCTCCGATTCTACCAAGCTGCCACTGGGTGTAATCCTTGAAATGAATCTTCATATCCGGCAGGCTTTCCCCGGAATACACCCGGATCAGTTCATCAAAGATCATATTGGCCGATATCCCGTCCGCAATCATATGATGCATGTCCAGAAGCAGATATTGCCTGCCGCCTGTCTCCCCTCGCCACGCTTCTATCCGCAATAAAGGCGCAGACTCCAGATCAAATGGCTTGACAGTGTCCAAAATCGACGCCACGTCCCCTGAACGAACCAGCGTATGGACGACAATGTCGATGGATAGTTCTGCATGAATCTGTTGTACAGGTTCATTGTCCTCTAGGTGAAAGGAAGTCCGCAGGCTTTCGTGCCTTTGGATCAATTCATTGGCGGCCTGCTTCAAGCGATTGAGGTCCAGCTCCCCGTCGACTGTAATCAGGCCGGTGACATTGTACGCCGTTCCGGCGCCGCCAAGCTGCTCAACTGCGAATATGGAACGCTGTGCCGCGGACTGCGGATAGTATGTTGCCATTTCCGCCTTTGGAATCTGCGCGGCTCCGGTTTTCGGTTTGTTGTCCAATACTTCGGCCAATTCCGCGATCGTCGTATGTTGGAACAGCAGGCTTAATGGAATCACATTGCCGAGCTCAGCCTGCAGCTTGGCGGCAATAATGGTGGCGGCAAGCGAATTGCCACCCAGTTCAAAAAAATGATCGGTTATACCGATATACCTGCGCTTTAAAACATCCTGCCACAATCGGTGCAGCAGCTTCTCCATGTCTGTAACGGGAACGGCGGGAGATTTGACCGGCTCGGCGTTTACAGTGGACAACGATTCATAATCCACACCTCCGGATTTCTTGGGCAAAGGTCCTGAGACTTTTACCCAGCTGGCCGGAATTAGTGAATCCGGCAACACCGAAGCCGCGTATTCTCGTCTTTCGCGATCATCCGGTTCATTCCCGCTGACTGCTTCATAGTAAGCAACCAGCCGAACAGCGCCATGGACGTCAGACTCAAGCGCAACCGCAACGGCAGAAATCCACGGAAGCCGCTCCAGTTGAGCCTCCAACTGATCGAGATGTACGCGGAAGCCGCTTACACAGACAAGCCGCTCCATACGGCCAAGCAGGCGAATGTGTCCTTCTGCCCCGCGCACCGCCGCTATTTCTGTGGCATGTCCTTCACTGGTTTCTCCGTCTGCCCTCAAGTATAGTCGGCCCGGAACCCCCGGCAGACAGGGAACGCCGGTTCCGTCCGCTACGAAGCCGGTTCCGTCCAAGTCGAACGTTTCGTCGAGCAACCCTGGCAGCGGAAGCTCCAGTATTCCGCATTCTGTTTCCGTAGAATCAGGCAATCCATACAGCCGGAGCTCTTTCCCGTCATCGGCAAAAATGTCTTCAAGCAGACGGCAGTAGGTAATCAGCCAGGCATCTGCGTCTTCATCGGCGCATACACCGTTCTCATAGTCCAATTCGAGAACTAGTTCCCGCTCCAGATCCAGAACATTCAGGCTTACAGGGTATTTGACTGCATCCGCCGGAGCCAACTCCAGCGTCGCTTCCAGATCTCCGAACTGAAATACCGAAGGCTTGTCAAAGTTAAAAATCGTGCGGATGGACGGAAGAAACACCGCCGCCCCCTTTATGCCTAGTTCTTTGACGATATCTGCATATGAGCACTGCTGATGATCCAACATTTCAAGCAGCTCTTTCATCATCAGGGACAGGTATGAGGCAAAGCTTGCTGATTTCGGAAGCTTGCTTGAAAAAGGAAGCAGATTAACACACTGGCCGACCAAATGCGCGGCGCCCATCTGGAGCTGGCCGGATGTCGGAATGCCGATCGTGATATCTTGAAGACCCGAAATTCTGGATAACAAGACATTATAGGTTGCGAGCATGAGCATGTACAACGAAGTTCCGTTTTGTCTGCAGTATGCTTTCAGATCTGCGGTCAACCGCGAATCGATAACCTTACGGATTCTTCTTCCCAGTCGCGCGGATGTATTGCCCAGACCGTTCGATGCGGGAAAGATCAAATCCGTAACGGGAGCTGACAGCTTGGCGGACCAGTACTCCCGGGCACGGAGTGATTCCTCTGAAGAAATCCGGCGCTGCCAATCCGCGAAAGCAGAGAACGGCACAGCTTCCGCTACCCGATAGCGGTCCTGCTCCGTGTAGTATCCGGAAATTTCCTCCAAAATCCGGATAAATGACCATCCGTCTGCCACGATATGATGGGCCTGAACAACAAACATGTGATCTTGCTTGCCGACATGAAGCAGTCCGAACCGGATTAATGGGTCCGTTGACAAATCGAAAGCTTCCGCCGTCTCTGGCAGCAAGGGGGTCGGAAGCTCACCGGACTTATCATCCACATCGGCTTCATAGAGCGCGTAGCGCGAAAGAACGTCTCCAAAAGGTTCCGTATATTGAACGCTTCCGTCTTCGGCGAACCGCGTTCTCAGCATGCCGTGTCTTCGAATCACTTGATGTATAGCAGTCTGCAGCCGGCCCGCATTCACGTTTCCCCGCAGTCTCAGAATGGCCGTTTCCGTGTAGGCCGCCGATATCTCCGGCTTCATCCGCGAGACGAACCAAAGCTGCCGTTGTTCTCCCGTAAGCGGCAAGGTCTGGGTCTCCATGGAGCCTTTGGACTGCTCCGGATGTTCCTGTCCGCTTCCAGGTGAGGGTGACGGCGGAAGAAAACCTGCATTCCGCAGCTCTTCTATGCTGGTTTTGACAGCACCGATAATCCTCTCAACGTCCCCCATCGTATGTGCGGTTGACAGAAAGCAGTTCCGGCCTTCCCAGATATAAACGCCCTTTTCAATCAACAAATAATAAAGCAGCTCCAAATCGGTCTTTTGGACAAACCGGAATAAAGAGCCGAAACGGGCAATGTGAAGCGGCAGCTGTTCTTCTTTAAAATAAACGTTAAGGGTATCGACCAGTACAGCCGTCTTCCGGTTCACTTCCTCCTGCAGGGCGGGACCATCCTCCTGCAGCCGCCGCAATACTGCTAATGCAGCATTCATGGTTAGAGGATGCTGGCAAAAGGTTCCCGCCACGAAGGTCCTCCGCTCTTCATGCGGGGGAAATGTACCGTTGCCGAAGGCCCACATGCCGCCGTCAATGCAGTCCAAATATTGAGGTTTGCCCGCGACAATGCCGATCGGCAGCCCTCCGCCAATAATTTTGCCGTACACCGCCATATCGGCTTCTACGCCGAACCAAGCCTGTGCCCCTCCCGGATGGATTCGAAAGCCGGTAATGACTTCATCGAAGATAAGGGCGGTTCCGTGCCGGGCAGTCAGGGCGCGGAGTTGCTTCAGGAACTCGGCAGGCTGCACGTCCGGTTTTCGGCTCTGCACCGGTTCGACCAGAACCGCGGCCAGTTCTCCCGCCCGCTTCTCGATGATGCGCAGCGATTCGGGATGGTCATAGTTCAGCACGATAACGTCATCGATCATGCCGGCCGGTATGCCCGGAGCAATCGGTGTTCCGGCACCGTCCGTACCGGAGCTCATCGTCAGCACACCGTCAAAGGTGCCGTGATAGGAGCCCGAGAAAATGGCGATTTTGGACCTTCCCGTTCCGGCACGAGCCAGACGTAGGGCGACCATAACCGCTTCTGTTCCTGAATTGAAGAAGGCGGCCCGGTCCATACCGGTTAAATCGCGCAAAGCGGATGCCACTTGACCCGCTGTGTCATTAATCGGTCCGATGCACATTCCCTTCTCCAGGGCTCTGTCCACTGCTTCATTGATAAAGGAGGAATTATGCCCAAATAAATTCACGCCAAAGCCCATCGTCAGGTCAATATACTCGTTACCGTCGATATCCCGGATGGACGAGCCTTCGGCACGATCCACTACAATCTGGTATACGATATCCTTCCAGTAAGGTCTAAACCCGGCTACGTTCCGGTTGTTGGCGACAACCTCGCGATATGCCTGCGTATGGAGCTGTGACTTCTTCGTCTTCTCCGTATATCTAACGATAAATTCATCGATAAACCGCTGCTGGGGCAAAGTAAAACCCGACTTTACCGACGTCTCAATCTTCTGGTATGGCACATATGAGCGGTCCTGGGAACGGGCAGACAACGGCATAGCCGGCTCCTGTTGTCTTTCCGTCTGGTGATTGATGATGACTGCTTCGCTTTCAGCCTTCTTCGCGGCGATATGAAGCACCGGGGCCGGAATAGGACTCGGCTTAGTGGATGAACGGTTCTCCATCATGAGGAGCTGCCGGGCCATAAGGTCCAGCTGCTTATGGATGATTCCCTCCATTCCCGCCAGCATCCCGGCATCCTGTTCGACTGGATATTCCCTGCTCTCATTCTCATCCACCGCAAGCGCACTAGCCGTCTCCTGCACCGCCTTTTCATCCCGCAGCTCGGTTACCGGCATCGGAAGTTCCGGGGACAGTCCGGCTATATATCGTCCCACATCCGATACCGTAGATAGTTCCTCGAAGAAAAGCCGTAACGGAATATCGATACCGAACCGCTCCTTTATGGCATGCCTTGCATTTACCAGCATGATGGAATCCAGACCCATTTCCATAAAGCTTATATCGCTTCTAATGTTTTCATGTCCGTATCCGGAAATGTCGGCGATAATTCCGCGTACCGCCTCCGTAACAGAATGGTTGTGATCCGTTTGACTGATGACCGTCATTCCCTGAACAACCTCCTTGTTCTCCGTCTTGCCTTCGACAGCGTTACCTGAAGTGTTCGCTTCGGAAAAGGCTGTCCAGTGCCTGAGTTTGTCAAATGCATAGGTCGGCGCCGACACGACTCTTCTGCTCCTTCCAGCATGCAGATTATTCCAATCGACCATGCCGCCGCTGGCATAGTGGTATGCTGCTTGCCGCCAGAAGTCGTCCTTGAGTTGTTCGAGGTCACATTCCTTCTTTTCACCCGGATCCGGTTTATTCTCCGTTTCCGGCCCGCCGAACCAGATGCCTACCTCCAGTTCGCCGCACGTACAGGAGAAAGACTCATACCTTAGTCCAGCCAGTTTCTCTCTCAGCTCTTGCGGGTCCCGCGCCACAACGGCCAGCCTGTATTCATAATGCCCTCTCCCAATATTCGTGGTGTAGCAGATGTCCCTGAAAGAGTCCGGATCGGCCGTGATCAAGAAGAGACGGTATTTCTCAATCAATGAACGCAGTGATGTCACTGATTTGGCTGACAGGGTCAAGATCGCCGGCTGGTCTTCATCAATCGGCAACAGACGGTGCCGCGTATTCTCCCGGGCTTCCTCCAGAATGACGTGACAGTTTGTTCCGCTCATTCCGAACGAACTGACGCCGCATCTTCGGACTTCTTCACTCCTCTTCCATTCGGCCAGGTCAGCATTGACATATACAGGTGATTGCTGAAAGTTGATTCGGGAGTTGGGTCTTTCAAAATGGATGGACGGCGGGATCTGCTCCCGGTGCAGAGCCAGCGCCGACTTGATCAGACTAACGATCCCCGCCGCATGATACAAATGCCCGATGTTGGGCTTCAGCGAACCGATGGCGCAGAATTGTCTCCTGTCCGTGTACGCTTGAAAAGCGTTCTGAATGGCATGGACCTCGATGGGATCACCAATAGGGGTCCCCGTACCATGGGTTTCAATATAAGATATTGATACCGGATCGATGCCGGCCCTTTCCCATGCGCTGATCAGCAGTCGCTCCTGAGCCGCCATATTCGGTGCTGTAATGCCTATGGACTTCCCATCCTGATTGGATACGCTGCTCTTGATCACTGCATAGACAAGATCATTGTCGGCGATGGCTCTGGACAAAGGCTTAAGTAACACCGCTCCCATTCCCTCTCCCCTGACCGTGCCGTCCGCATCTTCATCAAATGCCTTCACAGTCGATGAAGACGATTCGATTCCGATCTTGGGCTGGTGACCGGACAGATTGACCATTAATTGAATGCCTCCGGCAATGGCCATGTCGCACTCCCGCAGTGCCAAAGACTGGCAAGCGAGATGAACGGCCAGAAGGGATGAGGAACAAGCCGTGTCAACGACCAGACTAGGGCCTGTCAAATCCAGCAGGTAAGATATTCGGCTGGCAATGATAGGCGGCAGGTTGCCGGCCGCAGCCGCCGAGAGAAGATTAGGGTTCGTGGTGGCAATCATTTGTTTATACTCGTGTTCATGCCCGGAGCCGACATAAACTCCGGTTCGGCTGCCCTTCAGCCTGTCTCCTCCGTATCCCGCATCTTCAATAGCGCTCCATGCCGTTTCGAGAAACAGCCTTTGATACGGGTCCATTAAATCGGCTTCTTTAGGAGGAACACGGAAGAACAGCGAGTCAAAGGTATCCACTTCCGCCAAATATCCTCCCCGCGGTGGAAGATCTAGGGACAGGCGGAGACCTCCGGCCTCCAGCCTAGATGGCGGCGCTTCTCCGATCCATTCCTCGCCCCGGCAAAGATTGCTCCAAAACTGATCCAGCGTATCGGCTCCAGGCACCTTCACCGCCATTCCGATAATCGCTATATCCCGGCCCGACAGTTCCTCAATTGCAGGCGGCGCGCTTCTTTCTTTCCCCATCCGAGACAGCAAATTCTTCTTCATCGCTAGTCCTCTCCCTTCCGTATTATTGCGGTGCCGTTTCGGCGGCCATAATATCCAGGCTCAGCAGGGATTCCAATGCGTCAGCAAAAGACAGAAACAGCTCGCGCATCCGGGGTCCATTCATTCTTGCGGCGTTGTAGCCAAAGGTAAACACAGCTGTACCGGGAGCTTCTTCCCACTCGAGCATCATATCGAAATGGTCCGGCAGACCGCCTTGCTGTGGCCTCCATTCCTTTCTGCCCAGGTAGCATAGTGCCTGACCTTCCTTCGGACGGGCGACCTCTTTGCCAATATCACCGATATGGTACAGGAGGGCCTCCCCCGGATTTTTCTTCACGTTGGCTAAATCGAGTAGTTCCTCGATGGTATCAATGGCGGCAAAATCGACGCAAAAGGGAATGACCCATCCGGGTCCGTCCATCATGGTATGAACAACCACTTTCGATTCTGTGCAGATTTCATACAGCGTGTTAGCCAGCAAAGCCAGATATACCGCCTCTTCTGCGACCCGACGATTCAGACATAATGACCGCAACCGATTTCGATCCGTTCCTGATAAGTTCATTCGGTACTGGTTCTCAGCCCCGTTCTCCGCCGCTTGGAAATATTGAGGAGAAAGGTGCACTGTCTCCATATGAAACCGGGTCTGCTTAGGCTCGTGTGAGCCCGATATCAGCCGGGACAGCAAGGTTACCGAGGGAGAACCAAAAATATCGGTCATCGTAATGACGCCTGGATAAAGCTCCTCGATCCGCTCGAACAATTGCACAACCAGCATGGACGTGCCTCCGAGTTCAAAGAAGCTGTCCTCGAGATCAAAGCGCTCTCTTCCCAGAAGGTCGCTCCATACCCGGAACAACGCTTGCTCAATTTCGCCATCCGGTTTCCTTCTCGTTAAAGCGGCTGCGACCTCCTGATCCCGCTGCAGACGGGCCAGTTCAGATTCAATCTCACGATAGGTGCCTTCCTTGTATTTCGCAGCATATTTGTATCTTTGCAGCTTGCCGCTGGTTGTCTGGTATAACTTGTGAACCGGAAGGATAACAGAGATCTGTAGACCCAACACGCGGTTCAGATGTCTACGTATCTGTTCGGAAACCGTCAGAAATTCTTCGGGCTTGTCCCTAAACTGTACGAATAATGCTGCTTCCTCGGTACCTGTCCTTTCATTGTAGATTCCACATGCGACCATTCTTTTGACTTTTAAATCCGCACACTCTTCCGCGATTCGCTCAATATCATGGGGGAAATAATTGGACCCGTTGATAAAAATGATATCTTTAGTTCTTCCGGTTACGGTCAGTCGGCCCTCTACCAGAAATCCCAAGTCTCCTGTTCGGGCCCAGCCGTCGGATGTGAACAGCTTCTCTGTGGCCTCCGCGTTGTTATAGTATCCCGATGTCACATTGTCTCCGGCGATCTGGATATGGCCTACAGTGCCTTCCGGCAGCGGGTGGTCCAGATCATCGCATATCCTTACACGGCAATCCTGTATGGGTGTTCCCGTTCCGGCCAGCGCCAAGGTGTCACCCTGACCATCACCGGGTAGAAAAACCGCTGAATCTCCAACCCGCAAAAAATCCCTTCGCACATAATAGGTTCTAAAAGACTCGTCCTGTTCCTGAATGCATACGCCGACACAGGCTTCGGCCATTCCGTAGCCCATTTTAATTGCCTTTCTTTCAAGGCCATACGGGCTCAGTTCTTCGAGAAACTGTTCGCATACCCCGACATCGATCGGTTCGGCGCCGTTGACTATGGCATGGATGCGTGTCAGATCCCAAGCAAAATCTCGTTTCGATGCAGTTTTGTGGTAAGCGGTTAGGAAATATTTGAGCCCGAAATTTGGGGAAGCCAGAATCGTCGCTCCAACCTGGTCGGCTTTCTGCATCCAGAGAATCGGACGCCTGATGAACAGCCAGGTTGGCATGAGGTATTGGCTTGTCCCGCAGAATAATGGAAGGAGATGGAACATGATCATCCCCAGATCGTGAGTCAGCGGCATCCAGCTGAGAAAGGCATCCTCATCGCCGGCTCCAATACGTTCTTTCAGGGCCCGGATATTTGCCAGGAGATTGCTGTGGGTCAGCACCACTCCCTTGGGGTCGCCTGTGGTACCGGAAGAAAACTGGATAAAAGCGATATCTCCGGGCAACACCGCTCCGTTCTCACCGGATATTTTTTCCTCTGGCTGCTTCATTAGGTCTCCGATGGACAGTTGACGATCGACTGCATTCTCGAACCGGGACGCCCAATCTCCGAGTTTCTCAAAATGCTGTGGGTCCGAGACAATAAAAGGATTGTTCAGCACAGCTGCGATCCGGACGACCTTGGCAAGGTGTTCTTCATTATTACCTACCGATAACGGAACAGGAATGATACCGCCGAGAAGGCAAGCCCAGAAGACAATAAGAAATTCACGGTTGTTGTCCAGCTGCAGGATAACTTCATCTCCGGCCCCTATCCCCTTCATTCTTAGGTGATGCAGAGTACCCATGGCGGACTCGTAGAGCTCGGGATAACTGCAAAATACACTCTCGAATTCACCTGAGATGAAGGTAATTCCCCGTTCCCCTCTGGCGGCTTCGCTTCTTAGCGCTTCGTTAAGCGTATTGTACATTCTGCACGTTTCCCCCTTCTTCAGCCAAACGGTTTAAGATGTCCACTCGTCGGATGGCAGGAGTCATCTTGACATCCAGAATCTTATCCAGGGCACTAACGGCCAGGCTCTTCCATCTCTCCGATTCCGCTTCTCCCTTTCGTGCTCCAGAGGCCATGCTTTCCAGTTCCCGAAACGGTTCTGCAATCTTGTTCATATAGTCAGAGGCGGTATCTATAACGTTATAATTTTTTGCACACAATGCGGCTTTAAGATAAGCATCGTAATCCGTTCCCCGGGCCACGCGGCTTCCGGCGCTGAGAAGATTCCTCCAGTCATCTTCCTGATCGGTCGACTGAATGATGCAAGAAATCGGCTTCTCTCTTCTCAGCATATTGCCCAGCACATTTCCGGGCCCAACTTCGATCATGCGCTCCGTTTCCCGCTTGAGAAGAAAGCGCATACAATAATGCCAATTCACAACAGAGACCATCTGTTCGGCTAATAATGCCGGAATGAAATTCTCATCCGGATAAGGATGAGCCGTCACATTCGACAATACCCAATGGCGCAAAGGCTGAAATCGAATACGGGACAATTCAGCCGCAAACTTTGCAGCGCCCTCTTTCATTAGGGGGCTGTGAAAAGCGGCGCTCACGTTCAGTGGGACAACTCTTCCTCCGAGCAATGCAAGTTTTTCACTTATGCGGTTCAGGGAGCATTGAAGTCCCGAGATAACGGTCTGTCCGCCACCATTCAGGTTGGATACCGCAACGGTTCCACGAACGTCCGGCCGACCGCATTCCGCTTCAATGACGGAACTGTCCAGTCTGTGAACCGCCAGCATTCCGCCTTCTCCCTCTTGTTGCGACTCCTGCATCAACCGTCCCCTAAGGCGAACCAGGCGCACCGCATCAGTAAAAGCAAGAGCCCCGGATGCAGTCAGCGCGGATATTTCGCCAAGACTGTGGCCGGCGCAATAATACGGCTCAATGTCCAGATTCTCCAAGAGAACCCGATAAGCCGCGATGCTCACAGTAAGAATGCAGGGCTGTGCATTCTCGGTCCGCGTCAATTCTTCGAGGCTTCCGTCAAAGCAAAGACGGGATACATTGTAGCCCAGCGCATCAGAGGCTTCTTCAAATGTTCTTCGGGCCGTTTCAAACCGGACGAACAAAAATTTCCCCATCCCTACATACTGCGAACCTTGTCCTGGAAACAGCAGTGCCGTTTTCATAATCACATTCCCTTCAGATAAACTATTAATAGCGGATGTAATCATAGATGTAATCATGGATGTAATCATAGATGTGAGGTAAGACGGGGAAATCGGAAAAGCTGGAAACTAGCAGCAAGGGGAATATACTGGCGAATCAAATGGAATTTTAATACATTATAACAAGATAATCAAAAACATATCAATCATTATTATTTATAGATTATTACGTTATTTCTCGTTGCAAAATGAACCACATGTCATTAATATAATAAATGACACGCGGTTCATTTTGCGAAAACGGAAAGGAAGCAACGGAATGTCGCCTAAATTATCGAGCAGCCGAAAAGAATGGAGAAGCCTGCAAATCCTCGATGCGGCTAAGCGGGTTTTTGCCGAGAAGGGCTACGGGGCAGTCACACTAAAGGATATTATCGATGAAATCGGTATGAGTCGGGGCTGGATTTACTTGTACTATCAGACCAAGGATGAGATCTTCGAAGCTCTGTTAGACCATCAGGACACGGAGCATGATCGGTACCTAGAGATGATTCTGGAATCTTCGCCGTCCATTTGGGATGTAATTACTACGCTGTATTCGCAGCAGCTGCAAGACCTTCAGCAATCACCCAATGGCGGATTAATGCCGGCCTTCTATGAATATTTCCTGATCGGATGGCGCGATGAGACACGCCGTGGACTGCTCCTCAACCGTTATGAACGGGGAATCGCCCAATTTGCAGAACTGCTTCAGACCGGAATTGACCGCGGTGAGTTTTTCCCTGTCATGGACGTTACGGACATCTCCAGACTAGCCGCTTCCTATCAGGAAGGCATTATGACCCATACCATCACTGTGGGTCTGGAGAAGGCGAACACCCGAATGCAGCTTGAGTCGCTCGTCCACTACTTGCAAGTTCTGCTCAAACCTGTGCTTATCAGAGAGCACCATAGGGAGGAAATTGAATGAGGACGCTCTTTCGCAATCCAATGTTCAACAAGTTGTTCATTGCCGCTTTTGCCTCGCAGCTGGGCACCGTGGTGGGGAACATGGCATTCGCCTACTATCTGATCGACAGGTACAGCGAGCGGCCGGCTTTGGCCACTACAGCAGAGCTGATGTATTCTCTGCCCACCCTGGCGGTCTTCTGGATCGTCGGCGTCATCGCGGACCGGTTCGACCGCAAGAATATTGCCGCCTATAGCGACTGGATACGGGCGGGACTAACCTTGCTGCTGCTGCTGTTTGTTCATTTCAACGTGCTTTTCGCCTGTTTTTTGGTGCTATTTCTGCGTAGCTCGATATCCAAATTCTTCGGTCCTGCGGAAATGGGACTTCTGCAGGGCAGTATCGACCAGGACCAATATGTCCAGGCTTCGGGGCTGAATCAAATGGTGATGGGGCTGTTTATGCTCTTCGGCATGAGCCTGGGGGCTACGGCCTATCATTTTATTGGAATTGAAGGCGCCATCATCGTCGACGGACTCAGCTTTTTATTGTCCGGCCTGCTGCTTGCCTGGGGGGATTTCCCAGAACATGCCCGTACCCCCAACGGAAAAAACCGTATTCGTGAGCTCCGGTTCTCACTGCTGCTGAAGGATTTTTGGCAGGGCCTCCGCTATATTACAGGAAATCGACTGCTTATGGTTCTGATCAGCGGTTTTCTGTTCTTTGGCATTGTGAACGGCGTATTCGCCGTGCTTCCCATCTTCGCCATGAAATACAAGCTCAGTCCCGATAATTATGTCGTTCACTCTTCGCTGATTACCGTCTTTCTGGGCGTCGGCTTTCTGCTCGGCAGCGTCTTAGGCCCCCGGCTGATTCGCCGTTTCACAAGAGCGCCGATCCTGATTGCGGGTCTGTTCATCTCCAGCCTGCTCATTACGGGACTTGGGTTAACCGAAAGGATTGAAGTCTATTTTTTCCTTGTAATGCTCGCTGGAATCGCCATCGCGCCCATCAATATCGCGCTCGGTAGCTGGTTGCCAGAGCTTGTTCCTCCGCAGAATATGGGCCGTGTTAACGCCTTGATTGAGCCGGTAATGATGCTGGGCCATTCACTGGCTTTGGGGGGCATCGCGCTAGCCTTTCCGGCCTTGATCTCCGTCACCTGGCTTCACTACATACTTGGCTTTTGCACCATAGTGGTCAGTTTATTTTATCTGGCTGCACTACCACCGCTGGTCCGCAAGCGCATGATGAAGGTGACGTCGGAAGGGACAATCGCGGAAGGGGAGCGCGCATAATTATATTTTTCGTTCTGCCCACAACATAGAAGGGCCGGGGCTTGTCCCCGGCCTTGTTGCAGTCTATTTCCCCATTGGAAATTCATCTCTGGAGTTAGTTCTACCAGACTGTACATCGAATTGACCCTTAATTTCTATCAAACAATCTTGCCTCAAGTTTAATATGTCAATTAATAAAAGAATAATTGTTGCATACTGCTCATCAAGACTGTTAAGGTTTCTCAAAATCTGTTCCCAAACATAGTCAGAATACTTTAACGTGTAGCAGGCAAAAAAAATCGTACAGAATATAGGCCCTGCTTCATATATGTATTTTGAAAATTAAAAGATTACGGGTTTTGGGTAGAAGTACTCTTTGTTTTTCACCTGAGAATCTCTTCAACCGTTGAACATAGATTTATACTAAAAAACGGCTGCCTCTAAAGGCAACCGCATCGATGAATTATTTACGAACGGAGACAATGAACTTTTCCAGCGAACTAGTATCGGTGATACTCTGATTACATGCATGGCCGTCCATACATACGTATTGGCCAATGGAAGAATATTGATCGGGCAAAGCACCCGCAGGCTTCGTCTTGACTGTTATGAACGCAAGCTCCTGATGCCGGTTGCAGAACATGCAATACCCTTTTTTGTGTGTCGGTGTTATTCTTCCCTCGATGCCGATGAACTGTCCTTCGAATGGATAGACAATATATAATTTGTTCGTGGCTATGTCTACCCAGCTCAGATACGTGACATATCTAAAGTCGATGGATTGCAGATCAGGTACCTTCAGCTTCTTATTTTTTGGAAAAAGTTTCTGGATCTGCTTCAGTGTAATCGGTGGAAATGGCTCCAGATAGGGTTCTAATGCAATAAGATAATTCTGAAATTCATGTGCTGTTTCCAAGCTCGATACTTGCTCCAGCAGGTGTTCCCGCTCTGTTGTCAGAGAAGAAAACGCTTCAATCATATTCACAGCTGTTCGATATCTTACTGTTTTCAAGACACTCTGATCCGCGACGGATCGCAGTGTTTTCTGAAGAAATTCGGCTTGTTTCTTAATGACATTATATTGATGGTTTCTAATAAATGGTGTATTCATAGCTCTTCAGCCCCTTATTTTTGTTGAAAAAACATAAGGTGCAAAGCCGTTATTAGAAACGATAAAGTCAAGTATGGGCGATCGGATCTTTCTCTTCTCTCGCCCTCACGCAAAGTATCGCCCCTGAATTAGGCTTTGCATGAGGTCTTCCTAGCTAATGAGCAATTCGGTTTTGCCATCAGTACAACCCCCTGTCAGATGAACACTTTACTGTAAGAAAGACAAGGAACATTTACAGCGTGAAGCTAATAACTTCTTATCTTTCGAAAAAAGTATAGCAGGGAATTCAGAAAGTCGCAATTCATCAGTCTTCATCTATTGCATTCCGGATATCATAATCACTTACGTCTATTTCCATTTCCCTTTCAAGAGCCATCCTCGCCAATTGCCTTCCTAAATAAGGGCCCATGGTTAACCCTGAAGCTCCGAGGCCATTTGCTGTAAGCAAACCTTCCCAGCCGGGCACATTCCCGATAACAGGAAGAAACCCAGGCGTAAAGGGGCGAAAACCGACTCTCGTCTCCAGAAATGTGCTGTTTGCTAAACCAGGTGCAAGATCGATCCCCTTATTCAGAATTTCCTGGATTCCGCCAGCAGTTATCCTGGTATCGTACCCTTCTATATCATTTTCGTGTGTCGATCCAATAACAATCCTACGTGATCCCATTGAAAGCAAATACTGATCATTTGGCGGAATAACTACTGGCCAGGCATCTGTGTCTTGACGGTCCGGAACCTCTAAGTGAACGATTTGAGCTTTTTGAAAATGGACTTTAAAATCAATGCCTAAAGGCTGCAGCAATAGATTGGCCCATGCACCCGCACATACAAGGATGAGATCTGCCGAAAAGTGTTGAGCTCCTACATTTACTCCGGTTACATGGTTTGCTAGATGTTCAAGCCTGGCCTCCCCGCTGACAAAGACAGCCCCATTGTGCTGTGCCGACCGTATGAGAGCATCGCGCAGTGCACGACCATCTACCCGGGCTGCACCGCTGATACGAATGGAGGAATAACCTTCTGCCAGCAATGGAAAAAGCTCACGGGTCTGTGTTGTGTTGAGCCGTGTAATATCTCCGATTTCCGGTGCATCTGTCTTTCGTAGTTTTGCCCGTTCCTCCATCTGTCCCAGTTTCATCATGTCATGATGTATACTAAGAGCACCTACCTGAGCATAGCCGGTATCAGTCTCCCCTTCGTCCCGAAGCTGTGCAATTAACTCCGGGTAATAACGGGCTCCTGCTTTGGCGAGACGATACCAAGCCTGATTACGCCGCTGGGACAGCCATGGACAGATGATGCCGGCAGCAGCATCGGTGGCTTGCCCTTTATCTTTGCGGTCAACGACTAGGACATCTGCCCCCATTTTGGCTAAGTGATAGGCCGTTGATGCCCCAAGAATTCCTGAACCGATTACGATGACTTTCTTCATAAGTCCCTTTCTTCCCTTCCTTAAGCAAGCTCAGAGCTCTATGATCTTCGTAGCGACATTGCCGCAGAACTCCCGGTCATGCTCCACAAAAATGATGGTCGGGGTGTATTCCAGCAGCAGCTCTTCTATTTGCATCCGTGAAATAACGTCAACAAAGTTCAGCGGCTCATCCCAAATATGCAGATGAACATGCTCACTTAGACTTTTGGCGATCAGCACCTTCTTCTTCTGGCCACCGCTGAAAGTGGAAATATCCTTCTCAAATTGCACTCTGGAGAAATCAAGTTTTCTCAGGATGGATTTGAACAGGCTCTCGTCTATTCCATTGTCGCGGGCGAATTCCGTAAGATTGCCTTGTAAATGCGAGGTATCCTGGGACACGTAGGAGATTTTGAGCTGACTGTCCTTAGTGAAGCTGCCTGTGTACTGTATATCCTCGCCGCAAATCAGTTTCAGGATACTGGATTTGCCGGAGCCATTCTTACCCGAAAGTGCAATGCGGTCTCCTTGCTCAATTGTAAAATCCACATCTGAACAGACTAGTTTCTCACCATAATAAATGGAGATTTGTTCAAGCTCTGCAAAGGTATTTTTATGATAAGGAAGCTGTACAATCTCCAGGGTTTCCGAGCTTTCAATGTTTTTCAGCAGCTTGGACTTCTGGTCAATTGCCGATTGCTGCCTTTGCTCGATAGATTTAGAACGTTTCATCATTTTGGCAGCCTTATGGCCAATGTACCCCTTATCTACCTTGGAGCCGGAGTTTCGTGTCCCGTTTTTTGTCTTTTCCACTTCGTGTGACCAGTTTCCTGTTCTTTTGGATGAATCCGCAAGCCGGTTAATATCTCTTCTCAGCTTCTCATTTTGTGCCAGCTCAAAGTTATCCAAACGCCTTTTATTCTCCCACCAGCTCGAAAAATTCCCTTTCTGAATTTCAATGTTGGTTTTGTTGATAGACAGGATATGATCTACACAGTTATCCAGAAAGGCTCTGTCATGAGAGACCAGAATGTAGCCGCTTTTGGTATTCAGATAATCACTGACCCATGTTCTTGCTTGCATGTCCAGATGATTGGTAGGTTCATCAATGAGCAGAAAGCTGTTTTCCTTAATAAACAATGCGGCGAGCAGCACCTTCGTCTGCTCTCCGTTCGACAGTGAAGCAAAGGGCCGATAGAGAACGTCTTCATCTACCTTCAGCAAAGAAAGCTCTCGCATCAACTGCCAGTGAATATAATCCGGAAAGATTTCGCTGATGACATCCAGGGTCATATTTTCCTTGTTCGGCACAGGGTATGGAAAGTATTCAAATGTTACATTAGCAGAAATGGCTCCAATGTATTCATGTTTACCGAGCAGCAGCTGCAGAAAGGTGGTCTTCCCTCTTCCGTTCCTCCCCGTAAATCCCAGCTTCCAATCCGTGTCGATCTGAAAATTCACATTTTCAAATATGTTATCGTAGCTGCCCTCATAGGCAAACGTCAGGTTGGTAACATTAATTAATGACATCTGGTGATCCTCCTGTATAAAAAAATAAAAGCCGCAAGAAAGTTAATTTCTTGCAGCTCAAATAGATACAGAAAATCAAGCCCCCGAGGG
Organism: Paenibacillus helianthi; assembly: GCF_001909055.1. Lineage (GTDB taxonomy): Bacteria > Bacillota > Bacilli > Paenibacillales > Paenibacillaceae > Paenibacillus_AQ > Paenibacillus_AQ helianthi. The sequence goes on from NZ_LVWI01000001.1 coordinate 32,343, forward strand.
GCTGATTAAGGATCTACCGTTTGAGTGAAAGGAAATGTAACTTTCTTGCTTAACAAGAAATAAAACATGCGAAATCGATCGCATTACAATAGCTGAACATGAAGTCCAGTCTTATAGTGGTTTTATTCTCATATCGATCAGCAAGAAAATCCTACATTATCCTCTTCAACTCCGTTCATTTAATTAATTGTAGTTTAGCATACACTTTTTTTATGATCAACTAGGGTATGCCTATCTGTCAATACTTTACCGCTTCGGCCGCCTCCGGGTCAAAGTCCGCCACAATCAGCATATCCATATGCCTTGCATGCCGGAGCAAATAATGGACGAAGCTCTCTTTGAATAAGCTGCGCCACAGCGGCCTGCGTGAGTGTCCGATAATCAGCTGAGTGGTCTGTACTTCATTCATTCTGTAGAGCAGCTGCTGATGTACGACAGCACTGCTGCCCGCCAGAGCCACCTCCATTTTCCCGCCCAGCCGTTCCGTCAAATGCCGCAGGGACCCCAGCCGCTTTTGCTCTTCGGGGGTATGGTGCCCTCCGCAATGAACATAGTGTACATACCATTCTGCCTTGAGCCGGTGGGCAATACGGAAGCCGCGGCGGATTAGGCGCTCTGCACGCGGGCCGAGATCGACACAGACAAAGATGACCTCACGGCGGCTCCATGGGCCCCGCAGGGAGGGCTCCCGGTCCCACGCTTCCAGCCGTTCATCGACATCGTCCGCAATTTCACGAAGAGCCAGTTCGCGCAGAGCAATCAGATTCCCAATCTTAAAAAAAGACTCTAAGGCCTGGTTCACTTTCTCCGTTGCATATATTTTCCCTTCCCGCATCCGCTCCTGCAGCATTTGTGGCGTAACGTCAATGAGTTCAACCTCACCGGCCATTTTCAAAACCGCATCAGGGACCGTTTCCCGGACACGAACGCCCGTCAGCTGTGCCACTGCGTCATTCAGGCTCTCCAGATGCTGAACATTCACGGTTGTGATTACGGAAATGCCGTTATCGAGCAGCCGCATAACATCCTCATAGCGCTTTTTGGTCACACTTCCGGGGACATTGGTATGTGCCAATTCATCCACCAGCACGACCTCCGGGTGACGGGCAATAATGCTATCTGTGTCCATCTCCTCCAGCTGTGAGGACTGATACTGAATGCGGGCCCGCGGAATCAGGGTCAATCCCCCGATTTGCCGTTGGGTCTCCTTCCTTCCATGTGTCTCCAGCAGACCTATGACAACATCAATGCCTTTCGTCAGCAGCAGATTCCCCTCTTGCAGCATTTTATAGGTTTTTCCAACACCAGGCGCCGCACCAATATAGACCTTGAATGTTCCGCGGTGAATCCGCTCAATTTTCTGTTCGATCTCCTGACTGGTTAACCGGTGAAAAGGTTCCTCCTTCCCTTTGGAGCCGGGCTTGATCGGCAATATCCGTTCCCCTTCCTGCTCTGCCCTGTCAGCCATCAGGAATACATCGATGTTCCGTGACTTTCGGAGGACCCGGTTAGCGATGGAGCCCTGCCACTTTTCCTGCCAGCGGCTTTTTTTGGAGTGCCCCATGACGATCCGGGTGACGTTATTCCGGATGGCATAACGTACCAATATTGCTGGGAGCAGACGCAGACTTGGAAGAGACAGCTCTTCGAAGCGGGCATCGACCCGCTGGGCCAGCTTGGTGATCGCGCGTTTGAAGCTCTGCTGATCTTTCGTTAGCTGACGTTTTGTGAGCACAAAGGTTACCACCATAAGCTCACCGTTCAGCCGCTTGGCGATTTGCTGTCCTCTTCTGACATACAGCGAACCGTTCCAATGATATTGCGTGGATACGAGAATCCGCTCAGTGGCGCCGGAAGGGCCAATTAACCCTTGCTCCTCCCGGTGTCTTTCCAGCGAATCATTGACCCCCTCGGCAACCAGACGGAGCGAGAGCTCACGGAGGACGCCGAGATTTCCGCGCCGGGTCAGCGCCGGAGGCGTCTCTCCGCCAAGAACCCCTTCTTCAATACGTTTTAATATGGTTTCGGGGGACACATCGATCAGGCGCACCTCATCCGCCAGCTCCAGCGTGTTGAGCGGAACCGTTTCCTCCGCACAGATGCCCGTTTTCTGCTGAATAATTTCGGCCATCCCAGCCAGCTCATACACGTTAATGGTAGTAATCACACTTATGCCGTGATCCATTAAATAACGGATATCGTCGAGTCGTGTCTCGAAACGGGCTCCTTCCCGGTTGCGGTGGGCCAGACTGTCCACCAAAAGGACCTCAGGATTGCGCTGAAGCAGAATATCGACAGGAAGATCCTTCTGTTCCTTTCCATCCTTGATCCAGTGAAGGCTAGGTACGCGCTCCAGATTCACCAGTTGCTGAACAGTCTCCGCCCGTTGCATCGTCGAGACCGCACTGATCACCACATCGATCCCTTGCTGCTGCAAAAGCTTGCCTTCCTCCAGCATGTGATAGGTCTTGCCTGAACCACTGACAGAACCGATGATGATCTTGAGACGGCCCCGGCGCAGGCGGTAGATGGAATACAGAATTTCTTCCGGAGTTTTACGTTTATACGGGGACATCCGGGTGGCCTCCTTATAGGAAGATAAATTACCCTGTCCGTGTGGAACCGAACAGGGTAACCGCCTGATTACTTAGCAGACAATTCAAATAAAGCCTTATTCAGCTTCAGCACATTCACACGTTCTTCGCCGAACAATCCAAGTTCGCGGCCCTCTGTATGTGATTGAATTAATTGTTCAAGCTTATCCGAAGAAAGACCGGTCAGACTGCTGATTCTGGGAACCTGCACGATAGCCGAGGCGGGGGAAATATCCGGGTCCAGGCCCGAGCCAGAGTTCGTAACCAGATCGATAGGCAGTTGATTCACAGGAACCTGCGGATTGTCCAGCTTCCACTGGGCGATAAAGTCGCTGGTACGCTTCAGCATATCCGTATTGGATGGGCCATAATTGTTCGAGCCCGAAGCCTCCGCTTTGTAATCAATGCTGGACACACGCCCGTGGAACAGCGCCGGATTGGTGAAGTTCTGACCAATCAGCTCGGAGCCGATAACCTGGCCCGCACTGTTCTTCAGCAGGCTGCCGTTCGCCTGTGAAGGCATTAGCACCTGGGCAATAGCAGTGGAAGCCAGCGGATACACAACTCCGCAAAGAATAATAAATATGGCGCTAAGTCTTACTATGCTGAGTATATAAGAACTAGTGTTCTTCATTCGTGACCCATCCTCTCTATCTTAACAATCCTATTAAGCTTATATCCAAATACTAACGAGCATATCAATGAGCTTAATGCCCAGAAAAGGAACCAGTACGCCTCCAAATCCATAGATGAAGATATTCCGGCGCAGCAGCTTGACAGAGCTCATTGGCTTATAGGATACCCCTCTCATGGCAAGGGGGATCAGGAGCGGAATAATAATCGCATTAAAGATCAGTGCCGAGATAATAGCGGAGCTTGGCGATCCCAGCCCCATTACGTTCAGCACCTCCATTTCCGGAATCGCGAGCGTGAACATAGCAGGAATAATTGCAAAATATTTGGCGATGTCATTCGCAATACTGAAGGTAGTCAGGGCACCACGGGTCATCAGCAGCTGCTTGCCGATGGCAACGACCTCTATAATCTTGGACGGGTCTGAGTCCAAATCGACCATATTCGCCGCTTCCTTGGCGGCAGAGGTTCCGCTATTCATGGCAAGCCCCACATCCGCCTGGGCCAGAGCAGGAGCATCGTTCGTTCCGTCACCCGTCATGGCGACCAGCTTGCCTTCCTGCTGTTCTCGGCGAATGACTTCAATCTTATTCTCCGGCGTGCTTTCGGCGATAAAACCGTCTACTCCGGCTTCAGCAGCAATCGTTGCAGCGGTTAGCGGATTGTCACCGGTACACATAATCGTTTTGATGCCCATTTTGCGCAGCTCGTCAAATCGTTCCTTCATTCCGGGCTTCACGGTGTCTTTCAGATAAATAAGTCCGAATATCCGGTCGTCAACGGCTACCGCAAGCGGAGTTCCGCCTTTACCGGCTATTTCATTCGACCTTTTGTCCAGATTATCGGGAATCTGCCCGCCTTGGGATGAGACCCAGCGCTTCATGGAATCAACAGCCCCTTTACGGACCTTGCGTCCATCCTTCAGATCCAGTCCGCTCATTCGTGTTTCGGCACGGAACTCAATGATTTCTGCCTCTTCTGCCAGAACGGCCTGATAAGGATGACCCTGTTTTTTGATCAGTTCGATCACGGATCGGCCTTCCGGCGTCTCGTCCTTCAGTGAACTGACTGCTGCCCACCCTGCCAGTTCGGCTTCATTCTCATTCCCTACGGGGACAAATTCGCTGGCCATACGGTTCCCGAAGGTGATGGTGCCTGTTTTATCGAGAATCATCGTATTGATGTCTCCGGCGGCTTCAACCGCTTTACCTGACATCGCCAGCACGTTGAACTGGGTAACCCGGTCCATGCCTGCGATTCCGATTGCAGACAGTAGACCGCCGATGGTAGTAGGGATCAGACAGACCAGCAGCGCGATCAGAACGGGGATCTCCAAATCGACATTCAGATAAGCGGCAATCGGACGCAATGTGACTACGACAATCAGAAAGATAATGGTTAAGCTTATTAAAAGGGTATTGAGTGCAATTTCATTAGGTGTTTTCTGGCGTTTGGCCCCTTCGACAAGCGAGATCATACGGTCCAGAAACGATTCACCGGGATCACTGGTGATCCGAACCTTGATCTGATCACTTACTACTCTTGTGCCGCCTGTGACAGAGTTGAAGTCTCCTCCAGCCTCCTTGATGACTGGCGCGGATTCTCCGGTAATCGCAGATTCGTCCACGGAAGCAAGGCCTTCAATGACTTCGCCGTCACCGGGAATGAGTTCTCCTTGGCTGATGACCACAATATCTCCTTTGCGCAGATCAGAAGAAGAAACGATCTTAACAGCTCCGCCCACCAGCTTGTTTGCGGAAATATCCTGTTTCGTTTTCTTCAAGGTATCCGCCTGTGCCTTGCCTCGGCCTTCAGCCAGTGCTTCTGCAAAATTAGCGAACAATACTGTAACCAGCAAAATCAAAAACACTGTAATATTGAAGCCTATGGAGTCTTCGGTATGGAAATAGCCGGGGGCCAACACCATCATTAGTACGACAATAGTGCCGATTTCTACAACGAACATCACCGGATTCTTCATCAAGGTCACCGGATTCAGCTTCATGAAGCTGTCCTTGACCGCACTTTGCAGAATAGGGCCGGTTAGCAGTTTCTTTTTAGGTATGGTACTCATCTTGTTCTCCCTCTCTTAACGTAAGGTCAAATATTCTGCAACCGGACCGAGAACCACAACCGGCAGAAAGGTCAGTGCACCGATAATCAGCACCGTACCGATCAGAATTCCTGTAAATAGGCCATTGTCGGTGCGGAACGTGCCGATCGTCTCCGGAACGGGCTTCTTACGGATCATGGAGCCGGCCACCGCCAGCATGGCGATAATGGATACATATCTTCCGAGCAGCATGACAATCCCTGTAAGTACATTCCAGAAGGTGGTGTTATCGGCCAGCCCTTCGAAACCCGAACCGTTGTTGGCCGCAGAAGAGGTGAACTCGTAGAGCACCTGCGTCATTCCATGGAAGCCCGGATTTGAGATGCTCCCCTTACCCAGCTCGGTCAAGAAGGCGGCAGCGGTAGGTGCCAGAATAATCAGCGGATGAATGAGTATTGCGATGGCGATCAGCTTCATTTCCCTCGCTTCTATTTTCCGTCCAAGGAACTCCGGCGTCCGCCCTACCATCAGACCGCAGAGGAACACTCCCAGGATCGCATACATCAGCATGTTGACTAGACCTACACCTTTGCCCCCGAACACATTATTCAGCATCATCAGGGACAGCGGAGTTATGCTGCCAAGCGGGGTGAGGGTGTCATGCATATTATTAACGCTACCGGTAGTTGCCGCCGTTGTTACAGCAGTGAACAAAGAAGACTGCGCGATACCAAATCGGACTTCCTTCCCCTCCATACTGCCCTGGGAGGCGTCGATACCCATGGCATTGATTGCCGGATTCCCTGCCGTTTCCGCGTAATAGTTGAGGCCCAGCAGCAATACGAACAAGGTCATCATCGCGCTGAAGATCATCCAGCCCTGACGTTTGTTTTTGGCAAATAATCCGTACATATAAGGCAGGGATGCGGGCAGCGTCCACATCGAGAGGATTTCAATGACATTCGTCAAAGGTGAAGGGTTCTCAAACGGATGGGCCGAGTTGGCTCCAAAGAATCCGCCGCCGTTCGTACCCAGGTGCTTGATCGATTCAAGTGAGGCAACCGGACCGATAGCGATCTGCTGTGAACCACCCTCAAGCGTTGTTACATGTAGCGATGGCTGTAGTGTCTGCGGAACCTGCAGGGCCACCAATACCAATGTCACCAGCAGGGCAAGCGGGAGAAAGATGCGGGTGATGGATTTCACGAAATCTTCGAAGAAATTCCCCACGGTGTCTCTTCCTGTAATGCCTCTCACAAAAGCGACTGCCACGGAGAAGCCGCTCGCCGCTGAAGTAAACATCATCATTGTAATGACAGCCATTTGCGAGAAATAGGATAGACCCGTTTCTCCGCTGTAATGCTGCAGATTGGTATTCGTCATGAAACTGATGACTGTATTGAACGTTAGTGACTGTTCCATGCCCCCGGTTCCATTGGGATTCATCGGAAGTGCGCCTTGCAGACGAAGGAACAAGTAACTGAAAGCAACCAGTACAATGTTTGTCCCCAGGAAGCTGATGGCATATCCCTTCCAAGTCATTCCCTCACGGTTCTTTAGTCCGCTCAGTTTGAATATTCCACGTTCGAAGCCGCCAAATATGCGGTCCGTTCGGCTCGGTTCATTTGAGAATACATGATATAAATAAGTTCCTACTGGCTTAACCAGTAGCAGCAGTATGACAATGACTGCGGCAATTTGCACAATACCCACGAAGGCCCCTCCTTAAGTTGACACTCTCTCTTTTCGCATCATTCAATGAACCTTTAGAATTTCTCTGGATGAATCAAGGCATATACCAAATACAGAAACAGAAGTAAAGTTGCAGCAATAACCACCGTCATTGTTCCGTCCCCCCTGTATCGTCAGTCATATGTCCGCACCACTGTGCAAAGGCGTAAAGGAGTACGAAAAGCACCGCCAGAGCTGCCACCATATACACATCCATCATGTTCTTTGCCACTCCTCTCACTATCATCTTTTGATCTCTTTCTCTTTTTCTTAAATTCAGCGTAACATTTCTGCCATTAGTTAAGGATTAGAGATTCCGGCAGCGAATTAAGATTGCATTAAGATTGGCGTGTCTCTTTATCGTCCTCATTCTCCTCATCAAGCAGGCTTTGCCAATAGTAATGGTCATAGAATTTTTTCACAACAAATAGAATTCCGGTTATGATGGAGATAAGACCTGCATTTTCAAAAAATTCATTCATACATAACTCCTTCTCTCTTCAGCTGTTCACTACCCTTCCAGCGTATCACTGAAGCCATTTATTCAGGATTAGGATTTGCCGGAGCAGATAAAGATCACGTTAAGGTAAAGAGGAGAATCAAGATCATTTTCCGGACAAAAAAAGCGGAAGACCAAGGCTTATACTTACAGCCTTGGTCTTCCGCTTTTTACACATGCCCGTTCAAATGGCTTTGTTGTCATCGCCAACCTGCAGCATCCGGTATCCGACACCGATATGCGTTTGAATGAATTTGGGCTGCGAGGGAGTTCTCTCGATCTTTTTCCTTAAGGTGGCCATAAAAACACGCAGGGCGGGAATATCGTACGTGTGGCTGCCCCAGATTTCATGAAGAATGTAATTATGTGTCAGCACTTTACCCACATTTTTGGCGAGCAGGCCCAGCAGCTTGTATTCTATAGGGGTCAGATGAATTTCTTCTTCATCCAGCCATACACAGCCTGCCGCATAGTCGATTTTGAGGCCCTCATTCGTGAAAACAGAGGCATCCTTCAACAGCTTCTCGCTGTCATACCGGATGCGCCGCAGACTCACCCTGAGCCGGGCCAGCAGTTCCTCCACACTGAATGGTTTGGTCAAATAATCATCTGCTCCTGCGTCCAGTGCATCTATCTTGTCCCGGTCCTCGCTGCGGGCACTGACCACAATAATGGGAAGATTGGACCAGGAACGTACTTTTCGGATAATATCCACACCATCCATGTCCGGTAAACCTAAATCCAGGATCATAAGATCGGGCTGCCCTGATACTGCTTCAAGGATAGAAGCTTCCCCGGTTTCAGCCGTATGGTACTTGTACCCTTGTGTCTCTAGTGTGGTGGTTATCAGCTTACGGATCGGTTTGTCGTCTTCAACAACGAGAATCAAAGGTTTATTCATGAACATTTACCTCCTCTGCTTGCAGGGTGAAGCGGAATAGGGCCCCTTGCGGGAAGTTGTCATGCACGGCAAATGTGCCGCCATGGGCATTAATAATAGATTTGCACAAAGACAGGCCCAGACCAAGTCCCCGGCGTCCATCCCCACGGATATTATCCGCCGTATAGAACATATCGAATATCCTGGTCTTGGCTTCATCAGAGATACCAGGACCGTCATCAGCGACCTCAACCACTACCATTTGTTTATCCCTTTTGGCCGAAACAGTGATATGAGAGCCGGTTCCTGTATACTTTATCGCATTGTCTAGCAGGTTGATCAGCACTTGGATAATCAATCTGGAATCCATTCTGGCCATGATCAGCTCATCACTCAGCACGGTCCGAATGATATGTTCATTGCTTTTTCGATTCAGGTGCAGCAGCGCTTCAGCAATGACTTCCTCGATAAGCTCTGCCTGAACATTCAGATTTAAGCTTCCATTTTCGATCCGGCTAATCGACAACAGGTTCTCTACCAGATTGATCAGCCATATGGAATCGTCATAAATATCTGTATACAGTCCTGTCTTCTGTTCCTCGCTCAGTACGCCAGAATTCCCTATAAGAATGCCAGCATTTCCGGAAATGCTGGTGAGCGGTGTGCGTAAGTCATGAGATATGGCCCGAAGCAGGTTCGCCCGGAGTTGTTCCTGCTGAATCTGGATGGAGATTTCCTTTTGTTTTTCATTCAATTGCTCTTTCTCCAGCGCAAGCGCACACTCTCCCAGCATAGCAATCACCAGGCTCTTGTCAAAAACCTCCAGCGGGTCTTCGTTCTCCATCACAATAGCGGCTACGGCAAAAACGCTGTCTCCCCCACGAACCGCATGATACAGACAGCCGGCAGCAGAAAAAGTATCCGTGGTGGCACCGGCTCGTTTATTGTTTTTGTAGACCCAGTCGGCTACTGAACGCTCACTGCTGCTTGTATAGATATGCAGATTGGCATCCGAATCTTCTTTGGGAAATATAAGCGGTTCCGACAAGGAACCGGGTAATACAGAATAAAAAATCACTGTCCTGTCCAAAAGCTTAACCATTTGCTGCGCCGTTTCATTGATGATGGCAGCCGGATCTTTGGCCTGCTGCAGCTTGCGGCTAGTCTCCAGCAGCACCTCGGTACGAAAGGCTTTTTTCGCAGATTGTCTTGCCTGCTCTTTAACCCGCATTGTCAGCGTACTGGTTATAAATGAAGCGGCCAGCATCACCAGGAAGGTGACCGGATATCCCGAATCATATGCCCGCAGGGAAAAGTAAGGTGCGGTAAAAAAATAATTGAAAACCAGAACACTGAATATAGAGGTTGCGGCACTATAGAGTCTTCCTTCGGTAATCATCGCACTTAGCAGAACGCCCAGAATATATACAGTGATGATATTTGCTTCCCTGAAACCCAGTGCACTAAACCACAAGCCGATGAGAGTACAGACCAGGAGTATTCCAAAAGTTATGAAGGTGCTGGTCAGTGACAGCCGCGGCGAAATCCGATATTGCGGAAATCTGTTGTAAAGGGAAGGCTGGGTATCCGGGATGATATAAATATCCATATTCGGGGAGGCCGCAGCCAGTTTGTCCATGATATTAGTGTTACCGAACCAGCTCTTTTTAGAGTGTGAGCGGCCCAAAATAATCTTGGAGACCCGGCTTGTTTTGGCATATTCTGCGATCTGTCCTGAAATATCTTCCCCGTAAGTTGTCGCAATCTGAGCACCAAGCTGTTCCGCAAGCCGCAGGTTCGCTCTCAGCTCTGTTTTATTCTTCTGGGTGAGCCCCTTCGTTTCCGGTGTTTCCACGAACAGCGCTGTGAAATCCCCGTGGAACGCCTCAGCCATTCTCGCGGCAGTACGGATTACCTTCTTATTAGACGCTGCCGATGACAGACAAACGAGTATATGCTCATTGGAATAATGCTCTTGGTTAGCTTCCTGGCTACTAATTTGAAGCGCAATCCGGTTCAGCTGGCTCGCCGTGTAGCGCAGGGCAATCTCGCGGAGCGCAATCAGCTTTTCCGGGCTAAACCCGCTCGCATTTTGGCCTTGAGGTTGTTCATGATAGATTTTCCCTCTGTTCAGACGGTCGATCAGATCATCAGGTTCAATATCGATCAGTTCCACTTGATCAGCACTGTCTAATACATGATCCGGAATGCGTTCGTGTACGGAAAGACCAGTGATGGATACCACCAGATCCTGCAGGCTTTCTATATGCTGGACATTAACGGTAGTATAGACATTAATTCCAGCGCGAAGCAATTCCTCCATATCCTGATATCTTTTTTTGTGCCGGCTTCCCGCAGGATTGGTATGTGCAAGCTCGTCCAGCAGAATCAGTTCGGGATGTCTCCGGATCGCCCGGTCCAAATCAAATTCATGCATGACCGTTCCTTCCCGGGATATTTCCTGAGGAGGAATCTGTTCCATACCAACCAGCAGTGCCTCCGTTTCCGGCCTGTCCCGGTTCTCAATGATCCCGGCAACAACATCCATTCCGTCTTTTTGCTCTTCCCGGGCAGCACTCAGCATGGCACAGGTTTTGCCGGCTCCTGCCGCATAGCTGAAATATATTTTTAGCTTTCCCCGTACTGCCATTCCATGCCTTCTTTCTGTCTATCCGCAGCTAATGCAGCTGTAATCGTTTTACTGTAAGTATAGCATGAGGCAAATCAGCATAGCATTACGGTTTTGGATCAAGCATTAAGATTGTATTAAGATTCTCCTGCAGAATATATGAATTCAAGTCTCTCTGGATAAACCTGCAAAGAATTACTCATACTATACGTTATCTAAATAAAGGAGGCATCAGCATGAAGATGACGGGCGACCGGCTGTGGATTGCAGCTCTGGGTGGTGTATATGAAATTGGCAAAAACATGTATCTTCTGCAATACGCCGAAGACATTATTGTCATTGATTGCGGGTCAAAATTCCCGGATGAGACGCTTCTTGGTATTGATCTAATTATTCCCGATATTTCCTATTTACTTAGTAATATAGATAAAGTCAGGGCTTTGGTGGTTACCCACGGACATGAAGATCATATTGGCGGAATCCCATATTTCCTCAAACAACTGAATATTCCGGTCTATGCTTCCCGCCTGACACTCGGCTTAATTGAGATCAAACTTAAGGAGCATGGACTTCTGCGCCAGACTGAGCTTCATTGCATTGATACGGAGTCCACGCTGAATTTCGGTTCCATCACCACTACCTTTTTCCGGACAAACCACAGTATTCCGGATTGCCTTGGCATTGTCTTCGATACACCCGAAGGAACAGTGGTTCATACCGGCGATTTCAAGTTCGATATGACTCCTGTTAACAAGCAGTATCCAGATATACATAAAATGGCGGCGATCGGAGAAAAGGGGGTAAAATTTCTTTTATCGGAGAGTACAAATGCTGAACGGCCTGGCTTTACTCCTTCGGAAAGGCTGGTAGGCGCTCATTTGGAGGAAGCCTTTCAAAAAGCGGAGAATCGAATCTTTATCTCTACCTTTGCTTCGAACGTGCACCGTTTGCAGCAGATTGTTGACGCAGCAGAGCATACAGGACGCAAGATCGCCCTGCTGGGCAGAAGCATGGTCAATGTCGTTGGAGTAGCACAAGAACTGGGGTATCTACATATCCCCGAGGGCATGCTGGTAGAGACGGCTGAGGCGGGCAATGTGGAACGCGATAAGATCGCTATATTATGTACCGGAAGCCAGGGGGAGCCTATGGCAGCACTATCCCGCCTCGCGAATTCCAGTCACAGGCAGCTTGAGATCAGCCGGGGAGATACCGTACTTCTCGCGGCGAATCCGATTCCGGGTAATGAACGCAACGTTTCCAGAATCGTTGATAATCTGTATATGCTGGGTGCACGAGTAATTTACGGATCACGGAGTGAGCTTCATGTCTCGGGGCATGGCAGCCAGGAGGAATTGAAGCTGATGCTGACCTTGATGAAACCCGAATATTTTATCCCGATTCACGGGGAGTACCGGATGCTCCATCATCACAGTTTGCTGGCTGAAGCTGTAGGGGTGAAGAGTGAGAATATCTTTATTTTGAAAAATGGGGAAATTGTTGAGTCAAATGGCGGAGATGTCCGCCAAACCGGACGGATCACAGCTGGACAAATTTTCGTGGACGGACTGGGAATCGGGGATATTGGCAGTGTTGTACTGCGCGACCGCAGGCAGCTGTCTGCGGATGGGATTCTGATTACAGTCATTACATTAAGCCAAAGTGACGGGCGGATTCTGAACGAGCCGGATACGATCTCCAGAGGTTTTGTGTACGTGCGCAACTCGGATACGCTGATGGAAGAGATCAACCAGCTGATTACAGCTACTCTTCAGAAGATGAGCACCGCAGATCTCGGTCAATGGAATATCATCAAGGAAACCATCAAAGGAACATTAAGTAAATTCCTGTATGAACGCACAAAACGCAGACCTATGATTCTGCCCATTATCATTGAGGTCTAGAAATGGGTAAAAATCCGCAGATTATGGACTTTGAAGTCCTGTCTGCGGATTTTTTTTACGGGATTTGACGTTACTGAATCATGGAGTTAATGAATTTTGCCATCTCGACGCTGGTCTGGTTCAGCCGTTCAATAACATCGCTGAACTCGATGACCCTTTCGGCCTGCTCAGAGGATGAAGCGGCTATGGCTTCGATTTCCGTTTCCATTTGACGGATTGAGCGTTGAACCGTATGAAGTGAATCCTCAATCGATTTGGTCGCATCCCTCGTATGTACGGACAATTTACGCACTTCCGTGGCGACGACACCGAAGCCAGCCCCCTCCTGTCCAACACGCGCGGCTTCGATGGCTGCATTCAACCCCAGCAGATTGGTCTGTTCGGAAATTTCACGGATAAAGCTCGCTACCTTGCTGACCTGATTAGACTCTTCCACCGTCTTTCGTGAATTCTCAAGAATCTGTGCTGTGGTAGCCGATAACTCTTCAGACTGGGCAGCTACATTTTGAACCATATCAACCAGTTGACCGCTGATTTGATTAATGCTGCCGGTCAGTTGCTCCATTTTATCCTCGTTTTCCAAGGTATAGGCGATCGCAAAAGCACCAATGATCTCCCCTGCAGCATCATAAATCGGGACAGCTGAAGAAATCACGGTAGCCCCATACAGCTCGGGCGACAGCCGGTTGGTTGTGGCTCGTCCTGCGAGCGCATTTCCGAGGGAAGGGTCATCCGGAGGAATCGGGCTTCCTTTGGTCAGACCGAAATCCAGCACCTTGCTGGGAGCATAATAATGGAATATTTCCTTGTCGGTGATCCCGACCATAATATCCTGGGAATGAATCTGTTTGAAGAATGGTGCAGCTAAAACTAAGGCATTTAAGTTGTCCATGACGTCTCTCTCCTAATTCAAGCATTTTTCCATTATTATCGTCACATTCCAGCCATAAATTAAGAGGGAAATTGTATGAAAGTTATAGTGATGTCGCTGTTTCTACATATTTGCAGCTTGGCTCTAACGAATACGTTTACATTTCTATCGTATGCTATACAGTCTGACCTCATTGAAAAGATAAAGAGGAGGAAAATGAATGACGTTTGGGTTCAGGAAATTTGGTTTACTGTTCGTTGCATTGGTATTGCTGGCAGGTGCCTATGCGTCTCCGGGCCAAAAGGTAAAGGCTCAAGGTGCAGAGGGCTATTATCACACTTCAGGTAGCCGGATCGTGGATTCATCAGGCAACCCCGCAGTATTCAACGGACTCAATTGGTTTGGCTTCGAAACCGCAAATTATTCTCCGCACGGCTTATGGTCACGTTCCATGGATGATGTACTCGACCAAATTAAGGCAGAAGGCTATAACTTGATCCGCCTGCCCTACTGCAACCAGATGTTGGATGCAGGTTCTGCCGCCAACAGTATCGATTATGCCAAAAATCCAGACCTCGTGGGTCTAAAGCCGATTCAGATCATGGATAAACTGGTTGAAAAAGCCGGGAAACGTGGTATTCGGATCTTTCTGGACCGTCATCGTCCAGATTCGGGAGGGCAATCGACACTCTGGTACACTACGTCCTATCCCGAAACCCGTTGGATCAGTGATTGGGTGATGCTGGCTGAACGCTACGCGAATAACCCCACGGTCATTGGGGCAGATCTGCATAATGAGCCGCACGGCACGGCAAGCTGGGGCACCGGGAATCTTGCCACAGACTGGCAGCTGGCCAGTGAGCGTGCGGGAAATGCGATTCTTGCCGCGAATCCGAACTGGCTGATCATCGTCGAAGGCGTAGAAACCAACGTGCAGGGAAACTCCACCAGCTATTGGTGGGGCGGCAACCTGACTGGTGTGCGGAATCATCCGGTTGTGCTTACCCAGCCGAACCGTGTAGTCTATTCTCCGCATGATTACGGGCCCGGTGTAGCGTCACAGCCTTGGTTCAGTGCTGCCAACTTTCCGAACAACCTGCCTAAGTTGTGGGACGATACCTGGGGTTATATCAGCAAGGAACAAATCGCTCCAGTTCTTGCAGGTGAATTCGGCGGCCGCAGTGTAGATACCCTTACCGTAGAAGGGAAATGGCAAAATGCGCTTGTAAGCTACATTGGCCAGAATAATCTCTACTGGACCTACTGGAGTCTTAATCCTAACAGTGGAGATACCGGGGGGCTATTACTGGATGACTGGGTTTCGTGGAATGAGCCTAAGCAAGCGATGCTTGACCCTATCATGAAGCCGGTTACGTTTCCTCCTGATCCGGGAGATAACCCGGGTGACGTGCACGCCATATCTCTTTATCGGGTGGGTGAAACGGGGACTGCTGTTAACTCAATCGGGGCGAGCCTGCAGCTTAAGAACGAGTCAGGCACCTCTATTCCTCTAAATGAACTCACGATCCGCTATTGGTACACAAGTGATGGAAACACCGCTCAGACCTTGGAATTTGATTATGCTGCCATTGGAAAAGAAAAACTGCTGGCATCAATTGTTCCCATGGCGCAGCCATTGAGCGGTGCCGACACCTATGCAGAGATCGGTTTTACAGCAAGCGCAGGCTCTCTTGCAGCATCCGGCACAACCGGTGACATTCAGTTCCGCATTCATAAAAACAATTGGACGAATTACAATCAAGTGGATGATTATTCCTTCAAACCGGCCATTACCAGCTATGCAGCGAATAATCATATCACAATCTATCATAAAGGGAAGCTGATCTATGGGATTGAGCCTTAAAGTACAATTATTTATATCGTAAAATAATACCTGGATGAAAACGCGGCGAGGTGTCCGCATACCTCAATGATCGGACACCTTGCATAATTTTTAGGGTATAGGTTTATTCTTTTCGCTGAATCACAGTCTCGAATTTCATGCCATTCGTTCGTTTCAAGCTGGTTATCAGTGAATGAAAAACGTTAGCCAGCTCATTCAGGAATTTGTGCTTTGGACAGTGCACTCTCCACTGATTTGAGATAGGCCTTGGAAGTGAGGGTTGCACCGCTCAACGTGTCTACCTGCAGAGACTGTGAAGCTATCACCTTGCCGTATAATGTATTCGTGAATTCAAGGGGTTTATTCTCTTTGTTCTGCAGCAGTTCAATGGCTGTAACCTTTCCGGAGGAGATTGTAATCTGAACGGAGTTGGCTCTCCACTTGTACATCCCGCCTTCATATTTCCCCGTATAAATGCCGTCTTGGAGATGTTTAAAATAATGCGAATCAAGTGACAGGCTCCTGGCTTCACGATGTTCTTTGGATAACATGTTCCACAATAGAGCGCCGCCTATAATCAGCAGAACGAAGATTCCCATTACTATTTTCAGGCATAATTTCTTCATCGTTATATTCCTTTCTTCAACCGTTAAGGGCGTTTAACCATACGTGTCCCCAATACATCAAACAGGCGGCCTAATAATTTTTTGTATGGCCCCAGTGATACAGGATAATAATAGCCAGACTCAAACCAGCCTTTCTCCTCGTAGTGCCGATAATCACGGTACTGGGGATTCAGCATGCTTTTTATACTTGTTCGGGCCATTCGAAATAACAGCAGACGGAACAAAGAAGGAACAGGAATGGCAGTACGCATGAGTTCCTTGTGAAACCTGGCTGCAGCGTTCTTCAATTTGCGGGAGTTTCTTGCCTCTACGGCTGCTGTGGTTGGCTCTAATGCGTTCAATACACAACCCTTGGCGACTTGAAAGCCGTAGTATCCTCCCATATCGTCAAGGTATTTCACGATTTTTCCCCCTCCGAGTATTCCTTGTGAGACGATTGCTGTGAATGTCTTGCCAAAAAACTGCGGCCGATGGAATACAAACGCGAGCCGGTCCAGCAAATTCTTCATAGGAGCCGATACCTGAAAGGCATATAACGGAGTCGCAAAAATAACGCCATCGGACGCTTGCATCTTCTCCAACAGCAAATCACGATCATCTTTTAAAGGGCAATGTTCCTCACCTTTGTTAAAACAAAGCTTGCAGCCAAGACAATAGTCCAACCGGTAATTCTTTAAAAACACATACTCAAATTCAATTTCTGCATCATTTGTCAGATACTTTTCAAATTCAAGTACCGCCTTATACGTTGCTTGCTTTCGTGGAGTGCCAAGAAATACCGTAACTTTTTTCATCGAAGTCCTCCTTTTAGAGTGTGTCTTATTATTTCCAGTTAAATGAATGAATAATAAAATATTCATTCATATTGTAGCACAGATCCATATTTCTGTCTGGTTATTCTGTCTTTACATGAAAATAGCCCAACATCCTGAAATTTGGATGCGGGCGGTGATCTTTTCTAACAATAGATTTGTTTCATACCTTATGATTATTATACTTGGCCCACTTTACGGTCTCGCAGATAAAAGGAGATATAGAGTCCAATTGCTGCGATCCCTGTCAATGTCCAGAAGGAGGCATGCAGCCCATGGAGTATACTCTCAGGGAAGTGAATTGAACCATGGCTCATCGAGGCAGTCATTATGGAAATTAACATTACCCCACCCATCGAACTGCTTAAGGAGCGTATGGTAATTGTCATAGGAGAAGCATGAGCAATCATGGTGACGGGAACGCTTGCCATCGCATAGGCCGTTACCGGTGTCATAATGAACCCGATGCCAACCATAAGCAGCGCATAAATAGCGGCCACAAGAACCATTGAAGTATGCGTTGACAACAAAAGAGTCAAAAGCAGCGTGATGATGGCAATGATAGAAAAGCCTCCCCGTATGATCAGCCGTATACCATACCGGTCATAGAGCCTGCCAGAGACCATACTGGTTATACCTAAGAGGATTGCCCCCGGCAACAGCAACAGACCAGACATTTTCGGAGTCAATCCCCTGACATTCTGGGCATATAGCGGTATCAGCAGTTCCACCCCTACCATGACTATGAACATCAGCACTCCGATCATAGAGGACTGGGTAAATCTTCGGTTGCGGAATATATTGAAATCCAAGAGCGGAACGGCCAGCTTAAGTTGACGATGGATAAACATAACAATAATGATTATCCCCGCAAAAATGATTGCCCACGTGATCAAACGTGAACCTCCCTGTTCTCCCGCCCGATTTACCCCATACAGTAATCCTGCAAATCCAAGGGTTGAATAAAGGATGGATTTCAGATCCAGCTTCTCATGATGGGTATCCCCTACGTTCTTCAGACTAACTGTAGCCAGCAGCAAATTAGCAATCACGACGGGAAGCACAGCGTAGAACAGAATTCTCCAGGAATGCTCCTGAACGACCAAACCGAACAACGTCGGGCCCAGTGCCGGAGCGAGTCCCATCACCAGACCGATCAGCCCCATCGCAGAACCGATCTTTTCCTTTGGAAAAACTCTTAGAATCGTAGTCTGAAACAGCGGCATCAACAGGCCTGCTCCTATCCCCTGAATGATACGGCCTGTCAGGACCCAACCAAACTCTGGAGCGATTGCAGCCAGCAGTGTTCCTGTGGCAAATAATCCTACGGAAGTAAAGAATAGTGCTCTTGTAGTGAATCTTCCGACCAAAAATCCGGCAACAGGCACAGTAATACCTGCAACCAGATAATAAATTGTAATCAGCCATTGCACCTTGTTCTCGTTGATTCTCAGGTCCACCATGATACGCGGCAGTGCAGTATTCAGCATCGTCTGCATCAGCTGTGCCAGAAAATTTGCGATCACCAGTGAGGAGACCATAATCCCAGGTTTACTTCTCATTCCTTACCCCGCCTTATCTCTTTTTCTAATGAAATACATTAAAGACTCTTTAACTCCTTGATGGTACCAAAAAAATTTTCTACTCGTTCAGCAAACCACAGGCATGATTACCGGGTAAACGAAATGCAAGTTTAATCACGGACTTAATATATCCAGAATATATTTATATGGATCTTTTGTCAAACAGAAGTTCAACGTGGAGAATATAAAACATGGAGCAAAACGCCGCCCGGGGTTATGGGCGGCGCTGGTGTAAAGGTGATTCCGTGCATGGAGTACAGCCATAGAAACGGCCCAGTAGATTGCTTTTCTCCAAATTAGTGTGTCAGGAGCCTGTTCAACCAAGTACTGAGAAGTCTGCTAAGTGCGTTTATTCATTAAATGACCCATAATCAGTTATGGTGAACTTTATACTAAAGGTTACCGGTACTTTGCTAAAGGTATCATCCCAATGATCCTTCAGCTTTTTCCATACCTTAGGGTGTTCAATACTTAGGCGTTCTCCGAAGCCGGCAACCTCCACCTTGTAAGTGGACTGCATCTGTTGCATCAAATGATTAAGCATAATGCTCAATCTCTCTTCAAAAATTTTTTCCCTCTCTTTAAGGGAGCCTATTTTAGTTGAGCGCTGCTCCGGGTCCCAATTTTCAATTAAGCGTCCATCCGATTCTATATTCACGTGAAATGAGACCTTGTTGTCTTCCGTGATTTTAGAAGTTATTTTACTTTTTGCGGACTTGATTTCATAGGTTATGGTTTCATGTTTATTATTGTACGTCTTGATCGTCCCTCCATTGACATCTCCTTTAATCCAGTTCATACTCCTCATGTCGTCCTGGTCTAATGACCCAATCCATTTGCCGGTTTCCCCCTTGATGATCCCAGCCCCAGACAACTCGATATCACCTTTGGCTTCTATAATATTTTGCAGCACAAAGCTTTGTTTAGAGTGCATCCGTGCATCCAGAGTGGATAAGTTGACGGGTTTCATTACTTTGCTGCTTCTAAAGCGGTTGCGGACCATTTCCCTGAGATGAAAGGAAGGAATATCATCCTTATCTTTCAATGTAAAAGTATCTGAGGCCCGCCCGGTACTTAAGAAGACAACACAGCTGGGACGGATATCGTTGTCACGAAGCATAAAATCCATCAATTGCTCTATCTTCTGCTGCTCCACAAGTTTTGTAGAAATAACGATTACCTTCAGGTGGTGACCAATGATCGGGCGGTCCAGACGAACCGAGAATTGGCGAAAAATCTCCAGCACAGAGTCACCCGTTTCCGAGACATTGATATATTGTGGCTTATTTACGCTATTTGATGATTTAGATGCACCGCCAGCTGATTTTTTGGGCACTATTTGAAGTGTCGCCGTAAGCTTATTATTCTTAAAATAATCCCCGCCCTCATCCACCAATGTCTGCTCTGTCGAAGATAGTTCCCCTGTATCAAGAGCCACACCGGTATAGAGGCTTAGGTCTTCAATTTCCTTACTGCTCCAACAGCCGGATTGCGTGATCAGGAGCGTAACCGCTAGCAATACAAGGAGAGGATGACGTTTACACATTCTGCTTCAATCCTTTCTTTCGAATGATCAAAACTACCGAAAGCAGCACAGGAAGCAAAATAAACAATATTATTCCCATCCTTCCAATGGCATCACCAACGGCAAATACATCATTCATACGTTTGGGAACCATGGTCGAGATGAAAATCAACGGCATTAGCCCGAAGATCACAGGGACAATTTTCAACTTGAACACCTGAGAGATCCCGAGGGAAGCATTGAAGAAAAAACTGCAGAAGTTACAAAACATTTGCATCATCCAAATCACCAATAGCGGAAACTCGAACCGTTCAAAAAAGAATCCGGAGATCTCAAAACTGCGGACTAAATCAATTGTAGGCCAAGTGCTCGTAGTCACAGAATCTATGGACAGGCCTCCTACAACCACAATCACAGTCAGAAGGTATAAGACCATAGGTATGCCAATCCCCGCTAACATGGATTTAACCGCATGCTGGGGATGCTGCATGAAGGCTGTAATCGTCATCACTACCTCACATCCCGTATAGACGAGTACAGTGGACTTCAGTCCCTTAATTACAGGCATAAGACCTTCACTCAGTACAGGACGCAAATGGTTAATATCAAATACTCTTATGCTAAGGATATAACATAAAATCAAGATAAAAAGGCTTATGGGGAAAATGATTTGATAGACTCTGGCGATGGAATTAATGCCTCCAAACACCAGATAGGCCCCCACCCAGATAAATGGAATGACGATTGCCCAAACGGGAGTTCCTTCAAGTAGAAAAAACATCGTAATTTCAGCCAATACCCGAATTTCAAATCCGGCGATGATAATAAAGTAAATAATGAGCAGCGAGCTTAAAAAACCTCCCGGGAATTTACCAATAATTCCTTTGGAGTATTGATAAACGGTTTTCCCTGGAAACTGCTGGCTTAATTTCACCATTACGAAAATAACCAACATTACAATTAGCCCGCCCAGCAGTACGGACATCCAGGAGTCCGGAGTTTTGGCTGATTCCGTCACACTTCTGGGCAGAGTCAGAATACCCGCCCCCAGTACCGTATTCGTCAAGAATAACGATGCCTGACCCGATGTGATTTTATCATCAGAGCGTACAAACATTTCTTCCCCCCCTTCCTTTTACTTGCTAGGATCTGCGCTTTTTCTTTTGTGTTTTCATCATTTCAGGTCTTCGTTTCATAAGTGACAGAGGTGCGCGAACGTAGAGATCCTTCCAGTCACTAAAGCGTATGGGAGCAAAGGGAGTAACATAAGGCACCCCAAAACTCTTTAATTTACTGAGATGAATGATGATCAGCAGAAAAAACAATATCGTTCCAAACATCCCGAGTACGGATGCAAACAGCATGCCAGCAAAACGCAAAATGCGGAGTGTAATGCCCGTACTGTACATCGGTACTGAAAAGGAAGAGATCGCTGTCACCGCCACGACGATAACCAGGAATGGACTAACAATTCCGGCTGCCACAGCGGCATCGCCAATAATCAAGCCCCCTACGATGCCCATTGCTGGTCCAATGGGTTTGGGCAGCCGAATCCCAGCTTCACGTAATATCTCAATGGACACTTCAAGAATCATAACTTCAATAACGGATGGAAATGGAACGCCTTGACGGGTCTGAATGATGGTTATCGCCAGCTGAGTGGGGATTAACCCCGGATGGAACGAGATAAAAGAAATGTACAAAGCCGGACTCAGCAACGCCAGAAAGGCTGTGAAGAACCTCAGGATCCGATACATGGTTCCTGGAAGCCACCGTTCATAATAATCCTCTGGGGATTGCAGCAGCATACTAAAGGTCACAGGAACGATGAGTGCAAACGGAGTGCCGTCCAGCAGTATTGCTATTCTTCCTTCCAGCAGAGAGTTAATAACCCGGTCGGGCCGTTCCGTATTCTGAGTCTGCTGGAAAGGGCTCATATAATTATCTTCAATCAGTTGCTCCACATATCCGGATTCAGCGATAAAATCCATATCAATTTTTGAAATCCTGTCCTTAACCTCCTGAAGCAGCTCAGGATTTACAATATCGTTAATATAGGCAACAACCAGCTTTCTTTTGATGCTGGTTCCAACCTCATAGAGCTTCATCTCCAGATTTTTATTAAGACCTTGGCGGCGCAGCATGGAGGTATTCTCGCTTAGGACCTCCGAAAATGAAATTCGCGGCCCGCGAAGCAATCCTTCTGAGACTGGTTCTGTAATCGCCCGTTTGGAACCGCTTGGCAATCCCACCAAGAGCGCTGTGGACATCCCTTCTATGATTAATGCTGTATAGCCAAACAGAATCTTCTCCTGGAGCTTTTCCAATTCATTGATTTCACTAAGCTCCGTAAGCGGAAGGATTTTTTCTTTTATACTGGATAAGGTTATAGCCTCACTATCAACTTTGAGGTCTTGCATCAAAACCTGCAGCACTTGTTTGTTGATCAACCCTTCATCCTGCATGCCATCTATGAAGATAAGCACAGCCTGTACATTAAACCCATACACCATAAATTCACGAAAATGCACATCACTGTTTTCGCCTATGGCTTGTTTAATGGATATAAGATCAGCATTATAATTCCCGCTAAGCTGTGGACTGGTTTGAGTAGCCATTTTCTCAGGTGAAGCAGGACCTGAAGCTTTCCCCGCTTTCGAGGCCCTTCCGCTCCCCACTACAGAGTACAGCGAATTATATAGATAATAAATTCCTAATGGACACACTAGCGTTATTGCAGCCTGCATAAATGTTTTCCAATCAGGAATAAAAGAAACGATAGTTGACCACATCCTGATCATCCTTAACTGTAGTTTTTTTTGAAATAACGCTCCGTGATGAAATCTGCAGTTTCCAGGTGAGAGGCTATAACCTAAAGTGTGCCAAAATAAAGATTTCTTTAGTCACAGTTAATAAAACTCTCCAAAGGTAATTTCATCCATCGTTGTTAAAGGATGTTCCCATAACAAAAACTCCTGCCAGGGAATACTTCTCTGGCAGGAGTCTGTTATTCGAAATGAAGGATCTGCATCTGTTTTCTGAAGTCCGTAGGCGTAAGCCCTGCATTCTTCTTGAACTGCTTGGAGAAGTAGAACAGGTCGCTGAAGCCGAGCTGCATGGCGATTTCACTGATCGTGCTGGTTGTAGCAGTGAGCAGTTCCTTGGCTTTTTCGATTTTTTTTCGTGTAATGTACTGTATGGGAGGCACGCCTAACTGCTTCTTGAACAGGCGGATAAAGGAATTGGGGTGCATGTGGGCAATCTCGGCAAGCTCATGGACTGTAATATTTTGTTCAATATTCGCTTCAATATGATTCAGGATTTTGGTTAGCTTTTCAACGGTGGTTAAATTCTTAAGGGTAATTTCATTCAGGTCCAGCTTGCTGAGGTAATAGGCAAATAGCTCCATTAGCTTGCTCTTCGCAAGCAGCTGGGCGTAAATCTCACTCGATTTGGCATGGAATACAATGCTGCTGAACATCTCCTTGACGATTTCGCGGTCTACGGAGCTGCATATATGACTCAGCTCCAGTATTTTGAACAGATTCATATCTCCTGCCTTCACACTGAAGTGGCACCAATATTTGCGGAAGGGCTGGCTGCTGATACAAGAATAAGATTGCTTCACTCCCTCCGGCATCAAATAAAGCTCACCGGGCTTGGGATAGTACTCTTGTTCACCGATCTTCAGCCAGCCCTCGCCTTCGCAAATGAAATAAAACTTGCTATAGTCAGGGGTGTAGCCGAGATCCATCCAATCCGTACTGCACAGATTATAGTCCGCCATAATTAAATCAATCTTCAGGTTAGATATGTAGCTGGTGAGCAGCGTAGAGTTATTCATAAATAAACCGCCTTAGAGGGTTATTTTTGTACATCAACAAGTTAATGATCTACATACCTATTCTCTCCATCCCCCGCTACAATGAGAGCGGTACAAGAACTTCGAGAGGATGGGAACAATAATGGACAAAGCCAGCTACTTAAAGGTGATCAATGATACGATTGGGTGTGGCAGATTCAAGGATAATTGGGACTCGTTAAGTGAGTTCCGGGTTCCTTTGTGGTATGAGCAGGCTAAATTCGGAATATTCATTCATTGGGGCCTCTATTCTATTCCTGCGTTTGGCAGCGAGTGGTATTCCCGCAATATGTACATTCAGGGCTCCCCGGAATATGAACATCATCTGGCTGTATACGGTAAGCATGCAGATTTCGGTTATAAGGATTTTATTCCATTATTTACAGCAGAGCACTTCGATGCGGCCGAATGGGCACAGCTTTTCAAGCAGTCCGGTGCCAAATACATTATGCCAGTTGCAGAGCATCATGACGGTTTCCAGATGTATAAAAGCGTTTTCTCTCATTATAACACGTACGAAATGGGGCCAAAACGTGATCTGCTGGGTGAAATGAAGGCTGCCTTTGCCGAACAGAAGCTGGAGCTGTGCGTGTCTTCACACCGTGCAGAGCACTGGTTCTTCATGTCGCATGGTAAAGAATTCGCATCCGATATTCATGAACCGCTCGTTCCCGGAGATTTCTACTGGCCGGCAATGCTTGAACCGGAGCATCAGGACTTATATGGTTCTCCCCCGACAGATGAATATCTGGAGGACTGGCTGATCCGTTGCTGCGAGCTGGTCGATCAGTATCAGCCTAAGGTGTTTTATTTTGACTGGTGGATTCATACCGCTGCCTTCAAGCCTTACCTTAAGAAATTCGCTGCTTATTATTACAACCGGGGTGAAGAATGGGGTTATCCGGTGGCAATCAATTACAAGCATGATGCCTTTATGTTCGGCGCTGCCGTTCCCGATGTGGAGCGGGGCCAATTCGCCGGGCTAAAGCCCTATTTCTGGCAGACAGACACCGCCGTGGCTAAGAATTCCTGGTGCTACACCGAAAACAACAATTACAAATCTGCTGTAGAGATTATCAGGGATCTGGTCGATATCGTCAGTAAAAACGGCAATCTGCTGCTGAACATTGGCCCTAAGGCGGATGGCTCCATTCCCGAGGAGGACAAGAATATTCTTCTGGAGATTGGGGAATGGCTAAAAGTCAATGGCGAAGCCATCTATGATACGTCATACTGGCGCACCTTCGGTGAAGGGCCGACAGAAATCCATGAAGGCCAATTTACAGATGGCCAGACCAAGCTGTTCACAAGCGAGGATATCCGCTTTACGGTTAAAGGTTCTGTTCTATATGCCACCGTTCTTGTGTATCCTGAGCAAGGTACGGTTCACATTAAGTCACTTAAAGAGGAATCCCATCATTTCCAGGGAATCATCCAAAATATCAGTATATTGGGCTGCGACGAGAAACCCGCCTGGCAGAGAACGGAAGAAGCACTTATCCTTACAACAACTACTGTTGCAAGCAACGCACCCGTTGTTTTTAAAATTGAGCTTGATTAGTAAAAATTTTATGGTTTCAAATTAACACTTGCTATATAAAAGTAATATGCTATAATAAAAATATGTTAAGTTACACAGCAGATTAGGAAGCTAATACAACTACTTAGGAGGAAAATTAAATGACAACCTTAAACATCGGAATTATTCTGGGCAGCACCCGTCAAGGACGCGTGAGCCCGCAGGTAGGCGAATGGGTGAAAGGTATAGCGGATGCACGCGGAGATGCAAACTATGAAATCGTAGATATTGCCGACTATAAATTGCCTCTCCTTGGAGAATCGGATGACTATGCTCCTGCACAGGCTTGGGCGGCTAAGCTGGCTACTCTCGATGGTTTCGTCTTCATTGCACAGGAATATAATCATAGCCTTACGGGCGCACTCAAGAATGCACTGGATTCCGCCCGTGAAGAATGGAACAATAAGGCAGCGGGCATCGTCAGCTACGGCTCTGCTGGAGGCGTTCGTGCAGCCGAGCACCTGCGCGGAATTCTTGGCGAATTGATGGTCGCCGATGTTCGTGTACATCCACTATTGTCCCTGTTCACCGACTTTGAGAACGGTTCTGTCTTCAAGCCGGCTGCCCTCCACACACCTAACGTAAATGCCATGCTTGATCAAGTGCTCGCATGGAGCGGTGCCTTAAAGACCTTGCGTTCATAAATAAAGCTAGCTAAGACCCAAAAAGCCACTTCAGATGTTGAAGTGGCTTTTTCTATGACCCGGGACAGCTGCATGAATGGCAATTGGATGCTGAGACTCTAATGTAGCGAGCTTTGCTCTTCTACTGTATGAATTGGCCCTTTCGAAGAGGCCGCATCATCAGAAGAACCATGACCCGGTCCGAGCAGATTCAGGACAACCACTCCAATGACGATAAAGGCAATCCCCACGATACTTGCCGTATTAATCTTTTCCTTCCAAATAACTACCGAAATTATCACAGTTACTACAGTGCCTAGCCCAGACCAGATCGCATAGGCAGTATTTAGCGGGATGGTCTTCAGCGATATGGACAGGAAATAGAACGAACACACGAAAGCAACAACCGTCACGATGGACGGATACAGCCGGGTAAAACCTTGAGAAGCTTTCAGCATCGAGGTTCCGAGCAGCTCACTGGAAATGGATAAGGCTAATAACAAATAAGCCATCATTTCACCTCCTTCGCATAGAGCAGTAATTCGTTTAGGATCTGCTCCTTCAATTCCTTGTCAGGGGGAGCAAGGCCAAACATTTCCGCAAACCACAACCCGTCAGCGGCAAGTCTGGCGATGGTCGATTTTACAGGGTCAAGGCCGTCATTCTCAATGTTGTGCTGCCACTGGACGTATGCGGACCGGATACTATTCAATGATTCAGGATTGAAAAAGAGCGCGGAAGCCAGCACCGGACCCATGTCATTACCGACACCAATATCATCTAAGGTAGATTCGAGATAAGCCCTGCTCCATCTCCCTTTTACTTCCTTATCCCGCTCCATCCTTCTGGCGATATCGGCCTCAAAGGTCTTCGTCATCTCCTCCACTACACCGAGCACCAGCGCTTCTTTACTGGGAAAATGGTACAACAGGCCACCTTTGCTGACGCCCGCCTTCTTGGCAACCAAATCCAGGGTCAATTGCTCTCCTCCCAGTTCCTTCATCACAGCTGCGGCAGCAAGTAGAATTAGTTTTCGTTTGGGGATTTTTTCTTTCTCTTGAGCTTGCGAATCCATACTCATCACCGTCCTGAAATAACTATACCGTCTGGACGGTTTAGATGTCAAATGATCTACCCGTACAATAATCTCCCGTCAAAACAGTCGTTGATATCCGTATCCGTCCCGGAAAGCTTATGGTTTTCAAGCTGAATCCAGCCGGTTGTGCCGTCAGCCATCTTGATCTTCCCATACTTCTTAGTGTCACCGCCCAGAAAATAAACCGTCTCTCCCGGCGTTACCCATTTGAGGATGTCCTGCTTCCCGGAGGTTTTGTAGATAGGAAACCGTACTTTGGCTACCCAGGGCGTTGGCGGCTCCATCGGATAAAAATCTGCAGGAGCTTCTTTCCACAAGTGATTGCTGTCCAGCTTATAATTTTCAAGATAGAACCAGCATTGAAAATCATAGGCCTGTCTCGGAGAAACCGCGGTTCCCTGCCCATCCATGGCTTGCGCATTACCGGTAAACCCGTCCAGGGTCCCCATGCTTATCAGCCTTTTTCCATTGTAATAATAGTAATATGTGGAATGCTGCGCACTCTCATTGGTATCCTCCAAGGCGAGTTCAAAGTACGGGTCTTGGATATTGGCATCTACGACCTTGAAATGGGGGATAGAATTATTAGACAGGGAAATCTTCGCTGTAGTATCATTCACCATGAGAATCCATTCGTCATCTACCTCGAAGTGTTTGCTTAACGTCATATGGATATGATCAATAGCTCCGTCACCGTTCATGTCCACATGGGCATTTTGAAGTCCGATTGAATTCTTCTCCTGCGGATATCCCAGAAAGTGATAATCCACATCCCATTGTCTCTCCAGCTTGTTTGCCGAGAGCAGTTTTTCGTATTTCTGAATCCGCTTGATATTTTGGCTCTCTATTTTCGTTAAATCACCCTTATAATTCCCATCTGCCTTGTACCAGCGTTTACCCGCAAAGTAGGTATTCAGGTCGGCCCGTTCAAACACTAATCCATGCCGGGCAAAAATCTCATTCCGGGCCAGCTCCAGCATTCTGCTGTCGATGTTGCTGAGATTGTCTTCCGTTAATAACGTTGTACTGCTTTCCCGAAATACATAATCTCTGCCCTTGAAAGTTTGAGTATCCTTGCTTTGATCGTTTTTTGTAGTTTGCTGCACCTCAGGCGGTTTATCCGGCTGTGCGTCTTTATGGGTATCACATCCGACAATTTGCAGCGGCAAGGCTGCTATGAGTAATAACAGTTGGAGTTTATGACTATTCAATTTAGTATCCTCCTTTCATGTAGCTGAAGTAGAAACTAAATAAGAAATCTTCAGGTCTGCCCCTCACGCAAACTCCGCTCCAGCCGCTCCATATCTATGGAAGTCTCTATTCCTTCCCGATGCCAATGCAGCACACAGCCTGAATAATGAAGCAGCACACATTGCGGCAGATATCCCATTTCCCGTGCTTTATAGCCCCCTGAGATGAGATTCAGCACACAAGCTACTCCGATAATGCCAACCTCTCCCACACGTATACGCTCCTGACCAAAAGCGGTAGAGGCATGCGGTATCATCAGCACCTTACAGCTATAGACTTCGGCCAGCGCTGTTACTTCTTGTACCCGGCAGGTTTTGGAGCAGCGTCTGCAGACGTACCCGGGCCCCTCCTGTACAGCCTGGCATTTCCCGGCGGTTTTGTTACGCATGCAAATGGGCAGAAAAACTATTTTTCCAGGTGCTGCATGAAAGCCGTCATAAAATACCTGGTTCATGATCTCGGCACCGACCATGTTCAAATGGTACTCCACCCGATTCCTGCTGCAGAATATACGGTTTTCCTGCCATCTCAGACGTTGGCGGTTGTTCTCAATATAAGTGTCTACGTTCGAGGTGTACCTGCCTAGACATTCCAGACTCCGCCGTTCAAACCATACAGCCTTCCGAACCGCCCTTTGCAATATGCCTTCGCTCTCCTTCTCCGGCAATCCCCGCAGAAAATCCAGCCAGACCTTTAGCCGCCTGCTCTCTTGCTCAAACTCACCACTGGCGCGAAGCCACCCTAGCAATTTGGCAAATGAATGCAGCTGTATTCGTTCATCCACATGTCGGCGCCGGGCCAACACCGAAGTTCCAGCAATCCCCTTAAGCCGGTCTACGACTCGGCGCGCCTCTTGGCTTCGGCTTCTAAGCGCGTACAGTGAGGATAACAGCTTACCCATGTACACACTTCCCGCAGTCGCCCTTGAACTGTATACATTCCACAGTACGCCAATCATCAGCAATTCAAGTGCATAGATATTATGATCCCAGACTTCCAGTTTTCGCAATGCGATATACTGGCTGAACTTGGATATAGACTGATCTTCATGCAATTTCTCCAGAACTTCATCGGTAAACACAGCAACATCTGTATAGTATTGATCTGCTCCTCCGTCTTCACCGGTTAAGGAATACGTTGGTGCATCGCTACGCTCGCCCAAAGAGATCATCTCCCGTTTCACTATACCAACAAGGTAGCATTTCACCTGCAGACTGTCAGTGACTTTACGTCCGGACCTAAAGATTTTCCGATAGAAACGTGATAGGATAGTGGGACGATATTTATAGGTAAGGAGTGACTGAGATGAACCAGCTTGTATTTTTTCTAGGACCGGCGGGTGCCGGCAAAACAACCCTGGCCAAAGCGGTCGCGTCACGCCGTAAAGCTGCTGTCCTGGATATGGACATTCTGCTCCGGCCTGCTGCAGATGTGATCATGAATATGCACGGTCTGGACCCCGATGACAGGGATTCAGCCGAATATAAAAAGCTTTGCCGCGATCTGGGCTACCGGATCACCATGGATGCTGCGCTCGACAATATGGGACTGGAATGTGATGTATTTGTAGTGGGTCCATTTACCAAGGAAGCCGAAGACCCTGGATGGTTAAGTAGTGAGCTGGCCCGGATCGGCCGGACCTTGGAAGAGATTGAAGTTAAGGTCGTGCTGGTGAGCCTGGGTAACGCCGAGCTGTACCGGGCACGGATTGAAGGCAGGCACTCGCCGCTGGATGATTGGAAGTTCCAGAATTGGGAGATGTTCCGCACATCATTAGGAAGCCGAACGGTTGCCTGGCCGCTTCCGGCGGAAAATATCATGCAGATTGATAATTCGAATCCGGATGTTCAAGGTGCGGTCGACGCAGTCGAAACGTTTATTTTCGGTTCGGCTTAATACAACGCCATCATTAATTTATCCCTAAGGCTTACCCCTCTAGCCCATGAAGCTGCTTGAACTCCTCAGGCCGCATACCGGTGACACGTTTGAAGACCGCACAGAAGTAGCTGGTATTCTCAAATCCCGCCTGCTCTGCAATCTCATAAATTTTCTTCTCCCTGCCGCTGAACATCAGCTGCTTGCTGCGGTTGATCCGCTGCTTGTTAATGTAAGTTACAGGCCGTTCATGAAGTGTCCGCTGGAACAAACGGCATAAATATTGAGGAGAGATCGAAACTACCTCAGCTAATTCTTTGAGCGGCAGTGTCCGGTGCAGATTCTGTTCGATATGCTGCAGCACCGGCTTGATGCGTTCCAGCTCATCCTGTCCGTCTGTCGGTGCCGACAACTGTGCTTTGAGATCAAGCATCAAAGCATACATCAGCTTGGAACGTTCCATATTCACAGCAAGACTGTTGCCATGGGACAGCTCCAGCATTTTTTGCAGAGGATTCAGCAGTGAGAGATCGTTCAGCCGTCCTGGTCCCGATTCCCGGATTCCGGCATACGTCAGAAGTCTTCCCGCCTCTCTTCCGTTAAAAGATACCCAGGACAGTCTCCATTCAGCGCTGATTGGCGCATAGGCATGAGCAACATGCGGAAACAGAAAGAAAACATCCCCCGGCTCCACAATGTACCGTCTATCCTTTATAAACAGCTCCCCTTTGCCCTCAAGAACCTGATGCATTTGATAGTCCGGGAACCCCGTGGGCCGCTCCAATTCCGGTTGATGCTCCCAGAATCCGATAGTTGTTGCATATAGTGGAAGCGCCTCAATTTCTTCTGTTTCGCAAAAGATCAATGTACTCTCCATGTCAGTTCTCCTGTTTCATATTATGATATAGAAGTGAATATTCTTTTATATATCTTGAAGTGTTGGCATTTTATAATATGAATATAATAATATAAGGAGATGTTAATGTGCGCAACAAATTTACCTATGAGCCCCCTGCAAATGGATACCCGGAATGGAATAACAACCCGGAGATTTTTCAGCTGAACCGCCTGGATGCGCATGCTTCCATGATCTCATATCCAAGTATCTCCGAGGCGCTCAAGGGTGAACGGGCAGGTTCACCTAATTATCACCTGCTGAACGGAAACTGGAAGTTTGCTTTTGCAGAGACACCTGAGAAGCGCATCAAAGACTTTTATTCAACAGATTATGACAGCAGCAGCTGGGCCGAAATTCCCGTCCCTTCCCATTGGCAGTTTCAGGGTTATGACTACCCTCAATATACGAATGTCCGTTATCCGTGGGTGGTATCCGAGCCGGATTTGAAGCCTCCTTTTGCCCCAACGAAGTACAATCCTGTAGGCTCCTACATCCGTACCTTTACAGTGCCGGAGGATTGGGCGGGCCAGCCGGTGTATATCAGCTTCCAGGGCGTTGAGTCTGCTTTTTATGTATGGGTGAATGGTGAGCTCGCAGGTTATGGGGAAGATACCTTTACACCTTCCGAATACGATATTACGGCCTACCTGCAAGAAGGGGAGAATACGCTGGCGGTTGAAGTCTACCGCTGGTGTGATGCCAGCTGGCTGGAGGATCAGGATTTCTGGCGGCTCAGCGGTATTTTCCGTGATGTCTATCTGTATACGGCCCCTCCTGTACACATTGCCGACTTCTTCGTGCACACCAACTTGGATGAGCAGTACGCCAATGCGGAACTCAGCGTGGATGTGAAGGTGGAGAATTATTTTAATACGGAAGCAGGCACCTGTACGGTTGAAATCCAGCTGTATGACGGTGCTGGCAAGACCGTGTGGGCCGCTCCTGTATCTGCAGGCGTTTCCTTTGGAGATGGTGAATTGCAGCAGCTGAAGCTCGGGGCTACAGTAGTCGGACCTGATAAATGGAGCGCTGAAAAGCCGAATCTATATACTCTTGTCCTTTCTTTAAAGAATGAACAGGGTGTATTGCAGGAAGCGGTCAGCACTAAGGTTGGCTTCCGCACCTTCGAAATTAAGGACGGCCTGATGAAGATTAACGGACAACGGATCGTCTTCAAGGGTACGAACCGCCATGAGTTCTCCTGTGAGACCGGACGCGCACTCGGCAAAGAAGATATGATTCGTGATATTGAGCTGATGAAGGCTCATAATATCAACGCTGTTCGAACCTCGCATTATCCGAATCAGTCGCTCTGGTATGAGCTGTGTGATGAATATGGACTCTACGTGATCGATGAGACAAACTTGGAGACGCACGGTTCCTGGCAATATGGTCAAAAAGAGCTCCATGACGGCAACGTTCCTGCCAGCAGACCCGAATGGCGTGTCAATGTACTTGACCGCTGCAATTCCATGATGCAAAGAGACAAGAACCATCCATCCGTGATCATCTGGTCGCTTGGCAATGAGTCCTTCGGAGGCGATAACTTTATCGCGATGCATGATTATCTGCGTGAAGCGGATCCGAGCCGGATCGTTCATTATGAAGGCATCTTCCATTACCGGCCGTCGGACGTGGCAAGCGATATTGAATCCACAATGTACATCAAGCCGCGGGAAGTTGTGGAATATGCGAAGAATGATCCGAAAAAGCCTTACATCCTCTGCGAATACAGCCATGCGATGGGCAACTCATGCGGAGGTCTGCATTTATACACAGAGCTGTTCGATCAATATGATATCATTCAGGGCGGATTCATCTGGGATTGGGTTGATCAGGCTATCCGCACGACTACAGCCGAAGGCATTTCCTATCTGGCATATGGTGGAGATTTTGGAGAAACGCCTCATGACGGTAATTTCAGCGGCAATGGGCTGCTCTTCGCTGACCGTACCGTTACCCCTAAGCTGCTTGAGGTTAAGAAGTGCTATCAGAATTTGAAAATAACCGCTGCGGATCTGGCTCAAGGCCGTTTTGAAATCCGCAACAACTACCTGTTCACGAACATCGCTGAGTATGAGTTGAAATGGACAGTAGCCTTGGGTGGTGCAGTTGTTCAGGAAGGTGTAATGCAGGTCTCTGCTGAACCAGGGAGAACGGCCGAGTGCACCATTCCTTACGACCAGAGCACAATTGTGAACGATCAAGAAGCAGTATTGACTCTGTCCTTCACGCAGCCTGCCGCTACAGCATGGTCTGAAGCAGGACATGAGGTTGCCTGGGAACAATTTATATTGTCGCCGCATGTCGAAGTAAGCCCCTCTGTGTATACTTCCACTGCTGGAAGTACCTTGCGCATCACGGAGCCGACGGATCAGCTTACCGTTCAGGGAGATAGCTTTGCTCTAGCCTTCAATACTACAACAGGTGACCTGTTCTCTTATACTTCTTCCGGCAAAGAACGCTTGCTTGCACCGGTAAGACCGAATTTCTGGAGAGCGGTGACGGACAACGATCTGGGTAACGGACTCGATAAACGCTGTGCGGTATGGAAGGATGTCTCTTATAACAGAACACTTACCGGCTTCTCTTATTCTGCAGATGATAGTCTTTGCACAGTGACAGTGAACTACCTGCTGGGTACTGAGCCCGCTTCCACCTTGCTGCTGCAATATAAGATTACACCGGACGGAACGGTGGATATTTCACAGGAGCTGAATCCAGGAAGCGATACATTGCCGGAAATCCCCGAATTCGGATTGCTCTTTGAACTGGACGGGGAGCTGGATACGATCTCCTGGTACGGCAAAGGCCCGCATGAGAACTACTGGGACCGCCAGACAGGTGCCAAGCTGGGACGTTACACAGGGAAGGTAAAAGATCAGTTCGTTAATTACCTCAAACCACAGGAGTGCGGCAACAAAACTGGAGTTCGCTTTGCTTCCCTTACTGAGAGTGCAACCGGCAACGGATTTCATGTGGAGAGCACCTTGCCGATGGAAATCAATGCGCTCCCTTGGACGCCTGAAGAGCTGGAAGCCAGCGATCATACCTACAAATTGACTCCTTCCACCAAAAGCGTACTGCGAGTCAATTACAAACAAATGGGTGTCGGCGGAGATGACAGTTGGGGTGCTCCAACGCACGATGAGTTCACCCTGCCGGCCAACCGTCCTTACAGCTTCCGCTTCACACTGTCTGTTCTTTAATCACTAAGAGATTCATGAAAATGAAAAAGGCGCGTTTCCCTTTATAATGAGGGGAAACGCGCCTTTTATCGATTCTGTGGATTAATCTTTTGTGCAGATTCAGAGGTGCAATTTCACCACAAATAATAAATTTAATAAAACAGGTAATCCAATTACTGATAGTATTGTGATTGCAGTACGTACTTTTTTATGATCTCTTAATATCAACAATAAAAACTTATACCCTAAAATACCGATGAATCCACCCACACTATTTAAAATGATGTCATCTATATCGGATGCTCCAATGCCAAAAAGCCCCTGAATGGTTTCAATTAATAAACTCACTATGAATATAAATAGCAGATTGGTTATTACTTTTTTATTGGCTCTGAATAGTGACAAATATGCGCCCAGAGGAATAAAGATTTCTATATTGCCGCCCACATTAGCGAAAGCGAAACTTTTTATACTGGCTGAGTTGCTAAATACATACTCCTTTATACTATAAAAAGGAATGAGATTGATTGACCTATGTAATGTCCTCTGATTATTAAACACATCCACAAGTGATACTCTTGATAAGATAAATATTTTAAATAAAAAAAGTATGTAACATATGAAAACTCCATATAAAATGACTGTTTCAATTCTCTCTCGTTTATTCATAATACCTCTATTTTTCATTTCTTTCCGCCTATTCTCTGAAATTCAGTATATATATTTTGTTATGAACCACTTGGGCGGATATACCATAAGATACGGTATACATGATCTAAGCCTATGCTTCAGAAGCCAGTTTGTACGAAGCTAGTGCAAGGAACATAGGCTAAACGTTAAGGAGGAAATTCCATGCAATACCACTGGAGACCCTACTTTCCCGCCGAGAAGAAATGGGTGGCCAATGGCGACCAGATTGTGGAATTCCTCAGCCGCCTCAATCCGTATTACCCCAAGGAAGAATTCAGACAAATGTTCTATCAGCATCTTGCATTGACAAAAGGGGAAGCAGTAGCTCTGCTCCAAAAGGATTACAAACAAAGTGTTCAGCTGTATGATTCCATCGAAAGGGGAGCATTGGCCATGGCTGATATGCTCACTAATTCGATCATCCGACAGTTCCCGCAGTGCTTCTAATGAATTGCCTCACGTGGGTGAATGGTGACTTCACTCCAAGTATTGACCGGCTTCCTTGAAGCTACCAATTAGCCCAGCGCCAACTGCCGCGCACAAGGCCGCACCGATGGCAGCTTCCTCCGAAGTTGAACTAAGTGTAAGGGGCAGTCCGAACCGCTCTTCCACCTTGGTGCACAGAGCCGGGTTTGCGCGCAACGCGTTGCCGGAGCCGATCAATCGAGTCCAGTGATTCTCAGAACTCATTTGCTTCATACGATTATAAAAAGCATATAGCTCATCAACCATGCCTTGAAGAAAAGCATGGGTCAGCAGGCCCGGAGTGAAATTGTCCAGCGTAATCCCATCTATGCTTCCCCGCGATTCAGAATGCAGCCGTGTCCCCAGAAATTGCGGATTCACAGACAATCCCTCAGTGGACGGTTGCCCGTCTCCGAGTAATTTATCCATAAATGTGTACATATCCTCCTGGGTCTCTCCGGTATAAGCTTCTATAAGCTCACGGATAAACTTCTCCAGAAGCGCATAGGATTTCCCGCCGCTCAGCGCGGCTCCGACCATCAACACACCGCCACCCGGATACGGGCGTGCCTCCAAACCCTCAGCTCCGATGCCCGAATGATTCATCAGAACGGAGAGCTGGCTTCCGGTGCCGATGTTCAGCAGTATCGATTCTTCGGTAAATGGCACGCTACCCAGAAAGCTCGCCTGATTATCTCCGAGAGGTGTAAATACCGGAATACCTTCCCGGGTTAATCCCAACAGCGTTCCGGATGAAGTTACCTTAGGCAACAGGTCTATATTTATACCTAGCCGTGCAATGGCTTCTTTGTCAAAATCACCCTCAGGGATGCTGTAGCATCCCATTCCTGCAGCTTGGGTGGGATCAACCAGCGGCAACGTCCGCCCGGTAAGTCTCATGGCAACATAATCAGCAATGGTACAGAAGCTGACTGCCCCGGGTGGGACAAGGTCATGCTGCAGGTTATATAAATGAGTTGCCAGCCCGTAGCCGGGCGCAACTGGATAGCCGGTGCTCTCCCTCAGTTTCTGCGCTACTGTAAATTGATCATCGTAAGGTTGACCGCCTCTGCCATCCTGCCAGGAGTAAAGCGGGGTCAGATGTTTCCCGGCAGCGTCCGTATACACTATGCCGTGCATTTGTCCGGTCAGACCGATTCTCCGGACCTCCGGCTCCACCGCCGACAAGTTGCTTAGTATACCTTGCACTATATTTAGAATGACTGCGGGATCTTGTAGACGTTCCCAGTCCTCCCGGCTGGCACGCAAGTGCGCCGAATTCTTTTCAGTGATAGAGTGCACAGCCCTGCGGTGTTCCAGATCATAGACCAAACCCGTTATGGAGGTCGTTCCTATATCCATTCCGATGATTTTCACATGCTTGCCTCCTATGTTGAATCTGTTGCGTTATTTCTTATGATTTCTTTTGAAGAACAACAGGTTGAGGGTATATCTTGCAAAGAGCATATCCAATAAGGCCTCCGAGCACATTCAGAATCAGATCATCCACATCAAAGCTGCCCATGGCCAAGAGAACCTGTGTGCATTCCAGAGCTGCACTCCATGCTAAAGAGAATAAAAAAGCAGTGAGGAAGCTTCCTTTGCCCGATAGCCGGACGAAAATTCCCTGCGGAATAAAGAGGGCAATATTCCCGAACAAATTCATGAAATCATTGGGCTGCGAGAGCCGGTCCAGATTGCGGTTGATAGAGACAAAGGGAGTAAAGTTGGCAAAGGCCAGCCGGTTCTGAATCATCCCAGGGTCTTCCAGCACACTGTGCAGCTGACGCCAGAGCACTTGGACATCCACGGCTCCATACTTAAACAAAATAATTTTTATCAGCAGGTACACGTATAGAGCATATCCCAGTATCAAAAATTTCCGGTTCCGTCGCTTCATCTTTTCCCCCATTTGCTGAGTTCTACAGTGACGATTACCCCATCGATGTTGTTTCCTGAAATCTCATAAGGATGTCCCGCCGGCAATTGAACACTGTCAAGCTCCGAACCCGGTACATAGAGAATGAGATATTTTCGGTTGTCGACCGTGACCTTCAGACGTTTCTGTTGTTTGAGATCGGCAAGATATTCCTCCAGCACCAGGTTCTTCTCCTTCATCAGCAGACTGTGCGGCAGCCCGACATATCGGAAATGCCAAGCCTCGTATTTAATCCCGGTGATATTTGTCTTGTCTTTAGGATACCTCAGGATAAATCCATAATGCCATGCGTTGGCCAGCAGCCAGTCCCCCTCCGGAGAATGAGCTATCTCTCCAAGCGATGAGCCAATGTCCAGCGACAACCCTGTGTTATGCTCACTGTGACCCGCAGGAAGTGCGTAATCCGCACCTTTTTCACGATAGAGCTTACGCTGCTCATCTTGATCCCGATACCCGCTGCTGATGCGGAAATGCTCCACCCCAACCCTGGCAGCCGCTTCAGTCAATTCAGAGAACCGTTCGGTTACGCTCCGGGACAGCTCGATGGAATGATCCAGCAGTCCGAAGCCCTGCGTCAACTCCTCATGCTCTGAAAGTGCAACGATATCCGTAGAAACACCTTTCGTATGTATGCGATAATCCTTATTGACCAAAATGAGATTTCCCTGGTGAATTTGTGCTTTGTCTATCTTTATGGTGACAGAGTCTTCGGCAGAAGCGGATATTTCTGACGTATGCTCTGTAATGGAGGGATTATGTCCCGGCAGCCCTTCCTTTAGAAAAAACCTGAATACGATGACCAGCAAAACAATGCACAAAAAAAGCCACTTCTTCAATGCAAGCATCTCCCTCTATCATGTGTAAGACCAGATTATAGGGAAAAGCTTAAATACAAAGTGGCCTAAAAATAAAATTTTCCTTAAACTGAAGCCATGACCCCTATCAAGCATTAAGCGGTAAAGTCACTTTGAAAATGGTACTTGTGATACTACTCTCTACTGTGATGGTGCCGCCATGGCGCTCGACGATATTTTTGGCGATAAAAAGTCCAAGACCCGTACTGTTCTTATCCGATGTGCGTGCCCGGTCACCCGTATAGAACATATCAAAAAGGAACGGCAGCTCTTCCGGTGGGATGAAATGGCCGTAATTCATGACCTGAACAACCGCGTTTCCGTCCTCCGCCCTGCAGTGTATGTCCACATATTGCCCATCCCTGCCGTAGCGCGCCGCATTAGTCAAAAGATTCTCAAAGACACGTGCGAGCAGCTCCCCTTCTGCAGGAATCATCAGCTGTGGCGTAATATGCAGTCTGGAAACCAGTTTGTTCTTCTCAAACAGCGGATACAACTCTTCATTGAGCTGGAACAGCAGCTCGCTTAGATCAATGGGCTTCTTCTCCACAGTAAGCATCCCGTAATTCATACGGGTAATCTCGAACAGCTCTTCAATCAGCTTCTCCAGACGCTGGGATTTAGTATAGGCAATCAGGGTATAATGCCTTGCCTGCTCTGCTGACAAATCCGTGGATTTCAGGATGTAATCCAGATAGCCCAGCACCGACGTCAGCGGTGTGCGGATGTCATGCGCCAGATTCAGCACCAGCTGATCCTTGCTGCTCTCAGCAAAGTCCCCCCTCGCCACAGCCTTTTGCAGCTGTTCACTTGCCCGGTTAATGTCGTCAGCGATAACCTGGAACTCGTCATGAGAGGTAATATCCACGCGGGCGCTGAAGTCACCGTTGGCGAGATTGTGGATGCCTGAGGAGATTTTATCAAAATAGGTGGCGTAGCGTTTGGTCAGCAGAAAGAAGAAGAAGATCGCCAGCGGCACAAACAGAATTAGAAAAAAGTTAACATCGCCGACCCTGTTCATGAAAACCCGCACACGGACAATATCGTCTTCTGCCAGGACCTGCTTATGATAGTACATTTGGAGCCCTTTATAAACCAGATAAGTGAAGAGACCCGAGATCAGCATACTGAGTCCGAACAGCATCAGCATACTAGTGCGGAAACTGCGTTGTTGTCTAGCCATTGAATGCATACCCTACTCCCCATACCGTTTTGATGAACTTCTTGGGGTCCTCGCCCAGCTTCTTCCGGAGGGTGCGGATATGAACCATCACGGTATTCCCGCTGTCGTAATAGGACTCGCCCCATACCTGTTCAAAGAGATTCTCTGCACTGAACACTTTGTTCGGATGACTGGCAAGCAGGTGCAAAATATCAAATTCTTTTGGAGTCAGCTCAACGGTCTGCCCATAGATCGTAACCGTGCGTGTTTCCGGGTCAATGATCAGTCCGCCAACCTGCAGGCTGGACAGGGTATCTGCAGCCGGCTGGTTCAACTGCATGGCCCGGCGAAGCTGGGCATTGACCCGGGCCACCAGCTCCATCGGGTTGAACGGCTTAGTCATGTAGTCATCCGCACCAAGGACCAGCCCCGTTATTTTATCCAAATCAGATGCCTTGGCACTCAAAAAAATGATCGGCATGCGGTGCTGCTCACGGATCTGCCGGGTGACCTCATGACCATCCAGCTCAGGCATCATGATATCCAGTATCGCTAAGTCGACCGGCTGGGTTTGCACTACATGCATAGCCGCTCTACCATTCAATGCCTTGACCGTAAGGTAGCCTTCCTTCTCCAGGTGCATGGCAATCAGATCGGCGATCTCCGCCTCATCATCCGCAATCAAGATTGTAATCGGCTTCATTTCGTCACAGCCTCCAGTTTCAGATGCCCCCATTATACTTGAAACTGCCATTCCCCGCACCCTCTGCGTCTATCCTCACCCAAACACAAAAAAAACCGCTCTAATATAGAGCGATTTGTCTGGTCCACGGCCCTCCTTACTTACCGGAGATCCTTAACTCTTAGGTTGGAACTGAACAGTCCGGAAGGGCTAGTAAGCTTATAGGAAGGATAGTTCTCCTCTGCTTGCAGCGTCATGGTGGAATCAAACAACGATTCCTGCTGGCGGTCACACACGAAGACGAAAGGCTCGTTCTGAATAACGATGTCCGTATCGTTAGGTCTGTCTACAATCTGGATTACAAGAACTCCATTGCAGCCACAATCCTCGGTATCGTAGAAAAGCTTAAGATATCCCGGCTTACCACCTAGATTCTCTTCAAGGCGTCCGGTCGTCACTCTGTCCAATTGAATCTGCATCTCACCGTTCTCTCCTTTGCATCAGTAAAATACAACACTGTAATCTCAGCAAAGTATAGTCCGTTTGAACCTCTAGGTCCAGTGATTGCGGTCACTTCAATTATGACACTCCGGGTAAAGGCCCCCCGGCTTTAGCCGATCTGGGAGTGTATACCCTTTTGAAGCCCTAGCAGTTGATCTCTTACCGCCACGGATTCACCAATAATAATAAGGGCCGGATTGCTAATCTTCAGTGCGGCAGCGAGCTTATCCATATTCCCCAGCGTTCCTGTCACTGTCCGCTCGCGGGCAGTCGTTCCATTCTCGATCAGGGCCGCCGGTGTTGCCGGATTCTTTCCGAACTTCAATAACTGTTGGCGGATGTCACTTAGTGTACTAACACCCATATAGATAACGAGCGTATCTACACTATGGACAAGAGCCTCCCAGTGTGCAGCTGAAGCCTGATCGTGGCAGCGGCTTCCGGTCACAATTGCAAATGATGCAGCCAACCCGCGGTGGGTCAGCGGAATTCCGGCAGAAGCCGCAGCACCGATGGCCGACGTGATGCCAGGAATAACTTCATAATCAATGCCGGCTGCAGCAACAGCCAGTGCTTCTTCGCCGCCTCTCCCGAAGACATAGGGATCTCCACCCTTTAACCGGACGACATGATTCCCTGCAGAAGCATATTTAATGATTAGCTTCTCAATAGCTTCCTGCGGCATGGAATGATGCCCGGGTGCTTTACCGACATAGATCCGAAGCGCTTCTGGCTTGCCGTAGCTGAGAATTGCTTCATTCAC
This sequence comes from Paenibacillus helianthi, assembly GCF_001909055.1. GTDB lineage: Bacteria > Bacillota > Bacilli > Paenibacillales > Paenibacillaceae > Paenibacillus_AQ > Paenibacillus_AQ helianthi. Next base: position 73,954 of record NZ_LVWI01000001.1, read on the forward strand.
CAGCCGGTCATAGAGAATGACATCAGCGGTTTGTATCCTGCGCATGGCTTTGATGGTAAGGAGTTCCGGGTCACCGGGACCTGCTCCGACTATTGACACACTTCCCAGGATCATAGGCTTCCCTCCAGAGTCAAATAGATGGAACCAGTGCTCCTGTCCACTTCAACCTCATAAGTGACTACATGACCATGATCCGGCGCCTGCACTGCCCCGCTGTGCAGATCAATACGCCAATCATGCAGCGGACAGTGCACCTTGGAACCACAGACCATCCCTTCCGACAAGACTCCGCCTTTATGCGGACATTTATTCTCTACAGCAAGGACTTCCCCATCCGACAGGCGGAATAGTCCGATTTCTTTGTCACCCATTCTAACGGTACGGGAGCCTTTCATATCAATATCCGTTACCTTGCCCACCAGTATTTTGGTCATTGTCATATGGCTTCCCCTTCCAATACCGTCTTCATCTCAGACAGTTGCTCGAAATTTTTACGCAGCTCCGGTTCATTCACGATTTGCTTCCAAGGATCGGTTGTAAGACTGAGCGCTGTTTGGATTCTCTCCTGAAGGGCAAGGCGGTCCTCCCGTACCTCAAGTGCAGCTTTGATACTGTCCAGGCCTACCCGTTCGACCCATTGCGCGGTCCGCTCATTCCATCCGGCATTCTCCCGGTAATATTGCAGGAAAGCGCTGGCCCACTCCATGACCTCATCATCGGTTTTGACCACACAGAGCAGGTCGGTTGCCCGCACATGCACACCGCCATTGCCTCCAATGTGCAGTTCCCATCCGCCATCAATCGCTACTACGCCAAAATCCTTAATCGTAGCTTCCGCACAATTGCGGGGACAGCCTGATACTGCAAGCTTCACCTTACCCGGTGTGTTCAGCCGTTCAAATGCTTTCTCAAGCTTGATCCCCATGCCCATGGCATCCTGGGTTCCGAACCGGCAAAAGGTGGAGCCCACGCAGGTTTTGACCGTACGCAGTGTCTTTCCGTACGCGTGTCCTGAAGGCATATCCAGTTCTTCCCACATCTTAGGCAAATCTTCTTTTTTAACTCCGAGCAGATCCAGTCTTTGACCACCGGTAAACTTCACCAGAGGAACATCAAATTTGGCAGCAACCTCGGCGATCTTCATAAGTTCAGCCGGTGAGGTTACCCCACCGTAGATTCGGGGAACAACGGAGTAAGTTCCATCTTTCTGGATATTGGCATGATAACGTTCGTTAGTAATACGGGATTCCTTTTCATCCACATATTCTTCCGGCCACAGCATCCCCAAATAGTAATTCAGTGAAGGACGGCATTTGGGACAGCCCTCTTCGTTATTCCATTCCAGGACATTCATGACTTCCTTGACGGTCTTCAGCTCCATACGCTTGATTTCCGCGACAATCTCGTCACGTCCTAAGGTTGTGCAGCCGCAAATCCCTTCCTTCACCGTTACGACATGATCTCCGGCATATAATTGAAGAAGTCCCTCCACCAGGGGTTTGCAGCCGCCGCAGGATGCGGAGGCTTTGGTGCAGGCCTTGATCTGGCCCACGCTTGTGCAGCCTCCGGATTGAATGGCTTCGGCAATGGCTCCTTTCGAAACTCCGTTGCAGCCGCAAATAATTTCATCATCGGCCATCCCTTCAAGCCGGTTGCCTTTGGGAGAAGCCAGCGCATCTGAGGATAGGCCAAGCAGCAGTTCTTTTTCTTTGCCTTTAATATTCTCACCGTTCTTTATCATAGAGAAGAGCTGTGCACCATCACCGGTATCACCGAATAATACCGCGCCGACCAGCTTGTCATCCTTAATAACCAACTTCTTGTAAACCCCGTCGATCTCGTCCTGATATCTAAGCGCCCGGGTACCCGGCCGTTCTATGAACTGGCCTGCTGAGAATACATCAACACCGGACACCTTCAGTTTGGTCGAGGTTACAGAGCCGGAATAACCTTCCGTGGCGACCTGCGCCAGTCTTTTGGCAAGAACTGCACCTTGTTCGTACAGTGGAGCCACAAGTCCATAAGCGATCCCTCTATGCTCGGCACATTCGCCTACGGCGTAGATTCCAGGAATGTTGGTCTCCATAAAATCATTGACGATGATGCCCCGGTTAATCTCTACGCCGCTCTTCTGCGCCAGTTCAACATTGGGTTTGATCCCCACTGCCATAACGATCAGATCCGCCTCGGCAACCTCACCGTCTGCGAACAGCAGGCTTTTGACTCTCTTTTTGCCGAGAATCGCTTCGGACTGCTTGCTCAGCAGGAACTTCATCCCCTGCTCTTCCAGCTCCTTGCGGAGCATGATGGAAGCCGGTTCATCTAACTGGCGTTCCATAATATACGGGTGAATGTGGACAACAGATACTTCCATTCCCAGATGAAGCAAACCTCTGGCCGCTTCCAGTCCCAGCAGCCCTCCGCCGATAACTACAGCTTTACGGTACGTTTGTGAGGTTTCCTGCATCATCTGACAATCCTTGATGTCGCGGAAAGCGATTACGCCTTCCTTATCTGCTCCCGGCAGCGGCAGCATAAACGGATTGGAGCCAGTAGCCAGAATCAGCTCATCATAAGGCAGCACCACCCCTTGATCCGAGAATACTTTGCGCTGTACCGTGTCAATTTTTGTAATGGTATGACCCATATATAGACGGATCCCGTGGCTGTGGTACCACTCTAGATCATTGATGACGATTTCTTCCATGCTGGTCCCGCCTGCCAGGACAGAAGACAGCATAATCCGGTTGTAATTTGGATGCGGTTCGGAGCCGAAGATGGTAATCTCGTAAGCCTCCGGGGATAATTTCAATAAATGCTCGATGGCCCGTACCCCCGCCATTCCGTTGCCCACCAATACGAGTTTTTTGCGAATATGTGACATCTGTCTCTCTCCTCTCCATGTGAGCAACAGAAAAAGCCCGCTTCACTCCGCACGGAAACATACATCTTCCGATTGCGAAAAGTGAAAGCAGGCGCCATTGCCGCTTCAAGCGAATACACCATTGTATTCGTAGACTTGATGAATTTGTTAAACCGACTATACTACAGGAGCTCTAATTACGTCAATATTGTTAACACATAAATTTTAAAATTTTAAATTTATCGACAAAACAAGCATTTCTGTGTTATATAATATTACATCATCTATGTTTCGTGGCTACGCTGCTGCTGGTTCATGACAACCGGTGACTACGATATAAAAGGAGCGTCAAACTATGCATTCCCTGTTGATTATTCAGAATAACAAGACAGAGAACGTCACAGAAGAGCGTTCAACAACAGGCCCGGATACCCTGCTTCGTTCCTGCGGCTATGTGGTCTCAGCGGCAGCTTCACCAGAAGAGGCGATGTTGATGATCCGAGATGCGGATGCCTCCATCCTCGATCTGCCGGTTACAGAGATCAACACATGGAGAGCATCGCTGATGCAGTGCAAAACGGCTCCCATTCTATGGTGGTGCACCTCATCAACTTCAACCTTATCCGCTGCTGCCTGTGAAGAAAATATTATGGTAGACGGAATCTTGTCCCCCGCCATGCAGTCTCAGGAAATCCATTGGATTCTTCATTTCAGCGCCAGACAATGCTTCGAGCGCCAGCAATGGTTGAAGGAGCGGGAGCAGCTTCTATCACGGATTGAAGAGCGCAAATGGATTGATATGGCCAAAGGCATCCTCTCCAAAGCCAAAAATATCAGTGAATCCGAAGCCTATGATCTTCTTCGCAAGCAGGCCATGAATGAACGCAAACGAATGGTTGATGTAGCGACTTCTATCGTCAAGGTATATCAGCTGCTGCAGGATCAAACTTAAGGAGAATCCATATGATTAATATTCTAAAAGAAGTCGCCCGGGGCAAACGGGGTGCCCGGGACTTAACCTACATTGAAGCGGAAGCCGCAGCGGAGTCGATTCTGAAACAGACGGCTTCTCCCGTCCAGATCGGTGCCTTTCTAATCGCAGAGCGCATCAAGCTGGAGAGCATTGAAGAGCTGGAGGCCTTTGTTACGGTCTGCCGGAAATATGCCCACCGTGAACCGGTTCAACAGGGATTGGATTGCGCAGGACCTTATGACGGCCGTATAAAATCCTTTGCCGCCACCTTCCCGACCTCTTTTGTCTTAGCTGCAGCCGGGCTTCCCGTCACGCTTCACAGTTCAGCTTCCTTACCGCCTAAATGGGGAATCACCCTGCAGGATATCATTCAAGAAACCGGGATTGAGGTCGGTGCGCTTAATAAAGCTGAAGTGATTGAATCCGCCGGCAAGAGCGGTGTGCTGTTCGTGGATTCTGAAAAGTGGTGTCCACCCTTAGCAGACATTCGAAATCTCCGTGAGGATATTGGGATGCGTACTATTTTTAACACGGTAGAAAAGCTGATTGATTATTCCTGCTCGCCTTATATTGTATATGGAATTTATCACAACACAGTATTTGACCGTATATCCAGAATCATTATCAAACTTGGATACCGCAAAGGCTTGGTCGTACAAGGTGCGGAAGGGTCAGAGGATCTATACATCGACCGCGCTAACCGGGTATATACCGTTTCCGGCGGCACAGCGCAACTGGATATTATCGATCCGGAGTCGCTCGGCCTGGAAACGCCGGTGCCGGAAATGGACTGGACCCCCCGGCTGCAGCTGTTGACGGCGGAAGCGGTGCTCCAAGGCGGCGGCCACATCGCCTTTTACAATCAGGTGCTGCTTAATGCGGCAGTCCGGCTGCATCTGGCCGAAAAGGTCAATTCCATTGAAGAAGGTGTCTACACCTGTAAGCATTTGCTGGATAACGGTGAGGCATGGGCAGTATATCAGCAATGGAAACACTCGCTCCTGGGCAACAAGGCTCCGTCCGGGTCCGGCCTGTCCAGATAAAAGCTAAAAAGCGCGCATCCGAGTCTACATGGATACGCGCTTTTTGTTCAAAGATAAGAATTTATATGTTTCACGCTATAAATTATCCTTCTCTTTCCCGCTGAAACGGTGCTGTCCTTAAAAAGGGATGGCAAAGCCGTTTCTGCTTGGATTGTTGATATCGCATGTTTTGTGAAATCTCACTTCAGATTCAAGGCCTGTTGCGGCTTACCGGACGAAGGTTCGCTATCCGATTCACGCGTTTGGCCTAACTTGAACACCAGAATTCCCCCAACAATGACTAACACACCAATCAGCTTATTGAAAGAGAACGGCACCCTCTCCAAGCCTAACCAACCTAGTGAATCCCACAGAAGCGCAAAGCCGAGCTGTGAAGTAAGCACGATGGAAATCGCATAAGTGGGTCCGAGCAGCCGGGTAGCCTGTACCAGACAGATGACCACGCCAACACCGATCATACCGCTGAACCAATACCAGGGCTGCATATGCTGCAGGGTGAACATGTTGGTGCCTTCCATAATCACTCCCATCAGCAGTGAAGCGATAAATCCCATGCCTAATACCAAAGTTGTAGTAGACCAGGAGCCGGTATGCTCATTTACTTTACTGTTAAAAATATTCTGCAGACTCACCAGCGAGCCGGCTATTAGCGCAAGCAGGATTCCTATTAACATTGTATACTCACTCCAATCCCTTTGTGTACGATACTTTCATCGATGTGACTCCATTCGGCTCATAGATGTTACGGCTCGCAAGTGCACTAAGTCCTGCCTTATCCTTCACCTGAATATGTCCGTTATTCCGTTCAATAAGACCATCCAGACAAAGCTTGTAAATGACCCGGTTCAGATGTCTGTAGCTTGTGCCAATGAAATTGGCGGTATCTGTCAGGTTGATCGTATTCAGATGCCCCATAAAGTTGGGGTCGGATTCATCATAGGAGATGGCCAGCAAATAGCTGGCCAGCCGCACCTCTACCGGATGCATCAAATTGAGGCTTAGAAAATTGGATTTGCGGTAGAACTTCTGGGTGATAATCTCCAATAAAAAATGCAGCAGCGGCGGATGATCCTTACCGTATCTATTCAGCCAGCGGTACTCTATGCCAAGCATATGCACCGGAGACACGGCCTCTACCGTGTTGATCCATTCCGTGTTTTGAATATATTCCACATCGCCGATCAGCTCCAGCGGAGTTTTGAATGAAATGATCAGCGTTTTTCCTTCAGGCGTGGTGGTGTAAATTTTCAGCTTTCCTTTGACCAGAACATATAAATATTCGGATGGGTCCCCTTTGGAGCAAATATGCTCCCCTTGTTCAAAGCTGTACAGATGCAAATGTTCCTTCAGCGGTTCATTGAAAATAGATTCCAGGGATTGTGCCGCAATATATCCCTCAAGCTGCTCCGAATCCAGAATTTCTTTCATGGTCTGCACCGCCCTTAGAATTTCAAAATAACCACACCGGCAATCATCATACCGATCCCGATAAACTGCGGCAGCCGCATCTTTTGCTTCACCACACCAAACCACCCGTTAATATCAATCACAAAGGTCAGGCAGAGCTGGGCGATCAGCAGGGCAGAAATCGTCAGCGTAACGCCAATGCCTTGAATCGCTGTAACTTCACTGTAAATAACGAATGCGGCCAGTGCTCCGCCTATCAGATATAAAGGTTTGACCTGTTTGAAGCCCTGCTTCTTCGCATCCCGTACGAACAGCAGGATCATCAGCGCTATCAGGAATCCGGTGAACTGTGTTATTGTTGCGGCCTGCCAGGTGCCGATGTCCTGACTAATCCGCGCGTTAGCCACCCCTTGCAAGGTAATACAGGCCCCGCCGATAAATGCAAAAATAATCCCTTTCATAACTTCTCTCCTCATTCTTCATCTCTGTCTTCATTAAAAGACATATTCCCCATTTACGGTAGGACATATGTCCTGAACAGCTAATTTCGTACGTCAGGATTACTCTCCAAAACAATACAAAGCCCGCCTCAAGCCGAAAATGGCTCAAAACGGGCTGGAACAAACAGTTGGTAGCTGTAAAATTATTAGTCCAGCAACTTCATCTCATGGAGCTGGTCAAAAATGATCCTGCTGACGGCTGAGACCCGCTCCCGGTCTTCATAGGTAAGCCAGGCAAGCTCGGCAATTTCCGAAGCCGGAGTCAATTCCCCGGTATAACCAGCGGTAAAACAGGTCATCTTCACCTGTATTCCCTCCGCTTTGCCATGAGCCGGAGCTTCATAAATTCCAAACTCTATCGCTGTGTCCGGAAGGATATCGACAGACAGCTCTTCCTTCACTTCCCGGATCAGCGTTTCTGCATCGGTTTCACCGGATTCTCTTTTTCCTCCGGGAAAATAATAAGTATCTTTACCCTGGGAGCGCGCCCCCAGCACTCGCCCTTCACGGATCAGAATCCAGGCAACCTTATCAATAATTTCACTCATAACCAAAGTATTCCTCCTCTGTTTGTCCCCGCAGTTCAGCTGACGGGCGGATAATCATTATGGATGTGCATATGCTCTTGTGCTTCATCCCAAGGGACCGGGTAGGCCTGCCCTTTAGAACAAAATATAGAGGAGGAAGGATACGCCGGATCGGCATCCTTATTGTAATTTTTGAGGGCAACCACAGTTATTGTCTGGTGGCAAGGCTGGTACTCGGTGACTTTTAGCGATAATGCACCTTTCCCTTGCGTCATGGAAGCCAGCCGTACTGCGTAATTCATGAAAGTGCCTACCGGAACCTTGCCTGTAATCACTGCTTTGCTTTCGGTCATCTCCGGTGGGGCAAAACTGCCGCTGGCCTGTTGTATATCCGTCATTACTTTACCCAGATGCCCGGGGTCTATGCTGATTTTGAAGTCATAGACCGGCTCCAGCAGGATATTCTCTGCCTGCTCCAGCCCCTGACGCAACGCCCTTAACGCCGCTTCCCTGAAATCTCCGCCATGGGTATGCTTGTTATGCGCTCTACCGCTAAGAAGAGTCATTCGCAGATCAGTGAGTGGAGAACCCGTAAGCAGACCGTGGTGTCCACACTCCAGCAGAACCTGCCCGATTTGGTGCTGATATCCCACTGCCAGATCATCAGGATGACATTCGTTCATGAAGTTCAGTCCGCTGCCCCGTTCGCCAGGCTCGAGCTTTAGCAGAACCTCCGCATAGTGCTTCAGCGGTTCAAAATGTCCGCAGCCATAAACTGCTGAAGCAATCGTCTCCTTGTAGAGAATTTCCGGCGGTCCAAAAGCTACCGGGATCATGAACCGTTCGCTCATAATCTGTTCTAGAATCTCCAGCTGAATCTGACCCATCACCTGGATATGCAGCTCTTGAAGCGTCACATCCCAGCTCACATTCAGTGACGGGTCCTCTGCGCCCAGCAGCTGAAAGGCATTTAGAACTTCCTTCAAATGAACCGGAGGCTCGAACAGGACCTTAGACTTCAGCGTGGGAACCAGCTCACTGTCCCTTCTGTCCTGCAAAGAACCAACACCATCGCCCGGCTTCACCTTCGACAGTCCAATGACAGCAAACAGCTCTCCTGCTGCTGCCCAATCCACAGTAGTATATTTCAGGCCATTTACTCTGCGGATTCCGGTAATCCGCTTGGGTTCGTCATCTTCAGCAGGCCCGCTGGCCAGCTCATCCCTGACCTTGAGCACGCCTTGCAGCGCTTTGATATAGGTAATGCGGGTTCCTTTATCATCGTGGCGGATCTTATATACTCTTCCGGCAAAAGGCCCGATGGCATCATAATCGGTTACAGTCAGGTATTCCAGCTTATCCAGAAAAGAATCGATTCCGAGATCCAGCAAAGCAGAGCCCTGCATACAAGGGAATAGCTTGCCTTCCCGGACCATGGACCTCATTGCTTCCTGCCAATCTGATTCACTCATGGACCCTTCGAAATAAGCATCCAGTATACGTTCATCGCGTTCAGCCAGGGAGACCTTCAGCTCTTCTGGCAATGCAGTATCTTCCCATTCCGGGAGAAGCAGCGCCCCATCGCTAAGCTGAGCGTATATTTCTTCATACACACGCTGCGGATCAGCACCGGTGCGGTCGGTTTTATTGATAAAAAAGAAGGTTGGAATCCCATGCCTGCGCAGCAGCTGCCATACCGTTTCGGTGTGGCCTTCCACACCTTCAACAGCACTGACAATTACTACAGCATAGTCCAGCACCTGCAGCGCACGTTCCATTTCCGGCGAGAAATCGACATGACCCGGCGTATCCAGCAGAAAGTACCGCGTGTCCCCGCGCACAAACTCTGCCTGGTCGGCAAACACCGTAATCCCACGAGTCTTTTCAATCTCATGGGTATCCAAAAAAGTATCCTTATGATCTACTCTGCCACGGCTGCGGATGGCCTGAGTATGATAGAGCAGCTGCTCGGCAAACGTCGTTTTACCGGCGTCGACATGCGCCAGCAGTCCAATGGTTACATTCTTCATAGAGTAGGGCTATACACCTCCACGGATATGCGGTGCAACTTCAGTCTTGTAAAAAGCGCTTAGCCGCTCCATTTCAACGTTGCTGAAGGCTGGAACCCCAGAAGCAGCCAGATTGTCCGTGACTTGGGCCTCATTCTTGAAGCCTGGAATTACGCAGCTGACCGCTGGATGATCCAGAATCCAGCGGTCAGCCGCTCTGGCCATGCTGCCGCGTCCTTCCACAATCCATTCAAGTTCCCGCGCCAGCTCGACACCTTTTGCGAAAGGCAGTCCGGCGAAGGTTTCCCCCACATTGAACTGCTCGCCGTTGGCATTGAAATTCCGGTGGTCATTCGCGGCAAAGGTGCTGTTCTCCTTAAACTTACCGGTCAACAGTCCGCTGGCCAGCGGCAGCCGCACCAGGATTCCGGCCCCTGCAGCTTCTGCGCGGGGCAGAAGCGTAAGTGCCGGCTGCTGGCGGAACAAATTGAAGATGATCTGCAACGCTTCCACACCAGGATACTCCAGACTAAGCAGTCCTTCTTCGATGGTCTCTACACTGACTCCGTAATGGCGGATTTTACCGTCTGCCTTCAGCTTGTCCAGCACCCTGAACACGCTTCCGTCCCGCAGGATCTCAATGGGCGGACAATGGATCTGGTACAGATCAATAGTCTCCCTATTCAGACGGCGCAGACTCTGCTCACAGTAATCGCTTACCTTCCGCTCCGAATAGGTTTCCGGGTCATGGATGTCACCCGCCCGGCAAAATTTAGTGGCGATATGGATCTCATCCTCTTTACCTTTGGTTGCCTTTGCGAGAAGCTCCTCGGCATGGCCGGAGCCATACACATCGGCAGTATCAAAGAAATTGACACCCTGTTCTATCGCCTGCTCCAGCCCCTTCAGACCATCCTCATCCCGGCTCACACCCCAATCCCCGCCAATGGCCCATGTGCCGAAGCTGACTTCACTTATAGATAGACCTGTTTTGCCCAGTTTGCGGTAGTTCATATGATTAGCCTCCCGTTCTAATAGATTCTTGTTCTATTATACCGGATAATTCGCCACGGGTTCAAAACCCAGCATAGCCCAGCTCAATCATTGACTAACTCTCCTTCGAGATATTTGTTACATTCTGTAGAAATCATTGTCTACCGAATATATATCTAGTATTATCTAGGTGAATTTAAATATAATTAGTTGAAAAGCATCCACGAAGCACACTATAAATCTTCATTTCGCAATTATTCCAACTGAAAGGAAGGTAAGGACTATGAAAATCAGCGCCAGAAACCAGTTCGAAGGCAAAGTACTCTCCATCGAAGAGGGCCAAGTCAATGCCAAAATCGTGGTCGACACAGGTGGTCAGAAGATTACTTCCATTATCTCCGTAGAAGCGCTGCGGGATTTGGACCTTAAGGAAGGCTCCAGTGTGACTGCTGTCATCAAAGCTTCCTCCGTAATGCTGATGGCTTAACCAGCAGAGAATTTCTATAACCAGCGAAAAGGACTCCAATCCAGGCTCAGTCTGGATTGGGGTCCTTTTTATGGCGAGCCGTTTTATCAAAAAATTACTCTTTGTTTAGGGTATAGACCACCGTCTTCACCTTACCGTTCGGAAGGGCTGCATATGTGAAGGTCATTACATTCCCTTCGCGCTTTTTTAGAGCCAGCATTTTGGTCACCACATACGGGTCAGAGCCGTCTGCCGTATCCCAATCCTTGCGGTCCTCTGAGCTGATCAATTCCTCACTGAGATTCGTGAATTCACCAGAAAATGTATGGATGGCAAACAGCCCGGCATGCTTCAATTCACGAACGAGCAGCACATCTTTTGCCGCATATTCCACTGTGAAATCTCCTGTTCTTCCGCTACCCTTCTCCAGCTCAAACAGCTTGCCGAGACTGCCATCGGTATTCATATACTGAACGTTCTTTCCGTCTGTCATATATAACTGTTCCGACGGGAGCTCAGCGGGATGCGGATAAGCGGGTATTCTGGTATGATAATCCATTTGCTTCACAATTTTTCCGTTCTGGATAAGAGCCTGATAGCCATTGCTGAAATCACTGAACATCGCGTAGTGCTTGTCGGTCAGCAGCAGCAGATCGCTCTCCTTCCCCGCACTCTTGATCTGAAGCCAGTGGGAATATGGCGATTCACCCAGTTGAAAGGTACCGATGGACTCCGGCTTGCCGTCAGATGATGATCTAAGGAAGATTTCTCCGCTCTTCTGGGATACCCAATAAGTCCTGCCTTGAATGGAAGCAGAAGTAAATCTCGGTTCATCTACGAGCATGATGTTGCCCGTGCTCTTATCGGTCCAGGTTTTGCCGCCCATGGCGCTTACCGCTGATACCAAGTGAACGTATAACTTGCCACCAAGAATATTCGGTGCCTCCGCAAGCATTAAAGGTATGCTGTTCGTAGACACTATTTTTGAATCTGCCTTAAGGATCACTTCACGCCCTGGACGTATCAATACAGCAGCCCTAGTCTTCTGATTCCAGGACAGCTCATAGCCCATAGAACCGGCCAGTTCCTTTAATGGGACCCATGTTGCCCCCTTCACAATGATCTGACTGCTGCCCATTTTGGTACTTTTGTCATTTAATAGAATCCCGCTTTCCTTGGCTGCATGCACGGTCCCGGTGCTTAAGGCAAACACCAAGACTGCAGCAATACAGCCCAATGACTGCTTCCATTTTTGCATTCGCATAGTCTCCTTATAATAATCCTACAAATTGGACGCGAATGACTGGAAAAAGTTGCAAAACCTTACGTAGGGGCTCTGATTTTACTACATGTGATCCGCTCTGCTATGATCATCCTGGAGGTGACTGAAATGCCACTTGAATTCATGACTTACGGGGAGTGGGATGACGCGCTGTGGGCAGCAATCGAGCCGCTCTACCGCGAAGCTTTTCCCCATGGAGCTAAGCCGGTTAACATTCTGCATGCCATGCTGGACAAAAAAATCGCCTGGCTGCATGCCGGATACCAGAACGGGAAAATGGCTGCGATGGCGGTTACAGGTCTTAGTGGTTCATCTGCTGAACGGATACTAATCATCGACTATATGGCCATAGATACCCAGCTGCACAGACAAGGTCTGGGAAAACAATTTCTGGAAATGATCCGCGACTGGGCGGTGCAGGAGCATCACGTTCACGCGGTTCTAATTGAGGTGGAAGCTGGGAATACGGAAGACGATGTGGCGCGGGTCTATTTCTGGGAGCATTGCGGCTTCATTGCAACATCTTATGTGCACCAATATATCTGGATTCCCGAGCCTTACCGGGCCATGGTGCTGCCGCTGAGCCAGGATTTTGTCATTACTCGTGATGGACAAGCCCTATTCCGACATATTACCAATTTCCATATGAAATCCTTCCGTAAAAGCGGGGACTAGAATAGCAAGGACTTAGTAACGGAGCACCAGCACAAAGCGCATGCCACGACTTGTGGCTTCAGCATAAATATCACCGTCCATCTTTTGCAGCAGCTGTTTACAGATATACAGTCCCAGACCGTTCCCTTTCTTTCCTTCTGCATTCGAACCGCGCTGGAAGATTGAATTCGTCATCTGGTAGAATGACTAAGTGCAAGGCTTAGATCCGGTACATAGATGTCAAAATCCATGAGGAGGTTGAAGTATGCCGTTTGAACTTATCCCATTTCCTGAAGTCGTGCCGAGTGCGGGCCAGCTTGTCGCTGTCCAGGCCTTAAAAGGAACCGGGGAAGGAGCAGTATCATTGCTTGCGCTGGATCGGAATAGTGATCTCTGGCGATTTGACTTGCACACAGGACACGCAAGAATGCTGCTGCATGTCGATATACCCGATTTGAAATTGGAGGAACCTGTACAGATTGTAGTATCGGCAGATGAATGCTTCGCAGCAGTTTCGGGCAGATTCAGCCAGCACGCAGCGTTGTACGATCTCCAAGATTCCAAGCAGATCATGGCATTGTCCCGTGATCATTATCATTATGATGTTTGTACCTTCTCGCTTGCTTTTGCTGAACATGAGGGCAGGACACTGTTGATTCACGGCACGAAATGGAACCAGATGGATTTGCTCGATGTCCTCTCAGGTGAGAATCTGTCTACACGTCAGTCAACGGTTTCCGTAGCAGTAAATGGAGAACAGCTCACGAAACACGATCTCGATTATTTTCACGGTAAAATCCATGTCTCCCCTCAAGGGGAGTGGATCGTCGATACTGGCTGGCACTGGCAGCCTGTCGCATCCATACGCTCATGGAATCTTCAATCATGGCTGACGAACTGCTGGGAGTCAGAGGATGGAGCTACCTTACGGGTGCTCGGGGACTACATGGAAGATTGGGATCAGCCTGTAGTCTGGCTTAATTCGTCTACTATCGCAGTCTGGGGACAACTGGCAAGTGATATGTATGATGAAGAGGACACGAAGGATTACGGCGATAGCTGTTACTCTCATTTTCTGGCTATATATGATGTGCAAACCGGGGAACGGACAAATCTGTTCATTCCAGTACCTGAATACCGGACCAAACCCTTGATATATGGGGAGCATTATTTTCCACATGGACAAATCGCTGTAGTAAACGACAAGATTGTAATGTGGGGACCGGAAAAGGGTTTGTCCGTTCTAAATCCTGATTCGGGTGAAATGGAGTTCACCGACAAGACATTATGTCCCTACTTCTACCATCCATATGCGGAGGTATTTCTTGAAATTAATGAATCCGGCCGTATATCGGGCAAGCGGCTAATCTGAGATGAATTGACAATTGAACACTGGAGGTACTTCACATGCTAATCAGGACAGCGTTAATAAGCGATTCACATGAAATTTCCAGACTTTCGGGCGAGCTGGGATATGCAGCAGAAGCCTCCCAAATGGCTGAGAGGCTTCGTGATCTCACTGAACAGAGAGACAATATCGTATATGTAGCAGATTCAGGGAATCAACTGCTGGGTTGGATTCATGCCCAGGTCCGTGTTCTGGTCGAGGCCCCGCGATTTGTGGAAATAACCGGATTGGTGGTAGACAGTGCTCACCGGGGAGAGGGCATTGGCAGGCAGTTAATCGCACAGACTGAAGTTTGGGCAGCACAATCCGGGTTCACCAAACTCAGAGTGCGTACGAATCAAAAAAGGTCTGATGCGGTTCAATTCTATAACCGGCTTGGTTTTGTCCTTGTGAAATCGCAACATATTCTGGATAAGTCTATCGAATAGAGCCTTTTGTGAACTCATAAAATCCGAGTGCATGTGCCCAGTCCGGGAACCCGGCTTGGGCCATTTTATCGCTGCCGCCGCCTTTTCCCTGGAATTCGCCCAGATTGGCTTTAAAAAAGGTACCACAGGACCATTCTGCACTTCCGCTGGAAGCGAGCACGACTTTATTCTCCGCCGCCGTCAGCAGCAGCACGGGAAGTCTGGTATTTGCAGTCAGCTTCATGGCCAGACTCTGTAAATCCTTGAGGGTTTTATCCTCGAAGATGTGTGCGGCTACCCTTGCCTCAGACTCAAGTCCGGATAAGAGCTCTTGGGCCAAATAATGATCATTCTGTTCTTTGAGTGCACCCAGTTCGGCCTGCAGTTGCTTCTGCTCGGCTTCCCACTTCCCGATCCGGTCCAGGATTTCATCTTTGCCTGTATTGAATTTCGCAGAAAGCGCGCCAAGGATACGCTGATTCTCGTTAGCTTCGTCCAGCGCACGCCCTCCGCATTTGAACGTGACCCGGATGTTGCCCTTCTGCTTCTCCGCTCTCAACAGCTTGATCATTCCGATCGATCCGGTAGCAGATACGTGAGTCCCGCCGCAGGCGTTATGCTCCACTCCCTCAATCTCAACAATGCGGATATTCTCCGTAACCTTGGGCAGCTTCACCAGGGGCAGGTTAGCCATTTCCTCGGCGGTGACAAAATAGCTTACGATACGGTGGTCAAGCACTACCTGGCGGTTAACCTCCTGCTCTGCCGTAGCCAGCTGATCCGCGGTTAGCTCCTGAAGCTCAATGTCGATAGTTGCGTAATCATTGCCCAGGTGAAAACTTAACGTATTCGCTTCGAACAGCTCAAGGAACACCGCCGACAGCAGATGCTGGCCGCTGTGCTGCTGCATATGGTCAAATCTGCGGTTCCAGTCTATCTGACAGCTCACTTGGCTTCCTTCTGGAACACGATCAACCTTGTGCAAGACCTCGTCCTCTTCGAGAATGACATCCAGCACGGGAATTCCGCCAATAGTTCCGGTATCACAAGGCTGCCCGCCTCCATGAGGATAGAAAGCTGTCTCCTCCAGAATCAGATATTGCCCGTCCTCGCGTTCTACCACTTTACTTATCGAGGTCTGCCATTCCTTCAAATAGGCCGACTCGTAATACAGCTTCTTAGTCATAGTCAAAGTTCCTTTCCGAATCGTCTTTAGGTATCAGTGCATCGTATCCCATATTTGCTTCCCGATCAAGATTAACGTAACCGTAATAAACAGCGGGCGTATATAACTGGCTCCCTTGCGGATAGCCAGCCTTGAACCGACTACAGCTCCGATGACAATCGGAATGCCCAGAAGCAGGCCATAATACAGGCTGACTGAGCCAAATGCGGCAAACGTCAGCAGACTTGCGATATTACTCGAGAAATTAAGCACTTTGGCATTGCCGGCGGCAGTCACAAATTCAAAGCCCAGCATGAGGAAGGCGAAGATCAGGAACGAACCGGCGCCCGGACCAAAGAATCCGTCATAAAATCCAATAACCAAGGCAATACCCATGCCGATAATCAGCGGTTTTTTGCTGTCTTGGGAGTACGTTGAGACGTCCCCCCAGGATTTTTTGAACAAAGTATAGACCGTAATGACGACCAGCATCACAATCACAAGCGGTTTCAGAAACGCTGAAGGTACCTGCCGGACCGTAAGCGAGCCAGCCACTGCACCCGCGATAGAGAACGGAATCAGGAATTTGACCATTCCAAAATTAATCTTCCCGGAACGGACAAAAGACGCCGTACTCGTGAACGAGCATAAGGTCCCGGCTAATTTATTGCTGCCCAGCAGCATTGGGAGCGGGATCCCGGCTGCGAGCAGCGCTGGAATGGAGATCAGGCCTCCGCCGCCTACCACAGAATCAATCACTCCCGCCAAAAAACCGCAAATCACCAAAATCGAAATCATTGCTATACTGCCATGCTCCATAATGCGAAAAATGCCTCCTGCCAGCGCGTAAGTGTTCTACAAACAAACTCCAGCATACACAATTTCTCGGGTGTGTACCATAGTATTCTTTGATGAACTTTTGGAATTTTTCATTTATGAATACAAAAAAAGTGACAGGAACCCTCCCTGCCACTCTTGTCACCTTCAGACTGTACTAGCTCATTTGTACGTATTTTGTTCATTTTTCTTATAGGTAGTTTTGTCATCCCGCAGCGCTTCCTTGCGGATATCACTTTTCTTCTGTTCCATCTGCTGAGCTTCCTGACTGGTCACCGGAGCATTGTTCAATTCGTCTACCGTATTGATCAGATTCTTATCCGGTTTGGTGTGACTATCCATTGTATTGCCTCCTTTAAGTTGTTGGGTTGATGGGTCGCATCAGCTTATTGTGGCAAGATATGGAGCAGATTATGCACTGTGGCTGGAACCAGAGAATGTCCGCAAAAAAAACCGGATAAGCAGATTCACGATCTGCCTGTCCGGCTTTCTCACCTACAATCCTTCTATTCTTCCGAATCTACATTGTGGTAGACCTGCTGTACATCATCCAGTTCCTCCAAAGCGTCGATCAGTTTCTCGAACTGTGCTTCGGCATCCTCCGGAAGAGCAACATAGTTCTGCGGGAGCATGGTCAGCTCAGCGACAGTGAAATCGGTAATTCCGGCACCGCGGAAAACCTCTTGAACGGCATGGAACTGGTCAGGCTCGGCATAGACGATTACAGCCTCGTCCTCTTCCAGCACATCGCGCACATCCAGATCCGCTTCAATCAGCAGCTCCATCACTTCGTCAGCTGTTTTGCCTTCCAGGCCAATTACAGCTGTAGGCTCGAACATATAGGTTACCGAACCGCTGACACCCATGTTGCCTCCGTTTTTACTGAATGCGGAACGCACCAGCGGGGCAGTACGGTTAACGTTGTTAGTCAGCGCGTCGATAATGATCATCGAACCGCTGGGTCCAAATCCTTCATAACGTAGTTCTACGTAATTTTCGTCACCGCTGCCTTTGGCCTTGTCCAGCGCCCGGTCGATAATGGCCTTAGGCACGTTGTACGTTTTGGCGCGCTCAAGCACGACTTTCAATGCACGGTTCGATTCCGGGTCCGGTTCACCCTTCTTAGCCGCTACATAAATTTCTACACCAAACTTGGCATATACCTTACTTGTATTGGCATCCTTGGATGCCTTCTTTTCTTTAATATTATTCCATTTACGACCCATATTCTTCCCGCTCACTTTCCAACATTAATTATAAACAGTCCAATATATTATACCTCCGCTCTGTGTATCCCGTAAAGGGCAGTCCCGGTGACGGCTAAAAATCCAGCAAAGCCAGCAACCTATCCAGCCCGACAGCCTGGATCAGCACAGGGATTCGCGGACCTGTCTCCTGGCCCAGCACCAGCTGATAGATTAGGGTGAACAAACGTTTTTGATTGTTTTTCATCGTTTTTTTATCCTCGTTATAACAAATAGCGTAAATTTCTGTCATCATCTGCTCATCCTCCAACCCCCCGGTCCTCAGCAGTCCGCAAAAGGCTTCCAGCCATGCTAGCTCATGTGTCTCCAAGGTTTCGTACAAGGCAGTATCACGGCTGGAATTTACGGTAACCAGCTTTTGCGGCATCCAGTGCTTGATCCAATATTCCGCCCGTTCCGCTGTTTGCTTCAGCCCATCCGCATCCACTACCTCTCCGTTCCGGGTCATAATCTCCTGTAGCAGATGTAGATCGAAATGAATCAGAGGCAGCAAGCTTGCAATGGGACCGAAGCTAGGTATTCTGTCGTTCAACGGATAAATCAGCGAAAGCTCTACCGCCGAATCCATATCATCCGTGAGTGTATGGGAATCGTGAGCCTTCCGATAACGTTCAAATTCCGTATAATTGCGGAGCACATCTTCGTCCATTCCGATATGAAACTCAGCGTCCGGCTGGTATTTGGCAAACAGAAACAGAATATTCTCCGGGGCATAGACCTTCAGCAGATCATCAGGCGTGTAGTTATTCCCGGACGAGCTGGACATTTTGGCAAAGCTGCCTTTGATTCTAATAAATTCGTAAGGCTCGTACATAGGCGGTTCATTCTCAAAAATCTTCTCCGAGATCACGGACGCTACATTGTAGCTGCCCGTTTCCGACGAATGGTCGCGGCCTCCAGGCTCGAACAGCACCTGCTCCAGATTCCAGCGCATCGGCCAGTCGATTTTCCATTGCAGCTTGATATTTTCCGCTTCCGCAACAGACATCGTACAGTGATGGCCGCATTTACAGCTGTAGGTCAAGAGTCCTTGCTCTTCATCAAAATAATGCACTGTAGTCGAGTCCTTTCCACAATCCCCGCAATACACACTTACAGGATAAAATGCGGCTCTCTCTGCTTCGCTGGCTTCTCCTGTTTTGAAGGACATCAGAATGTCATAGATTTCTCCTCTGCTGCGCAGCGCCTGAAGGATTCCCGGTGCATAACGGCGGGATTGATATTCTTTGCTCTGATAGATAAATTCAGGCCTGATCCCAAAAGCACTGAGCGCTTGTTCAAATTCCTGTTCAAAATGCTCCGCATAGGAAGTGTGACACCCGTATGGACAAGGAACCTGCGTATAGGGCCTTCCGATATACTGACCGAAACTTGGGTCCACATGAACCGGAACCTTACGGAAACGGTCAAAGTCATCCCATGAAAAAATAAACCGGACCTTTTTACCCGCTTTTTCAAGCGCCTTACTTACAAAATAAGTCGTCACAATCTCCCGGAAGTTCCCGATATGGATGTGGCCTGACGGACTGATCCCTGATGCGCATACGAATGTCCGCTGCTCCGGGTGGCTTTCGATTAACCGTTTTGCAATTTTCTCTGACCAATGCATGAATAATCACCTCTACAATTATTGTAAAAAAACAACAAAAAAAGCCCTCATCCTCAAGATTGTCATCTTGAGGACGAGAGCTGTAATCAGCGCCGTGGTACCACCTCTGTTCGCGGACATGTCACCATGCACGCCTCTTCGGGTACGGCCATTACGCTTATACCCTATCTCTGTAACGGGAGAACCCGTCATAGCATCCTTAGGCGTGCTGCCCAATTCCGTATGAGGCTCGGAGACTTTTTTCGTTAGGCACACTGCTGCTCCGTTTCACCATTCCGAAGCTCTCTGTGAACTATGCCGCCTAAGTACTCTTCTCGTCATCGCTGAAGTGATATGCTGTTTTCAATATATTCCACTATAGCAAAACTAGTTCAGAATGTCATTACCTAATACCAGATGGCTTCATGTACTTCTATATACAACTGTACATTGGATTCTTAGCCTAAGGTGTCTTAATTGTCTTTAAAACATCACTGTAGAGTTCAACAGCTGCTTCTATGCCCAATTGTAGGGTAAGCGCGTTATGAGCCACAGTTGCAGTATGTGCGCCCATTCCCGAAAGAGCTTGACCTCTAGCTGCGATTACTGCCTGGACAATGTCCGCACACAATCAAAGCCAAACTTTATTTGCCGTTTCAATGATTAGACGAAGCTTATCCCACTGTTCTTCCTCCGTCAGCATGTTACCTTCTTCGGTAGAGGCAAAGCCGCATTGGGCGCTGAGGCACAACTGGTCGATCGGAACCATCTGTGCAGCTTCTTCAATACGCGCGATGATCTGCTCGCTGCTCTCCAGACCGCCATGCTTCGTTGTCACGAGGCCTAGTACAACTTGTTGACCTTGGATGAAGCGCAACGGAGTGAAGTCGCCGGATCGTTCATTGTCATATTCGAGGAAAAAGGCATCTACTTTAGCCAGTCCGAACAAAGTTTCAGCTACGGGCTCATACCCGCCGGCGGCAAACCAGGTAGAACGGAAATTTCCCCGGCAGACATGAAGTGCAATCGTCATATCCTCCGGCCGCCCGCTGATACTTTCATTAATCAGCCTCACATAATCCTTGGCGAGCTGATCGGGATCAATGCCGCGGCTGCGCAGATGCGCCCGGTGTCTGCCGCTGCAGAGGGTCCCCCAGGTCGTATCGTCCAACTGCAGATAACGGCATCCTGCCTCATATAAAGCACGGATGGCCTGCTGATAGACTAGGATAATATCACGATACAGCGTCTCGCGGTCAGGATAGATCTCATTGCCGTTGTAATCCTGCACGAAGTGGAACAAAGCCGGAGAAGGAATAGTCATTTTGGCCAGTGTATCTCCAGCCATCTGTTGCAGCTCAATGAACTCTCCCACCATGGGATGATCACCAAAGGAGATTTTGTCAACGATCCGGAAGCTTTCTGCACGCTGAACCGTCTCTTTAGCACCTCTGCCTTGATCCAGACTGATCTTCTGCGTGCCTGTGATCCCGAGGAAGAAATCCAAATGCCACCAGGACCGGCGGAATTCTCCGTCTGTAACAGCTTTAAGTCCCAGAGATTTTTGCTGTTCCAGCAGCTTGAATATTTCCGTATTCTCGATTTCATGAAGCTGCCCGTCTGTGATTTCTCCTTGTAAACGATGATTGCGCGCTGATTTCAGTTCCTCTGTGCGGAGGAAGCTGCCGACGATGTCGTAGCGAAAGGGCGGAGTATTTCGTTTGGAGCCGATAACTGGACTGATCATACGTCCCTCCTGCGGTTAGAGTAAGAAAGATTTAAGGTCGAAAACATTCCGAGATACCTGGTCATTCAGAATATCGATGTAGGCGGACATCATCTCACCTGGCTTGCGGTCCTTATGGGCGATCCAGCCGACGGTGAATACCTCAGGACTGTCAAAAGGAATCGTTACCAGCCCATCGCCATTCCGTTCAGCATCCATAATTCCCGTTCCTACCGTATAGGAATCACTGCCCAGCAAAAGATGGGTCAGCGTCGCCCGGTCCGTAACCTGGATATTCTTCTCAATCTGTGTGAAGCTGAGCATCTCCTCCGAAAAATGCAGCGAGTTGTTCTCCCCCTGCTCAAAGGTAATGTACGGATAGGGAAGAATATCAGCCAGCTTGATCATTTCCTTGCCGGCGAGAATATGCCCTGCCCTCACATACACATGCGGATTCGTGTTGAACAGCGGGGTGAACTTCAGATTCCCGTCACTGAACAGCTTATTCATCACCTTATAGTTACTCTCATTGATATAGAGAATACCCAGGTCACTGCGGAGGGTCCGCACATCCTCAATAATCTCATAGGTCTGCGTCTCTCTCAGACTGAAGTTATATTCCGGCACTTTGCTCTCTTTCATCAGCTTTACAAAAGCATCCACAACAAAAGGATAATGCTGAGTGGACAAGGAAAAATAGATCGGGCTGCGTTTCTTGCCGGTATAACGGTTCTCCATGAATTCAGTCTGTTCAATAATCTGCCGGGCATAACCAAGAAATTCTACACCCTCGGCTGAAATGCTGATGCCCCGATTATTTCGTTCGAAGATCGTAATTCCCAGCTCGTTCTCCAGCTCCTTGATGGCATTGGAGAGGCTTGGCTGGGAGACAAAAAGCCTTTTGGCCGCTTCATTCATTGAGCCGCTGTTCGCAATCTCAATAGCATAGCGGAGCTGCTGCAAAGTCAAACCTGTTCCTCCTTTTACAAGGACTTTATTGCTAATACTTCATTACCCGGCTACAACAGATGCCGTCCCTCGGAAGGAACGGCACCTGGGTTTCTGCTTATAGTAGCATAGATTTACGGTTCCATCCATGCCGGATACAAGAAGGGTTTGCGTTTTCTTATTGGCTGCGCTTTTTACCTGCATCAATCTTGGACGGGTCCAGGCCTTCCCAGATGTTCTTGATATCCGCCTGCTCAGGATGCTCAAACACCAGGAATGCAGTAGGAAGATAACGCTCGCCATACTGGGAGGAAGGCTTGTTGACAATCTCATTGTCCTTCAC
Organism: Paenibacillus helianthi; assembly: GCF_001909055.1. GTDB lineage: Bacteria > Bacillota > Bacilli > Paenibacillales > Paenibacillaceae > Paenibacillus_AQ > Paenibacillus_AQ helianthi. The sequence continues at coordinate 96,358 of NZ_LVWI01000001.1, forward strand.
CAGAACAGTTGATGATCCACCGTCAAGGTTGGCAGCGATAACCGCTCCATGCTTCAGCATAATCTGCTGCACATCATACAGGTTCGCACCAATGCTGTACCCGGGTTGTCTGCCGTCTATGACTACGAACAGCAGCGCACCGTCGGCACGCTGACCCATCGCGGTTCTGGGAGCGATTCCCCAGCCCTCGGCAGCATTCTTGATCAGGCCTTTGCCATTGACTATGATCCGCGGTTGAAAAGACACGGCCTCCTGCACGCCCATCTTGCTAAGCTCATTGAGAGTGTAATTTCCGGCAATCATTTTACCCTGCTTATCAAGGCCAACGATCTGTGTGGAATTCTTACCCCCGAGTCCATTATAGAAAAGCTTGCCTTGTGAAATAACCAGTCCAATCGGTTTGAAGCCATTTCCCTTCCAGTTGGGGTCTGCGAATCCCCCGCCGTTCACACCGGCAATGGCTCCTGTACGTGCCACCATGCTGGTCACTTTTTCGCCCGAACCAGTCTTGTCCGGTACGCCCAAGCGAACCTTGGTTGGATCATTAACCGTCATAACAAAACCGGTATAACCGCTGCCGGAAACCTTCTCGATTTCGACCAGGGGCTTGTCTTGTTCTTCTGCGGTGGGTTTCTTGATCACGTGGGTATCCTTCTCATCCCCCATATGCTGAAACCGCAGATTGTATTCAGTGACACGTTCCTTCAGCTCATCCTCGCCAATAATATATTTCGCCAGATAGCGGTGCTGTGTGGTTATTAGCGTATCTGCTATTAAGTAGCGGGTGTTCTGTGCAGAGGGTGCAAAATAGAGCCATCCGCCAGCGGCTAACAGCAGAAATACGAAAAACAGAAAAACTTTGGAGAGTGTGCGAAAAAAGCTTTTTTTCTTGGGTTTACGAACGGGCTTCTTCTTGCGGACGGTGTTGCGCTGTGGTAATGATGAAGAATTCACTTCTTGATTTCCTCCCTGGTACTGTCTGATAATGTAAATGGGCATTAGCTCATATACCCCATCATAGACGATAATGATAGATTAAAGGTTTCAGTTTGTTCAACTATCCCCCAATGTTCATTTAAAGTATTACCTCGATAAAGTGAATTTTCATGTACAACGGTCTTTTGGCTGGGCCTAGTTATATTTTTACATAAAGAACCCGGAGTGAATACATGAAATTATTTCAAGTGGAATCAACTAAGCCTTGTAAATCGGATCCTTGTGGGGATTATAGTGGGGGTAATCTTGGCGTTGTCCGTTCCAAATGCAACAGGGATCAACATTTTCGGTTCATTATTTGTATTATCATTAAAAGCGGTTGCGCCTGTATTGGTCTTACTCCTGGTGATATCTGCCATCTCGCAGCATAAAAAAGGCCATCAAACGAATATGAAATCCATCCTTGTCCTCTATGGTTTAAGTACTTTTCTGGCAGGTCTGATTGCAGATGCTAACCAATTTTTCAGATGCCGTATCACAAATCGTCAAATGGGTAATCAATCTGGCACCATTGGGAATTATGGGACTTGTTTTTGATTCCATCACTTCAAACGGGCTTTCTTCCATGCTTGATTACGGGAAATTACTTCTCGTTCTTGTGGGATGTATGTTATTTATGGCGCTTGTTGTGAACCCCTTGATCGTATACCTGAATATTCGCAGAAATCCGTATCCGCTTGTCATTAGTTGCCTGAAGGAAAGTGGAATTACCGCATTCTTCACCCGAAGTTCTGCTGCTAACATTCCAATCAATATGAGATTATGTGAAAAACTCGATTTGGACAAAGATACGTATTCGGTATCCATTCCACTAGGGGCTACGATTAATATGGCGGGTGCAGCGGTTACGATTTCTGTCTTAACTCTCGCAACGGTTCATACCCTTGGCATTGAAGTGGATTTTGGTACGGCACTTGTTCTAAGTGTTCTATCTGCTGTATCTGCTGCAGGTGCTTCAGGTGTTGCCGGCGGGTCGCTCTTGCTCATCCCTCTAGCGTGCAGCATATTCGGAATTCCTAATGATATTGCGATTCAAGTCGTTGGTGTAGGATTCATCATCGGCGTATTACAGGATTCATTTGAAACAGCACTTAATTCATCCTCTGACGTACTTTTCACAGCAACCGCTGAATATTCAAAAAACCGTAAAGAGGGCAAAGCATATCTAACTAATGTCTAGTTAAAAATGCCAAAAAAGACGACATTCATTCATTTGTTTCGGAATGAAATGTCGTCTTTTTTCAGGTTTGGCGATTCCGTCCAACACCGCCCCCTTGAATGCCCCGTTAATTAGAACAATGTTGCCGGAATCAGCTTGCGTCCGCCTTTTATAAGCGTGGATTCCAGCATTTCTCCCTTTTCACCGCCAAAATACAGCTGCCAGTACACACCGAACCGGATACTGACATCATTCTTCACCAGCTCCGGCGGCGTAACGATCAGCCACTGGAACCTAAGTGCCTTGGAGATTTCAAATACCGGATCGAGTACGTTGTTGGAGACCATTTCACCAAAGGGATTGTCATATAAAAAGACCGTCCAGCCTTTGTTCTCGCGGTTGACCCGTTTATGGGTCATGATCATCATCGCCACCAGCAGCTGGACCGACTGGCGTTGTCCGCCGCTGCCGACCGCTTCATCCAGCGCACCACGGTTGATGACTTCCCAATCGGAGTAGTGGTACTCCTCAGGAGCTGCATATAAGAAATAGTTCTCTGTAACCGGCTTGTAAACCTGCAAGACCGGGAAACGGTTCTGCATCGAGGCATAGACAATCTTACCGTCACTGATCAGATCCTTGAGCGCTGCTGCCGGAACCTGCTCCATCTTCGGGAATTTCTCCAGCAGGTTGCTGATGCAGTTGTTGAAGTAGTCGCTGACCAGCGGTTCGATATCTTCTGTGGTTTTCGGAACATTAATGTTCTTATAGTTCAAACGCACCAACGGGAAGGCATGACCATTCTCATTGTGGATAATCATCCGGCGTTCCATCCGCTTCAGAATGTCGACGATCTGCACAACCCGCTTGGCAGCTCGTCCGACCCACAGCTTGCGGGAGAGCTCCATGCCTTCCTTATCACTGCGGATGCTCTCAATCTGGTCCTGCGAGCTCTGGAGCATGGAGTCCAGCACCTGAAGCGCAATGGAGAAATCCTCCCAGTGAACAGTGTTCAGGCGTTCCTGGATCTTAACCTCCAGCTCCGCATTCCAGCCGCTCTTGGCAAGCTTGCCGCTGAGTGCGTTCTTCTCTTCCTTAACTCTCCGCGAAATTTCGCTCCGTTCACTGCGGCTCTCCCTGCTGCGCAGAAGCCAATCACTCACCGTACGTTCGCATTCCTCTCTTACCAGATGCTGGACCTCCTCAGGAATGTCCCGCATTTGCAGCCGCCCTTCCACATGAGTTTCCATGATTTTACTCTGGCTCCCGAGCGTCTGAAGCCACTGATCCAGGGAAGTCAGCTTTAGCTTACAGCTATTCAGCGTATATTCATTCTCCCGGGACCGTTCTCTAATCTCTTCTTCTTTGAGGTCCAGCGGATCATGCCACTGCTCAGCCGACCTTTCATGCTTCTCCTTGATCGACCTCTCCAATTTGGCCAGCTGCTTCTGAAGGTTATCCAGCTCGGTCTGACAGCGGACGAAGGAATCACGGAGATGCTGATAGTCTTCGTCCAGAATCCCGGTGTCGCTCTTCTGACGCGCTTTGGCCGACATAATCGAGTCTGGAGTGTCAACGGGTTCCGGTACCTTGCGCCAGTCAGGGTCTATTTGCTGGACCGCCGTCTCAAGCTCAGCCAGCTGCCCGGCGGCTGATTTAATCTGTGCCGATCTCGTACGGATCTCCAGCTCATTGCGGCTTAGGGATTGCTGGAGACTTTCTAGAGTGCTGAGTGTCTCCAGCAGCTTGTTCTGAACGGTAGCATCAGGCAGGAATTCCGAAAGTTCTTCTTGAATCCCACTAACTGAAACCTCAAGCCCGTCCGGGAAGGCCAGCTCAGGAAACCAGGTTTGAAGTCTCGGGAATAATGAATATCGGGTATCTCCAAGCCATTTTTCCCGCTCAAGGGCGATGCTGTCCAATTCTGCCTTAAGCTGTGCGAGCTGGTGTTCCTTGCCTGTGATCTCTTTATTCAGATCCCCTTTGCGCTCAAGCGCCTTCTGCTTGTCCTTATAATCCTGTTCCTGCTTCTTGGTCCGTTCGTTCCATTCGCGCAGTGCTGCCGCTCTGTCCTCCTGCTCGGCCTTGCCAGCTTCGCATTCGGCGGCTTCTCTCACGATCATCGCTATTGTTTCTTCGTTTCCACTGATTTCTGTATTCAGTGCGCTTATAGCTGTGCGCACCTCGTTTAGCAAACCCTCAAGTGCATTCAGCTTGCCCTTCAGACTAACCGAATGTTCACCTTGGAATAACCGTTCATATTCCTGCCTTGCGGATTTCAGCTTGGACAGATAACCTTCAGCATCCTGCAGCTCAGCTTCCTGTTCCTTCAGTCTGGCAGAAATCCCCTGCTTCCATTCCAGAAAACGGTCCGGCTGCAGCACCATTTGCGGACCTTGCCCGTCCAGCACGAGGAAGGGCTGCGCCGCAGGCTGCGCCATCTGTTCGCGGATGAAGATTGGCACCGCTGATTTTAGCAGCAGATCCTTCAGTATGTCCGGCTGCAGCTTGGCAGCCTCGCGTTCACTAATGATGAGGCCGTAAGCCAGTAAAGGATTACGATCCAGTTCTTCCTCCCGGATCAGGTAGGGCTGATCGTTCAGGAAGGCACTGCCCAGCATCGAGCTGATTTTCAGCGAATCTAGCCTGTCCTTGACCGTCAGCAGATCACTATTCGGCAGCCAGTACGCTTCATGTTGCAGTTCAACATCCAGCAGCTGATGATAATACTCTCTTCTGAGCCTTTTGGTCTGCACCTCAGCTTCATCCAGTCTGCGGATGAAACGTTCCTGTACGGCGGCCTTCGCTTCGAACAAGCCTGTAGCGCCCAGCACATTATGCTCCTCATACAGCTCCAGCAGCACCACGAGCTGAGACCAAAGCTGAGACTCTTTGTTCAGCTGTACATCCAGCTGCGACTGAAGCTCGCTCTCCTGCTGTTCATGACTGAGAAGCTTCTCGCTAAGCTGAGTCTGTTTTTTATGCAAATTGAAGCGGTCTTCATCCGCAGCCTTGTGCCGTTCGTTCAGCGCGCTGATATTGTCAGCATAACTTCTGGCGTAAGCGATGGCCCGCTGAAGCGACGCTGCCGGAGAATGGGCGGCTTCCTGCCCATGGCGGGAAGCGAACACTCCCAGCGCTTCCGTGTATTGGCGGATAGAAGCGGTCAGCTCATTAATCCGGCTGTCCAACCCTCCAAGCTCCAGCAAAAAGCTTTCCCGTTCTTTGCGAACCCCCGCCTCTTCAGCAGTCAATGAATGCTGGCGGCGGCTGAACATGGAAATCTGCTCTTGCCACAACTTGAATACATCCGCCCACTGCTTGCGTAGGCTCTCCTTCGAAGCCTGCACCACCTCTTGGCGCTCCTTCATTTCCAGGGAGCCTTCGATGGCTTCTATTTCCTTCTGCCACTGTTCCATTTGACGGAGCTGAAGCTTCCGGCGGGCCAGATAAAGGGCGGTTTCAAGCTCCTTTTCCTTGGTCTTCGAATCTTCCAGCCGTTGACGGGCCCTGTTCAGATTGTCACTAACCTGTTTGAAATCCTCCTGTTTCCGGATAACTTCCTCTCTGCTGCGCAGGTAGTTCAGGTTATCTCCCTCAAAACGCAGCTGACGGGCCTCTTGGTGCAGCAGCACCAGCTCGTCTGCTTTTTTGCGGCGCTCTTCCTCGGCTGCTTTCAATTCATCATGTATGACCGTGTACATTTGCCGTCCCAGCAGCTCCGTTTCACGGTAGCTCCGGTCCGCTTCCATCCCCTGTTTCACCAGTTCATATAGCGGTGCTGCTAATGTAGTAAATTCGGCAAACGCCTTCTCCCGCTGCTCCAGCATCGGCAGTCTCTGCGCAATAATCGCCGCGTCCATGAACATCTTCTGAAGGGAGCCCTCCTGTTCAGACAGACCTTCGTTCAGGCTGGTGCCGATTTCGGGAATGATGAGCTTTTCGAATAAGTTCTGGTTCGTAAAGGCATCATTTTTCTGAAAATACCCTTTAATACCACCCTCTTCACCATTGATCCGCCGCATGTTGCGCCATTCACCGATATGGATATCCCGTTCCGCCAGGAAATGATAGTACCTTTTCAGATCTGAGCTGTGACTTCCGAAGGAGGCAATTTCGCCCCGCCGGTCGCGCACGAACTGCTGTATACTATCGAAGCTAACAGGGCCTCCCGCGTTGGCATCATATAGAGGCAAGGTAGATAACGTAAGTTCTGCATGCTCTTCATAATCTAGTAACGCGTAGAGCAGATAGTCGACCTTGATCTCCAATTGATCCGCAGAGCTGTGGGCCGTCATCGCAATGCCTGTGGTCATATACTCGTTACGATCACTGTTGTCCAGCCGCCACTCAATAGCCACGTGGAAGGTGTAGGGCTTGAGCTGTTTTTTGTGATTATGGAAAAATGCTTCTACCTGGTTCTCGTTGTCCTTACCCCAGGCCGCTTTCGGAATTAGCAACTGAAAAATCGACTGCAGCAGCACTCCCTTACCGCCACCGTTCATCAGGGTAATCAGCGTGTTCGCCGGACCCTCATCATTACTTAGGTCCAGAACCATATCGTCATACTTTTTGAGCATCTTCTCATATTTGAGTCCGGCAATCCGGATCCGTTCAATACGCGGCATGGGCCTCCCCCTCCTTCTCCGTCAAGGTGCGTAGGGTAAGTGCCTTCAGTTCCTTATAACGGTCAACATCATGGTACAGGTAACGCATTCTTTCATATAATTCTTCCCGCGGGAAGATCCGCTTCTCATTCTCCGATATGAATACCAGATGCTCTTCCTCCAGCAGCTTCATCCCCTCATGAATCAGGCCGATCCGGGAACCTGCCCCCCGGGTCAGGGAATCGCCTTCCTCCTGGCTTTTGGTCTGCATGTATAGGCTTGTCCAAACCTTATGCATCGCCTGAATGTCCAGGCGCCATTGCTTGCTGAAGCCCCCGTCAGCATCCATTTCCACCCACGCCTGAAACAGCGAGGATACCTGGTCGGAGATTTGAATATAGGACATACTGTCCTGCCCCGGCTTGAAGTGGTGCTCATCCTGATCCATCTCGGCCAGGAACACCAGAATGATGATGTTGATGATATGTAAATGGGTTTTACGCTCAATCCGTGAATATTTGTTCCGGAGTTGGGTGAAGTTGCTGGCAAAACCCGAGCCGAGCGGATTGACCAGCAGATGCAGGCGGTGTCCGGAATTCATAATCCGGCAGCCTCCTTCTTTGGCCATGTACTGCAGCGCATCATAGGCTCCAGTATCCTGAAGGCACTCGGCGGCTGCGGGATCATCCAGCGAGATCACCTTGCGGCGAAGCAGGTCGAAAAACAGCCGTGAGGCCTGCTGCAATTGTTCGAGTGAATAGCTCATGTTGTAACATCTCACCTCTCGATTATAGTGATGGTATACGGACTCATTTCCAGGCCCGGCCAGGAGATACTTGGGCTATTATTGCCCTGAATCGTTGTACGCAGCACCTTACCGCGCAACACCTCCAAATCAGGGTTTGCCCCCAGCAGCCGCTGGATTAAGGTCTGGCATTCATCTGCTGCTCCGCCCTGCTTATTATCCGGGTCCTGCTCCTGGACTGTAATTTCAGTATGGAAGAACTGCACCCACAGATCGATTGCATCCGGTGTAAGCGACCATTTGTGCTGTTGCTCCTCTGTGAAAGCTTCTGCTGAGAAAGTAAAGCTGCCGTGATCTGCCAGTCCTATAAAAACAGGACGCCACAGCTCAGCAACCTCCGGCCATGGTATAGATCTAGGCGTATAGGAGATGCTCTCTTCTTCACCAGCTTCATCCGGCTCATCCAATGCGTCTTCAGGCAGGAACCCGACCTCCTGTTCTTCCCATGCCCAGGCCAGCGGATAGATAAAATCCTGATTAGGGGCAAACAGTCCGCTAACCAGCAGCTCCAGGCTGTCCGCATCCGGCAAGCCATCGGCTTTGACCCATTCCTCCCAGACATTCGTACGGAAATTAAAGCCGCCCGCTCCCCAGAAGAGCTCTGGGAAATTCAGCCTGAGATTCGTCTCAGCCTCAAAGATGCTCAGGACCACCTCGGCTAGTTCATCATGCACCCGTCTCGACAGCTCCACTCTTTCCGAAAGCTGACGGAGCTCATTGAAGTCGATAACATCCTTCTCATCATTGGCCAGACGTGCCAGTGAGCGGTGGATATTATCAAAATGCTTGCGCTCTTCATCAAACTGCAGGTGGATCTCCTCCAGCCGCTGATGCCGCATCACACCGTATTCACTGAATATGTGCTTCGGATTGCGGCGGAGCGCATTGCGGTATTCCTGCTGCTGCTGAGTCATCTTCCGTACCCGCGAGATCAGTTCACCCACATCCTGCATCGCGCGCGTCACCCGTCCATGCTTGATGTGCATCTGAATTTCCAGCAGCTTGATGCTGATCTGAAATTCTTCTATAATCTCATGGCTCATGAAGATCAGCTCCATGGCATATTCGGACAGCCGGTATACGGTTTTGCCGCTCTCCTCCCAGCTGGTGCGGGTAGCGTCTTCATCGACAGTAAAGTACTTGTATTTCTGCACCGCCATCTGCCGGGACAGATCATCATAATAAAAGGCTTCGAAATCTCCGCCGCTCCCGCTCCATAGCAGACCATCCACCAGCCGTTCCACAGATTCGGCAGTACCGAGTTTGGTTATATTGAACCGCTCGAGTGAACTCCAGGCCAGCTCCACGATATCCTCCCTGGCTCTAAGCTCACTGGATTCCAGTTCCAGATAATAGACCTGCAGCAATACGCTCAATGCAACCATTTCCTTATAAGGCTGCAGCTCGCCGAGATTCATACCCGCCCCCAAGGTCCATAAGGGATTGAGACGTTTGTTCCGTTCTCCAAAATCACTCCAGTTCATGCTTCACTCTAACCTCGCCATCACTTCGTAATTTAAGACTTTCTAGTAAACCTCATAAAATAACATAAACCCATATCTGCCCCAAGAAGGGTGGAATATGGGCTATATGCTACTAGGGAATATATGTTTCTATTATACCAATGATATAGAATTCTGGCTATTTGCAAAAATATAAATGCATTATAAATAAACCTGATAAGTATCAGGTTATTACTAATATAGACACAGCAAAGCGCATGCCAACACCGGCATGCGCTTCTAAGAATGGAATATTCTATTCTTCTGGAGATGTTTCCACATATTTTTTGAAATTATCGAGAATTGCCTGCCACCCGGCTTGCTGCATCTCGACGGCATTGATCGTTTCCGCATCGAACACGGTGATGATTTTCGTGTCGTTATCTTGGCGGGAAAATTTGACTTCCACTTTTCTGCCGTCAGCAATCGTATAGGAGATGACCTCGTTAATGCTCACATTGTCGTATACTCCGGTAAAATCAAACCCAAAACTTCCGTCCTTGGCTTCCATTCTGGAGAGGAATTTACCCCCGACCTTCAGATCATTCTCGGCATATGGCGTATGCCAGTCTTCGGAAGCGGTATTCCACTGCGTGATATGCTTCGGCTCTGTCCAATAGGTCCACACACTTTCAACGGGAGAATGAACGATTGTTTCCACTGTTATTGTTACCGGCTTACCTGTTTCCAACACATAACCTCCTTGATGGCTGAGATATATACATTACTTACAACCTTTATTATAGCAAAAAGGTATGTACTACATTTCTTTTTGATTGCTATATTCTCAAACTTGTTCATCTTATTATTTACCATAATTAATGTTCTGCATACTTCACATGAAGCAAGTAATGCAGATTTGCTTGCACCGCAGGCCACTCGTCGTCAATGATACTGTACAGTACGGTATCCAAAATAGAGCCTTCCGCAGTGATCCGGTGTTTGCGCAAAACGCCCTCCCTCACCGCACCAATACGTTCGATCGCCTGTTGAGATCTAAGGTTATCCCCTACGATAGTGAAATTGACCCGGATGAAACCCAAGGATTCAAAACAATACTGCAGCAGCAGTGACTTGGCTTCCGTATTAACAGCTGTCCGCCAGAACTCCGGTGAAATCCAGGTACAGCCAATTTCCGCGTTGCGGTGAATGTGATCGATGTGCATAATTCGCGATGTGCCGGCGATCCTGCCTGTGGATTGTTCGATCATGACAAAAGGGAGCTCCGTCCCCTTCGCCTGATTGGCAAGAGCCGTATCTATTAATCCTTCCGCTTGTGCGGCAGAGGTAATTTTGCGCCAGGTATACTCCCAAATTTGCGGATAGATCAGAATAGCAACCAGTTCGGCCTTATGCTCGGCTTCCATAGGAACCATTCTAATACTAGTGCCGATAAGTTCTTTGATATTGTTGGAAATCACGAAGATGCCTCCTATAGACATATTATGCCAGCCAATCCCCGCAGAAGGGAACCCTCATATGATTATATATTACATATATTATCTCTGTCTGCCTCATTCATATAAAAAAACAGCCCCGTTTGTGTAAAACGGAGCTGCACAAGGCCGTTATTTTTGCAGGCATATTAATGAAGAAATCCTATCCTCTTCCCTCAATCTCACTTGCAATTCGCCGGACAAGCTCGGATAGGGTCATGACTCCGGCATCGCCGCCCTCACGTTTTCTTATGGCTACCATAGCGGAGCTCTGCTCTTGCTCACCAAGCACAAGCATGTACGGTACTTTCTCCAGCTGGGCTTCACGGATTTTGTAACCCAACTTCTCATTCCGCAGATCCAGTTCGACGCGGATTCCGGCAGCCAGCAGTTCTTTTTTTACCTGAAAGGCATAATCGGCATAGTGTTCGGAGACTGGCAGCAGCTTCACTTGCACCGGAGATAGCCACAGTGGAAAAGCACCGCTGAAATGCTCCGTAAGAATCCCCATGAACCGGTCAATGGAGCCATAGATGGCACGGTGGATGACGACCGGGCGGTGTTTCTCGCCGTCTTCACCGACATAAGTCAGATCGAACTTCTCCGGCATCTGGAAATCCAGTTGAATGGTCCCGCATTGCCAGCTTCTCTTCAGTGCATCCTGAATATGAAAGTCAATCTTTGGTCCGTAAAACGCACCGTCCCCCGCATTTATCCGATATTCTATTCCACGCTCATCCAGTACCCTTTGGAGCGACGCTTCCGCCTGATCCCATAACGCTTCCGAACCCATATAGTCTTCCGGCCGTGTAGACAGCTCTACCTTGTATTCGAAACCGAATACTTTGTAGATGTAGTCGATCAGCTCCAGTACACCACCGATTTCTTCTTCGATCTGCTTAGGAAGCACGAACAGATGGGCGTCATCCTGACAAAAGGTCCGGACCCGCATCATCCCGTTCAGCGCTCCTGAAAATTCATGACGGTGCACCTGGCCAAACTCTGCGATACGCATCGGCAGTTCCCGGTAGGAATGCAAACTGTTTTTGAACATCAGCATATGCCCTGGACAATTCATAGGCTTCAGCGCATATTTCGTTTCATCCACCTGAGTAAAGTACATGTTATCCTTGTAGTGGTCCCAGTGGCCTGACTGCTCCCACATCCGGTTGTTCATCATCAAGGGTGTGCGGACCTCGTCATATCCCCGTTCACGCTGCAATGCCCGAGAGAAGTTCTCCAGCTCAGTGCGGAGAATCATTCCTTTGGGCAAATAGAAAGGCATGCCAGGCGCTTCTTCGGAGAACATGAAGAGTCCCAGCTCCTTACCCAGCTTGCGGTGATCACGTTTCTTCGCTTCCTCCAGCATGTGCAGATGCTCTTCCAGCTGCGCTTTCTTGTAAAAAGCCGTTCCATAGATCCGTTGCAGCATTGGATTATCGGAATTACCGCGCCAATAGGCTCCGGCTACACTCAGCAGCTTAAAGGCTTTGATCTGGCCTGTAGAAACCAGATGCGGTCCCCGGCATAAATCTGTGAACTCCCCTTGCTCATACAGGCTGATCTCTGCGTCCTCCGGCAAATCGTGAATCAGTTCTACCTTGAACGGTTCACCCTTTGCTTCAAAGAACTCGATTGCTTCACTGCGGCTGACGACCCGCCGGACAATCGGCAGATTATCCCGGATGATCTTCTGCATCTCCTGCTCAATTGCAGCGAATTCATCTATGGATATCGGTTGAGCTGTGTCGATGTCGTAGTAGAAGCCGTCCTCGATAACCGGACCAATGCCCAGCTTAATCTTCGGTACGCCATATATACGTTGGATGGCCTGAGCCATGAGATGTGCTGTGCTATGCCGCAGGATAGACAGTCCATCTGAGCTTTCCGGCATCACGATTTCAACGAGACAGTCGTATTCAACCGGTTGATGTAAGTCAACGGGTCTACCGTCGATTTTGCCTGCTACTGCTTGCTTCTTCAGGCTAGGGCTGATCGATTCCGCGATTTGCGCAATCGTGGTGCTGCGTGCGTACCTCCTAATTGTTCCATCCGGCAGCGTTACATTGATCTCCATGATTGTGGCCTCCATTTCTTCGATTTTATTGGTGTTATAGAACGCAAAAAAACGCATCTCTCCCGGAAAGGGACGAGTGCGTTCTGGCTCGTGGTTCCACCCTAATTTGATCTGCAACGTTCGACCCCCGGCTGTTCGGCGGAAGAATAATATACTAGATCCTCATTGGTATCCGTTATCGGGGATAAAACGGTGGCATTTACAGCCTCCCTAACAGCAGGGAAGGTTCAGTGCCACGGCTGCAAAGGGGTAACATCCTGCCGGTCTCTGTAAGAAGCTCTCACCGTTCACTTCTTTCTCTGGCCAGTCCGCGAAGGATATCATGTCTTTGGTCATTGCCTTGGATATGGTGTTGCTGGTTACATAATACTCATGTCATTTATGAAATGTCAACCACTCAAATAAAAAGACTTTTCACCAGTCATTGAACCTGCGGATGAAAAAGTATGATCACAGCATTATTTCACGTCAATTAAATTATCGTGAATACGTGAGATAATATTACCAATATCTTTCACATTGTATGCAATATGATCCGCCCCGGCACTTTGAAGCTCCGCTTCCGAGCCATAGCCGATCATGACTCCGATAGAGGCTACCCCGCAGGCTTTGGCACCGATAATATCATGCTCGCGGTCTCCAATCATCAGCGCTGTTTCCGGAGGAATGTGATTCTCGTCCAGCACATACTGAATAACCTCTTTCTTCTTGGAGCGGGTACCGTCCAGATTGCTTCCAGCTACATGTCTGAAATAGGAGTCCAGGCCATAATGACGGATAATCTCTTCCGCAAATACCGTTGGTTTTGAAGTAGCTACGTATAGATTGAAACCTTTACTCTGCAGCTCCTCAAGCAGTTCCGGGATACCGGGTATTACCGCGTTCTCGAACATTCCCAGTGTGCGGTACCGTTCGCGGTAGTATTCAACGGCTTGGGCCGCTTTCTCAGCGCTGAAGCCCTGGATTTCTATGAAAGAATCGTATAAGGGCGGTCCGATGTAGGGCAATAGCAGGTCCGGATGCTCCACGGTAATTCCGAATTTGCCCAGCGCGTATTCTACGCTTTTGGTGATCCCTTCTTTGGGGTCGGTTAAGGTGCCGTCCAGATCAAATAAAATACTCTGCAGTCTCTCCATTACTTACGCAGTGCTCCCTTCACGATCAATTGCTACTTGCGTGATTCTACAGCTTTAACTATCATACCTTCGATTCTCCATACTTTCCACACACTTATTTACTAACATGATCATGGCAGTTATTTAATCTAATGGAGGAACTAACATGAACATGACGCATTACATGTCCCTGCTAACGGACAATCAGCCATGGAATTTGATTCTTTTTATGGCGATTCCGGTCATCTTTGCAGAGACAATCACAGTGACCGAATTTATTATTCTGTTCACCAAAAATCTCAACGGGCCGCTTAGGGCGTTTAACCGGGCATGCAGCATACTTGCCGGGCTGTATTTTACAGGAGTGTTTCTGTATTTATTCCCTACCGCCTTTGTTCCGATTACCGCAAACGGGGAATGGCATACCTGGGTTGACGTAGTGGCGGTAAGCTTTTACTTGAGCGGGGTCATCTTCCTGTTGCCCCTTGCCCTGCTGGACCTTGGACTTATTGCCCGTAAGCAAAGTGAGGAAAATAAGCTGAGACTACATTTCATCCTGATCAGCGGCTTTCTTGTGGTAGCGCATATCGCGATGATCTTCGGGATGGTGAATCCTGAGATAATGAGCGGGATGGCTGGGATGAGTCATTGAGATTGGGTTGGATGTGAAAATTAAATAGAACGAGCGAAAAGGTATATAGCCGTAACTGCGGGAATGTTTGGACTTTCGGCCGCTGTTGTCTGCAGATTTCTATGATTGAACCGCAATAAGCGGTTGAAATCCGCAGACAGTATATGCTTCCGATGCGAGCTTTCCTTCGGAAAGCTTTCAGGCGGACGCTGCCGCTCCTACAGTTCCAAAATCCCCTCCGTTACTCTCCACCTTTCTCAAAGTTTTTATTTATTTTCCATCCATAGGGATAGGAAAATGGAAAAGAACGCGTGTGGTTGCGCGTTCTTTTTTTATTGCTTATGAAATTATAAAATACATAGAATGTATGGGGACCTTAGAAGCATTTAGGCTGAACATAATGTGATCTGGTAACTCGTTATCGTCTAAGAATGCAGAATGTTACGGACAGAGAAGGCGTTATTTTGCGAATACACTTGTTTCTTTAGCATATACGGACTCAGGAGGCGTTATTTCGTGCATTCCTTCCTGAATTGAAGAGGAACAGGCTACGTAACGTCATCTGTGTCCGTATGATCTAATGAATCGCCTGATCCGACCAAATAAGGGATATACGGTCCGCAACACTCGTGAAAGTACAGAGGAAAATCCAAACCAGTGCAGGCTTTATTATGCTGAAAACCAAAAGTTTATGCGAAACTTATAACATTCAGAATAGATTCGACTCCATTCAATCAAGTTCGATTCGGTCGAATTCAATTGGATATAAATAGGTTTATTTAGTTTTAGTTCACAGTAAGATTGATACTGTTCTCAACTATGTTTTGGAAACCTGACCTCGCAGCGGGTGCCCACACCATATGTACTGGTGATGCGGATCGAACCGCCCAAGAGCTCGATCAGCTTCTTCACGATAGAAAGGCCAAGGCCCGTACCTCCATACTGTCGTGAGCGGGATTTCTCCACCCGGTAAAAGCGGTCAAAGATATACGGAAGCTCGTCTTCAGGAATCCCAATCCCGGTATCTTCTACGATGAAAAGTACGGCGTCGGGTGTAGAATTCAGCTGGACGTTAATCTCGCCCTCATCGGTGTAGCGCACGGCATTTTCCAGCAGATTCATGACAATCTGCTCCATCCGTTTGCGGTCCCCGCGAACTTCAACAGCTTGACCGCTATAAGAAACTGTAATACTGAGGCCTTTTTCTTTGGCCGTTAATTCCAGCTTGCGGGCTGCATGCTCCACGATCGGCTTCAAGTCCACATCTTCCAGGTGTAGCGGAATTTTACCTTCCTCCATCTTGGCGAGCTCAAATAAATCATCCACCAGGTGCTGGATACGGTGGGCCTCTTGGTCAATGATATCAAGATACAGATTTTTTTCTTCATCCGTCTCGTATAATTCACCCTTCACTACCTTGGCATAGCCCTGTAAATAGGTGATCGGTGTCCGCAGCTCATGCGAGATATTTGCCAGAAACTCCTGCCGGGTGTCTCGATAGCGCTGCAAGTCGATGGCCAGATCGTTGATTGCAGCCGCTAGAAACCCGATCTCATCATTGCTGCTGATTGTCAGCCGGGTTTCAAGCTCTCCTGCCGCAATTTTGCGGGTTGCTTTCTGCATCTGCACCAACGGACGCGACAGCACCCGGGCAATAATCCAGGTGATTCCCAGCGCCAGCACCAAAGCCCCCATTCCCGAGAGCAGCAGGATAACCCGCACCGAATCTATGGATTGCTCCATACTTGCTGTAGAGGACATGACATAAAGCGCTGAACTGATGGTCTGGCCTGCCTTAATGGGTTGTCCTGTCACGAAATAGCGGTTTCCACCGGGATCTTTATAGAGAAAGCTCACACTGTTGCCGGAAAAAATCCGTTCCAGATCTGCAGCATGAATAAATGACCGGTCATCCGAATTATGCAAGCCTGAGTGAAAACTAACGCTCCGGTCCCGTGAAATGTTAAAAATACTCACATTGGAAAATTCAGCAAAGGTACGCATCATTTGTTCGCTTGTCGTATCCTTGGATTCAGCCATCACAGTGAAATGTGAAGCCAGTTCATTCGTTTCAGTCTGCATTTCTTTATAATAAAAGCTGCTGAACATCCGGTCGATGACTATCCCCAGAAACAGCAAAACAATCACAAACACTGACATGATCACAACTCCCAGTTTAAAACCGATGATGTTGTTTTTCATTCGACAGTGCCGGGAATTTGGAATTTATACCCCAGTCCCCATACCGTTTGAACCGGGTTGTAGGGCAGTCCTGCCTTTTGCAGCTTCTCGCGGATATTCTTGATATGTGTGTCGATCACGCGTATCTCTCCGCCAAAATCATTGCCCCAGAGACGTTCCACCAGTTCATCCCTGGTAAATACCCGTTGGCCGCTTCGTGCAAGCATTGTCAGAAGATCGAACTCCTTCAAGGTAAAATCAACACTCTGGCCTTCAATCCAGACCTCTCGTGCTTCTGGAGAGATTCGCAGGCCCGGATAATTCAACTGCTCTTCCTGAGGTTCGACCGCCCGGGTCAGCGATGAACGCCGCAGCAAGGAATGGATTCGTGCCAATAATTCTTCCGGCTCAAAAGGTTTGGTCAGATAGTCATCCGCACCGATTCCCAGTCCATGCACTTTGTCCTTAGTTTCCGAGCGTGCGGTAAGCATCAGAATGGGAAGCTGCGTATGCTCTCGCACAGCACGGCAGACCTGCCAGCCATCCATGTCAGGCATCATAACATCCAGGAGCAGCAGATCAAAGGTGTGCTGTTCGACCATACGGAGCGCTTCGTGCCCTGTCGCCGCTTCCTGAGTAGCAAAGCCTTCTTTTTGTAAATAGATACGCAGCAAATTCCGCATATTCCATTCGTCGTCTATAATCAGAATTTGTGTTTTCATACGTTACCTCACTAATTCCTCCAGGCTTCCAAATAAGGCTTGTGCCGCTTTCATTCTGGTTTCATTACCAACCACACTGAGGTAGTTCTTCTCCGCCACAGCTTTTAGCAGCCCGGCATATTCTCTGATATCTCCGGGTGTAGTAGACAAGATTTCATCCCGCTCCTGCTGCAGCTCTTCTCCAGTAATGTGTTCAAAATAATGCCGGTCCGCCTGCCGTCTCTGAGCACTTAGACTGAGCGGCTGGTCAAACATAGCCAGGGTGCCGATAATCGATTTGGTCATTTCATCCTCATCTGCTACAAAGCTTTCGGCAAACCGGTACGCCTGATCGTAGATCTCCAGTGTCCCCTGCAAATTCGGATCGCGATAGGAAGTGAACAAGAGAATACCCTCTTTTTGTAGAATCAGACTCCCACCATAAGCTCCGCCTTTTACCCGGACGGCATTCCACAGGTAGGTCAGACTGAGGATTTTTTTGAGAACCTGCATCTTGCCGGAATACGTAAATCCGAGCTTGTTGAAATCATATCCCTTAACTACATACTGCACCTGGCTTGAAGACATGAAGCCTTCGTTACTGGCCTGGTCTTGTGCCTTCAGCACAGGTTGCAGCTCCACCTGCCGGTCCTGTAGATCCAGCTGTTCCAAATTCGCAGCGAACTCCTCATAGATATCCGAAGCCCCTGTCACAGACAAGATCAGATTCTGCTTGTTGAACAAGACTGCGCAGATCTCTTTGAGCGTGTCAGAGAGCCGTTCACTCTGCTGGTCAATCGTATGGGCAAGATCCCGGATAAACTGGTGATAAGCTACCCCTCCGAGCTGTTCCTGATAAGCACCTCTATCTGAGAAGTAGGAAAGCAAACGGCTGGCTGCGATTTCATTGCCTTTCTGGTTCAGAATGGATTCCATCTTTGAGGCTTCCCGGCGGACGATTTCCTGCAGCTTGGTCAAGTTATCCAGATTGCTGGCATAGAGCAGCTCATGGAGCAGCTGCAGAGAATCGCCAATGTTGCCCTTCATCACTTTTATGCGTGCACTGAATTTAGGCTGATATTTGACATCAGAATCCTGAGCAGCACCAAAAACCTCGTTTTGAAAATGAATACCTCCGGTTTTGATCCCAATTTCACTGGTGAGCTCTTCAATACTGTAAGCGTCAGTCTCCAATTGGCCGAATACCTTAGACAACAGTGTCAGATAAGAAATCCGCTCTACGGCAACAACTCCGGTATCCCAATACAACTTGATATAGGCGATTTTGTTCGTAGGTATCTCATGATGAATCAGTTTTATGCCTTTAAGCGTGTATTCATGAGTAGGTACTTGAGGTGGTGCGCAGCGGGTAATGTCCTGAAGAGACAGCCTCGGAAGTTTTTGCAGATCCTCTGGTGCGTCCGGACGGCTCTGCCGGGCCAACAGGTTCTGTGTGTTCTCAACAAGCTGACCGAGCTGTTCAGGGGTCAAAGACGATTTATATTCAGCAAGCTGCTTACGGCAATTTGCTTCTTTTTCGGCTGCAATGGTATTTGAAGGTTGAAGTATAACTACACTGCAATGTTGACTGTTCAGCAGATACGTTTCGATCAGCTGTTCAAAATAACGGTCCGCACATTTTTCCCGGATGGCAGCAAACACTGTTTCATATTCCAGATGGGCAGACGGTGAACCTTCGTACAGCCAGGACTTCATAACCTCAATATTATAGGTCAGCCCTTTCGGATAGCGGTCAAAGTCCGCTTCACGCAGTTCAAATTCCTTGCTGTTGACTGCAGCGAGAACCAGCTTCTCATCCAGTCCATCCGCTGCAAGGCGGCTTAATGTCGTTCTGATCAGATCCAGAAAAGCAGCCTTGGATGAGGGATTGGAGTGAGTCAATGTAATACCCAGCAGCGGCTGGACCATACTGTCGGAATAGAAGGCAAACGCGTCTTTGCCCAGACCGCTTTCCAGCAGTGCTTGTTTCAGCGGAGCAGCGTTGCTGTCCATCAATATGTTTTTCAGAATAGCAAAGGCCAGATTCAGCTCCCGGTCCAAAGAGGTTCCAATCACATAGTTCATGCTCAGATAGGTCTTATCCTCAGCTGTTTCTGATTCCAGAATGGAATAATCCGCCCTAAATTCCGTCATTCCCATCGGCTGCTGCATAGGTATGGCGGTATCGAAGTCATTCCGGGTGTACTGGCTGAGGTATTCCTGATGGATGAACTCCAGCCTCTCTTCGATGTTCACATCCCCATAGAGATAAAAATAGCTGTTGGACGGATGGTAATAGTTGCTGTGCGCTGCAAGAAACTGCTCATAGGTCAATGTTGGGATATCCTGAGGATCTCCGCCGGAGGAATGACGGTATAGGGTGTCCGGATACAGCGACTTTTTGATCCGGTCCAGCAGTACCGTAACCGGTGAGGAATAAGAGCCTTTCATTTCGTTGTATACAACGCCCTTATAGATCAGCTCATCCTCCGTACGCTGTAGCTCGTAATGCCAGCCCTCTTGCTCAAAAATCTCCTGCTGCTTATAAATATTCGGCTTAAACACGCTGTCCAGATAGACCTCCATCAAGTTGGAGAAATCCTTGTCATTCCGGCTTGCCACCGGATACATGGTCTTATCGGCAAATGTAAATGCATTCAGAAATGACTTCATCGAGCCCTTTAACAGCTCAACAAACGGTTCCTTGACCGGATATTTATCCGAACCGCATAATACAGAATGTTCTAAAATATGAAAGACTCCCGTGCTGTCCACGGGCGGAGTCCGAAAACTGACGCTGAACACCTTATTATCATCCTGATTCTGCACGAAAAGCAGCCTTGCGCCGCTTTGCTGATGCTCCATTGTAAATACGGAGGATTCGATTTCCCGGATATATTCCTCAAGTATGACTTTAAATCCGGAGTAGACATTGTCTGTTTTCAAGCTGCTCATAGATTGTCCTCCTCTATTTAGGGCTGTATTTCACTCTATGAGCTTATCATATTACGGGTTTATTGTTCTAACCTAAGTTAATGCCCGGAGTGAGGGTCTCCCCCGGAGGCAGAAGAGATCTCCAGCATATCGTCGATTTCACTTTGCGTACCGCTGGAAAGGGTGTCGGTATCACCGGTCAGCCAGGCATGATTATACGGACCTTCCGCAGGAGAATCCTTGAATTTCGGTTGAAGCTCCATTGTATAATTCATTAACGAATCCGGCATACCATCTTTTTTTGTGAAAACTAGCGGTGCATGTTTGCCTAAGTGTGACAACGGCGCGGCTGCAATCGCCAGCATGGTCGAATCCGCCGTCAGCAAAGATAAGTTATGTCCGGGCGTTGTGATGCCCCAGCCGAAGCCGTTAGCCTCATCCTTGAACTTCGCAAAAGCAATAGCGTTCGTGTAAGGATTATCGCCGGAAATCCGCTTTACCGTTCCGTATTCCTGAAGTTGTGCCTCAACATCTGCCGAAATTGCGGACGTTGGGCCAAGAATGTAGATAGCCGCTTTACCTCCGCGGGCTTTGAGGGCTTCTGCAGTAGCTTCCGGAATTTTTCGTTTACTCACATAGAGTAAGGGCTCGGGCATATGAGCGATCCAGTTGACTGCGGGCAGTGTATATTCAGGACTGTCCACGGAGCCGACTATAACGCTTGGCGGCAGCGCTCCGGACACTTTTTCATAATAGGCATCGATCGATTTAGCAACTTCATCCGGTTCTTCCCCCTCTATTTTATCCACCTTCAAATCCAGGACCTTTAGTTGATCATCTACACCGTCTGCTACTGTTCCGACAAGAACCACTTGAACACCATCGTTACTCTCCGCTCCCATAGGCTTAAGTCTTTTGAGTTCCGTCAGCGTCGCTTCCGGAATACCCTCTTTGGTGATGAATAGCACCGGACCATTGCTTGGATGATGGATCAAGTCCGTGCTTACCGCGGCAATCTGCCAGCTGCTGACATCGGTAAGGACTACACTGGAAGGCCGATTGTTCTTCGTTTCCGCCGTCCACAGGGATTGAGATACGAGCACTGCCGCTTGGATCGGATCTGAGGTATTGATTCTGGTTGTATTCTTGGTAGCGATCCAGGGTATAGAAACAGCTGATTGTGATGGAGTGTCCGTTGACGCGGAACGTGAGTTATTCGCCGTAGAACAGCCTGCCAGCGCCGCACCCAGCAATATAGTCAAAGCAGCTTTACATATGGTTTTCTTCACCGGTGTATCCCTCCATTTCATTGCACTCGCGAATGTAAATAGAAGTGTACCGGATAATTATGTAGAAAGAATGTAGAATTGCAACAAATAAAGAATGACTATTATCTGAGAGGTGATATTTCTTTGAATCTTTCTTTTCGTACAAAAACGGCTGCACCGCCCTTCTCTGAGCGTTACAGCCGTTTTCCTGCTTCCTATGAATCAATTTGCAGTTCTTTTTACCAGGCTACACGGATAATCAGACCTTTGGGATCGCCAACCTCCAGATAAGCCGCTTGACCGTTGACATCATCATACGGGAAGCCGTAGGCCAGGCCGCTGATGCTGTGGTCATGCCAGAACTTCGCATAATAATTGGCTGGAGCAGCATTGTAATAATTAGCTACATTGTTCCAGTTGCTGGTTGTATAGACATGGCGGTTGATCGCAGCCGCAGTAGCGGCATCGGTTAGGGCTCCGTCGCAGCGGAGAATATCCTTCGTGCTATAGCCGGAATAGCCAGCGAAATAGTTGGCATTTGCTCCGCCTGGAGCAAAGGATCCATAAATCGGCGCTATGATCCGGTATGGCGCTTGATCGGTAGCCAGCGATTTGAAAGCGGCCGGCACTTCGTTCTGATATTTGGTGAATATTCCGGCACGGGTTTCAGATTCCAATTCACCTACGGTTCGGTCGTAGGAACCGGACAAGTTCACCAGACGGTGCTGGATCGGGAAACCGAAAGCATCAACCCGGGTAGTATTGCCATGATATCCGGATCCATCGACAGTAAATTCCACAAAATCAAAATAAATATTGCGGTTCGGATCGGTTAGATTGTTGATATCCGGTCCGGCGAAGCCTTCAGTATAGGTTTTGATGTACAATGGTGAACCTACACTGAGGAACATCCGCCCGGAAGTGATTTTAGGCAAGTTCACCCAAGAGGCCTGGCTGACCGTATGATAAATATTCGCATAATTCACGCCATTCTTGGTTAAGTGGCCTGAAGCGTCATTCAGAGCTGGTGAGATCGGCACCAGATTACCATTCAGGTCCAAATAACTCCATTGTCCGTTGGCCGGATTGATGCCGAGAACGCCCCAGTAGATCTGGCTGTCCGGATATGCGCCGCCGGTTCCGTTCATTACCTTAAGCGACAATGAACCGCTTGGCGCTGTAGGAATGGAAGCAGCAGGAATCGAATAGATCGACCCGGAAGGATTCGGTGGTGTTGGTGTAGGTGTAGGTGTGGTTCCGGCAGTGTAAGAGAACCAGCCAGTGTCAAAAGCAGGCGTTCCATTGTTGTACGTGAAGAAATAGTTGATTGCGGTTCCGCTTGAAACACCCGTTACGGCTTGTTCATAGCGGGCGTTGCTGCTGCTGTAAGTCATGCGGAGATTCATCTGAGCACCGTTATTAACCTTGTAATGCACATCAGTCCAACTCGTGCTGACAGTTGATTTGAACCAGATGGTTGCCGTGGTTCCTGACAAATCAACACCTTGCGAGTAATCGGCTGCCTCCGCCTTGGAGGCGAACAAAGGGAAACAGGAAACCAGTAGCAGAAGCGCGAGTACGGACATTAGCCATTTTTTTCTCATCGCAATCTTCCTCCATTAATTGGTATAGGTTCAATCACGCACCATAAATGTATGCGTTTACAGTGTTGATTATAGTATCCTTACAGAACATTTAGTAGGAGCAGAATTTCGGTTTTCGGCACCATATTTCGGGTGAAACGTTATAATAAGGATATTTTCGGCATCGGATACTGCAAAAAAAGAAAAAAGCCTTAATTCTCCATAATACAGGAGGCATAAGGCTTTTCTAATTCCATTCCAGCTTTACCAATGCTTCGCGATGAAGGTGTCGCGTCCGGATTGCTCGCGGTCCTCTTTATAGTGCTTCGGATTCTTTTTATGATAGTCCTGATGGTATTCTTCCGCCCGGTAAAAGACCGGCGCCGGCAGAATTTCCGTCACTACCGGACCTTCGAACCTGCCGCTGGCCGCTACCTGTTCCCGGGAAGACAGCGCAGCCTGATGCTGCTCTTCATTATAGTAGAATACCGCTGTCCGGTATTGGGGCCCTCTATCCTGAAACTGTCCGCCGTCATCGGTCGGATCGATTTGCGGCCAGAACAGCTCCAGCAGCTTCTCATAAGGGAACAACGCTGGATCATAAGTGATCTGGACTACCTCATAATGGCCTGTCGTTCCTGTTTTGACCTGCTCATAGGTCGGATTCTCTACGGATCCTCCGGCGTAGCCGGAGACAATCCCATGAATTCCGGGGAGCTCCTCAAAAGGTGTTACCATGCACCAGAAGCAGCCTCCGGCAAACATTGCCTGTTCCATAATCTGTATCCCTCTCCCTGTCTATCATCTGCCATACTAGAAACGTATGTTATGAAGATAAGGCTAAATCCGTTTCAAGTCAATTTGAGGGAGTCCATGGCCCATTTTTTTCCAGATACTTCTGAGGATGTATAAATACCGGTAATAACCTCAAGGGCCTTGATCCCCTCGTTCCCGTCAATCCAGAATTCCCGGCCATCGATGATATGCTTGTAGAAATCACGGATTAACAGGTTGTGACTGGTTCCCCAGTAAGACTTCCCTTCGACTGCCGTGGACAGGGGTTCACAGAGCAGCGTTTCATGGCCATCCTTCCAGAGGTACAGGCAGTCTCTGCGCAGAAGCAGTGTGCCCAGTTCAAAGATAAGCTCTAATTCAACCGGAGAATTCACTGAATACGCATTTGTACCATAAAAAAGCCCGCGTACTTTATTCTTGAAAAGAATGCAGGCATGAGCAGTATCCTCCACTTCAATCACTTCATTCAGCACATCTGTGGTCACACTTCCCTTAATGGAGGTAATTTCGCCTCCGAACCATTGCAGCAGATCCAGGGTGTGGATCGTCTGGTTAATCAGGACTCCGCCACCTTCGGTAGCCCATTTTCCGCGCCAACTGCTCTCTGTGTAATAGGCTTCGTTCCGGTTCCAGGTCACAATCCCCTTCATGCAGATCAGTTGGCCCAGAATGCCGGAATCGATAGTTTCTTTGATCCGTATGGATGGTTCATTATAGCGGTTCTGAAAAACAACACCCAGTTGCCCCTTGCTGACCGCAGCAGCCTCCTGCATCCGCTGGGCAGAAGACACATCTATGGCCATTGGTTTCTCTGTCAGAACATGATGTCCTGCCTGAAGAAATTCTACTGCCATCGCCGCGTGGAGATGATGCGGTGTGCATAAATGGATTATGCCGATATCTGTTCTCCCGAGAAGCTGCTTGTAGTCTGTTACCGACTCACAGCCGTAGTCCTGTGCAGCTTGTGCTGCCCGTTCAGGATCTGAATCGGCAACGGCTACCAGCCTAGCCCCTTCCATAGATAGAATAGCCCTGGCATGCAGGGGAGCAATGGCCCCGCAGCCGATGATAGCTGCGCCTATTGTACTCATCCAGTTCACCTTCCGCTCTGCTCTGTGTTAGATTCTGCTATCTGAGACTATCCGGTGTAAGGTTCAGAGCCTGCGATTGTGCTGTGAGACACAGCTCTGCCGCTTTAAAAACATGGGCTTGTGTCATCGCCAGTTCCGAGCGCTGCAGACAATCCAGAATAAGCTCTCCGAAGAAAGGAAAGCCAATCTTACCGGCCACCTGCTCATAATGCTCGCCTTGACTGTCTACCCAGAAGACATGATCCGGTGTATTCGAGCGGGCTAAATCGGTGTATTTACGCAGCTCCAGGTATCCCTCGGTTCCCATGATAATCATGCGCCCGTCTCCCCATGTGCCGAGTCCCTCCGGGGTGAACCAGTCCACGCGAAAATACTGGGTTGCTCCGTTGTCACCCACCAATGTGGCATCTCCGAAATCCTCCAGCTCGGGGTAGGCTGTGTGGTTGTAATTGGCAACCTTACTGTGCAGCACCTTGGCGTCACGGCAGCCGGTATAGTATAGAAATTGTTCGATCTGGTGACTGCCGATATCACAGAGAATACCTCCGTATTTCTCACGCTGAAAGAACCACCCTGGACGACTAGGCGCATTCAGACGGTGCGGCCCCATTCCGATGACCTGAAGCACGCGGCCAATCGCGCCCTGTCTGATCAAATGACCTGCATATACTGCACTTTCCACATGCAGCCGTTCACTAAAATAGCACATATATTTACGTTTTGTCTTCTCTGCCTGTACCCGCGCTGCCTCCAGCTGCTCTATAGCTGTAAAAGGCGCCTTGTCTGTAAAATAATCTTTCCCATGTGCCATTACACGCAGGCCCAGTGGTCCCCTCTCGGAAGGAACGGCGGCTGCCGCCACCAGGCGTACCTCAGGGTCTTCCAGTATTTCTTCTGCAGATCTGGCCACCCGGACTCCCGGATATGCGGCGGTGAAGGCTTTGACTTTTTCCTGATCCGGATCATATACCCATTTCAATTGCGCTCCGGCCTCCACCAGGCCGTTGCACATTCCATAAATATGTCCATGGTCCAGCGCAATTGCAGCGATTATGAATTCACCCGGTCCCACAACCGGTTTTGCCTCATGCTTGGGAGCATAATTCATTCCGTCATTACGGCTCATTCTTCTTCCCTCCAGATCTGATTACAGCAAGGTATGCAGATACTTCAAACTGATCTCGAGACTCTCGAACGGATTGCGGCGGCAGACATCCTGTTCTACCACATACCACTCTACTCCTGTCTCGCGGCAGGCTTCAATGATCGCTCTGTAATCCATATTGCCTTGGCCGATTTCCGCAAACTCCGCTTTTCTCGCGACCACCGCCATATCCTTCAGATGCACTACCCGCATTCTGTCTTTCACCTTGTTGATCCAATCCACCGGACTTCCTCCTCCGGCCTGAACCCAGTAGAGATCCAGTTCAAAATCGAACGCCTCCGGGTCTGACTCCTGCAGCAGTACTTCAAGACCGGTGAGGCCGTCCAGACGCTCGAACTCAAAATCATGATTATGATACACAAACTGCAACCCGTGCTTATGCTTCAAGACTTGTGCAATTTCGGAGGCTTTCCTCGCGAATGTGCGATAGCCTTCCTGACTTGTCTGGTACTCACCCGGAAGTGCTCCAAGCCCGATGTATGTACAATTCCAGAGCTTGTGCTCGGCGGCCAGTGCATCCAGATCGTTCACCAGCCTGTCCCAGGGAACATGTGTCGCGCAGATCGCAAGCCCGGCTTCATCCGCGTATTGCTTCACCAGCTGCGGATCAATCGGGCCAATACCCGATACCTGCACTGCCTGATAGCCAACGTCCTGTACCTTCAGAAAACTGTCACGCAGTCCCTCAGCAGTCTGGGTGAATTCCCTTAGGGTATACAGTTGCGCGGCAATCGTTGAAGTCTTCATAGATCGCTTCACTCCTTGAGTCTTAGTGTGTTCCAGATACATTCAGTGTCGTTTGTACAGTTATATCCTTCTGGAAGGTGGAATTCTGCACTTTTTCCATCAGCTTCTCATGAAACAGATCGCTGTCGAGCGGCAGTTCCACCCAGTTGTCTGTCCATGCGGACAAATACATGGCGTTTGAGAGTGTCAGGCCATGGATGCCTTCTTCTCCTGGTGCAAGCAAAGGTTCATCGAACAGGATGGCATTTGTGAAGTTGCGCAAAATACCTTTGTGCTGCTCTCCATCCCCTTTTTTCACCGGGATCTCGCATTTCCAGCACTCCGGTGCTCCGAATCCGCCCTTAAATTCAGCATTGAACACAGGCTCCGGTGTGCGCAGCCGCCAGAAGGTCAGCGTACCGTCTTCAATAACGATTTTTCCATTGTCCCCTGTAATTTCAAAGCGGTTCGTCCCCGGAGCTTCTCCGGTTGTGGTGATAAACAGCCCGGTGGCACCATTAGCATACTCGGCATAAGCGGTTACATCATCCTCGACCTCGATCTTGCGGTATTTGCCAAAGTGGCAAAATGCCCGGATGCGCACCGGCATCATTCCAGTGGTCCACTGCCAGAGATCCAGTTGATGCGGGTCCTGATTCAGCAGCACCCCACCGCCTTCTCCGGCCCAGGTCGCACGCCAGCCGCCAGAATCGTAATAGTTCTGCGATCTGTACCAGTTGGTAATAATCCAGTTCGTACGGCGGATCTCACCAAGCTCACCGGCCTGAATCAGCTCCCGTAGTTTCTGGTACAGCGGGTTGGTCCGCTGATTATACATAATACCGAATTTGCGGTCCGATTTAGCAGCGGCGTCGTTCATTTCCTGAACCGCTTTGGTGTATACACCAGCAGGCTTTTCAATCAGAACATGAAGTCCGTAGCCCAGCGCTTCTACCGCGAGCGGAGGGTGGTCATAGTGGGGCGTGGAAATTAATACGGCATCAATAGCGCCTGACTGAAACATCGCTGTCGCGGTGCTGAAATGCTTCACTTTCTCCGGTAATTGATCCACCGCCCATTCCAGGCGTTCAGGACTGATATCACATACGGCAGCCAGTTCCGCCCCCTTCACATCTTCAAGCAGACTCAGGGCATGAGCCCGGCCCATATTTCCGATGCCGATAATTCCATATCGTACCTTTGTCATCTCTATAATCACTTCCTGATTTCAGTTTATGTTATGAGAATAACCTTAATCTTTGAGTGTGAACATGACTGGAATTAAGGAGTATTTGTATATAATTAAGATGTATTAGATAAATGAAAGCGGTATAATAGAAACAATAACCTGAAAGGAGGTGCTCTATGGATCGATTGGGAAATATGACAGGACGCCTGCTGCAAAATCTGAATGTCACCGTAACCCATGCCCAGCTCACCACCGGGTACCCCGGCTGGAACCGCACGAACGAGACCCCTTCCTTTAACCGGCTTTATTTTATTGACCGCGGAGAAGGAAAAGTGATCATTAACGGAGTTGCTTATTATCCCAGACCGGGACAAATAATGATCATGCCTGCCGGTTCCATACAGACGACCGAAACATCGCCAGACCATCCATATACCCGCTACTATTGCCATTTCGATGCCCGCATCGGGGAGTGGCCGCTGTTTTATTCTGCGAACAAGCTGTATATCAGCGATGCTGCCGATCCGGATGCGGTCCGGGCGGTATTTACTGAGATGATCTCACTGTTTCAAGCTGAGGGCTTTCTCTCCTCGATTCGTGTGCAGGCCGCGTTGCTCAATCTGATGGCGTTGTGCCTGGAGGCTGGCGGCTACTCTGACTTCATGGATGAGCTGCTGCATACCAGTGATCAGGGCAAACTCGCGCATGTGCTGGAATACATTGACCAGCGGCTGAAGCGCCCCCTTGAGGTCGAGGAGCTGGCGGAGCAGGTGCATTTGCATCCGAATTACTTCATCCCTTACTTCAAAAAATTCATGGGGGTCACCCCCATGCATTATGTACAGCTCAAGCGGATGGAGCTCGCCAAAAAACAGCTTTCTTATACCGGCTTCAGCATCTCCGATATCGCCGAACAGGTAGGCATGGAGCTCGCCCACTTCTCTAAATATTTCAAAAAAACAACCGGGGTCTCCCCTTCGGCCTACCGGAGCAGTACACGATAAATCCCTGTTAACTGTTTGTTTACTCATCCTGGGTTGCGCCTCCGCGCAGCACCCTTCAGAGAGGAAGTGCCATATATGGCTGAGTTAGCCTTACAGCCTGCACTTGCAGGCAAAGTTGCTGTCATTACCGGAGGAGCGGGTGTCTTATGCGCTGTCATGGCACAGGAATTAGGACGCCAGGGAGTCAGGGTCGCTATTCTTAACCGCACCGCTGCAAAAGGTGACTCTCTTGCTGCCAGGATTAGCGCAGCTGGAGGACAGGCCCTTGCTGTGGCCTGTGATGTTACAGAAGACAGCAGCGTACGGAGTGCCGCAGCTGTAGTTCTGAAGCATTGGGGGCCTTGCGATCTGTTAATCAATGGGGCCGGGGGAAATCAGCCGTCAGCGGTTACCACGCAGGAAACATTAACTGAAGGAGATTTGGAGAACCCGGAAATTACCTCTTTCTTCGATCTTTCAGCATCCGGCTTCCGTCAGGTCTTGGATCTCAACCTGGTTGGCACACTCCTGCCCACGCAAATTTTCGCCAGGCAAATGCTTGGGCGTCCGGGGGCATCCGTAATTAACATCTCATCCATGAGCGCTGCATCGCCAATGACCAAAGTCCCTGCGTACAGTGCGGCGAAGGCAGGGATCAATAACTTCACCCAATGGTTGGCCGTCCACCTGGCTGAGTCCGGAATTCGGGTCAATGCTATCGCACCGGGCTTTTTCCTGACGAAGCAAAATGAGAAGCTCCTGCTGCGGGAAGACGGAGAACTGACCGAACGATCACACAAAATCATCTCCCAGACTCCGATGCGCCGCTTCGGGAAACCGGAGGATCTGCTGGGTACCCTGCTCTGGCTGGCGGACGAAGAGATGTCGGGGTTTGTTACGGGGATTACGGTTCCGGTCGATGGCGGATTTATGGCATATTCGGGGGTATAGATTCCATCAACCCAGCCCCATAATATAGCAATCCATAAGAAATACAGCTGAAGAAGTTTGGTACAATGGGCAGGTCAGAACCAAACATCAACCCTGGAAAGGATGTTGTTCACATGGCTAATTTTACGGCTTACCTGATGTCGGAGGATGCCAAAGCTCAAGCGGAGTTCTACATTGAGGCGCTTGGCGGCAAAATGAATTCCATTACCAAACACGGAGACTTGCCTAATGCGAGTGAGGAATTGAAGGACAAGGTGATCAATCTCAGCTTTATAGCTGCCGGAGTCCATTTTATGATGTCTGATTCCGTCCTCGAACCGGTTAGTTATGGGAATACAGTCAACTTAAACCTGGAATTCGCGGAAGAAGCTGAAGCGCGTGCAGCTTTTGACAATCTGGCAGAGGGTGGTGTGGTCAAGGAAGCACTGAACCCTGCATTCTGGGGAGCGCTCTTCGGACATGTTCAGGACAAATTCGGCATCCTCTGGATGATCACTACAGTGCCTAAGCAGGACCAGCAGTAAGCTGATGCAAATATGCTTCGGGTATAGACGCTTCTTGATCTTATCGAGAGGCGTCTATTACCTGTACGGCCAGCCCTCTTCATCTAAGCCAATCCAAAAGCAATCACCAGTATATACCCCAGCACGGATAGCAGAACAGATCCGATCAGTCCGGCCAGAAATGGCTTTTTCCCCATCCGGCCAAAGGTTCTCAGATCAACCCCCAGACCCATCCCCGCCATTGCCATTGCCAGCAAAAGGTAAGCCAGAACAACAAGCTCACTTGTGATTCTTGCCGGGATAATACCTAATGTATTGATTCCGCTCATTACCAGAAAGCCGAGGATAAACCAAGGGACCGGCAGCTTTTTCCACTCTATGGCTTTCTTAATCTCCCGCGCCTCCGCTTCCTCAGCAGGATTCTCCACTCTCTCCTTCTTACGTGTTCTGTAGGCTTCCCAGCTCCCGATGAGGATAGCGACAGGGATCAGCATCGCCACACGGGTCAGCTTCACAATGACTGCCAGATCCGCAGCGTCCCTGCCCGCCGGAGCGGCAGCAGCAATCACATGAGCCACCTCATGAAGTGTAGCTCCTGCAAAGATCCCGTAGCCTGCCTGACTCAATCCCATGAACGGATACAGCAACGAATATACCAGTGTAAAAATCGTACCCAGTATTGCTACAGTGGCTGCACCGACAGCCGTTTCATGTTCAGAAGCCTTGATTTGCGGGGCAATTGCCGCGACTGCTGCCGCTCCGCAAATGGCTGTACCGCAGGCTGTCAGCAGACTTAATCTTCTGTCGATTCTGAAACATTTGGCCAAGCCGTACACGGTGAATAAAGTGAACACGATATTGATTACTGCAATGGCAAATACCTTCGGACCGGCAGCTAGGATATCTGCAAGGTTGAGTCTCATCCCCAGCAGAATGATTCCCGCCCGAAGCAGTCTTTTGCTGGAAAATTGAATCCCTGCCATCGCACTATGCGGAACGCCAGCCGCTGCACGGAATGTTATACCCAGCAGAATGGCCAGGACCAGTTGCCCCAGAATATTCATTAGCGGCAGCAGAGCGAGATATTTGGCTGCTACGGCGAGCAGGAATGTGATTCCAATCCCCCAGGTCATCCCCGGGAGCTTCACTGTATATGGATTCAGCTTATGTGTATGGTTCATCTGCTTCACTCTCCGTCCACCGCTCACGGCGGCTAAGTCTTGATAGCTTCACTATAAGGGCCTCGCACGTGAAAGTGAAATACAGCTTTGCTATTCTTAGCATCAGTTTTTGTTATGATTGAACGTAAACGATATGATAAAATGCATGATATGAAGGCTATTCCGGCATTTTTGCCGATTTAAAATGAGGGATTCATATGATTGTTGATGCGCTGAATGTATTTGTTACCGTTGTGGAACAGAGTCATTTCTCTAAGGCGGGCGAGCTGCTGGGCTTGTCACAACCTGGTGTAAGTCTTCATATCCGCAATCTGGAGAATGAAATGGGAACCAAGCTGCTCCACCGGTCGCCGAAGCAGGTCCGCATGACGGAAGCTGGAGCGATACTCTATAAGCATGCCAAGCAGATTCTATCCCATTATGAGGAGGCTGGGCGGGAAATTCGTCTGCTGCGGGATGAAGTAACAGGAAATCTTCATATCGGGGCAAGCTTTACGATCGGGGAGTATATTTTACCGGCCAGGCTTGCTGCATTCGCCAAACAGTATCCGCTGGTCAGCCTTCAGTTGACCATTGGCAATACGGAGGAGATTATCGCGGCAGTAAGAATGAACCAGCTGGATGTGGCTTTTATCGAAGGTGAAACCACTGACCCCGAGCTTGTGATCATTCCTTACATGAAGGATGAGATGATCATCGTCGCCCCTCCAGGACATCCGCTCGCAGAGAGTCTTGCGGTGGAAAAGGATATGCTACAGGAGGAGACCTGGGTCCTGCGCGAGCATGGCTCCGGCACCCGTGCTTTTAGCGATCATTTTCTGCAGGAATCGGGGGTATCTATGAAAAGATCGTATGTATTCAACAGCAGTCAGGGTGTCAAGGAGGCCGTCTCTGCCGGACTGGGGCTGGCGATCCTGTCCAGGTGGATCGTGCGCAAAGAGCTGGCGGGCGGCGAAATCAGCGAGCTGCGGCTCAGACAAAGACTGCTGGAACGTGAATTTCTGATCATCCGGCACAAAGGCAACCCGGAGAGTATGGCGGTACAGATGTTTATTGAGAAGCTGCTCGCTGTACCCCGAACGTAACGCTAGAAAAACCGGGCTGCGTTGTTTCGATACAAAGTCGGCCTTGACGGAGAAAAGCCGCTGACCCGAATAAAATAGGGAGCAGCGGCTATTGACGTACTGTATGGCTGATAGAAGCTCAGGCCAGCAGCTACAGCAATGCGGGAACAGCGGTATGGATGACCTCTCGGGTATTCATTCTTTCCCGCTGACAGACTGCACCGTAATCACACCAGCTGCAGGTACCTCAAGCGTGTGCACCCCGCTGTTCCAGTTCAATGGATACTCTGCCGTCACTGTTCCCTGACAATCTCGAACACAAATTTCCAGAGGACCCGTGTCACGGTCCAGCTCAAGTACCAGTCGTGAGAGCAACGTACCGTTGACGACAACCACCAGCTCTGGCAAATCCCCGGTTACAGGGATAACCGTATCATGGTAAGCCGCAATCACCCATTTCCGGGTAGTGCGGGCTGTGACCAGCGGATACAGCAGCTCGGGATGCTGCGGCTCCAGGCGGCCATCCAGCAATACCTCCCGGTGCTCACGCCAGAAGGATAGCCAAAACGCCAGCATAGCAGTATGTTCCCCCGGCAGCCGGTCGAACCGGACCGAAATCTGGGGAACGGAAAACAGCACATTTATGAACTGAAGGGCTGCTGCCGCCGAAGACTCCCGGGGGTTCCACATCAGCATATCGGAATGTGCCGCAGTAGTGCCGCATATCAGCCTTATATCGATCGTCCTGATCCGGTTCTCGAGCGCATCATTAGGACAATCGCCGGCCCGGAACATATTGCCGTATTTGCGCATAAGCGGTCCAATGTAATTCTGGCGGAATTCGATCAGAATATCCGGCTTCAACTGCCTTAGACGGGTGATGATTCCACTTAGAAGCTTATCCACTGCTTCCGGTACCGACCCCGTGTCTTGCCCATCTGCGGGAAGATATTGATCCCCTTTGGCATAAAAGCTGTCAACGAAATCCAGCTTAAACCCGTCCATATCCCATTCCAGTAGCGCCTGCTCATAGATGCCGGTCAAATACTCCCGGATTTCCGGATATCGGGGATCAGCGACCCCCGCTCCAAGCTCATCACTTACGTACAGAAATTTATCCTTGTACCTCGCCCAGGCCTGACTGTGCTTCCCGATGAACGGAACGGCATACCACAGCATGAATTTCATTCCAAGCTCATGAATCCGGGTTACGTGTGCCTTCAGATCGGGAATTTTATCCGCACTCACCCTCCAGTCCCCACAGTATGCATAACCCCGGGTCTCATCTGAGGTCTGCCAGCCGTCATCCATGATTACCGTCTTGCAGCCCATGGCTGCAGCTGCTCTGCACCCGGCTTCCACTGCATCAGGCGAAAGCTGTTGATGAAAGCTGTACCATGTAGAATACACCGGTTCCCTGGCCGCGTCCGGAACGGGTGAAGGGTTACAGCCGGGAAGTCCGGCCCACCATTCGCCCACCCTTTTCAGCGCATCATAATAGGGATGACTTCGCGTATCCAATCGCAACATGACCTCAACATGGTCTTCGGGCGCGCCTGGGTCTGCAAAGAGCGTCACGGAACAATGGAAGCTGGATGTTTCCTCATTCAGACCTGCATGAAGCTCCACTGGGCTTAGTACATCCGAGCAGGCAAAGGTCAGCACATTGTTGCCCCGGTTTCCGTAGAGACAGATAACCGGTGCGGAAGAAGTGGACCTTGAAGGGAAGCCTTGCCGCCAATCGGGGATCAGCCCCCGGCTCCGCTCCACTGTTGGATGCCACAAGCCTTGTACATCCACTGCTGCACAGCTCCACTTCAGGGATAATTCCGGTAGAACAGCCGGACTAGAGGTATCCATAATAAGACGAACATATTCTACATCGGCCTCAGCGACATCCATAAAGGAAGAGAGAGCTAGGGCAAAAGTTCCGGTCTGTCCCTCCAGCCTCATTTCACAGCCATTGCTAAGTATGATTTTCAATTGCTTCTTAGCTCCTTTATAACCGGATATGTCTGATTGAATGGTCAATGTTACATCCGGCAGGGAATCGAAATCTGTATGCAAGCCCCGATCCCTGAACGGCTGGCAATGATTACCCCGTAGCTGTTGCCATGATGCAGCTTGATCCGGGAATCCACATTACGGATGCCATAACCGATACGGGGACCCTCAGGGGCCATAATCTGCCGGATGATATCTGCATTCATACCCACCCCATTATCAATCACTTTGAACACAATCTCCGAATCCCGCTTTGCTACGACAAGCCGGATGCCCAAGGTGGCTCCGAACCAGGCATGTTCAAGCGCATTTTCAATCAGCGGCTGTAGAATCAGCTTGACCGTTGCGTACTCCAGAACTTCCGGATCAATATCATAATATACACTAAGCCGTTCACCGTATTTAATGCACTGGATCGCCACATAGGCTTTGGCATGTTCGATTTCCTTACCCACAGTAGTCAGGATTTCTCCGCGGTTCAGACTAAGCCTGTAGAATTTCGCCAGTTCCTGTACCATAATATGCAGTTTATCGATATCGCCGAATTGGGCCAGACGGTTAATAGAGGAGAGGGTATTGTAGAGAAAATGGGGATTGATCTGTGCCTGCAGCGACTCCAGCTCCGCTTCTTTTTTCTGAAGATCGGCAACATAATTTTTATGAATCAACTCTTCCATATTGCTTCCCATCCGGTTGAAGGCGATAGCAATTTGCGCCAGCTCATCATTGCCTTTGAAGCGGATTCTTTTGTGGAAATCCCCGTCATGAAAAGCATTAAGGGACCCCACGATCTTCTGAATCCGCCGCGAGAAATAACCGGATACCCATATTCCCAAGGCTGCCAGGACAACGGCACTGACCAGACATACCAGCAGTGTCATCCGGCGGACCTCGTTCGCGCTCTGATCGAACAGGCTGTAAGGAATGTAGGCTTGAAGCTGCCAGCCCAGACCGTGCAGTGATTCACTAAGGACAAGCTCTCCGGGCTCTGTCCGGCTGCTCGCCGCTATCGTGCCTTCCGGTGAAGATTGCATCACAATCCTGCCGTTGTCATCAAGCACGACTAGCGTACTGTATTCGCCAATTTTGCGGTAATCCACAGAATCCAGCAGATCCTTGATCTGTACCGCCACCCGGACAAGACCAATCGCCTTCCCGCGCTGTACATCATCCAGACGCTGCAGCAGCGAAATATTGCCATCCTCTTGATCGCGCAGAATCTGCTGCCAGCGGCTGAGACCCGGCAGGTTACCCGAGAATTCCAGCATACGGTACCAATCTGCGTCTTGAATCCGCTGCACATGATAGATCTCGTAACGTTTCGTGGATAGCAGTGGATTCTGCCCCCCGTCCTTATAGAACACTTCAGGCAGCGTTTCGTTCTGAAGATACAGAGACAGGCCGATATTGCTGGCTGTGTAATTCAGCAGATTTTCAAGCGCCGGCATGAGTGTCCTGGTCATGGTCTCATAGCTGTACCAGCCTTGATCATAACGGCGAAGCGCATTTTGCAGACTGTAATTATAGTAAAGGCTGTTCGAGATGCGTTCGATATCATCTGTACGGTAACGGATATTGTCGCGCATTTGCCTTAGCGTTCCTTGAAGATTCTCCCGCGTCTTTTCCCGCAGGGAATTCACGGAATGCGCATAGGCGAACAGGCCAACCGTCAGCACGGCAATCAGCAGGCACAGCACATACGGCAGAATGAGCTTGTATCCAAAAGGAATGCTCCCCATGCGCCGCATGTCACAAATGTCTCCTGTAATCACCTGGGCTCACACCATAAAATTCCTTAAACTGCTTGCTGAAATGGGAAAGATTCTTATAGCCCACCCGGTTCGCGGCTTCATATACCTTCAGCTTCGGATCACTAAGCAATACCTTGACCCGCTCCAGCCGCCTCAGCCCCACATAATCGGAGAAATACACTCCGGTCTCTTCGTAGAAGATCTGGCCCAAGTGATTAGGTGAGAAGGAAAAGTGGTTGGCGGCATCCCGCAGCATGACATTATGCTCCAAATGTTCTTCAATGTATGCCTGGATCTCCTCCACAAGCTTACGTTTCTTCCCTTGGCGTTTGCGCTGCAGCCGCTCGGACAGCTCAAACATCCGGCGGCGGAGCCAGGATTTCATATCCTCAATGGTTTCCAGATCATATAAAATATTCAGATGCTTCCGTTCCAGCCCCAGCAGCTCATAAAAATCCTCATTGATTGTATGCAAATACGCATCGAGCTTGGAGACGAGGTGCAGGAAGAGCTGGTAAATCTCAAGCTTGGTCTCCATATTACCCACCCAAACAAACAGCTCCTCATTGCAGTCGTCCACATCGACCAGACGGTAAGAGGTCACCGCCGCGAACAAGGCCTGCAGAATACTGTCCAAATCTTTGGCGGAGGCTGAGATCGGCCCTCTGGCATCGGAATGGAGGATGAGCTTGCCTTTGCCCAGGAACAGCTTCAGTCCCAGCGCATTCCTCGCCTGCCGGAAGGAATCCCGCAGCCCACGCAAATGGCTAACGGTGGGACCTACACCAATGGTTACTGTCAGCGGTATACCATCCGCTGCCTGATGGATCAGCCTGCGGAGTCTTTCACGTCCCACACTTTCTTCCAGAATCAGTGCGTAATGGAACCGCTCCGTCCGGCAGGCCTGTATCTGTTCCTCGGCACAGTACCGCTCGATCGACATCTCCAGGCTGTTCTCCATCTCTGCCTTAGCCCCGTCGCTGAAGCCATTCAGCTTCCAGGACATATCATCGGGCTCCAGCAGCGCGGTGTACAGCCTCGCCCCATTCCAGTTAATGCCGACACGTTGAAGCAGGGACAGCACTTTTTCTTCATCAGGTGTACCATCAAGAAGCTGCATGAACAGCTCTCTGCGCAGAAGCGGTTCGGACTCGGAGAAATAACGCTCTAAATGGGAATGCTCACGCTCACGGTCCAGAGTCTCCCGAACCTCTTCCAGTGATCTGCGCATATCGTCGTCGTCCACAGGCTTCAGCACGTAACCGGATGCGCTCATGGATATGGCCTGCTTGGCATATTGAAAATCTTCATAGCCGCTGACAAAAATAATCCTCAGCTTCGGGTTCAGCTCAAGGGCTCTGCGGGCAAGCTCCATCCCTGACATGATCGGCATTCTGATATCGGTGACCATAATATCCACAGCCTGCGAATCCAGCACCTCCAGAGCTTCAAAGCCGCTGCTCGCGGCTGCACACACCTCCATGCCAAGACCTTCCCAGTTCATGAAGCGCTGCAGACCCTCCAGATCCAGCAGCTCATCGTCGACCAGCAGTACCTTGTACATCCCATCCCACCCTCGCACTCAGAATTCAATCCGCCCCCGGCAACTTGTGCTTGTGGTGAATACCATATAATAGTAAAAGGGGTACACTTGGATTCAGTATACCCCACGGTTTAGGCTGGCTCTAGCTTTATTTCATCTTGCTCAAATTGTCCTGCCATTTCGCGGTTTGGAATTTCAGCAGCTTCTCATAGCCTGCTTTTTTGGCGTCTTCATTCGCTTTGTTTAAGAGGCTGAGAACTTCATCATCACTTTTGGCGTACAGGGTTTTCGCAAAAACCTCCTGATAAATATCGTTAACCGCCGTAGCAATCGTTCCTTCCTCCGAGTCCGGCAGCGGGTCCAGATTGACGAACTCCGTGAAGTTCTTCGATGTCTTCCAGGTCACCTTCTGCTGGGCAAGCGTAGTCCAGTTCTGCTTGTCGGCCGGAAGCTGCGCATCCATCTTGGCTTTGGTCTGGTCAATAAAGGTGGTGTTGCCGACCCAGTTGAAACGGCCGATTCTTTCCTTGTCCTTGTCTCCCTGTGGTGTATTCAGGCCGGCCTCGTTCAGAATAGGCACGCCGTCTGCATCGTACTCATCCCAATACAGGCCTTGACGTCCGAAGTTCAAAATCCGCTGGCCTTCTTCGCTGGTCACCCAGTCGAGGTAGGAGAAGATCGCTTCCGGGTCCTTGGCGTTCTTCGTGATGACCAGCACGTTCCAACCCAGTGAGTTGTAATTGTTGGGTGTAATTTGGGTTGCATCCAGACCCGCCTTGTGAATCGGCCAGATGATATCGTAGCCGGCATCAGGGTCTGTTGTACGCAGCGCGGTATCCGCTCCCCGTCCAGGGTTCACCACATCACCGTCTACATATACTGCTACGCGGCCAGTCTTGAGTTTCTCGGAAATCTGGTCACCGGTCTGGGTGAACAGATCCTGCGTGATCAGCTTTTCACGGAAGAGCTTGCTGGCGTACTGCATGTTGTCGATGAACACCTGATCCTCAAAAATCGATTGCAGCGTGTTACCCACCGGATTGGCTTTGGGCAGATATGGTTTATTTTCAGCAAATCCGCCGTACATCGTCTCAAGTCCCCGGCCTTTGGCTCCCACTTCAAGCGGCACTACATCGGGATACTTCACCTTCACCTGCTTCAGGTAGGCATACAGTTCATCGTAGGTTTCCAGCTTCGGTGAACCCAGTTCCTTGTATATTTTCCGGTTAATGATCCAGCCGCCGTTGCCATTCGGGCTTGACGTATACCAGTTGGGGAATTGGTAGAGCTTGCCGTCTTCAGAGCGCAGCATGTTCAGCGTGGCTTCACCGGCGTTCTTTTTCAGATTAGGATAACGGTCCAGATAATCATCGAAGGGTACCAGCAGCCCGGGCTGACGAAGCCGCTCGACATTCGCACCGCGGTCCATCATAATGACATCCGGCAGACTTCCCGAGGCGATCATGGTGCTGAACTTGGTTTCGGCAGCGCCGCTGGACTGAACCGGGGTCATCTTGACCTTGAGGGTGTCGGCAATCCACTTGGTGGTCGAATCCCTTCCCCATTCTTCCGTGGTATCCCAATCGTAATTACTGTAATACGTGAAGGAGACCGGTTTGACCGTGCTTCCTACAGCGGCTGATGTAGCTTCAGGACTTGCACTTGCCGTTGCTGCCTCCGTTGCCGCTGGTTCTTTGGTAGGATCAGCGGATGGCGCTGCAGTATTGTTCCCCCCTCCACAACCGGCAATCAAAAGCACCGAACACAACACAACACTCAGCAGCAAGCAGAAATGGCTTTGCCGTCCTTTGAAGGGATGGTACCGTTTCGTAGATTTCAAATGAGTAACCCCTCTCTAATGTTCACTTTCTACTCCTTAAGCGACCCGATTAATACACCTTTCACAAAATACTTTTGCAAAAACGGGTAGACCATAATAATCGGCAGCGTAGCGACCATGGTGGTTGCCATGATCAGCGATTTGCTGGTTACCGACTGCACGAGGGCGAGCCGGTCTTGAGCAGCTGCACTACTCCCGATAGCTTTCTGGAGCTGATCTGTCACAATATTGGAATTCAGGATCTGCTTCAGCAGGGTCTGAATCGGGATCAGATCGGGATTATTGATATAAATGCTGGCCGAGAACCAGTCATTCCAGTGATATACGGCAGTAAACAAGGACAGGGTAGCCACTACAGGACCAGAGATGGGTAAAATGATACGGGTCAGCACTCCGATATGGTTACAGCCGTCAATCCGCGCCGATTCAACCAGTCCCGCCGGCAGTCCCAAAAAGAAAGTCCTGAAAATAATCATGTTGTAGACACTGATCATCCCGGGAATGACCAGCACCCAGAAGGTATCCATCATGCCAAACTCGCGCAGCAGTAGAAAGGTGGGAATCAGTCCTCCGCTGAAATACATAGTTATGATGCAGAATACCATATATATTTTGCGTCCCATCAGTTCATGCCGGGAGAGTCCGTAGGCCAATATGGCGGTAAACATGACCGATAGAGTGGTTCCTACGATGGTGCGCATGATGGAGATTAGAAATGCATGGCCGATGCGGCTGTCCCGGAACACGACCTCGTAATTATCAAGCGTTGGGCTGCGCGGCCAGAACGTAATCCCGCCAAGCGCCGTGTCCGAGCCCATATTGAAGGAAATCACGAGTGAATTCCAGAAGGGGTACAGGGTGATGAAGCCCAGCAGCAGCAGCGTTGCATATATAATAACTTGCAGGAATTTGTCTCCTGCCGACAGCT
Organism: Paenibacillus helianthi; assembly: GCF_001909055.1. Classification (GTDB taxonomy): domain Bacteria; phylum Bacillota; class Bacilli; order Paenibacillales; family Paenibacillaceae; genus Paenibacillus_AQ; species Paenibacillus_AQ helianthi. The sequence continues at coordinate 137,067 of NZ_LVWI01000001.1, forward strand.
TCATCATAACCTGACCCCCGCCTTCCTTCTCCACATTTGTTCTGCTTCACTGTTGCTTACCATAGACTTGAACCCATTTTTCTGGCTGCCTTATTCGCCAGGGCCAGCAGTCCAATACTCACTACCGCTTTGAACAGTCCCGCCGCCGCCGCATAAGAGAAGCGGTTGTTCAAAATCCCCATCCGGTAGACATACGTATCGATTACGTCTGAAACATCACGCAGGATCGGATTGGTGGCCAAGATCAGGATATCCTCGAACCCGGCATTCAGAATATTACCCACAGCCAGAATGAGAAAGATGATGATGACCGGCCGGATGCAGGGCAATGTGATCAGCTGGATCTGCTTGAACCGCCCAGCACCGTCAATGGAAGCGGCTTCATAGAGATGCGGGTCGATTCCGGCAATTGCCGCCAGATAGACGATGGCTGCGAACCCCATCTCCTTCCAGATGCCTGTTCCCACCAGAATCCCCCAGAAGTACTCCGGCACGGACAGAAAGCTGATAGGCTCTGAGGTGAGATGCAGACTCATAAGCAGCATGTTAACGCTTCCATTATCAGTCGACAGCATCGATCCCACGAACCCTCCGACGATTACCCAGGACAGAAAATGCGGCAGATAGCTGACAGTCTGGATGATCCGCTTGAATAACATAAGCCGAATCTCATTGAGCATCAGCGCGAGCAGGATCGGAGCCGGGAACCCGATGCACAGCTTCAGCAGGCTGATTACAATGGTGTTGCGCATGACCGTCCAGAAGTCGGGCGAATTGAAGAATGCTTCAAAATGCTTCAGCCCGACCCAGGGACTGTGAAAAAAACCGCCGAACAGCTGATAATCCTGGAACGCCATCAGTACCCCGTACATGGGCAAATAGCTGAATACGAAGATAAACATCATAGCGGGTATAACCATCAGCTGAATATCCCATTGCCTGAACCACCTGGTCCACCATGATAGCGGCTTACCTTTCGCCCTGGTAATGACCTTTCGTTCGATTTCCACGTTTGTCATCCTTCCTGTTTCTTTGCTCTACACCTTAATCTTATGCAGTTCTGAAAGGAGGAACCAGTACCGTGGTCAACGAAATGTGTGGTTCAGCAATGATGAGCAGATTACAGCTTAATGGCCTTCACATCGTCAATGTAGATCGTCCCGCTGCCCTGGGTACCACTGCCCTGGGCTACATAGAAGGCGAACTCTTTAATGGAGCCCAAATCAATGACCCCGTTGCCGCCGGTTGACCAGCCGGGCCTTGCGAAGTCCGTAAACGGAATGGTTACAAGCCTTGGCTCGGTGCCTTCAATCTTGATTCCGGCTTCCCAGACTTCGCCGTTCGTCTCATGAAACTGAACCGCCAGCTGACGGTTCGAGCCATCCGGCTGGAGCCAGAAGGAGATCGCTCCCATGCCCGGCCATTCCTTGCCCATGCTGCGGTAGACACCTGCATAGCCAGGATTGCCAACCGTATAGTCCAGCTTAAGCCCATAGCTTCCGCTGTTTAGCTGATACGTATCCAGTGTTACAGTTGCAGCATTGCCCGAGACATTGCGCTGCCATTTGGAGCGCAGGCTTCCATTCGAGCCACCATAGGATTCGAAATCATCGATCAGATAGGAGTCCACCGGAGGCGGAATAAACGGGCCATTTCCGGTCTCTCCGTTGTTGAGCGCCCGCGGATCACTGTAGAGCGCTTGAATACCGCTAATCGAATTTTTGTCGGTTAAATACTGGGACCAAGTCATGAAATACACATATCTTGACTGCTTTTCCCGAAGCATCTGCATATCCGGCAGCTCACCGTTTTCCCCGATAGCAATAGGCCGGCCGCCGCTGAGCTTCAGAAGCTTGTTGTAATAAGTGTCACGGTAATCGTTGTTGTAGATGTCCATGGCTAACACATCTACCACATCGTGGCCGGGATAATAGGGGGTTGAATCGTATGCCCAGGAGCTCTCCGCATTCGGACTCCACACCCAGATCAGATTATTCAGACCATGAAGATTAGTTAAGCGGTCGTACATGTTGTGCCATAGCTGCCTGAACAGCTCCGGTCTTGCACCCCACCAGAAAAATTCAGCATTCATCTCGTGATATGGACGCCATAATACAGGAATACCTTCATCCTGTAGCTGCTCCAGATATCCCGCGATCTCATCCACCTGGGCAGCCCACTGGTTGTACAGTGCGGTGCCGGGAGTGACAATCTCTGTCATTTGGGCTTCTGTCACGTCACCCGTGACACTCTCCCAGCCGGAGGTAGCCGGGTCCATAGGCCGGGTCTGGTGATAGGTTAGAGTCACCATGGTTCCTGCCTTACCCTGAAGAATGGCCTCGTCAATCATGGATTGGCGCAGCTCGCCTATGTCTCCCCCGATATAATAGGCGAAATCCGAACCCCATAATGCCGGATAATAACCGGTCAGCTCTGCTGCCGTGTTGTACCATTTCGCGGGCTCTTCGTAATAATTATGTTGGCCCGTGTAGACGGCTTTCCCCACCGTTGCATAGAGCCGGTCGAGCAATGCTGTCGCTTCAACGCTAGCGTTCGGGTTGACCGGGACCATCCTGCCGGTGGTCAACTGAAGCGTGCTCGGGGCAGAGATTGCGGTCCCTTCACTAACCGCTTTAACCTCAATGTCATACAGACTCTCAGGCGACAGTCCTTCCAGCTTGTAAGCATACAGTGATTGCCCGGAAACATAAGGAACCGTCAGGCTGCTCCACTCGGTGTCGGCCGCTTTTTTGTATAGCAGCTTATATTCTCTCACTCCAAAGGGTCCTGTGGAGGCTGCCCATTCCAGCTCTGCAGATACCCCGTCTATGGTTCCAGCCTTGAAACCCGCAGGTGCAGTTGGACTAAGGTTAGTCGGAATTACAGGCATCTTGCCGATAAAAACTTGATCCAGGTACATATCTCCGCCGCTCCAATTCGCGCCCCTCAGCTGCAGACCAGCCAATCCGTTGCCGGTCTGAATCTGCTGCTCCGAACGGGACCATGCTGCTGTGGCGTTAGTATAGAACGGATAGGATTTTACAGAGAAACCTTGATATACATCCAGTGTTACCGTGAATGGCCCCGGCAGTACCGTATTGAATTTGCTCCAAAACGAAACCAGATAAGAAGCGTTGCTATTAGCGGGGAGTAATGGCGTTTTGACTGTGGATAGATTCTTCAGCTTCAGCGCATACATTCCTGAATAGGGATCATAAGTTGTCGTTTGTACAGTCCCTGTTCTATACCATGGAAAGATGTGTCCAGACTCCAGACCTCCATTGGGTACCTGATTAAATCCCGGCGTAGCCTCTAGTCCCATCACGGCATCGGAGGTATTGCCCGCGACATCCTTGGCCCGCAGCATAATTGCATACACTGAAAAAGGATCCAAATTATTGAGGGTATACGTGTACTGGTTAACAGATTCCTGTTGAGGGACAGCCGCGGTACTCCAGTCAGCAGCATCTGTTTTTTTGTAAAAAATCTGGTAGGAATCAACTCCCATATCATCCGTGGACCCCGTCCAGGTTAGCTTCAGCGCTTTGGAGTCATGCTGGGCCTGCCATACACCCGGAGTCGTTGGGCGTTCAATATCCACATTCTCCCGAATGACAGCGTCGTCGATATAATAATCCTTACTCGTACCGTTCCAGAACGACAAGCGGATATATTGCACACCTGGCCCGGGTGTATACAGGAGCTGCCGGTATTCCCATTCCGTAGAACCCGAGAAATGCAGCTGTTCCTTCGATTGCTGCGTGCCGAAAATGTCCATATCCATCGTTGCATTCGTGACCCCAGCAGCAGCAAACTTAACCCATAATCCAACCCGGTAGGTTTTCCCCTGCTGGACTGCGACTGACGCTGATGCCCCACCTGTACTGCGCTTAACCAGAAGACTTTTTGCGCCACCGTGCTTCTCGGCGGTTGTCACCACCGGACTTCCCCATTTCTCCCACAGCGTATCTCCCGACTCAAACCCGGGATTACCCAGCAAATTCTCGCCAGCTCCCAGCACCGGGACACTTGGGACGAGTAATGAAGCAAAGATCAGAACTACGGCCAGCCAACCATGGAACCATTTCCCCCTCATACGTGGTACCACTTTAATCAGGCCTCCACTCACATTAGCCGGTGAAATTACGACTATAATGTCGTCCGGCATCTCCAATGTAAGCGTTTTCCACAAAACTCAACAAGGTACTACAGCAACGAAAACTATGCTGCAGCAACGATGTCCGGTTTTTGTGCCGAATTATATTTTGTCCTTCAGGAGTATTCGGTAGGCACCATTCCCGCAGGAGACGCCGAGCACCTGTTTTCCTGCACGATCAAGGGCAATTCCTTTCCAGCGAACCGCCCCCAGCTCTGTCTGATTCCAAGCCTCCCAGCTCTCACCGCCATCCCTGCTGCACAACACTTGAGAGTCTGTACCATTCATCACCATCGGTTCACAGGCAACGATTATCAGATCCTCTCCATGGTCACCAATTCCTAGAGTCAGAGCGGATACATTAAAGAGCCCATCCACTTCAGCAGGATACAGCTTGCTCCAGGACTGGCCTCCGTTCGTACTGCGCCATAAGCCTTCTGTAATGAAGCCGGCATATATCGTATCCGGGTAACTTGGAGAATAAGCTACAGCGTTCAATACAGAGCCCAGACCTCTTCGCTTAAAAGGCAGACCTGCTCCAATGGATACCCAGTTGTCTCCGCTATCGGATGATTCCCAGATCCCTTCGGTCCATTCACCCACCAGTACCCGGCCTTCTTGTAAGGGGTTTGCCGCCAGCAGCTGATTGGCCCCGCAGGCATTCTTGACCTGATAGACAACTACAGACAGCAAATCGGCTTCAATCCAGTTCTTCATATGCGGTATTTCCGTCATGTAGGCAGGAGGGCGAAAAGCAGTTTGCTCCCAGGTCATTCCACTATCCGTAGAGCGGTAGATTCCAGCCCCCGATGCAATTGCTCCATCCATATACGCATAAAAGGTGTCTGCATTCACTCCGTCCTCCTGCAAAGCCTGCACAAACAGACCGGGACTCAATGTAAGTACAGCTGAAGCAGTCTCTCCGTTGTCACGGCTGAGCGCAATACATGCGGTCCGCCCCTGACCAACTAGTCCGTAGAGATAACTCTGACGGGATGTTCGCGGTATTACAGCTGCAGTACTTCCTGAATAACCGGGTAGACCCGGGAGATTCCAAAAGCTTTTTCCGCCATCCTCAGTAACCTTCGGAGGGTGGTCAGCCATCGTAACACAGAACTTGCCCGGCTGCTCCCAAGCGGAGGTGACGGCTTCCATGCAGGTCGTTTCCAGCCCCTGAAACTGTGCAGCCCGCCATGTCCTTCCTCTATCTGTACTAACTGCAACTCCGTACCAATTCGTCAGATAGAGGCGTTCTTCAATAAAGCGGTCAACTAGAATTTTGGATATTGCCCATCCCGTGGCCTCCGCACGTGAACCACTGCCGAAGTGATCCATATAGGCTGGAAATCCGCTCAAATTCTCATCCTTATGCTGCCGGAGGAGCTTCCATGGTTCAGTGACGCCGCTGTCTAGACCGGATACATACAGTGGAATCGGCGGAACGGTCTGCATGTGAGGCCGGGCATCCGGGGCTGTATACCACAGCTGCGGGTGATGGATATCCTGTACAACTGTACCGTATCTATGCCCATCCTGGAGCAGCCCTGTCATGTCTGGCTGCCAGGTCTGCCCGCCATTCTGACTGTGGAGGATGCCATTCCAGATGCAGGCAGCACGCAGGTGCTGCGGATCCCGGATATCGCAGGCAAGCTCGGCAAAGCTTGGGCCTTCATGCAGCAGCACCCAGGATTCACCGAGGTCGGTGCTGGCATACAGCCTGCCAGCCTTGCCACGGGGCGGGTCCTGAAGCAGTCCCAACACCCCGCCGCCGTCTGTCTCGACATAATCCATATTGAGATCTTCATCGCTTATGGTTCCAGCATACAGTAATCCCGGTATACCGGGATGGAAGGCGACGCAGCCAAACCGCTCCTCCGGCAGCGAAGACTGCTTCCAGGACTCCCCTTCATCCCTGCTGATCCATAAACCGCCCGTGTAGCCCCCGGCAGCTACAATTCCCGGGTGATGAGGATCTACCGCGATAATTTCACCGTACATCCGGGTCGGCCCATTGCCGTAAAAACCCATGCCTGTACAAACCTCTCTCCAGGTGTGTCCGTCATCGTCTGATTTGTGAACCGAGCCGTGAAATTTGCGGCTTCGCACTTCCCCCGAGCAGCGGAACAGCACCTCCGGGTGATGGGGACTAATGGCAAAGCTCTGCACCTGGTGGTGATACGCCTTAGTGAGTCCGGCATTACGTGCTTCCCAGCGGAAGCCGCCGTCAATGCTGGCGAAGACTCCCGCCACATCGCAGCGGGCGTACAACACACCGCTTTTTGAGGGATGCTGAATCAGCCCTGTAATATAGCCGCCCCCGCCCAGCGCAGCCGGTGACCAGGTTTGCTCCGGTTTGAATGAATTCCCTTCCACATCCCTTACCTCCATTCTTCCTTGCCTCCTACTTAAGCTTACCTTCAGGCTGGATTTACGTGCATCCCTGCGAGCAACGAAATCTATTGCTGAGCAAGGAAGATGGAAAATGGGGGGCTCAAAAGTGGATTTTCTGCGAGCAGAGACAAGCCACCTTCAATTTTATAAGCATAAAATTCAATAGAGCAGCGCTCCTCGTCATCGGAGGACGCTGCTCTATGTCAATGGTTCATGGCTGCTCGCTTCAATAGATTGTAGGCATTGACGATACGAACGAGGTGATGTTCTGAATATCTTCCTCTAGCGGAGAGGACGGAACGACCTGCGTAAAAGCGGCAGCGGTCGCCTTTGTCCCCGGATTTTCAACGCTAAGGAGAATAAATAAAATCTGGGGACAACAGAGATTGGACCACGGTTCGTTCGCGGAGCTTCCACCCAAACAGCTTACATATCTCCTGCGAAGCCGTTTCCACTTGATTCTAGAACTTAGAAGGGGTCACTTGTCTAACCATGTACGCATCATAGATAACAACTGCGCGCTGTTGACCGGTTTGGTGATATAATCCGAGCAGCCTGCTTCAAGGCACAGCTCCCGGTCTCCCTTCATGGCTTTCGCCGTAAGTGCAAGAATAGGAAGGTGCTTGAATTTCACGTTCTGCCGGATCGCGCGGGTCGTTTCGTAACCGTCCATTCCCGGCATCATAATATCCATTAGCACGATATCGATGTCAGGTGTCTGTTCCAGGAGATGGATAGCATCCTGGCCGTTCTCTGCAGGAATGACTTTCATATGATGGCGTTCCAAAATGGAGGTAAGTGCAAAAATGTTCCGGATGTCATCATCCACAACAAGCACTTTCTTATACTCAATCATTTCATCGGAATTATATCGTTTAACCAGCTTGTCCCTTAAACCGGACGGCAGCTCCTCCGCTTTGAGGTGCAAAAAGAGCGTCGTTTCGTCAATCAACTGGATATTCGACTTCACCTCTTTGATAACCGCCATTTTAAAGAGCTCATCCCACTCCTTCTCCTCCTCTGACGTCAACTTCTTGCTCAGGCGGGCTACGACGGGAACCCTTTTGTTTTTGGCGTTCTTGTACATGTCACGGACTAGGCGGATGAGATTCATATCCGGTAAGTTATTGTCCAGCACTACACAGTCGTAATCTTTGGTGTTGATCTGGTTCAAAGCTTTGCGCCCCGTGTCCACTGCTGTGAGCTTGAGATTCTGATTGCTTAGCAGTTCGACAATTTGCTTACGCTCTTGCTCATCATGGATGGCCACCAGCAAGTTGCGGCCCTTATGGTCCGCAACTTGGTTCAAACGATCAAGGGCATTCTCGAGTTCCTCGTTCGTCACCGGTTTCCGGAAGTAATCGTGAACCCCCTTTTGCAGCAGGAGCAACTCATCTTCATCGACGGTCATGACGCAAACCGGAATATGCCGCACATCGATATCGCTCTTCAACTGCTCCAATACGAGCCAACCGTTGGAATCCCCGCCAAGGTGCAAGTCCAGCGTAATCGCAATCGGAAGATACTTATGAACGAGTTCGAGGGCATCATAGCCGCTGGCTGAAATGACAGCTTTGATGCCTCTTTTACGGAGAAGATCGAGAATGATTTCATTGAATTTCTGGTCATCCTCGATAATCAGGAATACACGGTCTCCCGGCTCAATATGATCCCTGTCATCCATCAAAGCGTCTTCCTCTGCTTTAACCAGACTGCTTCTGCGTTTCGGCGGGGTGATATCGATCACCTCCGGAACATGTGTCTTTTTCGGCTCCAGTTCTGTGAATTCCGCTTCCGTTGGAAGGTACAGATTAAATACGCTCCCCTTGCCCACTTCACTGTACAGGGTGATTTCACCGCCTAGCATTTCGGAAATCTCACGTGATATCGCAAGGCCCAAGCCTGTTCCGCCGTATTCCCGATTCGTACTGCCGTCGGCCTGCTGGAAAGCTTCGAAAATGATCTGCTGTTTTTCATGGGGGATACCGATCCCTGTGTCGCTTACGGAAAAGCAAATGACCGTTTTGGCACGGTTCAGCGATTCATTATCCGGGTGCCAGCCCTCGCCCGCTTTCCGGATCTGAAGCATGATCTGTCCCTGTTCCGTGAACTTAAAGGCATTTGAGAGCAAGTTTTTCAAAATTTGCTGAAGCCGTTTAAAGTCTGTCATGACACTAGCCGGCACCCCGGGATCAACCTTGATCCGGTAGTCGAGCTTCTTGGCATCCACCATATGACGGAAGGTTCGGTCCAGCCCATCTGTCAGTTCCGCCAAAGATACTTCACTGTAATCTGGCGTTATGGTGCCGGATTCGATTTTGGACAGGTCAAGAATATCATTAATAAGGTTAAGCAATTCGAGTCCGGAGTCCTGAATGGTCTTCGCGAACTTCACCTGAATCTCATGAAGATTGTCATCCGGGTTCTCGGCAAGCTGTTCAGCGAGCAACAGCAAGGAATTCAGAGGGGTACGAAGTTCATGCGACATGTTGGCCAAGAATTCAGATTTGTACTTGGATGTGAGAGCAAGCTGTTCCGCTTTCTCCTCCAGGTAACGTTTGGCTACTTCAACCTCATGGTTTTTGCTCTCCACTTCTGCTTTCTGCAGTACGAGCAGCTTTGCTTTATCCTCCAGTTCATCATTCGTATTCCGCAGCTCCATCTGCTGCTTTTGGAGTTCTTCGGTGAGGGACTGCGACTGGATCAGCAGCTCCTCCGTACGCTGGTTCGCCTGCATGGTGTTAATCACAATTCCGATGGATTCCGTAAGCTGATCCAGGAATGCAATGTCGATATCGCTGTAAGGACGAAAGGTTGCGAGTTCCAGAATCGCAAGTACTTGATCTTCAAAAATGATTGGCAGCAAAATGATGTTGAGAGGCGTCGCTTCTCCCAAAGCGGACGATATCACAACATAGTCACCCGGCACATTGGTAAGCAGGATCCGTTGCTTCTCGATTAGGCACTGGCCTACCAACCCTTGCCCGGCGCGGAATTCGTTCGCTAGATGTTTGCGGCTCTGGTAAGCATAGCTGGCAAACAGCTTCAGGACCGGTTCACCATCGACGGGTTCATTGATATAGAAAACACCATGCTGCATGGACACGAGCGGAGCCAGCTCGGACAGGATCATGCGGCTGACCGCATACAAATCTCTTTGTCCTTGAAGCAACCGTGAAAATTTGGCGAGATTGGTCTTGAGCCAGTCCTGCTCTGTGTTGATTCGGGTTGTTTCCTTCAGGTTCCGGATCATTTCGTTTATATTGTCTTTGAGCGTTGCGACTTCTCCGGATGCAGATACGTCAATAGCACGTGACAGATCGCCATTCGTTACCGCTGTTGCGACGTTAGTGATGGCACGCACCTGAGTGGTAAGCGTACTCGCCATGTAGTTAACGTTGTCGGTCAGGTCACGCCAAGTACCGGCTGCTCCAGGCACACTTGCTTGTCCGCCCAGTTTCCCTTCGGCGCCCACCTCCCTGGCCACGGTGGTCACCTGGTCGGCGAAGGTCGCCAGTGTATCGATCATATTGTTGATTGTATCCGTCAGTTCGGCGATTTCGCCTTTGGCTTCCACGGTCAGTTTTTGTTTCAGGTTGCCGTTCGCAACCGCAGTCACGACCTTGGCGATTCCTCGTACCTGATCCGTCAGGTTGGTCGCCATAATGTTAACGTTATCGGTGAGGTCTTTCCAGATCCCGCCGACGCCGCGAACCTGGGCCTGTCCGCCCAGCTTTCCGTCCGTACCAACCTCACGGGCCACCCGTGTAACCTCGGAGGCGAATGAATTCAGTTGATCCACCATCGTGTTGATCGTGTTTTTTAGTTCCAATAGTTCGCCTTTTACGTCTACAGTAATTTTCTTGGACAGGTCTCCGTTCGCTACCGCCGTTGTAACACCAGCAATGTTACGCATCTGAATAGTCAGATTGCTGGCCATGTAGTTAACGGTATCGGTCAGATCTTTCCACGTACCGGAGACATCCTTTACTTCTGCTTGCGCGCCAAGTTTACCATCCGTGCCAACCTCGCGGGCTACACGCGTAACCTCGGAGGCGAAGGTCGAGAGCTGATCCACCATCGTGTTGATCGTATTCTTCAGTTCCAGGATTTCTCCTTTTACGTCGACGGTGATTTTTTTGGATAGGTCGCCCTTAGCGACAGCCGTCGTGACGTCCGCGATATTCCGCACCTGGTCGGTCAGATTCCGGGCCATGTTATTAACGCCTTCGGTCAAGTCTTTCCAGGTCCCGCCGACCCCCTTAACCTGAGCTTGTCCGCCCAGTTTCCCATCCGTACCCACCTCTCGGGCCACCCGCGTAACTTCGGAGGAGAACATCGAGAGCTGGTCCACCATCGTGTTGATCGTATTCTTCAGTTCCAGGATTTCTCCTTGCACATCTGCTGTGATTTTCTTGGACAGATCGCCGTTCGCTACTGCCGTCGTCACGACGGCGATGTTGCGCACTTGGTTGGTCAAGTTCGAAGCCATATAGTTTACGCTTTCGGTCAAATCGCGCCAGGTTCCGGCAACACCTTTCACTTGGGCCTGTCCACCCAGCATCCCCTCGGTTCCTACCTCCCGTGCCACCCGCGTAACCTCGGAAGCAAAGGTAGAGAGCTGCTCCACCATGGTGTTAATGGTGTTTTTAAGCTCCAGAATTTCGCCCGTCGCATTCACCGTGATCTGCTTGGACAGGTCACCTTTCGCAACCGCAGTGGTCACTTCGGCGATATTACGCACCTGATCGGTCAGTGTACCGGCCATAAAGTTAACGCTATCCGTTAAATCCTTCCAGGTGCCGGATACTCCTTTAACATCCGCTTGGCCTCCCAGAATTCCTTCTGTAGAAACCTCGCGCGCCACCCGTGTTACCTCAGAGGCGAAGTTGCTAAGCTGATCCACCATGATGTTAATGGTGCTTTTCAATTGGAGGATCTCGCCCTTCGCATCCACGGTGATCGTCTTCGATAAGTCGCCCTTAGCCACTGCGGTTGTCACTTCAGCGATGTTACGCACCTGGTTGGTCAGGTTAGACGCCATGTAGTTTACGCTTTCGGTCAAATCCCGCCAGGTCCCGGATACGCCCTTAACATCCGCCTGCCCGCCGAGTATCCCTTCCGTACCGACCTCGCGCGCCATCCGGGTTACCTCGGAAGCGAAGGTCGACAACTGATCCACCATGGTATTGATGGTGTTCTTAAGCTCCAGAATTTCGCCTTGCACATCTGCAGTTATCTTCTTCGACAGGTCGCCATTTGCAACCGCTGTTGTAACCACCGCGATGTTACGCACCTGGTTGGTCAGGTTGGACGCCATGTAGTTTACGCTTTCGGTCAAATCCCGCCAAGTCCCGGATACGTCTTTAACGTCAGCCTGCCCGCCGAGCTTACCCTCCGTACCGACTTCACGCGCCACACGGGTAACCTCCGAAGAGAACATGGAGAGCTGGTCCACCATGGTGTTGATCGTATTTTTCAGTTCGAGGATTTCTCCCCGTGCATTTACTGTGATTTGCTTCGACAGATCCCCATTGGCTACGGCCGTTGTTACTGCCGCGATATTACGCACTTGATCGGTGAGGTTCGTAGCCATGTAATTCACGCTATCCGTAAGATCTTTCCAGGTCCCCGAAACACCTTTAACATCTGCCTGGCCGCCTAAAATCCCTTCCGTACCGACCTCACGCGCCACACGAGTAACCTCGGAGGCAAAGGTGCTGAGCTGATTCACCATCATATTAATGTTGCTTGCCGTTCTCTGGAATTCCCCGGTGAGCGGTCTTCCTTCGATTTCCAGTTCCACCTTCTGGGACAGATCGCCTTTGGCTACGGCGTTAATCACCCGAACCATCTCGCTCGTCGGTTGAATCAAATCAATGACTAGCCCATTGAGCGAATTGGTGATCGTTTCCCATGAACCACCCAGATTTTTCTGCACAAATCTTCTCGACAGATTGCCTTCTTTACCAACAACCTTGGCTACGGTCTGAACTTCATAGACTAGTCCTTCTTGAATATCCATGATCTCATTAAACGTATCCGCTACCTTGCCGGCTATACCTGTGCGGTCATAGGGCATTCTATAGGTGAAGTTGCCTTTTTTCATTGCCATTAAGGCGTTAAGCAGTTCACCGGCGTCAATTTGATCATCGTTTTTTTCGTTCATTTGGTTTTGATCCTTCACGGTAGCCTACCCCTTTTGCATCATATATTTTTGAATAGTGCGGTTTGACTTCAATCGTAAAAATGAACGTTGCTCCAGGTCCATTCGACGGTTCAACCCAAATCGTACCGCCCATTAGTTCGACCAGCGATTTGCTGATCGATAATCCAAGCCCCGTGCCTCCGAACTTCCGTGTGGTTGAGGCATCGAGCTGGGAGAATGGCTGAAACAGTTCGTTTATTTTATCCGGAGGGATACCGATCCCGGTATCTTTAATCATAAATTCAAGCGTAAGCGAACTTTCCGTCTCCGCCAGCTTGTTAACCATTATGTATACACTGCCTTCAGGTGTAAACTTTACTGCATTGCCTACAAGATTATTCAGCACCTGACGCAGGCGGTTCATATCCCCTTTTATGCTAGATGGCACTAATGGATCAACCATTAACATCATTTCCAGATTCCGTTCTCTGGTTTGAGCCGTGAACAAATCAATGGTTTCATTCAGGCAGTGCTGAAGGGAAAAGGGTGCCTCCTCCAACTCTATCTTTCCGGATTCGATTTTGGAAAAATCAAGGATATGGTTAATGACAGAGAGCAGTGCATTGCCGCTTTTGTGGATAATCCCTGCCATCTCAGCGTATTCTTCCGGCAAATCGCAGGCCTGAAGCAGATCCGACATGCCAATGATTCCATTCAGTGGAGTCCGGATTTCATGGCTCATCATGGCCAGAAATTCCGATTTCACACGGGAGGCGATTTCCGCAGCTTCCTTTGCCTTACTGAGCGCCTGATTGGTTTTTTCCATCTGCCTCGTTTGTTTCTGCAACATTTCACTTTGTATCTGAAGGGCTTTGTTAGCTTCATACATGCTGACGTAACCCTCAATTTTGGATTTGAAAATTTGCGGAATAACGGGTTTCGTCATATAATCCACTGCACCGACGGAATAGCTGGCGACGATATGCTCCATTGTATTACTGGTGACCGTCATAAAAATGATTGGCACGTATTTGTTTTTCTCCCGGGTACGGATGATACTGGCGGTCTCAAACCCGTCCATTTCCGGCATGTGCACATCCATGACAATAACAGCAAATTCCTCTTCCAATAAACACCGCAAAGCTTCCATCCCGGAATATGCGCGAACCAAACGATAGGGTTCTCCGCTGAGAATTGCCTCAATGGCAATCAGGTTTTCCGGGTGACCGTCTACGAGCAGGATGTTGACTGGAAAATTCATGGCTCTCCTCACCTTCCAACTTCTGGAATCTCTTCTCGTGTTATATTTCAAAAACATAGGTTATATACCCGTATCTTTAAAGGGTGAAACTCAGATTCCGCAAGCACCCTTATGAACTGACAAAGGACAGGGAGCACTTGCCCTGTCCTTTGTTAATAGATGAGGATAAACGCTAATGGCCTTGCGGCTCGGTCAAGGTTTACAGCTCGACTCTCCAATTGCCCATCATCTTGGCGACTTCCGGATCGCGGTACTATAAGAAAAGACTCTCGGTTTTGTACTGCTGATTGCCTTGGTAATACCAACAAGACATCAGTCATGAACTACGGAAAAACTCAGCTCTGAATAAAGATGGTACGTCATCAGCTATTACATATATCGATCGTGATAGTAGACTTAATGGAATCAATACAATTCAATTGAATTGAATCAAAGCCTGGATGTCTTTCGTGCATAGTTCTTTGAGATGAGACGCACACTATTCAAGTGATATGCCCTATCTGGGAAACAGCCAAGATAATATACTTATGCCCTTTGGCAAAATTATTCGAGAATACGATGAGGAGGCACAAGTAATGTCCAATAAAAAAAGTTACTATGCATTTGAGGAGCCGCTTGGCACCACAATTGAATTTCAAGCCACAAGCTTACAACAGGCCATGGTAATTAAAAAGAAGAAGGCTCATGAAATGGGAATTCCTAAAGAGGCTTTTGAACTTACTAGCATACGCAAGAAACCAACCCAGAGCGCATGAGCCTAATTCGAGTGGCTTCCTCATACATGCATAAAGCCATTACGATTTCATTAGGCGTCGGATTCGGTTCTACTGATTATTTTGGAAGGCAATTCGCAAGCTGTTACTTATTAAAAAGCCTGACATTCACCAGTTAGTGAGTCAGGCTTCGTTAAGTTAGCGATATCATTCATAGCGTTGCTGCAGGTTACCAGTCAAGCTACGATAAACGTAAAATAAGCGAAAGACCCTGACGGAGTTATTAACTCTAATCACCGTCAACATCTTACATGTTTGCGTTTAAAACCAACCCTACCTTTTTCGACTGCCTTTTGAATATTTTCGTAAGCGTGAAGAAACTTGCTGTTTGCCTTATCCTTATTGACTTCTACCTGGCCTACAGTCTTTGCGGTCTCGAATGCCTTATCATGAAGAGGGGAATAGGATACCGCCACTGTGTATAAAAAGTTGTTCATCGCGTATTTGGTGCGTTCCGGAGAATCATGAATCGTATTTTTCACGAGCTCAAGCATACCGGCAATTTTGCTGTCGGCAAATTCTTCGTCCGGCCGGTTGCCGAGTAGCCAACAATAACAACTCCAGCCCGCTGACATTCTAAGCTCTTCCCCGCTCGCGATCCATTTATCGGCAACTTCTTGAGCAATATCCGCTTCTGCCAAGGTTACTGCAACTACATAATCAGACAACATATAAAAATAAGCTGCATCCATCCACCGTTCATAGTCGGCTTCCGTCATGGCATTGGGGTCGGCAATGATGCCCGCAAAATACATCGCATCGTAATTTCCTGTGGCATAAAGCTGCTCAGCCAGAGGTTGATTGATTTTGGTTTTCTTGAAAATAGGCTTCATCGCGCCGGTAGCCACGCCAAAAAGCGGTTCCTGCGCTCCATTTGAGCTGTATATTTTCTTGGTCCGTTCCTTGCCGAGTGCTTCAAGCTCCTTCATAACCATCTCTGCATTCATTCCTTAACACTTCCTTTTTCACAGAATACTCATCTCAAGTGATCTTAGATCGTACCGGATAAAGAAAGTGTACTGTATGGGTTTCCCTGCTGCAAGCTACGTATCCTTCAGATATAGCTTCATCGGTGTCGATTCAATCACACACTAGAATGTAAAATGACCGAAACGGTGGTCTGGTATTCCTGTACAAGTCCCCGCTGTTTGAGTTCCTGCCCGTACCCTGCTTCAAACAACCGCTTGAGCATGGATGAAATACAGCTGTTTGTAGTAGTCTCCAGCCGCTCCAATTGCTGCAGTGAGATTAGCTTCTGGGAACTGTTGGCATGCCTCTTCAGTTCCTGGATTTGTTCTTGTTTGAAATACATTCTTTCAAGCCTTCTGAAATCCATCTCAAGGTGCAGCCGGAGGACCTGATCTGTATTCGCTGAAATTCTTGATACCACGGGCTGCCTTTTCTCTTTCATCGCGTCCATCTCTTCTGGCTTCTTCTCAAAACGCTGAGCAATGTATAACATCATCTCATAATCCCTCAATTTCTGTCCTTGTCTCATTCACTCAAGGTACGAAATAAACGATATGTAAATAGAAGAAATAACCTTTGCTAAAGATTTCCTGTAATCCAAAGCTGTAAAAGACAGTGAGCCTCCATTAACGTAAGACTCACTGGTCTTCATTGGTATAACCAGGCTTTTATTCTGAGCAAACCTCTGCCGCATGCGTATTACCGTTCATCAGATAAGGCCAGCCAGCTTAAGCAGCTTCTCTATAACAGTTACTGCTTCAGCTCTGGTAGTCAGATCGGAGGGAGCCAGCTTTGTGCTGCTTCTTCCAGATACCAGTCCTGCTACGATACCTGCGGCAAAACCGCTCTTGGCATAACCAGCAACACTGCCGGCATCGGCAAAGGGCTTCAGCAGCTCTTCCTTGCGTGCCTGACTGACCTCTGTCTGCAAGCCCGTGAGCTTCATGGCTCTGGAGAGGACCGTCATCATCTGCTGGCGGCTGATGGGTTCCTGTGCCCCAAAGCTGCCATCCGGATAACCGGATACGAGACCATACTCAGCAGCAGTCTTTACATAAGAAGCATACCAGGCTCCCGCGTTCACATCACTGAATGTACTGCTGTCTGCAGCCGCATACCCGCCGAGACCCAGTGCTTTCACGAGGATGGCCGAAAATTCTGCCCGGGTTATACTGCGCTCCGGTTCAAAGCTTCCGCTCCCTGTACCTCCCACAATCAACCGGCGGGTCAGGTTAGTAATAGCTTCCCGTGCCCAATGTGACTGAACATCACGGAAAGAAGTCTCGGCCTTAGCAGAAATCACAGCATACAGACCACTTGCAGATAAGCTTTTGATCACAGCGGTCAGACTCTGGTCACCTTCTGTAATCCGGATAGGCTGCGGACTGACGCTTCCGTCTGACGCGATGCTCACTCCAATGGCGTTCGAGGCAGCCGCTGTCTTAGGCAAAGCCATCGTCCGCTCCACAAAAGCGTCGAACATTCCGATCTCCTTCATCTGATCTCCTCTTCCATACATAGCCCGGAAATTAATCGGCTTTGCAAGGAAGGTATATGAACCGGCTGCTGCGGCTTGCTCCAACCGCTTGGTCTCCTGCTCATCCGGCGCTGAAAACTCAAGACTCACTACCTCTTGATCCGCTGCCGAAACAGCTAGAAGCGCGGTGGGAATACGGAAGGCAACCGTCCCGGTATCCAGCCGGATCACCGCCTGGTGCTCCGCCATCAGCTTGACCAGCTTTACGCTCAGCTCCGCCCGGTTCACATCGGTCTTCCCGCTGAAGATAATGGATACGTCGGCCGGACCGGCTGCACCCTGCAGCAATTTGATCAGAGCCGCCTCATCGACAGTAATAGTGGTTGTGGTTCTACCGTTTGCGGTTGTGCTCTTGGCCTCAGCCACTGACGCGGCCTTGCCGTTCACCAGGATGTCGAACCCGTTGCCGCTGTCCACCGGCAACGTGCTGCTGCTCCCGCTTCCGGAGCTTGCACCACCAGTGCCACCGCCGGAACTGCCGCCGCCATTCCCGGAGTTGCCCCCACCGCCGTCACCGTTGCCACTGCCATTGTCCACGTCCGTAATCTTCTTGAATTCTGCAATGAGCAGTGCACTGTCATTCTTGCCTTCTACTACCGTTATTGCCTTGACTACGGCAGAAGCACTTAACGGGATGGGCTTCGCATACACCGGTGAAAATTCGGAAGGTGCTGAACCATCCATTGTATAATGAACCCGGCCTTCCGCCTCAGCCGTTGTCAGGATCACCTCGGTCTTGTCCTTGAACTGAAGAGCCGTGGAGCTTGTTGGTGCAACAGCTGTTTCGCCGTAGGCCAGCGGCGTTTTGTTAACGACGATCAGCCTGCTGATCCCACTCTTAGATGCGGTCAGATAAATCGGACCCGAGCCGGATTCATCCTGAGCCGTCCAGTGGATCGTTGCGTCAGGAGTGGTCGTATATTTCCCCCTTACCTTATATGCAGTATCTCCTTCCTTTAATACAACCGCCACAGTGGACAAATCGCTGTCCACTCCACCCGAGAACGACGCCAACTGTGGATAGAAGCCCTGGACCGTCTTCCAGATGGAAGGTTCCAATCCGTCAGGCTGCATACCGCCAGTCAGCCGTACGGTGCTTATTCCTTCCGCTTGCCCCACAACACCGCTGGTCTTACTTCCCTCTGCGGTGTAATAAGCTACCGGATACTGGAGCATCTGTGCATCATAGAAGTTGTGGCTGAGAACTACTGTCTTTGCAGCCTGTCCGGCAATGCCACCGGCAAACGTTCCGCCCTTGACCAGTTTGCCGTTGATGCTGGAAGCGATCTGCCCTCCATTCACAGCGGTGGAGATCATTCCCGCTGCTGCCTCCCCGGCGATGCCGCCCGCGCGGGCAGTGGCCTGACCTTTTGATTCCACCGTTCCAGTATTGTAGCTGTCGGCAATCGTCCCTCTGCTTGCTCCGGCGATGCCTCCTGCGCTTGAGTCCTTGGCACTCACAACGATGTCAGAGAACGAGAAGCTCCCATGAATCCGGCCGACATCTCCGTTCTGTCCGGCAATCCCGCCGGCCGTACTGCTTCCGTTTTGGCCGAAAGCCTTGATAGTGGCTCTAGAATACGAGGCCTCTATGCTTCCCTCATTGAGACCGGTGATGCCGCCCGCCACGGCTGGAGAGCTGATGGTCAGGCCTTTTACAGAGATACCTTCCAATTGTCCAGTATTAAGCCCTGCTGCCCCGCCAGCATACTCTTCGCCCGCAACCGTGAGATTCTCAGTAATAATGCCGCTTAGCATCCCCTGATTGTCACCGGTAACTCCTCCAGCTGACGTGCCCGACACCCTGCCGCCACTTACAGTCACATTCTTGATCATCCCGTCCGGATGATTTACTGCGGCAACCACACCGGTGTAAGGTCCTACGCTTACAACCGCATCCTGCAGCTTCACATTAGCAATGACGCCGAAATTATCGGCAATCAAGCTATAGTGGTTAAAATCACCTGAATGATTATTCAAGCCTGAAATGGTATGAAGTTTGCCGTCCAGCACACCTCTAAAGTCCGCCACCGGGAGCCACAGCTTGCCGGACAGGGAAATATCTCCAGTCAGTGTGATACTCTTGATTGAGAGCGGTGCAGCGGCTGCCGGATCATACAAAGCATAGACAGAAGCGCCATCATCATACAAAAGCGAAAGTGCCGCCAGTTCTTCGGCGGTGCCTGCCGAATATGAAGTCTGATTCTTGCTTGCACCCGTAATCACATTCAGATCAGGTGTGAACCGCCAGTTGGATAGCCCTACAAGTATAGGCGCATAAGACTGTTTAGCATCAGAAAAGCCCCATACCGGGTTAATTCCCGAGAAATTCCAGCCCTCCGGCTGGCTGTAACCGTCCAAGGACAACAACTGCAGATTCCCATTCTGCACACCGCTGCTTGTATCATGTTTGATCGGAGCCAGACTTCCTTCATAATAAGAGTCCTCGATCAGACCATTCCGGAAGTTATAGCCGATAAAAGCACCCATATAGGAATTAGAGCCGCCCGCCACGGCTGAAACCTCAGATACGCCCTCATAAACCCGTGAAAGGCTGCCATCATTGTAACCGGCAAAGCCACCTGCATACGAACGGGTTGCCCCGTTGCTTCCGGCAACGCTGACCTGTACCTGAGCCGCATAGGCATCTTCAATGGTACTTCCGTGGTTAATAACTCCGGCGAACCCGCCGCCTCTGGCATCAAAGGCTGTGCTCGATACATTCCCTGAGGCGTAGGCCTGCTCAATACGGTACTGATTGACAGTACCGGCAAAGCCACCTGCATAGACCCCGGCCGCCCCGCGAACCGTAATCTCACCCGTAGCAGATGCTACGGAAATGACGCCGCTCTTGTCTTCTCCCAAGAGACCGGCGAATCCGCCCGCATAGACTGTGGAATACGGATAGGTGCTGTTCATCAAGATTCCTTGGGTAGCCGAGGAGGAAAGGATATCTGCACCGTCCGCCTGGCCCACGAACCCGCCGATATGCGCATAGGCTTCTGTTCTGCCTGCCGCGATGCTATCTCCAACAACAATCGGCATGTTATCGGCTGCTTGAGCCTTGGAGTAGGCGATGCTGCCTCCGGACACCTTCCCCGCCAGACCGCCCACATTGTAATTCGTGCTGCTGCCAGCCTGAATCGGACTTGTGCTATCAATTCCAGCCATCCGGGTGTCTTTGGCATAGCCGACCGCGCCGCCGGCTGTCGCTGTCTTCCCTCCGCTCAGGTCTAGGGAGACCGAGGAGGAGGAATTGTACAGGGAGACGGAGTCCAGCTTCCCGGCAATACCGCCGGCATACAGCTCTGCTGCCTGACCGGACGTGTTGATAGAGATCAAACCCGCAGGAAGCTCCGCTTCATATACCCCCGGATATAATGAGACCAGCAGCCCAAAGTCCAGCGGAGTGTCTCTCTTCGAGGATTCCAGAATTCCGGCAATGCCGCCGGCTGCAACTACACCCGAGGACGCGTTCACTGTAATCTGCGGTGAAGATTCCAGCTTGTACAGGATGGAGTCCTTGGCCTGCCCGACGATCCCGCCGGCTATAGCACTGTTGCCCGTTGCCCTGAGGGCTCCGCTAAATACATTATCCTTCAATGCGGCATCCGCAAGCTTGCCGGCGATCCCGCCCACAATTCCGCCTTCTCCCGCAGAAACTACCGTTATGTCCCGAACCTGAACCGACTCGATATCAAACGTATTGCTGCCAGCACCTGCTTTATCGCCGGCAATGCCTCCGGCTGCCACACTGGCTGAGACAGCAGCCCCGGGAGAGTGATCTCCCTGTACCTTGGCATGGCGGATCACCTGGCCTGCTGCCGAATGGCCAAATATCCCACCGGCTATGGAACCCGGGGCAAGGGCCTGTACGCCTCCGCCAGTCAAACTGACAGTCAGGCCGTCGGATGTTCCGGATTCTGCCACACCAGCCACACCACCAGCTACACTATCCTGACTTTCCGCGACAATTGCCCCTCCATCCTGCAAGGTAACGGAGATGGCGGTAAGTTCGCCGTCCACTCTTCCAGCCGCACCGCCTGCTGCGGCATTACGGCCTGTCGCTTCAATTCTTCCGGCTCTCGAGCTCAGGCTGCCTTGGTTGAGGCCCGAGCGGCTGTTGCCGATTAGGCCGCCCACGGAAGCCCCGTCGTCCGTACTGGACACTTTGCTTCCTTCACCGAGAGTCATCGCCAAGCCGGTGATCTCGCCATTATTCTGGCCAATCAGACCTCCGGCTGCTGTCCCTCCGGCCACTTTGGCTCCACCTGACAAGCTTCCCTCCACCTGCTCAACCTTACCCAGGTTCAATCCCGCCAGGGCTCCGGCGTAGCTGCTGCCGGTTAAGGAAAGAGGTGCTACAGAAACTTGGCGGACAACCGCACTGCTTCCGATCACTCCGAATAAACCTGCATATTCCCCTTCAATTACTCTGAAATCTCCGATTAAGTGATGATTGCCGTTAAACGTGCCTTCAAAAGAATGGCTGTTATCCTTCCCAATAGGAGTCCAGCTCGAAGCTCTGATACTGATCGGCCCCGCCACATCGACCGTTCTTCCGATGAAATTGAACGGTTCGACCTCTGCCGCTGTACCGTTTACAATTGCCGCCAGTCCTGCCAGCTCATCCTCTGTTTTGATGGTAAAGCGCAGCGTTTGCGGATTTTGTGTATACCAGTCCAAATTCAGGGTAGGCGGATTGCTGCCTGCATCACTATCATCAGCGCTCAGGTTCAGCTCCGGGTATGTATACTTCGCACCGGCTGAGCCATACCGCCAGGGTGAACTGCCGAAGGTCCAGCCGGATAAGGCCGCAAATGCTTTACTATCGGCCAGTGTGGAGGACAGAACAGGACTCAGACGGGCATAATTGTTCAATTCATTATAAGTTCCCCCGCCAAAATCCAGGACTCCGCTGTTGATGGATAGGCTCTCATCCTTAACGTAATACGTATCGTCAATGAGTTTCTTGTTAGTACTGGCGTAATATCCCGCAAAGCCTCCGGCATATGCACCTTTGTCTCCGGTGATCCTCCCGGCGGAGTAGCTGCTGGCTACCGTGCCCTCTGTCATCCGTCCGATCAGGCCGCCGCTGTATGAGCCTTTGCCGCTGGCAGAGACATCCTTGCCTGTGTACGAATTGATCACGGAACCGGAATGCTCACCGATTAGTCCGCCAACATACGTATAGGCACCGCTCGCCGTCACTTTGGACATAGTGAAGCTTTTATCAATACTACCGCTGTTCCTGCCAATCAAACCGCCCAGCAGGGCGTAGTTGTCTGCCGTGCCGGACAGGCTGCTCTTCAGATCCGTCTCGTTATAGGACGACCCGACCCGGCCCGTGTTGACTCCCGCCAGCCCCCCGATAACAGTAGACTTACCTCCTGCGGACAGAACTGCATTGGAGGACATGAAATAGATCGTACCCGTGTTTCTGCCAACTAGACCACCAACCACTCCGTTGCCCCCGTCAGATACAACAGGAAGGAGGTTGCTGATGCTGTTCTTGGCAACAACGCTCCGGTTCTCGCCAACCAGGCCGCCGGTAACCGAAGAAGGTCCATGGACCGTAAGGCTTCCGGTCATTTTACTGCGCTGAATGGAGCTTATGGATGAAGAGGCTGGCTTCCCTGAATCCTCGTCACTTCTGGCATCATTCAGTCCGATCAGACCTCCTGCAGTCGAGGAAGCCGCCGAAGCGGACAGGACAAGGGTCATAGCGTTCATCACATTGTCCTCCATCACTCTGGAAGCAGCGGGCAGACCATAGCCGGCCACGCCCCGGTTATAGCCGGTAATGCCGCCGGCGATGGTCCCTGTTCCTTTCAATGAAAGCTTGATCGTGGAACCAGACACCTGCTTGATGGCGCTGTCTGTGTTATAGCCTACGATACCTCCGGCATACAGACCGGCCGCTGATTCCGTCCCGGTCAGCAGCAGAGTCTCGGCGGCTGGAGCCGATGCTCCGCCTCCTGTGAGCACTGCATCTTCGGCCCGTCCGGCCACACCGCCCGCCTGGACGCCACTGCCGGACACATTCAGTATGGCATAATCGGGAAGAATCCCCCGGACCACCGACTGCTCTATGTCTGCACCGGTAATCCGGCCGACCAGCCCCCCGATCATGCTGTCCGCACCTGCCGCATTCAATACCGGACTCTCCACAATCATATTCCTGATTGCAGAGGACTTGCTATCACCTGCGATACCACCGATCCGCGCTTTACTGGCAGATGCTGCAGCGGTGATGCTTAGTCCGGTCACATTGCGGTCTGCCCCGTTGCCGCTGACCGCAGCTCCTCCGCTGAGGCTTCCGGCTACACCGCCGACTGTGCTATCCGAACCTTCTATGGCGAGCTGCAGCTCCCCGTCCCCGGGAATAACGACCGGGCTGATGATCACACCCGTGGACCATCCTGCAATCCCCCCGAGCTGACTGGCAGCCCCAGCCGACTTGATGCTTACATCCATTACAGTCAGCTTAGTCAGCTGGCCGCTGTTTCTGCCAGCAATGCCACCCAGATCTGAATGATCACCCTGGGCATCAATCGAAATATCGGATACGTTCTGCAAGATGTCCGCATTAAGATCCAGGCTGTTGTCACCAATAACTCCGCCTAAGGCACTGCCGGCCGCTGCGGAGCTCATCTTTATACTCCGCACATTAAAAGTCTTTCCGGCCACACTTACCGTGGTTCCTAGCGAAAGTTTACCTGCCAGCCCCCCAAGGGAGGAGCGAGCCGCCAATTCTTCTGCGGACAGAGTGATACGGTTAACTCTGGCTGTTCCAAGCACCAGTGTCCCGGCATCCCGTCCTGCTACGCCGCCCGCTGCCGAATCGGCGGCGGCGGTGGTAATCTTCACAGTGTAGCTGCCGTCGGCATCCGCTTCGCCTACCGCCACGTCCGCAATTTGACCGCTGGCTGTACCAGCGATACCACCTGCTGAACCGCCGGACCCTGAAGCAGTAATCTCAGTATTTTTGACGGTGGAAGAACGTATCACACCGTTTGCGTAGCCGGCAACACCCCCGGCGTTACCGCTGGAATGAATCACGGCCGGTGACCCGGCCGTTCCGCCGATGACCGCACCGGCAATGGTGCCGCCTCCCGTCATATAGCCGGCAACACCGCCGGTATGAACGCCTGCTCCCCCGGCAACCTTAATCCTTCCAGTGAAGACAGGATCAGTGATGACGCCGCCCAGCCCGTAGTATCCTACAATTCCGCCGGTATACACCTGATTATCAGTACCGGATGCTATAGAGGACACGGAAATATGGCCGTTGTAGGATTCGTTGGTTATTCCGGATTCCCCATTGGTCATCTTCCCTACGTATCCGCCGCTGTAGAGTCTTTCTCCCCCCGTAACCTCAATATCCCCTTTACTCAATACATTGGCAGCAGCCTTGCCATAGTTCCGGTTGGAGATAATCCCCCCGGTATTCACATCCGATGCCGTTCCGGTTACAGCAATGCTGCCGCTGTTACCATATGCTTCAGCTCCAGTGCTGTGAAATAGCAGCTGGTCGCCTGCGAAGCCTACTAATCCACCGGTATATACTCCAGTACCGGAAGCCGCCACCTGGATTGTGGCCTGATTCCAAGCCGATGCCACGAAGGAGGCTGTTCCCTCTACCTTGCCGGCGATCCCGCCAGTGTAGACCTCGGACGAACCTCCGGCAGCCAGAGACGAGCTGTTGACAACGCTCTGTCCCCAGGTGAAGTCACCGGCTACGCGGCCGACAATACTGCCGGTATAAGCTCGTCCGCCCGCCTTGTTGACTATGGCCGGTGCGGTCTGCACGAATGGGATAGAAACGTTCAGCCCTCCGGTGTTCTCATACGCACCGACCAGTCCACCCGCAGCGATACCAGTACCGCCAGCCCCAGCCGCGGCTCCGGAATCCACTCGAATCTCCCCGGTATTCGAGGTCTGAAGCGAAATGGTGACGCTGCTATCCGCTGTCACCCTGCCCATAATCCCGCCTGCAGACCCGCTCCCGACATCTGCGAGCGTGATCTGGCCGCTGTTCTTCATGAAAGTATCTTCCTCTGCCATGAACAACGGGGCGGACACCAGACCGATAATGCCGCCTGCGTCTGCCATGTAGACACTGCCGGATACGCTCACCGGTCCGGTATTGTCACTCTTCTTCAGTGTCAGAACACTATTAGTGGAGCCTGCAATACCTCCAGCCATCCCCCAATTTGCGCCGATAAGCGAAATGCGGCCATGGTTTGCCACTGCCGACAGCAGCCCTGATCCGCTGCCAACGATCCCGCCGGCATACACATTGCCTGTCACCGTTCCTCTAACCTGAACGGATACATCACTGTTCACATCCAGGATGGTGCTGTCTTCATCCATGTATCCGGCAATCCCGCCCACAGATGCGTCACCGGATACAATGGTGTCAATACTGCCGGTTAGGGAGAACCGGCCAACCGTGGCCCCGCTCATGCGGCCGATCAGCCCCCCATATACGCTGTCAGTAACCGTCATACCGGTCAGCTCCGGGCTAAGCCCGGCCTGACCCACGAGAGTTCCGCGAAACGGATGCTCCGCATTGCCAATCGGCATCCAGTTATATTCTGCCAGCGACAGCGGACCCGTGGCGGCAATTTGAAGCGTTGTGCTGCCGAAATCAGTAATGCCGTCGTTCACAAGCTTAGCGACACCCGCAAGCTTGGCCGCCGAATCAATAATATAGGTAGAATAGTCGCTTGAATACCAGCTGGTATCCGCATGATCCCCCCAGCTTCCGCCGCTGGCGTTCGCCGGTTTAGCGCCGGGCTGCAGCGGAACCAGCAGCAATGTGCAGCATAACAGCTTGATCCATTTATTTGAGAATAGCATAGGTCACCTTCCACCTTATGAAATGAATTTCCTCTTCCTCGCTACTTACGGAGTGCCCACCGGTTCAAGATCACCAAGGCGAATCGCAATAGCTGCAGCCTGGGCACGGGTGAGTACACCCTCAGGGAGAAGGTATCCATCCTGCCCCGAGATCAGCTTCTGCATGACACACAGGACAACCGCATCCCTCGCCCAATCCGGGATTGCTTCAGCATCCTTGAACTTCGCCAGGATGGTATCGGCTTCCGCTTTCGTGACCTGTTTGTCCACTCCCAGCAGCTTCACCGCCCGTCCGGCCATTACCATCGCTGACAAACGGGAAATTTCCTCATTCGGACGGAATGTGCCGTCCTTGTAGCCGGTGGCTAATCCGTTCTTGACGGCAATGGACAATGTGCGGCTGTACCAGCTGTCCGTCTTCACATCAGAGAAGGACACCTGCTCTTGCTGATTCATCAGCCCCAGAACCCGGAGCAGCACTGCGGGGTACTCGGCCCGTGTAATGCGGCTGTTCGGCTCGAACTGCTTATCGGAACGGCCTTGCATATACAGCTTGGCCGCCGCCTCCAGAATCGTCGTCTTCGCCCAATGGGTATCATTCACATCGGTGAATGCCGGTTTCTTGCTGATAAATCCAAGGGTTCCGTTGCCTGTCAAATTCAGATCGACATATGCCTTGTTGCTGACAACATCCAGCGACCATGGCACCGTAGTCCAGCTGCCTCTGCTGTCCTTCAGCACAACCGCAGTAATATCTCTTGCGGCAATTGTATCTGGCACAGCCACCTTCGCCGTGACTGAACGGTTCTTGTAAATGCCTGCTTCCTGTACATCAAAAGTAACTCCATCTCCATCGCCCAGCAGTGTAGCGCCAAGTGTCTTGGCCATTTGTGCGAGCTCTGCCTTCCGGCTACTGCTGTTCTTGTCGATGCTGATTTTCAGATCCTCTCCTGTTGCTGCTGCTGCACCGGCAGGGAAGGTCAGCTCCGCATAAGGCAGTACAATATGAATCCTTTGGCTCAGACCCGCTGCCTGTGACAGCACCTTACGGTCAATGGCGAATTCATATCCGCTCACGACCGCATTCTTGCCTTCGATCAGCAAGATTTTGGAAGAGGCGTCGCCCACCGCTCCGGCGCCGGTGATTCTGGCCGCCAGACGGCCATTCTGCATTTCTGCCAGAACTGCGGTGCCGCCGACAAGAACGCCGGAATCGTTGCCGGTTCCTGCACTGCCTGCACCCGCACCGCCGGCACCGCCGCCCGTACCGCCACCTGTGCTGCCGCCACCTGTGTTGCCACCGCCTGTGCCGCTTCCACTGTCACTCCACAGCACCGCCGGCATAAGCGCTGATACCGCCAGCGCCTGCTTGCCGCCATCAGGACGCTTAGCTACTGCTATCCGGTCGCCGCTGGCGGCCGGAAGAATACCGTCAGCCGGGAGAACCTTCCAACCGCTTACATCATCCTTGTAACGCGGAACCGTTGTAACGCTGTCGCCCGCAGGGTATATCTTGTAGACCAGCTTAGCGTCGTTCAGGTCTCCTGCTGACAATACATTGATCTTCGTTGCTGCCCCATTGCCGGAAACTGCAGAGGTATATGCCTTGATGTCGGTAACTACGTTCACCACCGTCATTCCTTGAAGCGAAGCGTTTTCCGACAGTTTGTATTCTGCAGACACGATTGATGCGCCTTCAGCCACTCCCTTGACCTTGCCGTCCTCGGAGACCTCGGCAGCTTCTCCTGTGTACAAGGAATAAGTCAGCTTGGCCAAGTCGTTCTCGGCAACCGGCACTTCCTTGTACTTGGTTTTGCCGCTGGCATCCTTGCCATCGGGGATCCGCAGGAAGGCTTCCAGTTGCCGTTCATCCTTAACGCCAAGGGTACCTACTGTTCGCAGCACCAGGCCAACCGGCAGCTGATACCCTCCATTGGTCAGTACAACCGAGGCACTGTTGGTGTTGCCAACATGGTCTACAGCCTCAAACGTCAAATTCAGCGTGGGCTCCGTACCAGCCGCAGTGACTTCACCGTCAAAGTGACCATTTGTGCCTACGGTTACCGGCTGACCGTTCACTTTCAGCACAGCATCGTTACTCGTCCGTCCGGATACCTTAATCTTGCCTCCCGAAGTCCTGGCCCCTGGAAGCGGAGAATCAATATAGAGAACCGGATTTATTGTGTCCACGGTCAGATATAGCATTGTAATTGTGAAATCGCCGGTTGTTTTGTTTCTTGTGCGAAGCTCAACCGCATAAGTACCGTCTGTTGTAAAAGTAGTGAAATTCAGCGTCCCGCTGCTTCCGGCCGAGCCGTCCGTAAGCTCGGTTTGGCCCAGTGACTTGCCGTCATAAATCGCCTCGACCTCCACATTGCGCTGATTGGAAACAACACGAATACTCTGCTTTGCAGCGCTGCTGCTCAGCACCTCTGCATAAGCGGCGGTTGCCTTTCCTACTTGGGTTGAATCTGTACTCAGAATGGACAGGGCAGGCTTCGCCGGAACCGGCAGGAGCGTGCTAGCCGTATCCACCCGCTTGGCGAAATGCCAATTCTCATTTTTGTCTGCAGCCTTGTCTGGCTTCACTGCCGAGGATACGCCCACGACGTATTTCTCCCCAACCTTCAGCCCCTTGTAGCTCAGCGAATCACCAGCAAACGCCTTGCCTTCTAGACTGGAATGATCCACCTGGCTCGACTTAGAGGCTGGTGTCCAGCCGCCGAGCCGGATGCCTTCATATTTGCCGCTCTGTTTATTCCAGTACGGCTGTAATTCCTCCTCAGTGAACTGCAGTGAGCTGAAATTCTCGTACTCCTCAAGCTTTCCGTTCGCCTGCTGAAGCACTTCTATGCTGTAGCTATGCTCATAGCTGGTCTGGGCCGATTTTTTCTCCTCTGGTTTGAAGGACAGCTCAAAATATCCGTTGCCCGCAGGCTTGACCGCTACGTCGCTTACCTCCGCCGGAGCCAGAGGGTCAACCAGCTTGAACTTGTTTGCGCTCGTCTTCGTCCCGAAGCTCGTGGACGATTTCAGCTCCGCCCGCAGATAATAGTCACCCTGGGCCATCAGGCCCCGGATGTCCTCCGTTGCTCCAAGCAGGGATACCTGGGTAGCATCGATCAAGACGCTGCCGGAAGTGAGACTGCCGGATACGCTGCCGCCCTGGTCTACTTTCAGATCCTTGGCGATCAGTACGCCTGCATCTCCGGGTGCTTGAACCGCTCCGTCAGCGGAAGCAGCCGGCAGTACCGGATCTTTGGTTAAATATAGGCTGACTGTATCGTCAGACTTGGCATTGGATACCTTCCAGGAGGCTGTGAAGGCGTTCGCGTTCCCGCTGTCCTGGTCCAATCTGACCTCATCCAGCTTGGACACCTCAGGAATGTTGAACAACCGCGTATCCACCGTCTGATCCGCACGCAGCTTCCAGGTGCCGCTGCCGGCCCGGCTTGCCGGAATGGCAATATACGCTTTGCGGATCGTTTCGTTCTGCCCGGCAATGACCTGGGTGAAGGCATTGGCGCTCGGATCATTGACTCGGCGCTCATCGTACACAAGCTTGTACTCACGGTTGTTGTTGTCCATTAGTTCAAGCTGCGGCACAGAATTGCCGTAATATTGCACTTCCAGGATCGCATTCCCGGTTACCTTCGAGATCGGGATTTCATGAAGCTTGCCATCTTCAGAAACCTTGATGCCTCCGATGCCCACATCCAGCGAGCCATTGTCCATGAGGCTCACACCGTCCGCGATACTGTGATACTCAATTTCATGCTGCACGTCTTCCTTCGTGACCCATGACGTGGCCACCGCTTCCGCACCTTGGCCGAACACGACCAGCTTAGGCCCGGTTTCCGGATCCTGAACCTGCAGATACAGCAATCCATCCGGAAGCTTCTCGCCGGAGGTGCCAAATTCAATATCACCGTCGAAATAATAGGTCACACCCAGACTGATGAACAAGATCGCGAAGCTACCCCACATCTTGTCATTGTTGACCCCCAGCGATACACCGGCCAGCGGCATTCCGCCAACCATCGGCACATCAGAAGGGATCTGGAGCTTCGCGCTCAGGAAGCCTTCAAAATCAATCCGGTTCTTGATCAGATTCTGGCCAACGAATAGGGACGCCTTGCCGATAATGACATCCCAGCCCAGCACGTCCACTGTTGCCGAGGCGCTGACGAACCATGGCGTCATCCATTGGGCGGCGATCTTGGCTTCAGTCAGCATGGTCAGTTTATCGGATTCAGGAGACGGGCTGTAGTCCATTTTGCCGACCAGCTTAATTCCCGATTTCTTCAGCGTCATATCAATGCTGCCGTAGAAGGTTGCCGGCTGGACACCGAAGGTGATGTCTGCACCGGCCTCCAGTGTCAGCGGCACATCGCCCTCTCCGGCAATCGTATCTGCCAGTTCGCGGATCGCGCCGCGGATGCCAGTCAGATAGGTAGCGCCGGTAATCAGCACGCCCGGATCTCCCAGCTCCGCTTTAAAGCCGATGGCATCCGGCAAAATCCGCTTGTCCGCAACCTGCTTGAAGGCAAGCTCTACCCCTACACCTACGCTACTCACGGTTGCATTGAACTTCAGGCCGTAGGTATTGGACACATCCTCTACTTCCTGCACATAATGGACAATCGAGATTTCGCCCGACGGTTTGCTGCCGTCCTCCTCGTCGCCCTCCTTCGATTTGGAGATCAATCCAATACTCTCGTTCAGATCGAATTTGAGATTGGCGTCAATGCCGACAAAGCCTTTGTCATTAAAAATCACATTGTTAATCTCCGACTCAACAATCTTCAGATTGACGTTACCTCCGAACGAGATCCCGCCCGGACGGAGGATATAATCGTTAAACTTCAATCCGAAGCCGTTAACCGAGAAGCTTGGTGCCGCGAACAGGCTGCGCTGGTTGAAATAAACATCCGGAATCATCAGCTGACGCAGTGGATTAAGGCGCTCACCCACAGCTCCGGCAGCCCAGGTTAGCGCTCCGTTGAGTGAGCTGTCCTCCGCACCGCCTCCCTGATCTTTCTTCTTTTGCTCCTTCTGCTCATCCGGCTCTTCTTCACCGTCATCGCCGGTTTCTTCCTCTTCCTGCTTCGTCAGTGATTTGCTGAAGCCGTTGAAGAAATCAAGTGTCCATTCGCCGTCAAAGAAAACAAAACCGCTGCCCGCCACGCTCAGAGTACCTTCACCTTTTACACTTAACGTATCGAATAATGGCGTATCGTCTGTATTAATCGCCTTTTTAATGCTAAGCACATCGAGCTTGCCACTGGCGAACACCATGTCCTTTCCGGTATAGGCCACAGCGTTGTTTATGATCGCCGGCTCACTCTTGGTGTCCACCACATACTCGGCGTCAGTGCCGCTGCCAATCTGGTTAATCATCCCGCGAATCTCCAGCAGCACCTCATCGCCTGGCTCTTCCTCCTCGTCGCTGCCAGTGCCGCTATCCTCTTCAGCCAGGCTCTTCTTGTATTCCTCGAGTTCCTCTTCACTCTCAAAAGCTTGCAGATGATAGGCGGGAACCTCCTCTGCCTGCATGAGATACTCTCCGCCGAATTCAGGGTCCGTTACTTTGGCACTGAGAACCATCGCATTCATGGCGGTAGTATAGGCTGTCTTCATTCCCGCATATCCAGCCTGGCCGGGGAAGGTGTACCCCGGGAACGCCTCTTCGTAGGCCTCCTCCAGCTCGCTCTTGTTGCTGCTGTTATAAGGAGTTGTAAAGTCGAAGCTTCTCTTGACTACTGCCAGAATGCTTGCCTTCTTGATCCGGGCCTCTTCGTTGTCGCTGACCACAAACCGTTGGGAGGTGGTCAGATCATACAGACCGCCGGTATCCCCCGAATCCTTGTAGTCAATCTCCACCTGATATTCTCCCAGAGGCAGATTTGGCCCCAGATCCTTACGCTCCCGGCCGTCTTCATCCTTTAGGATGTTGCCAGCTTTATCAACCAGATCACCGGTGCGGTAGGTAATCCGCATATCGCCCACCTGGCCGTCATTGGCAGGCTGCAGAATGACCGCTTCTTTTACCGGTACCTTGTAGCGGTTGCCTGTAGCGACTTCTCTGAAATAGAGGTCGAAATTGGGGACTGTCGTCGCGCTTCCGGTATTGTACGCCTCGATGTTGGACAGATTGAGGGTAATGTACTTCACATCCGAGGTGTACACTTCCTCTGGAGACATCGCGTATACATAGGTCGAGGTAGCCGTGCCGACAGGAGGCAACAATACAAAATTGGCCTTGCTCGACTTATACTGGGCCTTAACCGTCTCATCCTTGATGTTTTCCAGCTTGGCCTCAGTCTCCGGACTGCTGACGTTCAGCAAATATTCCGGCGTTGTCGGCCAAGCTTTACCGGTAGCTATGACCTTGAAGGAAGCTGTTACAGTTTCACCTGGCTTGAATTTCGGCTGGATCCCCTGCTCCGCCTCCTCCGGTGTGGCATCCTTGCGGAATATCGCAGTCTGCGAGTTGCCCGACCTTGTCATGATTTTTCCGTTCGCATCCCGTTTGATCTTCCCGTCTGTATCCAAATCAACGAATTTAAGTGCGTTGTCCAACTGAAGACTAACGCTAATACTGGATTGCTCCGTGGCATACGCCTCCAGATTTTCCACCTCGGCAGTGATATCAAAGACGCTCTCGTTCTCATATCCGCTGCCATCCTCCAGTGTCGCCAGCTGGTTCACCGGATCGATATAGCGGATGGAGAACGCCTTGTCCGGCTGCACAATTTCTCCCAGCCCGTATACCGTTTCATAGCTGTGTACGGCACCTGCAGCAATAGCGTCAGGGTTCCAGTACAAGGCAACAGCCGAATCCGCTGTCCCGTAATCATTGGTGTCCGCCGTGAAGTCGAGGTTCGGATTAACCTCATAATCCCACTTCGTATTAGCCATTTTGCTCCAGTGGCCCACAACCATTTCATCGACAATATTGATGTCGTTCTCCGAAAAATTATTGAAGCCATAGGCCACAGCATGGGTCGCCAGCGGGTCCGTGCTGTCATACTTATCCTTCATAACCCAATAGGCAGGCAGCGTATAGAGCGCCTTCTCATCGTCGCCGATGCCGGGAGGAAGCTTATCCGCATCCACCAGCCTCCGCTCTACTTGCAAAGGGGTCTTGTAGACCTTACCTACTTGAAAGGCCGGACCATCATTGCTGCCGACCATGGTGTCCAGCAGAATACGCGAGCCCACCTCGACCGTGGATTTCGTGTTATTCACAACCAGATAGCTGACATTCACATTGCCGGCATTCATCACATCGGAAGTGTTCATATACAGCTTGATAATCTGCTTGATCTGGATACCCTTAATCGTCCATATCGTCTCAATCTGCTTGGTTCCGTCGGTATTCTGGACAATCTGGGGCATTGTAATCTCGGAAAAAAAATCTGCGCCGAACTTGTAAGGGTTACCGAAAATATAATCAGTTCCGTCAATGCGGAAGGTCGTAAACGAAGTCTCTGGATCATCGCCCCTGAACATCATGTTAATATTCTGGTCTTTCTTGCGGATCGGCTGCCCTTCCACCGTGCGGATGGCAAATCGGCCCGTATCATTATTAACGGTTACTTTCACGAGGCTGTTGCTCAGAACCGTTGTGTCCTTCTTGCCGATTTCACCGGCCAGTGCCGAGACGGGAGAACCGAAGGCAAGGAGTAACGCCAGTAGAACCGTGATTGTCTGCTTTAATCCTCTCATTCAATCTTAACTCCTTCATTCTAGGGATGTAGGAAGAAAGCCGGCACCCGAAGAGGGATACTTCCACCTCTTTCGTTCGCCCGCTTTCTCACCCGGTATTAGAGCCTGATGCTAGCTTATGATTCCTTGCCGCCGATAAAGAAGGTGACATACTCTCTTTCTCTCTCTTGCGTTCTGATAATAAGGGTGTACCAGCCAGTCTTCGGGAAGATGACTTGATATTGATTCGCTGTCAGCTCCTGGAGTGGTATTTCCTCGGCGATCGTTTTCATCTGACCCTCCCGGTACAATCCGGTGTGATAGAGCAGCGTATACGCAGCCCTCTCATTAACCCGCTCCTTTCCGCCTACGCTCATCTTGTCATAGCCAAGCACACTGAACGTAATCCGGTTCGTGTCGAACAATACCGTTTCCGCCAGGCTGGAGGACAGTACCTGGCCGTTGCCGATAATCAGCAGACCGCTGTCATTCATGACCATAACCTCCTGCTTGGCAGTCGCCGTATTGCCCACCTGGTCGGTTATTGTATAAGTGACCATCTGTTTGCCTGTCTTGGTCAGATCTAGTGCGCTTACTGTGACCTTCAGCTTATCCGCTGCAGATACATTATCCATTGCGGTGAAGCCGCCAAGATCCCGCAGCGGCTCGAAATCCTTCTGTCCCCGGATTACCGCAGTCACCGGACGTTTCAGCTGAATCTCCGGCGCCGTGTTATCCAGTCCGTCCACTTGAATGGCCGACACAACGGTGCGACCCAGAAGATCACTCAGTACCATTCTGGCATTGCCGTTTGCGCGGTAGGTGACGGTATAGGCATAGTTGCCGTCCGCGTCGCTGATTTTGTTGGCATAGCCAGTTCCCTGCACCACCGGGACAGCTCCTGCGAACATCTGGTTAGGCTCATCAATCCGCCCACTCAGCGTTACCTTCACCGCACCCTTGGCATAGGTCTTGCCGTTGATGGTGACCCGCTTGCCTGCCTCCAGCGGCTGCCCGGTCCCGTCCACAAATTCCTGGGTAATCCGCGGCTGCAACAGGTCAGGAGCAATATTGGCAATGGTCTCCTCCAGAGCCGCAGTATTGCCCTGCCGGTCCTGTACAATGAGCTTGACCGGATCGTTCTGAAGCATGACCGCTGGATTCTTACCTTGTACTACTTGGAAATCCTCGCTGCCAGGCAAGCTTTTTTCTGCCGTCAGCGTTACTCCGGTCGACAACAGCACGTTGCCCAGAGTGTCCAGAATCGTCTTGAAGGATTTGGAGCCGCCTATTCCGTAGGCATAGCTCTTGACCAGAGATACTTCCGGAGGCGTTCTGTCGATATTATTCACCGTCGCCTTAGTAGAGCCCAAGTTCCCTGCTTCATCCTCAAATTCGAAGGTGAATGAACCGTTGTCCTTGAAAATATAGCTGTCTCTTCCTCCATTGTTCACAATACGCACCGGCTCGGAGGTAGAGAGCTTGGCAGTCACATTCCCTCTTGTAGGTCCGGTTATGTTGTATTCAACCAATCCTACTGGCGGGGTCAAATCGATATTACTCACTACCGCCAGCAGCTGGGTCTTGCGCTCCGGCGCTGTCAGGTCAACCAGATTAAAGGTATAGAGGCCATTTTGCGAAATCTTGAAGGTATTGCCCTTCACCCGCTCTGCCAGAGCTGGATTATCTGCCGCAGGAGTCACCTTGATCCCTGTGGCCACAGCTATGCTCAACGAAATACCACCGCTCTTTGTCGGCCTCAGAGTACTGTAAGCGGCCAGACCATACAGAGGATCGGCCGTAGCATCGAAATGGCTCGTATCAATAGATACAGGAGTGCTCTCCACACCCGAAGGTGAACGGAATTTGGCCTTTAACTGAAGCTGGTCGGTTGAGGTCTGTTGAACAGCCACCTGCACGAAATTCGTGTAGGGTCTCCACAATCCCCATGTGGTGCCATTGTCGCTGGAGACAGAGTATTCAAACCCGTCCTTGGAGACACTCTTCAGCTCCAGCTGAAGGATCGCCTTGCTTCCCTGCCCGCTGCCGCTTTCAAAAGCAACCAGATCGGACTGCAGCACCTCCACTGGAGAGGTATCCGCACGGTACAAGCGGAAGGTTCCGGTATGGGTGACGGCACTATTGCCCAGTCCATCCCGGGCATACACATACAGGACGTAGCCTGCCGATTGGCCAGGAGCCAGCTGACTGCTGTCCAGAACGGCCTTGCCATCCTCCGGAAGCGGCAGCCAGCCTCCGGAGGATTCCTCCGGCGGAGCAGCATTCTCCGGCAACCACTGGTACTCCACCACTGTCCCGGATGGATTATACAGCTCGTTTGAGGTCACAAGCACTGAATAAGCCGAACGGGGGTAGCTCACACCGTTCAGACTGAATGTGATTTCAGGAGCGGCATTGTCGAACCGGTACAGTGTGCTGTAGTCGTAGTACCGCACATTCCCATCTTCTTTGAGCCGGATATGAAGGTACTGCTCTCCGTTCAGACCGTAGACCGCCTGAACGACACCGCGGTAGACCGAATCCGTCACACTGACGTCTTTATACACAGACTCCATCGCCGTTGTACGGTACAGGCTCTCAGCTGGCCGGACAGCAGAAGGACTGAAGACGTACTGCAGCTCCAGTACCGCCGCTCCCCGAGCGGTAACTTCGATATCCTGACTTCGGATATAGGATTCCGGCGCTTCTGGAGTGAAGGCGATGCTGACTTCTCTGGCAGAGTCAACCACAACATGCTCAACCATCTGGAATTCAGCCGTATTTCCGGCTCTGTCGGAAGTTCTCAAGTACAGAATATATTCCCCGTCTTCTACTACATTGTTCAGAGTCGTCACACTACGATCCGAAGGAACAACGTGCCAATCCAGCTCTCCGGGGGTTTCCCCCACCTTAACCCACTGAAATTGCAGCGAAGCAGGATCAATGCCGCTGTGTTCATCCGATGCCCCGACTGTTGCCTTGACTACGGCCGTATGATTAATTCCGGAGATGGAAGCGCCAAGGACTGGAGCCTTGTTGTCCAGCAGAATGGCGGTCTTGCCGTAAATCCAGTTGGAATCGTCATGCTTGAAGTCCGCCGCCGTCCACAAGGACAGATCGCCGTAATCACCGACCGCTTCAAGGGCTTTGCCGTTCGCATACGTTTCCGCATCCGCCTCGGATGCTCCGGTATGAGTAGCCTTGTACTCGTTGATCCAGCCATTGTAAGAGGCAGCATGGCTGGACTTATATGTCTTCATCTTCTCGTACTGCATGAGCTCACGGGCCGAATCCCAGGTCATATCCGCCGTCCAAGTATGCAGGTACCAGGTCCCGCTACCTTCAGCCATTAGTGCCTTGGCGGGTGGAGACAGCAGATTGGTGCTATTGTTGGCCACCATCAGATTGAAATCATCCAGTTCACCGGTATACAGCCCTTCCCGGGGCTGCTGTCCTGTAAGTGAGTAGCGCTTAACCGCCGCGAACTCGTCGGCTTCTTTTCCGGCCAGCGGATCATCCGGACTCTGGCTCCAGTAATAGTAGACCAGACCCAGATTCGCAGATTCACCCGAGGAGCCTGTCATATTAAGCGGCCGGTAAATGCCGCGGCTTGGTCTTGGCTGTCCGGCCTCATCCGGGTCGAGAGGAGGTGCAATGACTTGAGGATCACGGGCATCAATGGTGATCTTGCCTGACCGTGCCCACGAGTTCCCCGTTGCACCCGGCGTATCGTAGAGATATTTGAAGCTCGGGTCGGTATTGTCAATGGACAGCTTCGCCCAGTCAATCTTGGTATTCGGAACCTGCAGGGAGGGATCTGTCGGAGCCGGAGCCGCCGATTTGCTGGTATTCACAGGATCCGTCAGCAGATTGCCGGCATAATCCTGAAGCACTCCCTTATCCGCATAAGCAGGCCTATCGCCGGCTCTGGACGAATGGGTCAGGGCAATGACCTTAAGCAGTGCCACATCCAGATCGTCCTCCGTCACGGCCGCCCGGAAAGTCCAAAGCGATGAATTTTCCCCTTCAACATAATAGGCTTTCATCCCATTGTTGAAATACAGGAACAACCCATCCGCCGACAATCCTTTTTTAGCGATAACGTCTTCCGTCAGCCGCACCTTGAATTCCAGGGTATCCCCCTTGTTCAATGTGCTTCCCGTCACAATATCCGGCTGGATACCGTTAGCAGTGAAGCTGTATTTGGGCGGAACCGCATCAACAATAACCCTGAAACCGTCACTGGCATTGCCCGGGTCGGCCGTTGCATCGAATGGATTAATAGCCTTACCGCGAAGAAAGGTATCGCCTGCAGCAGCAGAAGCCCGCTGGCCGAAGTTACTGACAATCAGCGGATTACCGGCTGCATCATGAAAATCGGCATCGATGACTTTCTGCTTCAGTGACTTCTCATTCAGGTTGATTCCGGACGGAAGTGTACTTATCTCGCCGCCGTTCACAATAGGCAGATTGCCCGTATGCTGGTAATTAGCCGCTTTATAGGTATAGCTAAGCTTGTCGGTGAACTGAGCCCAGCTTGTTGCTGCGGGCAGCTGCATCCCCTGATTCTCCCCGTCGGCAGGCAATCCCGTTCCCGAAGGATTGGTGAACAGATCATGCCGCATAAGGTCGGCTGCTTCTCCGGAAGATGCCTTGAGCGGCTCACTGAACGGGTAGGTCAGATTCACTTCGTCGCCCCATTTCACCAGCAGCTCTTTCTCATCAATCGTAGTATTGTCACGCTGCGTTCCCGTAGTATCAAAGATGTAATCCTTAACGGTAGGCGCAATCACATCACGGAAGTTCAAGTGGATGCCGGTGACCGTACCAGACCCCCAGCTCTCTAGGTGAATGGTGATCACATCATCGGGTTCCAGATCAACCCAGTCTGTCGTCTGGTCATCCCGGTTAGGTCCGGCTCCCACATAATCCTCGCGGTACCATCTCCCCAGATTTTTACTGTGGACCTCCACTTCTGCACTGTCATCATCCGATTCATATAGACTGCGAATATAAACTCTGAACTGCCCTTCCCCTTCCGCCAGTTGCTTCAGCTGAGGGTTGTCAGCGATCCGAATGGTCGCATTAAGCACATCAGCGTCACCCAAATGCGGCCCGCCGTCCAGATCGCCGTCAACTTTATCAATGGTAACTCCAGGAACCACATTGCCATTCTGCACTTTGGAGAACCATCCAAAAGCGTTGACGAGCAGAGCATCCGATTCGGTATCTTCGTCATAGTCGGATGTTCTTTCCGGGTACCAGTCGCCATTGTGCAGAAGCTTCGTTCCTGACACATACACATCCTCATAGCTTCCCGCTGCATTCACCTGTTGTCCCGGCCACGGCATACCGGCCGACAGCATCACTGCGGCCAGTACGGTGGTCAGGCTTTTTTTAGCCCATGTTCTCATTCATGCACCCTCCTGCACGGATTTTGGTTAACGAATCTGTTCTATGTAGTAAATATCCCTTAACCGCCTGCCCCCACCGGCAGACCCGGGTTCTCCGCCGGTTCTACATTCCTGTCCGGCTGACTACCCGCTTCACTGTCTCTGCATCCACCGCCAGGTGAATGCCGTTCATCGTACGCAGTGAGCCAGACAGCAGTCCAGCCGCATATCCGTCCTGGTCAATCAGCGGCCCTCCGGACATGCCATTGACCAGCGTTGCTGACATCAAAATACGTTTCCTGCCGTTAATAGCCACACCGGGTGCATTCACGATTCCCTCGGTGATGATCTTGGTCTCTTTCAGAGGATAACCAATGGCAAACACCTTCTCCCCATGCTTGACCGGGCCAGTACGCAAGGACAGATACGGATAGGGATTGTCCTTACCAGGGGACGGCAGCTTCAGCACCGCTGTATCCGCCACCTCATCGAATACCAGCACCCTGCAGACGGCTTCAACGCCGTCATTTCTTACACAGCCAAGCCGCGCCGCCCCTTCCACCACATGATAGGCCGTGATAGCTGTGCCATCTGGCTGAATCAGAAATCCGCTGCCTACATCCTTGACTGTGTCATCCTCCCGAAACGCCCGCACATAGAACACCGCTTGCTCTGCATAGGTGTAAAGTCCCTCCGCATCATACTGAGCCGGCGTCTGTGCCATGGAGACAGGTGCATGGTTCTGCAGCAAAAACACGGCAAAGACCACCAGAATGAGCGCTCCGAACTTTCGCCGCATTGGCCCACCATCCTTTCCATACATGACTTTAGTCACATTCCTAAGCTCCATTATAGAAACGCATTCTCTCAAATTTCTCTCAGATTCGCGGCATGATGTCGAAATACGTCAATAATGATCCATAAAAAAACGACCTCTTCCTCCACTGAATTGTGGATTTCAAGGTCATTTTGGGGCATAAAACTACCCTTGGTTATCTTTTATGTAGCCAATAGCGAGATCCTGCAATTCCCGGGATGGTGCTATTCCAAATTCAATGCGGTACCTTTCTTCAAAATTGGTATAAAACGTACGTAATCTCTCCCATTTTCCGCTCGCTGCATATACTTCCATGAGCAACATACATATATTTTCTTCAAAAGGATATATCTCCAAACTATCACTCAGTCTTTGCTCTGCACGGATCCAATCTTTCCGGGTCAGGCAGAGTCGGCCCAGATCATAGACCACGGACAAAAACCGCTTGCGGTAGTCTTCTTCCAGCCAATGCTTCCATAAGTAGTCCTTACGGTCAAACAGATGCCCTTGATACATCATGCACAAGCTTTCCAGCCGTGCAATTTCCCCGTGAGCATCAGACTGTGCAGAGTTGTAACGCTGAAACTCCAGCAGGTCGTACGTAGTCTCAAGGACCTCCAGCAAATATCCTTCCCCGGTTTTGCCTATATCTAGGCCAAGCTGATGCTCCTTTAGGATTTTTTTCAGCCGGTAGACCGTATTATGCAAATTATGAACCGATCGTGCTT
This sequence comes from Paenibacillus helianthi, assembly GCF_001909055.1. Taxonomy (GTDB): domain Bacteria; phylum Bacillota; class Bacilli; order Paenibacillales; family Paenibacillaceae; genus Paenibacillus_AQ; species Paenibacillus_AQ helianthi. Next base: position 177,815 of record NZ_LVWI01000001.1, read on the forward strand.
CATCCATCTCGGGCCACAAAGCATCGACAAGCTGCCACTTCCCCGCTTCCTGATTGGGATAACACAGCAGATAGGCAAACAGTTCTTCAGTCTTACGTGTGGGCCAACGCACCAAATCCCCCTTGAAATTGCGAACCTCGAAACCGCCAAAACAGCGGATAGATGTTCTCTGGGAGGGCAGATCCATGTTCGTCGAAACCGGCCTCCCAGATTCCTTCAGTAGACGATCCGTAATACGCTGGACACTGGCGGGCGTAATGGGCTTCAGAATGTAATCAAAGGCGAATACATTGAAAGCCTCCAAAGCATATTCCTTGTGGGCCGTAGTGAAAACAATACGTGTGTGTTCGCAGCAATCAATCATTCTGCCCGCCAGCTCCAGCCCGGATAGCTTAGGCATCTCTACATCCAAAAAGGCAATATCCGGTTTAAGGGACGGCAGAGCCTCCAGAGCCTCTAACGGATTACTGAAAGCACCCACCACTTGGCAATCGGGGTTTCTTCCAACAACCACCTTCATTAGCTCCAGGATCGGTTTTTCATCCTCCACAACAACTACTGTGAACAATAATCTCTTCCTCCTTTACCCTTCCATGTTATGCTCGAGCGGCAGGGCTATCATCACTTTGGTCCCACAGCCCAGTTTCGAGCTCACAGTTAAGACCGCACCGGGTATCGACTCCAATCTGCGCCGGATATTAAAAATACCGATCCCCCCCGTACCTTCCCGTGGCCGTTCACCACTGGAAATGCGGTACAGCACGTCGTCGGAGATACCAGAACCGTTATCCTCTATCGTTATCAGCAGACTATGTTCCTCTTCTGCAACCGTGAGAGTAACCACTCCTTGCCCGTCCTTGTCAAACAGTCCGTGACGAATAGCATTTTCTACGAGCGGCTGGATAATCAGGGAAGGGATTTGAAAGTTCTTCAAGCCTTCGTTCACATCACTAACAAATTCAAAACGGTCATCAAAACGGGCCAGATCAATCTCTACGTATGCATCGATCAACTCCAGCTCTCTGCCCAGAGGAACAAATATCTCTTTATGATCCATATCCAGAATATAGCGCAGATACTGGCTAAGACTGGACAGCAGGTAAGCCGCCTTCTCTCCATCCGTATAGCAGAAGGAGATTACGCTGCTCAAGGCATTGTAGAGGAAATGTGGCTTGATCTGAGCCTGATAAAAGGCCAGTTCATTCTGAATGGCCTGATGAATGGAGGTCTTCATGACCAGCAATGTCTGAATTCTGGCAATCAGAGTCTCCCCGTCAAACGGTTTGCTCAAATAATCATTGGCTCCTGCCGCAAAGCCCAGTGCAATATCCTGTGACCGGTCCTTGGCGGTAGCGAACAGTATTGGTAAATCCAGAATGGTATACTTTTCACGCAGCTTACGGCATAGCTCGATTCCTGACATGTCCGGCATCATCACATCAAGAATGACGAGATCAATCCGGGGGTACCGGCTGACTTTGTCCAGCGCTTCCCTGCCCGACAGTGCAGTCAGCACATTATACGGATGTCTCCGCAAAATAGTAAGAAGAGCGTGAATATTGGAGGCCTCGTCATCTACAATCAGAATTGTATATTCATATTGCTCTGTAATCTCCAGAGAACCGGACTTGCGTGGATTTCGAAACCGGGGTAGCTCCGCTTCATTATCCGCTGCAGACCTGCGTTCTTTGGCACTTGGAATGGTAAAGGCCATACGGGTCCCCTTCCCCGCCTCGGTCCAGTCCAAGCGGATTTGTCCGCCCATTCCCTCTACCAGCTTGCGGCTGATATACAACCCGACCCCCATGCCCGAGTACCTGCCTTCAGGCCCGCTTGCGCCAAAGGGATCATCCCGTATTAGCAAGTCAGATTGTTTGTCCGGAGCTATACCTTCGCCCGTATCCTGAACAAACAAATGAACCATGTTATCCGAAATCGTCCCATTGACAGAGATCATTCCTCTATCCGTATGTTTGATTGCGTTATGTACAAGGTTATATAAAATTTGTCTAAAGCGGTTTTCATCCGCATGAACCCACAATTTCGGAGATACCTGATTCACCAGAGCCACATCTTTATCGGCCAGCTCGAATTGCAGCACATCCAGTACAATCTGTACTGCCGCCCGCACGTTCACAACCGAAAACTGCATTTGCAGATCCCCATGCTTGAGCCGTGTAACATCAATCAAATCCTGCATTAGCATGGACAGCTTCACTGCCGTATCTTTTACTAGCCACAGACTTTCAAGCTGCCCGGCTGACAGAGTGCCCTCGGAATTATCCAGAAGGGATGATGAAATATTCATAATTCCATGCAGCGGGGTTCTAAGCTCGTGAGAGGTATGAATGAGAAATTCATCTTTGATCTGATTGGAGACCATAAGCTCATGAGTCAGGGCTTGGGTTTTCTCGAAGGTGCGGGAGAAGCGGATTGCCAGCAACGTATTCATCAGCATGACAAATCCCAAAGCAGCCAGCTTGCTGACAATATCAGACGCCAGAATATTTTCCGTTGACAGAAGATCCCCTACCAGATAGATCATCATTGACACAATTGCCAGTATGAACAGGATCAATTCTTTACTCTCATGTGTCCCTTTCTTAGAAATGATCCAGAGAAAAACTAACCTCGCAATAATATAAATATCCATAAGAACCAGATAGAGCAGATACTCCGGTTTAACTTCGTTATAGATCCTGTAGGGTAAGATCAGTATGGCTGCAGCATAAGCAGTAAAAGGGCCAATCAGCAGTATCTGCAGCTTTCTGGACATCAACCGGCTGTTGAGTGAAGAAAAAAGTAAAATACCCAGTACAGGGATCATAAAAAAAATACTGAGATCCATGAGCTTGTAGGTCACATTGAACGAGATATCCGGCAGCAGACGCTGGAAGAGTTTCTCGTCCTGAAGCATCTGACTCACTGAAAAACATAACAGGAATATTCCACAATACAGATTGCTTCTGTCCCTGCGCTCAGGGAAATACATGGTTAGCTGGTGGGCGCCGAACATAATAAAGATCAGAATGCAAGCCAAATCCGCACCAATGCCAAAGGCTCCTAACCAGAGGATTTCTTTCTGTGCTCCAAACTGAATGGGACGGATCACGCCTCCATTAATAAATTCGTAGTTGGCAACCTGAATAACAATATCAATCGTTTCATCACTGGAATGAAAAAAAACGGTATACGGCGTATTACCCGGGTGGCTTTGCTCTTTAGCCTTCACCGGAACACCACTCTCACCCTCCAGCTTCCCGTTAATGTATAACTTGTGCGACATGCGGATATTGTTAATTTTGATCCCGTAGACCGAATCACCGTTCGGAACCAGCAGCTTCAGATGATAGGTGCCATACCCTTTTCGGTGCATTCCCTCGTTCTTATGCTTCCCTTCCCACGCTCCAGGCACGTTCAAATAAAGCTGTCCCTTTACCGTTTCTTCGTTCAGATCAGCCGGCGTTAACAGCCTTCCTTCATAGAAATCCCATTCGCCGTTCAAATTCACCAAGCCTTGATCAGGAAGACGGGTTTCCCTTAAGTCCAGCACTCCATGCTTAGCAAGCGGCATCACCGCACTCTTAAGCGATTCCATATATAAAAACAGCATCCCAAACGCGAGCAACGCCACCACTACAATCAAAAATTTGCCCCAACTCTTCATAAGTAACCCCATTCTGCACATACTCGACGAATATATCATACGATATCAATCTCTCAAGAAACTCACAAGCAATAATTATTCGATTTGTTTGCGATGTTGCTTGATTAGTTAGCATACAAAAAATCCAAAAGGATCAGATCCCTCTGGATTTATCATAAATCACCTTCGTCACTCTATATAAACTTATCTTTTAAAACTCATGATTCAGCTTCATCAGCGCCTACTTCCGGGTCTGTGACACATAGCTGCGTCTGATGTCCAGATTGTGTAGTGTCACGTCTTCCCGGTCCCAGCCTATTCATCCCTTACTGCTCAACCAGCACGCCATCCTGCAAATGATACACCCGGTCGCACCATTCCAGCATACGCTCGTCATGGGTTACCATAACCGCAGCTTTGCCTTCGTTCTTCACCTCGTCTGCGATCATCTGCACAACCTCCTTGCCGCGGCTGAAATCGAGGCTGGCTGTCGGCTCATCCGCGAACAGAACCGCCGGCTTATTCATCCACGCTCTGGCAATCGCCACACGCTGCTTCTCGCCGCCGGAGAGCTTCTCAGGGTAATGATTCCGCCGCTCCCAAATTCCCAGCCGCTTCAATAGATAAGCTGAACGCTCTTTGGCTTCCTTGGTACTGAGCTTCGCCAGTTTAGCCACATACAGTAATTGCTCCTCTACTTTCAGATACGGGAGAAGCTGTGCGCTTTGGAACATAAAGCCGATTTTTTGTAGCCGCAGCTCGGTTAAGGCGCTTTTGTCCTTGTTGCCCAGCGGCTCACCATCGATGTAGATTTCCCCGCTGGTCGGAGTCAGCAGCGCCCCTGCGGCGGAGAGAAAGGTGCTTTTCCCTGTGCCTGAAGGCCCCAGTACTGCAACAAATTCACTATCATTTACAGTAAGATCAAGATGATTCAAGATGGTCCTTGCCCCATCTCCGTCACCATACGTATGAGTCACTTGCTTCATCATCAGTTTGGCACTCATGCTCCAGTCCTCCCAATCGCATCTAAGGCGTCTACTTTTGCTACTTTGGCTACAGAAATTAGCGACCCCAGCAGCGACATACCGATAAACAGCACACTGGTCAGCCCAATCGTCTGGCCTTTCAGCTGAAATGGCATCGTATCCGGCAGCCCCATATTCATCCCAAAGGTCAGCAGCAGGCTGATCGTCAGACTAGCTACCGAGAGGATCAGCACCTGACCGACCACACTCCAGGCTAAATAGGACATTTTGGTACCCATTGCCTTCAAGATACCGAACTGGCTGGACTTTTGGATCGTGATCACATAGAAGAATACCGCAAGCACGAACCCAGAGATCACGAACAGGAATACGATCATCATCAAGAGTGAATTTTGTTCGGCAGAATAACCTGGGATGCTGGCAATCGCCTGTTTTTGTGTAATGACCTCTACATTGTTCAGCTTGCTTGTGATCTGTGCTGCAACAGAGGAAGTAGTCTTGAGTGCAATGACATTATAAGGGACCTGCTGAGCGCTGCTGCCGCCCTGTCCTGTACCCTGTCTCATCGCCTGCCAGTCCAGATTGTTGATGTATACGACAGGAGTATGGCTGTAGGAGCTGTCCTTTACAAAACCGGCGACCTTAAAGGTCAGCCCTGAAGCTTGATCCTTGACCAGACTGCCGATGCTGATTCCCGACTCTTTGAGCTTCGAATCCACAACGACACTGCCCTTGGTTTCATTGGTAATGCCATCGCCCTGAACCACCTTTGGTTTCAGCATACCATCCATATCTACGGCAAAAAAAGTAATGTCCGCCTTCACATCGGCACCGTCTGCCGTAATCGTGCTCATTTGCACCGCCAGCGGTGTTGCGTTCTTTTCCCCGACCATCGAACGGGCGGCACTAAGCTCCGTATCACTTAATTGGGAACGTCTGAACGCATGATCAGCGTCACTTTGCACGGCAAAATAGTTCGCGGACATATTTTCCACGGCTGAAACATTGGCATAAGCCAAACCCCGCGCCAACCCAGTTACGAACAAGACCAGAAACGAAACCAGCAGCATAATGACCATAATGAGGCTGTAGCGTGCTTTGGAGTGCCTCATCTCCCTCAATGCCAAAAACATGTAACCACTCCTTCTAATCTGTATAACCACAGTTTAGAAGATGAAAATGAACGGAGTATGAATAGAAAATTACAGAAGCGGCAGCGTTACCGTAAAAGTCGTCCCTTTCCCGAGATGGCTCTCTGCCTCGATGGTTCCGCCGTGCACTTCGATGATTTTACGCACAATGGATAATCCAAGTCCGGTACTGTTACTGTCACGGGTACGCGCACGGTCCACTTTATAAAAGCGGTCAAATATCATCGGAAGCTGATCCTCTGGAATGCCTTCGCCATTATCCGCAAAGCTTATGACACAGCTGTGGTCAGAGACTTCCGCCGAAATCGAGATCGACCCGCCGGCTTGGGTATATTTTACCGCATTGGACAACAGATTCATCCATACCTGATAGAGCAGATTGGAATCGCCCTGAAGGGTGATATCCGCTGCATGCAGCCGTACGGCAAGCTCCTTCTCCGTCAGCCGCCACTCCATAATCTGCACAACCTGGCGTAGCTGCGCCCGGAGATCAATGCTTCTCTTATCCAGCGCATTTCCGTCATAATCGAGCGATGACAAGGTAAGCAGCTGCTTGCTTAGCATCGACAGCCTCCGGCTCTCCTCATCAATAATGGACAGGTACTCTATCCGCTGCTGATCCGGGAGAGTAGCATCCTTAAGAGCATGGGCGAAGCCCTGAATAGAGGTCAATGGCGATTCGATCTCATGCGAGACGTTGGCGACAAATTCCTGCCGTGACCGGTTCGTCCGCTCCAGTTCCCGGCTCATGACCATAAAGTGGGATGCCAGCTGGCCGATTTCATCGCGCCGTGCCGTGTAGAGCTTGATATCGTATCTGCCCTTGGAGATTTTTTTCGTAGCTTCGGTCAACCGGGTGATCGGCCTAACCACATGAAAGACAGTAATCAGAACAAACCAGAGGCTGAACAAAATCGTAACCGCAATAAGTACGGCAAAAAAGATCCGCAGCTCGCCAAACTGCACTTCGGCATCCGGCCGCATAAACAGTGCATAAGTCTGGCCGTGAATATGTATGGGAACGCCTATCGAATTGCTGAGCTGATTATCAAAAAAGCCTGTAATGAACATTTGACTGGGAAAGTCAGCCACACCATGGTAGGTGCCCCCGGCCAGCACTTTTTGCAGCTCGCCTTCCTTCAGATCATTTTTACGGAAAGGCAGACCATAAAACCGTTCATCGCCTTGATCGTTCGAGAGATACATCTTGTATCCCAAGGAGGCTGTGCTTAGCAGATATTCCTCCACAGCATCCGGGTGATCCTCTATAAAGGACTGCAGGCCAAGGGCCATTTTGGTCAGCTTGGCGTCGTTCTGCGGTTTGATTTTGACCTGATAATAAGCGTTGGACATGAGAAATCCCAACACGCTGCTGATCACAATCACCGAGCAGAACAATATACTCATTCTTACATACAGGGATTTCATAGATTCACCATTTCCACTTTGTAGCCGATGCCGCGGACCGTGCGGATGGTAAAATCATTCTTGTATCCGCTGAACCGGTCGCGCAGGCGTTTGATATGCACATCTACCGTCCGCTCATCCCCCTCGTAATCCGCGCCCCATACCAGCTCAATCAGCTCGCTGCGCGAGAACAGCCGGCCGGGATACTGCGCAAGCTGGGCCAGCAGCTCGAACTCCTTCACCGGCAGTAAAAGCACATCATTCCCGTCGCTGATCTCATAATTCTTGCGGTCAATCACCAGAGAGTTCAGGCGGATCTTGTCGCTTGCAGCCACGGAGTAGCGGCGGAACAGCGCTTTGATGCGGAACAAAAGCTCTTCCGGTTCAAACGGCTTTGTCACATAGTCATCGGTCCCGCGCAAATATCCCTGCTCCTTGTCGCTGAGCTGCTGGCGCGCGGTAAGCAGGATAACCGGAATGTCGTAGGTCTCCCGGATGTACTCACACAACTCAAGCCCGTCCATATAGGGCATCATCACATCGACCACGGCCAGATCTACTGTACTCTTCTTCATCAGACCCATCGCCTCGCGGCCGTCGGCAGCTTCCAGCACCTGATACCCTTCCCTCGTCAGTACATGCCGCAATAGGGTGCGGATATTCATATCATCGTCGGCCACTATTATTTTCTTCATCTCTATCACTCCCTGGGTAATCCCTTTTGCTGTCATCATAGTAGCAACATTAAGGAGTTTAGACAACTTTGGCGGCGGGAGGACTATATTTTACAGATCTCAGAGATTTAAAAATGGCATAATGCTCTCCTTTAGTGAAGCGGCAGGCTGGCCCATAAGGTGTTCCAGATCCTCAGAGGTAGATGTGGTGTCGATACTGCTTAGAAAATGATAAATCCAGTGTTGTATAGACCTATCTTCAGTATGAGTTACAGGCTTGCCGGCAAGCTCAGTAAGCACCTCTGCCAGATTGTCAAAAGACCAGGTCTGCGGTGCAGCCAGCTCATATACCCGATGCTCATGTCCGGTTCCGGTAAGAACATTTGCCGTTGCCCGTGCCAGGTCGCCTCGTGTTACAGCATTGAACCGCCAATCCCCGGGCCGGGTCAGCAGCACACCGCTGCGAATCGCTTCATTCAGTCCGAGCACTCCTACGAAATCAATGTAGAGCCCGTTGCGTAAAATGGTATACTCCATCCCAGACTCCAGTATCGCTTGTTCAGTAAGCGCATGAACATTGCCTGGATGTATATTACCTGCCTGCGGAAAAGCGAAGCTGGTGTAGAGAATATGCGCAACTCCGGCTGTCTTGGCCGCATCGATTACATTCTTGTGCCCTGCCAGCCTTACAGCATCATCCGTATGTGAGCTGGAGATTAGCAACAGCTTGGACACTCCGGCCAAAGCATTCTGTAGTGTTTCCGGCCGATCGTAATCAAAACACCGGACTTCCACCCCACGACCGGTTAATGGTGCGGCTGCATCTAAATTACGTACCCCCGCAACGAAGTTACTGGCTGAGAGACGGGATAGCAGGTTTTCTATAATCTGGCTGCCAAGTTGCCCTGTAGCTCCGGTAATCAGAATGGTCATTTTCATTCTTCCTCCTCAAATAGGCCTAATGTATTTGAAAATAATAGTTAAGCTATTAACTATATAGGTGAAGCAAGGGACGTATGGACATCCCAAGAATGTAGGGATTTAGCCTACAGCTTGCCACAAATTCTGTTTCACCGTTCATGCAGCTTGGTGTCTTATTGATTACATGCTGTCATGGCCGGTTCAGCTTTTGCAGCAGCTGTGTTAGCTGGCGCAGTTCCTCTCCGTTCAAACGGCTCATCCTTCCAGCAACGGCCTCGCGGTTACCGGGAAGCTGTTCTGCCAATAGAATACGGCCGGCATCCGTAAGTGAAATCACTGATTTGCGTCCATCCTGGGCATGCTCAGCCCGGGTGATGTAGCCATCCCGTTCCAGCGGGGTCAACAACAGGCTGATATTGGCCTTGGTAACACCGATTTTCCCGGCAAGCACCGAAGGCAACACCCTTCCGCCTTGCTTGGCAATCTCCACGAGTACCCGGATTCTTGCACCATTTAAACCCTTGGACTGCCAGTATCTCTCAGACACAGCCACCAGAGCTGCGGTCGCCTCAACCAGTGTAAAAAAAGCTTCATTCGGCAGCGGGAGGTTCAGCACATATTCCTGCAGATCATCTTGCTGAAGCTCCTTCTGCTGCAGATCATCTTGCGGTAAATTCCCCTCTTGCAGATCGTCCATACTTTCTGTTCAGCTCCATTTAGTTAATAGCTTAACTATTTCTGCTTTTAACATAACGGATGCTGCTGTAAATGTCAAAACAAAATAAGCCCCCGCACCTCAAAATACGAGGCAGGGGCTTATCTTTTGTTATATCAGAACAGGATTTCCGTGAACCGGCTCTTCACTGTAGCGCTTGCTGCTCTCCAGTCTAACCTCAAGCTTGATCAGCTCGGAACGGCTGGCCAAACGGATGGGCGGTCCCCAGGTTCCGTAACCGGAGGAGACAATCACATGCATCTTATCTTTACGCAGATAGCCCCAGTCCAGTTCAAATAACCGTCTGGTAATCCAGTGGTTCGGAGCAATTTGACCCCGGTGTGTATGTCCCGAGAGCAATACGTCCACTCCCGCCTTGGCGGCAATATCAAATCCGGTGGGCTGATGATCCATCATAATTACCGGCCGGGACAGATCAAGTCCTTCCAGCAAGGATTCCACGCTTTTGCGGCCACCGGCCTCCATAGACTCGGCGGTTTTATCTTTGCGCCCCACAATATACAGACCAGCGGTGTCTACTACATCGTCCTGCAGGACTTTGATCCCGATACTGTCCATCAGCTCTGTGTATTGTTTAATGGAACCTCCATAATATTCGTGATTGCCGAGTACAGCGTAAACCCCGTGGCGTGCTTTGAGCTTTCGGATCTCTTCACTCATCCCGTTGCGGATAAACGGCTCAATACTATCATCAAGCACATCCCCTGCGAGCAGAATCAGGTCCGGCTGCATCCGGTTCATCTCTGCCACCATGCGGCGCAGATGACGGTTGCCGACAATGTTACCCAGATGGAGATCGGATGCGACCGCAATGGTCAGCGGTGCACTAGTTCCATTTGACTTGTCAATTGGAATCGGGTGATTTCGCACAACTGTACTCCAGGCATTGCGCGAACCCCAGATGAGGAAGATAGCCAGCAGGAGAACCAGTGTTGTACCCGCCTTCGAAGTAAACGCTGCACGCTCGACCCCCATTAGACCAAGCACCCAGTAGAGCAAATCCGTAAGCGGGAGCACTATAATGGCAAATTCCATGCAGGCGAGATAATAGGAACCAATCACCTTGAACAGCCGGGCAGCCGGCTTCACCGCTTTAGGCCAAGGAACCATTCCAATCATATAAGCAAAAGCAATGAGCAGAAACAGCGGCCAAAATACCCCTGCATGAATCCCCGGTAGCCAGTTCACCAGCAGAACCCATAGATGCAGCCCAATGTAGAAATTCACAAGACCCAGCACAAGCAGCATGACCAGACCCGAAGCAAGCATACGCAATATTTTCATCATTCCACTCCCTTGCCTTGCAGTTTATCTGAATCTCTAATTCAAATGATAACACAAAGCATTCGAGTAGTATAAACTCTGCTCCGGCAATGAAAATAAAGGCCAAAAAAAAAAGAAAATGCCCTGCGGCATCTTCATCTTCATTATGAAATATTCACGCTGTAATCTATATCGCTTGATTCCCTTTGCTGGCCATGCATTGACCAATCAGTTTATCGCATTTGTTGATGTGATTGAGCAGCCAGTCAGTTAATGTGCGGTTCAGCTTAATGGTCGAAAGTACAGAAATACCCTTAGTCTTAATGCTCTCTTCAAGATCCAGCACAGTCTGGACAAACTCGGCATGGGTCTTGCGGTGCTCGGTCAATTCCGGGAATTCAATATCCTGCATTAATTTCTCTTCATCACTGAAATGCTCTAGCGTATAGTCCTTGAGAAATTTCAGGGTTTCTTCAATCTTCTCTTTGCCCTGCTGGTTCGTACAGGCATCAAAAAATTCGTTCAGCTTCACAAGCAGCTGTCGGTGCTGGCAGTCAATCTTCTCCACTCCGATGTCATATGAATCTTTCCAGTTAATCATTGACTCACCCTACCTTTTACCATATTTTACATAATGAAAAGCTTATTTTATTTTCTACTTTTCGGCATAAAAGTTCTGTTAATAACATCACACGACACAATGTAACAAATATCGATTATATTCCAGAATCAAAGAAGAGTTAAAATCGCCATGCAGCATATACATTACTTACATTCATGCCTACGAAGGAGTAAACTGGTAAAAAGCATTGACAGATGCCAATGCTTAAGCCGAAAGAAGGGGTGTTATGTTGGGCAAACGGTCAGAAAAGAAACCTTTTACACATTGAAGGTTGTCTGAAAAGCGCCAAGCACACCGTGATTCGGAGAGTGATCCAACACAGCAAATACGATCTGGTCAAACAGGCTTTGATAGCCTTCATCCAGCAGCACCTGTCTGAACCATTCGGCCACCTCACTCGGATTATTCCGGAAAACTCCGCAGCCAAAGGCTCCGAGTACGATAGTCTTATGCCCATTATTAGCGGCTACAGTCAGAATATAGCGGATGCGCTCCAGCATAACGGTCGGTATCATTCCAATCTCCTGAGCCTCCCGCTCGCGGACGACTCCCGCGTTCACTGCTGGCGCGGTAATGAACGACACCAGATACGGTTCGTCCAGCAGCTGATCCTGGCTGTCACGGATGACAGGTACCTGAGGAGAATGAATCATGTAATGGGAATACAGACAGGTCTTACGGCCGCGGTTGTGTTGGTACATTTCATTTTTGGGGGCGATGGACAGATAAAGTGCAGAAGCACGGGCTAAACTTTCCTCCTGTGCCTGGCTTCCTCCCAGGAAGCCGCCACCCGGGTTCTTGGCTGAAGCAAAGTTCAGGCATACCGTCTGATCACGGCCCTCTTTTACAACTAATCGATAGGCCGCAGCCAAAGTGGATTCGCTGGTGACAGCCAGCTTCGCGGTCTGCCTGGCACCTCCCTTGAGGTGTTCCGCCATTGCATCGTTAAGCTGCGGCAGCTCCTCCGGTGCATATAGCCGGGTATTTGAGATGGCTGCTCTGACATCTTCAGCAATGTCAACAAGCCGGCCCGTTTGGTTAACGTAATTTCCTTTTTCCAATATATCCAGTGTTTCTTGCGCGATTGCTGCTCTTTTATTCCTCGGATTCAAGTTGTTCATCCTATAGGTTCACTCCTTATCCCGTAGTTGTACCGGGGTTGGTTATTCCTGTAACAGGTCGTCACGAAGCTGCGTAAGCACTTCACCCAGCCAATTGGTGCCCTTCCAGGTACTTCTGCTGCGAATGCGGTGGTCATTCTCGGCCAAGCCCACACCCCAAATACGGTCTGTCGGACTGGCTTCAACTAGTGTAGTTCCCTTTGTATTCAGCAATAGCTGCAGTAGCTCTTCATTTTGCAGAAATTTCTCCCGGTTCCCCTGGTAGACAATGTCTCTGCAGTGAGCATTCCATTCGCTGTCATTGAAGCCGCTCACTTTACGTCCCAGCTCCTTTTGTTCCCTGGGTGTTCTTGCGCGTAATATCTGTCTGGCCGTGCCTTCATCCTTGAATAAAAGCGCCTTGCCGTACATCATGTATTGTTCTGCACAGTTAAAGCTCATCTCATCTACAGTGAAATTGCAAGGATACCACTGCGAGAACGGCGAACCGCTGCGGTAAAAGTAAGTAAAAGTCTCCATTTATAACTCTCCATTCTGTATTCACTCAAAATTTAATTTGTATCACGGTCCACTCTGTACCGGTACAGCTTCGAAGGCCGATGACCGGCATTTTTGTTGAACTCCTCAGTTTCGGTCACACGGTCGGCCAATTTACGGCGGAAGGCGGGCGCCAGCAGTTCTCTGCCAAGTATAATTTCATAGACCCGTTGAAGCTCGGACAGTGTAAACAAGGGCGGCATCAGATTAAAAATAATATCAGTGTACTCCACCTTGCTCCGAAGGCGTTCAATCGCATACTGTGCTCCATTACGATAAAGATCAGCATATCGACTGTTACGGACGGACGCTCATACATCCCTGCATCATAGCCCTGTAAAAATTGTTCCTCGGTTAAGCCATTGCGGTCAGTGACCGGTTCTTGCGGCATGTGGATACTCCTTTGGCTAAGAATTGGGAGTATGTTAGCCCGTTAGATATTATCATTGTGTTATTATCATAATGTTATTATATACCCAATCCCGTTAGTGAAGTCAAGCGTTTGTTTAAACAAAAATATTAAACGTATATAAATGACACCGGACTCCCTAATATTGTTATAGCATCTCTGCTGTGAAATCTTTTGGGACATGGACACAAACAGGTGAATCAGCAACTCTGTTATATCAAGCTTTTCATAGATATACTTAGTACGCATAATGGGTTTGAGGGATTCTCAGAACGAGATGATTTTATTTCAGGAGGGAACAACATGGAAGTTTTTGCAGAGTATGTAGCGAATATTGCTAACCCGCAGCATCGGGCCCGAACGGAAGAGGTTTTGACGTGGGTAATCATGAAATTCCCGACTTTAGTGCCAAAGATTGCGTGGAATCAGCCTATGTTTACCGATCACGGCACCTTTATTATTGGCTTCAGCATCGCCAAACATCATTTGGCCGTTGCTCCTGAAAAGGCAGTGATTAATTATTTTTCTGATACAATTGTGCAGGCTGGCTATAATCATACCCAGCAGCTGGTGCGTATCCACTGGGATAAACCAGTTGATTTCTCATTACTTGAAACATTAATTGAGTTTAATATTTTGGATAAAGCAGACTGTTCAACTTTTTGGCGGCCATAAGAGCTTTTGAGAGCATAAACAGATATTAATTACAACATAAAAGGCGTAACCACTAACCTGGTTACGCCTCTTCGCTATTAGTGCTTCTGGATCTTCAGCTTACGCAGGATTTATCGCAAATAAGGAATGAATATTCCCTTCGGGATCGGCAAAGAAAGCAGTAGTATGACCCCAAGACTTCACTTGCGGCTTCATGATGTCCATAGCTCCTTTCGAAATGAATTCATCGTACAAAGTATATACTTCATCCGGCGAATCACATTGGAAATTAAGCTCGGCGGCTTGTCCGCTTCGTTGCTCACTGAAGGAGAAATGACCATTGGTATTCTCCGCCATAAGGGGTTTGGAACAAATTGCCAACCGGACGCCTGAATTGCTGAATTCTACGTAATGCGCTTCTTCTACAACGATTGCAAATCCCAGGACTTCATGATAGAACCGTGCCAATCGGGCAACATCATCGGCGAGTAATGTTAGGCCTTCCAGGTTTACCTTCCTCATTGTATAGCCCACCTCCAGTTTGCGTTAAGCATACTACAGATCGGTGTCTGACCGTTGAATTACTTGAAGTTCTACGTCACACAGAAGAGCTGCATTTACACGGGTTCAATATGTACCAGAACATTAGCGACCTGGTGAAGGTCCTTCAGCTGATCCTCAATTTTCTCGGTAATATCATGGCTCTGCACCACATTTAAGTTGGAGTCTACCAGTACCGTCGTATCCACCAGCACATTATTCCCATGTATTCTGGCCTTGATATCCTTAATGGATTCAACCCCTTCAATATTAGCAACGGTCTGTTTCATCAGCTCAAGCTCATTGGCATCAAAACCGTCGGTAAGATCATGTGTTGCCTTGCGGAAGATATCCCAGGCAGTCTTGCAGATCAATCCCCCGACAATTGTAGCGGTCAGCGGATCCAGCCAAGGCAGGCCGAATTGCGAACCGACAATCCCGATAAAAGCACCAATACTCACAAGAGCATCTGACCGGTTATCCTGAGCAACGGCCTGCATGGCATTGCTGTTCAGTCTGCGGGCAAGTCTGATGTTGTACATGTAAACAGCGAACATTACTATAGCGCAGCCTGCTGCCGTCCATGCGGATACTAGATCGGGTGTCTCGAGTGCGGGCTGAATGAATTTGTTCACACCCTGATACAGAACTTGAAGTCCTACAGCGATCATTATGAAAGAAGCGACCAGTGCCGCCACAGTTTCCGCTCTGAAATGTCCGTAGCTGTGATTGGAGTCTGGCGGCCGCCTGGAAATCTTAAGCCCTGCCAGAATGGCCAGCGAGGCAATAATATCCGTGCTGTTGTTCAAACCGTCGGCAAGAAGTGCTTGAGAGTTTGAAGCTGTACCCATAAATAACTTGATGGCAGACAGCAGGATATATGCAAAAAGACTCAGCCAGGCCCCTTTTTCACTTTGTTTGATATCACTGTAGTTTTCCAAGCAAAGAACCTCCAAAGAATAGTATCGTTCTATACTACACGCAGACAACCGGGTGGGTCTAGAGAAACAGTGTTGCCGGGCCGCGCAAGTGTTCGCCCAGCCAAATAGAGTTGGAAGACCGGAAGTGTTTTGCCGCACGCAACATTGTTTGCCCTAGTTCAACTTCAGAACTCAAGGATCTAATTTGCTGTATTGGCAATATTCTTGATTCACAAAGGTTTGGTCAAGCAGCCGGCTTGCATTCTTAAGTTCAGCATATATTACTGTAACTTTTTTCTATTTTCCCAGTCTAAAGGTAGTAAGGTTTAGTTCTATTCGAAATGGAGTCTACTTCTAACACAAAAGGAGCATTGATAAAATGAACAGACTTAAGCTTAAACAGATCACTTCCGTTCTCGCCGGAATTAGTGTGATATTACCCCTGTATGCCGGAGACCTCCTCCCTGCCGCTTCGGCTGAGAAGGCAGCTGTAAGTATTGGAAATCCTTTCTATACTCAAGTCACAGCCCCTGTTCTTAAGCCGTTGTGGTCTTTCTCCACGGCCACCATTCCGAGCAGTCTCGCGGCCCAGTCCATTACTGCTCTCGCAGAGAACGGCAAGGTTTTTGCGCTCCAGAAGAACTATACATTAGCTGCGCTGAACGCAGCTACAGGCAAAAAGCTGTGGGAATACGGCAGCGCCCTGGCGCCGCTGTACACCTACAGCAAAGGAATGATTTATGGAGTAACGCAAGCCGGCACGTTATACGCCGTAGCAGAGTCAGGACGGAAAGTATGGAATACTTCTTTGCCTTTTTCTAATGCATCCAGCATACATCCTCTGGGAGACAAGATTTATGTGACTCAAGGCAGACAGCTTGCGGCTGTGGATGCTTCCACCGGGAAGCTCAAATGGAAAATCGCCGAGGACAGCAATTATGAGGGCTACACGGACTTAACAGAAGTGGATGGAGTGCTGATCCGCCTCTATACCAGCGCTGGAGTCTTAACCTTCCCGTCGATCATAGCTTATGACTCTAAGACGGGTAAGAAGTTATGGGAGCAATACCGCCAGAGTATGCCGTTGACCATTCGCGATGGTCTGGTGTATTCCATCAAATCACTGGAAATGCTGGATGAAGACCCGGTGAACCGTAAAGTTCTGGTATCTATTTTCAACCTGCAGACCGGTCAGCTCCAAGGTGAACGCAATTACCGCTGGACAGACAACAACACCCCTCCAGACGGTGGATTCCGGTCCGGAGGGGTGTATGGTTCAGCGTTTCTGGATGGCAGCAACCTGTATGTTATGCAAGGGCAAAAGGTTGCCCAGTATAACTTCTGGAACTATACAGAGAATGGGAAACCTCTGAAGCAATGGAACCAGCCGCTTTCCGATCATGTATTCCCACTGTACAAGGTGATCCAGGATCGGCTGATGTATTACAATTACAGCGACAACAGCCTGATTACCATGAAGCTCGCAAATGGACAAGTAATCAGCACGAAGCAGGGTGAAAATCCCTCGGTTCAAATGGATATCTTCGGCCGGACCATGTATACTGGACAATCCGACGGATTATATCATGCTTATGATCTTATCAGCCAGAAGCCGTTGTTCACTGTCAAAACCGCTTCCCGTGAATTCCAGCCTTCACTCAAAACAGGGAATATCCTTATAGTACGCAGCGGAGGGAAGATGCTGGGTGTCAAGCTGCCTGCTGCGATTCAATAGCTACGCAGTTTCTTATTCAGCCGGTGCTGTGAATGTGCGTCCTGCAAACTCAGCATCCAGCATGTAGAAGGCATTGCTGTCGGTTTCAATCCGCTTCAGCTTGGCGATAATATTACTGAATAATGCCTCTTCTTCCACCTGCTCATCGATGAACCATTTCAGGAAATAGATGGTCGCATGTTCCCGTTCATCAAGCGCCAAGTCAGCCAAATGATAGAATCTTGAGGTGTTCTGCTGTTCATGGGCGAATGCATGCTCAAATGCGTCCAGCATGGATGTATACTCATTTTTAGGCTCGGGAAGGGCAGCCAGTCTGGCCCGGAAGTCCCTGTCATTCAGGAATTTGTAGATTTTCATTGCATGGAACCGTTCTTCTTCTGCCTGGATCAGGAAAAAATTAGCGAAGCCATCGAGACTTTCGCCGGAGCAATATGCAGCCATCGCGAGGTACACATGTGCAGAATAAAACTCAAAATTCATTTGTTCATTTAGCGCATTTACCAATTCTTCTTTCATGATCAAATTCACCTCATCCTTAAAATTTTGTGTGCAGTGTAGCAAAGCTTATGTAGCAAATGTCTACTTCATCTTAACATCTGCACTTGTGATCCAGCAAACAGAAAGGGGAGTCAGCATACAATGACCCGGTTCCACGAACACAGTAACCCTGTTGTTCCAAGCTATAAAAGGATTACTTTGGTTATGACCATTACTTGCCTCCTCTTAAGCAGCGGCTGCAGCGGAAAAGCAGGTTCCAGTAATACGGCAGAGCCACAACCAGTACCTCCTGCAGCTTCACCTTCATCTGAAAATCCTCTTCCCCGGCAAACGGATGCTGCTTCACCTCCGGCTCAGTCCCCACCACCGGTGACTGCCGCTTCTCCAGTGCCTGCCGGCTCTGAAGGAAGCAGCCCTGTAGGTGTGATTGAACAGGAGATTGCTTCCATGCCGCTGGAAGACAAGATCGGCCAGATGCTCCTCGTGGGGATTGACGGGACAGAAGTAAGCGCGCAGACACAAACTATGATCTCTAATGACAAGGTTGGCGGCATCATCCTGTACGGGGACAATATAAAGAGCCTGAAGGGGCTGGTCAGCCTCACCAATGAACTGAAGCGCAGCAATGCCGGAAACCCCGCACCGCTGTTCGTCAGTGTCGACCAGGAAGGCGGCAAGGTCAGCCGTATGCCGGACGAATATGCGAAGATTCCGGCAAGTGGATCGGTTGGTGCAAGCAGTAATGCGGAGGCAGCAGAAATGATGGGTAAGCTGCTGGCCAGAGAAGTGCAAACCGCAGGCTTCAATATGGATTTTGCCCCGGTGCTGGATATCAACAGCAATCCGGACAATCCGGTGATCGGGGACCGTTCCTTCGGCAACACGTCCGCAAAGGTTATCGAGCTTGGCATTGCAGAAATGAAGGGGATTGAGAGTGAGGGCATCGTTCCTGTCGTTAAGCACTTCCCGGGGCATGGAGATACGTCTGTCGATTCCCACCTGGAGCTTCCGGTAGTGAATAAGACGGAAGCCCAGCTGGCGAAGCTCGAATGGCGACCCTTCCGCGAAGCGGTTAAGGAGCAGGCAGACGCAGTAATGGTTGCCCACATTCTGTATCCGCACCTGGACCCTGACCGGCCTGCTTCCCTGTCCAAAGTCATCATCAGTCAACTTCTACGGGGACAAATGGGTTTCAAGGGAGTGGTTATTACCGATGACCTGACCATGGGTGCAATCATGAAAAATTACAGCCTGGCTGCGGCTGCTGTTAATGCAGTCCTCGCGGGCAGCGATATCCTATTGGTCGCCCACGAATACAGCAATGAGCAGACCACACGAAATGCACTGCTGGCTGCTGTGAAGCAAGGCAAGATTTCCGAATCCAGGATTAATGAGAGTGTCTATCGGATTCTGTCATTGAAACAGAAATATCAGTTGAAAGATACACCTGTTGACGTTCCTAACCTCACCCAGCTCAATAAGGATATCAAAGCCTGGCGTACCTCCTTTGTAAAGTAACCCTCAGAGTGTCTGAAAACAGAGCAGCAGCCTGTTATAGCGGAATCACCGCTACAACAGGCTGCTACTGTTTTGTATTCACGCTATTTTACACGTTCACATTTCTATTGCAGGACTACAGTATCTCCAGGTTTCAGTCCGGATAGAACTTCAGTCTTCTCAGAGGTCTCCATTCCGATCTTGATCTCTTTCCGCTCATACTGACCCTTTCCTTTATCCAGCATCACAAAAGCCTGATTCCCTTCATGAATAACAGCGATACTGGACACCACTGTGGTCTTGTCCTTGCGCAAGGTCTCAATATCTCCACTTAGGCTAAGGCCTCCAATCAAGTGCTCATCGGGCTGCAGGGAGATCACAACTTCGAACTGCGGCACCTGCCCTGCCGTATTCTGGCCGGTAGTCGTTGTGGCGAATTTCGACACTTTTTTTACTACACCTTTCAGGATCAAATCTTTCATCGCAGTCATCTTCACCTGAACCTTCATCCCCGGCTTGATACGGAAGATATCCTGCTCCCCTACCAGCGCGATGAACTCCAGCTTGCTAAGGTCCACAATTTTGCCGATGTACTGATTATCTGTCACCATCTGCGGCCGTTCACCGGTCTCGCTGCTGCTGTCATAGAGAAAAATACCGGTAGCCGGAGCGTGGTACACCGCAGAATTCAGCTTGGCTCTTTTGTCGGTTAGCTCCTTCTCCTGAATGTCTGCATTCACTTGGTTCAATTCATCATTCAGACGAGCGGTCTCCTGGGCGGCAAGTGCCTTCAGACGTTCCGCTTCCGTCCCTGCCGGAACGGCCGCATCCTCATCCTGCTGGCTGACAAAGGTATTCAGTTCCCCTTCCAGCTTCGCTTTATGAATAGTTGCTTCTGTAGTGGCAATTTCATTCTTCAAGGTGGACTGGTCCAGCGTGAACAGGACATCCCCTTTTTTCACCTGTCCGCCATTTTCGACTTTCCACGCGGTGACTTTGGAGGCAAACGGAGCATATACCAGCGTTTCCTCCTGATACTTGGATTTCCCCTTGACCTGAACCGTACTTGTCATCGGCTCTTGTGTCACCGGAAAGCTGATTACTTGAGGAGGTTCCATCACTACCTCCGGTTCTTTTTTTAATACTTTGCTGTACAGAATATAGCCTGCGGCGGCAATAATGCCAAGGATGATAACCCACTTCAGCGTCCTTTTGAATATCCTCTTCATTGATTTGGCTTCCTTTCAAATGGAAATACAGTATTGTATATATGTTTATGGCTAATCCCGCTTGATAGCTGTAAGTGCATCCGTTCTGGAAGCGCTGATGGCCGGATAGATACCTGATAGTACACCGGTCATAATCGCAAACGAAAGCCCAATCGGAAGGGTCGTAAGCGGTATAAAGAAAGACAGGCCTTCTCCGGCAGTACCCACAAGTTTGTTCAACGCCATTACAATAAGATAAGAGAATAGTACACCGAGCAGACCGCCGAGCAGTCCGAGCAGGGCAGCTTCTGTTATAAACATATTGCGGATTTGGCCCATGTTCGCACCGAGCACTTTCATAATCCCGATCTGACGCCTGCGCTGATGTGTGGACATGGTCATGGCTACAATGATGGAAATCGATGCAATAACCAGAATGAAAACACCAATACCCAGAGCAGCCATTTTAATCGTATCGAATTGTTCTTTCAACTGTTCCTGCTGGTACAAGTTGTCGTTAGCTGACAAAGAAAGCTTCTGGATTAATGCTTCCAGCGGTTTGATGTTATCGACACTGTCGACCTTCACTGTGACGGAATTGTATTTGCCCTCTTCCAGACTTGGAACGGTCCCGTTTGCATCAGTGAAGCTAAGTTCATGCTGCAGCTGTGCAGCAGTTTCCAATGACACATACATCACCTTCTCATAAGTAGCACGATCATCGCTGGTACCGGGAGGATTGGCCAGAATACCGCCTACCTGGAGCGGTGAACTGAGTTTGGTGGGTCCTGTACCGTTTGGGGCGCTGGCGCTGTAATCCTGTGCTTGCAATTGAACCTGCTGGCGGTACATTTCCGAGGGAATCAGCATCAGATTATTATACTGGCTTGATACCTCTTGATTGAAAGGATCCGAATTCATACGGTCAAAAATGTTCTGCCGGGTCTCTATATCAATCAACCCGAGTGTGGCACCATAGTTCAGAACCACCATTCCGGGAATATCTGAAGCGCCGCCCTGTTTGAAGGACTTGTCGAATTTGTTCAGCATGCGCAGATCCGTTGCAATAACCTGAATATCGGCGATTTTATTGTCCACCGTAATCATCTGTCTGTACCCGTTATCTTCAAAAGGGGCTGCAGCAACGACATGTTTCAGTCCTTGAATGATCTTAAGCTTTTGAAATGTAAGCTTACCCGGATCCAGGTTGCTATTGACCCCGGACCCTGAACCGCCTCCACCTCCCTTTCCGCCTGGAGATGGCAGTCCGCCGCCCGGAGTTACGGTGATTTCATCCATTTTGAAATTGCGGTTCACTTCATTCGTCACATATACCTGTGCGGACTGACCCACACTCAGCGCAACGATAATGGCCGCACAACCAATGGAAATCCCGGTCATACACAAGCCCGTTACCACTTTTCGCCGTTTGACCTGATCCCAGGCCATACGGGAGATATCCCTGATCCTCACGGACTCTCCTCCTCTGTAGGTGCCGGCTGAACATCCGTGTGCTGGCCGTTAATCAAATATCCATCCCGGAGTGAGAAGGTCCGCTGCATCTGCTCCGCCACTTCTTGTTCATGCGTTACCACAATAAATGTCGTTTTCATGGTCTGATTCAGCTTCAGCAGAATGCTGATGATTTCCTCCTCTGTTTTGGAATCCAGATTTCCGGTAGGCTCGTCGGCAAAAATAACAGAAGGCTCTGTTATCAGAGACCGGGCGATACTTACGCGCTGCTGCTGACCGCCTGACAGCTGTGAAGGAAACAGGTCTGCCTTGTCAGGTAATCCGACCTGCTCCAGCAGAGCCAGTGCCTTTTGCTTGCGGATAGAGGGTGACACCGACTGGAAAACCAGCGGCAGCTCCACATTCTCACGTACAGTTAGGCTTGTAATCAATTCATAGGCTTGAAATATAAATCCGATATTCTTGCGCCGGAATTCGGCGAGCTTATTTTCACCCATCAACACGATGTCATGATCAGCAATGAAAATATGGCCGTCGGTAGGCTTCATCAGGCCAGCCATCAAATTCAGCAGCGTAGATTTACCGGACCCGGAGCTGCCCAGTAGCGCAACCATTTCTCCCTGCTTCACAGCAAAGCTGATTTCATGAAGGACCTTGGTCCACTCGTTGCCGGTTTTAAAGGAATGTGTAATTTTTTCGACTCGCAACATGGAAGCCGCTCCTTCTTGTCCTGTGATAGATCGTTCGTTATTTTTCGTCTTTAACAATGACGGGCAGCGGCTTGTAGATCAAGTAGTAAATCTGCTGTCCGAGCTCAATCCGTCCGCCCTGGAACTCATCGTACAGGGTGATTTTGTAGGAGCCGCCTTTAAGCTGTTTATACAGACCTCTGGTGATGGAAAGGGTGTACGTGTTATTGTCACCTTCCGTCAAATCCGTGCCAAGCGTCAATGTTTTTTCCTGCGTCAGGCCGAATGGATCTGTAATCTTGGCAACCAGCTTGTGATCCAGCGCATCTGTATCATAAGAGTGGTCCTGCGTGAGCTTGTAATCGACCTCGATGCTCATGCTGTCGCTGCCCTCCGAAATTTGACCTTCTGAACGGATCACCGAGAAGTTGTAAGGGAATATAGAGATTTGGCCAAGGTTCTGCACAGGTACAGGCGTTACCGGATTAAGCTTGAGCGATGCAACATTGACATAGCCTGTCGCTTCCTGCCCAGCTTCACTCAGCTTACCGCCTGTAATGCCGGTTCCGAGGTAGAGTGACATGTCATTGGTCTGCAAGGCCCCCGGAATTTTCGCCCAGAAGGTAACCATCTGCTTCCCGCCTGGAGCGGCAAGGCCGGCAGATTGAGAAGACTGTGCTTCATAGAACTGTCCATCCGCAGTCCGGTAATAGGCTTTCAGCCGCGTAAGCGAGCTTTGTCTTTTCTCCTCATTGCTCATGAGCAGCTCTGTGTAGATGATTTTGGAGGTACTTGAGCTTGAGTAGACTGTGGTTCTGTTCTCCTGAACCTTTGAGTTTTTACCCTTTTCAGCAACTATATAGTTCCCGCCGCGCTCAATAGTCGTAACACTGTTCATATCACTGCTCGTGCTCAGTGCAAGGAAGGGTTTCTTCTCCTCGTTCTCTGTGGTGTACAAGCTAATATTTAGCGCTGAGAACTCTTCAGCGTACGGAATTTTGGTCAGCACATCGATTTCGGCGGAGCTGCCCGGAGCAAGCTCTGCAGATTCTTTGTCCATGATAATCTCTGTCGACGAAGTCAAATCGAGATTATTCAATTTGAGCGCCCCCTTGAGTTCAGGCAGGGACAGGGTTACAGATTGCGTGTTGGTCAGCTTCAGCCTGGCGATAACGATATCATCATCCTTCCACGGATAACGCTGAATGGATTGGATACTGTACGAGAATGTTCCGTACGGATTCGTGGTTCTGTATTCCTGTCCTTGCTGGACATTGGTACGTAGCGTATAAGGGATCGTGAAGTAAGCAATAGGAAAAGTCAGCTTGCCAACTGCATTACCGCTTACAGCCGGTGTTCCGGACGTTCCTCCAGTTTCCGTTCCGGCAGTTGGAGCAGGAAGCTCCTGCCCCACGGCTTCGATCATCTGCAGCTGAAGCGTACCCTGTTCAACCTCCAGCGGTACTGACGCTGTAAGCGGAATTACTTTTACCTCCAGCGGTCTAAGTGTTATTCCGTTTAAGGCTTTGGCATTGACCGGAAACGTTCTTCCTTTTGCCGATTTGACAGCAAGCTCGTAGGTGGGCAGGGTAACGGCTTTGTTCCCTGTATTCTTCAGTTCAAGCTGAAAAGACCATGCAGCCGACGCCTTATCGGCATAAACCGAGGCATTGCTGAGCTTGGTTTCGATGGTATTGCTGTTCACTATGATGGTCTTGATGGCTCCATTGCCTACAACCAGATTTGGACTTGTCGCTGCCGGGAGCTTAAATGAAGCACCGGGCAGCTCCAGCTTCAGGGTTACATCCTTTTGCGTGAACAGAAGCTTCATGTTGTCGGTTTTGAGATAGGCTGGGATTTCCGCTAAGTAGTAGATGCTCTTCTTTTCTTGAGGCTGAATCTTATAACCGTCTTGGGTGCTGCTGAGTGACAGTTCAAATGAGGTTCCGCTGGCTGAAACCAGATAGGCTGTGTAACCGGGATCGCCAAGGACCTTGCTGCCTTTATTGGTCAGGCTTAGCCCTACCTTGGCATATACCTTGCCGCTGAATTTGAAGATTTGCAGGGATTCTGCTGCTGCTGTTACGGGGATATCGTTCATTAGCGTGTTCAAACTTTTACCGCTTGCCACAGTGGTGGAATAATTGGCCGGAACCGCAAAGGTGCCTGCCTGCCGCAGATAGCCCTT
Organism: Paenibacillus helianthi; assembly: GCF_001909055.1. GTDB lineage: Bacteria > Bacillota > Bacilli > Paenibacillales > Paenibacillaceae > Paenibacillus_AQ > Paenibacillus_AQ helianthi. Next base: position 202,690 of record NZ_LVWI01000001.1, read on the forward strand.
GGTCTTGGGGTCCCAGACATACATTGCAATCTTCATTCCTTGAAGAGACTCGCTCTGACCTACATTGACATAGTACGTCACCTGCAGTGTTTCATTGGCGTCCACTTTCTTCTTCAGTGCATCTGCTGTAACAGGAGTACCCGGAATCACCGAACCTTCAGGGGTTACGACCCGAGAGAAGTAACGCACCAGATTGGCGCCTGTTCCCCCGGCATTTGAATATTTCACTGTGTACGTCAGAATATTGCCGCCCGTTTGTGTCCATATGTTTACATTTTCGAGCGACGCTGTTACTCCCGATCCAATAACTATGGGACTAATCTTGGGTGTCACCGCAGCAGCCATGTTGGCTGAAGGTATGGAGCTTGCTGAAGCCTGTACCGTTCCAGGTGCCAGGCCGGCCGCCAGCTGACCGATGACAAATGTGCCTGCCAGCACTGCCGCATATGTATTTTTATACAATCTCATTATTTTCCCCCCAGGTGTTTTACTAGAATCCATTATAGTGGCAGCTGAAGAGGGAAATGTATCCAAACTGTTACTCTTGCTTGGAAAATGTAACTTATTTGTTATCTAAGGAACTCTATGAGCTAAAAGCTCTCCGGTATTGATTGGGCGGAATCCCCTCCACCTGTTTAAAGACCTTTATGAAGTAGCTAGATTGCCGAAAACCGGACTCCAGGGCAACATGAGAAATGGAAAGGGAGGTGGAGGCCAGCAGCAGCTTGGCTCTGGCAAGACGGCATTCGGTTAAATAGCGGTTCGGAGTCTTACCCATAATACTACGAAACAGGCGGAGGAAATGATAGCTGCTGTAGCCCGCAAGTTTGGCCATCGTCTCCAGCGTCCACGGGCGCTCGCATTCCCGGCGGATCATATCTGCGGTGCGGCGGATCGAGTGCCTGATCTCCAGCGGAACCGATCCATGTAGCGGCTCGGAGTTCTGCAACAGCGTAATCAGTATTTCATAGAGCAAAGCAGAGAAACGGGGTTCGCAGGAGGTCTCGAAGGATTCACTAAGCCGGTACATCTCTTCAAAAACCGGGATGAGCCCGGCATCAGGATCAAACGTAAAAAAGTAGCCGCGCGACTGGTCCACCTCCTCCAGCAGAGGCAAAGGGATGCTCGTGCCGAAATGGATCCAGCGAACCTCCCATGGGTGATTAGGATCAGCTCCATACTGCTGGTAAGCCCCCTTCGGGAAGAGAAAACCTCTGCCCCGTCCCATAGGAATGCGTTCACCCTCCTGGAAGACATAACCTTCCCCGGCAAAAACAAGATGCAGATTATAACTATTCAGCAAGCCCTCACTTCTGCGTTCCGCATGCTGTGGAAAATCCGAATAATGCCCGATAAATTCCGGATAGCAGACGTAATGCATATAGGCCGGTGCGGGTAAAACCCATTGTTTGTTCATAGGGGATCCTTTCTACATAAGCCATACACGCAATATAGTAATACAATAGCAATATTGTGTTATATATGAATCAGTATACCTGATAATACAATAGATTCATAACAATCCTACAGCATATTTTTACACTTGGAGGTTGAAAATGAATACTATATCCACTACTGAATCCTTTGAGCTTGGCGTGTGTTACTATCCTGAGCACTGGCCGGAAGAACTCTGGGCCGACGATTACCGGCGAATGGTTGAAACCGGATTCACGATTGTCCGGATGGCTGAATTTGCCTGGACCCTCTTTGAGCCTGAGGAAGGTGTCTTCCAGTTCGATCTGTTTGACAGAGCCATCAATCTGGCTCATAGCCACGGTCTCAAGGTGATTCTGGGAACACCCACGGCCACACCTCCCGCTTGGCTCACCGAGCGTTACCCTGAAGTGTTGAATGTTACCTATGACGGAGTGACGCTACAGCACGGCATGCGCCGTCACTATAATTACAGCAGTTCGAAGTACCGGGAGCTCTGCGCCAGAATCACCAGGCAGCTTGCGCAGCATTATGGCAATCACCCGGGTGTGGTTGGCTGGCAAATTGACAATGAACTGAATTGTGAAATCAATGTGTTCTATTCGGAGAGCGATCACCAGGCCTTCCGGGAGTGGGTACAAGCCAAATATGAAACGCTGGAGAAGCTGAATGAAGCTTGGGGAACTGTCTTCTGGAATCAGACCTATAATAGCTGGTCACAGATCTTTCTGCCACGACCCACTCCGTCACCCATGCAGCCTAATCCGCATCAGGCACTGGATGAGAAGAGGTTCATTTCCGACAACACCATATCTTTTGCCAGAATCCAGGTTGATATTATCCGGGAACTGGCCCCTTCCCAATGGGTAACCACCAATGGATTGTTCGGACATCTCGACAGCCATGAACTGAACGACCAGCTCCTTGATTTCTTCAGCTATGACTCCTATCCCCAGTTCTCAAGCATAAGTACCGATCCGCAAGAAGCAGATCCGCTGCTGGACCGGAGCTGGAGCCTCTCGTTAACAGCAGTTCGTTCGATTAGCCCTAATTTCTGTATCATGGAGCAGCAATCCGGCCCGGGCGGCTGGGTGAACCGCATGGATATGCCTTCACCCAAGCCTGGTCAGATGAGGCTCTGGACATATCAGTCCATTGCTCATGGTGCGGACAAGCTGCTCTACTTCCGCTGGCGGACGGCAACTATGGGCAATGAAATATATTGGCATGGCCTCAATGACTATCATAACCAGCCGAACCGCAGGGTCAGGGAAGCAGAACAGATTGGCCGGGAACTGGCTGTTGCAGGCAAACATATTGTAGGTACGCGATCTAAGGCTGACATTGCCATTCTGCGTGATTACGACAATGAATGGGATGGTGAATACGATGTCTGGCACGGACCCTTTATGTGGCAGAGCAACAAGGAATGGTTCAAGGCACTGCAGAAGCGTCAAATCCCGAACGACATCCTATACATGCGTAGCAAAACCACTCTAGAAGACCTGATTCCTTATCAGGTTCTAGTCTATCCGCATCCGGCCATTATGAGCGATGAGACAGCAGAGCTTCTGGATCAATATGTGCAGCAAGGCGGAACGCTGATTTTCGGCTGCCGGACCGGTTACAAGGATACCCGAGGACAATGCTATATGCGGCCTTTTCCCGGTGCTGCGAGGGACCTGTGTGGCATCACTGTTGAGGAATTCACTATGGTCAAAGGCACCCGTCTTCCCACTTCCATCCGCTGGGGCAGTGATCCTGAGGCGCTTACCGGTGCTGATGCGTTCAATGATATTCTTCATGTCGAAGAGGACACTGTCGAGGTTATGGGGACTTATGCAACCGATTATTATGCCGGCAAACCGGCTGTCACCCGAAACAAACGCGGCAAAGGCGAGGTATGGTACTTCGGAGCTGTATTTCATGCGGATGCAGCACTTAAAATCATCGACAGGCTTCACCTTCACTCCCCTGTAGCTGAGTGGCTGGAGTTTCCTTCGGAAGTAGAGCTGCAAATCCGCAAAGATGAAAATAACAGCTATACGTTCCTGCTGAACTTCAGTGAAGAACCTGCGACCGTCCAGCTCAAAGAGCAAAGAACCGATCTGCTGACCGGTTCGACTCTCTCCGGCTCGTACACACTCGAAGGCTTTGGGGTACTGGTACTCTACTGAGGATGTATTTTAATTACAAAGGGTTCTTCCTTCAGATTAATTCTGTGTGGGAGAACCCTCTTTTTTGATATAGTAGAATAATATAATTGTATAATTAGCTTGCTTATTCCAAAAGGAGAACAATTTATGGACAACGATGCTCTGATTCAAGAGATCAACCGATCCTATCCGTTGGAGATCCTGCATATTGAATTTCACCGGGAGATGATCGGCAGGGTATATTTTCTGCGGAGCCGTCATCATAAGTATGTGCTGAAAATGTACCGCAGTTCCAAAAAGGATGACGTTTTGCAAACGATCCGTATCCTCGATTTTTTACATACAAATTCTTACCCGGTAGCCACCATTGTCAGGAAGAACGATAATTCCAGCTATTTCAGCTTAAGTTGTCAGGAGAACTGGAATATTGCCATAATCTATGATTATGAGGAAGGAACAATGCCTGACGGCAAAATTGAAGCAGAGCACATTGGACAACAGATCGGGGAACTGCATCAGGTCATGAAGCGATATCCCCATAAGCTTATTAACCGAACAAAAAACGAATACATAAACGACTATATTACCATTATGGGGGAGATGGATTGGGATTCAGAGAAGATCCAGGAACTCAAACTCTACGGCGATGAATTATGGAAACGTATCTCTAAGCTCCCTACAAGCTTTTGCCATGGGGACCTGCATACGGGGAATATGATCAGGAACCAGAGCGGAGAATATGTTCTTTTGGATTGGGATGATGCTTCAGGTGACTATCCAAGCATGGATGTTGCATATATGTCTGACGATACCCACTTTAATGAATTTCATCCATCCATGTACGATAGGACCATGCGTTTGTTTGAACGCTTTTATTCCGGCTATAGCAGAACCTGCTCCCTGAGCGGTAATGAGTGTAATGCTATTTTCGATTTTATTGCTGTAAGGCATTTTCAGATTATCTCAAGAATCGTACGATCACAAGGATTGTCCAGCATATCCATAGCGTTTTGCGAGGAGCAGTACAATTGGCTTACTAAGTGGCAGAAACTTTGCTTAAGGGGCGCTGCAAACAGATGAAACCTTTGGAGTAGCTATTCAGAGAAGCACAGGTTCCGCTGCTATCAGTGAAAAATGGATGCACGGTCTGAACCTTACGGCTTATCTCAATTGGAGCCTGGACAATATCGCCGGTGCTTTTCTGGGCCAATGGATCGCTGACCCCGAGCAATGGGGGCTTGATTTCGCCCTCCCGGCGATGTTCCCAGGTCTGCTCGTACTCACCATCCAGAGCAGAAACACGCTGCTGACGGATATTCTCGTTGGGGCTGCTGCGATGTTAATTGCCGTCGGTGTATCGGTTCTCCGGTCACCCAGTATAGGTGTGATTATCGCAACCGCAGCAGCCTCTACGATAGAGTGTTAATCGAGAAATGGAAATAAGACTGGATATTTCCTTCAATATCATTGGAGCGGCACTGGTTACTTTCATCCCAAGGGTGCTGCCTCTATGCTTCTTAGCCTGAATACGCTTCCAGAATGGGGCATGCGCTGGCTGAATCATGTACCCGTAGCGGTCATCTCCGCACTGGTCGCCCAGGAACTGTTCACCACGGATGGCCATTTCACCAATTTATCCAGCAATGTAGAATGGATAACAGCTTTGCCAACCCTATGGGTTGCCATCCAAACCCGCAGTCTGCTGGGAACCGTTGTTGCGGGAATCCTATCGCTGATGCTTCTATGACTATTATTCGGATAAGCTATTCAAATATGCATCTGCTTCTTCATAAGTCGGATAGTACACAGCAAACTTCCCGAAGAGTCTGTTCATCTGCATCTTCCACACAGGAGAGTTCGCAACATACACCCATCCGCCCACTCCATGTGCAACTGCCAATTCACCTGTAGGTGCGAGCATGGCGGCCACCTCGGGGGTAAGGATTGATTTAGACTCGGTTACATCGGTGACTCCAGTAAAGCCAGGTTTCAGTTTCTTCATTGCTGCTTCAAAATCAGATATATAAGCAGGCACATCCGTTTCAGTCAGACCAAATGCTTTTACAACCACTTGATTTTTGGCTACATTTACTTCCATAGTGTAAGGCATAATGATTCCCCCAGTATAAATTCTACCCTATTGACTCATTATCTCGATTCAGAAGAGTAAGTATATGAATTATCGGTTTTTTAAAATCATTATTTTAGGGAATAAGGGAATTTATCCCTTGGATATTCTGCATATTTCACTTAACTTTCACCTATAAGCTCCAGATCCTTTTGACAAAGCTCCCAATCTTCCCGATCGCTTCCTGCCCTTCCGGGAGCAACGCAGACATCAACTGGAACACGCTCCACAGGTTCTCCCAAATTTCAAGTGTGGCTTCTCCTCCGTAAGCACATACACGCTCTGCGAGCCGTTCGGCATCACTCAGCAGCACTTCCTGATCTCCGGCCTGTATTAAATAAGGGGGGCAGTCCATCCAGCGGTAGCCTTAGCGGCGATAGCAGCGCAGGTATAATACCGTTATAGCCGCCCAGGTAATCCCGCAGGATTCTCTGATTCCCCTCCCGGCTTCCCGTAGGGTCCATTTCAGCCCTGCTGTCATACGACTCGCCGTCCAGATGGACGAGATCACTGTGCGGGGATAGAAGAAATGCGGCTGCGGGCAGTTTATCCCCTGCGTCCCTCAGTGTGATCAGCGTCATTAGTACGAGAGAGGCGCCTACAGAATCGCCGCCCAGGATGATGTCTTCCGGCAGAAAGCCTGTTCGCAGCAGCCAGCAGTAAGCAGCAAGACAATCTTCATTGGCAGCAGGATACACATACTCGGGTGCAAGACGATATTCTAAGGTAAACACCCTTACTCCGCTGGCAGCAGCGATTCTTGCTGCCAGGTCACGGTAGATCTCACAATTGCCGGAGATAAAACCTCCACCATGAACATAGAGTATGACCTTCCCATTACCCTTTTCGGAGGGGTCCACTGTAACATTCAGCCATTCTCCTGCCACCCCGTCCACATCAACCCTTTCGGCAGATACTTCATGAAGCAATGGTAATTGTTTGGCGGATTCCGCCATCTCCAGACGGATTTGTACTGCTGTTTTCCCTGCGGTCTGATTATTTTGCTGCAAATGTTGTCTGATCGCTTGAAGCATTTCCTTTGAACTCGGCATCTTTCATTCCTCCCGGTATTGGCTTGACACCTGTATTCTAAACCCTGTACTACGGTACAGAGTCAAGCAGGATCAACACCGCAACGCATTAGGAACCTCGCCAAAGTTTATTTTTCCATCCTGAGAACTTGCAAAGTCTCCTTCACCCCAGGATGCCGCTCTGCGGATTCAAGGTTTATTTTCAGATCCTTCAGAAGCTGTCTGGTAGTCTCGCGTTTCGCTATTTCCAGATCAACAGCGATCATCTTACGCTCTATTGCCAGAATGAAATCAGAAACCCCTATACTTCCGTCCTCGGACTTTACTAACGCTTTTTTGATTTCACGCAGCGTGAATCCACAATTCTTGGCATTCTGTATAAAAGCGATCCGGGTGAGTGCCTCCTCCGTATACATCCGGTAACCCGAGGTCGTCCGTTGCGGCCGGGGAAGTAAGCCATGCTTCTCATAGTACCGCAGCGTTTCAATATTGACTTTCGCTTCCTTTGCCAGTTCTCCCCGTAAATAGGTAACCATGTACTTTTCCTCCTCCCGCTGAACCTATAACGGCTATAATTTCAGCCTTTCCTTCAACTGCCTGACTTCAGCTTCCGAAGGCTCAGTCCCGCCATACCTTGCCTGATTATAGAACCGGAGAAGCTGAGCGGACGAGGCGTCTGGAGCAGTCTCTTGAGCCTTACGCTGGGGTTTCCTGCTCTCATTCCATTCTGCAATATCCACCGTAGTCTCTTGAGGGGTAAGATAGCTCCTCTGCAAGTATCCTTGGGCACGTTTGTTCTTCAACCAATGGCGGTACAACCAGCGGGTCTGCTCACGCCCCCCGTTCATTCCTTCCCAGCGGTCCCGTCTGGAGGCAGAGGTTGTACGGCTCCGCCAGTACTCTCTTACGCCTTGAACCGTCTTCTCCCAGGTGAAAATACTTTTCTCCTCGTCCTGATAAGCGGTATTATTCTGCGGTGATTCTCTGCGGAGCAAGGATAACAGAGAGTCGATGAATTTCCGCCAGACTCCACCTGAATTGCGATATAACCAACGAAGGCCAAAATACAGGATTACGATCAGCGCCGCAGCTCCGATGGCATAAAATGCAGCATTCAGGATCATCGCCAGCAGCCCCGGCTCATGGGTTTCAGCCGGCGGCATCTCAGGCATCACCTGCGGTGGAGCTTCCTGCTGCGGCTCTGGCTTACTTGAATCAGAGAACAGACGGCTCACCCAGCCGAAGAAGGCCTGTGCGGCATGCCAGAGGAACAGTCCCAATGCCCGGCCTGCACCAGCCGCAAGCAAAGCCGCCACCGCAATGAACAACAGCACAAACAAACGGTTATGCCGCCGAATTCCCCTCGGAAGCGGAGAACCGTCTCCCGTGAATGAGCTGTAATGCAAGTGGCTGGTGTTGGAGTCCAGAAGGGCAAGAATTAGACAGAGACTGCCGCTCCAGGTTAATACAGCAACACTAGGCTGAAGCAGCGGAATTCTGGCGAATGCGATAGTGGCTACAAAATATACTGCAATGCCGGCAGTATAAATTCTGAGCCTGCTGCTACGGCCCCCGGCAGTTATACCCAGATATGCAGATATGATAGCACCTGCATACAATGGGATTTCTCTTAATGAAAATGCACCAGCCAGAATTCCTGCCAGCACGCCAAGGAGAAGTGCCGCCAGGAGCTGCTTCCACTTCCGGTTGCAGCTCTGCCTTAGCATTACCCCCGCCATGGATATTAGCGGCAGGGTATACATCCAGGGCAGCGCGGTAACCCCGGACTGCAAGTACTTCTGTAGCACGATCCATACAGGGAGGAATAATAGCCATTCCACAATACTATTCAACAAGAGACGATGCGTCGATTTCAAGTGTTCCGGTGCTTGCAGCTTCATGCGCTATTCCTCCCTGAGGCCGGAATTTCCAGCCACTCTACACCGTTCCCGGACAGCCGCAGTTGTTCGGCTGCCTGCTGAAGTTCCGGGCCGAGGTGACAGGAAATAATCAGGTAATCCGTATCGGTGTTTCCTTTCTCCGCTTCCTGCTCCAGCAATCTGCTCATAGGCATCGTCCGGTCCAGCTGGAGCCTTGCCAGCAATCCTAGAATGTCATCCAGCCGCCCCATGGGATTAGCATCTACCGGATCATTCGCACCCTCTCCGTCCAGCCTGCCGTTACTGAGAAAACCCGTTTCAATGCCATGACCAACCGCATAATCCGATATTGTAGCAGCATAGCGAATGCCAAGCTCAATCCGCTCCACATCCGTCACTGTTCTCCACATGGAATCACTGATCTCCATGTTCAGGCAGATGACAAGCCTGGAATCAGCCGTAAAGTCCTTCTTGTGAACCTGCATCCGGCCGGTACGGGCCGTGGCCTTCCAGTTCAATGACCCTAGCGAATCGCCAGGACTGTATTCACGTGTGCCAGCCGTTAGGAACGGGTCGTGAACGATCCAACGCTTGACGGGCAGCTCGCCCAGCCAGCTATGTATTGGAAGAGGCAGCTCGTATAAGTCCACGATCATCGGATATACCATCAGTTCCAGCTGCAAGGGAAAGGTTTGGGTGCTGCGGCTGAGTCCGAATAAATCACCGGTGGTCATGGTTGCTGTATCCAGCCGGAACAGCCCCCGCTTCATACAGCGGACCTTGTGTGTCCGTTTGATATGGCGGTAAGCCCGAAGGTAGAACAGGCTCAAATGATTCTGATAGATTTCGCCACTGCTGATGCCCAGATTCTCCTGACTTCCAAATTCAAGCCCTTGGGCGATGCTGGACTCCAGACGAAGCCAGGGCAGCGGCAGCAGCTTGCCATTGCTGATCTCTTCCACCATCTCCACTGATTCCCCCTCAAACACCGCTTGTGAAGAGAAATAACGGGTATAGTTCACCTTCTTCAGAGCGTTCCGCTGATACAGCGTCGAGATGAACAGCATCAGCAGAAACGTGCTGATGATAAACCAGGGCAGTGTCATGATTTAGTCCACCCTTCCACCTCTGGCGGCCGTTACCGGCTCAGCCGGAACCTCAACCTCGCGCAGTACCTGCAGCACAAGCTCTGCTGCCTGCCCTTCACGAGAACCGGGTCCGCGCTGCATAAGCAGGCGGTGGGCAAGTACAGGAACCGCTACGGCCTTGATATCATCTGGCAATACATAATCCCGTTCCCGCAGAAGTGCGTAGCCCTGGGCAGCACGAAGCAGCCCAAAGCCTGCACGGGGGCTTGCGCCTAGTTTGACTGCAGGAGCTTTGCGCGTCGCTTCAACAATACGAATCATATAGCCCAGAAGGTCATCACTAACAGTGACGGCTGCGGTAAGCCGCTGCAGTTCTTGAATATCTCGTCCTGTAGCTACTGCAACTGTATCTTGCAATGGATTATTCCCGCGGAATCTTTGAAGAATATGGACCCCCTCTTCGAAGGTTGGATAACCTGTGGTGATCCTCATCAGGAACCGGTCCAGCTGTGCTTCCGGCAGGGGAAACGTCCCCTGACTGTCCACAGGATTCTGTGTAGCAATAACAAGAAAAGGCGCTTCCAGTTCATGTGTCAGGCCGTCGATGGTAATCTGGCGTTCCTCCATGCATTCCAGCAGGCTGGACTGGGTACGTGGAGTCGCGCGATTGATCTCATCCGCCAGGAGAATACTGGCAAATACCGGACCGGGCCGGAACTGGAACTCGCCTGTTTTCTGATTATAGTAGTTGATTCCGCTAAGATCCGAAGGCAACAGGTCCGGTGTAAACTGAATGCGCTTGAAGGAACAGTCCAGTGAGCGTGCCAGTGTTTTGGCGAGCATTGTTTTGCCGGTGCCGGGTACATCCTCCAGAAGGACATGCCCATTCGCCAGCAAAGCGGTCAACAGCAGATCCACCCCTTCCTCTTTGCCGACAATAACTTTACCAAGATTGACTCTTATTGCTTGTATTAGTGCGTTTGCTTCCTGAAGCATCATGAAGAATAACACCATCCGTTCCATATTTAGGTATGTGCTAAAGCTTAATCATACCAGAAAGCGCATCCAATTTATAATAGATAAGTCGCAGCCGTCATTTGACAGCCCGTCCGATTTTGGAGCGGGTGAATGCCGCAATGAAGTAATATACGGGAATGCACTCAATAAATAACCAGAAGCCGATAATTAAATCCGAGTTGAAATTACTATAGTACATTACAATATTGCGTGAATACAGATAAGCAATTATCGTGGAGCAAATCGTCAATAACGGGATCATCAGCCTTTTCCCCTTCTGCTTGCTCAAGTGCAAAGCACATTTACAGGCGATATAGATTAGAAAGGCTGCATGAATAAACATCGAGGCTGACCAGATGCCGATAAGAAGAGGGTCCAGATTGCCAAGTATATTGTGGTGTGAAGAACTGCGGATCATCTCCAGAAACGGGTATTGCAGTTCTTTGCCCAGATGTGGACCGAAGTTAAGCATAGTCATTATCCAGCCTGTTAATACAATCAGAAGGATAGAGATACTGGATACTGCCAGTATTTTCAACATTTTGCTTCCCATCCGAAGCTCCGGTGCCAGGAAGAGAAAAACAAGCCAATCCGCAAACCATGATGTTACCGAAATAGAGTCCTTGAGTGCAATGCCGGGATCATGGTAATGCAAAAATGCAGGAAGCATCGAAAGATCTGCATACGGTATAAACATATATACGGAAAGCAGTGATGCCATGAAAAAAATCAGGAAAATTCCATCCGCCATATAAATGATAGTAGTTATTCCTAACGTCGCAGTATACATGATTACCAGTCCAATGATGATTTGTATGAAGATGGGGGGAGTTCCCCGTGTATAGTTGGATCCAAAAAAAAGAACAAAGTTCTCAATATCAAACGAAGCATAATAAATACACCAGCAGAGCAGTAAGAGTACCATCAGCCGGTGAAGCCATGTTCCCACAATCTCTTTGCCAAAGTCAATCCAACCCTGGTCTGGCTTTAGCCTTCCAACTTGTATGGTAAAGAATAAAATGCACAAACTTAAAAAACCGCCTCCAACCAGCGCGATCCATCCTTGGTAGCCCGAAGTTTCCACGAGAATAGGAATCAGGAAAATAGTGGTCTGGGAACTGAAATAGATCAGACTGAATCTGAACAACTGCCATTTTGTGGTGTGCATTTGACTCCCGTGCCTCCTATCCTCATTTTACTGAACCCAAGTCCTGGATGCTAAAAGCAGACGTTACCTTAATCTTTACGTCATGCGTATAATAATCCTCCCAGCGGCCCTTAAGTTTCTTCCATTCTTCAGGATAATTCCATTCCACACGCATACCCAGCTGCAGAATATCCGCTCCCGCTTCCTGTGTAGCTAGAAGTGCATCGGTAACATCCTTGACCACCGCTGCTTGAAGTTTTTCTATAACAATAGAGCTGAGTTCGACCGCCTTCCTTCCCAAGGAATCTTGGAAATTGGTGATGCTTACCTTTCCCTTCAGCTTGACATAGAAAACCGGTCCATCGTCCGTTAATACCGATCGAATTGAAGATGTATTGCTTAAAAACAGCGCTGTGGCTTTACCCGAGCCTTCTTCATCCCAAGTAATCGTGTATTCGGGCAAATTCAAATGACCCGAGAGATGTCCGGCAGCCCAAGCGAGCGCCCTGCTCTCACGAAAATGCAATGTACGGCGAAGCCTGGCTTGCTGAAACATTGCAGCTCCCTGGATACCGGCCCAATGAACAGGCTTGCCTTCATCTGAGAGGTGGCTGTTCTGACCTATTGACAAATAATTCATGGCATAGCCCATTTTGGAAGACTCCGCCAGCAAGCAATCTTTCACCGTTGTTGCAAATAGAAGATTTTCCTCCGAAAAATTCATCAGCACCTGATCCGGCAGCTGTTCAAATATTGCAGAGAGTTGGGTGACCTCCTTCGCTTTGCCCGGAGCCGTCATCACATAAGTCCCCAGAGGGAACTCCGGCTGCCGTTTGAACCACTCCAGCGCCTCATCTATTCCCTGACGGGCATATTCCTCTCCGAAGACAATCACCTTGATATGGGAGATTTCCAGCCTCCGTGACAAGTCTTTTTGAATTAAAATAACCGCATCCGTAATGTTTGAGGCCGTTTTGGAAACCATGAAATGGGATTTGACGTTTCCGCCCCCCGCCTGTGTGCTGGAGAGAAGACGGTTGGGCAGTGGTGAGCTGATCGACACTTCAACCGTTCCCGGTTCTTTCCCGGCATCGATATAAATACCAAAGATGAAGGTAAGCTCATCCAGCTCTATTTTGGACCCGCAGCCGGCCAGATTCAGAAGCAGCAGAACGCTCAGAAGCAGCTTCAAGAGCTTCATTTCTTTTTTTGCCTCTTTTCATTTTTAGTGTTCGTGAACGAAGTGCTTCTTTTCATCATAAAAGGAGAAGGTACACGAAGCAGGGTGTCCTTCCAATCCTGGAATACCAGAGGAGCGACCGGCTGCAGATAAGGAGTCCCGAAGGATCTGAGATTCGCTAGATGTCCATAAATGGCAAATGCCGCAACAATTACGCCAAGCAGCCCCAACGTTCCGCCGAGAATCAGCATCACAAAGCGGAGCATCCGAAACGTCAGACCCAGATCAAGGTGAGGGATAATATAAGAAGCGATGCCTGTAATAGAAACTACGATAACCATGGGAGCTGAAACAATTCCCGCTTGTACAGCAGCCTGTCCGATTACGATCCCGCCAATGATGGATACGGTCTGCCCAACGGGCTTGGGGATCCGGGTCCCGGCCTCTCGAAGTGCCTCGAATGTGAGCTCCATAATCAAGGCCTCCGTCAAGGCTGAAAACGGAATATTTTCTCTCGCAGCAGCAATGGTAATTAAAAGGTCAGAGGGAATGATCTGGCTGTGAAAGGTAGTGATGGCGACATATAAAGCCGGGAGCAGCATGGATACGATGGAGAAAAAGAAACGGACTAATCGAATCCAGCTTCCTGCATAAAAGCTCTGATAGTAGTCTTCCGAGGATTGCAGCATGGAAAAAAAGGTTACCGGTGTCAGCAAAGCCGAGGGCGTCCCGTCCTGCATCAACCCTACCCGTCCTTCCATGAGGGATGCTGCAACTGAATCCGGACGCTCCGTATACTGAAATATTGGAAAGGGCGAGTATTGGCCCTTCTTCATTTGCTCCGCGATTCCGTTGATCCCCAATACACCGTCCACTGTGATGTCTCCCAGCTTTTTCTTGAACTCTTCCACAATTTCCGGCTTACACAACCCTTCAATATAGACCAGATACACATCGGTTTTCGTATACCTGCCGATAGAGAAATGAATAGTCTTCAAATCTGAATGCTTGATCTTATGCCGCAGCAGGGACAGGTTCGTCTGCACATCTTCAATAAAAGCCTCCTGTGGCCCTATAACCACCAGCTCATTCTGCGATTCGGAGACCGTTCTTTTCTGATAATGAGTGATCTCAAAATAATATACATAGGGAAGACCTTCAATCGAAAGCACGGCATTACCGCTGACAATGAGCTCAACCACCCTGTTCACCTGATATGCCTTAATATAGGGAATGGCAAAAGCCGATCCGTGATCCAGCCGTTCCAGAAACCGCGGCCAATCCGGTTCTGAATTCGCCTCTGCTTTGAGCGGTGTGGAGACAAATTCCTGCAGGCTTAGAGTATCGACAATGGAAGGAATGTAGATCAGCATACAGGCATGTCCGTACACATTAATAGACTGATATACTGCATCGCTGCAATCTGTAAGCTGCTCCGTTATAGCCTCCAATACCCTTTGCTCCGTCACCGCACACACCTCCTATAGTTATCCTGGGGAATCCAAGTTAGTTTGCCAATGATTCGGTTAGTTATGCGCGGCACCCCTCGGTTGAGTGCGAAGATGGCAAAAACGTCAAACAGCGATTCTCCAATGGAACGGGGAATCGCTGCTCTGTTATTCTATTTAGGTTCATGGAATTCAGCTGAATCCCATGACCGGATGCGGAATGTACGGTTCTTCCAGCCGCTTCAGCTCAGATTCTGTCAGCCGGATCGAGACCGCCGCGGCCGCATCCTCCAGATGTGTCATCTTAGTCGCTCCTACAATTGGCGCCGTCACCGGCTTCTTCTGCAACACCCAGGCCAGTGCAACCCGGGCCCGCGGAATCCCGCGTTCTTCGGCGATTTCTTTGACTCTTAGCGCGACAGCACGGTCCGCCTCTTCGGTCTTGGCGTACAGGTGCTTGCCGAATTCATCGGATGCCGACCGGGTACTGGTATCTTCCCAATCCCGGGTCAGACGTCCCCTGGCAAGCGGACTCCAGGGAATCACACCGATCCCTTCAGCTTCACAGAGCGGCAGCATTTCACGTTCCTCTTCCCGGTACAGCAGATTCACATAATTCTGCATGGATACGAACCGGGTCCATCCATGGCGTTCAGCGACATGCAGCGCCTGTAGAAATTGCCAGGAATACATAGAGGATGCCCCAATGTATCGGGCTTTACCGGCCTTAACCACATCATGCAGTGCTTCCATGGTTTCCTCGATCGGCGTAGCCGGGTCCCAGCGGTGAATCTGATACAGATCCACATAATCCGTCCCCAGCCGTCTTAGGCTATTATCAATTTCACTCAAAATCGCTTTACGAGACAGTCCGCCACCGTTTGGACCCGGACGCATGGTTCCGTGTACTTTGGTTGCTAGCACAATCTCATCACGTGCAGTGAAATCTTTCAGCGCTCTGCCGACAATCTCCTCACTCGTTCCATCGGAATACACATTGGCCGTGTCAAAGAAGTTAATGCCCAGATCCAGCGCCTTTTGGATAAAAGGCCGGCTCTCTTCCTCATTCAGCGTCCATGAGTGATTTCCCCGTTCCGGAATCCCGTAGCTCATACAGCCCAAGCAAATCCTTGATACCTCAAGTCCGGTAGAACCAAGCTTTACATATTCCATAGATGCAGCCGCCTCCCAAATAGAAAAGATAATAATTACCAATCTATTCAAGTATACCGCTTTTACTATTGATTGGTGGCACCAATATTGGTGCCGCTTGGAGTGCCGGAACCCATCAGATCGCTGCCGGTGGCAAGCTTCAGGAAATTACCAAGGCTGAAGGAGCCGTCGGAGTTCCGGATTACCGAAGGAGTGAGACTCATAAAGTCAGCGCTGCTGGCGACGAGGCCCTTGGCATTGGTGCTGGCGTTGCTCTTCCACCATACATTGGTGCCGGAAACATCGGTGCCGCTTGTTTTGTCACTAGAGGTTCCGGCAAAGCTTAAGTTATTCGTAAATACATGGGTGCCCGAATCAAATGCAAAGTTGCTCTCCCCATTATTCCATGAGGTGTTATTCGTTAATTGAATCGAACCTGGATTGCTGTTATAAGTAAAGCCGTGTTTTTTGTTCTGGAAGGCTACACTGTTCATTACAATATGATTCACCGCAATTTTATCTCCACCCAGCTTGAAGCCGTTACCATCACTGTTGGTGGTCGTATTGCCATCTGATGTTTGGCCATTCTTGTAGGCGACACTGTTCTTGATTGTTACAACACCAATAGGACCTGTCTCTGATTTGGCATACAAATCCCATCCATCATCTGTATTCCATGCCGAAATACATTTATCGAATACATTGCCGGGTCCGATGGTCAGCTTGGCGGCGAAACCGTCCGCATCCTCCCCGTTGTCAGGGTCGAAATTGTCATGAGAATAGACGCCGATAATTTGGTTGTAACTTGGCCAGTCGCTCATACTGGAAGCTGTAGATGCATAGCGGCTGATCTGCAGTCCGGAATCCCGGTTATGGTGAGTCTCGACATTCTCAATGATGTTATAGTTCCCCCCGATGAAGATCCCGTTATCCCCGGCTCCTTTGACTTCAAGTCCTTTTACAGACCAATAGTGGCCAAAGATTTGCAGTCCGCGCTCCGTGGAAGCAAAGCTTTCACCGGAGAAATCGAGTACCGGATTTTCACTTCCGTAAGCCGCAATAATTTTGCGAGAGCTGGAAGTACCGCTGTTGTCCCGTTCAATCGTAACTGGTGATGCAAAGGAATACGTACCGCCCCGCAAGTAGATTGTGCCGCCTGCAGCGACTTTGGTCAGCGCTGATCCCAGAGTGGTCGGGCTTCCAATGGTTCCCGGATTACTTGCCGAACCGTTAGGTGCAACATAAAGCGTACCTGAAAGCGGAGGCGAAGTTGGTGTTACCGTAGTTGTTGGCGCTGGCGTTGGCGTTGGCGTTGCCGTTGGAGTAGGTGCTACTGTCGGATTAGTGGTTGGTGCAGCAGTATTTGTTGCGGCGGGTGTAGCGGTAGGCGTTGATGTGGCATCGCTTACAATGACATTATCGAACTTAGCAGAGGTCTTATATGCTACTAATCCGATACCTCCTGATGATAAAATGTTATCGTGTGCATTTAACTGCAGAGCATCATTCACATACATGTTAATCGAATCTCCGCTTAGTTCAAGTTTGACCGTATATACAGTTCCTGCGGTAATAGCATAACCGGTTTTCATTGCGAGCGTAGTACTTACACCACCGGACTTTTTGCGAATTTCGAGTGTACCGCCATTCGAGTTGGAGATCGAAGCGGCATAATAGTTATTCCCGTCCGCATAGCGACCGCATACATAAGTCCGGTTACTGCCATTGAAATTATCGACCTTTATGTCAGCCTGAACGCTATAATCGCTCCACGAGCTGCTGCCTGCGGAGGTACGTCCTTCGGAACTGCCGGATTGAAAATATACATGAGAGCTGCCATCCTGGACCACAGACCATGTGCCTGTCGTAGGGTTCCAATTACCGGTGCTGCCGGACTCAAAATCATCACTGAAGATGCTTGCTGCCTGTACTGAAGGAATACCCCACTGCAAACCGCCAAAAGCAAGTACAGCAGAAAGACCAATCCATGCGGTGAAAGCAAATCTCTTTTTTATTTTCACGTTAACATTTACCTCCAGAGTGTTTTATTTTTTTAGAACCAGTTGCAGCTATTGCATTATCGCATTCTTATTGCTGTCCATACAAACTACAGCTTATAGTGACCATCGCACTCCCCCTTGAGTGATGATATGCAGATTGCTGCAAAATTAGTTTTTTTGCAGCAATCAACCTAATCTTCACTATAAGTAAATATTTGTAATTGTATAGCTATTTTTTAGGTTTATTATTACAAATATGTGAATTGCCAGGATTTTCATTAGATTTCCTGTATTCCATTTGGATTTTGCATAGCAAATGGAGAAAAGACCCGCAAAAACAAAAAAATGTTTTTGCGGGTCTTTTCACATACTTCCTATCCTTTTATGCTCAGCTTTGGACAAATGGCTTCAGCTTCTGTAAAAGAGTCTGCAGTTGCTCGGAGCACTGTCCATACATCTTCTTTGCCTGTTCATTTTGGGTAGACAGGCTGAACAGCTCAAGATCCGCTTCACATTTCTTTAGCAGTGCGTAGAGCTGAGGTTTTTCCTGCGTCTGTGGAACCTCAACATTATCTGTGTACAAGTCCACGGTAAGTTCACCGTACGAATCGACCTGTCCCAGAAACACATTTTCCGCTGTCAGGTTCAGCTTTTCGAGCGCTCCTTGCAGCCACCCGCGCGTCAATCCCAAGGCATCCAGCGGCTCATCCATGATCTTGCCATCCATAATAACGGCTTGGGTCTCTTGCTCCGGTGCAACCTTTACACCTAAATGCTTAGGTGTTAACGGTTGGTTCTCCCGTGTAAGCAGAACATTAATCGCCCCGTCCGACTCCATAATGGCGAACTCCACATCGGCAACCTTAAATACATCCTTTTTCCTTAGCTCCTCCAATAATTCGTCGGTCGTCAGACGTTCTTTTTTCATATTGTCCTCAAGAATTTTCCCGTCCTTAATCAGCACGGTCGACTTGAAATCAATAAAGTCTCTGGCTTTTTTGCTCTTCATTTGCACGAACTCAATCCCCAGTGAGAAGGCGACCCAAACAATTAGAGCAATAATCCCCAAATGCCAGGTCTTGTCGGTGTCCAAGGAAATATAGGCAGCAATACTCCCAACGGTAATGCCCGTAATATATTCGAAGAACGAGAGCTGTGAAACCTGTCTTTTACCAAGCAGCTTCGTTAAAAAGAAAAGCACAACCACAGCAAAAGCAGTACGCCATATAACCTCAAGCCATTCCGGCATTTTTGTTGCCTCCCTGTTAACCTGTATTCTTGTCATTGCTCTTCATTATTTGTCATAAGGTGCGGGAATAACCATGAAATATTTTCTGGTCCTACGAACAGGAATACAATATCAGAACCCAGCAGATACTATGTCGCGGTAATACGCACCACCATTCGAAGGAGGGAAAAGAAATGACAGTAGCCTCACAAGTTAAAACCTGTGTATCTTCCTTGAAGAGTGCCCAGGCAAGCCTGGAGCAGTTTGCCATGGAAACGCAGAATAAGGAAGCGAAGACCCTGTTCACCAATGCAGCTCAGCAAACCCAGCAGATCGTAAATCAGGTAGAATCCCGGGTGACTGAGCTGGAGAACGAGGAACCGCAGTATAAAGGTTTTTAAGTTAATTCTACAGAACTTTGCAGAAGGGGGAGTCCCAAAAGCCAAATGGCTGCTAGGGATTCCCCCTTAGTTTTGGTAAAATGGAAGTACATCCAGAAACTAGTGTTTCCATGACCTCCTATTTATTGTATTTATTTATAAAATATGACTGAATAGATGATGTCAACAAAACATGGATTTATATGACTTTACTTCAAAAGTAAAAAACGCTTTGGCGAGGAATAGCTTCCTGTCCAAAGCGCATTTGATACATCCGTACCCGCTAAGTATTGTCACCCTATTTATGCTGGAGGTGTTCTTCGTCACTGGATAAAAAACCGGCGAGCTCCACTTTTCTCCCCGTCCGCGCACTCTCCAGTGCACCGAACACCATCGCCATACTTTTGCGGTTGTCACGGCAATCGGTTTCTGCTGGACGCTGTTCTGCCAGAGCCTGGAACATCTCCTCGAGACATCCGTGATGGAAGGTATCCTTCATCTCTACAGCTACTCCCTCCACCCGTTCATAATCACGAATGAATTTACCGTCCGCAACACCGTCTGCTACCTTTTCGGCATAGGGCATCCCTTCGCCATCCCAGACCGCAGTTCCCAGGTCTCCCTGTATCCGCCATGAGGCTTCCCAGGAAGTTGGAGCGCCTTCTGCACACCAAGAACCTTGATAACAGAAGACAGAACCATCCGACATTTCAAAAATACATACTGCTGAGGCATTTCCCGCGTACCAGGACCCTACCGGGTTGAACTCCTGACAATATACACTTACTGGATCAGCACCACTAATAAACCGCGCCTGGTCGAAGGTGTGAATCGCCATATCAAGCAGCAGCGGACTCTCCATCACATCCCGGAATCCGCCAAAATGCGGTGCCAGGAAAAAGCTCGCTCCGATATAGCCTATCCGTCCAATTTCCCCATCCACTATCAGCTGGCGCAGGGAACGTATACGCAGATCATACCGCCGGTTCTGCATGACGGCATGACTCCGGCCGGTGCGTTCCGCTAAAGAAACAATGGCGTTGCATTGTTGCATGGTCTCAGCCAGCGGTTTTTCGCTGAATACATCACATTGACGTGTGAGTGCTGTGCTGGCAACCCCATAATGGCTGGACGGTATGGTTATATCAAACACCAGGTTTGCCCCAGTATCTTCAATCGCCTGTCCAATATCCGTAAATACAGGACAGTCCAAACCATATTTGTCCGACATCGCCGCCGCAGCTTCCAGCCGGATATCCACTAGTGCAACAATTCGGACATCTGTGCGCCTCATAGCATAACTGATCCACTCATTGGCCATTCCTCCACAGCCGGCAACGGCTACGCGATATGTCGCTGTCATAGAAGCTTCCCCGCTTTCTGCATTAGACCGGATTTGGGATAAAGCTACCCCCGCGGCAATGCTTCAAATATTGGAGTGCATGGACCTGACCGGTCATTTCCAGCTCATCGCGATACACGGGATCATGCCACCCCTCGATGTCAATGGTGCCCTTGTAACCGGCCTGCCGCAGAATGGTGATTACATCCGTCCAATTCGTATCTCCAAAACCAGGAGTCCGGTGCCATACATAAGGCTTGGGGCCATGAATCCCGTATTCTTTGATGATATCCCAGGCAATCGTTGCATCCTTGCCATGCACGTGAAAGATTTTATCAGTCCATTTGCGCAGCTGCGGAATCGGATCAATTAGCGCGACCATCTGATGGCACGGTTCCCATTCCAGACCGAGATTATCTGCAGGAACGGCGTTGAACATTTTTTCCCAGGCTGTTGGGTTGTGGGCGATATTCCAGTCTCCCGTCTGCCAGTTTCCGTCCATGGAGCAATTCTCAAAAGCAATTCGGACCCCTTTGTCAGCAGCCCGCTTCGAGAGTTCTCCGAATACTTCTGTGAATTTCGGAATCGATTCATCAATCGGCAACCCGGTCAGTCTGCCTGTGAATCCGGAGACCATATCCGTACCGAATAAATGGGCATGGTCAATCAAACGTTCCCAGCTCGCCAGGGTGTCGGCATTGTCGCCGGTTCCCGTCAGCGGATTCCCGAAGATACCCACCGAGGAAATCATAAAATGATGTTCAGCAGCCAGTTCACGCACCCGTGCCGCCGTCTCCACCAGATCCGTTTCTCCTGTAGTCTGCCAGAATGTCAGGCTGAAGGATTCAAAACCATGCTTAATGATTTGGGGAATCACACGGACTGCATCCGTTGCCCCGACAAGTGTTCCGATTCTAATGTCTTCCTGCATCTTGTATACCACTCCAATATTGGTTTATAGTAAGTTCAGCAACCCAAGTATATAGCGCATCTGTAGCGAAATCTCTTCTTATCTTGTGCGAAAATAGCTGAATATTGTGGGAGTTGACGTGGCTGTGACTTATCCGAAGGAATTGAAGGAACATCCTCAGCTTGAAGAAAAGATCTACCCGTTCCGCGTGTTTTTCAATCAATACCGGGATGCCAAGGCAGAGCAGAACATTCTTTTTCTACATTGGCATGAGCATTTCGAGATTATTGTGATGCAGCAAGGCAGAGCAATCTTCCATATTGACAGTAAGCCTTATGAAGCCGGACCGGGTGATGTGATCCTCGTGCCTTCTGGCGGTCTTCATGTCGGCTACAGTTTGAGCAGAGGGGATATCGAATACGTGTCCATAGTGTTCCATAGTTCATTATTCAAAGACCGGAATCAGGATTCGCAGCATGAGTTATTTGTGGCCCCCTATTTGAATAATTTGTATCATTTCCCGGTCAAGCCTGTAGAACAGAACCCGGTGTGCGGCACCTATTACCCCTTGCTGGCCTCCGTTATTCAAGAGGTTCAGGAGAAGGGGCCTGCTTTTCAATTGGTTGTCAAAAACCAGCTGCATCTGTTCTTCACCCTGCTCTCACGGACTTTTCCGCCCCGGCAGATGTTAGGCAGGTATCACAGTGAACGCCAATCCATTAACCAGGAACGCTTCAAACCGCTGCTGGAATATCTGGAACTGCATTATGACGAGAAAATATCGATTGAGTATGCTGCCAGATTCGTAAATCTCAATCCGTACCATTTCTGCAAAACCTTCAAAAAACTGACCGGACGCACCTTTGTCGAATATGTAAACCTCTGCCGGGTGAATGAGGCCGAACGGCTCCTGCTGGAAACGGACTACACGGTAACGGAAATTTCCGGAAAAGTCGGCTGTGATAATCCCAATTACTTCACAAAACTCTACAAGCAGTACAAGGGGCTTACCCCCTCAGCTGCGAGAAAATAGGGATTGCTGAGTCCACAGCTGTCATGTTTTTACGGATCAGTCTGTAGAAAAAAGCACCGTTCATAATCTGTGAACGGTGCCGAAAGAAGGCTATCGAAATTAATCAAGGGTATAGGGTTCAAGGCCCTGAGGCAGGGGTGCCGGACGAACACAGGTGCTCTCCATTTCATAGAACCGCTGCGAATCGGAGGAGTCGTGAAAAGCCCACATCGCTTCCAGCACATGGTAAGCCAACTCTCCACTGGCCCGGTGCGGGCGCCCGCTGCGGATAGCATATGCCATATCCGCCGGACCGATCCCCCGGGTATTCTGGTCGTAGCCCGGCAGGAGCGCCTGCTCACGCCATTCATTTTCACCTGTCTTACGGTATCTGACGATGCCCCCGAATGTGTTCGGATCCGGCACCTGAAGGGTTCCTTCCGTGCCGTAGATCTCAATCGGCGGCAAATCGCTGCCGCCAAACACATCAAAGCTGGTGATCATCGTAGCGATCGCGCCGCTGCTGAATTGCAGCGTTCCGGCGACATGCGTCGGGGTATCGACCGGAATCTTTTGTCCCGCCTTCTTCTCGCTTGTGATGGTACGTTCCTCCAGTGCTTTCCCAGTCATTCCGGCTACTGTGCGGATAGGCCCCAGGAGCTGCACGAGTGCAGTTAAATAATACGGTCCCATATCGAACATAGGGCCACCACCCGCAGCATAATAGAATTCAGGGTCGGGATGCCAATGCTCATGCCCCCTCCCTAACATGAACGCTGTCGCCGCAACCGGGCGGCCAATCACTCCATCCTCAATCAGCTTAAGCGCCGTCTGAATTCCGGCACCGAGGAAGGTTTCCGGAGCACTGCCAACCAGCAGCTCTTTAGTTTTTGCCACTTCCAGCACCTTAAGTCCTTCCTCTCTGGTAACCGTGAGCGGCTTCTCGGCATAGACATGCTTACCGGCCTCCAGCGCACGCAAGGTAATTGCAGCATGAGCAGCAGGGATAGTTAAATTAATTACGATTTCAATCTCAGGGTCTTCCAACAGCTGCTCAACAGTATAGACGAGGGGAATTCCATATTTAGCTGCCTGCTCTGCTGCTCTGTCCGGGTCCATATCCGCACAAGCAGCAAGATCCAGAATCTCGAACTTCTGACAATTCTCCATATAGATGCCGCTGATTTTGCCGCAGCCGATAATGCCAACCTTTACTTTATCCATGTCTTAATCGCTCCTACACTAGAATTGGCTGTCCGCCATGCCACTGTATCCGGCACCTGCCGTTTGCTCCAGATTCGCTGCTGCTTCAGTCTTGCCCTCTGCTGCCCAC
Organism: Paenibacillus helianthi; assembly: GCF_001909055.1. Lineage (GTDB taxonomy): Bacteria > Bacillota > Bacilli > Paenibacillales > Paenibacillaceae > Paenibacillus_AQ > Paenibacillus_AQ helianthi. The sequence continues at coordinate 226,556 of NZ_LVWI01000001.1, forward strand.
AGGAGTCCCCGGCGCATCAATTCTTTTACCGGGAGAAGCTCTACAATATCAGCATGGTGCCCAAGCGAATTGTAATAGACCCGTCCATGTCCCCAGCGCTTGGTCCAGACTACAGGCATATCTACGGCTTTGTTCGTTGCGTGTGGCCCTTGCACAACCGGAAATCTTGTTGTCGCCAGCACCTCCACCGCCGGATCAATATGCAGATAATACTGCTCGGAGGTGACTTCGAAATCCTTAATACCTGCTGTCAGCGGGCTGGAGCCTTGGCAGATCTCAACGGTATACTGGACGCCGTCATTGCCTGGATGGGCAACCCATTGCCCTCCCGTCATGAACTGCCAGTCTACATTGGTCCGGAAAGAGTCGCACATGCCGCCATGGCAGCCCGCAAGTCCAGTCCCATTCTGTACAGCAGCCGATACATTATTGACCAGCTCCTGCGCAATTTCTCCCATGGTCCAGACCGGTACGATCAAATCCAGCCCCAGCAGCTTCTCCTTATCAGCGAATGCTTCCAGCGTATTTGCTACCTCTACCTCGAACTGAGCTTCACGCAAAATCTCCGCAAATATTCCGGCGACCTGCTCCGGCTCATGTCCATCCCAGCCGCCCCATACGATTAATGCTTTCTTCATCATTGTCACTCCTTCTCCTACATCATAGTCATAGAATCATTACATCTCGGATAACTCTACCCAGCGCCGCTCCTGCACCGAACGTTCCACAGCTTCCAGCACCGCCTGGCATTTCACCCCATCGTGAAAATTCGGCACGGGCTGACGGCCTTCAGCTGCTGCGGATGACAACTCCAGGATTTCATGAATGAAGGTATGCTCAAAACCTATTGTATGACCCGGCGGCCACCAGGCCTCAGCATAATCATGAACTGGATCGGTGGCGAGAACCCGCCGGAAACCTTGCACATCCTCATCGTCAGAGGTCAGATATACTTCCAGCTCGTTCATCCGTTCGAAATCAAACTTCACACTCCCGAGACTGCCGTTAATTTCAAAAGAATTGGTCGAACGGTGACCTGCAGCAAAACGTGTGGCTTCAAAACTGCCCATGGCACCGTTTGCAAAACGCGCCAGAAACAGTGTGGCATCATCTACAGTTACAGGACCTCTAGGGCCGCCGGCACTTGCTTTTGCACTAAGACCCGTCATTTCTGCAGCCAAAGGGCGTTCCTTGATGAAGGTCTCACTCATCCCGATAACCTCTTTCAGGTCACCTACCAAATAATGAGCAAGATCAATCAGATGAGCTCCGAGATCGCCATGTGAACCGGAACCGGCAATCTCCTTCTGCAGCCTCCATACCAGCGGAAACTCGGGGTCCAGAATCCAGTCCTGCAGAAACCAGGCACGGAAATGATAGATTTGGCCCAGCCGTCCGCTCTCTACCAGCCGTTTGGCCAGCCGCACCGCCGGCGAGAACCGGTAGTTGAAACCCACCATATGCATAACCCCGGCATCCTCTGCCGCCTTCAGCATTTCGCGGGAATCCGCAAGAGTCAAGGCCAGAGGCTTCTCGCAAAAGACATGCTTGCCTGCTTTCACGGCAGCCAGTGCAATCTCTTTATGAGCATCACTGGGGGCGTTAATATCGATCCAATCGATATCGTCACGGCCTACCAGTTCTCTCCAATCCGTAACAGTCTCCTGCCAGCCCAGCTGGTCAGCGGCTTCCTTCAGTGCATCGGCATTCCGTCCGCATAACACAGACATCTCCGGCTTCAGCGCCTTCGGGAAGAACATCGGCAGACTGCGGTAAGCATTGCTATGAGCCTTGCCCATGAACTTGTATCCAATCATTCCAATGCGAAGCTGTTTCATTGAATCCCCCCTGTTCTTAATGATGAAGCACGAACCACAAGCTTGGCAGGAAGCTTCACGCGGATCATCTCATTCCCGGAATTCACTCCCCCGTTCTCCAGAAGCTCCAGGACCTTAGCCGCAGCGATTTCCCCCAGCTGATAAAAGGGTACCCGAACGCTGCTGAGTGCCGGAGTTGTAAGCTCTGCGGCATCCGAATCGTCATAACCGACAATCGCAGGCATCCGGTCCGTGTTGACCCCCAGCTCACGCAGGCCTTGCTGAAGTCCAATAGCCATCCGGTCATTGGCTACCACCACCGCCTCGATATGCTCTAGTTGAGGCAATATGGCCTGCGCGGCTGCCATTCCGCTTCTGCGGCTGAAATTCCCTTCGAACATGAGCGAAGCATCTGCAGGAATCCCCTCTTCCTGAAGCGCCTGCATATACCCCTCCAGCCGGTCGCGGCTGTTGGAATATGCCTGCGGACCATTCAGAAAGGCTATACGGGTGAAGCCTTGACTAAGCAGATGCTTCACCGCCAGCTGGCAGCCTTCGACGTGGTCGGCATCCACCTCATGGAACGATTCCCCTTCATAATGCTGGTTAATCAGGCAGTAGGGATGCCCGTCCTTCTTCAGCTGCCGCAGTGCTTCAAGCTCTCCAGCCTCCTCTTTGGCCCCCAGCACTATACAGGCATCTACCTTGCGCATCCGGAAGAGCCCGCAATAATCCAGCGGCTCATCGGCTTCCCGGAAGATCATCAGCAGATCATAGCCCTCTTCTCTTGCCCGGCTTCCAATTCCGCTTAGAATTTCAGAGAAATAGTACGCGGAGAACAACCGGGCTTTGGGCAGATAAGGCATGACGACACCCAGATTTCCGCTGCGCTTGCGGGCAAAGCTGCGGGCAAGCGAGCTTGGGGTGTAACCAAGCTCCCGTGCGGCGGCAATCACACGCTCCTTGGTCTTTTCTTTGAGCGGACCGACATTGTTCAGTACACGGGAGACCGTTGCTTCTGAAACCCCGGCAAGCTCGGCAACCTCTTTGCGGCTTGCGATAGCAATCATCCTTTCTATAGCCTTTTGTCGAATGTACACGCGTACATTTTCTCATGAAGAACGGCTGGCGTCAATCACCAAAACCGTAATTCGATAAGATTCCATAAACTCAGATAACACCATCCAATATCTTATTCTAACCAGGACTGAACATGCTTCAAAAACCGCTTGGTCGCCGGAGAAGCATATTTCAGCGAATGAACAGCGATCCCTAGCGAACGGAAGCTTCGCTCTTCAAGCTCCAGCATGGCCACGTTATGGTTTTGGCGCTGAATGACCAGTTCCGGCAGAATGCTGATGCCAAGTCCGTTTTCCACCATGGCAATTATGGCATAATCATCTCCGGCCGAGAATTTGATATTCGGCTTAATAGCCGCCTTATCGAGCACCCGTCTGACATCGTAATCCGAACCTGCCTTCGGGATGATGAAATCCTCATGTGCGATCTGCGCAAGCGGCATATACGGCGCCCGGCTTAGGGGATGCTCCTTGGAGAGGACAGCCAGCATACGGTCCTGCTTGAGCGGAATAACCTCGAATTTTTCCCGGGTAGGAAGCGACAAAAAACCGCAATCGACCACTCCGGCTTCAATCCACTGCTCAATTTCCAGATAACCGCCTTCCATGAGCTTAAACTCAATATAGGGATACTCCTTGCGGAATTGCTTGATCATTCCCGGCAGCCAGTGTACAGAAACGCTGGTGAAGGTACCAATGGTGATGGTTCCAGTCTCCAGCCCGTGGATGTCGGCAACCTGCTGCTTCAGTTGCTCGTTCCATTTCATCATTTCACGGATCGGCTGAATCACCTGTTCGCCGTTGATCGTTAGTTTGACTCCTGAACGGTTCCTGACCAGCAGAGTGAAGCCAAATTCCGTCTCCAGGCTGGAGATCGTATGACTGATGCCTGATTGGGTGAAGCCCATCACCTCTGCGGCCCGGGTCAGACTGCCCAGCTCCACGACTTTGAGGAATACTTCATACTTACTAATGCTCAATGCTCGCCACCTCCGGATTTACATTAGTAATACTCATGTATTCTATGATAAACATTCAGTTAACTTATGTATTTCACCATATTATACTATAGGAGTTCGCCACTTGAAATGATGAAGGATGATGACAGAATGAAGCCGCTGAAGGCTGAGTTAATGCTCTTTATAGTAACCATGTTCTGGGGCTCGTCCTATATGTTCATGAAGATGGGGCTAGGTTCGCTCGGGGAATTCAATCTGATTGCATTGCGCTTCGGACTTGCCTTTATCCTGGCAGCCACCCTGTTTCACAAACGCCTTAGAACTGTAGATGTACGGACCCTGAAATATGGAGCATTGCTCGGATTTTTACTGCTGGGTGTATTCACCTGCATCACCTTTGGCTTGAAGACTACGACCACCTCGAATGCCGGATTTCTAGTGGCGTTGACTGTTATTTTTGTGCCGATGATCGATGTGCTCGTATTTCGAAAAAAAGTCGCCCCCCCTCAAGTTATCGGAGCGGTTCTGGCCATAACCGGTATCGGGCTTCTCACCTTGAATTCTTCCCTGCACATGCAGCCGGGTGATCTGTTATGCATTCTGTCCGCTGTATTCTATGCCGTACAGATACTGGTAACATCCAAAGCGGTTAAAGTCTGCGACAGTCTATCTATCGGCATTCTTCAACTCGGTTTCGCCGGAGGCTTTGCGCTGGTTTTGTCGTTCTTGTTCGAGACACCGGCTTTGCCCTCTTCACTGCCCGGGTGGATCGCAATCCTGGCACTTGGCATTTTCTGCAGTGCCTGCGGCTTTATCCTGCAACCCGTGGCCCAAAAATACACAACACCTACCCGTACCGGATTGATCTTCTCTATGGAGCCAGTTTTCGCTGCCCTGTTCGGTTATTGGTTTGCCGGCGAGCAGCTGTCGATGCAGGGTTACACCGGTGCGGCTCTGGTGCTTCTGGGAATCGTAGCCTCCGAGCTCCTCAGCAAAGCACACTTTGCTCCTGTCACCTACAAGCTGCATAAGAAACGGCGGGTCAATTTATAGAACAATCTAAAGTAACAGCAAAAAGCCGCTCAGCGAAAAGCTGCAGCGGCTTTTGATACTACCCACTAACGAATTTCGATCATATACGTTTAGTGTCCCATCATCATTGCTGGATCAGCAGCAGCTTCAGCATCCGGTGAGGCCGGAGTCGCAGCTACCTTTGGTTTGCGGAGAATCAGGCTGATCACCACACCTGCCACAGCGATGCAGGCGGAGAAGAAGAACACATCATTGAATCCGAGAACCATGGTGGACAGAGGGTTAGTGCCTGCGGCCATTTTTCCCATATGAACTGCAATTTGACTGGTCAGGTAACCGGTCATACCGGCAACGGCAAAGGATACCACAACCTGCTGGGCAGCGGCGGTAAGCGGCGTTACCCGGTTCACCCATTCACGCGGTGCCGAGTTCAGCACATGTGTGTTGACTGGCATCATCGAGAGACCCATGCCAAGCCCCATCATCGCCAGGGTAGACATAATAAACGGCAACCCGGTATCCACTGTCACACCCGACAGCATGAAGAGTGCGGTTGAAATAATACTCAGACCGACAAATACCAGTGGACGTGCACCAATTTTGTCAAACAGGCGTCCGCCCAACGGCATTCCGATTCCGGAAGCAAGTGCCTGCGGCAGCAGGATCAAACCGGTTTCCAGTGGAGTATAATTCCGGATCTGCTGCAGATACAATGGCACGAACAGCATGGAGCCGAATAATGCAGCCTGTGTCACCCAGCTGAGAATAATCCCCCGCGTAAAGTCAGATGACCGGAATACACGCAGCTCAAGCAATGGATGCTTATGAAGCAATTCTACGATGATAAACAGTACGAGCGCTACTCCACCCACGCTCAAACCTAGAATGGCACCGGTTGAGGACCAGCTTTCGCCGCCGCCTTGGTTCACACCATAAGCCAGCATAGAGAAGGCTATTGGAGCTAGAATAATTCCCAGAATGTCGAGATGGGCTCTACCCTTCTTTTCTGTTTTGGGCAAATATTTAATGCCAAGAATAATCCCTACAATTCCGATTGGCAAGTTGATCAGGAAGATCCAGTGCCAGCTCACATATTCCACCAGCCAACCGGACAATATTGGACCAAGCGCAGGAGCCAGCAGCATCGGAATGCCCAGGAGCCCCATGATCGAGCCCCTCCGTTCAGGCGGAGCCAGTCTGAAGACCATCGCCATTCCAATTGGAGCAACCATCCCGCCACCCAAGCCTTGAATGACCCGGAAGAGCACCAACTGCTCTGAAGTCTGTGCGATGGAGCACAACATGGAGCCCAGTACGAACATGGCGACCGTTGACACAAATACCTGCTTCGACCCGAAACGGTCCGTCATATACCCGGCCAGCGGGATTACAGCCGCCAAGGCAAGTGTATATCCCGTAATTGCCCATTGTACGGTTTTGAGGTCTGTATTGAAATATTCTACCAGCTTAGGCACCGCTACATTGACTACTGTACCATCGAGGATAACCATTATCATCCCTACGATTATGGCCAGCAGCGGCGGCAGTATGGCTTTCAGTGAGAAGGGCTGCTCCGCAGGAGCACCTTTCGCATTCATTGTATTTGGCATTCTTTTCTCCACTCATTTCTCTAGTTGGATAGGTTTAATGAAAATAACGGTCGAATAACGCGTCGATCTGCTCCTCTATGGGCGGAGGATTAAAGACCGGCATGAAATCCGCTTTGTTCTCGGGCAGGCTGGAAACCATAATTATTGGAAAAACTACTGCTCCGTATATCTGAAGCTGCATCAACATCAGCTTATTTTTGTCCTCTTCACCGGTGATTTCCTGAATAGCCTGCAAGATCTTTTCCAGGCGCATCATTTTGCAATAACGAGAGTATTCATCCAGTGAACCCATAATGTGGTGCCTCTGATCAAGCATTTGTCTGGCCATTCCGGGATAACGCTTGAGTTCATCAATATATCGGGTAAAAAATAACTTGAGGCGCTCTCTTGGGGGCAACGTGTCGTCCTCCAGCACTTTAAAGGCGTCATCAAAGGTAGAGAGCAGCATTCGAACCGCATCTGCCAGAAGTTTCTCCTTGGAGCCGTAATGATAGTTGACAAGGGCCAGATTCGTCTCTGCTTTGGCGGCTATATTGCGCATGGTGGCACAACTGAATCCTTCACCACGGATCAAATCCACAGTTGCCTGAAGAATCGTCTGTTTCGTATCCTTATCTGAAGGTTCTGCAATGTTGTTGTTTCTAGTCATAGCTTTGGCTGTATGCTCCTTCCCTATCCCCTTATCCGATCATTGTTTTAAACACTGTTTAACAAGAACTAAATTTACTCCCTAAAGGCTCTCCTGTCAATAGCTTTTTGAAATAAAAAAAAGGCGATCACCCTTCGACATAGGATCAGATCGCCTTCTTATTCATATTCGAGTTACTTAACTGGAAGAGTTGCAGCCTCATTCGCAGCCAGTGGTGCCAAAGTCAGCCCGGTAATCTTTCCTTTTGTGTCCACTGTTAAAGTTAATATGGCTTCAGACTTCGAGAAGAGGAGTACGCTCTGGATGGTCATCACCCCATCAGCCCGGCGGCTATCCGTTGTTTTTATTCCAAAATAATTGCCGGATGAAACCGCAACCGCTTCCCAGCTTTGCTGGATCGCCGGTAAGAATGCCTGTTGTGCAGCCGTACTGCTCAGGTAACGTTCCTGAAGCTCCTGATATTTGCCTGCAGCCAATAGTCCGGTTACCGCTCCTGCAGCAACCTCTGGTGCATATATTTCGGCTTGTCCAGAGTTGTCGTCATAAGCCGCAATAAGCCCGATTGCATTAAAAAAGGACAACGGGACATAGATCCGTTTCTGTCTGACCTCAATACGTTCTTGAAAAGAGACCTTGTCTTTGCCGTTAAGTATGACCTCATCGCCGCTTAGCTTGAAGTCAACGGTTTCTTTGACGCGCGTTAACTGGACTTGTCCGGTGCTGCCTTTATACGTCGTTTGATATTTGAGAACCTCAGCTGTTTCCCGGAGTGGAATCATAATGGCTGATCCGCTCTTGTATGCATTTGACTCCTCCAGTTGTAGTAACTGTCCGTTCAGAATGACCTTAATCGGGTCTGCGGCTTGTGCGCGCTGGGGCACGAATAACCCTAACCCGCCTGCAAATAACAGAATACTGAGGGTTACGGCTGCGATTTTGGTCTTCACATCGATTCCACCTCTCCTGTATTAGATTGATTACGTTTGCAAGCTGCAGGAATAGACCTTACATTAAACATTACCCAAAAGGTTTGATTTTATAACCCTTGCGAATTCAGTGGCAGTATAAAACTTTTTTATTGTGACCTCACCGGGTTACTCTACATCAAAGTTGAAGTACTTGGATGGAAAAGGCTCCTTGATCAGAGTGAAATGCCACCACTCTTTGCTGTAAGGCTTGAACCCGTGTTTAGTCATAGCATCCTTCAGGATTTTACGGTTGGTATGCTGTGTCTTACTGATGAGCGAAGTATTGTAATAAGAAATCTCGCCAAAAAAATCATACGGGCTGCCCATATCCACCAGAACGCCCGTTTTGGCATATGCCAGTGTCAAATCAATCGTTCCGCCTCTGGTATGGCCTGACTTTTTGGCGATAAAGCCCAGCTTAAACAGGTTGCGCTTGTCCAGTTTAGGATAATACTGCTCCTTCATCTTGATGTCAGCTGCATCCTTAGACCATGAGACAAAATCATCCACTGCTTTTTGTGGACGGTAGGCATCATATATTCTTAAGATATACCCCTTGCGGGCCAGGTCGTCACTGACAGCCTTTAATGCTTTAGCCCCCACTTGTGAAAAGATCGCCAGCGGCGCCTTGTATCCGTCAACACGTGATCCCGTAAAATTGTTCTCACTGAAATAGCGTATTTCATATTGCGCAGCAGGGATCATCTCATCCAGGTATACAAATCCTTCAGGCAGACTGTTTTTTTTCAGAACTTTAATCTGTTGGGATGCAGAAGCGCCTACCTTCTGTTCCGGTTCCTCCGTAACCGTAGCGGCAACAGGATTTTTTTGAAGTATGAGCACAGCACTCAAGATGGCTGTGAGTATAAGGGGAAGAATAAGGGCCTTCGTACTGCGTTTGAGCATTTCCTGGGTGGCTCTCATATCCCACACCCCTTTCTTCGATTGCTTTGCCTGAATCAGTTCCGGTTTCAATAGCCGACTAAATATCCATCTTATTACTAAAAATTATATTTATCCCGCTTTACTGTGTCCAGTATTTTCTATGAATGCAAAAATGACACACCCGTTTGACGGATGTGTCTTTTAACAATGATTCCTATACACTTAGTGTATTAATGCATTGAAACCTGTGCTTTATGCTGTACAATGACACGCTTGAGGAAGAATGCAATCACCAGACCGATAATGGCCATGGCCATTCCAAACACAAAGGCATTCTGAACGCCTTGGGTAAAGGCCGGCAGCACATTGGCCGGATCGGCAGGATTGCTTGCAGATTCCATATAGCTCTTCGTCCCTGCTGTCATGATACTGACCGCCAGTGCAGTACCAATGGCTCCGGCTACCTGCTGCAAAGTATTCATGATGGCAGTACCATCTGGGTACAGTTCCATAGGCAACTGATTGATGCCATTGGTCTGGGCAGGCATGAAGATCATCGATACGCCTACCATTAGTGCGCTATGCAGTACGATGACGAACACCACGGTAGAAGTAGCTGTGATACTGGAGAAGAACCACAGCGATACCGCTACAATAACCAGGCCAGGAATAACCAGCCATTTCGGTCCGTATTTGTCGAACAGCCTTCCCATGATCGGTGACATCAGACCGTTGATAATTCCACCGGGAAGAAGCAGCAAGCCAGCTTTGAAGGCCGAGTATCCTTGTCCCTGCTGGAGGTACATCGGAAGAATCAGCATGGAGGACAGGATGACCATCATGCAGATGAAGACCATCAGTACGCCAACCACAAACATCGGGAACTTGAACGCCCGGAGATTGATCATAGGCTGCTTCATCGTGATTTGGCGGATCACAAACAGAACAAGTGACGCGACACCAACTGCTATAGCAATAATTACTTTTGGACTTCCCCAGCCTTCGGCTTCACCGGCGCTGCTGAATCCAAATACGATTCCGCCAAACCCCAGAGAAGAAAGCACAATGGACAGCACATCAATCTTTGGCTTGGTAACCTTGGTAACGTTCTGCATAAACAGTATTCCGCAGATCAGTGCAATCACAAGAAACGGCAGTGACAGCCAGAAGATCCAGTGCCAGCTCAGGCTCTCAATCAGCAGCCCGGCAATCGTAGGCCCGATCGCTGGAGCGACCATGATAACAAGACCTATGAGTCCCATTGCAGCCCCTCTTTTTTCAGCGGGGATAATGACCAGGATGGTGTTGAACATCAATGGCAGGAGCAATGCGGTCCCCATCGCCTGAACTACACGGGCCGTAAGCAGAAACTCGAAATTCGGTGACATCGCGGCCAGAAAGGTCCCCAGAATCGAAAAGCATAATGCAGCAACGAATAATTGTCTTGTTGAGAACCATTGCAGCAGCAACCCGGATATCGGTACAAGAATACCCAGTGTCAGCAGATACGCTGTAGTCAGCCACTGTGCCGTCGTCGGTGTAATCTCAAGTACTTTCATGAGATCACTTAACGCCACATTGAGCGCAGTCTCGCTGAACATGCCGATAAATCCGGCAAGCAGCAAGGAGATCAGAATCGGTAAAACCCTGAATTTTGTTTCTTCGGTTTGTTTCTTTCCAGTCATGGTAGCTTCCACTCTGTGATCCTCCTGATCATACATAATTTTCTCTCTATTTGTTCTATTTCTACTTGCCTAACCCAGCAATACGGGAACCAACCTGGAGGCGGCGAGAAGCGGCCCTGTACTCCGGCAGGTCAAAGTCTGCAGCAGCGCTCCCTCAAACAACGAGACCACCACTGAAGCCTTATCGGCTGCAAGCTGAGTATCAGTTCCCTCTTCAAGTAAACGCTGCAGAATGACATCCTGCCAATCCATGAATACAGTCTGACATGCTGTTCTAAGCTCCTCGCTAATACAGGAGGTTTCTACAGCTACCCAGAAACTGAAGGGTACCATTCCTTTAAAATCAGACTCTTCAGCGTCACTGACCATCTGATGAAGGAATTCCTGAACCGCCTCAATAACAGTTATTTCCTTCTCCACATACTGTCTCAGCTGTCTTACAACGATCTCACTCGTTTTGTTGATACAGGTTAAGGCCAGTTCCTCTTTACCGTGGGGGAAATAATAGTAAAGAGATCCCTTGGGCGAGTCGCTGTCCTTGATAATCTGATTTAACCCCGTAGCATGATAGCCTTGTGTGAAAAATAGTCTTGAAGCGGTATCCACAATCGCTTCACGCGCATTAGGCTTGTTTGACAAGCGGGACACTTCCTTTATTTTTATAACAATCGGTCTACATAATAAAACCATAAATTCAAGTGATGTGTCAACATTAATTATTAAAATTTTATTTTTCCTTCTTTTCATTGCTGTGCACAAAAGTAGTTCAATTATAATATAAATATTCCAATGCGATAGGTGTGATTTGAGTGAGTAAGAGTACTGTATTGGAGGGCATTCTACGCATTGCTTCATCCAATGGAGAATGTACACCTACAGACGTGAACAAGGAAACGTTCAATAAACGGGATTAACCCAGATTCATTCCAGAATATAAGCAGATAATACTTTTTCTACGGAGGAGGCAAAGCTTTTGCCTGCCCCCCAATCCATCTTCATGATTATGCCTTTCGAAGCTCCTGCCGCGATGAGCCGAATATTCGTCACTCCATGGAGATTATCGGAGATAACGATCAGCGCGGCCTGATTGCCTGAACGGAAGAAATAACGCTCATATACCAGCGTTCCAATCGAATAACCATTCCCCACCTCGTTATACTCTTCATGTAGCAGCTCTGAACCTGCGGGCATGCCCTCCTTCACCATAATCAGTGCTTCCACAGGCTGCAGACTTACATTAAAGCTGTAAACGTCCGACAAGAAAACCGCCTCCTTTAGTGATCTGATGAATTAGATCCACGCTCCTACTCCTTCTTTTCTTCTCCGGCAATGTCCCAGCGATGCCGGAACTTTTCCAGACGCGGATGAACATAATCGGGAGCCGCTGACAGAATCAGCCTCAGCTTCACAATCCACTCCTCAAAAGAGGAATACGAAGCAAATTGATTAGCCGTTTCAGGAGTCATATAGAGAAAATAAGGCGAAGGATACACTTCGCTGATGTGCCGCAGCGCTGAGTCGAGCGGCGTATACTTCTTCCGCTTGCCTTCAAGACTCTCAACGGTAACAAGTGAGCGGCCTTGCTCTCTTTTCCATTCATGCAGACGGTCTTCCCGTTTGTAAAAAGCCTTCACGGGCTCCTTGCTCATCCGTCTTACCGTTTCTTCGTGCAGCGGGTACAGCACCAGCTTGGTAAACTTGCGTTCGGTTGCGGTACGGGCAGCCTGCTCCAGCTCCTGATCCGAAATATGCTCAAACGAATCATAAAACACCAGGGTTCCCTTGCGTTCCGCAGCCGGTGGCTCATAGCCAAAAGGCACGTTCTGTATCTCTCTTTTCATCTTTGGCCTCCTGCTTATCGTATTCTCTATACAGCATAGCATGCTACAGCAGCAGATACATCATTCAAGGGTTTCCTATAGCCGACTCTATTCCCTTCAGCCTGCGGTAAGCATATGCCGCAGCGCCAAGCGTGCCCGCACGGTTCCCCAGCTCAGCCTGAACAATGCTGCACTTGCTGCCGGACAGCTTCAGGGCGTGCTCCTTTACCGTCTCACGGACACTACGCAGCAGGCGTTCCCCGGCCGCAGACATCCCGCCTCCAATAATGACCGCTTCCGGATTCAGCAGATTAATTACATTGGATAGTCCATAGCCAAGTAATACCCCGGTCTCATGCATGACCTCCACCGCCAAAGCATCCTCCAGATCATAGGCATCTGAAATCATAAGCGCGGTTATCCGTTCATTGTCTCCACCTGTCCAGGTTTGGATGATACTTGTTCTTCCTTCCGCCAGCTTCTCTTTGAACGTATTCACCATACCGACTGCCGATACGTATCTGCCGAGGCAACCAGAGCTCCCGCAACGGCAGGGACGGCCTTGCCTGAACATGTTCATATGGCCGATTTCCCCTGCACTGAATGTCGTGCCGTACACAACCTTACCGTCGCTAACAATTCCTGAACCGAGTCCCGTTCCCAGAGTCAGCAGGATGATGTTCCTGTATCCCCTTGCTGCTCCATACTGCCATTCCCCATACAGATTCATCCTGACATCATTATCAATAAACACTGGGAAATCGTAAAACGGCTTCATTTCATTCACAATATGTACGTGTTCCCAGCCCGGAAAGTTGGGAGAAAACAGGGATAAGCCCTCTTCAGGATCAAGCAGTCCGGGAATCCCCAGTCCCATGCAGGCAATATTCTGAAGACCAATCCCAGTATCTTCGTTCAACTGCTGTACAGCCAGCCGGATTCGTTTGAGCACATGTGCCGGTCCTTTAGCAGCTTCTGTGGGGATGGATATTTCTCTAATTGCCGTGAATCCGGCATCATATAGCGCTGCTTTCATATTGGTTCCGCCTAAATCCACACCGATAGTATGCGTTTTCATTTTACACTCCTCCAGTAATAATTATCTCTGTGTTCATTATGAGGAAACACAGTATAAGTGAAAAGCGATTTATATAACATCTTATATTACTTTTGGAACTTCTGGCGGAGCTTTAGAGGACAAAGAAAAAACAGACCGGCAATGAACACCAGTCTGTCCTAAACTCTATTGGAAGGAAGCTTGACCTATGACCCGGCTCCCTTATACTTTTTGACACCGTAATTCCAGGATAAAAGCCCAATCCCCAGGAATATCGCACCCACCACCGGAGTAAGCAGTGCCATACCCTGCATCTCCTCACGGTGCAGAAACAGTGCCGCCGGGTACACTCCGACAAAAGCAAACGGAATAATCCAAGTAAGCAGCACCTGAATCGCGCGATTGTAGATCGTAACCGGATAACGGCCATAGGTCTGGATATTGTACATCAGCGGCAGAATGCCGGTTGGAGCATCGGAATAAAACGACAATGAGGTTAAGGTCGTATATATCCCGGTATAGATGGCAACCGCACTAAGCGTAAGCACAATAATCATGGGTAGGGTCCACCATTCAAAGGGCAGACCGAGATTACTGCCACTGATCCCCATAATGATCAATCCGATAAAAGACCCCACCAATGCCGGAGGGTCCACATTCTCCAGGAAAATCTGGAACAAGTTATGCGCTGGACGGGTCAGAATACGGTCCATTTCACCTTTGACGATATAGCGCTCGCTGAAACCCCACATATTCACAAAGCAGCTGAAGACGCCAAAAGGCACCATAAAGAAACCGTATACGAACACCACTTCATTCTGGCTCCAACCACCCAGACTATTGGTATGCATGAAGATGACCAGAATGAAGATAAAGTTGGTCGCTTGAAACAGCAGATCAGACACCACTTCCACCCAGAAATCGGCGCGGTAAGTCAGACGTGTCTTCATATAGTTTTTGATATATTCCACTAATAAGTCCAAGTAATACAACTTCACTCACCCCCCCTGCACGAACAGCCGCTGACGCGACGCGTGATATAGCCAGACAATTGGAATCAGCAGTACTACGAACCAGATGACCTGGATACCCAGCACATTCCAAATGCCCACCCCGTGCACCCGTCCCGTGAATACGGAACCCGGCAGGTAAGTGATGGCTTGAAAGGGCAGAACTTTAAGGATGGAAGATAACCAGTCCGGAAACAGGGTGATCGGAACGATCAAGCCGGAAAAAAGGTCGACCACGACACGCTTCATCCGCATCATACCCTCATTATTCTCGACGAAGAACGCCGATAAGCCCGTTATAATATTGATCTGTGAACTGATCAGGAAGCTGAAAAAGAGCATGACCAGAAATCCGGCCCAAGCTGAAGGTTCTGTCGGTAAATGCACCGGAAACAGCAGAATAGCAATCACCATACCCGGGATCATCAGCATCATAAAGCGGAACATGCCTTCGCCAAGACCCTGCATCATCTTGACCAGCACGTAGTTATACGGCCGGATGAACTGGATTGCGATGCTTCCGTCCCTGATATCTGTGGAAATCTCCCGGTCCAGGTTGTTAAAATAAAACGCCCTAGCCATCCAGGAAACCGCAACATACGTTGTCATCTGGGCACCTGTAAACCCGCCCAAGGATTCCCCGTTCCCATAAATTGCCTTCCAGGTAAAATAGTTCACACCTATATTCAGCGTATAGATTAGAATACCGGAATAATAATTAATACGGTAAGCGAGCATAGTCAAAAACCGGATGCGGATGAAATCGAAATAAGCACCCAGCAGCAGCCTCCATCCTGTTTCCTTAGGTCCGTCTGCGGAAGAACCTCCAGATGATGAACTGGCTGCAGCGGCTTTAAGCTGATCAGACATGGATGACCTCTTTCTCATCCTTAAGCGCAAGAATCTTCTCTTCCGGTTTCTCGGCCGAACCTGATTGATAAATGCTGCGGACGATATCATCCGTATTGGTCTCAATGATTTTGATGTCGGTAATGTCTGCTTGACCCACAACTCGTCCTAGCACATCCGAAACGTTCAGCTCCAGCGGAATCCAAACCTTGGCACCCAGATCATTCTCAGATGTCCAGGTAACCGGCATTTCTTCTGTCCACTGCATAAGCTGCTCAAGTTTAGTTGGAGCCCCGAATTGGAACTGCACCTCACGCCCTGTACCCCAGCGTTGCTTCAGATCCTCCAGGCCCCCATCATAAATGATGCGTCCATCGTCCAGCATAATCACCCGAGAACAGAGCGCTTCAATATCCTGAAGATCATGAGTGGTCAGCAGGATAGTTGTTCCATGCTCGCGGTTCATATCCTTCAAGAACTGGCGGATTTCCGACTTGACCACAATATCCAGTCCAATTGTAGGTTCATCCAGGAACAATATGGACGGATTATGCAGGAGTGCCGCAACCAGCTCACAACGCATCCGCTGCCCCAAACTGAGTTTGCGGACCGGACGGTTCAGCAAATCCTGCAGCTCCAGCCGTTCAACCAGCTCATCCAGCCGTTTCTTAAAATCCAGTTCGGGTACACGATATACCTTGCGGAGCAGCTGGAAGGATTCAATCACACCGATATCCCACCACAATTGGCTGCGCTGTCCGAACACAACACCGATATTCCGCACAAATTTCTCACGTTCCTCATAGGGTATATAGCCTCCCACAGAAAGACTGCCCGAGGTTGGAACCAGAATGCCGGTGAGCATTTTGATCGTCGTGGATTTACCCGCACCATTCTCGCCAATATAGCCGCAAATCTCGCCTTGGGGAATGGAGAAGGAGATATCCTTTACAGCTGTAACCTCGGAATATTCCCGTTTAAACAAATCAGCGAAGGCCCCTTTGAGGCCCTCGCGGTTTTTTTGGACTTTGAAGGTTTTGCGCAAGTCCTGCACTTGAATGGCATTCATATTGTACCTCACTAATCTAAGTATTAGGTTCAGTACCCCATTATAACATCTCTGAATTATTTGGCTACTCGTCCATCAAAAAAATCAGCGTTCGGTACCGCCTCCAGATGGCCGGAACGGGCCACTTTCGTGCGCAAGTATTTCTCATTGAATACGGATACGTCGCCCCATAATGGGATTCGCTTCCCGGTGTTCATCCCGGCTGCCTTGAGGGCTTCCATCTTCTTGGGATTGTTCGTAATCAGAGTAACCGGTTTGCTGCGCAAATGCTGCAAGACGCTGATCGCATCTCTGTAGTCTCTGGAATCATCGGCAAAGCCCAGCTCCAGATTGGCTTCTACAGTATCATATCCTTCTTCCTGGAGAATATATGCCATAGCCTTGCTGAACAGCCCGATCCCTCTTCCTTCATGATTAGCCAGGTAGAACAAGGCCCCTGATCCGTGCTGTGCAATCATCTTCATCGACTGGCGGAGCTGGAAACCGCAATCGCAGCGTTTGCTGCCAAAGATGTCACCCGTATGGCAAATGCTGTGCATCCGGATCAGCGCTTCATCTGAATCCTCAAAATCTCCGTACACCAGCACGCTCGACTGCTGCCCTTCAGCCAGATTCATGGAGGACAGCCGGGAGATCAGCAGTTCCGTTGCTTCTTTGCTGTCGCCACCCTGCAATTCCTCGTCCGTGGCTTTCAACCAGCTGTACCATTTGAATGTGACAGTTTCCCCGTCCAGATTCACTGGCAGAGTAATAGGACCAACGAGTATATTAGTGGAATCATCCATGGTAATCCGCTTTATTTTATTTTGTAATATAGATACGATATCTGGTTTGATCATCATTGCACCATCCTAAACATATAGTGTGAATTTTAATATTCCAACTTTATTCCAACCATTTAAGTCGAGTAACTATTTGTAAGTTAGTTTATCATTGTAATATAACTTCGTCAAGTTATAATATATATATAAATATTAATGATTACTTATTGTAAGTTTATGATATAATGAATGCGGAGGTGATCGATATGAACGATTTCGAAATGTGTCCGCGCTTTGAAAAAGCGGTAGATATGCTTAGCAAACGCTGGGTTGCGCTTATAGTATTCGTACTTATGAAAGGTCCCCGCCGTTTTGGTGAAATTGAGAGCTGTCTGTCCAATCTTAGCGGCAAGGTATTATCCGACCGTTTAAAGGAAATGGAGAACGAGGGCATCATCCAGCGCACAGTATATCCTGAAATGCCTGTACGGATTGAATACTCTCTGACCAGCAAAGGAATTGCACTGGCACCCATCCTTGGTGAAATTGGCAACTGGTCCACCGATTGGATCGAGATCGGTGCAAACAAATGACGTCCGGTCTGCATCCAAAATAGCGCCTTGCTGGTTCCATCTACGGAATCCAGCAGGGCGCTATTTGTTGTATCCATTAGTGAAAATACATGTTACAAATCCTTGCGCTGAAACCGCAGCAGTCCTATCGCAAATACCACAACCGTATACAGAACGGCATACACCACAAATGAATCCGAAGGAACGGAATTAAAGTCTAAGAGTGGAAAGGAGCTTGTACTCATATTAACCATCCCTCCCAAATCTTTCAGACTGAAAAGCTCCGCTGTCATTTTTTGCTGCAGTCCGTCTGCCGGCATGAGAAGAGACATGATCCCCGTGAGATTATGCAGTGTATGGATTGCTTCTTCCTTCAAGCCTAGTGAACTGCTCATTTTATCGATCATCCCTCCAAGCCAGCCCGCTCCATAGAGCATGGTCATGAAAACCCCATTCCCAAGTGCCGAGAATAAACCCGACCCAAGCATGGATAAGCTGATGAGCAGCGGAACTAGAGAAGCAAAGAGCAGAAAAGCTTTTATAAGCGCAGCGCTGTCTCTTGGGATAGAAGCATGTGCATCTGCTATCAGCAGAATCGCTGCAAACAAAAGAAAAGCATAGAAAATTCCTAAGGTGACATACCCAAGCCAGCGCCCCAGATACCATTTCCACCGCGGCAATGGGCGAGGCAGTAATGCTTGCATGATCCCCTGTTCCGCTTCTCCCGCAATGGAGGAGAAAGAACTAAAAATAGCCAAAAAGGCAATAACAAAAGCCCCGAAGAAAAACCCCATGGTCAAAATAAAAGTGCCTGTCGTAAAGCTTTCAATCAGATTACTCCCATTCATAATGCTGGTTGCCCTTCCAGATTCGCTGCTCCCGACAATAGCTGCAACGAACCAGAACGCGATCAGAAAGACAGCAGTCATAACCAGAGTCATGAGCATCACTTTCTTCCGCAGCAGTTCTTTCCAGGTCATTCCCAGTATGGTTCTCATTCCTGCTCCCCCCTATGGCTGAGCCCGGATACAGCATCCAGGAACCATTCTTCCAGTCGTTCTTTTTTACGCGAAACCTCATATAAGGTCAGACCCTGTTCAATCATCAGTGAATTTAACCAGCCCACTTGTTCATCACTCTCGACTTCCGCCTCCAGCCACACCGTGCTTCCTTCGATGGCAGAAGACACAATGATGCCCTCTTCATCCTGATTCTTGTCTAACGCTGCCTGACTGATCTGCAATCCCGTATGATTCTTCAACCAAGACAGCAAAAAAGGCGAAAAGCCGCCCACTTTAAAATGCCAGCTTGTTCGCTTATTTAATATTTCTGAGACTTTGCCGTGCCGCAGGATCTCGCCGTTATTCAGCAGCGCCATCCGGTCGCACAGCACCTCAACATCCTCAAGCAGGTGAGAGTTGAGAAAAATGGTGATGCCCCGCTGCTTTAGCCTTTCCAGTATAGTCCTCACTTCCATACGGCCGATTGGATCAAGTGCCGATGACGGCTCATCCAAAAAAACAAGCTCCGGATCATTCACAAGTGCGCAGGCTAGACCCAACCTCTGTTGCATTCCCTTGGAGTAATGCTTCACACGGTCACGGCCCCGCAGTCCTAATCCTACCTCTTTCAGCAGCTCTGGTATTCTACGGTCTGCTACAGACTTCTCGATATTGCATAATCGGGCATGGAGTCTAACTACCTCTTCTCCACTCAGCCATTCCTGGTACCGGTAAAGTTCCGGCAGATAACCTATCTTCGACTTGGCTGCAAGAGTTCCAATCGGATGTCCAAAAAGAGCGGCACTTCCACTGGTCGGACGAATTAAGCCTGCCAGCATTTTAACAAAGGTGCTTTTACCGGCACCGTTGGGACCGAGGAAGCCGAAGGCTTCCCCTTTCTCAACAGTAATAGTTACATCTCTGCAGCCGCGTCCGTTACTGTATTCTTTAGTCAGTAATTGCGCTTGGATTGCGGGTACATTCATTGCGTGATCAACTCCTGGAGCTGCTTCATGAATTTCTCTTTGTCCTGATAGAGTGAACCGCCGGAAAAGTCGAACAGCTGCCCATTATTCACCCATGTTGCACTATAAGTAGGCCCATCGCCATACTCCATAGTTTCCATGATAATCTTTATACCGTTCACTTCAATCTGCTCGGTATGATTCCCTTTGATCACAGGCATAGGCAGGTCTCCGGCCAGAATACTGCTCTGCTGCAGACTGGACTTCAGTTCATCCGGGAGAAGCGGGAAATCAATGACAGCCCGCACAGCCTCTTCCACGTTAATTGAAGGATCTACATTCACCACAGGCGTATTCATCTGCATCAGATTCGCCCAGTGATCATCCATAGAAAAATCATAGCTTACGGATTCTGGAACCGATAGCGTGAGCGGCTTGCCGTCAATGGATTCAGGCAACAGCTCTTTCGCCCCCAGACGTGTCAGCGCCTTATTTACCTCATCCACCTTGAGAGTCAGTGTAATTTGCTGTGAGGAGTTTATATATACGCTTTTAACCTTATCAAAAGCTCCACCGGTCAGCGCAGGGTAGCCCAATTTATCCTGCAATGCATTCACTGGCACCATTCCGCTTAACGTACCGGATGAATAGCTGAATGAGCCAAATTTGTTAACAGCTTCATTAATATTGTCTTCCCCGCTGACCTGATAGAACAAATTCCGCAGATCATCTTCATTGACAGCCGTTACTTCCTGCATTCTGAATTGACCCAATATGGCGGCCATGGCCGTATTGCCTACAGGTGTGGCTAGTACGGCTGCAAATATGGCTACGCCCGCTGCAGCAGTTGCCCATTTCCGGCGGCGGTTCATGGCAAACCGCCGTGGCTTCCGGCTATTGGTTTTCGCCTGTGCTCCGGCGGTGTCCGCTGGACTCACTAAAGGCTGCACCTCATTCTTCCTATCACTTGATTCCGCTATGGATGCCGCATGGTCTTCTTCTATGCCAATCTTTTTGACATCCTGCCCCCATGATGCCCATACCGGATTCACCGGCTCAGCAGCAAGCTTATTTTGCAGCTTCGCCCAGGCTTCATTCGTAAGTTGTTTATCGGAATCATATTTCAAAGGATTGGTCATTGGATGGTTCCTCCTAAAAGTTTGATGTTCATTAACTGCCTGGATTCGCTTCGTGCACGAATCAATCGGTCTGAGGGTATGAATTAACCGCCTGCTGTTTCAGCTTATGGGTTGCCCGGTTAAGCAGTGTTCCGACAACCGGAGGATTTATGCCAAGCTGCCCGGCAATCTCCGAATAGCTGTAGCCCGAGTAGCGCAATAGCAGCGCCTGTCTGTCTCTCTCGGGTAGACCATCCAGCCAAGTCCGGACATCCTCCTGGTCCAGCTTGCTGAGTACAGCCTCTTCACCGGAAGGCGGAGCTGCCTCGGCGCTGAACAACAGCTCATGCTTATCCTGGAGCCGACGATCCCTGGCCTTTTTGTTCAAATAGTCATATCCAATCCGGGTGAGCACTCTATGGAGCCAAGCACCCAGCGCATTCGGATCATCCGGCGGGTTGCGGTATAGTCTGAGAAACACATCCTGGGCTAAATCATCTGCTGCCGACTCATCCCGTACAAGCGCCGCCAACTTCCGCCGCACCACCGGATAGTGTTCATAAAATATAGTTCGAAACATTTCAGTTTCCGGAAATTCCATTGTGTAAATCCTCCTTATCAGCTGCAGCTATAAGTAAGACGAACGCCAAAACGATTTTGTATCAAAGTAAATACAATTATCATAACATTTCTAATTATTTGCAGTTGAAAACGCAGAAAAGCAGTCCCTCAATAAGTAGATACAAGACGAATAAACCCCGCTAGAATCGTTCCAGCGAGGTAATTGTTTATGTAATCACATTTATGACGTTATCTATCTTGATCTAACAGCACCCTTATATTATTTATCCCCCCGTCCTGCCCCCATGTCTGTTCCATACATTTTTTCTGCTTCTATGGGACTTTCTTTTGCTGTTACATGGTGTGGAATTACCCTGCAAACTTGAACCGGTCCGCCGAATACAGCCGACCTATATTTATCCACATGCTGCTTGGGCAACGGGCGGTTATAATAGCCGGGCACATATTTATTTATCATTTCCTGAAGCACATGAGTGGCTTCGTCCAAATCCGTAATCGGTTCTGCTTGTCCAAAGATCATTACACTCATATAAGCCGTATCTGTTTTGGCAGGTACCGGATCCGTGATGGTTCCGTATGACTCACATACGGTAAAACAAACCTCTGGATTTTCCTTCATGACCTGATTGCGTCTTCCATCCCCGGCCCCATGAAAATAGAGATTCCCCTTCGTCCATACATAATTTAGCGGTACGACATAGGGAAGGCTCCCATCAACCAATCCCAGATACCCCGTTTTCGCTTGCTGTAGGAAACTGTCAATTTTCTCTTGATCCACACATTCTCTGATTTTGTAACGAACCATATCCATTTTTATAATTCTCCCTTCCATTCTTAAAGAGTGCGCAACGACCAAATTGTAAATACCTGTGTTATTACGGTAGTATATCAATGAATGGATTGCTTTAAAACATCCAAACTTTACAGTTATACACAATCCATAATTAATGTTTTAGGAGTGAATCTTATTTTTTGGGGGTATGTTCGATGATGAAAGTAATACGGAATGATAAAAGACCCATTTGGCAACAATTGCTTGATCAAGCTATTCATAATATCACAAACGGAATCTGGGCCCCGGGAGAATTGCTAATTCCCTCCCGCGAACTCGCTCACATGATAGGTGTCTCTCGCTCAACGATACAGATCGTCTATGAAGAGTTGCTAAGTCGAGGCTATACGGTTACATCTCGCAGAGGAGGAACGCGAGTTAGTAAATGGAGTCTTTTCACCGAGTCAAGGAAGGAAATAATAACAGATGGCCCCACTCCCCCCTCGCTTCCCTTGTTGAACACAGCGGTTGATCAGCTACATGGCTGGTTCAGAGGCAAAGAACAGTTCAAGGTGGATATTGACTTTAGTCCACACGAACCCTATTTGGATGGGCAGTTTCAAAAAAATTGGCGACAATCGCTCATTCATGCATCCGCTGAAATGGATTTATCAAACTGGGCTTACGGTGATCCCTATGGTTTCACACCATTACGTGAGCAAATCCAGCGGTATTTATCACTTGAACGAGGCATTCATATTCAAACCAATCAGATTCTGTTAACCTCTGGAGCTCAGCATAGCATTGACTTAATCGCACAATCGCTTTTAGCCGACGGGGATACTGTCTCAGTAGAAGATCCTGGATTTCCGGCTGCCTGGATGGCGATGAAATATCGGCGTATGAATGTAGTCCCTGTACCCGTTGATGAATATGGTCTTGTGGTGGAGCGTATTCATCCACAATCCAAACTAATTTTTGTGACACCTTCACACCAATGCGCCGTCGGGGTCGTTATGTCGGAGCCACGCAGGCAACAATTGCTACAAAAGGCCACTACAGATCAATTGTGGATCATTGAAGACGATTATGATAGTGAATTTCGATATCGTGGAGAGCCGCTTCCAACACTGTTTAGCCAAGCATCTCAGAATACCTTGTACCTGATGAGCTTTTCTAAAATGATTGCTCCAGGCATTCGTATTTCGGCTATTGTTGGATCTGCCAAGGCAATTGCCCAGCTAGCTAAGGTACAAGAGCTGACTTACCGTCATCTGCCGATTATGGATCAGCTAACGCTAACCCACTTCATCAAGAACGGGCATTTTATGCGTCATATGAGAAGAGTCCGAAATGTGTACCGGCGAAGACACGAGGCGATGACCAAGGTTATTATGGCTAGTGGTTTAGGAGAGCGTTTCACACTAAGTGGAGTAGAAACAGGATTGCATATGTTACTAGAAGCTGAAGAGTCATACGACGAAGAAACCGTCACAACGTTAGCCCTTCAACAGGGGATACGTATATACCCGCTTGGACCCTATTGTATGGAGAGCAAACGAAGGGGATGGGTATTAGGGTTTGCACAAGTAGATGAAGCATCAATTGAGAAGGGGATTCATTGTCTTGCGGAGTTGATCTTATAGTTTGCTATTCGTTAATCTCCATTCCAAAGCCTCGGATAAACAGCCATAACGTTCAGCTTTAATTTTCTCCGCATAATCCCTTTGACAGTCGTTGTATTTTAATATTTAGAATCTCTTCTGCAATAATTCCAGTGAAAATGACCGAGCAAGCTAATAAGCTTCTTGGTCATTTTCACTAGCAAATCAGCATCCTAGATAAAGGAACAGTTACCAATCATTTGTTCATTCCCACTAAAATATAGGGTTTAAATCGATCCACTGTTTAAGCATCTCAATATCGCCATCGACATTTCTAATGACAGCAGTATCTCCCCATGTATTGGGCAGATAAGAGATGTATAATGTACCAATATTGAAAATCCTTCTGAACGGAATAAAGAGAGCAATGGAGTTGACCTCATTTTCACTCATGGCTCTCACCTTGTTATAACCATTTAGGAACTGGTCTTTACGATGCTCTCTTTGCTGGAATTTAGCTGCATCGCATCCCATGCCAAAAGGATAGGCGTACATGGATATATCATAGGCTCGCCACCCATTGCCGCAAAAGTCAAAATCAATTAAGATTGGATTGTTATTAGCGTCAACCCGAACATTTCCACTATAAAAGTCACCATGGCAGACACCAGTTTGCGGTGTTTCAATAGAAAGATATAATAACTTCTTCTTTACATGTTTTGCGACTACTTCTAAAAAGTCTATGTCAAAATCATGAATCTCGGAAAAATGTCGTACGGCATCCATAGAACGATCAATGAAGGAGCTTGCATCCAAATTCCATCGGTCGATTGCAAAATCACATCTATCCCAGGCTGCGTGAATAGAAGCTATATACTTTCCCAATTTCTCATTTGATTCAATAGTCTCTTCTATATGGCTGAACTCACACACCCCGACTGACGTATATAACACGCCATATCTTGCTCCGTTCGCAGTCAAAAATTCTGAAATGTATGTTCCATCAGGTTTAATTACAGGTAAAGTAACAACAATATCGGATGCCTTCAGGTGAAGGAGCAAATCAAGCTCGGATTGAATTTCTGCCGTACTTCTAATACCTTGGCGATATACTTTGAAGAAATACGATTGATCGCCTACAATAACCTTATAAATGTCATGCAAACCTCTATAGAACAATCGGCATCTGAACAGAGTTCGAGAAAAATATTCGCGTGAAATATAATCGCCAAGAGCATCGGAAGATAGAACGGATACTTCCAGTGGAAATAATTGATCCAAAACAATTCCTCCATTATTACATGAATAATAATTTACATTGTCAATATTGGCGAGATCATTTATTATATCTCTCCGCTTTACTACTGAGTTGGGTACCCCGTATAGGTAACAGACCAAATTAGGCGAGATTGATAATCTTATCAAAGCAGTACGAATCTTTGTCATAGCCATTATGCTCATAAAAAGCATGGGCGTCGGTTCGTTTAAATCCGCTACATAAAATAATACTTGATATTCCAATTTCCTTAGCATAATTTTCTGTATGTCTTAATAGTTTTGTTCCTACCCCACTATGCTGATATTCCCTTTTAACAGCAAGAGCTTGAATATGTAGATAACCAATCGGAGCCCCTACTGATAATGCCTGAACTATAGTTACAAAACCAACCACATCATTTGAAAATAATGCAACAAGTGTTTTGTAATTCCCTTCCTTATTCATTTTTTCCATAGTAACACGAAAATTTTCTTCATTAACATTGCGAATTCCAAGTACATCGTTCCATAAAAAAACAACTTCAGTATAATCATTTGCTACAACTTCTCGTATCATAATTTCCATACCCAACCCCCATAAATAAAAATATTCGAATACGTCATTACATTCTGAGCAATATCTCCAACTGTACCAAATGGTATGGATTCATCATGACCGAAAAAAAGGAGATATCACGGAAATTCTCATAGGAAGGCACAGTTGCCATATCCTCCTTAGATTTCAACAAGGAAGCTTTATTTACTTCATAGTATGGGCTAATGTATTTGATTTTTGAAAATTTCTGAATATCTTTCTCTCCCTTCATACTCCCATAAAGTTCACACATTTCTATAAGAAACAGATTCGCGTCGCGACCGCATAAATAAACATACATGTTATGCCAAAAAAGTAATAGTCTTTTATTGATTTTTTTATAGAATATTATGTATCCATGCCATTTTTAGGGTTATTGGAACGTAACTGTGTAACTGGTAACTGGCGATAGTTGCCAGTTTTATTATTTCTGTTAGTGTATTCTGCCCACCATCCATGTACCTCTCAATGCTGTACCACATAGTATGAAAGTTCAATCGTTCTTTCATGGGGTTGAATAATTGCCAACAAAGAGACGACCGGATTTAGTGTACTGCATTCTGGTCGTCTCTTTGTTATTTTCTACTTACCAAAAATTCCACTCTACACTTTACCATTATTTGTGATCCGGTTCCCCGCACTGTCTGTAACGGCAAATTTTAGGGCCATCCGCTAGGGATGACCCTTTCTTTGATCTTGTTTTATTCAACAGTGAAAAGAATTGTCGTACCTGCATGTAAAATTTATAACTTTCTTGCCCATATAATAGCGCGATTTGTAGCTTCAACAATCGGCTCCGGAATCGGTTCAACAGTATAATTGTGATAGGTACACTCAATGGTAAACCCGGCATCTGATAGCCAATCGTAAACTTGCGTTTGCGTGGGAATGTGCTTATACCAACGCTTGGGTAAGATGATCTGCTCACCGCTATTTGTGGTGAGCTCCCAGTGACCAGTTCCGTTACAAATCTGGGTTATAGGGTCATACACGCTCCCATAGCTAACACATTGGCCAGTCGTGCCCAATTCATCTGTCCCTATGAAAGAGCTACTCTCGTTCAGCCTATTGAACCGGGCTGCTGGATCATATTGCAGGTCAAAATCAATATAAAGATGTCCACCCGTACGAAGCGCGGCCGCAGCATTTTTAATAAGGGTCTTTTGTGCATCTTTGTAATCGATCTCGCATTCAATGTTAATCAGTATATTACCTGCCATGACTACGACATCATAACCGACACCCCATCCGGAAATTACTGCATCAGCTTGATAACAGCGAATATTCGTTAAACCCAACATCTGGCGATAACATCGCAGGAGCATATGTTCATCGGAATCAAGGCCTGTAACGAAATGATTCGCCTTTGCTAGAGGAACACAGATCCTACCATCACCACAGGCAATTTCAAGTATATTCAGTGGTTGATTATCTGTTTGCTCTGTAAGTACTTTCAACAGAAAATCCACGTCGTGAGTTTGGTTTTCAAACTGTTCATACACACTAGCATACCAATGTTTTGCAATAAACTCTCTATTCACAGGTTTACCTCCATTTTTTATAGGAGGATTAAATTATAGTCACCCTCCAAGAAACAAAGCAGGTGAACAAATCTGTCATATTTAATCATCTAATATCATCCTTTCATCGTTTAATGGAAAGCGGATAAATAAAGAATGTATTTCTCTTTGATTATAACCAGGAAATATTTAACAAACAATGTAAAGATTCTTTATATTTATTCCCATCAGTGGAGAGACTGAACGAGTTCATGAAAGACCGTCACAAAAACATTTTTCTAAACTTGCTTTCCGTAAGCAAAAGTCCCCCTCTAGATACGCATCCGAAAAAAATCGCCCTCATTTATGATACGGTTCTCCGCGCTGTTTGTAACGCAAGTTTTAAGACCATCCTTATGCGGGATGGCCTCCGCATGATATCACTCCGTTCTTGACAAAGCATTCTCAATCGCTAGACAAGCGGCTCGATTAGTACCTTGTCAGACCTTCGCACAAGGTCCACAGTTTCTTGCCCGCTCTAGCATCAAACTTAGTGTGAATCGGTACGATTTGCTTCTTATCATCGAAGAATACGCCATTTGCGCGCTCTATTTCTTTCGCAGACGCCAGATAAACCCCGATCCCGCATTCTGCTTTGACACGTGCGTTTAAGAGAGGTGCAGCCGCCCTCAAATACCAAGGCGCGTTCCTCGCGAGATTGGATTTCACAAACCCCGGATAAAAAGCGTTGGAGGTCACTCCCGTTCCTTCTAAACGCTTTGCCAATTCGAAAGCAAATAACGTCCTGGCGAACAGCGACTGGCTGCTTGCACGCATCGTGCTATACTGGCGCTCCATTTGAATATCATCGAAGTTAATGACGGGATTCTTCAAAAATCTAGGGTTACCCGACACTGTGATTACGCGTGCAGGTCCGCTTTCTTGGAGGATGTCGAGCAGCCGGTTAGTCAGCAGATAATGACTATGCACATTGACCGCGAACATACGATCAATCCCATCAGTCGTCAATTCCTTCTTAAAATAGACTGCACCACAAGCATTAATAAGCACATGCAATTGATCGTACTTCCGCTTGTACACGTCGCTGACTTCCCGGATCGATGACTGTAGGGAAAGGTCCGCCGCCACCCATTCTCCCTTGCTATTGCCTGTGGCTTCCGAAATATCCTTTAATGCAGCTTCTCCACGCTCCGCATTTCTGCTGATAATCACGATCTTTGCACCAAATCTGGCTAGTCCCGTTGCGATTGCTTTTCCTACTCCGGATGTTCCCCCTGAAATTAAAAATACTCTGTTATCAATATCCGTACGTGCGTCGTTCATCGTCTCTCCCCCTTGTATGCAGCAGCAAAAACTTTCGCGAAGTCTACGAGCTTGACTTTGCCTAGATGGTAGTCGGTGGCGCGGAGACTGGCGTAAAATTCATCGGGGCTCTCACCAGCGCGGCTCATTTGGGCGAAGCGGTTAGCGGTGTCTTCGTGGAAGCCTAGTTTTATCATATTCTCAATGAGGGCCAAGGCAGGGATTTGTTGGTATTTGGCTTCGATACCATTCTCGGCAAGAGCCTTGAGCCAGTCGTTGCCTGTAGCCCAATCGCTAACGACGAATTTCACACTTTTGCCTGCTGGGGTGTGATCAATCAGGGCGTAAGCGACGTCCGCAATATCAATGGGGCTGACCCAACCGTGCGCGATAATAGCCGAAACTGGACTAAAAAGGGTTTGCATCGTTTTAAGGCTTTGCATGTCGGCAAAAAGATTGCTATAAAAGCCGACAGGACGTATATGAGCAACGTTCACGCCTTCAAGCGAGTTAAGTGCGTCTTCTGCAAAATGATAGCTGTAAAGGATGCCAGCGTTAGGGTTGTCGGCGCCTACTGAGCTGAGGTTGACGACGTTTTTCACACCCGAATTTTGCACGGCGGTCTTATAATTCTCAGAGAGCTCGATTGCGCTCTGCAACATGTCGATGCCGGAGGTTGGATTGATGCCTGAGATCATGAGATAAACAACGTCGCTACCTGTAAAAGCCCGGGTAAGGAAGTCTACGTCCCGGTTTGAGCCTACTGCTGGTTTGGCACCGAGCGCTTCGATGTCGGCGATACGATCACTAGAGCTTGTGATGACTGTGACGTCGTGTCCATCAGCGATGAGGCGTGGAAGGTAGTAACGATTAATATTGCCAAGTGAGCCGAGTACTGTGATTTTCATTGTGCATTCTCCTTCTTTTTGATAAAATAGTGTCACAAACTGACATTTTCAATCATTGTATACCTGCGGGTTTTTTATTGTCAAGAAAAAATGTCAGAAACTGACCATTCTATTTTTCTTCCATTAATCACATGAATAGGAATGATAAAAATGAAAAGCAAAGAAAAATTACAGGCGGCGGCCACCAAATTATTTATGGAAAAAGGCTATGAACACACGACTGTGCAGGAGATTGCAAGTCTTGCGGGTGTGACGGAGCGAACCTTTTTCCGGCAGTTCAAGGACAAGTCGGACGTACTTTTTGACACGAACAATGAGCTGGGGCAGGGAGTTTCGGCTTTTATCACGGATAAATTTGAAGTCGAGCAAAAACCGCTGAAGCTTGCGGTTGAAGGCTTTGTGTCGATTTCCGAGTTTTTCGAGGGCTCGCGGGAGAGGGTGCTTGCGCGGAATCAAATTATTCAAAGCAATCCTGATCTGCAAGAACGGGAGCTGTTGAAGGGGCAGGTGCTCATTGCGTCTGTCACAAACTCATTATCTGCCAAATATGATAGCGATGTGTCGGAGCTTGCCGCGCGATTTGCGGTTGAAATTTTTCACATGGCATTTATTAAATGGATTAATAGCACTGAGAAAGGCCTTGCGGAGCATTTACTCACCGTTTATGAGTTGTATGAGAACTCGTTTTGCTGCGTGGATTGAAAGTTAAAAAAAACTTGACGTTATTTATGATACGGTTCTCCACGATTTATCTTAACCGCCCGATACACCTGCTCATGTGACGGAACACTAAGAACCCGCATAACCATTGGTGTTATGCGGGTTCTTAATTTATATGCGATCATGGAAGACACCATGATGACGATGATGCTTGGAGGAATATAAATGTTATGATCTTGATCTATCGTTTTTTCACAGGAGTTTCTTGATGTCATCCTTGATTTGCTCCGATTGCGGACCAAATACGATTTGTACCGCACCCTGACCCAATCTCATTACCCCCGATGCTCCCAGTTGCTTCAGCGCGGCGTCCTTGACTGCTTTCTCATCATTCACAATCAGCCGCAGCCGTGTAATACAGGCATCAATGTTGCGGATGTTGGACGGTCCGCCGATATTCTCCAGGATTTTGACTGCTCTGGAGGATGCGGAGATTTTTGCTCCACTCACATCAGCCTCCAGGATTTCGTCATCAGCATCATCCTCACGCCCTGGTGTTTTCAAATTGAACTTCACAATAACAAAGCGGAACAAAACATAATATAGTACGAAGAACGCAAGTCCGACCGGAAGCAGGACCCAGGCATTGGTGGAAAGCTTTAGATTCGTCAGGTAATCAATCAAACCCGCAGAGAAACTAAATCCAAGTCTTACATCCAGCAAATACATTAAGGCCATGGAAAGACCAGTTAAAAGCGCATGCACCAAGTACAAAAGCGGTGCGACGAACATGAACGAGAACTCCAAAGGTTCGGTAATACCGGTAAGGATAGAGGCGATAGCTGAACCAATAAATATCGAGGCCACCATTTTCTTTTTTTCAGGTTTTGCCGTATGGATAAAGGCCAATGCAGCCCCCGGCAAAGCGAACATCATAATTGGGAAGAAGCCCGTTGTGAACATCCCTGCGCTTTTATCACCTGCAAGGAAACGCCATATATCACCATGGATAACCTCCCCGGCAGCATTTTTGAAATCACCAAGCTGAAACCAGGCAATGGTGTTAATTACGTGATGCAGACCGATGGGAACCAGCAGACGGTTTGCTGTACCGAAGACGAATGCCCCAAAAGCGCCAAGACTTACAACCCAGTTACCGAAATCACTGATTACATCCTGCACCGGACTCCAGATCATACCGATCAAGACAGCCAGGACCATAGTCGATGCAGCTGTTACAATCGGAACAAAACGTTTGCCGGCAAAGAAACCAAGCCAATCGGGCATTTTGACGTTATGATATTTTTTGTACAGGAAAGCTGCCCACGCCCCGGCAAAGATTCCGCCAAGCACGCCCATATCGAGCACAACATCATCCCCGATGAAACCGAAGGTGGCCGGTACAATGCCCAATACTTTCGTAAGTACCATATAGGCAATCAATGCGGACAAGGCAGCTACGGCGTCCCCTGCAAAACCGATAGCAACACCCACCGCAAAAATCAATGCTAAATTCCCAAAGATGGCGCCTGCACCAGCATTCAGAAAGGGGGCAATATACTGATTCAGAAATCCACCAATAGCACTGCCTAAATGTAAGTCCTTTTCATAGTCGAGCAATCCTAAACCTTGCAGAATCGCCGCCGCCGGCAGTGTAGCTACAGGAAGCATCAGTGACTTACCCAATTTTTGCAGAAAAGCTAACATTCCAATCATCCCCTTGTTTCGTATTTTACTTGGCTAACCATGAAGCTATATGCTTTATTACCTGGATGCCACAGTCAGAATAATGACTTTGCCGGCAACAACCGGACCATAATGGTAATCCATTTCAAGATCCGTTTCTCCGTTGCTGGTTACAATGACTGGTGTTATGGTCTGATAGCCTGCCGCCTGTATGAAAGCGATATCAAATTCAATCAGTGTCTGCCCTGCTTTTACTTCATCTCCGCTGGTAACATGACTAGTGAATCCGCTCCCTTTCAGGCTTACGGTATCCATTCCGATATGCAGCAGCAGCTGAAGTCCTGAAGAATGTTCTATTATCACGGCATGACTGGATTTGACCACATGGGCAATTTTTCCGTCAAAAGGGGCCATTAATCTCCCCTCACTAGGTTCTATAGCTATTCCTTTCCCCATATGTCCACCTGCGAAGGTTTCATCCGGGACACCTGATAATGGAACGGCCTGGCCGCTCACCGGAGCATAAATCTCCAGCACCAGCACTTCGGTAGGGTTCTTTTCTTTTTTCGATTTCCATTTAGCAAACATTACTTCTCTCTCCTCACTGTTGCTGTTTGTCTAAGGTCTGGAACAAACGCCGCAAATGCATTGCGAGGAAGCAGATTTCTTCTTCCGGAACTTCTGCACCCAGGGATTCCTGCATGACCTTGCCCATTTTTTGGGCCAGCTTGTATTCCTCTTTGTATTCTTTTTGAATATGCTTCACGAACGGATTGTCGATGAGCGAACCCTGCAGAATCCGTTCAATCGAAAATCTTAGATGAATCATCAGCCGGATATGGTTCATACTGCCATGTGCAAAGGTTATCTGACGTTCTACCCGAATCATATCCAGCAACTCGCTGACGATATTTGAGGCTTTCACCAACTGGCCAATCGGCACATTACTGACCGCAGAATACACGTGATAGGTTAGAAATCCCACTTCGTCTTCTGGAATCTGAACCTGGAACTCCGCGCTGATTTTTTCTGCCGCCCTGTAAGCGATCTCAAATTCCTTGGGAAAGGACATTTTGGTCTCCTGAAGGAACGGGTTGACAATGTCCATTCCGTTCCGGAGACGGTAAATGGTGAACTGGATATGGCTGGGGAGCGCCAAATAGATCTTGTCATTCAACTTGCCAGAAAATTCAAGGGCAATATCCGCAATAATATCATCCGTAATTCTCATCACTTTGGGATCTATATCTTCAAGCAAAATCTGATATTGACTCCATTCCTCACGATCCTCCAGACGGAATAATTTCTCAATCCGCTGGTCATTCGCATCAATGATTCCTGAATCTTTTACCGCAAATCCAATCCCTTTGCCAATAATCACATATTCTTTGCCCTTTCGGCCTCCTTGCACCATTACAACGTTATTGCCGATCACCCGTAGTACCTCAAATTGCTCATTATCCTTGGCCAAGGTCCCCCTCCTTTCCATTCATTGTCAGATTTTTTTGCATCAAAAAGAGCCAAGAAAGACTCAAATGAATGAGATCAATTCTTGGCTCATGCCCTTAAAGGTAACACGCCGCTTGCATATAAATGATCATTTATAAAACCATAATAAATCAAACCTATATTTCCGTCAATGGGTTTTTGAAAAGTCAAATCCATCCAACAATCGGCACATCCGTGTAACCACATCCTTAATCACCACAGGCTTGCTGATAAAATCCGAGGCTCCTGCAGCCAGACATTTCTCACGGTCTTCCTTCATCGTTTTGGCTGAAATCGCGATAATAGGAAGTTCAGGCAACTGTAATTCGTCACGGATAATCGAAAGGGTATCATACCCGTCCAGGTTTGGCATCATGATATCCAGGAGCACAACATCTACTTCAGGGTGTTCTCTGACTATTTGCAGGCATTCGAATCCAGAATGAGCGGTTAGAATATTCATGTCATAGGGCTCCAGCCCTTTTTCCAGGGCATAGATGTTGCGGATATCATCATCTACGATCAGTACAGTTTTCTCATGCAGCTTCAAATATTCTCTTTCGAATGGTGTACTGTCCTTCTTAACAGGTATCTCCTGCCGTACTCCCCATTCCAAAGCAGCGGCTGCCGGGGTGCTCCAGACATCTGAAAAAACGGTATTGAACCCGTCATCTTCTTCACGGCAAGGGAGATACAACGTAAAGGTGCTGCCCGTCCCCTCTTTGCTATCAAGTATTATTGTGCCGCCTAACAGTCTGGCAAGCTGAAGGGATATGGACAATCCCAAGCCTGTTCCGCCGAATTTCCGGGCTGTGGAGCCGTCAGCCTGACGGAATGCTTCAAAGATGATCTCCCGGTTCGCTTCCGAGACACCAATACCGCTATCCTTTACGGCAAAAGCGATTACAGGTTCAGCTGTAAGAAGCTGTGACTCCGTAAAAGGTTCAACCCGGTGAATGTTCACCTCCACGAAACCCTTCACCGTAAACTTAAAAGCGTTGGAAAGCAGGTTCCTCAGGATTTGATGCAATCTCATTTCGTCAGTAAAGAATAAATCGGGAACATCATCCTGAAGTGTTACCTTGAAGTCTATATTCTTCTGCTCAGCAATTTTGTTGAAATAACCCTTCAGTATGAATGGTAATTCAGTAAGGTTGACGGCATCCCGTTCGACTGTCATTTTGCCTGCTTCTACTTTGGACAAATCCAGAATATCGTTGATCATTGACAGCAACTCACTGCCGGACGAATGAATGACCGCTGCATATCCGAGATCTTCTTCCGACAGGGAATCATTGCGGTTCTCAATAAGCAGTTGTGAAAGAATAAGCATACTATTAAGCGGTGTGCGCAGCTCGTGAGACATATTTGCTAAAAATTCAGATTTGTAGCGGGAACTTAGCTCTAATTGTTCATTATACTTTTCCAGTTGAACTGCAGCATTCTCGGCAACGGCCTTCTGATCCTCCAGCTCCCGGTTTATAGTCAGCAATTCCTGTGTATGATGCTGCAATTCCTCAGTTTGTACCTGCAATTCTTCGGACTGTACCTGAAGCTCCTCAGATTGAATCTGTAGTTCTTCGTTCATCGCTTGAGATTCTTTATACAAATGCTGGATCTCCATACGCGTCAAAACAGAATTCAAGGTGACCCCCAACATTTTCAGCAACTCACCAAACAGCTCAAGATGGTATGGGGCCCATTTGGTAAGTGAAGCCACTTCCAGAACGGCTACAGTTTTGTTCTCGAATAAAACAGGAGCAATAACAGCGAATTGGGGTGCGGATCTTCCGAGCCCGGAGTTAATACTTATGTAATCCGCTGGTAAATTCTCAATCCGGCTCAGCCTTTTATCAATCGCACACTGGCCAATGAGGCCCTCACCCAGGCGGATGATTGTCTTCCCGCTCCGGAACTCCTGATTCTCCGAACCGGCATAAACATACTTCCGTTCCAATTGATCGTTCTCACCCAGAACATAAATGACTCCGTACTGCATCTCCAGCATAAAGGACAGTCTGTTCACAAATGTCCTGCACACTACTGATAAATCCGTCGTTTCCTGAAGCGCTATAGACATTAAAGATATCTGTTCATTGCTCCAGTGATCCCGCTGCACAGTATCCAGAAGTTCATTTGTTGCTTTCCCCAGATCATAGATTTCATCCAGGGTCTTCACGGTGATCCGCTCGGACATATTTCCTCCGCCTGCAATACTCCGGATCGCCTGAATGACGCTACGGAGTGGATTGACAATACTGGCAGAGATCAGGTAGGTTACAAGAGCTGCTAAGAACGCAACCAGTGTCCAGAGAACATACATAATCTTCAGAAGCTTGTTGTTGCTTTCTTTCAAATTGGTAATACGTTCGCTGGTAAGCTTCCGCTCGTTATCCCGGAAGTACTCTAACTGTGAGCGTATGGAATCAACGATCAGCTTGCCGCTGTCATTACGAAAGAAAGCGTTCACCGCCTCATTCTGCCCATTGCGCTTAAGATCAACTACATATTGTCCGGATATCTTGATCCATTGAACAATATTCTCTTGGATATCGTTCAAGTTCAATAGCTGATCCGGATTATCCCTAATCATACTGCTTAATTTAGTGTAATTAATCTTCCACTCTGTAGTCCCGCTATCATAAGGAGCCAAATAGCTGGGGTCTCCAGTAAGGGCATAACCCCGCTGACCGGTTTCCATGTCCAGCACATTTTTTTCAATCTGATAGGTAAGCTCATGCAAAGTCATATCATGATCGCTCAGAAAAACAGTTTCTTTCTCCAAGGCGCTAATCCTACCGGATACAACCAGCAGAAACAATCCCAGCATTAACAGGATCATGGCGTAACCGAGAGCAATTTTCCCGCGGATCTTCAGCTGTAAACCTCGCTTATCATGCAATGGTCCACCCTCCATCTGGAATTCCAATATATAATTCATTTACACAAGTTATTCTATAATTGTAAATGCTGGCAAATCAGATAACAAGGGTCCATTTGCATTATAATGCTGTTACAGAAAACTTTCGCTCCTAGGCAGCCTGTCCTTTAATTGTCTTACGTTGGCTTCCAGCTTCAAGATCACATCTTCCAGGTCCATCGGATCAATCCCCCGGATGACCGGTGCGGGTGCCGGAACAGCTTCAGCCTTTTGGGCTTTGTCCTTCATTTCGCGAAGCTCAATCTGCTGCTCCTGCCATTTATCCATCAAATCAGCTATTGTAGCATAGAAGCGCTCATAATCCTTGATCACGCTATCCAGAAACGTGTCTACCTCTTCGGCATCATAGCCGCGAAGCTTCATACTGAATTCTTTCTCATGTATGGTGAGTGCGTCGAGTGTAATGCCTAGTTGGCTGAACAGCTTTCTCTGCTTATCCAGTCTGCGTTTCATGTGTTCATCCATGTTAGTTACCTCCAAGTATATAGCGTTTCATCTGGCAGTAATCATTATAACAGGGTAACAGCAACCTGGAAATATCACTTAGGTTGTAGTTCTTAAGATTAAAATCTAATCCCTTGAAGATTAGAAATTATCCGAAACAGCTTTGTTCAAAATCCCTAGACAGCGGTCAAGATCCGTCTTGACCTGCTTCTTATACAATCTGGCTTTTTCCTCTCCATCCGTGGTGAAATGATACAGGACGATCTCTTGGAAGTCCACCTTGGGATCATTGCCTTTCAACTGCTTGGTCCGGTATAGAATCCCTTGCTGGACCAGTTCATGCAGTGCCCGGTAGATTTCACTCTGAGGAGGGGAATAGCCATGCGTTTTGAAATCTCTCCGCAAATCCTCAAGCATCTGATAGCCATACCCCTTATGTTGCTCAACCATTGTAATCAGATATACCTTGATAAAAGCCCTTTGGGCAATCATAAAAGCCATGGGACACCTCCTAATGATGTGTTTCCTTATCTTTCCTGCACAACTTCAGTATAAACACTATTTCCCTGATTTCACAATAAGAAAATCAGAGAGAATCCCTTTCCTTGAAACCTTTTGTTAGGATCTAAATACCGCAATTAGTTCGAGTAAAATCGTTGAATCTAGAGTGTGTGATTCTTTTAGTTTATCTATTATGAATTTTTCATATGATGAAATAAAGTTTATAGGAGGCTTCTAGATATCATTATCCAATAGTCGGGACAACCCGTTCGCTGTATTCAACCGATTTCATTTTCTAAAAACAAAAAGACCGCACCTCAGATATTTTCTGAAATGCAGTCTTTTGAATTTATTATAACTCTATTCTTCGCCCAGAGGCTTCAATACAGCTTCTCGCAGCCTTGCTGGCCTACATCCGGTTGCCGTTGTAACGGTCCGGGTCGACATCCGCGTTCATGGACCCTCTGTTGCCCATGGAATTACCTACTGTCGTATCATCCCTTATAACATCAGGGTTTGTTGCTCCCCGGTCCGTAATGGGATCATTCAGCGTACCATCGCCATACAAGCTGTTATATCTGCTGGCATTCAAGGAACGGTTGCCCGTGAATACGCTGTGGATATCGCGTCCGCGTCCATTATCATCCACTAGGACGAGGATTTTTCCGCTGTCCACGTAGCTTTCATATTCTTTGGCTTCATCCTCAGGAATACCCAGTCCTATTAATCCTCCAACGAGACCGCCCGCACCTGCGCCGATGGCTGCCCCTGTAAGAGTAGCCACTATAGGGCCTGCCGCCAGAATAGGACCTATCCCCGGAATGGCCAGTGCCCCGATTCCTGCAAGCAGACCGGTAATCCCCCCAACTACTCCTCCGGTTGCGGCACCGGTGGCTACGCCTTCTGGTGCCATAGTTCCTGTATCATCCGATATATTTTTGAGTTCATTCCGGTCACGTGTGATTACTGAGATCTCGTCATTGCTTACACCCTGTCGCTGCAGCTCTTCAATTGCTCTGGTCGCTTCTTGTTCTGTGTTGAATACACCTATGATTTTGTCGGTCACTTGAAGCCCTCCTTCGTAATTGTCGTTCGCTACATTATTACCCGATCATATACATCCCAAACAGGGTGTAAGCATTTTCAGTGATATGACGATGTAAGCAGGGAAGAACGTTTATTTTGAAGGGCGTGTACGGTTTGTAGGGACTGCCTGCAGCGGATCATCCGGCCAGTAGTGCTTGGGGTAGCGTCCTTTGAGATCCTTTTTGACTTCAAAATAGGTGC
Source organism: Paenibacillus helianthi (assembly GCF_001909055.1). Lineage (GTDB taxonomy): Bacteria > Bacillota > Bacilli > Paenibacillales > Paenibacillaceae > Paenibacillus_AQ > Paenibacillus_AQ helianthi. The sequence goes on from NZ_LVWI01000001.1 coordinate 265,009, forward strand.
TGCGCCAAAAACTGGCGAGGTCCGCCGTCACCTGCACGGGTCTCCTTGCCGGAGAAAGCAGATGCAGCAGTACCGCAACCTTGCCTCCCCCGATCCTTGGTGTATCTACTTGGCCGAACAACTCCTGAAGCCTGACCGCAAGCACCGGTGCCTCTGGGTTACTGTAATCCATCGGAATCCGTGAACCGCTGGGGACGGTAATATGCGTTGGGGCTTCCTTGTCTAGCATCTGACGGCTGCTCCAATCCAGCAGTCCCTCCAGCGCTCTGGATACAGGCACCCGCTGCAGGTCGCGGAGATTGCGCATCCCCTGAATAAACGGCTGAAGCCATTCCTTGAGGGAGGACAGCAGGGCTTCTTCCGAACCATCCGGAAAATCTGCCCGCAGCCTATGCAGGAATACCATCCTTTGTCTCAGCTGAACCGTGCCTTTGTCCCAGGGCAGCAGTTCGAGCCCCCTGCCTTCAATGACGCGAAGCAGTACCTCCTCTGCCTCTTCTGCTGTTGGTCTTTCATGCGAGGTTTCCTTCAGGATCAATGCACCCAGCAGGGTCCGCCGGCGCGCCTGTACACTTCCGCTATCATTATCCCAATAGACTTCGCGCTCATCTATCATATTGTTCTTGTGATGCTTCAGCAAATCTGCTTCAGGCAGCTCTGCGGCCAGCATAATCCGGCTCTGGCCGGCGCGGTCATCAATGCCGGCCGCTACAATATAGGGCGAACGCGTTAGCGGCTGCCCTTCTCTCATGGCCGCCCCCCGGCCACCCGAGAGCAGAAACGCGCCATCGCCGCGTTTTTGCCCAATGCGGTCGGGGTAGGCGAACGACAACAGCAGCCCGGTGAGGCTGATGTTGTCCGGCAGTGCACCCGGCGCGGCCTTCAGCTGCGCCAGGAAGCTCCGGCTCTCGCGCTGCACCGCGCGCAGAGCTGCCGGGTCCGCTCCGCCGCTGTCCGCAGCGGAGCGCTCGAACCTCAGCAGCGCCTCCACGCGCAGCGTGAGGTCGCTGTCCATTGCCGCGGGACCCCGCCAGAGGTCCCGCTCCTGGAGCAGCGCCGCCAGCCGGCAGGCGAGCGGCGCTGCTCCCAGCTCTGCCGCGCGCAGCAGCATGTGCGCGACGCGGGGGTGCGCGCCGAGCGCGGCCATGCTGCGGCCGTGCGGCGTAATGGCGCCGCCGACGTCCAGCGCGCCGAGCTGGCGCAGCAGCGCTGTGCCCTGCGCGTAAGGCGCAGCAGGCGGCGCGTCCAGCCAGAGCAGCGCCGCCGGGGAAGGCGCTCCCCACAGCGCCAACTCCAGAGCCAGCTGCGCCAGGTCGGTCTCCATGATCTCCGGCACATTCTCATCCGGAAGACGGGCATGCTCTTCCGGGCTCCACAGCCGGTAGCATACTCCCGGCGCGGTGCGTCCCGCACGGCCCCGCCGCTGGTCAGCCGAAGCCTTGGAGACCGGCACCGTAGTCAGCCGGGGCATGCCCGTGCGCGGCGAGAACACCTGAGTCCGCCGCAGCCCCGTATCGATCACCGTGCGTACCCCTTCGATCGTCAAGCTGGTTTCAGCAATCGAAGTCGCCAGAACTACTTTACGTTCTCCGGGTACTGAGGCTGCCACCGCGGCATCCTGCTGCGCCTGTGGCAGCTGCCCATAGAGTGGACGAAGCACTGTTCCAGGAGGGAGAGCAACATTTTGCAGTTCACGCTCGGTGCGGCGGATTTCCGCCTCCCCAGGCAGGAAGACCAGCACATCTCCAGGCTGTTCGGCAAGTGCACGGCGGACTGCCGCTGCAGCTCCCTGCTCCAGCTGCCTGTCTCCGGGGCCTGGCAGATAGACCGTTTCCACCGGAAAGGTCCGGCCCGGACAATCCACAACAGGCACACCTCCGAGCAGAGCCGATACCCTGTCGCCGTCCAGTGTTGCCGACATGATCAGAATCCGCAGATCCTCGCGGAGCACAGCCTGTGCTTCCAGTGTTAACGCCAGTCCCAGATCTGCATGAAGGCTGCGCTCATGAAATTCATCAAAGATCACAAGCCCTACATCGCCTAGCGACGGATCGCTTTGCAGCATTCGGGTCAATACTCCTTCTGTGACCACGACAATACGGGTGTTTTTGCCTACTTTTGTGTCATTGCGCATACGGTAGCCTACCGTTTGTCCGACACTTTCGCCCATGGAGGATGCCATGTAGCTCGCTGCCGACCGGGCGGCCAACCTTCTGGGCTCCAGCATAAGTATGGTTTTTCCGGCCAGCCAAACCTCTTCCAAAAAAGCCGGCGGCGTACCGGTTGTCTTCCCCGCGCCAGGCTCGGCTAGCAGAACGGCAGCGGTTGAAGTGTTCAATATGGTTTTCAGCTCAGGGAGCACCTGCGCAATGGGAAGCTGTCTCATCGAATCTCTCCATGTATTCTTATTGTCTAGTATTCCTAATATGATGGGCGAAACCCTAGTAAATTTCAAGCTCTCTGCATACAAAAAAGAGCTACCCTGCCCTTTCGGCCGGATAACTCGATTCAATTATTCTTCCCGCGTCAGTTGCTCCTGAATCTTGTCTCCATAGTCGGAGAACGCGCTGCTGTTCCCGAATCCGCGCTGCCCCATCAGCTCCTGAAGGCGGAGTCGTTTCAGCGTCAGTTGGGATTTAAGCTCTTTTCGTTCGCCATCCTCGGTGTTTCCATTGCTGTGACATGCCGCGAGCAGTGTCTCCAGAGTTACACATTCCTTGCGCAGCGTGACTTCTTCCGGGAGCAGACCGGCGTTCTTCATGATTTTGAAGGACATCCGCAAATCCTCCGGCACCCCGGACAGATCCTCCAGCTGAAGAGGTTTGCCGTGCCCCGGCAGATCCTCGAACTCACCACTACGCATAGCTTCCTGTATCCTCTGTTCCGCAAGCCAAGATAATATCGTCATATCCACTCTCCCTCCTCTGCTGCAAGGCCCCAATCAAGCTATCAGGCCGATGTGCTGCCGTTTGCCTATAGTTTAGCATAGGGGATGAGTGAAATCACCCGTTCACTATTTCTGTTTTAGATAACCGCGTTCTCCGTAAGGTGACAGCTTCTCCAGCCATTTGCTCTCCAAATCGGGCAATTGTTTGCGGTATTTGGAGAGTTCGGTTACCTCTGCCACAAAATCCTCTTCAGGCTTAATCTGCTCCAGAATCTCATAAATAAATGCTTTCTCTCCGAATGCCTTCCAATCTGCCTGAAGCTCTTTATTGTCATGATTTCCGATGTCCAGCATGAACTTATGCTTATTCCAGACTCCATCCAGATTAATGCTGCTGCCTACAAAGGCCTTATCATTTAAGGTGTTGACGATTCGGTATACTCCCATCGGCCGGTGGGAATGCGCGTAGTTATAGGCTAATTCTTTACGTTTTGACTTTTCCATGTTTGCTGTTCTCTCCTTCATCTATAAACTAACCCAGTAGCTGCTTCCATCTGGCTCACGGTCCAGCAGCCCATAATCAATCAAATACCGCCGGAGCGTAACATAATCCGCAAAAGCCTCCTTCAGGATGGCGTTAACCTCTTTCTCTGTATATTGGCGTCCGGTTTCAAAACGCTTAATCAGCTGGCGGAGAATTGCTGCTTTACGCTTCTGCTTCTTGGGAAACTCCGAGATTGGACCTTCCAATCCCTCTTTAAAGTAGGTATTCAGGATTTCGGTATTCTCCTCCTCCGTAATGGCAAACCGCTCGTCGACCATGGCGGCGGAACGCGGGATACTGACAAAAGGCGAGGATGCCCCCGGCTTTTCTTCCACAAGCTCCATTACAGCGAGAAACAGCTTCGCCTGCTTCACCTTTTCCCGCAGAGTAAACCGGTGATTGCGCACGGTAGAGGTACTGCCAATGCCCAGTTCCTTGGCTGCTTCTCCATCACTCAAGCTGTGCCGAAAAGCATTCAGCAGCCCCTTCTGCAGCTCCGTTAATCCGGTAAGCTTCTTGTCCAGTCCCAGCAGCCAGTGAAACATCCCTCCATGTGCCTGTTCCACATGAAGTGCTGCATATTTGCCGGCTTCATAATATTGACTCTCTTTCTTATAGATCAAGCCCTTCTCAAATTCCTCTCCACAGACCAGACAAGTATAGTAACCTGAATGCTCCCGCATCTCAAAAAGATATCCCTGCTTCAGCTCACTAATAGAGGCATTCCAGAATTTTTCCGAAATACTAACCGATTCATTACCTTCCGCCAACCCGATCACCCATTTCCGCCTTAATATATAGACATATTATCATTTTGTTTGTTATTTTACAATCATCTAATTACATTGTTTATAAAATGCCAAAAAAACTGCCCTAGCCATTGGCATTGTTCATCTACGTTCCACTCATCTCACCGGACAGCAGCTAAGAAATGTTAAGATTTCCGTTAGATTTCCTTAAGTAATTAGTTAGATCGTAGCGGATATTTTCGCCTACACTTATGGAGTCGTATCCAGTTTTATTACAAGGGGGAGTTTTATATGGAAAAGTTAAAAACTTATGCTTTTGGTCGGCCTGTAATGTTTTCAATTATTATGATTGTTGTGACGATTGCCTTAACGTCCATTCCTTTAGATCCTTTGTTTGTATCTCTGTTAGGTCAGAAATCTAGTGAATATGCAACAGGTATAATTGAACAGGTACTGGTTAGTTTTGCAATAATATGGCTTCTGAAACGGTGGGGGTTATTGAAGAGTGCAGGATTTACCCGTCCGAGTTGGAAGGGATTATGGATTTACTGGCCAATGATTTTGTTAACATTACTTAATGGGTCCGATTTTATATTTGGCAATATTGTTATAGATACCTCAAGACCGGTCGTAATTGGATTGTTCATCTTAACATATCTGTCCACGGGGTTATTTGAAGAGGTGCTGTGCCGCGGTGCTGTATTGTCAGTAATGCTGCGTAAATGGGGAGCAACCCGAAGAGGGTGTTATGCTGCGGTGATCATATCCAGTGTATTGTTTGGTTCCGCCCATATCATCCATTACTTTCTTCATCATTCTTCATTGCTTGCTACGTTAACACAAATGACTTATGGAATATTCATCGGTGTGTATTTTGCAGCCTGTGTTATCAGGAATAAAAGCATTTTTCCAGCAATGATTGCTCATGGTGTATTTGATATCTTTGGCAGCTTTCAAGAAATTACGCTTGGCGGAGGTCTGAACAAAACCTACCTCACTATGACTGTCAGTAACTCCTTAATCTCAATTCTAATCTTTCTGCCCTTATTTATTTATGGACTTGTTATCATCCGAAAAGTAACACCTTCTGAAAATCACGAATCTATTGCATAGAGTTAACTTTTGCCTACAGCTATAATGGACAAATACATGGATGTATATCCACGTGAGTTAAGGCAGCCTCTAACCAGAATTATGTTGTGATGAAATAATAACTTTAATTGGGCGGTGAAAAGGAAATGAAAGAAAGAATTGTATTATCCCTGGCTACTTTAGACGATGTAGAATTCATTGTTGATAAAAAAACTTGTACTTCCTTATGGTCTTTCGAAGATTTTATTTCATCCGATAAGGAAGCAGTTAGAACGAATGTAATAGAGAAAATTAATAGTGATTGGTATAAGCAATACATAATAAAGCTTGATGATCCAGAAAGAACAGCTATAGGAGAATTGCATATTCATTGGTATGTAAAAGAGCGTGAAAGTTGGGAATTGGGTTATTGTATTTTCCCTGAATATCGAGGGCAAGGATTTTCTGTTGAAGCTGCAAAAATAGCGTTGAAGTATGCTTTTGAAGATTGGAATGCGCATAAAGTCGTTGCCATGTGTAATGAATTCAATACCGCTTCATACAAGGTGTTGGAAAGGTTAGGAATGGTCAGAGAAGGTATATTCAGAGAAGAATTACACTGGCAAGGTAAATGGGTAAATCAATTCTTCTACTGTATACTTGACAGTGATTATCGAAAATGAATATCTGAATTCACTTCACTAATCGACTGCCGGATATTTATATAAAATAATTGACGTCTTATTATTCCATCAAGCGAAGGTCTATATGTTGAATGGAAAATCAATGAAGGCTTGAATTCTAACGGAGAACAGTGAAGGACTTCAAGTGCATAACTCATGAATGAACATATTCATCACAGAGCGTTATTTGAAAGGGATCTACTATGGAGCAATATAGTATTCTACTTATTGATGATGAACAGGAAATTGTTGAGTTAATTGAGATTTATCTTGTCAATGAAGGGTATCGGGTATTAACAGCATTTGATGGAACTGAGGGCCTTAACATTCTGAACCATCAGACAGTAGATCTGGTTGTGCTCGATATTATGATGCCAGGAATGGATGGAATGGAGACCTGCAGAAGGATTAGGCAGACCATGAACTTACCTATTATTATGCTAAGCGCCAAATCACAGGATATGGACAAGATTCTTGGGCTTGGACTGGGTGCAGATGATTACTTATCCAAACCATTTAATCCAATGGAGCTGATTGCACGGATCAAATCACAGCTAAGACGTTATATCATTTTAAATGTACCGGGCCAACAAAAGAATGAGGACAGTGTCATTCATATCAAAGGTTTAGTGATCAATAAAAATAATCATTCCGTCTCTACTGACCACGGTGAGATCAATTTAACCCCAACGGAATATGAAATACTATTATTGCTCGCCAGTAGTCCCGGCACTGTGTTTAGTGCGGAACAAATATTTGAAGCGATATGGAAAGAAAAATATTTTGAATCTAATAATACGATCATGGTTCATATTTGGAGACTTAGGGAGAAAGTTGAGAAAACGCCAAAAACACCTGATATCATTGAAACCGTATGGGGAGTTGGCTACAAAATTGAAAAATAAACGGGGCACCATACGCTATAAGTTGATACTCGTTTTTTTCACTAGTGCTGCTTTGACCGGTTTATGTATGCTTTTGATATTTATGGCCTTAATTGTGGCCTCCAAAAACCACCCCTTCGCGGTATTTTTCATGCAGCATTTAATTATATTTTCCCTGCTATTATTTGTCGTTCTTATCTTGCTGATGATTGGATTTCTTCTTCTGATGACCAGAGGGAGCATCGCATATCTCGAAGATATCACGAATACACTGGAAACCATCTCTAAAGGTAATTTAGAAGTCAACATTCCGGTAAAAAGCTCTGACGAGCTTGGAAAATTGGCCACCACCGTCAATAGCATGGTCTATAAACTAAAGATTTTGATGGAAGAAGAAAAAAGCTGGGAAAACACAAAAAATGATTTGATCACAAATCTATCGCATGACTTAAGAACACCGTTGACCTCTATCCTTGGGTATATGGAATTGATTGCGGATGTCAAATACACGGATGAAGAAAGCTTAAGGCACTATGCAGGTATAACCTTCCAAAAGTGTAATGAACTCAAGGTTCTGATTGACAATCTTTTTGAATATTCAAAGCTCACAAATTCGGAATTAACCATCAATAAGAGCTTGCTCAATCTAGGAGAACTTTTGGAGCAAGTGATTCTTGGATTTATTCCTGCACTAACAGAAGCGGAGATGGAGTATAGACTATTCTACAGCAATGAAAAAATCATGATTAATGCAGACCCGATTCTATTGGTACGGGTATTTGATAACCTTATTAGTAATGCTATCAAGTATGGAAGCGAAGGAAAATACCTTGATATCGAGTTAAGTAAAGCGGATCATGAAGCGCTCGTACGTATTATTAACTATGGGGAACCGATACTGGATGAGGATTTACCCTTTGTATTTGAAAGATTTTATACAGCTGATAAATCACGCTTTGGACAGACCAATGGATCAGGTCTGGGGCTTGCTATAGTAAAGAGCATTATTGAGCTGCATGACGGTACAGTTACTGTACACAACCTGGATCACAGAACCGCTTTTGAAATTAGATTAAGAATAGAGGCATAATACAAAAAGAGCCTAATCCATGGTCCACCACCGGATAAGACTCTTTTGTTCTCAGGGATTCTGTATCCTACTGTGTGAGTATATCAGGAGAGCAATGATTCTGCGCCATCAATCACAATCTGTGCTCCCGTGATATGAATCGAGTCATCCGAGGCAAGAAAAGACACCAGGTCCGCCACATTTTCCGGTTTACCCGGCCCATCAGCAAGTGGCTGCGCACCTTCCGGGAACTCAATCGGGATCACAATGGCCTCTACATCTTCATTAAATTCCGTGCTTTCATCAATATTCGTCGAGATGGCTCCCGGACAGATGACGTTGACACGGATTTTGAACTTCGCCAGCTCCAGAGCAGCCATCTTGGCAAAAGCAACCTGCCCCGCTTTGGTGGTACTATAGGGTGACCAGCCAAAGCTGGCAAAACGGCTGTTGCCGTTGATGGAGCTCGTAATGATGATGCTGCCTTTACCCTTTTCCTTCAGATGAGGAATGCTGTATTTCAGCGTAAGGAAGGTTCCTGTCAGATTCACGGATATCGTACGCTCCCAATCATCCAGGCTCAGCTCTTCGATAGGGCCTACCGCTCCATTGATTCCGGCATTGGCAAAAACAATATCCAGTCCGCCGAAATGCTCCACCGTCTTGCGTACTGCCTCTTCCATGCGCCCGGCATCCGAAGTATCGACATCGATAGCGAGTGCACAGTCCTTGCGTTGTTTGTTCAGCTTCTGCTCCAGGACGGAGGTACGTTCATTCACCAGGTCAAACAAGGCTACATTTGCACCTTCACGGGCCATCTGAATCGCCGTCGCTCTGCCGATCCCAGAGCCCGCGCCTGTAATTATGGCTGTTTTACCGAGGAAACGCTGCTTTTTTGCTATATTCGGGCTCATATGTACACTCCCTTTCCAATTCGTCCAACTTAGTGGCTCTGTTTCAAGATTACCCAAATGGGCCTTGATTATAATCATTTCATGCAAAATTCGCACAAACTTGTTGCAACATGCTCACTGCAAGTACAAACAACCCCCTATTCACTACCTGATAGACATATCCCAAAAAGGGCAAAAGAAATGGGTGAACTGCCCGGGTGTAATCAAAAAAGCCCCGCTGCCGCAGGGCTCTCCTCACTCCTTCAATTCTCCAGCTTGCGCACATCCACCTTCACCGTCAACGTACCGGATACACCGCGGTATACTCCTTTTACCGGTACGATATCCTTGTAATCCCGGCCGTGTCCCAGCTTGATATACCGCCAGTTCACTTCCACATTATTCGTAGGATCAAAGCCCAGCCATCCCGTTCCGGGGATATGTGTCTCCACCCAGGCATGCGAAGCCTGCTCGAAATCGGCATTGCCTCCCTGAAGGTCACCAACAAAATGATACCCGCTAACATACCGTGAAGGCAGCCCGACACTACGGCAGACTGCGATCATCAAATGAGCATAATCCTGACACACACCTCGTTTGAGAGTTAATGCTTTTTTAACAGTTGTATTGACACTGGTCGCTTCAGGATCATACGTAAACTGTTCGTAGATCGTCGACGACAGCTTTTTGGTCCATTCGTACATATCTTCTGCTTCATCAAAGGGATGCTGTGACGCAAACTCAACAAGCTCTGGTGTTACTTCGGTATATCGGGTAGGCAAAATGAACTCCACATACCGGTTCTGGAACTGATCGTCGTTGAGCAGCTTCACCTGATCCTCCAACGGAATATGCGGCAGATCGGCACCCTGCTCCTTATCCAGTGTAACTACGGTGGCTTTAGTATGAATCACCATCTCCCTATGAGGCTTATTCACTGAATAGGCATGCACACGGTTGCCGAAAAAATCCTCATAGGTAAGCAGATTCGCTGGTGGAAACACTTCTACCTCATGATGATAACAGGACTGACGGTAATTGGTCCGCGGCGTTAGACGGATTTCATTGACACTGTCCGTAACCGGCTCCGGGTAGCTGTATGTGGTTGTATGATGGATCTGAATTTTCATGCAGAAACTCCTTCACGGCGAAAAAAGGCGCCTTCCATCGTTTTACCGAGCTTCTGGCAAGAAGTCATCAGCGATTGCAATACATCCTCTACGAGATCGCCGGACATCTCTTCCTTCTCCATGTAGTCAAGCTCTGCCTTGATCTTGCCAGCCTGCCGGATCACCCGCTCGTGACCGGAGCCCTTCTCAGAAGTATCCAGCTCAAGTTTGGCCAAATGCTCCTCCAGCTTGTGGAACGAAAAACGGATCGAACGGGGGAAATACGCATTTACAATCAAAAACTCCAATATGCTCTCCGGGGACATCGCATCGGCATAATAGCGTCGGAAGGCTTGATACCCGCTCACTGATTTGAGGACCGCCTGCAGCTGTGTATAAATAGCATTGATATCTTTGGACTTACAGGATACCGTAACAGCCTGCAGAATCCGGGTCGTATTCTCCGCCCGCTCCAGGAAGCGTCCGCTCTCAATGAAGCGCCACTCATTGGCTCTCAGCATAACGGATTGCTCCGCACCGAGGAACATGGCCGCACGCGCTTTGACATGCTGATAGAACTGATGGGGTCCGGCCATTATATCTGCAAGGGATTGTTCCCCGAGCCACAGGTTGAAGCTGTTGACAATATCCCACAACTCACTGGGAAGATGCTGTCTCAGCGTCCGCAAGTTATTTCTCGCCTGGTGAACACAAGAGAATATTGAATTGGAATTGCCAAGGTCCAGTGTAATGAAGGACAAGACATCCTGCTCGCAATAGCTGTCAAATTGCTGCTGGTATTCATTTCTGACACCTAGCGCATCGATCAGCCGTGACCATTTATGTCCCTCAGCCTGGAAGTCCTCTTCCTGTTGTATATGATAATGCACATCGATCAGCCGGGCATGATTCTCCGCCCGCTCCATATACCGGCCAATCCAAAACAAAGCCTCCGCATTGCGATTCAGCATCGTTGCCACTCCTTCATTTAACGTATTGACGCCGCATTTTGTTAATTCTGAAGCGTTATGCTGTATACACTAAGCCATTACCCAAGTATCCTTCACGCCGCCACCCTGTGACGAATTCACCACCAGCGAGCCTTCCTTCATGGCTACCCGTGTCAGACCACCCGGAATAACATGCGGTTTTCGGTCGGCACCCATGAGCACAAAAGCTCTCAAGTCAATATGTCTAGGCGTCATACAGCCACCTGATAGCACTGGAGCTCTAGATAGTGACATAATCGGCTGGGCGACATACCGGGCCGGATCGGCAAGAATCTTGAGACGGAAATCAGCAAGCTCATCCTTGGTCGCTTCACTGCCAATCAGCATCCCGTATCCTCCGGACAAGGAGGTTTCCTTCACAACCATCTCATGCAGATTATCCAGCACGTACTGGCGCTCCTGTGCACGGGACAGCAGATAAGTAGGCACATTTCCCAGGATCGGTTCTTCGTTCAGATAATACCGGATCATATCCGGTACGTATACATACATCGCTTTATCATCAGCTACTCCGGTTCCCGGTGCATTGGCTATGGCAATATTCCCTGCCCGGTAGGCGTTCATCAGCCCGGCAACACCCAGGAGTGAATTCGGCTGAAACGCCAGCGGATCTATGAAATCATCGTCTAATCTGCGGTACAGGACATCCACACGCCTGAGACCGTTCATTTCCTTCAAATACACCTTATGGTCCTGGGCAACCAAATCCCTGCCTTCCACCAGGTATATTCCCATTTGCTGGGCTAGAAAAGCATGCTCGTAGTAAGCTGAATTGTATTCGCCCGGGGTTAGCAGAGCAATGACCGGGTCCTTCGTCTTAGACGGTGAGAGGCTGCGCAGCACGGACAGAAACCGGTTCAAACTGTGGTCGACATCACGGATGGAGCTGGCAAAAGACAATTCGGGAAACAGCTGATTCATCAGGGATCTGCCTTTAAATAGGTAGGAAAATCCTGAGGGCGTCCGCAAATTGTCTTCAAGCACGTAATATTCCCCATCATGATGACGGATCAGATCGATTCCCGAAGTAGTAACGTAAGCCCCGCCGGGTACCCGCATGCCGGACATCTCCGGCCGGAAATAGCAGTTCGAAATGATCATACGTCTCGGAACGATTCCGTCTTTGACAATGTACTGCTCATGATAGATATCATGAATGAACAGATTCAACGCCGTAATACGCTGAACGATACCGGCTTCAAGTCTTTCCCACTCGAGTTTGGGGATAATCCGCGGAATCATATCAAAGGGAATCGTACGCTCCATGGGATGATCCTGTGCAGGATTGTACAGTGTAAAGGTAATTCCCTCTTCCATCATCCGACGCTGCATGAGATTCTGTTTGCCCTGCAGCTCTTCGGGGCTCATCCCAGAAAACATGCGGTTCACATGTTTGTAATGCGGACGGACGCTCCGTTCATCGGCATACATTTCATCATAAAAATGTTGCAGCGGATACGGAGACAGTCCGGGCAGAGGATCAAGTTTGGACATGAGCCCGACTCCTTTCGGATCAATATAATGTGTAATGTTTGTTGACAAGCCGGCCTATTTTTTGAAAGTTTAAGAGATGTAAATATTGAAATACACCTTAATAATACGTAAACGCTAATGTTCATGTCAATATATATAACAGCGGGATGGAGTTAATAACCCACCCTGGCAATTGTGGAATCGCTTCCTTTCTCAAGGGAGTGCTGATCAGGGGTATGAGTATATAGGAATACATAGAATTGTATGCGGGAGAGTTGACAAGCAGTACTATTATGAATTTTTCATATGTTGAATTTTTACAATTATAACCACAAAAAAAGAGCAGCTGTTGCTTCTATTAAAAGCACAACCGCTCATGGCGCCAAGTCTCGTATTATTTTATAGGGTCCCGGTTTATTCCTGCTCTTCGTTAAGGTCCTCTTCAGCAATCATTCCGGCAAAGAGGGCGTGTACGAATTGGGTAGAATCAAATGGCTGCAAGTCCTCCATCTTCTCTCCCAGTCCCACAAGCTTAACAGGCAAGTTCATTTCTTGACGGATAGCGACAACAATTCCGCCTTTGGCTGTTCCGTCCAACTTGGTAAGAACGAGACCGGTTACACCGCTCTTTTCTCCAAAAAGCTTGGCCTGAGTTAATGCATTCTGCCCGGTAGTAGCGTCCAGCACCATCAACACCTCATGCGGGGCGCTCGGAATCTCCCGCTGGATGACACGGAAAATTTTATTGAGCTCTTCCATGAGATTGCTTTTGTTCTGCAGTCTGCCTGCCGTGTCGCAGATCAGTATATCCACGTTTCGCTGCTTGGCAGCTTGAACGGCATCAAACATGACCGCCGCCGGGTCTGAGCCCGCCTGCTGCTTAATGACATCCACACCGGCGCGCTGTCCCCAAACCTCAAGCTGTTCTATAGCACCCGCACGGAAGGTATCGCCAGCCGCAAGCAGAACCTTTTTACCTTCCTGCTTATAACGGTGGGCCAGCTTTCCAATAGTGGTCGTCTTGCCGACTCCGTTTACGCCGACGAACAGAATGACAGTGATCCCGTCAGGATTCTCCTTCAGACTATTGTCATCATCACCGCGCAGCAGTTCCATCAGCTTCCGGGACAAAATCGGCTGCAGCTCGGAAGCATCCTCAATGCGCTTCTGCTTCACTTCTGCTCTTAACTCTTCAACCAGCGTCATCACCGTGTTGACTCCGACATCGGCACCAATCAGAATCTCTTCTAATTCCTCATAGAACTCTTCATCGATCTTTTTGCGGCGGATGATCAGGTCAGATACCTTCTCCACGAACCCTTTACGGGTTTTCTCAAGACCATCGCGGAACTGTTTCGTTACACTCTCCGTTTTGCCGGAGATGCTTTCTTTTAATTTTCGAAAAAAGCTCATATGGTTCCTCCTAAAAGTTTGTATAGCCTTACTTCCTGCATTTACTTCGTACAAACTCACATCGGAAGCATCTGCCTAGTTTTGTGAGCAGTTGCTTCCTTGCTTAGGCTTCGTACAAAACTAGCTTCGTAAGCATACGCTTAGTTCGTATAGCCCTGCTCCATGTATTTACTTCGAATAAACTGGCTTTGATAGCATCTGCCTGCCTAAGCGATCTCTGCTTCTTCATCCTCCAGCTTAACCGAAACCAGTTTGGATACGCCGCCCTCTTCCATCGTAACCCCATAGAGTACATCTGCTTCTTCCATGGTTCCTTTACGGTGGGTGACGACAATAAACTGTGTCTGCTCCGAGAATTCACGCAGATACTGGGCAAAGCGTACCACATTGGCTTCATCCAGTGCAGCTTCGACCTCATCCAGTACGCAGAACGGAACCGGCTTGACTTGAAGGATGGCGAACAGCAGTGCCATGGCGGTCAGCGCCCGTTCTCCTCCGGATAACAGCTGCAGATTTTGCAGTTTTTTACCTGGAGGCTGGGCCACAATATCGATGCCTGTATCCAGCATATGTTCAGGGTCCAGCAGCATAAGGTCTGCTCTGCCTCCGCCGAACAGCTTCGAGAAAACGGTACCGAATTCACGGCGGATGGCATCAAAAGTCTGCTTGAAACGTTTGGACATCTCTTCTTCCATCTCATGAATAACGTGGTACAGCGTAGTCTTGGCTTCTACCAGATCATCCTTCTGACCGCTGAGGAAGGTATAGCGCTCATGTACACGCTGATATTCCTCAATCGCTCCCAGGTTGACCTCTCCCAGCGCAGAAATGCTACGTTTGAGACGCTGAACCTCCATTTGGGCAGCAGGCACATCCTCTGGTACTGGATAACGCTGCTTGGCCAGTTCATAGCTCAGTTCGTAATCATCACTCAGCTTGCGCAGGATATTATCCAGTTCAACATCCAAACGTCCTACAGCAACCTCAGTTGACCTCAGCTTATCATCGACTGCCTTCAGGGCCTGACGCTGATCCTTAGTTTCCCCTTCCGCAAGCTCCAGCTTGCGTGTCAAGGCCGCACGGTCAGCCCGGGCCAGATCCAGCTTGCCCGCAGTCTCTTCTTTTTTCAGGCGGAAGTTATTCAGGTCTTCCTTCTGTTTCACGGCTTCTCTTGTGTTTTCTTCTAGATCCTGCTCAATCGTGATCAGCAGGCTGCGGCTGTGGCGCAGTTCTTTGTCCTGTGATCCCGCATCCTGTCTCATACGTCGCAGCTGCTCTTCCAGAGAGAAAATCTCCTGGTCCAGCTTGCCCTCCGTTACCTTCATCCCGGTCAGCTTGCTTTGCAGCTCTTCTTTTGCCGATTCATTTGCCTTGCGTGCCGATTCCGCATTACGGATCGCCTCATGAGCCTCTTTCTCTTCCTTCTCCAGCCGTTCAAGCTCGGAAACCGCGTGCTTGCGGCTTTCATCCAGTGCCTTCACTTCGCTCTCAAAGCCGCTGCGTTCGGCACCGGCTCCATCAACCTGCTCCTGCACATGGCGAAGCTCCTGTTCGAGCTGCTTCAAATCACCGGAGACACGCTGCTCCTCCAGCCGTTTCTCATCACCACCGTGACGAAGCTCTTCCAACTTCAGTGAAGCTGTTTCCTGCTCCTCCCGCAACCGGCTGATGCCCTGCTTCAGCTTTGCAATTTGCCGCTCACTCTCCTCAATCTCGCTGAAGAGCTGGTCAAGCTGGCGTTTGCGGCTTAACAGACTGTTATTCTTCTTATGCTGACTACCCCCGGTCATGGAACCTCCGGCATTGACAACATCGCCTTCCAAGGTCACTACCCGGTAGCGGTATTGGCACTTGGCTGCGATACGGTTGGCCTGCTCCAGGCTCTCGGCGATAACCACATTTCCCAGCAAGCTTCCGACTATACTGGCGTATTTATCCTCGAATCCCACCAGCTCGGAGCCGATTCCGACAAAACCTTCCGCTCCTTCAACCATTGTTCGGTCACTTCCGCCAATCTGCCGTGGACGGATAACGTCCAGCGGCAGAAAAGTCGCACGTCCCAACTGACGCTGCTTCAGAAAGGCAATCGCTTGCCGGGAGACGGCTTCGTTTTCCATAACTACATGCTGGAGCGAAGCACCCAGTGCCGTTTCTACAGCCATCTCTAGCTTCTCGGGAACGGATATCAGCTCCGCGACAGCGCCGTGCACACCGCTAAGCTGCCCTTTGCGCGCACCCTTGAGCACCTCTTTTACCCCAAGCATGAATCCGTCAAAATCATCCTGCATTTCCTTCATGGTCTCATGCCGGGAAACCTGGGCTTCACGTTTCTGCTCCCATTTACGGAGTCCGCCCTGCGTCTCTTCCAGCAGCTTCTGGCGTTTGCTGGTCTGTTCGCTTTCGGTGATATAAGCATTACGGAGCGCGCCGATTTCATTGCCCAAACCAGCGATTCTATCCTTCAGCCCACTCTGGGCGGTAATCAGTTCCTCCAGCTTCGCTGTCCATTTACCGCTCTCTTCCTGGCTGCGGCTCATTCTGCGCTCCAGGCTTTCTTTTTGCTGATCCGCATAGCGGATTTCATTCCGGGCCTGGGCCATCAGATTCATCAGTTCAAGCAGAGCACTCTTAAGCTTCTCTTCTTTGCTCTGGCTAATACCTCCGGCAACGCCCTCCAGCCTGGACTCCTCGTCTTGCAGCTGCTTACGCAGCTCCTCGAGCGACAACCGGGATTGCTGAAGCTTGTGCTCCAGTTCTGCAAGCTCCCGCTGACGGTCGGCAGAGCGTTCGCCAACAGAACCCAGCGTAGTCATCAGCTGTTCCCGGTTGCTCTCCAAATTGCGTCTGCGTTCTTTAAGCAGCTCGCCGTATCCTTCGCTTTTCTCATTCGATTCGCTATATCGCAGCAGCTGTTCCTGCAGCTTCTCCACTTCGGCTTCCAATGTCCGCAGCTCAGCACGTCCACTTTCGAGCTTAGCGTCATGCGCAGATACAACTGTAGACAGCTGGAGCTGTTCGTTACGGAGCACTTCCAGCCGGTCATTGCCTTCCTTCCACGCCGTATGTATCCCTTCAATCTGGTGAACATACACAGCTATCTCCAATTGCTTGAGCTGCTCCCGCAATTCCTTGTAACGGATCGCCTTCTCAGACTGGTCCTTCAGCGGTCCCACCTGATCTTCCAGCTCACTAATCAGATCATGAATGCGCAGCAAATTCTGCTCCGTTTCATCGAGCTTGCGTCCTGCATCTTTTTTACGTGATTTATATTTTACAATTCCAGAGGCTTCTTCAAATATACCGCGGCGATCCTCGGAACGGGTACTGAGAATCTCTTCAATCCGGCCTTGTCCAATAATTGAATAAGCCTCACGCCCGATGCCGGTATCCATAAAAAGTTCTGTGATATCCTTCAGCCGGCAGGCCTGCTTGTTGATTAAGTATTCGCTATCCCCGCTGCGGTGTACACGGCGTGTTACAGTCACCTCGCTGAAATCAAGAGGCAGTGCATGATCCTCATTATCCAGCGTCAGCGAGACTTCCCCGTAATTCACGGCTTTACGCGCATCACTTCCGGCAAAAATAATATCTTCCATCTTCCCGCCGCGCAGTGATTTGGCGCTTTGTTCACCGAGCACCCAGCGGATGCCGTCGGAAATATTGCTTTTGCCGCTGCCGTTCGGGCCGACTACAGCTGTAATTCCGCGAACAAATTCCATTTCCGTTTTGTCGGCAAATGATTTAAAGCCAGCTAATTCAATCCGTTTCAAAAACATACCCTGTTATTCACCTCTGCCCCATTATACCATAGCGTTTCACCGCCTAAAACAGCTCTTAATTATGAGCTGTTCACAGGCTGTATCTCCAATTTATAAGGCCTTAATATTCAAAGCATTCCGCAGTCATGAGCATAAACTTTTCAAAATAACATTCTAGAACACTTATTTCTTTCTCGAAAAAGAGCAGCAAAAGTCTGACCTCCGCCTGTACGCCGGCATTCAGACCATTGCTGCTCTCCTCCGCTGACTCCCCCACGATGTGGAACAATCCTGAAGTCTATTCATAAGTTCAAGGAATTCAAAAAAAGCAAAACCTTACCATTCAGCCAGGAAACTAAGCGCCATCTTCCTTCAACTGCAATAGTGCCGCTGCTGCTGCCTGCTGCTCCGCTTCTTTCTTGGAGCGTCCACTGCCTCTGCCAAGGGACCGGCCCGCCATATAGACCTCAGAGACGAATTCCCGTTCATGTGCCGGTCCGCGTTCTTCAATAATCCGGTATTCCAGCGTACCCATTCCGTGATGCTGAATCAGCTCCTGAAGCTCCGTCTTGAAATCGCTCATCTGCATTTGCAGCTTGCCATCCGTCTCCACCAGTGGAAATACGTGATTATCCAGAAACCGCCGTGCTGTTTCCAGCCCTTGATCCAGATAAAGCGCTCCCACGAAGGATTCGAACACATCGGCCAGCAAGGCCGGGCGGGTTCTGCCGCCCGTAAGTTCTTCCCCTTTACCCAGCAATACAAAGCGTCCAAAGCCCAGACTCTCTGCGAATCTGACCAAGGAGGGCTCACATACAATTGCAGCCCGCAGCTTGGTTAATTCACCTTCAGGTCTGTCTGGAAGCAGATTGTACAAATATTCAGAAACCGTAAGCTCCAGAACAGCATCGCCAAGAAACTCTAGACGCTCGTTGTCCTGATGCTGGTTGAAACGGTGTTCATTCACATAGGATGCATGGGTAAAGGCCTGCTTCAGAAGTGCAGCATCGTGAAATTGGATTTGAAGTTGGCTCTGTAACTGCTTCAGGTCTCCTTTCACTGCACTGTCTCCCTTACTGATTATATTTTTTGAGAATAATCGTCGCGTTATGTCCACCGAAACCGAATGAATTCGACATAACGATGTTCAGATCCGCTTTGCGCGGAACATTCGGAACATAATCCAAATCGCATTCCGGGTCGGGGTTGTCCAAATTAATAGTAGGTGCAATCACACCTTTTTGCAGAGACAATCCGCAAATTATGGCTTCCACCCCTCCAGCAGCACCAAGCAAGTGGCCTGTCATGGATTTGGTGGAGCTGATTGCAACCTTATATGCATGCTCACCAAGAGCCATTTTTACAGCGGATGTTTCCGACTTATCACCTACAGGTGTCGAGGTTCCATGAGCATTGATGTAATCAATCTCTTCAGGAGCAATTCCAGCATCCCGAATCGCCATCTTGATGCAACGTGCAGCACCATCCGGATCAGGCTCTGTCATATGGTGGGCATCCGCGCTGAGACCATAGCCAATGACCTCGGCATAAATCTTGGCACCGCGTTTCTCGGCATGCTCGAGTGATTCGAGAATCAAAATCCCGGCTCCCTCACCCATAACAAACCCATCCCGGTCGATATCGAACGGGCGGCTCGCCTTCTCAGGCTCGTCGTTGCGCGTCGACATCGCTCTCATTGCACAAAAACCTGCCATGCCCGTTGGACGAATCGTGGCTTCCGAACCACCACAGATCATCGCATCTGCATCTCCGCGCTGGATCAGGCGGAAAGACTCTCCAATGGAATGGCTTCCTGTTGCACAGGCTGTAACTGTTGTAGTATTCGGGCCCTTGGCTCCTAAACTAATCGACAGTTGACCAGATCCCATGTTGGCAATCATCATCGGAATGAAGAACGGGCTGACCCGTTTAGGGCCCTTTTCCAAGAGAATATTATGATTGTCTTCCCAAGTGCCGAGTCCACCAATACCGGAACCCACAGATACGCCGATCCGTTCCGCATCAATATCCTCACCGATCACAAGTCCGCTGTCCTTCAGCGCGTCTTCACCTGCTGCGACTGCAAACTGGACAAAACGGTCCATCTTGCGTGCTTCCTTACGGCCAAACCGCGCCTCCGGATCAAAGTCTTTAATTGATGCCGCTATTTTGGTCGTATACTCGCTGACATCAAAGGCGTCCACCGTCGAAACTCCGGATTTACCCCTCATCAAATGATCCCAGAACGTGTCCAAATCCGTGCCCAGCGACGTTATCACGCCCATACCTGTAACAACCACTCTATGACTCAAACGCAATCACCCCATCTGTAGGCTGTATCTTCTTGTTATAAAACTATATAAACTTCAATCGCCGCAAGGTCATTCCATGCGCGGTCCAGTTATTTTCCCCGTAAAGGTGCATATGGCATCCTTTGGTACTGCATAAATGCTGTAAAATGAGGAGAAGTCCCGCCCTCTGTAGGAACGGGACTCTCAATCATATGACTCTAGGTATGAGATTGTATGTACTTCACAACTTCACCCACGGTCGTAATCTTCTCTGCATCTTCATCAGAGATTTCCATGTCGAATTCATCTTCCAATTCCATAACCAATTCTACTACATCAAGAGAATCAGCACCTAAATCATCTTTGAAAGACGCTTCTAATGTTACCTCAGCTTCATCGGCACCTAAGCGGTCGATGACAATGCGTTTTACACGCTCCAATACATCGGACATCCGGTTCACCTCCTCTTTTGGTATTATACGAGATATGAAGTCAAAATACCATAGAGCTCAAAAAACGCTTTCCGGCCGCCCCAATTCTCTTCCACTGTAGACTTTACAGCTTTGTTGGCCTTACATGTACATTCCGCCATCCACGTGAAGTGTCTGACCCGTCATGTAGGCTGCCCCTTCCGAGGCTAGAAATACAACCGCCATGGCAATGTCCTCCGGCCGCCCGAGTCGTGCAAGGGGAATCCCCTTCTCGTACTCGCTGCGGACTTCATCGGACAACTGTTGTGTCATTTCGGTATCAATACAGCCCGGGGCAATACAGTTCACTGTGATACCCCGGGAGGACAACTCGCGTGCCGCTGACTTGGTCATTCCAATAATACCTGCTTTGGCTGCTGAGTAGTTCAACTGCCCGGCATTCCCAATCACACCGATAACCGAAGAAATATTGATAATTCTGCCGTAACGCTGCTTCATCATCGGGCGGGTAGCTGATTTCAGACAGTTGAACACGCCTTTCAGATTCGTCTCGATCACCTGATCAAAATCTTCTTCTTTCATACGCATGATCAGATTATCCCTGGTGATACCGGCATTATTGACCAGAATATCAATCTTACCCCAGGTGTTAATAACCTCTTTCACCAGGTTATCCGCTTGTTGGCTGTTGCCGACATCGCCCTTCAGGGCAATCCCTTCCGAGCCAAGTTCGACGATACGAGCGACGGTCTCTTGAGCAGCCGCTTCATTGCCTGAATAATTCACGGCTACTTTCACTCCATACTCCGCAAGTGCAAGCGCAATACTCCGTCCAATGCCACGCGATCCGCCTGTGACGAGAGCTGTCTGGCCTTTTAATGCTGAGAACATGCCATATTCCCCTTTCATCATTCCACATCGTTTGACTATACCGGAATTCACCAGCCTGTTCGCACACTTTCCAGACTATTGATATTAACAACCTTAACGGTCTTATCAATCTTGCGGATTAATCCTGCTAGCACATTGCCTGAACCAATCTCCACAAAGGTATCCACTCCAGCTGCAATCAGCCATTCTACACTATCCTGCCACAGCACAGGAGAAAACACCTGCCGAACTAAAAGTTCGCGGATCTCATCCGGTTCTGTGACCGCTGTCGCATTCACATTGACAATCACCGGCACAGAAGGCGTGTTAAAGGTTACTTTTCCAAGTTCAACAGCCAGGCGTTCAGCAGCTTCCTTCATCAGAGATGAATGAAACGGCCCGCTTACTTCAAGAGGAATGGCCCGTTTACCGCCAATTTCCTTCACTCGCTGCACCACTTCTTCAACGCCCGCCTTGGAACCGGAGACAACGATTTGACCCGGGCAGTTCACATTGGCCAGCTCCACAACATGACCTGCATCCGATATCTGGCGGCAGAGCTCAGTCAAGGCTTCACGTTCCGCACCCAGCACAGCTGCCATTGCCCCTTGTCCGCCGGGAACCGCTTCTTCCATAAAGCGCCCACGCAGACGCACCAGGCTCACCGCATCCTCATATGACAATACACCGGCAGCTACAAGGGCACTGTACTCCCCAAGGCTGTGTCCTGCAACATAATCAGGATTCACCCCTTGTTCCCGCAGCGCTTCCAGGTAAGCCACACTAGTTGTAACAAGTGCAGGCTGTGTATTAACAGTCTGCTTCAGATCACTGTCCGGCCCCTCAAAAACAAGCCGGCTGAGCGGAAATCCAAGCACTTCGTCGCCCTTTTCGAACACCGCACGGCTATGCGGAAGAGCATCATATATATCCTTACCCATACCCACAGCCTGTGCACCCTGGCCAGGAAAAACAAACGCAATTTTACCCATCAGTCTGAACTCCTTCTCGTTGAACAGTGAGGCATTTAGCCTGCTCCGGCCGTTCTGCCACCACTTCCTTCTATATTATAGGACCTGTGGCATTACCAGATCAGGACAGAAGCGCCCCATGTAAGACCTCCACCGAAACCTACCATCAGCACGGTGTCGCCTTCCTTCATCCGGCCTTCTTCTGCTGCCTCTACAAGCGCAAGCGGAATCGATGCTGCTGATGTGTTAGCATATTTATCGACATTGATTACGCATTTCTCCGGCGGCAGATCCAAACGCTGCATCGCAGATTGAATGATGCGGATATTCGCCTGATGCGGTACAAACAGATCAATATTTTCTTTGGAAATTCCTGCTTTGGTAAGCACTCGTTCCGTAGCTGAACCCATAATCCGTACTGCAAATTTGAAAACCTCACGGCCGTTCATGTAAATAAAGTGTTTTTTATCTTCTACGGTTTGCTGTGAAGCCGGGAGCCGCGAACCGCCCGCTTCCATCTTCAGCAGACTTCCGCCGGAGCCCTCAGCGCCGAGATCAAAGGATTGGAATCCTCTTCCTTCCGGCACTTCCCCAAGAATAACGGCACCTGCACCATCACCGAAAAGAACACAGGTATTACGGTCCGTGTAATCGGTGATACGCGACAAGGTGTCTGCACCGATAATAAGAGCATTGTTGTACATTCCGTTCTGGATAAATCCGGTTGCTGTAGCCAAGCTGTATACGAAGCCTGAACAAGCCGCCGACAAATCAAATGCCGCCGCGCCTTTTGCACCCAGTTTGTCCTGAAGGATGCAGGCTGTGGACGGAAATGCACTATCCGGCGTTACCGTAGCGATAATAATCAGATCGAGATCTTCTGCTTTCATTCCCGCTGAATCCAGCGCTCTGAGCGCTGCTTCGTATGCAAGGTCCGAGGTCGCTTCATGCGGCGCGGCAATATGCCGTTCCCGGATGCCCGTGCGGCTGACAATCCATTCATCATTAGTTTCGACGATCTTCTCCAGATCACTATTGGTTAATATTTTCTCAGGCACATATTTCCCTGTCCCAATTATTCCTACCGGACGCAATTGTTTCATGTCCTCACTCACTTCCCGCTGATTTCCTTGGATATACTGGATACCAAATCCGCTTGCAAAGCAATTCGTGCTTGTCTGACTGCATTCTTGACAGCATTCCCGTCAGATGAACCATGCCCTTTCACTACCAACCCGCTGAGACCGAGCAACGGTGCCCCGCCATGCTCCTTATAATCCATTTTACCCTTGAGGCTTCTGAGCTCAGGCATCAGGATGGCCGCCCCCAGCTTCGTCTTCAGAGACTTACTGAACTGTTCCTTCAGCAGAGAGAACATCGCACCCGCTGTACCTTCCAGTGTCTTCAATAGTATATTCCCTGCAAATCCGTCACATACGAGTACATCGCAGTTGCCGGTGAGTACATCCCGTGCTTCCACATTGCCGACAAAATGAATCCCCTGCAGCGCTTCAAGCAGCGGGTAAGCTTCCTTCGTCAGTTCATTGCCTTTTCCAGGCTCGGTGCCTACGTTCAGCAGACCCACGCGCGGTTTAGCAATGCCATGCACTTTGTTGCGGTAAATACTGCCCATTAGTGCATATTGCACCAGATGCTGGGGCTTGGCATCCATATTGGCACCCAGATCAAGCGCCAGCACACCGACATCATCCAGGGTCGGAATCATTGGCGCCAGCGCAGGGCGTTCAATCCCCTGCATTCTCCCCACAACAAGCAGCCCCGTTGTCATTAAGGCTCCTGTATTCCCGGACGAGATCATGGCGTCAGCTTCACCTTCGCGAACCATACGGCCTGCAACTACCATGGACGAGTCCTTTTTACGGCGGACCGCCTTTACAGGCTCTTCATCAGCACCAATAACGTCACCTGCGTGACGCACAGTCACATTGGAAGGCTTATTCTTCAGCAGCGGCTCAAGTCTGGCTTCATCACCGACGAGCACAATCTGCGTGTCACTCCACTCTGCAGCTGCGGATAACGCACCTTGGACATTACACTCAGGAGCATTGTCCCCACCCATCGCATCAATGGCGATCAGCACTGCGGTTTCCCCCTTCGCTGTATTCTTCAATTGCGGACCGGTACACTATGAAATGGCCCTGAAAAACTAACTCTTCACCGACATAGGTAAATACGTCCACTTCCGCTTTACCGTTTCGGCCCGCGAGTGAACGCACCTGCGCTTTGGCAATACATTTCTCATGAAGCCGCACCATTCGGACAAACCGAATATCGGCGGAAGCCGTCAAGGCAATCTCATCATTGATAATGGCTACCGCCAGTGAATTGGCTTGGGCAAATACATAGTGTCCACGTGCGATCCCATTTCTGGAGAATACATGTTCCTCACGGATTTCAAAGATGGAAATCCCGCTCCGGTCCAGCTGCAGGTCTACAATATCACCGACCACTTCATCTGCAGGCAAGGACCGCACCTGATCATAAGAGTGCTCAGCCATTTGCTTCATCCGCTCACGCAGCTCGGGAATCCCTAACTCCATCCGGTCCAGCCGGATCGTCTGTATGCTCACCTTGAGCTGCCGGGTCAGTTCCCGGTCAGTCACAAAAGGGTTACCGTCTATGATCTGCAGCAGCTTCTGCTGACGCTCTTTCTTGGACATCCGCTCTATGGCGGCTCACCTCCTGGCACATGCCAAGCGGAAACGGCTTCAGCGCCCATGAAATGGACAGGCTCCGTTTCAGCAGGAAATATAAGGGTAATGGGTGGCATAGCCAAGAATCCTTATATTTTAAAAATAGCATCCGGCCTGGGATGGCCGCTATTCTCATTGCTATAAATCTTATGAATATATTTAGAACCAGGTACTAATATGTAGTATAAAGCATGCCGAAGCAAAAATAAAGCGTTGACTTCCAGACTTGCTTAAGCAAGCCTATTCAATCGAATATTTTCAAAAAAAATAGCACCTCACCAGCTGATGAAGTGCTATCTTTCGAATAGACTATTGTTTGATGATCTCTCTAGCTTTGTAAGTTCCGCAAACTTTGCATACGTGGTGAGCCAGTTTCAGCTCTCCGCATTGTTCACATTTCACCATGCCCGGCACAACCAGTTTGAAGTGGGTACGGCGTTTGTCACGGCGTGTTTTGGACGTTCTCCGTTGAGGTACTGCCATTGTGTTACACCTCCTAATTCTGTTTTAACCCGTTATCACCCGGGATTTGTTCTTAGTCATCTTGCTTGGTAAAGAATCCTTTCAACGCAGCGAGTCTAGGATCGATCACTGTGTTGTCGCAACTGCAGGTGCCTTCGTTCAAATTTTGTCCGCATTTCTGACAAAGACCAAGACAGTCTGCCTTGCACAATACCGAATCCGGTAAGTGCAGTACGAAATTTTCCTCCACAAACGGGACAAGATCCACAATCTCATCCTCGACGTAAATGAATTCCTCATCTTCATCTTGGGGAAGAAGCGGCTGCTTAAGCCATTTGAAAGTCTCAGCAAAAGGAATGTTCAATTCACTGTTAACCTCTGTAAGGCAACGCGCACATAACATGTCCACATTCCCATTCAATTTCCCCACCACATTCACACAATCGGTGTCTGCGGGCAGCGCTTTAAGGTCCACTGAAAGTGGTGCAACAGCGAGTATATCCTTTCGCCCTTTGACAAGCTCGGTTACATCCAGCGTTTCCTGAATGTGCAGAGGCTCGTCGGCATTAGCCAATTTGCGAAAGTGAATCTTCATATTCATCACTCCAAACAAACAAAATTTATTATACCTAGTATTCCCTAACTTTGTCAACCATTTTCCCTTTATATTGTTTCAGCGGTCAGATCAAATTATGATATAACTAATCTGGAATCCTAATGATCAAGAATATGAGGTGAAATTATAGTGACTACAGTAGGCATTATTGCAGAGTACAACCCTTTACATAATGGACATGTCCACCACTTCGAAGAGGCCAAGCGGCTATCCGGTGCAGATCACTCCATTGTGATCATGAGCGGACCCTTCACCCAGCGCGGCGAACCGGCGGCGGTAAGCAAGCGTGCCCGTACGGAGATGGCGCTCCATATGGGCGCCGACGTCGTGATTGAGCTGCCGGTGGCGTATGCCGTCCAGCCGGCAGAGTGGTTCGCCTTCGGAGCAGTAGCTCTGCTGGAAGCGACCGGGGTCGTGGACAGCTTGTGCTTCGGCTCCGAAGCCGGGACTTTGAGCGCGCTGCAGCCGCTGGCCGAATTTCTGGCCAAAGAAAGCAGCGCGCTTAAGAGCGAGATCCGCCGCCGCATGGCACTCGGAGCGAGCTTCCCCGCCGCGTACAGCCTGGCTGCGGCGTCCGTCTGGGAAGATTCTCTCCCGGGAAAGGAGAGAATCTTCGATGCTGCCGGGCTGCTGCGCCAGCCGAACAACAGCCTCGGCCTGCACTACCTGATCGCGCTGCGGCGGCTCGGCAGCGCAATCAGGCCCCTCACTGTGCCGCGCACCGGCGCAGGCTTCCACGACCCGCTGCAGAGCGGGTCGAGAATCGCAAGTGCCACAGCGATACGCCAGGCGCTCTCAGAAGGCGGATCACCTGCAGCTTACATGCCAGATTATAGCATGTCCATCCTGGAAAGAGAGCATGCGGCGGGCAGAGGCCCGCTGAATCTGGAAAGCTTCAGGATTCAGCTCCGCCACCTGCTCTCCACTCGAACACCGGCCGAGCTGCAAATCCTGCAGGACATGAATGAAGGCCTGGAAAACCGGTTGCTGCGGATTTTGCCTTCTCTTCCGCGCTTCACTGTATCCGCAGTACTGGAGGCGCTGAAAAGCAAGCGTTACACGCGCACCAGGCTTCAGCGTTTACTGATTCATACCCTGCTGAACCACAGCAAGGAAGAAATGGCACCAGCTCTCCTCGCGAAGGGGCCCGGTTACATCCGGATCCTCGGCTTCCGGGAAAGCGGACGCCCGTTGTTGAAGCAGATGAAGCACCGTGCCAGCTGGCCCGTATTGACTAGTCCGGCACAGTTCTCATATCCAATGCTCGAAAGAGATCTGCAAGCCGCCTCCGCTTATGCCGGAGCATTCAGCAACCCCTTGCGTACAGATCTTTACAGCGACTATCTGGAGCCCCCGGTCAGGATTTGACCGGCAGCTCCTGCATATACTTCAGCGCATCGGCAAGGGTCGATACCGGTACAAGCTTCATATCCGTACCGATTTTATCAGCTTTCGCCTTGGCTTCCTCATAATTTTGAACGGGCACAAAAAAGATCTCTGCCCCTTTCCGGTCAGCTGCAACGATCTTATGCTTAACTCCGCCAATAGCACCTACTTTCCCGTCCGGATCAATAGTGCCTGTACCTGCAACCCGATGGCCTTTGGTCAGATCACCAGGAGTCAATTGGTTGTATATCTCCATGGTAAACATCAAACCTGCCGAAGGCCCGCCTACATCTGTGTCCACAAAGCTTACCATTTTGCCTTCCATCTCAGGTTCTACCTTTTGTACCACTCCGATCACTACCCCAAGACCGGGCTTCACCACTCCAGTCTGCTGATTCTTGACTTCTACCAGCTTGACCGTTTCCTCAACTTCTTTGCCTTTTCTCTGCAGCACAACAACTGCAGGATCACCAATTTTTTTAGTCGAAAGAAGCTTGGATAACGCATCCGGATCGGGTATAGTCTGCCCTTCTACACTGATGATTTTATCGCCGGGCTTGAACTGTTCCTGGTTGCCCGTCACAGGTACTGAGAACACATACAGATAATCCACCACATCTTTATAAGGAATGTCCGCCGCATGATAAGCCGCCTGTACGGCATAGGACTGCGAGCTGTTCATGTAATATACTTGCTCGGCCGCATACTCCTGCTCCGTCTTATCTCCCAGCCGGGTCTCCTTCAGGACAACCTCAGCATTGGAATTGAATACTGAGGCTACCAGAAGTGCAACATTGGCGTAGCTCGCAGATACTGTGGTCATCATAAAAGTTCCCTTTTCATCCTTATCTGCATTCTGGACCTGAATCATTGGCGCTACCTCAGAGGCACTACCGGGTTGATAGACAATATAGGGCGTATTCATAAATACAGCAACATAAAGAATCACCACAAAAGTGAACAAGTAGGCTGTGGCACGGAATCCTACCCGGCGTTTCATTTGCCTCACTGCTTTTCCCTTCTTTCCCTCAGCACTGGACTATACACTTGGAATGATCTTGTGAAGCGGCCGGTTGGACCGAGGCATGACGGTTGTCTTCTCTGCATAAATTGATAACAGTCTTTAGCCTATGTCCTAAGCTATGAAGAGGTGATGCTCAAAATGAGTCCTATAAAAATACAACGAATAACCTCAGGTGCCGCTCCATTCGCAGGCGGGGCTGCAGCCATTCTGCTGGCTATTGCTATCGTATCTGCACCGGAGTCCTCATTTGCGGCCTCCCTGCAGGGCCTTAAGCTATGGTGGACACTTGTCTTCCCGGCCCTTCTCCCTTTCCTGATCCTCTCGGAGATGCTTACGGCTTCCGGAGCAGTCCACGGCTTCGGTGTAATGCTTGAACCCCTTATGAAGCGAGTATTCCGGTTGCCCGGAGCCGGTGGATGGACACTTGCTCTGGGAATGACCGCAGGTTTTCCCGCCGGAGCAGGAGCGGTTATGCAGCTGCATAAACAGGGCCGGATTACGGACAAGGAGGCAGGAAGGCTGGCCTCCCTGGCGCACTATGCCAGCCCGGTGACTGTGCTTATCGTTATAGGCGCAGCTTTTCTGCACAGTCCCGCTTCCGGATACACACTACTGGCCATCCACTGGCTTGCCGGGTTATCCGCCGGCTGTACCTCCGCTCTATTTACCGGACGCTCTAAGCTCCAATCAACCGCAATCCAGGAACGGGCACACCGTAAAAGAGCCTCTCTGCTGACACGCGTTTATCGCGCTGCTGCGGACGCACGTGCACAGGATGGACGCAGCTTCGGAAGACTGCTTGGTGAATCCGTGGGTTCTGCCGTCCAGAACCTGATGATCGTCGGCGGCTATATGATCATCTTCGCAGTTGTAATCCATATAGCGGCTTCTGCGCTCCCACAGCTTCCGCCGGCACTGTTTTCAAGTCTGCTTGAGGTTCACCTTGGGGCTTATACGCTTACTACAGGAACAGCAGCCCTTCCTGTCTTCAATTCCATGAACACTCTCACAGCGGCCTGGTTATCGGCGGCCCTGGCCTGGAGCGGAATCTGTGGACAGCTCCAGGCGCTGACTCTCCTTAAGCAAGCCGGCGTCCGCTATCTGTCTTATGCTGCCATTCGATTGCTGCACGGCATGTACGCTTTTTTATTCACGTTTCTCCTGTGGAAACCGCTGCTTAATCTTCAGACAAATGTGCAGCCAGCAATAAGTGTACCGGATGAGCACCTGCCGGCGGTCACGCTAAATCCCTTAACGGTCTGGCGCTCAATTCCACAGTTAGCGGCCTTGCAGGCTCTGATCCTGCTCCTATTATTAGCTCTGTCTGCAGCTGTTTATATTACGGCTTCATTCCGCCGTCCATCCGCTTAAATTTGAGATTCATGGCTTGTTCTACCTCAGGCGTCACAAAGTCGGAGACGTTCCCGCCGAAGTGGGCAATCTCCTTCACGACACTCGAGCTTAAATAGGAATATTTCGGATTAGTCATCATAAAAATAGTTTCTGCATCGGGGTCCAGATTATGATTAATCGAGGCATTCTGCAGCTCATATTCAAAATCGGTAACCGTTCGGATTCCGCGGACAATCACCTGGGCGTCCTTTTGCCGGACATAATTGACCAGCAGATCACGGAAGCTGTCTACTTCCACATTGGGAATATCCTGGGTGGCCTGCCGGAGCAGATCGGTACGTTCTTCTACGGAAAACAACGGATTTTTGCTTAAGTTGTTAAGGACGGCAACAATCAGTCTGTCGAACTGTTTGGCTGCACGGTTAATAATATCCATATGCCCCATCGTCACCGGATCAAACGTTCCCGGATAAATGGCGACACGTTCTTTTCTAATCTGCAGACTCATCATTACCCTCCTTGCTGCTCTCCTGTACTTCTTGGGAGGCAGCCTCATACTTATAAATAGAGACTGTCGTCTCTCCATATACAGCTTGCCGTGTTCTATGGAATCCCGGGATGTCCTCCGGATATTCATAGCCTGACTCATGTTCTAGTACAATCACCGCATCCTGGCGCAGCAGTCCCTTTTGAACCATAGCCAGCATCAGTTCATCCCCATGCTTCAGCCTGTATGGAGGGTCCAGGAAGACAAGATCGAACGAACGCCCCCGTTTTTCCAGCGCACTTAGCGCTCTTCCTGCTTCATTGCGGTAGACCTCTGCCTGTTCCTCCACCTTGGCCGCCTTCAGATTTGCGCGCACCGTATCAATGCTCTTCTGTTCCATGTCCACAAAAACAGCCTGATCCATCCCCCTGCTCAAGGCTTCAATTCCGAGCCCGCCCGTTCCTGCGAACAAATCCAGCGCGGCACCTCCCTCAAAATAAGGCCCGATCATACTGAACATCGCTTCCTTGACCTTGTCGGTTGTAGGCCGCGTCCCGCTGCCCGGAACACTTTTCAAGGGTCTGCCCTTTGCACTTCCCGATACAACTCTCACCACTATTCACCTGCTCTTATGTCTCTGTTAGTTATGCCGTTTAGGGCATAAGTCCAAGCCTATAGTACCACAATTGTCTATTGAAATAAAAAAATGTCTGCAGGTGTCCTACCGAGGCGGCTAATTTCTTCCGACTTTCCGTGTATAAAATTGGACATTCAGGGCCATCATGTAATTATCGACATTGCAAGATGTCGTAGACAACCGCGGAGCAGGCTTACGTTTCCCCATAAGCTCTTCGTCCGGTTTCTCCTCTCCCATGAAAGGGCGCTCCGAAAGGGGCGCCCGATTTTTATATTCTATATACACTTCGATATTACAGTTTCCCCAAATGAAAAAAACAAAAAAAAGCCGCCAAAGAGGTAGCCTTTCATGTAAAAATAACTGTGGAATCCAGTTCTGTTATAACCTGAAGCACCTCTTTAAGGCCGCTTTTGGACATGGTGCTGTATTTTGAGGCTTTGTTCCTCTCCGACTCGGGTTCGAAGTAGGCTACTTTCAGCAGCTTATTGATTTCTACGATCCTCCGTATATTAATGCTATTGTTCCGGTCAGCGAGCAGAAAGCAATAGCCTGAGGCGTTGAGGACTTGAGTCCAATATTTTAAAGTCCCGGCTGTAAAATAAACGGAGTCCAACGTGTGCAGCAACAAAATCGCTGTGCGGCTGTCCGTCCCCAGGTAGATGATCTCATCAATTCTAACAGTTATAAGACCCGTCTTCCCCTCAATATCTCTAGTTACACTTATGGTGTCCATGGTATGCCTCCAAGCTACTTAAGCAGTTCTTCCGGTGTCTCACCTTTATATATGAAAAGGATACTATCTGTAGTTACTATAAACATTGCTGTCATAGCCAGGAAAGAAGCCATCCGGTAATTGATGCTGTGACATGCCTTTTTCAGGAAACTCTTCACTTCTGCTTCACCCCGATTCACCCGGTAGGATAGAAAAAGGCGAAGGAGATTCCGCTAGTTACTTCCCCCGCTCTTTCGAAACAGCATAATACAACAAGAATATGACTGTAACTGCAAAAAATGCAATGAGAATGAACAATTGCTCGAAGTAGACGATAACAGATAGCAGACCTAGAAATACAACAATTAGCACGATAATCAGAATGTCCTCAAACTTAAAACGGAGCCGCTCAAAATCGAATTTAAAACCCCAGCCAATCTTGTATAGCCAGATGGAGAGAATTACACTTATCAGCCCTGAGGAAAATTGCAGAAGATAACCATTGGATAGGCTGGCCTGGGCAGCATCGATGGAACCAAATAAAAGAAACGCTAACCCGGTTTGCAATAATGCATAGATTGCATATCCAAGGATAGTTGTGATCCATGACCATACCAGAGGGATTTTAACAACAACTGAAAAGAAAAAGATAAAGATTAACACCGTAATTAATGGTACTAAGTACGCTAATGAGAGTTCATTTCTAAGTATGTAACTTTGCAAATTGATCAAGAGGCTTACGATTAGAGCTTCCCATATAAAATCTCCGGGCTTGAAACGGAAGAGCGCCATAACCAAATAATATACGCCAATCGTTTCTATAATCGAGAAAAACATAAATCCTGCCGGCTCCCAAAACAACCCACAACACCGCCTGCTCTTTTTTCATTCATTACATTAATTATATATCTATTCCTTGGGATGTGTACACTATTTATGATTTCAACATTCGTGTTGCATCAGAAGAAAAGTATTTTACAGTAAAAAAGCACCTGCCAGGTGCTTTTTTGATACTTGATTACTTATTTTTGGCGTACAGCCAATTGTAGTAGCTGGCATGCTTAATCTCATCTGTCATGATCTCGAAGATCCAGTCCCGGTACTGGGGATTGATATGCAAATAAAGCTTGCGATACTTTTCAAATGCTTTGAGTTCGCCGATCAATGCCTTTTCAATACCTTCCAGATAACTGGCCGGCAATGGTTCTGTCCCTTCATCTGAAACCTTGGGAGCCATTCCGGTCAGCTGGGTGTAAAGCGTCTTGAACATGCTCCGGTGCTTTCTCTCATCATCGCGGATGCCTGCAATAATCTCTTGTTCTTCCCTTGTTGGAGCCAATTTAATAAGGAAGTCATAAAACAGCTCATCATTCCGCTCTCCTTGAATTGACTGTTGGATCAATTGGAGGACCATTTCGTCATTGCGAGACAGAAGCTGGTTGGACGACTGGAAATGAGGAGCAAAATACGTTTGATAATTCACGGCGACACCGCCTTTAATATAATAGGAACACTTAGTTACAGGATATTCACCTATAGCCTAAACGTTCCCCCGCGGCGGATACATCGTCCTAGCCCAATTACAAATTCAAAATCCATTGCCCCATATCAGTGATGACCTGAGGATCTACCATTCCTGGTTTGTTATATCCCGCTGCGGTTCCCGCATTTTCCCCTTCATCATTCACGAAGAAATGATTAAGACCTGGATAAAGCTTAAAGGAAGCTGCAGGATTCCCTTTTAGAACATCCTTCCACTGCGGAAAGTCTTTGTCCGGATAGACCTGAAAATCATCGGCACCTTGCAGCACTAGCACGGGTTTGGTAAGCTTACGAGCCAACTCGGCCGTAGGATGCATATCCATCTCTTTAAAATAATAAGCCGGAACACCAAATACACTAGGCATTGCCTTGGATTGCTCTAAGGTCATTGCAGACAACTCTTTTCCCTTGGAGCTTTCGGCGTCGATAGCTGCCATAGTCTGTGTCTTACGCGGATCAGAGTTTGATAAATTTTGGATAGACGCCATATTCTGATCGTAAATAATCTCCAGTAGACTGCGCGGCGATCCCGCCAGCAGGATCAGTCCTGCAAAGCTACCGCCGTCAGCATCAATTCTCGGAGCAAGCATACCTCCAAGGCTATGACCAACCAGATATACCTGTGCAGGATTCATTCGTTTGTCAGCCTTGAGCACCTTAGATGCGGCAACCGCATCATCAACCGTTTCATCCTTAACACTAACGGTTGCGGCTGCAGCTCCTATAAACTGCTCCGGATAAGAATAGCTCCGTTTATCGTAACGAAGCACTGCGATGCCTTGTTTGGCAAGTCCATAGGCTATATCCCGGAAAGGCTTATAAGCGAATACTGTTTCGTCACGGTCTGAAGCTCCAGAACCCTGAACAAGCACTACAGAAGCCAAAGGATGAGTCGAATGATTGGGGAGCGTCAGCAGCCCTTTAAGCGGATGTGATGTCCCGGCACCAACAACCACCTCTTCCTCGGTTACTCCATCGGGAAGCTTAAGCTCTGGAGCATTAGATTGTGTTGCTGCTGCTGCTGCAGGGGCAAACCAGAGTCCCTTGATTTCGCCGGAGCTGTCTGTGGTTATCGTTATAGTCAAATTCCCTTTTGTAAAAATGGCTGTGGAGGCAATAGTCAATTCATGATTCACTTGATGACTTGATACTGAATCAATCTTAAGGTACTCGCCAAAGGTCTCGGTTATGCCTTGCCAAACTTGCTGAAGCTTGGCAACAGTAATGGCCTTTTGGCTTGACTCATTAAAAAACTGCTGCCATAACACCTCATGCTGATTAGAGGCCAGCAGTCCTGCTACTTTCTCAGCGAAAACCTGTGGAGTATAGACTCTAACTTGAGCCAAGGATGAATCATAGGAGACCACTAACCCCATGGCATTCAGCAAGGATATGGGAACATAAATAAGATTCCCTTGAAGCACCGCCTTTTCTTCAATCGCAAACTTATCCTTCCCATTCAATATTGCTTCATTTGCACCAAGTTTCAGCGTAATCTGTTGGCCGTTACGGCTTAGTTGAAGTACTTTTTGTTCTTTTATGTAATTAACTTCCAGACCTAGTGCTATACCAACCTTACGGATAGGGACCAGTACCGTATTGCCTTTTGCGAACGGAGTCGCATTCACAGGAAACTTCACGACTTCATTGTTCACACTAAATGTTGTTTTAAGTGCTGCTCCATGTGCTGCCGGTGCTGACCAAGACCATACACCCAGCAGCAGCACACAAGCCAATATGAGTGACAATTTGTTTCTCATGTTAATATCCCCTTTCTGAAATCACATCCTTTTCTAATACGAACTAGATGGTAAATGGTTACAATTATTTTTTTGAAATTCATCCTTTATCTACTCACAACCTGCCGCTCTCCTTCAGGAAAATAAAGTCTTTGCCGCGCCGGGTCAATCTCACACCTTGTGTGTTAACGCCAAGCAGCCTGTTGCCGGACCTTGTGAAGATGATATTCTCTACCAGCCGGTCATCAAAAATCTCCTCTATTCTTTCATTAAAATCCTCCTCACCCAACTCCAGCGCCTCTTTCTCCAGAGGTACACCCGCTTCAATCAGTTTAAGTACGATATAAATTCTTTCTTTCTCTTCCATAACTTCACCACTCTCATGAATAATGTATTTCACAAACAAAACTGTCCCCTTCTTATTCTACACTACTCCTCTATATTTACACTGGCTTGTCCTTCACAACGGGTAAAAGAAGCGCGATCCGGCATTTCTGCTCAGAGATCGCGCGACCATTTCCTGTACTTAGATGAAGCAAGCACTCAAGATAATAACCAGAAGGATGTAAAGCACCAGAATCGCACCTGTCGAAGTAAAAGGACTTACAACAGGACCAACATTAGCTCCACCCACATTACCGCCATAACCACAATCTGCACCCATGAGATTACCTCCTTCAATTTGATCACTACACAACAGAATATGTCCCCGACCCCCGTACAGATTGGGCTAAACGGTTTATTTTTAGGCCGCTGCTTGTGAATTTTTCAAAGGCAGGATGCTGTTCCTTAATCCGATACCAGAATTCCGTCAAAGCTCTCCGGTCCAACACGAATGGTACCCAGGAGATTGGAGGAGACAAATGCAGTATACGTAAGCTGGGGTGAAACCGGTGGTAAGAAATCAGCGGCAGAGAACGCAATTACCTGTGGTGCCAGGACACTTAAATTAAAAGTGGAGGTCGCTGAGTATACTACCGGGTCAGTGGGCAATGTCCCTCTGACAATCGTTATTGTGATGCCTACCAGAGCGAGTGGAAGCTGGACAGATACAGTTCCCTTGAGCAGCACCCGGGGATTCGTCGTAATTCCTTCAGTAATCAGGCCAATCTGACCGAATAGTTGAGGCGTATTGATCACCAGAATCGGAATGGCGATGGAATTGGCAGTACTGGCATTCTGTGAAGTTCTTGCATCCAAATAAGTTCCCATATGAACACCTCCTTTCCTTCCTTATCATATTTTGGAACGCTATCTATTGCTTGGTCTACTGGCCTGTGAGCAAGGCCTAAATGATAAGAGGATTTCAGTCCTTGGTTGAACCATCCCTCTTATTGAATGCAAGCTCGAAAAGTCCGGTTGCGGACAATCCGGCAAGTCCACCTGCCCAAAGGCGCAGAATCAGATTCATTTCGGTAAACGGGTAAGCTACAGCACCGACAAACAGACCAATCACAAGTCCAACGGCAGGAACCAGGTTTCGTGGCAGGTTCACTGTGGACTTGACCAATTGAACCAACGCGAGAACAAAAACAGCCAACACTGAAGCAAACGCAAGAACATTATTCAGCGCCTCGTTCACCATGTTCATCAACCCTCCTTCTTCGCTGTGAGGAGGCCTGCCCGGTATAATACGGTGAGCGTTCTATAGAAGTCATAACTGCCTTGGGAAGGTGTATCCAATAGTCCCGCAGCCGCTGCGGCGCTGACGGCCAATTGTGCCCATTCCGGAACATTCATGGTTGAACGTCCTTCTATGGCTGCAAGCCGTTCAATCACATCTTTAAGGGTCTGCCCCTGCTCCTGTACTCCTGTCTGTAGCATATCCCTGCTTGTTCCCAGTCCATTGACAAGCTGTTGAAGCTCCTGTAGCTGCACTTCCAGAGTGGCCAGCTTCTGTCTATC
The DNA here is from genome assembly GCF_001909055.1 of Paenibacillus helianthi. Lineage (GTDB taxonomy): Bacteria > Bacillota > Bacilli > Paenibacillales > Paenibacillaceae > Paenibacillus_AQ > Paenibacillus_AQ helianthi. The sequence goes on from NZ_LVWI01000001.1 coordinate 301,692, forward strand.
CTCTGCCGACATCTCATCATCCTCCATCTCATCATATTGAAACAGATTATTGGCATTCATAATTTGAATAAGCTTCGAAGCATAACCGGGATCCGTGGCATAACCTGCCGCAGCGATCTCTTTTGCAGCGTCGGCTCCCCCTACACCAATCACCTTGCTGTACAGATTTCGGTTCCACGAAACCCCATCCCGGATCAGAGCAGAATGATCCGCAACCGATTCTCCCCAGTTATTATAAGCACGAAAAGCCGCAGATACCTGCACAGCTTTCCCGTTCTGATATTCTGTTGTCTGTATCGTGATGCTGCCGGCTGGACCCCTGCCTTTGATCCCGAACAGATTGTTGGCCCTGACCGTCAACCCACTACTTCCCCAGCCGGATTCGAGCGCTGCCTGTGCGATCGTCAAGGAGGCTGCAATATGGCTTCGGCGCATATCAGCTATAGCAAAGGGGGCAATGGCAGCAATAAATTCCTTCTCGGTCATCTCATCACATCCTTTCTCTATATAAAATGCGCTTTAAGATAATCTGCTTGTGCTGCTCCCTATGGATGTTTTGTTTTTAATAGATTTGAATGCAAAAAAACGCCAGAGCATCAGCTCCCGCGTTTTTTTGCAGCACCCTGTAATATAGAGGTAAGAATAGGACTGGTAATATTAAACATATAATTCTTGTGAATTTCATATATTTACAGTAGTATAGTAATAATTAACTACTAAGGAGGGTCTATTATCCTATGCCTTCATATTATTTCAAAGAATTTTGGACACCTCTAAGCTGGGTTGGGGTTAAATTTTTTCGAGACGACGAAGGATTTCTATGGATTAAGTGGTGGTCCAAACCGCGTAAAAGATTACGCTGAACTTAACTTATCCTCCAGTTCCAGCTTAAGCATATGACTTTGAAGAATTAACCCTTCCTTCACACCCGATCCGATAGTTCTTTTGACCTATGAATAGAGGATCTATTGTTGCTTGGGTCATCATCAGCAGGCTGCCTCAAAAGTAATCCGGTTCTTTCCGCTGCGTTTGGAGATATATAAGGCCTCATCGGCCAGACGCAGCGTTTCTACGGTGTCCGCACCATCCGGGGACCATACTGCAGCTCCCACGCTACACCCTACATGGATATTTTCCCCTTGAATGATGATCGGCAGGTTTATCTTGCTGATAATCCGTGAAGCCACAATCTCAGCCTCTTGCATGGGTTTTGTTGCAGAAGTATGAAGGATCACTACAAATTCATCACCGCCCAACCGGGCTACAATTTCATTATCCCTCGTACAATCGAGCAGCCGGAATGCCACCTCCTGCAGCAACGCATCACCTGTAGCATGTCCCAAGGTATCATTCACTTTTTTAAAGCCATCCAGATCCAGATATAAAAAGCTTAGTGTACTCCGGTTTTGTTTGGCCTTACTGACGGCATGGGCCAGAAACTCATCCAGCGCGGTACGATTCGGCAGACCAGTAAGATTGTCATGAAGCGCCATATCTGACATATAGCTCAGCTTGTTCTCCGTCTTGGTCAAATGGTTCACTAAATTTCGCAACGATTCCGACAGGACAGCCACATCTTTGAACCGGGTTGAGGCAGGGATCTCCACCTTGGCTCCAGTGCTGAGCAAATCAGCTGTCTTTGTGATATTATTCAGCGGCCGTACGATCCACCCTGCCACGAACCAGCCCATAACAGCAAATAGAACTGCCGCAACCAATCCACTGTACGCGATATTGCGTTTTAGTTGATGTACTGAGGCGAACGCCACATCTGCAGGCTGCCGGATAATTACAGACCAGCCCAAACCGGGGTAGTTCTGATACCCGTCACCATAAGCATAACCGGTTAAATACGATTCATTATCCCTGCCGTAAGATTCTACAGTCCAGGAGTTTGCCCCAGTTCGTGCTTTTTGCAGTGTTTCATCCGTCATTTTCTTACCAACCAGCTCCTTGGGCCCCAGAAGGATGGTGTCATTTTTTTGACTAACTACAAAAACCTCTACATCCTTTAAACGCTCCTTGAGGGGAGTGACTATGGATTTCTCTACTTCTCTGGACCATTCCCAGCTTAAATGTGCTGCCAGCACACCTGTCACGAGTCCTTCCCCGGTATGAACAGGCACACTTATGTCTACAAACTGCAAGGCTTCACCACTTGGGTTCGGCAATAGCTTCGACAATAAAACGGCATCGTGCACATCCCCGATGTATGTTCCCTTTGAACCCTCCTGAAACACGGGACGCTGGCTTATATTCTGACTGAGCAGGATATTGTCCGTAGATGAGAGCACATTCCCTTTCGAATCCAGGAATCCAACCCAGGTGAACACGGGCAGACTACTTTTTAATTGGTTCAATAAGCCGTCAGCTTCCTTTTTGTCCACGGGCACCTGAAAAGCATTAAGCTTGCTGAGCACCTCTACCTCTCCAGTCCGCGACCACATGAAATGATCCAGTTTCTCGGACATCTGATAGGCCTCCGCAGCGAGGGAGCTTCCGATACTAAGCTCGACAGACCGGGTAGACTGATTCCCTATGACGTAGCTTAACAACATGGTTAATAGAATAATCATTACGGCAAAAGCGCTGGAAAGTAGTGTACGCAGGTTTAAAAACATTTTCATTCTCTCCTTGAGGTGCCTGGATTGCAGCTACAGTAAAAAAAGGCAACAATTCATTTTGTCGAAAACAGTCGATAATTATGTATCGGTCAAATTCATTCTGAAAATGATACAAGATTATTAAATACATATTTTGTATATGACTCTCATTCTTCATTTATCTGATTGCTTATAGCAAAATAATACTATGTTACCTGAACGGTAATGCTTACACGACGCGGCTGTAGTATAATCTGCTCATCAACCATCCCAAGGAGTGAACACTGATGTCAGAACAATTTGAAATGTATGATGATCCGTTCAAGATGCTTATCCTTCTGGCTACTTTAATTTCCGAGAAGTTGGGTACCGAGCTCAAGTATGAGCATGTCCCTTCATATGACAATGCTGTTTTTTCTATGGAGCATGAAAGATTCTTCTATAAAAAGGATAGCACTGAAATTACCTGGTTTGAATTCCTGGGCAGAGACATCGCTTCATCACGGGACCTGTCACGGTCTGAATACAACAAGATGTTCGTTGACTGCATGTCTTCCCTCTACAATCTGTAATCGACTAAACAGCCCTAACATAGCACCCCTTTTATTTCCAAATACCCTCCCTCTTTTAACTGAGGCTGAGGGTATTTCTGTTGGTATTCAGAAAATTTAAATCTTTTCTTTTAAAAATAGCACTTTAGTAGATTGCCCTGATCATTGCAGTTCGATATAATAGCAAAAAAAACAGCGGAGGTAGAAATGGACGACTCCAGCAGAAAAGAACCGTTCCGATACGTGATGAACCAGCCCATAGAATGCTGGCTGGAACTTCCCGCGAGCAATTCAGGTCCAGGTGCCGGAAAATTAACAGAAGGAGTGCTGCTTGACCTTAGCCGTTCAGGCTGCAAGGTGCGCACCCCGCTAAATCTCCGCTTTACTTCTGGTGATACCAAGCTGATCATTCACTTTCAGCTCGCGGAAGACAAGCTGCAATTCGAAGGAAGCGTGCGTTGGGGATGGATGTTTGGACTGGGCCAGTTCCAGTACGGAATCCGTCTCGATTTACAGGAAGACGAAGAAGAGCAGTTGCTGCGTGAATTGGAGATCTGGACCAATACCCGCAGAGCACAAGGATTATAGCAGGCTCATCATCTTAGATGCCCTCCTTAAGGAGGACGTCTTTTTAAGAAATGCGCGGTGTCGGTTCTCTGGAACTGAGGTAGCTGAAGTATACATACGCAAAAGCGAAAGCACAGCCCATGGCCATACTTTCGCTCCTTTGCATTCCATTTGAACATTCCCGGAACTATGAAATTTAATCTTCAATCCTTTTCTGGATCAATAGCTTCATTACATAAATAAGTATGGCTCCAACAGCAGCCTCAAAGATCAGAGCCCAGAAGTTAGTTCCGATATCGGATAGTTTCAGTCCGGTACGTATTGCAGAGGCCTCATAAACCTTAAACTGGAATGCGTTATTCAGTGCACTAATGTAGCTTCCCCAAAACTGATTCTCAATAAAGCTTATTCCGTTCTCGATCACTGCAAAAACAGCGATAGCAATCCAGATGGTCCCCTTTACCCGAAGGCTTTTAGCTATGGTGACGGCAAACATTAAGAGGATCAGTTCAAATCCGGCGGTCCATAGGAGATTGAATATGCACCATGATGCCACCCGCCAGAAATTCACCGGTAGAAAATCAGAGGAGTAAACCAGAATATATAGACCTAGATGGATCGCGGCAAGACCCGTCACCAGCAGCAGAAGAATCCAATTGAGCAAAAGCGGTGAGAGAACATTCTGTAAAGTACCTACCGGCACAAGCCTTCTGGCATATGACTTTAAGTAACGGATATAGTTGAAAAAGGCAAAGAGCAGCAGGGTACAACCAAAAACGCCATATGCCATCATATTATAGGAGAGCAGATCAACCCCCATAGAGCTGTTCGAAATCCATATTCCAGCCTGGACAAGCAGCATAATGACGAAGTAAGCGAGGATCCGTTCCTGTCTGCGTTTCAAGTCATATTTCATCAGCTTCAACATTCTGCATACACCTCTCTGAACAGCTCATCGATACTTTTCCCCCGCTGGAGCCTGAGATCCTCTACTTCGCTATGCAGGACAAGCTCACCCTCTTTGATAAAAATCACTTCATCAAATATTCGCTCAATGTCGGTCACAAGATGCGTGGATAGCAGGATCGTACTGTCTTCCTCGTAGAACTCCATTAGCGCATTAAGTATTTTTGTCCGCGCCACAGGGTCAACTCCGCCGATAGGCTCATCCAGAATATATAAGCTGGCTCTGCGCGAGAGCACCATGGTCAGCTGCAGGCGTTCACTCATTCCCTTGGACAAGGTACTGACCTTGTCACTTTCCCTTAATTTCATGAATTCCAGCATGTTCTTTGCTTTGCCTAGATCAAAGTCTGGATAGAAGTCCTGCTGAAACTTAAGTGCATCTCCCACCTTCATCCATGATTCTGTTAAGGGACAGTCTGGCATGAAAGACACCAGCGATTTACTCGCTTCCCCCACCGGAACACCCAACACAGAAATCTTCCCCGAAGTCGGCTGGGCAAGCCCGGCAATCAGCTTCATCAGTGTAGTTTTTCCACTACCATTGCTGCCGAGCAGGCCGACGATTTTACCGGCGCCGAGTTCCAAGGAAACTCCGTTCAGGGCATGCTTGGAACCGTATTTTTTGGTCACATTTTCAACTTGAAGTATCCTGTCCACTGAAACAATCCCCCTATGATTTAGTCCTAGAAGCAATATTTTCTGCTACAGCCGTCAGGATCTCCTCACTCTGAAAACCCAGCTCCTGCATGCCGCGGAAAAATCGTTCCAGCACATCCTGTGCCATCTCTTTTTTAATAGTAAGAATAGTCTGTTCATTACCGGTCACATATCTGCCCATCCCACGCCGGGTTTCCACGATTTCTTCACGCTCCAGTTCCTGAAAGGTTCTTTGCACCGTATTCGGATTAATCTGTAATTCAGCGGCCAATTCACGTACGGAGGGGATTTTGTCGCCCGGTTTCAGCTTTCCAGTAACGATCTCCCCTTTCATATAATTCATGATCTGGAGATAAATCGGCTGATTGTTGTCAAATTCTATGGTCATCAAGCAACGTCCCTTCGTCTGAACACCATAAATCCCGCCAGAAGAAACAGCACGAAGTATACGGACAGCACCAGAATGGAGAAATGCAGCGTCATTCCTGGAATCGGTGCTCCTCCTCCTTCATAAGCAGCCAGATTCATGTTGGGAAATAATACGTATTTGTAGAAATCGCGGAAAATGACCATATTACTAATTGTAATAGCAAACATCGTGCTTCCTATGGTTACGCCAGTAGAGGTAGTCAATATTCCAATCATAAAAGCCAGCGCAGTGTACATCACAAGATACACGCTGTTGTAGAGCACGGAAGTGAGAACGTCACCAATGCCCAGGCGATCTCCATCCATTCCAAACCACACACTGCCAGAAGCATACACTGCTATAGTAGTTACTACAGTCAGGCTGAGTGCGTACAGCAGGACGGTCATATATTTGGAGGCCAGGATGGCGGTACGGCTACGCGCACGGATCAGCAGGAATTTGATCGTTCCCTGGCTGTATTCCTTGGTGACAATACCCGCTGTCCCGATAATGACCAGAATACTCACCACTTGGCCAATAGCCGTCGGCATCATCATTTCCGCCGCAAACGCAGGCCCGGAAGCAAAAAGCTCTGCCGCAACGGAATGCACAATGTACCCTACCAAAAACGGCAATACGATTAAAAGAGCATAGGCTACAAAGAAAGTCCGTTTCTTCGATAATTTAAGCCATTCGTTCAGCACCAGATTGTTAAATTTACGCAATGCGGTTCCCTCCTGTCCATTTGAGGAATTCTTCTTCAAGACTCTGTTTGTTATCTGTAATACGGTAGACCCCTACTCTCGCCTCACTGAAAGCTGCTACTAGCCCCGGTACTTCATTGTCCTTCATACTGACCAGGACTTCAGAATTCGCCTCATCCGTCCGAATGAACTGAACTCCTGACTGTGCTCTGATAACCGTAAGCGCAGCTTCCAGTTTATCTACCCGGATGGCAAGGGGAATTTCGCCCCCAGCCTTCACTTCTTCTCCTAGCGGAGTTACTGCGATCAGTTGGCCATTCTGTATTACAACCGCACGGTGGCAGATTTGTTCGATCTCCGCAAGCATATGACTCGAAATCAGTATCGATATACCTTCCACCTCAGCGATGGTGCGCATATATTCTCGCATTTCACGAATTCCCGCAGGGTCCAGCCCGTTTGTAGGCTCATCAAGGATGAGCAGCTTTGGTGCTTGCAGCAGCGCTTGGGCGATCCCCAGCCGTTGGCGCATCCCCAGGGAATAGGCTTTTACCTTCTTGCCCATAGCTTCCTGCAGGCCGACCAGCTCTACCACTTCATCAATCCGTGCATCCGTGATGCCGTCACTCATCCGCTGATATTGCTTCAGGTTGTCATAACCCGTCAGATGGGGATAGAACTCAGGGTTTTCGATGATCGCGCCAATGTGGGCGATGGCCTTGTTGAAGTCATTGCGGATACTGTGTCCGTCAACCAGCACATCTCCTTCCGACATACGGATTAGACCCGTCATCATACGGATGGTGGTTGTTTTCCCGGCTCCGTTAGGTCCTAGCAGCCCGACAATTTCTCCCTTACGGATATCAAAGGACAGCTTATTCACTATGGCTTGCCCTTTGATAATCTTACTAACCTCATTCATCTGCAATACGATCGGCGCGTTCGCAAAACCTGATGATTCAACATGATAAGCAATCTGACTCATGGCACCCTCCTGGATTTGAAATCAAATGTTTCCGGTTGAACACTCTATTGTACCGGTGTGTTAGTTAAATAGTACACCGATTCTCTGGTTTTGTAAAGCCTAATTATTCCAGTCTTAATATCCGGAGTCTGGCTGTACTTCTGATGGAGGAAATTGATATCTTTCAGTAGGTTGCGTGTAATAACGTATTTGGCTTGCAGAAGCTGTACAGCCCCGCTATGATCAAAAGATCAGTCAAGTTCAGAAAGGAACCCGTTCTTATGATACTCTTCATTCACCGCAAAGATCTGCGGACGATCGATCTACCAGCCTTTGATGCCATCCATTCTGCTGGTGTAGCCAGCTTGCATGTACTGATCCTTGACCCTTTCCTGCTGCGTAAGGAGCGGTATCTTGAACACAGCGGCTATAACTTTCTCACGCAAGTTGCACGGTTGCACCAGGACTACATTCTGGCAGGTAAACAGCTGCATATTCTGTACGGAGAGCCTGACATAGTCGTTAAGAAGCTGGTACAGACCCATCCCATTGAGCAAATATTAGTTCATACAGATTACACACCGTATGCCGTAAAGAGGGACAAGCAGTTGAATGCTACAGCATCCTCACTTGGCATCCGTTTTCAAACGTATTCCGGCAGCATGCTCTGTGACCTGGATGAATTCATGGAGTGGAGCGGCCGGGCGGAGCCATACAAGGTCTTTACACCCTTTTACCGCCGCTGGCGCACCTTCCTTACAGAACGTTTCCGTCCTCCTTATTCCACGGGCATAAAGGATCTGCAAACGGCCAGCCTGGAGCAAAGTGTAGCAACCACCTTCAGGGTTCCTGATGAGGTTGAACGCCTGCTCAGGCAGCTATCCTCACGGACAAATGACCTGGACGCGTATCGTAAACTCGATCATTTCCTTAGTGAGAATCTACAGGATTACACGGTGAGACGCGATAAATATGCGGAGGATGGCACGAGCCGGATCAGCCGGTATTTGAATACAGGGGCGATTTCAGTACGGATGATCTATACAAGGTTGACGGAGGAAGAACGCGGAGCGGAAGAATGGCTGCGGCAGCTGGCCTGGCGGGATTTTTACCTACTTCAGGCCCGCCTGGATGCTGATTTTTTCAACTATGAGAATGTCTTTGATCTAACTAGTCTGGGTACCAGACATTTTGAAGCCTGGTCCCAGGGAAACACAGGTATTCCAGTCATTGATGCGGCTATGCACCAGTTGAACGAAACGGGCTGGATGCCGAACCGCCTGCGGATGATTACCGCGATGTTTCTCACCAAGAATCTGGGCTGTCCGTTTATTTACGGAGAACGGTACTTCCGGCTGAAGCTTAGCGATTACGATAATGTGCTGAACCGGGGCGGCTGGCTGTGGAGCTCATCTCTTGGATTTGACGCCTCCCCGTACTTCAGAATTATGAATCCGGTAACCCAATCACAGACTCATGATCCAAGCGGAAGCTATATCCGCACCTGGCTGCCGGAGCTAACAGAATTGTCGGACAAAGAAATCCATCTCCCCCGCCCTGGAGCGATTGTTGATCTAAAAAGTTCACGGGCACTGGCAATTGAAACCTATAAGCAGATTCTTCAAAGTAAAAAAAAAGCAGCTTCAAGCTCCCTCTTGTTCTTCCTTTAGAATCTCTAGAATAAGTGAAGTCCCCGCCGATAACTGAAAGATGTCTTCTGACAAAAGTTTCACCTGCTCCTGCAGCACATGCGCCTCATCGGTCCCTTCCAGATATCGGGTGACGAAATGAAGGAAAACATCTACTTTTCTAAGCAGCATCAGCACTGGAATAGCCTTAATTTCTGCTTCTGAGAGACGGATATGGCGGCTGAAGCCCCGGCAAAAATCCCGGACTGCTGCCTTTTCCTCCGCATGCCCCAGCAGCCCGGACAGAATAACCGCCAGCTCCATCGCCCGGACATCGAAGGTGCAGAATTCAAAATCGAGCAGCGCGGCTACTTGCCGGTGATCTGTTGTTTCTACCAGCAGATTGGAAGCATTCAGGTCCCCATGCACCAGCTGATGCGGCAGTTCTTGCAGCTCGGTCAGCGAAACCGCGATGTTGTCATAAGCTTCGTACAGCATGTTAAGCTCTGGAGCAAGATCTGCAAACGGTACTGGCGGCTTCAGACAGAGCTCAAGGATTACTTCTGAGGTGCATAGTGGATAAGCCGGCCTCAGCTCATAATAAGGCTTGTACACTGGAGCCAGCTCAGGATTGATGTCAGACAGCACAGTGGATAACCAACCCGCAGCCTGCCCGAAGGATTCGATATATCCATTCTCCTCTTCCGCCGGTGAATCTCCGTCGATATATTTGAACAAGCAGGCAAATTTGCCGTCCGCATCCTTCAGCTGAACTACTGTATCTCCAGCTGGGGTGCAGATCGGTACCGGTACTTTGAAAGGTAAATCAAGCCCTCCCAGTTTTTGCAGCACGGCATGCTCAAATTTTATTTTGTCTCGATCCCTGTGCGTATCATAAATGCGGAGTACGGCGTGGTGAGCACTATTTTCCACAAAATAGGTTGTATTATTCCAGCCGCCGCTCCGCTTCCTCAGCGTTCCATTCCAAGCCGGCCAAGCCTGGCTTATCATTTTCTCCATAGGCTTATGCCCCTCTCTTAATTGTTGTGTAACGAATCTCCCATGAGCAGATCTTATATGTAAGGTGGTGAACATGTGGCTGATGTAGAACACATCTTGAAAAATATTAATCAGTTCAAGGGCAATTGTAAAATCAGTGTCTGGCTATGTCAAATCGCCAAAAACACTTACTTCACTTAGACCCTATCAGTGAGGTCTTTGGCAGAACGGAAAGCTGGGCCAGGGTTACATTTCACCGCGCAAGAAAAAGCTGAAACAGAGCAGCAGACTGCCTTTTGAAGAAATGGAGGGTGACGGTATCTTTTATATCACTCCTATGCGGCCGGTCATCAAAATCAAAAAGTCTGCGGAGATCTTGCCTTGGCAACGGGGATGACACAATAGACCTTGAACAATTAAATGGCAACCGCACAGACCCTTCCACGCATATCAAAGCTGTATATTATGGGCCGAAGGATGACAAACCGATTCTGATCTGGAAACAAAGCATGGGCTGCCGCCGGCAACCGCTGCCGTCGAGGCCCAGTTTGTGGTCCGGAATCAGCTATTTTTGGAGCTTATCCTGCCAATCCCCGGTTTTTCCGCTATAATAAACTTCATATTGATTGAGCAAAGGATGGGATTCTAATGGACGCTACTGTTTCCAAACGCTGGCTGCTGGCAAGGCTCTATGAGCCGGAGCAGACGATTGTGGATTGCCGGTTTACGCTTGGTAAGCCAGATGCTGGACGGAAGAGCTATGAACAGGAGCATATTCCGGGCGCAATTTATCTCGATTTAGAGCTGGATCTGTCCTCCCCGTTAGGGGAGCATGGCGGGCGCCACCCTCTACCCGACCCGGAGGTGCTTGCCGCACGACTAGCCAAACTCGGGATAGGCAACGATTCACGTGTTGTTGCCTACGATGATGAGAACGGAATGAACGCTGCGCGGCTCTGGTGGCTGCTTCGTTATCTAGGGCATGAACAAGTATATATACTAGAAGGCGGATTCAGTGCCTGGAAAGCCGAGAAGTTCCCGGTCACGGATCATCAGCCGGTGCGCGTTCCAAGTACTTTTGTGCCAAAGGTCCAGGTCCAGATGCTGGCTGGCGTTGATGAGGTGCGCCGGATATCTGAACAGACCATTGATGCTGCATTGCACGCTTCGTCTACTGCTGCGGATTCTGCCCTTGCCCTCCCGATTCTAATCGACTCCCGTGCGAATGACCGCTATCAAGGCATGAATGAGACTCTGGACAAGACAGCCGGGCATATTCCGGGAGCGGTTAATTTCTTCTGGAAAGAGACGCAGAATGCAGATGGCAGCGTTAAGAATTCCGAACAGCTGACGGAGCATTTTGCCGGACTGGACAAACACCGCGAGATCATCGTCTATTGCGGCTCCGGTGTAACCGCCTGCCCGAATGTACTGGCGCTGGAGAAGGCAGGTTACAAGAACGTGAAACTTTATGCCGGCAGCTGGAGCGACTGGATCAGCTATGAGCAGAATCCCGTGGCTACGGGAGAGGAATGAACAATGGCATAAGCATGCAAAAGCCCGCGCCGGGTTCTCGCCCGACGCGGGCTTTTTGTGCTGATTACCGCTACACTGGCGGTGCACCTTGTTTTCAAAAAACACGAATTCCCTGTGCTTTTCCAGCTATTTGTGCATGTTACAATGGCCGAACAGACTCAAGGCGCGTATTTGCTGACATCTACGGCCACATGCTCGAGCTTGGTTTTGCTTAACGAATGATAAGGAGCAAAGATGGTAACGTACCGGTCCTTCAAAGGGAACGTCAGCATGTCGGTACCGTTTACTTTGTACCATTTACCCTTCACATTATTGGATTCAGGCAATGTGACTACGGTGCCTTTATAGCTGTGGGAATAATCGCGCGGGGACACGGAAACTCTCATGTATTTAAAGAAAAAGGTAACGCTGTCACCGGCAACGCATACTTTTGAGAAGGAATCGCCTGTGATCATCCGGGTAGGCACGTAGGCGGTTTCGAATCCGTCGAAAGAAGCAAAGGCTTGAATGATCTTTTTGTACTCAGCGGACGAATAAGGCACATCGCTCACCGTGAAGTTCAGCTTTTGGGAGGCTGCGGCGGAATTCGAAGCGACAGACGCTGCCTGTCTTTCCGTATTACCGGCTGCCGAGGACGGCTGAGCAGATATTCCAGTGAAAAGTATGCTTGTGGCGATTGAAGCTGCGATCCATTGGGGGTGACGCATGTTTGATTCCTCTCCTTCGTGTCTTGTTTTCTTTGTTCGAGCTTATCTTAACAGCCGATTGTATCCATCTTGAAGCCGAATTGTATCCAAGTTGTAAATAAACGCAAGCACAATTTTCACTGAGTGCCAAGACCGCTTCCCCCAGGATCCGTCCCCCATTTGTCAGTCCCAGCTAAAGGCCGGGTCGGTTACCTTCCGCTACAGCTTGGTCAGCACATGCGCGCTCACAAAGTAATCCCTGTCTTCATATTCGTCATGGACGAACTCCCACAGCAGCGAAAAACTTAATTCAACTTTATACAACCGCATAATTTGCGGATGAACGTGGACAAACGCCCCCGGCAGGCACAAGCCTTGTTTTGCCATCTCCGGCAGATGCCCGTATATCAGGTCCAAGTTTTCCCGGTGATTCCCTCCCGTCAGCTCCAAAGTCTTAAAAGCAGCCGGGCTGGTATAGCCGGTTGTTTTGATGTGCTGAAGCAGCAAAGTATCGGTTAAATGGACAATCCCCCCTTCCGGTGCCAGGAGGCCCCGCAAAGATTGAAAGATATTGATATGGATCCGTTCTAGCAGCCGATCCAGCTGAGCGCTGAATTCTGGCGTATGGGCAACCTTGTTTTTCTTCCGGTAAAAAAAGGCGGAGATGAGCTGCGTCGTGAAGCATAAATTCATGACCACGTCAAAAGGAGGGTGCAACGGCGAGAAATCCACATTTGGCTGCAATTCGTCAACCTTTGCTTTCAAGTCATCCGGCGATGACACTTCCTTTCCTACTCCAGTAAAATCAATAATTGCCCGTTCGTATTTTTCCGGGTGCGCCGACTTGGCCAGAAAGCGGTCCAGTGCTTTTTCATCAATATCGACGATTGTGATCCGCTCAAATATAGACTCGATGTACGAAATGGGCACATCGTTTCCGTTCCCGGCCCCAAGCAGTAAAATATGCCCGCGCCCGCAGCGGTTATGTTCCAGCGTTTGCTCCAGAACTTGCTGAATCTGATCCCGGTAGCCCGCCCAGTGCTCCCAGTCATGCTGGGTCGAGTCATTTCGGAGGGTGTTGGCTTTGCGGAATCTGATGTAAGGCACTTTGACTTTTCTAGTAAATGGATTCATATCGTGATTCACCTTTTCTATCCAGAATGGAGCTTTACGGAGATTATATCGTTTATTGGGCTTATTATCACCCATCAGGACATGGATCATATAGGCAGCCTGTTGATTTGTCCTAGCAGATCCCCCCGAATAGAATCCAGGACATGGCACTTATGAAGACAGGGTTCAACAACGTACGGTTATATGCGGGGAGCTGGAGCGACTGGATTAGCTACGGGTACAAACCCATAGCAACCGGAGACGAAGAAAAGCCGATAAACGTATAACAGTAAGCTAAGTCCAAATACAAAGCATGGTGAGATGACCTCCATTGCTCTGTATTTTTATGACTTCTAATCAACACGAAGTCAACACGCGGTTGCTGAAAGTACATACTGGCGGCATACCATACCGAACGCATACTCGTATCTCAAGTAATGTCTAATAGAAGGCCAGAATTTCTCGTTGGAGAGTTCTGGTCTATTTAAATATTAATTGATGGTATACCATTGGATGGTTCAAACTGACAACAAGTTTTCATTAGAAGTCAACGCATTAAACTTATGTGAAAGGATTCAACACGAAGTCAGCCATCATAGCAATCGTTTAGAATTAATCGAGGTGAACCGTACCACGAGTGCGAATGGGTTCAACAATCCGGCGTATTAGTGGCGTGGGCTTCCCCGTCACGAGATAGCGCTTGTTAATCGCTCTTGACCATGCCAACGACATGCAACCCGCGACGGATTACTTCTTGAATGAGCGGCGCATGCGTAAACCAACTATCCTTGAGTACGTAGGGTGCCGAAATGCCCGCTTGTATGGCTCGATCCAGCATGGCTGCGATCACCCGCGGAGCCGAACATAGCGCTTCCTGAGGACGTTTGTAGCCATGACTGTGCTTGTCGATGCCCTCCATCATGCCGTTTATGCTGGACTTTGCGGATCTGAGCAGGGCAAAGTCCATAGGAACAAAGGATTGTCCGTCCGACCTCCCCGTGGCCAAAATGCGGAAGCCTTTGTAGAAGGAACCCGTTGATGATCTTTAAAGTGTGCCAGCATCTCGACGGCTTTACTCCGGTTGCGTTCAAACATGGAATCGTCAAAAATGAACGCGGTATTCCGGTTCGCCGAGGTGAGGGGTTCCATGCGATAGATCGTCTCGCCGCTCAGCGATAACAGAAATCGACGCCAGGCATAGCCGCTGTGATTCAAGAAACGGTACACGGCATCCTTACCGGGAAACGCCTCACCTTTCTTGCTCTCCAACAGACGAAGCGGTGTTTTTCTATTTTCGCCAAGACTACGATTCCATTTACTTTTAGTCTAAACAGCACCTGCTCTTAAGCAGATTTTGTCTCTGGTCGAGTAGACGTGAAACTCGCGAATCACGCCCCTCTCAGATCTGTACGTGCCCAATTAAGGCATACGGCTCCTCAAATCATCCTTCGCAATACTGCATGGATTATCCGTATATATTCACGTAGATTTTCGGTTCCGGTAAAGGATTACGCTGCAGGAAAAGGTTATATTTATCTGCCGTGAAGCTCCTTCTCTGGCTTCTGCGATTCAACCATTTCAGTAACGTTTTAGATATCTGGAATTTGTACACGGCCATTGCTCTGCTGTTGTCCGTTATTCCAGAGTAGCGATAATGCCCAATTAGTTTGGCTCGTATCGTCTTCATTAGTTCTTTCACGTCTTGATGGCGATCCGTTCTCAGCCAATTCTTGAATGCTTTCACTTTCGATTTGAACTTCTTCCCACTCGTTTTTCTCTTCACTCTGAACTTGCCCTTGCTGCTTCTGCTGCAATAATGAGTAAAGCCTAGGAAATCAAACGTTTGGGGCTTTCCCTGTCCTTTTCGTTTCCGGTTCTCTTCGGCAAATCGTCCAAACTCCAGAATTTTCGTCTTCTCTTCTGCAATTTCCAGATCGAATTTGGCCAACCGTTTGATTAGTGCCTCATAGAATCGTTCTGCATCATCCTTGCACTGAAAGCAACACACGTAATCATCGGCGTATCTGATCATACTGGCCTCGCCACGACATGCTTTCTTCACTGCGACCTCAAACCATAAGTCTAAGGCGTTATGCAGATAGAGATTTGCCAATATCGGCGACACAATTGAACCTTGAGGGGTTCCGGCTTCCGTCGGCTCCCATCTCCCTTGTTCCATGATCCCGGCTTTCAAGAAACGTCTGATTAGCCTTTGGATATTTGGATCTGTAATTCTTACTCCAAGGAATTTCATGAGCCATTCGTGATTGACCTTCATAAAGAAACTACGAATGTCGGCATCCACGATGTAGCTGGTTCTTCAGTATTCGATATTTCGATTTAATGCTTTCAGTGCGTCATGACAGTTTCTCCCTGGGCGAAAATCATAGGATAGGTTCAGATAGTCTTGCTCGTAAATGGCTTGAAGGATCTTGTTCAGCCCCAATTGCACAATCTTGTCCTCGTAGGAAGGGATTCTGAGCGGTCTTGTGTTCTTCTCGTCCTTGGGTATATAGGCCCTTCTTACAGGTTGTGGTCGGTAGCTCTTCCTCTTTAGCCGTTCTACCAAGTCTTTGATGTTTGATTCCAGATTTTCCTCATATACTGCCTTCGTAACTTGGTCGACACCCGTAGCTTTGCTACCGCCTAGTTCAAGGTGGCATTGTGTCAGCAGTTCCTCATTCACGAGGTGATTCAGCGATGTGAATTGCTCTTTCGGATTTTGCTTTGCAATCTTTGCTATTCTTGCCAGTTTTGTTTGCACTTTCAACCTACCCCTGTGTGTAGAAAATGTGTCTGTAACAAAATCGATGATATGTCACTGCCTTTCCTTCGCGGACATTACTAGGTTTCATTTGTAGTACGCAGTGATCCGACCCCTGTTCGCCATTTGACATTCTTCTTTGTGATCGGTCGTTTGCCAAGTTGCTGTGAATTCATTGTAAAGCATGCCTGGCTCTACGACCCCTGGAGAGCTTATCCATGCTTGCCGTTAACGCATGGATAAATATTGTCTTCCGTACTTTCGAAAACGTCGACCTCTCCGGCTTACTCTTTTCGAGGCTCAATCACTTTCAGGCCTACTTTCTGGCTGTCTACGCGTAATGTCTGAAATTGCTTCCAACCGTCCAAGACTCGCTATTGGTGGCTTGTCTTTAGCCTTTCCAAACAGGATTTCCACCTGCTATACTCCACAACCTAGCTTGGTCGCACCGAAAGTTGAGCTATAAAATCTAGTGGTTCCTTCTTTAATTTATGTACTGTAAAGCGCTTTCATTTGCATTATTATTGAGTTGTTATTTCTCGAAAGGAGGACATATTTCAGTAAAAATGTAAACGCTTTTACTAGGTTGCCAAATTTATCGACAGGGTGGTGGTACAAGAAAACCCTTGTGCCGCAAGCCTCGGCGAATGCCGGGAGGCTATATAATATTTATTTTGGGAGGGGAAGTAACACGATGAACAAACGGATTAAGCAGATTTTGATGTTAGTGCTTGCGGTTGCATTGTTTTTGCCGCAGTTTGGGATCGCGCAAAAGGCAAGTGCCGCAAGTACGAACGGAAATTATGTCTTAAAAGTTCAAACCACAGGCGGGAAACAGTGGGATGGCGTGCAAATACCTACAGGAGCAAGCGGCTTAAATCTCATTGCCGGTACAACCTATACCTTCTCATATGATTTATACACCCCTGACCAAGATGTGGCAGGCATTATTCTACAAACTAGCGGTTACAACTGGATTAAAGACTCAGGAGCTTTAAGCGCGGCAAGCCCAGCTTGGAATTCCTACTCAGCGACGTATACTTATACAGACACAAGTGGCTCCAATATCCAGTATGTTAAAAAAGGTGATAGCGGAAATACGGATGCCAAGAATATAACTTACTACATCGACAACTTTGTTATTAAAGACGAGAGTGGCACTGTTGTTTACACAGCCAACTTTGACGACCAAACGGTTGGTCTCTTTACATCAAGTGGAGCGGCTACATTAACTACTGTAAATAATATTAGTGCTGCACCAACACCAACGATTAACCCGGATGTACTCACCTTACCAAGCATTAAGGATACGTACCCGGATTATTTGATGGGCAATATCATCGGCCCATATTACATGCAAGACTCAATCATGCCAGTCCTGAAAGCCCAGTTCGGCGTTGTGACGCCTGAGAACGCGATGAAGCCAGCTTCGCTGATCGGCACCAGTGCCTCTACGCATAACATCGCGGATCTGAGCTTTACCGAAGCGGACACAGAGCTTCAGAGCGCGATCGACAATGGCCTAAAAATACATGGGCATACGCTCGTCTGGGAAGGGCAATCGATTCCATGGCTGAACAACGATAAGATCTCCAGCTCCGACTCGACTCCATCCAACCCAGGTCTGACCGCGGATGGGGCGTATGTGAACATGAACGCGTACATTAACTCTGTACTAACGCATTTTGACGACAAGTTCAACGCGAGCACGCAGAACATCATCTCGTGGGACGTCGTTAACGAAGCGATGGGGGGCACCGTCCGTGACAGCTCTCTTAGTCCGACAGACTGGCACAGCTACCTGAAATCCACCCCGTGGCTGAAGGCGACGGACGCGAACTACGTCGAACAGGCGTTCAAGTACGCCCGTGCGGCGGAGCCGAATTACAACGTTCTGTTGTACTACAACGACTATAGCATGGATGACCAGAATAAGGCCGCAGCAGTTCGCGACATGGTGAAAGACATTAATGACCGTTGGGCCTTGGATCACCCTGGCAAGCAGCTCATACAGGGCGTCGGCTTGCAAGAGCATAACGGCCTCGGCACCAACCCTAACAATCAGAGAAAGACGATACAGATGTTCAAGAATATCGGCGTCAAAGTTTCAATCAGCGAGCTGGACATCTCCGCAGGAACGAACAAACAGCAGACAACCGAGCAGGTAAAAGCCCAAGCCGCACAGTACGCGCGGTTGATGCAGGTTTATACCGATCCCAACTTCAAGGACACGGTGCAGCGCATCTCCATCTGGGGGCTGACAGACACCAACAGCTGGTTGTCTGAAGGCAGCCCGTTGCTGTTCGACGGCAACCTGTACCCGAAAGACGCGTTTTACGCTGTGGTTGACCCGGCTAATTACCTTGCGAATTACCACGCTCCGACAAAGCCTGCTGGGGGCAAAACCTCAACAGCCGCGAAGGGAACGCCCAACATCGACGGCAAAATAGACGACATTTGGAATTCGACAACGCCTATCAATATCAATGTAACGCAAGCAGGTAACACGAAGGCGGATGCTCACATGCCGGCCGCTACCGCTCGCATGTTGTGGGACAACGCGAACCTGTACGTACTCGCGCAGGTGACCAAAGATCCGTCCGAACCGTTGGACAAGGGGAACGCAAACCCTTGGGAACAGGATTCAGTCGAAGTGGTTGTTGACCTGACGAACGGCTCCAGCGCCATGTACTCGAACGCTTCCGGACATTACCGCGTTCGGTATGACGGCTTTGCGTCGGTAGACGCAGGCATGACGGATAATCAGGGTATTGCAACGAAGATGACCTCTGCGACGGTCAACGAGGATACGTACTCCTACAACGTCGAGATGAAGATTCCGTTTATCCAAATTTCGCCCGCGATTGGCACTCAGATCGGCTTTGACACTCAGGTGAACGAAGCGATGAACGGTGCGCGCATTGGCGCGTACGCTTGGAACGACGCTAGCGGGACTTCTTATCAGGATCTATTCCAGATTGGCACATTGGAACTTGCGGCCGCACCGACTCCCACTACGACATCGGTAACCGGGGTTACGCTTGACCAATCGACCTTATCGCTGACAGCAGGGGGCACCGCTGCAACATTGACGGCAACAGTTCTACCGAACAACGCTTCGAACAAAGCTGTGACGTGGAGCTCCAGCGACTCGAGCGTTGCGACTGTGGACAACCATGGGGTTGTTACTCCTGTCAAAGCAGGAACTGCAACGATTACCGCAACGACTGTTGATAGCAGGTTTACAGCAACAAGCGTTGTAACAGTCAAAGCTGCGACGCCTACGCCTACACCTATGCCTACGACCACGACCACGACTACGACGCAGGGATCTAACATCACAGTTGATAAAAATCATATCACTGCAAAGGCTCATCCGGACAGCAACGGTACAGCTTCCGTAACCATCAGTTCGAGTGATTTCCATCAAGGAGTCAGTCAATCAACAGACAAATCCGTGACGATTCAAGTACAACCCGCTGCCGGCGTTAAAGAAGTTCAAGTCAACTTGCCGGCAGATCAAGTTCAAGCACTTTCGGATCAGATCCAATCGATCGTCATCGACACTGGTTTGGCAACTGTTACAATCGATCCGAAATTGCTGAAGCACAACGACGCGAGCGGTACCGGCAACGTTCAATTGTCCGTGGCCGTCGTAGACCCGGCGTCGCTGTCCGACGCAGCAAGGAGCCAAGTAGGCGGAAATACCGTCTACAATTTCAACTTAAGCATCAACGGCACGAAAATTTCGAAATTCACCGGAAATGACGTTAAAGTCAGCATGGGTTACACCCTGAAGCCGGGTGAAAATCCAAACAATGTCGTCGTCTATAACATCGATGATAACGGCAAGCTGGAAATCGTCAAAAATGGGAAGTACAAAACAGCGACGGGCAAAGTCGAATTTACTCCGAAGCACTTCAGCAAATACGTCACCAAGGCCAATGCTTCCGCATTCAAAGACGTGAACAATGTACCTTGGGCGGTGGAAAGCATCCAAGCTCTCGAAGCGCGAGGTATTGTTGCAGGAGTTGAAACTGGAGCTTTCGCGCCGAACAATCAGGTTACCAGAGCCGAGTTCATCCAAATGCTGATGAATGTGCTTGATCTGAACAGCGATAAGACAAACAGCACCTTTACAGATGTGAAGGAAGGCACCTGGAATTATCAAGCAATTGCTTCGGCTCAACAGCTCGGTATCGTCAACGGAAAAGCGGACGGATCTTACGGCATCAACGATGCAATCAGCAGGCAGGAAATGGCCGCTATGCTGTATCGTGCCGTAGCGAAGGCAAATATCAAGCTGCAAAATACCGTTAATGAAATCAAGTTTGCCGATGATTCAAGCATTTCGGTCTATGCAGCACAAGCAATTAAAGCATTGCAACAAGCCGGAATTGTGAGCGGCATGGTGGACGGGACATTTGCCCCTGCCAGCAACGCAACGCGCGCTCAAGCAGCAGTTATCATTTACGGATTGTTTAAATTAATGTAAGTTCAGACATCGCAACAAAGAAGCCTTCCTCCCCATTGCCGCGGGGGGAAGGCTTCATTTATTAAAGTCCCTCATCATCTCTACACATCTCTCCTACTATAAAGTGATGTTTTCGCCTGTTTACCCGCTTTTCCTTAGTTTTTCAACCTTGACAGTTTGCGAGGTACTAGTAGAGAACGTAGTCTGCACCACGATTTTCTGTAAGAGCGTAGGCGGGAATAGAGCTTAGCATCGTTTCATTCCAAAACTGTAGATAGTTGATTATGATCGCATAGTGAATCTCCACATTCGCCCTTGGGGTTTACCCTCCCATGTCACACTGGGTCTATGCCCTTACATTCATTCGTTCTATCTCTCAAGGGTGGATGACGGAGCCTTTGCCCCATCGGGACGTTTATTAAGTATGTAAGTGATAACTTTAACTCTTTACTGATTTTCATCCTCTCTTATTTAAAAGATACAGATTCCAAAATCTAATCCGTTTCAGCCTTTGACTCATCATTTGTGTATGTAACAATGAAATTGAATGCATACTCATCAATCATTGTGCTGTAAACCTCTTGTGTTGTTACAACAGCATTTCCATAATCAACAGACCCTTTCAACAGGTACATCTTTTTTCCACCGACTCCCCAAGTAGTGAGCTTTTTATTAGCTCCCGATCCGGTGCTGACCCAAAGGTCCAGCAACCAGTTCTCTAGTGGGTTTGCCAGAAATCCTTTCCCGGATAAGGCAATTAAGTCAATGCGTGAATTTTTGGAGAATGTAGAGGGTAAAGACGCCGGATTCTTTTTCCTGAATTTGGGGGGATCTGTAAACCGTAAATTACCTAAATCAACAGCCTTCTTCTGGCGTAAAGCGAAATTTTATTTAGAGTGGAATAGCTCATGGATCAAGAAATCCAAAGCCGCTAAAAATATCGCCGTAGTCCGCAATACATGCCGGAAGTTACAACCCTTCATTGTGGGATCCTATATAAACGTTCCTGACCAAGGGATTAAAAATGCCGGACCGGTTTACTATGGAACGAATTCCCTAGATTACGAAGAGTAAAAGCTAAATATGACCCTAGAAATGTGTTCTACAATCCCCAAAGTATTCCTCCATTTCGCAGAGCATAGGTGCATTTCAAAGCCAGCGTTTGAAGTAAATTTATTTAGGTTGTGACATTTCGTGAGTTAGCGATCTATGGTAGGCAAGTGTGGAAATGAAGAAATTAACTCAAGCGGAGACTATTCTGAAAATATGACGGATGAAAGCTTGCACCGCGATGACTGGGTATTATTGTATTTGAATTTGAATCTATATGCGGGGAGCTGGAGCGATTGGATTAGCTATGAGGAGAACCCGGAGGCTACTGGGGAATAGTTAACATGAAGTGCCCGCGTCCTGCGTGGGCTTTTTGTGCTAGAGAGCACCCTGCGAAATATCAAGTCAACGCGGATTCAACCACAAGCGGAGAAAGATGATCCCGCATTAAATCCTCTCTTCCGGTCACACCTCCAAGTCCAGCTATATGCTGCCCCTTCAACCGTATAATAACAGACCAGCACCTTCTCTGGATCGATGTCTGGCATGTGGATTTGATGCAAAATCTCCAGTGATTCAGTGAGTTCCTCACCCAACAGCTCCCCAAACCGTCCCATATCGAGTTCAAAAAAACCGCCTGCAGCATCATAGGCCATAATACCATTATCCTATTCAACAATTCACTCTCTGCTATTTGATTCTATGAAGCTCCCAAAATGCAAAATAGTATTTACATTGTGCTATACATAAGCTACAATCCAACCAACCAATAATTGGAAATGGCCATTACGATCGCCATTACTTTCAACCACATGGTTTTCGACACATGGGCATTTGCTGGCAAGCAACAGATCAGCGCAAATGTTGTTCAAAACTAAGCGTATGTCTAACGAGGGGAGATCACATTAATATGAATATAGCCGTCAAGTTCATGCAAAAATTCAAAAACCTCGATAACCAGAATAAGCTGAAGGTCTATCGGGACAAAACGGAGCTCATTAGGAAACGGAATATGGAAGCCTGGGATGACGGGCGACTCCAAGAGGAATCCCTCCGGCTGCAAAAAGAAGCGCGGTCAGGTACACCTTTGGACGAGCTGCTTGTCGATGCTTATGCGTTAGTCTGCGAGGCAGCGAAGAGAAAGCTCGGATTACAGCCTTACGAAGTCCAGATTATGGCTGCCATTGCTCTACATGAGAGATTTCTGATCGAGCAGCATACCGGTGAAGGAAAAACACTCTCTGCTGTTATGCCTGCATATCTAAATGCACTGACCGGCAAAGGCGTTCATGTGCTGACTTTTAACGATTATTTGGCTAAGCGGGATGCGGAGTGGATGGGCCCGGTCTATCGTTTCCTCGGGTTAACGGTAAACTCGGTTCAAGCGGGCATGAGCCTGTACGAGAAACGGGAAGCATACACCAAGGATATAACCTATGTTACGGCTAAAGAAGCGGGATTCGATTACTTGCGTGACACAATTGCACTAAGCGAAGCCGATACCGTGCATCGTCCTTTCCATTACGTCATCGTCGACGAAGCGGATTCGCTGCTTCTCGACGAAGCGCGGGTGCCGCTAGTCATCAGCGGCGATTCGGCCTCTTCCAGGAGCGACGGCTTTCGTTTTGCAGAAGTAGCTCGGCAGCTCAAGCAAGCAGAGCTTTATGACTTCGACGAGTTCCAGCGGAACGTTTACTTAAATGAAGCAGGTGCCGAGAAAGCGGAATCGTTGCTGGGATGCGGCAATTTGTACGATAGCCATAACAGTCACTTGCTGACGTCATTAAATTGCGCGCTGCATGCGGAAACGTTATTAATGAAAGACGTCGATTACATCGTCCGTGACGGAAAAATCGAGCTGATCGAAGAATATACCGGCCGCGTGGCGGAGAACCGGTATTTGCCGGACGGGCTGCAAGCCGCGCTTACGGCCAAAGAGGGGCTGTCCTCCACAGCCAGTGGAAAAATTCTCGGGACGATCACCATTCAACACTTCATCAGCCTGTATCCGCAGATTTGCGGAATGACGGCTACTGCGCATGCTTCCAGAATGGAGTTCAAAGATATTTATACGCTGGAGGTCGTGCAAATCCCGCCGAACCGGCCAAATATCCGGATCGACCATCCGCACCGGATTTATACCCATAAAGAAGCCAAGATTAAGTCGCTTGTACACGAAATCTCGTCCGTCCATAAGTCGGGACGTCCCATTCTCATTGGTACGTCAAGTGTTGAGGAGTCTGACATGCTGGCGAAGGCGCTAGCGGTTGCCGGTGTACCTTGCCATGTTTTGAATGCAAAAAACGACGCAGAAGAAGCCGGGATCATCGCCAAAGCGGGAGAAACTGGCGCCGTGACGGTGTCAACGAATATGGCGGGACGCGGCGTCGACATCCGGCTCGGCGGCGGTGACCCCGCGCAAGCAGAGGTAGTCGCTAAACTGGGTGGGTTATATGTGATTGGCACACATGTAAACGAAAGCATGCGAATCGACGACCAACTTCGCGGGCGTTCTGGCCGCCAAGGCGACCCGGGAGATTCCGTTTTTTATGTAAGCTTGGAGGACGAGTTGCTGCATCGCTTCGGCATCCATAAAGCGGCTCGAGCTCCAAAGCAGGATGAGGCTCTTGAAGAGACATTACTAAGCAGCAAGATCACAAGTATTCAGCGTATTGTTATGGGCCAAAACTTCGATATCCACAAGGAACTGAACTGTTATTCAGATATGGTAGAGGATCAGAGGCGAATTCTACACGCAGAGCGGCTCCGCATTTTGAAGGGCGAAGAGTTGATGAGCCCTGCGGAGCAGCGGGTACGGCTTTTTTATATCGACGAGTTCTGGGCTGACCATCTTGCGTACATTTCTTACCTTCGCGAAAGCATCCACTTGGAGAGCCTTGCCAGCCGTAATCCTATCGACGAATTTCATGCGCAAATCACCGAAGCCTACGAGCAAATTCCTTCCAAAGTAAATAGTGCATCGGAAAATATGCTTGAAAGGCTCGGAGGTTCGAATGACCCGGCGGAGTGGGAAAGGTTCGGTCTGAAGAGCCATACTTCCACTCGGACGTATATTATCAACGATCAATACAGCCAGAATATGCGCAGCTCATGGACCGGAACGACTGTATTTGCTTATTGGATTCGCATGATTATGAAGCCGGTATTCAAGCTGTCAAAATATTGAAGACTGAACTATTCTCAGAACTGAAAATGTTTTCCGAAGCGAAACGTTGACTCCGTGTTGACTTCGGGGCACAAAAATACATCGCTGATGCTTATTATCCGCTTGGCGATGTATTCAATCATTACGAACATTCCCTTCATAGCTAACCCAGTCACTCCAGCTTCATATCCCCCCCACAGGATACTTTATCCCAGTGACCCGCGGCCTCAGATGCAAGTATTTGCGTTTTGTTGCATATCGAAAGGTGGTACGATGAATGATTAATAAGGATGGCATACTGACTGCTGGAACATTCGGACAGATTGATCAAATGTGGTTCAGGCTTCGAAACATCACACAGAACGATAGTCCCAAGGGAGAGTGGTCACTTCGGCTACAATTTCTTGAATCGCATATGCTCCTGATTCCAATCTTTGGCCGGGGTTGGATAACGGTAGATGGAAAATATGCTGAACTCAGAGCGGGATTTGCTTTTGTTTGCCTACCAGGGCAGTTGATCGAAGCCCGTCTAGAGGGTTCAGGAGACCAGAGGATATACATTCTTCGGTTTGATGTATTTGGTCAGCGTGATCTGTCTGAAGATCAGGAACAGATAAGCTCATCGGAGCTTCATATCCCCTTCCCCATGGAAGGAGAAGCAGCGATTGCATCAACTATTACTTACAGCAAACACTGTGAAGCCATCGCCGCTTCCATGGGAAACATAAATCCCTTGCAGCGGCTGCATGCCCAGAGCAGATTCTATGAGCTGCTGTATAGTCTGCTGAGCGATGTCGGCCAGCTGCAGCTGAGCGATTCAGATGCTGTGATGGAGCGGGTCAAGTCATATATAGAGCAACACTACCGTGAAGAGCTCTCCATCCGCCTGCTGGCAGGCGAGGCAGGCACTAGCGAAAGGCATTTCATCAGACTGTTCAAGCAGAAATATGGTATCAGCGCGATTGAATACCTGACCGAGTACCGGATTAGACAAGCAAGGAGCCTTATGTTGCCGCAAACGAATTATGAATTGAAGGATATTGCCGCTTACGTTGGTTATAAGGACATCCCTTATTTCCGGCGCAAATTCAAGCAAATTACCGGCGTAGCTCCGGCAACATTCATGCGAAATGCCAAGCTGAAAATGGTTGCTTACCACGGCAGCCTGATTGGGGCACTGCTTACTCTGAACATTATTCCCTGCGCAGCTCCGGCTGACCATCCTTGGACTGAATATTACCTCCCTAACAGCCTCATCCTCTATGGGGATCAGATCGATCGGGGAAAGGGCACACCCGGTGGCTCATGCCTTGTGTCTAAGCAACATGTCTGTACAGCTCATCCGCACTGAGGGGTTCCCCGTATTCTCCTTTCATGTCCATGAAAATCGGGACGGCCTCTGCCACAAAAGGGTTTCCGGGAAAGGATTACTAGATGAGCTTGGTTTGTTTTATAAGAATGATGTCAGTCCGATTATTCTTGCTCTTGCCAAAGCCGCACAGACTAAAGCAGTGATGCTATGGAAGCATATTTATAATCAGCTATATACCTATATGGAAGAGGAACCCCGGGATGCGGCAGATGACAGCACCCGCAACCTTATCATCGAGCAATTCAAATCCATCACCTGGGAACTCGAACCGGAGGTATTCGGACTTCACAGCAATCCGTTCCGCATCATACCCAAATTCAGAACAGACCCCAACCCTCCACACAACACTATATCTATTAAGGCGACCTGCTGTCTGGCTTATCAGCTCAGAGCGGATCATGGATACTGCAGCAGCTGTCCTATACTGCCGCCGGAGTAAACGGAGCTACTGGTAAATAGTCTGCAGGATGAGACCGCTGCCCATGCGGTTTTTTTTGTGCGAATGGCATTTAATTGTTTCTTTTTGGCATAATCTATGGTATCTATTGTAAGTCAAAGAACAAAATGCAAAACAAAGGGAGAGGTTTTGATGTGGGATCGTAAGGAAATAAAGCGAAGGGCTAAGGATGTGCTCCGAATCTCGTATTGGAAGGCTTTTGTGGTGAGTTTAATACTGGTTTTACTTGGAGAAGGCATGGGTATCCCAAGCTTAACTCAAAGAATGGGTTCCTCGTCATTTCGTTCAGAATGGTCGAACTCTGTACATGACATGGATTGGGGGATTTTAGGCCCCTTCCTTATTATCGTAGTATTCATAGTTGGCTTATTCGCAGTAATTGGAATTGCATTTCATATCCTGATTGGTTCTCCTCTCACAGTAGGTTCATTGCGTTACTTCAAGCAGGCTGCCGAGGGTGAAGTCCGTATGGGCAATATCGGCTATGCGTTTCATAAAGAACGGTATTGGGCTATAGTTCTAACTATGCTTTGGAGAGGTTTTTTGAATTTCTTATGGTTCCTGTTACTGATCATTCCAGGAATAGTAAAATCCTATGCATATAGTCAGGTACCTTACATCCTTTCAGACAATCCGAATATCGGATATAACCGTGCAGTAGAATTAAGCAAGCAAATGACACAGGGACATAAGTTCCGCATGTTTGTGCTTGATCTGAGCTTTCTTGGATGGATTCTGCTTGGCCTGCTGGCACTCGGCATCGGCGTCTTATTCGTTCAGCCCTACATTAATGCCACGAAGGCAGAGCTTTACTTGGATTTACGCCATACTGCACTTACATATAAATTGACAACAGAATATGAACTCCGGCTAGCACCGACACCCTATTTTTAGAATCGTATCCGCTAGATTGCTGCTGATGAATAGTCAACATGATGAGCCTGCGCTTGGTGCGGGCTTTTTGTGCTGGGATTGTACAGATGAATAGGCAGGCATGAACTTCGCAATTTTATCAAAGGCCCCTCTCCGGCGGAAAGCGCACCACTCGACCGGTTCCTCCGTTAAGCAGCAAAATTAAAAGGCCTCAGTCCCATTGAATTCAGGACTAAGGCCGCTTAAGGATCATATCCACGCTGTCTACTTAATGGGGTGAAGTTCAGAATGGCTTGCGGTACACCTCTTCTTATCACTTCAGCACAGAACAGCATCAAGCACACCCAGCCTGCTTAACTGTAGAATTGCCAGAATACAAGCAGTCCTACCAGAACTACCATCATCGCCCCAGGCAGAATGGCCGACCACTTGTCACGGGCAGTTGAAGCAGACCGCTTCTTCTTCCAGGATACCAGCAATGCTGCCAAGAACAATACAGCCAGTCCAGTCAGACCATAGTTAACCATAATCTGCGGGTACACTTCGGCATAGGCACGCTCATTGTTGCTGAGCATCCGCAAAGCCAGAACCAGATTGTTCACCACAATGCCAGTGCCTGATAAGGTTAGGCCAACCACCAACTTGCGGCTGGCGGCACTAGAAGCAGGACGTGTTCTGGCTCTCCGCCTGTTCAAGATCTTCTGAACCAGCAATACAAACGGGGCGATAATGAAATAGACGACGGCCAGCACCGCAAGCGCGGCACTCAAGAGCAGCACCGGCATCGATTTATCAGCAGGCAATGGCAAATAATCAGAGGTATACACCGAGATCGCCTTTACCTTACCATCACTGACTGTTGCATGCAGCATGGGCCAGGCATCCAGCGCCGAGTCTCCGCTTACTTTCTCATAGAGATAAGGCTGAACCTGCTTATAGCTCCCGGTCATACCTGCAAGTGACACACGGAGCTGATCCGCTCCCTGCGGCTCAAGCTTCATCAGCGTGAGATAGGGAAATAGATTCATGAAGCCATGTCCAGGGCGGCGCGCAGCCACGAACTCACCTTGAACCTCTGACGCGTCCGGCAGATCGACTGCATCCGCCTGCTCACGCGTACCCACGATTGCTTTGGTCAGACCATGAACAATATTGGATTCGCTGGCCTGATTGGTCATAATTACGATCGCGAACCGGTCTTCAGGCACGATCTGCAGATTGGTGGCAAAGGCAATCGTATTCCCGCCGTGGCCGAGCGTCCGGTGCCGTCCAGGATATTCCCAGAACCCATGCGCATTGCCCGGCATTCCTTCAGCTGAGGCATAACTTTGGGTCAGCATCTTGCCCAGGGTCTCGGGCTTCTCGAACAGAGGGGATTGTTCTCCGGCTGCAGGCAGGAACGCCATCGCAAACTTAGCCAGATCTTCCGCAGTGCCGTTATTGCCGCCATTGGGGTACATGGACATATAGTTCCATGATCCCTGCCTAAAGGACCCTTTTCCCTCAAAGAAATAACCCTTAGCTTTATGCTTCAGCAGCTCCGGGCGCTCTTCTACTACGGAATAGGCAATGGAATCCTTCATGCCAAGGGGATCAAAAATATGCTGCTGAACGTATTCACGGTAAGGCTGACCGCTGATTCTCTCCACAATATACGCAGCCAGTGAGTTACCATAATTCGAATAGGCTACAGCCTCACCAGGTCTGTATATCTGTGCAGGCTGGGCAAGCTTCAGTCCCTCTTCCAGCGACCGCACTTCCTCAGGAGATTGGTAGGCCATATCGAACATATACTCTTCGAATCCGGCATTGTGGTTCATGAGATTAAGCATTGTTATGGGATCATCATATTTCAGCTTTGTTAGGAAATTCTCCGGTAAATAGTTGCGAATATCTTCATTCAAATCAATTTCACCTTGTTCTTCCAACTGCATCACGGACGTCCATACGGTAAGCTTGCTGATCGAGCCCCACTCCATTACCGTATCCGGCGAGACAGGGATCTGCTGCTCCACGTCGGCGTAGCCGTAACCCTTGGACAGAACCACCTGGCCGTCCTTCACCATAACAACAGACGCGCCTACGGATTGTTGTCCTATGTACTCTTTAACATAATTGTCGACAAAAGCTTCCAAACCGGCCAGCGGAATCCCGGAGGGGGTAGCTGCCTCTGCACCTGCGCTAACTTTTTCCACCGCAAATGCTGTGATACTACTGGACATAAATAATAGTATTGAGAACACTAGTATAAATCCTCTTCTTAACAATAAGACCTCTCCTTTAGTTGAGTAAATTCCTGCAGCTCTCCTATTCTATCAAGAATCCTCACACATAACCGTATAATTTTGTCAAAAGTAAATTAAGGGTGATTTCAGCTCCACATATTTCCTCCACATAACAAACAGCGGCCCCCGTTACCGGAGAACCGCCGCCCGTTTTGCTCTAATTACTATTTCTACAGATATACACTTCTGGCTATAAAAAAATTCCCTTTAAGTTTACTCGATTCGTATTGATAACAATGGACTTTTATTTACGTGTGCTATTCGACCTGGAACTGATTCAATTCATCCTGTAGCTTTTTCGACAAAAGGCTGAGTTGCTGGGATAGTGCTGCAACATGCTGTATGCTGTCCAGTTGCTCCTGAGTACTTGCACTTACCTCTTCCGTCGAAGCAGAATTCTCTTCTGTCGTCGAAGAAATCACTTCCAGTGCCTGTAAAATTTCTTCCTTGTGGGTATGAACATTGGAAGTGTTATCGCTGATTTGAATCATGCGTAATTTCAAGCCTTCTAAATCCTTGTTAATACTGAGGAACACCTGCTTCGTAGCTTCAACGGATTTCGCGGTTTCTCCAGCTATTTCAAGGCCCTGCGTTGTGTGTTCAACGGATGCCGTGGTTTTCTCCGCGATATCATGAACCTTTCTGGCGATCTCCTGTGTAGCCCGTGCAGTCTGTTCCGCCAATTTCCGGACCTCTCCTGCCACAACAGCAAACCCGCGGCCCTGTTCTCCTGCACGTGCTGCTTCGATAGACGCGTTAAGTGCTAACAGATTGGTTTGTGTGGCAATTTGATGTACCGTATCTACGATGCCCGATATCTCATTACGGCTAAGATCAATATCTTGAATCGCAGACGAAATCGCCTGTGTGGAGTTGTGATTTTCTTGAGCCCATCTGGATAACTGATCCAAAACGTCTAACCCTAGTCCGCTTTGGTCTGCAGAAGCTTGCACCATCCCTTCTATGGCTTTGGTATCATTCGTGATTTCGTCGATTTGACCGGATAATGACCCTGTTTTGTGAAGAATCGTATCCGTTTCGATTGACTGATAATTAGTTGCGTTAGCAATCTCAGTAATGGCCATAGCCATATCGTTCATTGTCACAGCCGTTCGGGAAGATATAGATTGCAGATCCTTGGAAGACTGATTTAATACCTCTGCGGAGGCGCCAACCATCTGAATCATATTTTGAATTTTCCGGACCATATTGAAGATTCCGATTGAAATTTGTCCAATTTCATTTTTAGAATTAGCATCGAACTCAACAGTCAAATCCCCGTTTTCCACCCGCTTGATCTTGGTAAGAAGTATAGGTATGGATCTGAGCAGATAACGGAGTGTGATATATGAAAATAAAATGAGCAGGAACGCAGCTGCAGTGAACCCGATAATGGTAAGCCATGTGAAGTTCACTAATTCTGAGAGTACTTCACGCTTTGAAATGGTCAATCCTACTGACCACCCAGTATCTTTACTTGTGGCGTACCCGATGTAACGGCTCTCTCCATTGTCGTTAATCAGTTCTACTCCGGATTCGCCAGCTAACATTTTCTTTCCGATCTTCCCTAGATCACCCGGGCTCTCGTTAATCTTTTCCTTTAATATTTTAGTCTTATCAGGGTGATACATAATCTCTCCAGTTTTTGTGGCGAGAATGGAATAACCTGTGCTGCCAAGCTTATAGCTTTGCATGATAGAAGGAATATCCTTAAACGCTATATCAACTACCACAAAACCAATTATCGCATTGTTGTCATTCTTAATCGGATAAAAAATACCCATCAACAAATCACCCGTAATAATATCATTGTAAGGATCGGAGTAGTACAAGCCGTCTGCTGCGACTGCCGGTTTGTAATACGGGCGTTGTTCAATAGTAAAGGTAGGCTCCGATACACTGCCATCGTTCAGGATGTAAAAGCCTTTGCCTGTAGTACTTGCTACCCAAGCATCTGCAAAAGCGGGCTCTCCCTTAACAATGGCTGCCAAGGTTTTTGTTACTTCAGCCGCATGCGGAGAAGTTTTGGCCAATCCAGGAGATTCCGTAGATTCGAGATATTGTTTAAATAGATTATTCGTTGACATCTGCTTGACAAGTGAACCCTTTTCCTTAAATAAAGCATCGAACTGACTAACGAGTGCCTGTGTTTTAGTCTGAAGCATGGACTCTTGGTTCTTCACAAGTATGTTTCGAGTGCTAGAAAATACAAATGTACCCAAGATCGAAAAGACGACAACGATAATAACTAAGAGAACAATTGATAATGTATTTGCAATACTCGATAAATTGAATCGTCTTTTCTTTAATTGCTGTGACATTAGAACCCCCCCATTTCGCTTTTGTGTAATTAGCTCATAATAATATTTCGGATATTTGTCGATCATTCGATAGAGTAGTTTTCGATAATAAATATTTTGATGTCAAATTTTAAGGTTTACAGCATAAAAATTATAAAATACAGTTCATTTTATATTTTTTCGGGTGCATTACTATTGCTTAGATGTTGAAATGCTAGATGCCATTTTCAACAGTGAACGGTTATAAGCAAAACAAAACGACCTTAGTCCCATAGAATTCAGGACCAAGGCCGCTTACCGATAACTTTATTTTTGATATGAATAGTTCAGTCCAATCCAAGCCTTAGCTTTTTTTCTCTGGTTTCTCTACCTCTACTCCATTAAGAATTAGATGCAAGCGGATGTCTGCCTTAAGCGAATCCGAGACGGCACAGTACTTCTCCTCAGCCATCAGGATGGCTTTCCAGAGCCGGTAATCGGGGACATTCCCATCAATATGAAAAAACAGATCAATTGCTGTAAATCCGGAAGGATTCGCTTCCTTGCGGGTTCCATCTGCTTCAATCTCAAGTCGTGTGATTTCTGGCAGGAACCGATCCAGAATCATCGTGATATCGATGCCCATACAGCCTCCCAACCCGGCCAGCAGCAATTCCATCGGAGTCATGCCTTCGCCGTTACCACCGTATTTAGGAGTTGCATCCATCCCCACGGAATAGCCGGAAGGCCCTGTTGAATCAAACATCCGTTTACCTTTCCAAATGGTCGATACTTTCATTATCTTTACCTTCTTCCTTAAATTTCGTTGATTTGACGCAAGAATCTGCGTGTCCGTTCCTCTCGGGGATCTTCAAAAAACCGCTGCGGAGCCGCTTCTTCGATAATATTACCATCTGCCATAAAAATGATTTTGGTCGCCACTTCACGGGCAAACTTCATCTCATGTGACACGACCAGCATCGTCATGCCCTCCTGAGCCAGTTCACGCATCACACTCAGCACCTCACCCACAAGCTCGGGATCAAGCGCAGAAGTGGGTTCATCGAATAACATTACTGCGGGTTCCATAGCCAGAGAACGGGCAATCGCCACTCTTTGTTGCTGCCCGCCGGAGAGCCGGGAAGGATAATATTCTTCACGATCCGCCAGTCCAACGCGGTCCAGAAGCTTCCGGCCTATAGCTACAGCCTGTTCCTTCGGCAGCTTCTTCACGGTGATCAGACCTTCAATCACATTGCCGAGCGCTGTTTTGTGTGGATATAGGTTGAATTGCTGGAACACCATCCCGCTCTGCTTACGGATATTCCGGGTGGCCTGCTGACGCAAACGCCTGGAGGCAGTAGCATCTACTACAATCCCATTCACCTCAAAACTGCCGCCTGAGATGTCCTCCAGACCATTTAAGCAGCGAAGCAATGTGCTTTTGCCTGAACCGCTCGGTCCCAGAACGACGACAATATCCTGTGCTGCCACCTGTATATTAATGCCCTTCAGCACTTCATGATCCTGAAAATGCTTCGATAAGCCTGTAGTCGTTATCATGTTAACGTCATCTCCATGTTCAATAAGCTTTGGCCAATCTGCGTTCGAACCGCTCCAGGATGAAGGCCAGCCCAGTACTCATAATCCAATACATCACACCGATCCCAAGATAAAAAGGCATATATTGATAATATTGGGCAATGAGGAGCTGCGCTTGACGCAGAAGTTCGCTGACCGTGATTACTGAAACGAGTGAGGTCTCCTTCAGCATACCAATGAACGTATTTCCCATAGGGGGAATAGCAATACGCATCGCCTGGGGCAGCACAATTCTGCGCATCGCCTGCCATGGCGTCATTCCGGTTGAATAAGCAGCCTCCAGTTGTCCCTTCGGAACCGACAGAATGGCTCCACGGAACGTCTCAGACAAGTAAGCCCCGGCATTTACACTGAGCGCAATATAGGCTGCTGTCAGGGAACCAAGTGTAATCCCATAATCTACAAGTCCATAATATATGATTACAATTTGTACAAGGAGCGGTGTACCGCGGATGATAGATACATAGAAACGGGCAATCCACCGAATCGGCGGATTCCCTTTGAGACGGGCGATAGCCACCACTAGTCCGATGATCAGACCGAAGAACATTGAGACAACCGTCAACAGTAAGGTGTAACCGGCGCCCTTCAGCAAGAAGGGCAGATTGTCGAACACGAGTTGCATAGATACTACCCCCTTCCCGCCATAGGGCGCACGCTCCAAGATTTATTTTGCAGGTGTCTCATTGAACCATTTCTGAAAAAGAGTGTCGTATGTGCCGTCTGCCTTCATATCGGCCAAGGCTTTATTCATGGCATCCCGAAGCTCAGCATTATCCTTGCGGAGAGCTACACCCGCCATATCGGATTTGATCGGTTCGCCCACCGCTTTAATCTGAAAGCCATTCTCATCCACAATCGGCTTCAGGGCATACAGATTATTAATGGTCGCATCAATCCGTCCTGCATCCAGATCCTTCAGTGAGGTAATGACATCATCATACGTCTTGATCTTGAAATCACCTACTTTTGGCAGCACTTCGGTACGAAGATAGGTTTCATCGTTCGTTCCGAGCCCCACCCCAATCGTCTTCCCTTTGAAGTCTTCCAGCTTCGTGATATCTATATTTTTGGTATTGACGATGATTTTGACATTGTTGGTGATGTAAGAATCCGTGAAATCAATTTGCTTCTTACGTTCATCAGTTATCGTAACCTGGCTAATCACGATGTCGAATTTCTTCGCTTGCAGACTTGGGATCAGCCCGGAGAAATCCTGAGTCGTAAATTCTGCTGTCACTCCAAGGCGTTTGGCAATTTCCTTGGCGATATCAGGGTCAAAACCGTCTACTTCTTTCTTATCATTCAAAAAGGTATACGGCGGATAGGTTCCCATTGTACCGACCTTGATCACGCCCGCTTTTTTAATTTGTTCCAGTTCATTCGCCGCTGTAGTTCCCGAAACTGATTTCCCGCCGCAAGCGCTTAGAACCAGACCGAACACAGCCAGCGCTGTTATTGTAACCATAGCAAATTTACGTTTTATCATTATTGTTTCTCTCCCTTTATCTATAGTTTTCCCAACAATCCGTAAAATTCGAAATTGGCCAATTCACTCGCTAATTGCTGTGCAGAGGCCTCTGCAACCTTAGAATGAATGTCTTCGGAGCCAAATAACCAACGTGAGAGCAACCCGTCACACATACTCATTAACAGAGCAGCGCGAAGCTCAACCTCTATACCCTCAGGCAGCATTTGCAGCTCTATCGCTCTTTCTATATTGCGGCGAAAAGCTTGCTCCATTGCATTCCGGGTAGCCGAAATACGCTTCCTTATCGTTTGGTCGGCTCCATTTCCCATCAGGAGGATCTCCATAAGATGGCGGTTCTCTGCGGCGAAATTGAACAACCGGTGGAACAGTGCTTCTGAAGCTTCTACCATGTCCGTTATATCTCCCGGATCTTGACGATAACCTTGGGCAATAACTTGCAGTAGCTGTTCCTTGCCCGTTTCGATAATCTCCAGCGCAATGGCTTCCTTGCTCTTAAAGTGCCAGTAAAAGGTTCCTTGCGCTACACCCGCTTCCTGAACGATGTCCGATATTTTCGTCTGATGATATCCCAGCCTGGCAAACTTCTCCAGAGCGATTTGCATCAGCTGAGTTCTGCGATCTATGTTTCCGTTGTTTTCATCTATGGGCAATCCATCTCCCCCTCCCGATTGATTCGTCAGTCAGTTGTCTTTTTTTAAATCCTATAGGATAACTGTGTTATTGTCAATAGATTCTTGATATTTCTTCCTATTGTCAGCTACACGACATTTTTTACTAATGGATTGTGCTAATATACATATATCGCATAAGATTACTGTGTTTTATTCTCCTACAAAACTCAGCTGATAAGAGGTGACCTATCCATGGATTCAATCGGCAATCCCGGGGATTTATTAGAGAAGCAGCAGATTAAGGAGGTCCTTCTTCGTGTCTTTCAAGAATACGGAACCCCAAAATCCTATAAGAAAAACGAATTCATTTTTTTAGAGAATGACCCCGCCAATGCGGTCTTTTATGTAGACACAGGCTTAGTGAAAATTTCACAGTCCTCCCAGGAAGGTCAAGGCATTACCCTCTTTCTTCGTTATGCCGGTGAGATCTTCGGGAATGCGGAGCTGCTGGCGAACCTTCAACGCAAACGATATGCCAAGTGCCTGGTAGACTGTCAGATGATCACGTTAGACGGGCAGATTTTTCTGGATTTAGCCAAAAGCAACGCTGAGTTTGCATACTCCTTAGCGGTTATCGGCGCCCATCGGCTATTGCAGACCCAAAACATCGTTGAGACGTTAATCAGCCGGCCTGTGGCATGGAGATTGGCCTGGTTAATATTCCAGATGGGCACTCGGAAAGATGAGCAGATCCATCTGCAACTGCAGCTAAGTCATGAAGAGATTTCTTATGTTATTGGCTGCAGCAGACAGACGGTCACCGAGACCTTGAATAAATGGCGTGAGAAAGCACTGATTGACTACAACCATAAGAAAATTATCATTTATCATCCAAACCGCTTTTTCACAGATATTTAAAGAAGCGCTTAGGTCAGGAAGGTGAGCATGTGATCGAAATCAACAATGTCAGCAAAGTATTCAAGCAGCGAAAAGGAGAACCCTACACGGTACTAGATCAGGTATCCTTCCACGTTGAACGCGGGCAATTTGTGTCCTTGCTGGGTCCCTCCGGCTGCGGAAAATCCACCTTATTAAATCTGATCGCCGGGTTTGAAACTTCGTATGAAGGTTCAATTACTGTCAACGGGCAGAGCATTACGTCTCCGGGCCCCGACCGCGTTGTCGTCTTTCAAGAGCATGGACTATTTCCCTGGTTAACCGTACTCGACAATGTTGCCTTTGGATTGAAGCAGCGGGGCTTATCCAAAAAAGCCCGTTATGAGCTGGCCTATGAGCAGATTAAAGCCGTGCATTTAAGTAAGTTCGTGGAACGTTATCCTCATGAGCTCTCCGGCGGGATGAAGCAAAGGGTTGCCATCGCCAGAGCGCTGGTCATGGACCCGGAGATTTTATTAATGGATGAGCCCTTTGCCGCCTTAGATGAGCAGACCCGCTATATTTTGCAAAAGGATCTGGAGGAGATCTGGCAGAAAACGCGGAAAACCATCTTGTTCATCACTCACAATATTCGCGAGGCTATACTTCTGTCTGAACGTGTGCTAGTCATGTCTACACAGCCGGGCCGGATTAGGCAGGAGTTCTCCGTTCAGGCCGCCCGCCCTCATGCGCTGGAGGATCCCTTGATCCATTCTCTCGAAACTAGAATTCTGGCAGTTCTGACAGATGAACTGGATAAGATCGTCCAAGGGGAGATCGATCATGAATACAGCATTTAGAAGAATAATATTTCTGATTATCCTAGTGATTGCGTGGGAGCTGGGTTATCGGATGTTTCAATGGGGCTGGAAATTCCCCTCTCCCTTACAGACCTATCAAGCCTTTTACGATGGATTTACGAAGGGGAATTTGCTGGAGGCCACCCTTTCCAGTCTTCGCCGCTTATTAATTTCGTTTGTGCTTGCGATTGGAATCGGTACACTGCTGGGATTCTTGTTCGCCCGTTTTCGTTATTTCGATGAAACCTTTGGGTTCCTGGTTGTTGCGCTGCAGACCGTTCCCAGTATCGCCTGGCTGCCGTTTGCCATCATCTGGTTCGGACTTAACGATACCTCCGTCATTTTCATCACCACCATCGGTGCCACCTGGACCATGTCTATGGCCAGCCGAACCGGCATTATGAATATTTCCGCCATCCACTTACGGGCGGCACGGATGATGGGTACGGGCAGCGGGTTTCGGATGTTTTTTCAAGTGATGCTTCCCGCAGCATTTCCTCATCTCATCACCGGAGTTCGTGTAGCTTGGGCATTTGCCTGGCGCGCACTTACCGCTGGTGAGCTTATTGCGAGAGGACTGGGGCTAGGCCAGACGCTACAGGACAGCCGCAGTATAGGCGATACCGCAACGATCCTGTGTGTTGTCATTATCATCGCCGTGATCGGCACCCTGTCGGATCATTTGTGCTTCAAAAGGCTGGAGGATCGCATTATGCTCCGCTACGGCTTAGATTCAGCCAAAAGATAAGTTGAAATCATCCACTCCAAGGTAAAGGGGAATCCTCATGAGAAAATTAACAATCGTCCTGATAGTAGTATTCACTCTGGTTCTTTCAGCTTGCGGAAATAATGGCGGGAACGCTTCAACAACAGATAACCTGACGGTTCATATTGGGCTTTTAAAAAATGTGACCCATGCCCCGGGATTTATCGCCTTGAAGAACGGCTATTTTCAGGATGCCTTCGGGGCCCATGTTAAGATTGAAGTCACGGCCTTTGACAACGGCTCCGACTTCTCCACCGCCATCGCAACCCACCAGATTGATCTGGGCTTTGTGGGTCCAGGGCCTGCAATCAATCAATTTCTGAAGAGTGAGAACTTTCGGATCATTTCCGGTTCGAATAATGGGGGTGCGGTCTTCATTGCCCGCAAAGATGCCGGCATCCATTCCGTGAAGGATTTAGTGGGCAAAACAGTAGCTATTCCCACCAAAGGCAGCACTAATGAAATCTCGTTGCGTTTACTGTTAGAGCAGGAAGGCTTGAAGGTATCGACGGATACCTCCGGCGTACAGATTATTACCCGTGCTCCGGCAGACACATTGGTCGCCATGCGTCAAAAAGAAGTCGATGCTACCTTAATTCCAGAACCTTGGGGAATACAGATGGTTGAGGAAGGCACTGGCGAGGTCTTGGTCGATTGGGACAAAATCCCGCCAAATGACGGCAACTATCCATTAACCCTGCTAGTGGCCAGCGACAAATTTCTTCAAAAGCATCGTGATCTGGCCAAACAAGCGATAAAGGCCAATCTGGACGGAATTGACTTTATCAAATCACATCCTGAAGAGGCCTATGAATTAATCAGCGCAGAACTCAAG
The DNA here is from genome assembly GCF_001909055.1 of Paenibacillus helianthi. Taxonomy (GTDB): domain Bacteria; phylum Bacillota; class Bacilli; order Paenibacillales; family Paenibacillaceae; genus Paenibacillus_AQ; species Paenibacillus_AQ helianthi. The sequence continues at coordinate 340,837 of NZ_LVWI01000001.1, forward strand.
GAGCTCAGCGGTAAAGGCATGGATGTAAATTTAATTAAAGGGGCCATAGAGCATCTGAATCTAACGGATGAGGTCAATCTGCAGGTCATCGAGAGCATGGCTAAGGTGTCTTTTGACGCCGGGTATATCAAGGATATTACAGAGGATAAGCTCGACTTAAGCAAGTTTATCGATTTATCGTTATTAGATGAAGTGAAAAAGGACAGATAAGGAGGTATAACCTACATGCAAATACAAGATCAGACCAGACAATTACCAGGCTTTCATGAAAACTTAAAAGTTATTTTACTCGGCACAGGCACGCCACGGGCTTTTCAGGGCCGGGCCAAAGCAGGTGTTGTCGTTCTAGCCGGAAATCATACCTTTTTGGTGGATTGCGGTGGTGCCACTGTAGATCAGCTACTAAAAGCGGGTGTCATGCCGCAGCGGATATCAGACATTTTCTTCACCCACCATCACAGTGATCATAACTCGGGATTCTTCGATGTATTCATCTCCAGCTGGCGTACCCATGTCAATGCCCATCAGGTATTTCCTGGACGCTCCACGCCAATGAATGTTTATGGACCTGCCACCACTCAAGAGATTATCGGCAAAATGCGTTCGGCCTTTGATTTTGATGTCAATTTGCGAATTCACTATAACCTCTCCGCTGACGAAGGAGCTAATATTCACTATTTTGAAAGTAACGAGGGCGTTATTTATGAGCAGAATGGCATTAAGATTACTGCCTTTGAAGTCGATCATAGACCCGTCTATCCGGCGATCGCCTATAAGTTTGAATATAACGGGAATGCGGTGGTCATTTCCGGGGACACCATTCCCGTTGACAACATGGTTAAATATAGCCGGGGAGTGGATCTACTAATCCATGAATCCTATAACAAGAAATGGCTGGATGCCTTGATTGAGAAATTCCCGGATCAAGCAGCCTCCCTGTCCAACCCTGCCAAATATCACTCCACTACACTCGAAGTAGCTGAAATGGCCCGACAGGCTGGGGTTAAACACCTCGTGCTTACCCATCACATCCCCGCGCCGGCAGAAACGGCAGAAGCTGAAGCTGAATATAGTATAGGCATGCAGGAGATCTTTAAAGGTCCCATCACCATGGGCCGTGATTTAATGGAGTTCGAATTGTGATTTAACATTTAATCTGTGGTCATGTTACAGCCTGCTGTAAAGAGAAGGGAAATATATAAAACAAAGAGCCCGCTGACTACGCGGGCTCTTTCGGCTTTTAGTATTAGAATAGGCGGGAATGAATTACTTCGTCCTTGAAAAAATCATTTTCCCGATTTGGTCAAAAATTCATCGATCTGACGCTGTACTTCCGCAATTATTTTGTCAATTCCGGCAGCCTTTACCTGCTTTTGAAGAGTAGCCAGCCCCTTGTCTACATCCTTCACTGTTCCATACTCCAGCGGAATACCGTATTGGAGCATCACATTGCCGACGTTAGCGACTTCTGTTTTTACATTGCTGTTATTAAACGCAAAGGTTTCCAGAGGATAGTGATAAACCTCCCCTTCCCACTTGTCGGTTAACGCGTTAGCTTCTTCCGGGAAGGAAGCGTTGTCCCGGTTGAGCGGTGAGTTAAAGCCCCAGTTGGAAAAACCGGTATAGTTAGCGTTCTTTTCAGCGTTCGTGTACTTGTCATCTCCGACCGGATTATAATGAACGGATGGAATACCGTTCATGATCAGATCATGCAGTTCCTTGTCGTTCTGCAGCAAATCGACCATCATCAGTGCCCGTTCGGGATTCTTGGAGGTCGCGTGAATGGCGATCCCGTTCTGTGTAGAGACAGCTACCGATTTTTTCTTGTCCGGCGTAATGTCCGCCAGCGCCAATTCATAAGGCGACTTCTTTTCCCGCATATCGGTCATCAAGGCGCCAAGCGTACCCAGATTGTGTGTAATTGACGCTGCCTTGCCAGCCCGGAACTCCTGCTGGTGATCCAGCTTGCTGTTCAATGCACTCTTCGACCAGGCGTTATTATCGGCCAGATCTTTATAATAGTAGATCAGGTCCTTAAATTCTGGCGTTTCGTATACATTGAACACTTTACCAGTAGGATCGTCGAGCTTGAAGCCAATCGGCAGATCAAAGTCAAGCATGTTCCATTCGTTCTGCTGCTTCAGGAGCACCCGATCCAGATTATGAAGCTTCCAGTCTCCGGTCTCCGGTACAAACGGAGTGACTCCCTTCTCTTTCTCAGCGATGGTCTTGAGGTAGTTAGCATAGGCTTCCGGGCTGTTAATCTCCGGCAGGTTGTATTTCTTGCGAAGGTCCTCCCGGTATAGAATCAGCTTCTCGACTGTTTCCCCGCGGTTCTGGGGCACCATGTAGAGCTTACCGTTCACCTTCGCCTGACCCCAGCTTACCTCCGGCATCGCTTTCCAAGTCATCGGAGTGTACTTCTGCAGCATCTCGTCGGTCAGTTCCAGGAAGCCGCCTTTGAGAGCCTGATCGTTGTAGCCTGCCCAGTTCGCAGCGTAAATGAGGTCAAAATCCTCGTTGGCCGCAAGCTTAAGCGGATATTTCTGCGCCCAGTCTGACCAGTCCAAGAACTCGCCTTCTACGGTAGCGTTGATTTTCTCCTTCAGCTTCTTGTTAATCTCCCCGAATACCGTATCGTAGTCGACCGGCTTAGGCCCCACAAAGATCATCTTCAGTGCGACAGGCTGGGAGGTATCCACTGTGCTAGAATCTCCGGCACCTTTCGTATGGTCTCCCGCCGCTTGAGTTGCAGCTGCTGAAGCTTGCGGCTCCGCCGCGTTCCCTCCGCTGTTACCATTATTGTCCCCACACGCACTTAGCAGCGACAACATTATCACTCCGGACAGCAGTGTCATTCCTCTTTTTTTATTCAATAGATGATGCCCCCCATCAGTATTTGTAATCGTTTACATACACAGTATAAAGAAAAGTTTCTCTCCATAGAATGCAGGCCGTCAACGATTATACATACTTTTGCAACGACTTCTCGTCTGAAGGCTGAAAACCAACACCACGATTACGAATTCTACTGGGGTGATCAAGCTCCCAGCTCTTCACTAATCCTGCTTCTATGTCGATAAATTTAGAATACACATGGAAAAGTATGGAGGAGTATATGAACAGTAACCGCAGAACTGAACCCTTTCGCTACACTCTAAAAGAACCTGCTACATTAGATCTGCATATTCTTACCATTAACGGAATCCCAGTTCCCCGCAAACCCGTAAGTGCCGTACTGTATGACATTAGCCGTTCGGGATGCCGGTTGTCGATTCCTTTGAATGTCAATCCGGACGCAAATCTGGTACGGGTAGGCATGGAGATGGCCCTCTCCTCTGAATCTATGTACATAGAAGGAACATTGAAATGGTATAAGGAGGAATCCGACACCTTTCACTACGGTATTCAATTGGACATCCCTGAAGCTGACAAGGATCGCCTTCCAAAAATGCTGCGCACACTGGCCGGTGAAGGTAAAATATTAGTTCGTTGAGAGATATACCAAAGGGGCATTCCCAAAGCCATGAAATGGCTGCTTGGGATCGCCCTCTGTTTTTAAGTAGGATTAACGTGAGCACTTGGGTGTACGCTCCGCGAACGAAACGTTGTTCCAATCGCTGTGCTCTCCAGATTTTTTTCATTCTCCTTAGCGGTGAAAATCCGGAGACCAAGGCGACCGCTACCGCTTTTCCACAATCATTTCGTTCTCTCCGCTGTTTAAGCGGATAAAGTTTCTAAAATCTTTTTAGAACTACTAGAGGAAACCGCTCTTCGTAGCTTGGGCAGGGCTTAGCCCAGGCAATAACGAAAGCGATTGGAACAACGGTCCGTTCGCGGAGCGTCCACCCAAGTAGCTTACGTATCTCCTACGTATAAAAAGGGCTGACCCAAGCAGCCATTTCATGGCTTTTGGGTCAGCTTCTTTTTGATCCTTATTTAAACGATACAGATTCCAAAATTTTATCCGTTTCAGCTTTTGACTTCTCGTCTACGTAGGAAAGAATGAGGTTAAATGCATACCCGTCAATAATGGTGCTGTAATATTCTTGCGTGACTACAGCAGCTCCAGTATTAATGGAAGCCTTCATCAGGTCCATATCTTTTCCCCCGACTTTAACGGTCTTGATGTCTTCAAATTCATACGGAAGTTTGCTGTCCTTCATCAATTTTTTTGAAGATTCCAGATAGTCCTTCCCAGTCTTAATACCTTGGAGCATACTTACTTTCTCGGCAACTGCGATAGCGGAAGGCCCGCTTTTACCTGAGTCTAATGGAAATTCCGAAGCCATCAGCAGGTTCAGCGTTTTGGTCTTTGCCAGATCCAGCATTTTATTCTTGGCTTCATTACCACCGGCAACAACTTGCTGACCGGCTTCCATAAGCTTCATCATCTGGTCTGCGTTCTGGAAGACCCACTCTTTGGGAAAGTTAAGGGACAATCCGAAATAGTCATTTGTGTATGTACCACTTTCAGTCACACCTAAGCTAACTTCCTTGTCTTTTCCTCCGCATGCTGTAACCACCATCAGCATTAACACCATCACCATTGATAATAATCCAACTTTTTTCTTCATAATACCCTCCTGATGTTTCTCTCTTTTTTTGTACACCAGAAAAGTTTAACATGTAATGTTATCTTTACCACCTATATAAAACTATAGGCCATGGCTAAAACAATAACATCCTTGTCGCGACAGAAACAGCCTCCGAGCTGGATTGAACCCCCAACTTATCAAAAATAATTTTCTTATGATGATTCACTGTACATTCTTTTATCTTTAATTTTGAGGCAATTGCTTTACCGGTTAGTCCTTGAGAAATGAGCTTGAGTACTTTTAGTTGACGTTCACTCAGTTGTGCCGGAAGCTGCCCAGCGGCCTGGCTTGCAAGCTGGACCTGGTAACTGATCAGCATATCTGCCGGAATCAGCTTGGCAATGGCGATCAGTTCGCTTTTCATAGCCGCATTAATCGTTGAGACATCCAGATAACCAATAATTTCATGACCGACCACTAGAGGGACCGAAAAGCAATGCCAATTATTAAAAAAAGGACTTTCATGATCCTCAGGCGGTAAATACACGGGACAGCCCTGCGCAATGGCCTCTGAAATCGCATTGACCCCGCAGCATTTTTCAGTAAAAAACATTCCTATATGGATAGGAGATTTACTTACTGCACTCTCCAGATTACGACTGTAATCCATCGCGAGCAGAACTCCCTCCTTATCCGTAAGCAGAAATAAATAGGGTCCGGTAAGATGATCTTTTATATTGAATATGCAGTGCTGAAAAACTTCAATTAATAGTTGATCGGAGGTATCTTTTCGGGTAAGTTGCTGCGTATTCGATAACAAGTAGTCTTCTTTTTCAAGCTGGCCAGATGTATCGATGGTTGTAATCATTCCAACATTTCTCCTTCCACATAAGACCATCCAGATTCTGGAGGATCCTTTATCCTTATCGGAATAAATGAAGGGAATATTGAATTTCACAAAATTAAGCTCTTTACTTCTGAATCTTTGAATATACGACTTTTGGCACATTAAGCTTAAATAAAAGAGCTATCTCATCTATAAATGGGATTCCCACCCTATATTCCGGGTCAATAAATACATACAAATAGTGCTTGAAATCTCCAATAATTCGATAGCTGTTACTTTTATACTATTTTTTTGGTACTCCGTTCAAGAACGCATGATTCCATAGCTTAATTAGATCGTTCAGTTTCATCATAGCTCTCCGTTATTTATTATTACTCAAAGTATCATATCCCGCTTAGGTTCATAGCAGCACTACGGAATTCACGGCTCCCCGCGCACATTGTACCAGGGTTTCGTATAACCGGGCCGATATCGTATTGAACTCCTGCTCCCGGTCATGCTGATAGGCAGAATATGGAGGACTGTCATTCCAGGAACCCATGCCACCGAATACCCAGGCTTTGTAGACTGCATTCAGCAGCGTTCGTGCCTGGTCCTTATAAATATCCGGTAAGTGAAAAGACAGCTGCGCAGCTGTACCTGTTCCGTTCAGAACACTCTTAGCAGGCTCAAAGAAATGGTCACTCCAGAAACTCTCTTCTATTGTATAGGCCAGATCTCCAATCTGCCTTAGCGCCACGTCCAGCTTCTCTGACAAAACAGATAATGGAAGGAATTCGCGATCACCTTTCTGTCCATCGTAAAGCTTTTGTTCAGTATAGGTAACTTTCCACTTTGTCCGCGAGCCATACTGATCCATGTGCCAATCAGCCTTCCACAAGGATTCACCTGTTGTTCCTAGGGAGGTCACTCCATTGGGCATCCCATTACTCTGAAGAATACCAGTGCTCCAGGAAGTTGCCGAAGGCATACCGTTTAACATAAGCCGCCGGCAGCCATTATTCTTCAGCTCTGCAAGCCACTCGGGCCAGCTCCAAGCCTTCCCTCCTCCCTCCTCTATGAATCGCACTTCTATGTATTCCGTATGCTCTAATTCAGTATTAGAGGCATCCGCACCACTAATCAAATTCCCATTTCCCAGCGCTGTGATTAATAACATCTGATGTAACTCACCATTCATATGTACTTCCCCCTTCCTCCCGTTATCTCCATCCTCTCATTTCTATGCTCCATTCATCAACCATTAGTTTCAGCCGGAGATATCGGGAATTGAAACAATACTCCTAAAGATATGTTCTTCATGGATACGGTTATAGAAGGGCAAAAAAACAACGCGTACCGTCTGATGCCGGTACGCGCTGTTTATGCTGGTTATTTTACTAATCCCTTATAAATAATCATCTCTAGATGGCAGGCAGCTAGACCTGTGAAGCTGCCCTGTCGGATATCCCCCACCGCAGCTTGTACAGCTCAGGGAGCACAACCCCCAGGAGCACCAGGACAACCCCGGTCCACTGCAGTCCGCTTACCTGCTCATGCAGCACGAATGAGGAGAGCAATACAGCAACCGGAAGCTCGGCAGCACCGAGAATGCCAGCCATGCCGCCCCCGATATGCGGAACACCAATGGCAAATAATACCGGCGGAATAAAGGCTCCGAACAAACCCAATAAAAATCCAAACAGCAGCAGCTGTCCCCACAAAAGTCCGTTGAAAAGGAAATACGGCGGGAAAATAACGAACAATAGCAACAAGCCTCCGGTAACCATCCATGCGCTCCGGTACGCCGGATGTGCAGAGGGAACCGCTTTGCCGCTGAAAATGATGAACATGGAATAACTTACAGCTGACAACAGGCCCAGAGTAAGTCCAAGAGCATTGAAATGCGCTGCACCCTGATCTATAATTCCTGCTGCAAGCAGCGTTCCGCCGAAGAGAAGCAACAGCGTCAGCAGGGTTACCTTGTCGGGCCGCTGCCGCTTGCTGACAGCCTGGATCAGTACACTGATCCAGGTGAACTGGAACAGCAGGATGATAGCCAGCGAAGCTGGAATATAGCGCAGTGACTGGTAATAGACTAATCCTGTCACCACAGTAGGCGCTCCAGCCATCATCAGCAGCAGCCGCTGCTTCCAGGTAAGTGCAGGCGATGCCTGCTGTGCTGCAGCTGGACGAATGCCTTGGCTGCGTTGTTTACGCGCCTGTCTAACCTTTGTATATAATGCCAGCAGCCAGGCAAGAATGCAGCCAGTCAGCAGCTGCGTACCGACCACTTCCCCAAGCTGGTACCCCTCTCCGTAAGCCAATACGACGATCGTAGATAGAATTCCATAGCTCATGGCCCCAATTAATACCGATAACAAATATTTCAAATCTTTCATTTCATTTATGCCTCCTGAATCTATTAAATCGGCCGCAATACGCAAATAAACCTAACTCCGGGGACGAGGAACATAAGCGCATGATCCTTGCCATCGTAGTTAGGAAGAGTAGGCTTCCTGTAGAAACCCTCGCCCTGTTGATGCCCATAAGGCTGCGAGGTTATACGAGAACAGTATGTAATTATATGCATAACGACTGTTCATATGTTACATGGCAAGTAAGTTGCTGTCAACCCTTAATTCTTAAAATTTAAGGATTCAAATGACTGGGGACCGATTTGGTAATATTTCGGAGCTAAACCTTCTTTTCTCTGATAAAATGGATCCAAAGTCGTCTTGTAAAAAAATACCTGCAGAGGAGGTGCACATTCTGAACCGTTCTGGACCCGTCAAACTGATAGGACTTATTGCCGGAATTGCGCTGTCGAATATAGCTGTACTTTCTCCTGGACTACTTGGCCTTCAAATTGTTGGCGGAAGTACACTTGAGACCGCTTCTGGCGTTACTCTGCTATTCACTAGTTTGCTTGTCGTGCTGTACGGGAGCTATACCCTCCTCTTCAAAACTCCGGCCACTCCCTCTGTCCGTAATTTGGAAACCCGTGATGATTACATCGCAGGGTTGAGCCGCTACCGGAATGTGAAGGCGCTCCAAAAAGATGTTCTGCTTGCCCTTGAGCAGTTGGAGCGGATCGATAAAAAGAAATCCACCTTGATGAATATATTAGGGGAGCGGTTTGAGCCCACGGAATTAAGCTTCCGAAAGTTCCAGACCGTCATTGTTGAGGTTGAAAAGCTCTTGTATCTGAATGTGCGGGGGATTCTGAACAAGCTCAGTGTATTCGATGCCTCTGAATTCAACCTGTTCACCAGCCGGCAAAGGCCGAAGCCCTTCTCCGATACGCTGGTGCAGAGAAAAAACGAGCTGTATAACGAATATTTTGCCCATGTGACTGGCTATCTGGGGGCGAATGAGGAGATTCTGCTTAAGCTGGATCAGCTGCTGCTGGAAATTTCCCTGCTGGATAATACGGACTACAGAGCAGTTGATGAAATGCCTTGCATGAAAGAGCTTAACGCCCTGATCGGGCAGACCAAGCTCTATCAGAATTAGAAAGGAAGATGCACATGGCCGGGAGTGGCAAAAAAGGGATCATACTCGCAGTGATTGCAGCATGCGTATTTGCTCTGGTCTACTTCGGAATCACGCTGACTGCAAATTTAGGCAAATCCGATAAGGAGATCTCTGCGGAAGACGCCGGTAAAAAGCTGAACAAACTCTACAGTAATGTTAATGTAACAGTCGCAGATACTGTAAAGGGGCAAATCGACCTGGACCCCGCAGATATCGGCGAATCCCTGCCCGACATCTCCAAATTTCCTATTTCTGTAGAGAATACAACGGACAGCTTCGTGGAAATCTTCTCTTCCACCGAGAAATCCGGGACAGGAAATGACGGCTGGCTGAATGAAGTAGCCACTGCCTTCAATGATGCGAAAATCATGATCGGCGGTAAACAGGCTTCCGTAAAGATCCGTAATATCGCCTCAGGCACGGCCACAGACTATATCCGGTCCGGTAAGTATATACCAGATGCTTTTACCCCTTCCAACGAGCTATGGGGCGAGATGGTCAAGGCAAACGGAACCCCTACCGTGCTTATCTCGAAACGTATTACTGGCAATGTGGCGGGCGTGGTAACCAACAAGAAAAAGTATGACGAACTGGTAGGCAAGTACGGCTCGCTGAATGTCAAAACCATAACGGATGCTATCGCAGCGAATGAGCTGTCCATGGGCTACACCGACCCGTTCGCCAGCTCCACCGGACTGAACTTCCTCGTGACCGCACTCAGCACTTTTGACAGCTCCGATCTGTTAAGTGATAAGGCTGTGCAGGGCTTTGAGCGGTTCCAGGCCAATGTGCCGTTCATCGCCTCGACCACGCTGCAAATGCGGGATGCGGCTAAAACAGGGGCACTGGATGCTTTTGTTCTGGAGTATCAAACCTATGTGAATGCGCCTGATCTGAAAAGCGGCTATGTCTTCACACCGTTTGGCGTACGACATGACAGTCCGCTCTACGCGCTTGGAAATTTACCCAAGGAGAAGCTGGACATTATCAAGAAATTTGCCGAATTCACTGAACAGGACCGATATCAACAGCTGGCATCGGACAAAGGCTTCAACGGCATGAATGAATACGTCTCTGAACTTGCCCCTATTGAAGGCAACCTCCTCTCTTCAGCCCAGAAGCTCTGGAAAGAGAAAAAGGATGGCAGCAAACCGATTGCAGCTGTATTCGTAGCGGATGTGTCAGGAAGCATGGCCGGGGAACCTCTCAATCATCTGAAGGAATCGCTGCTCAAAGGACAGAAATTCCTGGGTAAAGACAACAGCATTGGCTTTGTCTCCTACTCCAGTGATGTGACTATTAATCTGCCCATCGCCAAATATGACACCAATCAGCAGTCCATGTTCGTAGGGGCCATTAACAGCCTGCAGGCTACCGGGGGCACTGCTACGTTCGACGGAATCATTGTAGCCATGAAAATGCTTCAGGACCAAATTGCCTTGAATCCCGATATTAAGCCAGTGATTTTCGTCCTCAGTGACGGTGAAACGAATGAAGGGCATTCTTTAGATGAGATAAGAGGCTTAATCGAGACTTATAAAATCCCGGTCTACACCATAGGCTACAATGCGAACATCAAGGCACTGGAGAGCATTTCCAGTATTAATGAGGCTGCAAATATCAATGCAGATACGGATGACGTCGTGTACAAAATCGGCAATCTGCTCAACGTGCAAATGTAGCTCAGCCTACCATTCGGGCATATGCTATCGAAGCTAGTTATATTACGGGCACAGTCGAAGAAGTGCAGCTTCGATAAAACTTTAGGAGGTTTGTGATGTCATTTACCATGGAAATCCCTAGTACAGAAACGCTCAAAGCGGTTATCGAAGAACAGGTACAGCCGGAGCCTGCAGAGGTTTCGCAGCTGAAAGAGCTGGCCGCGAGCAATGTAGCAAGTATTCTGGACCTGGATATAGACTCACTGGAAAAACGGAGATCTGTGCTGCAATCGATCGACATGTTTGGAATGAATACCATGCGCTCCTCTTCCGATAAAAACTCCCTGCTTCAGGTGTCCGTAGGCAATCTGTCCAAAACAGGCGATGAAGGCGGCCAGGTCGCCAAGGGATTGACGGAGCTCCATTTGCAGTTGAAGGATCTGGATCCGAGTGCTGTCGATTTTGCTAAAAACGGGATTCTGGGCAAATTCTTCAATCCCCTGCGTACGTATTTCGCCAAGTACCAGAAAGCAGACGCTGTCATTTCCGATATCATCCAATCCCTGGATAAAGGCAAATCCATTTTGAAGAACGACAACACCACCCTTGAGATCGAACAGCAGACCCTGCGGGAGCTCACCAAAAAGCTGCAGAAGGAAATTCAGCTCGGCATGCTGATGGACCGAGAAATCGAGCATCAGATTGAGGCTGCTAAGGTGCGCAGTGAGTCCGGGGACAAAATCAGGTTCATCACGGAAGAAGTCCTTTTCCCTCTCCGTCAGCGGGTCATGGATCTGCAGCAGATGCAAGTAGTCAATCAACAAGGCATCATGGCTATCGAAGTAGTGATCAGAAATAATAAAGAACTGATCCGGGGCGTTGACAGAGCCCGAAACGTAACCGTATCTGCACTGAAAATCTCCGTCACTGTCGCAAGCGCACTATATCATCAAAAAATCGTACTCAAAAAAATCGAGCTGCTGAATCAAACGACAGATCATCTGATCAGCGGCACCTCAAAAATGCTTAAAGAGCAAGGGGCAGCGATTCAAAAACAATCGATGGAAACTACCATCTCTCCGGACACGCTGAAGCAGGCCTTTACCGACGTGTTGTCCGCCCTGGATTCCATCAGTACCTACAAGCAGGAGGCACTGCCGAGAATGCGCGAGACCATCAATCAGTTCCGCGAACTGGCCGACAATGGCGAGCAGCAGATCCAGCGTCTGGAGAGGGGCAACTCGCTCGGGCTATAAGCAGATTTGAGTCTGTCAATCTATCATGATAAACTAGTTCCCGACCACATTCTGGGAGGGAAAACATATGAGCGAAGAAGAATTGAACGCAGATGGCTGGGAAGCCATAGATGAAGCTCTGGAGCAGCTCTATGGAGAACAGGAGCAGAAGCATTACGGAACCGCCATACCCTACATGCTTGGTGGACCAGATCCGCTGAATGGAATCAGTGTATACGAAGCGCGTGAACCCCTGCCACATTGGCATTTTGTAACCTACGGATTTTCTGAGCTATATGAAAAAGAAACGGAAGATCCCGGGTACAGCGGATATGGCTTCGAATTGACCTTCCGGCTATCCAAATCCGCTGCAGAAGATGAGCCTCCGGCTTGGGCATTGAATCTGCTGCAGAATCTGGGCCGTTATGTGTTTAACAGCGGGAATGTGTTCCGTTCCGGGGATTATATGGATGCGAATGGGCCGATTGCCCTTGAGTCGGAGACGGTGCTGACAGCATTGGCTTTTATTACAGACCCTCTGCTTCCGGCGATAGACACCCCTAATGGCCGAGTAGAATTCCTCCAACTGGTGGGCATCACCAATGATGAACTGTTGGCAATGCAGGTCTGGAATACTCTGGGCGTTTTGATGGAAATGTCAGAGCACATTCCGCTATATATAACTGATCTACATCGGAATTCACTCCTCAAGCTCCCTGCAATCGCCGAAGCCGTAAGGCTGGGCAGTGAAAGTGAAGGCTCCAATACAGGTGCACTATACGTCGATCAATTAGCTTGGGAGAACCCGGAAGACGATTCCATCCAGACTCTGCAGCTGGGAGCTAAGCAGGCCGAGATCGTAGGCAAGCTGCTGCATGGGAGACTCCTAAAAGGACGAACCTTAACTTTGGCCGGTCCAGAGGTTACGGTCAGCTTCGAGACAGGCGTCAATCGCAGCATCGAAATTCATAATGATAATGTTGTCCTTAAGCTGGATGAGGCTGCCTCGGAAGCTATATCAGAAATTCTCCGTCCGGTAGCAGGGCTGTATCATCTCACTGACTGGCCGGAGTTTGCAGTGAGGATCGTACCCACTCATATCACCGACAATGAAGGAACTGTTGTGAAAACCATAGGATAATCATTCACAACCCCATAGGCCGTTACTCTCGCTTATGGGGATTTTTCTTGTTTGCATATTTATGCATGCCATTTAGCCCTTACCAAATTCATTCAATTCATGATTCAGGAGGATAATAATGGTTCTTTCGCTTCATATATTTTCCTTGGTTTAATCCGATATCTTAGTAAGGTATAGTTTTATACTCATACCATTTCATCTACAGAGGAGTCGTCAAATGAAGAAGATTCAGAGGTTAACTAAAAGATTAGGGTGCATCCTGCTTGCAGGTGTATTGATCAGCTCTGCTCTAGGGGCAGGAAAGCTGACTCCACACGCATCCGCAGCGGCTGCGGAGAAAGGGTATGTGTACTATAGCTCGGAAGATGGATCATTATATCGTGCACCCACTGCCGGGGGTACTGCTCAAATGATCTCTGAGAATTTCGAGGGATCCTATCTGAACGCAACCAGCAAGTATTTGTATTTCTTTGATAATGAGGACACTAGCAAGCTGCAGCGTTTGTCTCTGACCGAACCAGGTGCGCTGATCAGCAACTTTGCCGGCGACAAGGATATTTTATTTTACCAAATCGAAGGGGAGTTCATCTATTTCATGGATGACAATGGCGTGATCTACCGCTCGTTGGCTGATGCGGCTGATGACACCCAGATCAAGCAAATTGCGAATAACGCAGATACAGAATTTCCAGGCTTCTCCGTGGAGAATGGCCGCATTTACTACAATGTTTTGAAGAACGGAACAAACACCTGGGCAGCCTCGAAGTCCCGCGATGGCAGTGGAAATGTGCAATATATAGCGCAAGGCGCCATTCCATCCTATTCCTATATTCATCCGGGTTCTTCTACGGTTTCTGTAATGGTAGATATCAAACCTGCAGAAACGTATTATTCTCTGAACTCCATGGTTCTGTACACCCTTCCGGTGAATGGCGGAAACCCCAAAGCAGCCAATGCCAAAAGCCCGCTGGATGCGAATGCAACCTATTCAGGCTTCTGGTCCAATGATTATTACATCTATAACAAAGGGGTCACAGTAGACGATAATGATGATTACGTGTATTCCAAGAGCAAAAGCTATGCGATAGATAAAAGCGGTAAATCGTTTCAGCTCAATCAAAGCGCGGTTGTCAGCCTTGCCGATATGGGCGGAAACAAGCTGGCATACGTCGGCAGCAACGGAAAAGGCTACATCAGTACCATTGCCAACGGTAAAGTAACCAGTACAAAAACACTTGCACTAAGCCAGGTGACAAATGTCTATAACCTGAAGAATGGTACAGCCGACGGACAAATCATATTTTATGCAAGCGGCGGGGCATATGCTGTAAATGCGAATCTGTCCTTAACTAAATTGAATGGCGTGACTTGGGATAATAGCTCCATCTTTAACGATGTATCAGGAATCTACTATTATAACGCAGAGGATAATCAGAGCCTCTATAAAATGAGCGCTGACGGTAAAACGAAGCTGAAGCTCACCGATGGACCTGTGTCAGAAATCTATACAGTTACCACTAAATAATATTACTCGAAAATCACAGAAGCCCACAGCACTGCATCATGCGGTGCTGTGGGCTTTTTCAGCCAAAAGTACCGATACTCATTCTGAACGCAAAATATCAATATGAGCTAGCTGCGAAAGGTCCTCAACAAAACCCGGGTAGGATACGTCGATACAGCCGCAGTTGCGGATAATCGAAGGCTCATCCATACTGCTGGCGAGCACAGCGGCGGTCATGGCGATCCGGTGATCCCCAGAGCTGTCTACAATAGCAGGTGATGGACGCTTGCCGCCATGAATGACCATATCGTCTTCACTACATGAGGTTTCTATGCCAAAAGCTCTTAGTACCCCCGCAGTGGTCTGAATCCGGTTCGTATCCTTGTCTCGTAATTCCCGGCAGTTCCTAATCACTGAATCCCCTTCGGCAAACGCCGATACCGCGGCCAGCAAAGGAACCTCGTCAATCAAGCTCTGTATACGCTCGTTGCCTTCAGCAAGGACAGGGGACAACCGGGCTGCTTGCGGGCAATAGATATCTGCAATCGGCTCCCCGGATAGTAAATCCTCTTCCTTTTGCAGCATCAAGTGAAGTCCCATCTCTCTAAGCAGGTGAAAGAACCCCATCCGGGTTGGATTGACACCCACTCGTTTAATCGACAGGCTGCCTTTGTGCCCCGTTCCCCGAATAGCGTATGCGGCCAGCAGAAAAGCCGCTGAGGACAGGTCACCTGGAACAATCACATCCTTGGCGGAAAAGAAACTACCTCCCCTCAGGGAAGTAACATCGCCATCGGCCTGAATATCTATGCCGAAATACTGCATCAGGCGTTCGGTATGATCCCGGCTTTGGCAGCTTTGCCGATAACGTGTGATCCCCTCCGCGTACAATCCCGCGAATAGCAGAGCTGACTTTTCCTGTGCGCTGAATACGGTGGCTTCCATGTCTATGGGAGACAATGGCGATACTCCCTGAACCCGCAAAGGCAGACAGCCCTTCACACCAAGATATTCAATAGAGGCCCCCATGTCCATCAGCGGCTGAACCACCCAATCCATCGGCCTTGCCGAGAGCAGTGCGTTACCGCCGAGTTCCGCTGCAAAGGGCTGTCCTGCCAGCACAGACAAGATCAGCCGGGCCGATGTGGCCGTATTCCCAATCTCAAGCCTGCCCTCTGGTACCCGCAAGCCCCGCAGCCCTCTCCCATAGACAGACAGGTCATCACCATTCCATGCAAACGTTACACCTAATTGGCGCAAAATAGCGATGCAGCTCTGAGTGTCACGGGAACGCAGCACACCCTGTACTTTGCCTCTGCCTTCGGCGATAGCGTTCAGGACAATGGCCCGCTGGGAGATGGATTTGTCTCCGGGAATCGAATTGAACACCAAAGAGCCTACATCCCGCTTCGCTCTGATTCGCAAGTCACACTTGGCCGGTAGCTCGACCCTGTTCTGTACCAATTCCAATTCTGATCACCTCGTCATCCGAGAGTATTTGCGAATAGTCCATATCTCTTCCGGGAGCCAGCGGAATCCGCCGGTCGCCCTTCGCCGCGTAGCTGCGGTAACGCTGCCTTTTGCGCTCCAGTCCAAGGTTGTTCTCGAAGGTATAATCGACTAGCTCCACCGCGTTCCGGCGCAGCGCAAGCGCAAGTAGATCAGCTCCCATCCTCGTACGCACCATTACCGTGGATGAAGCTTTGGCGGATACTCCGGCCTTGCTGGAATCAAAAATGTTGGGGTCCCCATCCGAAATCGAGATATCGGCAACACCTGACCACCAATCCGGGCAAACGAGGCAGCGAAACGTCTTGAACTTCTTGAACTCCTCCACCAGCCTATAAAAGGGGAGAAAATGTTCCTGACCCTGCCGTGTCCTGACCACGAATTGTCCAGGATATTGCCCTTCCCGGTAGCGCATAAAGACAACATCAGCCAAATCGATCCCGAGGATCTCTGTAATCAGATGTTCAGTACCGCCAAGGGAGGTATTAGAAGCACATCCCAGCTCAATTGTAAACGCTACCTTGTCTGCCAACATAGAGGAAGGCAGATGCTCCGGGAGATTCAGCAGCTTGTTGATTCCTTGAATCTGGCACGGCACACCTATAATGCCTACCTTGTCATATCTGCCGTCCTTTAACAGATCCAGATTCGGCGTAATGCAGTAGCTGGTCTGTGCGCACTCGATAATCCGGTCCACCGAATCGGCAAGGTACGCCTTCGGCACCCAGGGGCGTTCTTGATCTCTCCCTACCACAATCACCGCGTCGGCCAAGTTCTCCTCCAGCGCCGTGATCGCCAGGATCGTCGCCGCCCCACCGGCTGCCGCCCGGCCCAGGATCTCCGGGTCCGCTGCCGATAATTGATAGGTGGACAGGTAAATACCGGTCCAGCGTTCAAGCTCGGATCGGTTGCGGCCGAAAATGCGGCGCTCGGACTCCATCACACCTGTGTCATACCCCGGGCACACTTCCGAGCAGAGATTGCAGCTTCCGCAGGTGTCCGCTGCTTGGCTCTCCATGCCTTGGAATACGGGAAGCGGAACGGAGTCGCCGTTCATTGCCAGCAGGCCTTGAGGGCATACTGCGGCGCATAATCCGCAGGAAGCACAGAGCGATAGATCAAGAATCTCTTCTTTGAGGGTGATAAAAGATGTCATCTCAGCACCTTGCCTTCCTCATAATCTCACGCCGCTCAGCGCGGAATAGACTTCTCTGGTTCTCTCAGCAATAGGGTGCCAGTCATACCGCAGCCGGGCTTCCCGCCGGGCTGCCTCCGCAAGCCGGTCCCCCTCCTCAGGATCACGGAGAAGATACAGAATCCGGCCCGCAAGCATATGGGGATCTTCAGGAATGCTGATGAGCCCGGTCCGCCCGTGCTCCACAATCTCAGCAAGTCCACCGATATCGGACGCAATTACCGGGGTACCGCTTCCCATCGCTTCAAGCGCTACAATACCGAAGGGCTCATACAAACTGGGAAATACACAGACATCAGCAATCTCCAGCAGATAGCTTTTCTCCAGACTGTCCACAAAGCCAGTGAACCGGATGCTTGTACCAAGCTCGGCCGCACTTGCTTCAAGTTCGGCCAGCATAGGGCCCCGGCCTGCGATAATGCAAGTACAGTGCGGGAATTCCCGAAGCACCTCATGCATACTTTGCAGCAGCACCTGCACCCCTTTTTCCTTGACCAGCCTTCCAATGAACAAGACAATCTTTCCGCCATTCTGCGCATATTGTTCTCTTCTGAAAGAATGGGCAGGCATGAGCTCCAGTGAACGGAGATCAATGCCGTTGGGAATCACCTCTGTCCTTTGCTTGTCCAGGGTATGCACGGCGCAGACTTCGCTTTGCATGTGCAGACTGCATACAATAACCTTGTCCGACGAGGAGACCAGTTCGTGTTCGATGGAATGGATCGTTTGCTGCTGCGGCGTGAATAATCCCTGATTCCTTCCATGCTCTGTAGCATGGATCGTCGTAACGAGCGGCAGGTGAAGGCGCTGGCGCAGAAGAAGGGCCGCATAACCGACCAGCCAATCATGCGCGTGAATTAGGTCGAACCTGATGTTCCCGCTTAGCTGAGGGGTAACGTAATCCACAATCGCCAGATTGAATTGAAGCACCCAATCCTCAAAGTCAGTCAAATTCTCATAAGAATTCACACGGTGCACGTGTACGCCGTTCTCCACCTCCAGCACGGGCCGCCCGGGCGCGGTATTGGTGACTACATGGACTACCGTCCGCCCAGCCTGCAAATGCCTGGATAATTCATAGACATGAGGGGCAATCCCTCCAATCACCAAAGGCGGATACTCCCAGGACAGGATTAAGACAGATACGTTTGATTGCATAGGTTGTCCCCTCCGAATCTCTCAGTGTGCAATAAGTGAATAACCTGTGAAGAATTCCCACCATGTATTTTGCTCCAGCAGCGGTGGCGAGGAATGATCTCTTTGAAAAGAGAGCCAATCCACAGACTCGGTCATGAGGTCTTCAGAAATATATAAAATATTCGACCTCGAAATCGGTACAAACGTTTGCACTTTTTTGATAATCCCCAAATCTGCGTAATAGTAGCGGTTTCCCGGCCTGGGAATTTGCATGTCCAGCGCTTGTCCAAGCGGCCTATCCACCGGGAACAGAAACTGTGCAAATTTATTGTCGGCAGAGAGGGCGGTAAGGCGGACAGCCTGCTGCAGTTCATGCCATCCACTTTTAAAATGCCAGGCAATCATGCTCCTTGTGTCTTCGCCCAGCGTAGTCTGGAAGACCAGACGCGCTCCATCAAACTGCAATCTCTCATTCATACGCAGCATCTCCTTTTGGGCAACTGGATGAATTCTTGGCGGCCATCACTCCTGCCACTCCACAATCATTTCGGATACACCCTCCGGAGGCGTATGCCAGCTATGGGCCACTCCCTGCTCCCACCGCACGATACCGGAATCACTTCTTAGCAGAAATTTGCATTCAATCCGGCAATCCGCTGGCAGACTAATGTCACAGTACCAGGTGGGGTACCGATAGACGATATGGTTATAGAATGGCCCTGCGGCTCTGTCCACTTCCCATGCTCCAAGCTCGTACACATTCCCTGTCACAAAGACCTGTGAATCATATTCGGTGAGTATATTCTTGACCACCAGCCTTACCGTAACCAGCTTTCCTGTCCATACGGTCAGCTCTTCCGTCAGCAGAAACTCCTTCTCCCCGTTCCTCAGCCCTTGTATGTGATGTGTGCCCGCTGGTATCGCCGGAACCTTAGCAACGATCCTATCGGATTTCCAGGAGGTAACAGTTGCTGCATACCCGCCAACCGTCAGACTGCCTGTGTCGCCCAAATATCTTCCCTGAATAATAAGCTCGCTTCCCGGCGCCGCCGCTTTAGGGTAGAAGTGCAAGGATGCTGGCTCCTCCGAATCAGACTCACACGTATAGACGTAAGCAGACCGCGGAGCCATCACCATATTCCGTATATCCCCTTCAGCCTCTGGAGACACTTCACAATCTGCGAACACGTCCCTCAGGATGCTGGAATACGTGCCTTGCGGAAGCGACGTCACCAGTGGCGGCAGAACATGTTCTCTCTCTTCCAGATTGAGCAGGACCAGAGCAACATTTCCCCTGTACCTACGCTCGAATGCCAGTACCTTGGAGTTCACATGTAGCAGCTCCGTACTACCATAACCAATCGCAAGGTTACGGGCCCTTAGACGATTAAGCTCCGCCAGAATCCGGTAGGCGGGTGTCTCCCTGCTGAAGGAGCTCATCATGGCACGGTTATGCGGGTCATCCCCGCCACTCATGTACTGCTCGGTTCCATAGTACACCACCGGCAGGCCTGCGGAAGTCAACAGCAGCACAAGCGCCAGATCCGTAAGCGAAGGGTCCGAGTCCTGTGTAAACCGGCTCATGTCATGATTATCCAGAAAAATAAGCTGGTCGAACAAATGCTTATAGCATCCAGATGATTCACACAGCATATCAGCGAACGCTTCGAATCCCCTTAAGCCGTGAAAGCTCTCCCGCATCGCGTGAGTGAACATGAAATGCAGGAGGCTCATCCCGCTGTTATTGGCAAACGCAGCATTATCCTGCGATCTTCCATGTGCTTCCAGGAACCATTCCCCGAAGAGATACGCCGGTTTTCTGGTATGAATGAATCCAGCGAATGAGGTTAGCCAGCCTGGAGGAATATGTTTGGCTGCGTCAATTCGGACCCCGTCGACTCCTTGATCCAGCCAGTAAGCAATGCCTTCGCGTAAAAACTCATCTGCCTGCGGATTCATCTGATCCAGTCCGGCAAGGTCATACAGGTTGCGGTACAGCGAATCCTCTGCATTCAGGAAAGAAGTGCCACCATTATGAAGGAACACACGCTCCATATCTCCCGAGTACGCAGCCACAAGTTCTCCAGCGCGGTACAATGCGCCATTCTCCATGTAAGCAGGCTGCAATTCCAGTGCCGGTGATGTATGGTTGGGCGTAAAATCAATGATGACCTTCAGTCCATGCTCATGTGCAGTGTTCACCAGAGCTCTGAAGGTGTCCAGTGAACCAAAATACGGGTTGTGCCTGAGGAAATCTCTGGGCCAATAGCCATGATAGGAAGCCGTGCCTGCTTCATCGTCCATGCATACATGAATGTTCTCTGCCGGCTGTGAGATCAGAATCGCAGAGATGCCCATTCCCGTGAGATACCCGTCCCCAATCCTGGCGATAATTCCTTCCCAATCGCCGCCAAGATATTTCCGCGGATTGCTTGAATCGGCACTGAATAGCTCAGCCGGTGGACGGTTGCCAGGATTGCCTTCGCAGAATCGGTCGGTGATAATCTGATAGATGCATTCGCCCGGATTCAGCATATTTACATCCCTGAACCGGCCGAGACGGCATTCGCTGCTTCTAGCATAAGGTTCATGGTTTCTTCCGCCTGTTCGATAAAAAGTACATGAGTTTGGAATTTCCGTTCCAGTTCAAGCTTGCGGGCGGTTCGTTGTTCCTGGGGATAAATCTCATATTGCCCGTAAGAGGTCTCCATCTTATCTGGAAGCAGTAGGGCAAGTGGCCGCCTGGAGTAGATTCTTAGTATTTCAATGGCATCGTGAATATGCTCGTCGTCATCATAACCGGCAATCAGTAG
This sequence comes from Paenibacillus helianthi, assembly GCF_001909055.1. GTDB lineage: Bacteria > Bacillota > Bacilli > Paenibacillales > Paenibacillaceae > Paenibacillus_AQ > Paenibacillus_AQ helianthi. The sequence continues at coordinate 361,933 of NZ_LVWI01000001.1, forward strand.
TACAAACTCTGGGTCAAAGGTCCGTAGCATCGCGTATCTCAGAGAGTTGAATGCAATATTCATAGTAGGAAGGATGGAGCTTTGCCCCGCCATGATGATCCACTCGCTCCCACTGCGCTGAGCCTGATGAATAACGGAATCTATATAATACGGATACTGCTGAAGCGGACGGTGTGCCAGAAATTTGAAGATATCCCCTTCGGGCTGCCGGAAGAGGAAGCCGGTGGGTTCCGTGATGAAGGCTGTCGCCGGAATGCCCCACGCCCGAAATTTCCGATAGAGATTCATTTGCACGGTAAACTTGCCGATGCATCCCCGGGTGGCAAAAATCCCAACCCTCTTAATCGTTCGGGGGCGGGAGAACATCAACGTCTCCTTCTCGAACTGTTCCAGATAGCGCTCGATATCCGTTTCGGACGTAGGGTAACGCTCGTCCATCTCTTGAATAAGATGCTCCCGTGGACTGTGAATCACGTCGATCTTTATTTGCTGCTGCGCCATCCAGTTCAGCGTATCCCGGTCATAGATTTCATGCACACTAACCACCTTTAAGCCCCGGTCTGAAGCGTACATGACCAATTCGCGCCATAACCCAGCCAGATCATGCTCGGCGAATACCCCCTTATTCCCGCCAAAAGTAGTACCCGGATCGTTCAAGATCAGAGTGTCCGCACCATTCAGTCCTTCTTCCATAGATCTATGAATGAGAATCCCCGCACGTTTCCCGTCTACCTGTTCTCCGGCATCTTGTCCGTCTTCCTGCACGAAGTCGATCACCGACACAATCTCCACGTCCAGCAGGTCACGAAAGCGAAGCAGACCCTGCGTTATTTTATTGAATGGATACAGCACGACTCTCTTCATATTCGCTGCCTCCGTCCGGTTCATAATCTGACAGTCTTCTTATACTGGGACAGCTTGGCGGCTAGTCTGCCAATGTCCAGCACGGATTCGACATGCTCGGCTTCAAAGCGGCTGCGGATCTCTTCCTTGCGTCGTTCGATTTCTTCAGGGGTCTTCCAGATGTATTCTCCAAAATCAACTTCGTATTTATCCGGGATCAGAATGGCGAAAGGTCGGCTGGCATTGCCGTATATGCGAAGAATATCGAGGCTGTCTCTGATCTGCTCATCATCATCATAACCTGCAATCAGGATCGTCAGATCCGGCCGGAAGGCCCGCAAATAAGAAACCTTGGTCGCTGCAATCACGAAGTTCTCATTCGGCAGCAGGGAACCTTGCCCTGACAAAAGTACATAATCACAGCCTTCACTCTCCGCCTCCCGGACAGCTGCATGAATGTAATACGGGTATTGATTCAGCGGCCTGCGGGCAATAAATTTCATAATATCCCCGCCCGGTTGGTTGAACAGTGAAGCTGTAGGCTCGGTTATAATCGCCTTGACCTTCTCGCCTGCCTGTTTAAGTTCTCTGAATAATGACATTTGGGCAGTGAACTTTCCCAGGCACCCTCTTGTTGCGAATATCCCTACCTTGCAAATATTGTGGTTATAAGCGGTTATCTGCGCGTCTACATCAAAATAAGATAGATAAGTGGCTACTTCATCACCTGGGGAAGGAAATACATATTCGGTTTGAAGCCGGCGCTCCAGACTTGCGGGGATTTGCGGCTCTACCTCAATGGTAATTCCATTCTTAAGTAGCCATTCCAGGGTGGGGCCGTCAATAATTTCATGCACACTGATGATCCGCAGCTTTCGCTCATGGGCACGGATAACCAACATTCTCCACAGCTGTGTGAGATTATGCTCGCCGTATACGCTTTCGTTATTGCCAAATGAAGTTCCCGGATCATTCAGAATCAAGGTATCAGCAGCCTCAAGCACCTCTTCGATGTTGTCCGTAATCGGAATACCCGCCGCTCTGCCTGCAACCAGCTCTGCCGCATCTTTACCCTTATGCAGGACAAAATCGACAACCGCCACTATCCGGAAATCCGTCAAATCCCTGAATCTGACCATCCCTTGCGTGATCTTATTAAAGGGATACAACACCACATTGTCCATGCATAACCGCCTCCTATGATAGAGAAAATGATAGACAACAATCGATAGACTTAACCGATTAAGCTGATACTACAATATTTTACATATTATATCAATACAAAGAAATAAAAGTATTTTCATGACATTCCATATCCGGAATTGACTCGTGACCCGCTCTAATGTTAATCTTTAGAAAATTGACTGATAGGAGATTTGATTGTTGAAAAAAACGACTATGAAGGACATCGCCATCAGGGCCAACGTATCCGTTGCAACCGTTAGCTATGTGCTGAATCGTGTGGATAATCAGACTATTCCTGAGAAAACACGGCGCCAGATTATGCAGCTGGCCGAAGAACTTCGCTATATTCCGAATCTGGCAGCCCGCTCACTTGCGAACCAAAAAACCGGACTGGTAGGCGTATTGGTCTACAAATCCGAGCAAATGCCTTATTGGAAGCTTCATGCCCAGTTCGCCTTTATTCATGCCTTGGAGCAACGGCTTACAGCAGCCGGCTATCATACGCTGCTCTACTCACTGGATGAAGCTAACCCTTCGCTGGACATTATTGTCGAGCGCAAGCTGGAAGCCGTGTTTCTCATTGATGTGCTGGACGCATCCTTCTACTCGATCTCCAGACACTTTGTCGAGGGTATTCCCCTGATTCTGATTGACAGCATGATTGAAGATAAGCTGTTCAAGCAGGTGGTGTTCAATTACCGCTCGGCGCTTGAAGAGGCCCTGCCGGAGGATCTGTCGCAGGTCTGTTTGATTATGGAGAGCTTCAACAACTCGCTGCTAACCCGTTATATCCGCAGCAATGTTCCTCTGGCTGACGACGCGGTCTTTGAGATCCGCGAACTACAGGATTTGAACTCAGCAATGGATCACCACCGCTTCAAGCAGGCAATCGTGATCAATGAATTCATTGGCAGCCACGTCGAGAAGACAGGCGGCTTCGAGCACCTGACTGTAATCTGTACCTGTAATTCTCCGCAAATGCTGGGTGAAAGTGTGGAGAAGCTTCTCTTCCAAGGGGATAAGGCAGAAGTCGCATTTGAACTCATGCTTAAGCTTTTGCACGATTCCGACTACTCTGAGCAAGACAATAACTGCTATTTTATCGACTAATTTTTTTTGAGGATTAACTTAAACGCTTAAGTTGAAAGGGGAGAATACCATGTCCGATCCGGTTTTGGCTAGACAGGCGGTTACGGCTGCACCCACTTACCCGGGACTTTGGGCCAACAAAAAATTCCTACTGCTGCTCTGTTCCTTTTCCATTTCCCTGTTTGGTAATACCTTTCACAGCATTGCTCTAAGTCTTTGGGTGCTCCAGACCACCGGCAGCGCCAAATTAATGGCTGTACTGACGATCATTAACCTATTGCTGAGCTCACTGCTCGGGTCTATTGGAGGAACGTTCGCAGATCGGACCAACCGTAGAAGGATTATGCTGATTACAGATCTGATCAGTTGCATGCTGGTAATCGTGCTTGCCTTGGTCATCTCCGTCCCTTCCTCTTCCTTCATTATTGTGGCTGTGCTTACAGCGCTGACCACTGTGTCGGCCCTGTTCCAGTCTCCTGCCTACCAGTCTTCCATTATCACCGTTGTTGGCAAAGAGCATGTCCAGCAAGCGGTTGGAATGCTTAATCTGTCGGAGAACATTTGCCGGACGGTAGGCTTTTCGGCAGGAGGAATCTTTGTCGCAACCTTTGGTGCGTCAGATGCCATTTTATTCGATGGATTCACGTTTCTCGTCTCCTTCCTGCTCGTTCTTGCTGTCCGTTCCCTGCCGATGCCGACTCGCGTCAATCATGAGCCCCAAGAGAAGAAGAAATTTATTCAGGATCTTGGAGATGGGATGCGGTATATCTGGAAGTTTCCTTTTGCCAAGGCAGTCATCATCATGCTTCCGACGCTCACGCTATTCTTCATGCCTTCGCTGATGCTGACCCAGGTCATGGCCGTCAACGTATGGAAGTCCAGTCCGTTCCAGTTCGGACTCATGGAAGCCTGTATTCCGCTCGGCTATATGATTGGCTCAGGCCTGATAATGATACTCGGTTCCCGAATCAAACGGCGGGGTTTATTGATTATGATCAGTCTCCTCTGTCTAGGCCCAATGTACATCCTGTTATCTTTCATCCCTTCTGCAGCTATAGCTATTCCTGTCATTCTGTTGATTGGATTCATATTCTCGTTCTGCACACTGCTGATCAATACCGTTCTCCGGCTGGAAATTTCGGAAGAGCTTCAGGGCAGAGTCTTCGGCGTACTGGGGTCCGTTATGAGTGTAGCTCCGTCGATCGGTCTGACCATTGTCTCCTACCTCTCGGATCATTTCACTCCCGGTCCAGTCATGGGTTCCATAGGATTGCTGCTGCTCCTGTTCGCCTTATATGCTTCTACTAAGCTCAAGGTCATCCGGAGTTATAGATAAGGTGATATAGCGCCGATAGGTAGGTGTTCTTTTTTCGTCTTGCCGCTCGCGCCGATTCGACCAGCGCACTTCGCTTTTTGTTTATTCCCTTTTCGCGTCTTCACTGATCGTTTTTCCCCTGGCGCTCTCATCATGACCTGGAGTCATTCCTGCCCATGAGCATAAGTGCCCAGACGTTGGGGAGCATATCATTTTGAGACAGCGCCTTTTTTATCTCTGCTTGACGAATCCAACTACCATAAGGTAATATTCCCCATATACAATAAACAACGCAGAAAAAGGGTAAGTAGACATTTCCCCAGTGGACTTGCAGAGAGCCGGTGGTTGCTGTGAACTGGTGTCCAGGATATGATCGAATGGCCTTTGGAGTTGCTTTTCCGAACCATCCTTAGAGGGTACAGTAGGGAAATGCCGGGAATCCCGCCGTTATCAGGGGAACGGTCTCGGGATGAGGGTTACAGCATCTCCGCACCGTATTGCGAAGACTGAAAGGTCTGCACCTTTAGTGCGGCTGAGCAGTCAATTAAGGTGGTACAACGACAACTTCGTCCTTATCGGACGGGGTTATTTTGTTTTTTAAGGGGGTGATGGCCATGGAGGATGGCTGGTGGTGGCGGCTCACAATTCAATTTCACAAGCTTCACAAATATGTATACAACCATTTTAGGAGGATGTTCACTGATGACAGAACGTGTATTGACTGGAGACCGGGTGACCGGAAAGCTCCACCTTGGCCATTATGCCGGCAGTCTGCAGAACCGGGTGCACTTACAGGATCAGTATGAATCCTTGGTATTTCTGGCCGATGTACAGGCGCTGACCACCCATTTCGAACGGCAGGAACAGATTCGCACCAACATCCGTGAGATGACCCTGGACTATTTATCCGTAGGGATTGATCCTGAAAAGTCTACGATTTTCATTCAATCCATGATTCCCGAGATTGCTGAGCTCACCGTATACTTCTCAATGTTCGTGTCCGTTAATACACTGCGCCACAATCCAACCATTAAGGCTGAATCCCAAGGACGTGGACTAGACGAGCTGTATTACGGATTTCTGGGGTACCCGGTTAGTCAGGCTGCTGATATTGCCATTTGCAAAGCAACGATTATTCCTGTTGGTGACGATCAGCTTCCGCATCTGGAGCTGGCCCGCAAGATTGTGCGACGGTTCAACGAGTTGTATCAGCCAATACTTGTAGAACCTCAGGCGATGATCAGCAATACACCGAGACTTGTGGGTACAGACGGAAATGCTAAGATGAGTAAAAGTCTGGGCAATGCCATCGAACTTGATTCTTCTGCGGAGGATATCGCCTACAGAATAAAAAGAGCGGTCACAGACCCTGCCCGCGTGCATAAAAATGATCCCGGGCACCCGGAAATTTGCCCCATTTATGCTTATCATAGGGCTTTTGGGCCGGATCAGCTTACGGAAATACGCGAAGGCTGTGAACGTGGAACCATGGGATGCACGGCTTGCAAAGAACGCATCACATTGACATTGGAGAAGTTGATTGCACCCATGCGGGAGCGCCGGGCCTTTTACGCCTCACGGCCACACCTCGTGGATGATATTCTAATGACCGGAACGAAGTACACCCGGGGGATCGCCAGTGCGACGATGAAGGAAGTCCGTGAAGCGATGAGCCTTGATCATTTCAGCCTCTCCGCCATGGAAAGAGGGATGCTCTAATGCTGACTTTGCCGGAGCTGATTACCCATGAGACTCCTATCCTTAGAACCCAGGATGCGGAGCAATACTTCGATCTCGCAAAAGCGGCACCTACTCTTATCGTTCGGCTGAATCGTATCCTTGCATTCATTGATTGAGAAGCAGTCCCCTTCTTCAATCAGAAAGATGATTGATGGTATGAAACATATCAATCCATATATTTAAAATAAGCGGCCAGTGATTACTTGGTATCCTGTTTGGAATACCCGTATCACTGACCGCTTTTTCAACTGAATTGCTACTGTTCAATAAAGCTTACATATAAATGTCCACTACCGTGCCTTCTGAACTGCGCAGCCGGTCCAAATCAGCCCGCTTGATCCGTAGTCCGCCTAAGCGGTATGGATTCGCCAGCCGTTCAGCCGGAACTTCCTGTCCATTTACCTTAACATAGGCAAGTTCACCTTGTGAGCAATGGTAGACAAACGTGGCAGGTTTGCCGCCGTAGTCGAAGTCCAAACGGGTACCATCCAATTCATCCGGCAATACAGGATCGATGATCAGATCGCCGCCATCTTCGCGGATGCCCAGTACGTTCGAGATCAGCTGATTCATGTAGATCCCAGGACCGCTGGAGTAGATTCTCCATCCGCCTTTGACCGGAACCGAACCGTCACGCAGCTCTGCAAAACGCTCCTGCGCTTCATACCGGTTGGAGAATTTTCCGTCCGAGCTGCTGAAATAGGAGTTGCTCTGACGCAGTTCCGCATTTGGCACCGCATCGCGGATGCCAATCGGGTTAATGACGGCCAATCCTTTCCATACCTGATCCCGTTTGCCGATCTTCGCCATCGCCTCAACAAAACGGATATGCGCATGCACATACTGCAGACCAATCTCGCGGCCGAAATTCGCCGCCTGCTCCGCCCGTTTGAAATGCAGACTGACACCACCCGCATATTGAGCCGGATGATTCATGAGACGCACGCCATCAGGACACAAGAATTGCTCCTGAATCAGCTTGTAATGCTCCTCCATCTGCTCCGGAGTCAGCAGCTCGCCAATCATACTTCTGGTCATCGGCAGCAGCCGGTACTGGATACCGGTCTCCTTGTCTTCGGGATGCAGCAGCAGCTTGGCATGGGCAGGATCTTCGAAGTAAAGGAAGCCCGGGATCACATCAGTTCCCAGCATATAGCGGTTGAAGTCACCTTTGATTCCTGCCGCCAGTTCCTTCAGCTCCCCGGACCATGCACGATCGGCTTCCTCCAATACGCTCGACAGTCCAAGAACCGTCTGATACGTCAATGCGACTGTCCAGCTGCTAACCATGTATTGCTTCAGCTGAGCATTGGCCGGCTGCAAGGTGTCATCCCAATCCCCGTCACCATAGGAGGAGAGGAACGTATCATGCAGAAAGTTCGTTTTGATATAATTCAGTTCCTTGACCGCATGTTCCCGCAGGGAAGCCGTTCCTTCTGTAAAGTCAAAATGGTGTCTGCGGGTGTACGGAAGCTGCACATCCAGAACTTCGTAATCCCGGGTCGCCCGCAGATAATCGCCAAGCACCTTCAGCGGCCAGACAATAATATCCCCGTGGCTCTCCTCCTGCTGAATATGCGTATACTTATCGAACATGAACCATTGCGGCCAGCTGCCGTCATCCTCATACTGATGGGCGAACACGGTAAGCAGGATTTCTCGAACCTGTTCATACTTATGGGTAGCCAGGAAATATTCTACCGGACCTTGACAGACATCGCGGGTTCCCCATGCAGCGCCGCCATATTGTTCCAGACCGTGAGGTACGGAATAATGAACCAGCATGTTATGGGTATACCACCAGGCCAGTGCATTTACCTTGAACAACTCACCTTCGGTACCCCCCTTCTCTGTCAGCTTGAACCCATTCATGACTCCTGACAAAAACTCGCGGTACCGGTCAACCTCGGCCTTAACCGAAGTGGAGCTAAGTGGACGCGCCTTGCCATCCAGCAGTCCCTGTAGAGTTAAGGTCCATTCAGCACTCTCTTGCAGCTCCATCACCACAAGGGATGCACTGCCTTGAACCCGGCCTTCTACCAGGAAGGACTCATCGCCCAACTCGTAAGCCGCACCGTCCAGATGCATCCGGTAGGCCAGTTCAGGGTACACCTTCGCGCTTGTACCTGACTTCGCAGCCCGGAAGGTCAGCGTTCCATCTGCCGCATCCTGAGACATTTCATAGGGAACCTCATATTCAGCCACATTCATGGTAATCTGGTTCGTGATCAGGAAACGGTAAGCGATACCGCCAGCAGAACGGACATGCAGTCTAACCTCCGGTTCATCCATAGTGGTGTAATTAGTAATCACCAGGGTATCCGTGGCCGTTTTATAATACCAGCGTACATAGTTAAAACCGATTTCGAACAGCGAAGGCATCGTTAGCAGATGATATTGACCTTCGGAAAAGACATAAATACGTTGCCCCGAGGTCTTGTAGACGTTTAATGCGCTGCGGGGATTGGACATCATTTTATTAAAATTGGTATTGCCGACGACCACCTGGGAATTGAAAATACCATACATATAGGAGGTTGTAGTCATTACCTCAGGATTCAGCCGGGCATTATCACCGCTCATTAGGATCTGTCCATGCGGACGCTCGACAAGCAGCTCCTTATCCTTGAGCACCACATGCTCGTAGCCGTCAGTAAAGAAAGCCAGCAGTTTTCCATCCTCACGTTCCTCCTGGAACTTATGAGGGAACAGCAAATCGAGCTCGCCCCCTGTCAAAGGAAGTGTCTGCAATGGTTCACCGATCTGAGGTTTAACCGATACCTGGTTCAGCCACTCCCCATTTGCAGCGACGCTTCCCAAAGACTGTATTTGCTGCAAGGCCTCTTGGACTGCCTCTTCATACTCAAGCTCCGTAATTGCAGCCGGATGATCTTCCCGGAACAGTCCATAGAACGTAAACCGCGCTTCCCCATCCATCTGAACTTTTGCGGATTGCAGCGCCGTGTAGGCAAATTCATACTGATAAATCTCATTGGCAAGCTTGTCCTGGGACAATGCCTCCGGCTGATTGGTTTCCTTGTAGGATAAGCCGAAGAATTGAAAGCCGTCGGTCGAATATCCCGTAGCACCTTCAAGCAAACCCTGCTGAAGATAAGGGAACTTTCCGTCCTGTGGCTGGTTCTGGCGGGAGCATACAACATACCCGTTCTCTTTGCTTTCAAATACGGCATGATCGATGTATTGGGACAGATAAGCCTCATTGCTTGTAACAGCTCCAGGAGACGCAATACCCACATCCTGAGTATAGATCACGTCCAGAAGAACGCCGCTGCCTTCAATGGAGACATCCCAGAACCAGACACCCAGATCTGTCATGGAAAAGACTACCTGATAACGTATAGCATCTTCTACTCCTGGTCCGGCCTGCTCTGCTGGAATATCGCCTTGCCATATCAAGCGGTCGCCGTCCTTGCGGAAACGGCTGGCTGATTTCACGCCAAGCAGCGGAAATGCCTGAATTCCGTTCGAAGTATGAAGCCTTGCATATAGATTGCCCAGTGCACCGTCGACACTGCTCGACAGGAGCTGATTAATCATCATTTTGCCGCCTAGAGCCTGGTAAAGATCACCACTCTCCAGAAATGTAAAGGCTAAATTACCCTTTTGTAACGATAGCCTGGTACTAGATTCAATTGTCATTTCATTTCACTTCCTTATCTGATTAGGTATGAGGGCGCTAATGATATACATATTATACCAATCGAAACATTGCGGATTGAGTGTCACGACTGCTGGCGCCGACATATACAGTGAATCGGCCGGGATCACTGGTATAGGACAAATCACTGTGGTGATAGCAAAGCTGGGATTCCTCGATGTGGAAAACAACCTCTCTGCTCTCTCCCGGAGACAGCTGCACCTGTCTGAAATCCTTAAGCTCTTTAACCGGACGCACAGTCTCACCGGACATATCACGGATGTAGAGCTGAACGGTCTCCGTACCAGCTTGGCTGCCGGTATTCGTGACGGTCACCTTGGCTTCCAGTGGACGGGTTGCTGTCATGGTATCCGAGGACAGGGAGAAATCCGCGTAGGCAAAAGTTGTATAACTTAGGCCAAAACCGAACGGCAGCAGCGGTTCATTAGGAATATCAATATATTGAGAAATATAACGGTTGTCTGTTTCTTCCTCCGGTTTCGGCCGGCCGGTACTATAAGCATTGTAGTATACAGGAATTTGTCCAACAGAATAAGGGAAGGACATAGACAATCTTCCGGAAGGGTTCACTTTGCCGTACAGAATATCCGCCAGCGCCGCCCCGCCTTCACTGCCCGGGAACCAGGCTTCCAGCACCGCATCTGCCACATCAAAGATTCCGTGCAGATCAAGCGGACGCCCGTTGAAAAGAACAACAGCCAACGGTTTCCCAAGCTTCTTCATCTCGCGGACCAGCTCAAGCTGAGCTTCCGGAAGCCGGATATCACTGCGGCTGCCCCCCTCTCCGCTCATGTCCGAGGCTTCGCCAAGAGCCAGTACAATAACCTCGGCTGCCGACGCAGCATCCAGTGCTTCAGCAAGATCAGACTCTGAGAGAGTATCGATACCGCATCCCTTCGCAATTACCACATTGCCGGGATCACCGCTTACCTTCTGCATGGACTCACCAAGCTTCACCGCAGTTTCCTTGGACCCCGTCCAGGACCACCAGCCAAGAATATCACCGCTGTCAGCGAACGGACCAATCAAGGCAACCCGCTGGTCAGCCTGAAGCGGCAGAACATTCTCATTCTTGAGCAATACACTCGACTTCTCGGCCAGTCTCTGGGAGACCTGACGGTGCTCCTGACAGAACACAATTTGCTGTTCCAGCTCAGGGTCAGCTCCGCGCATAGGGTTCTCGAACAAGCCCAGCTTCTCCTTCAGCTTCAGAATCCGCAGTACGGCTTCGTCAATCATTGCTTCGTCGACAAGCCCTTCAGCCACAAGCTCCGGTAAATGATTCACATAACTTGTAGTCATCATATCAATATCGACACCGCTGTGAATCGCCTTGAATGCAGCTTCTTTGTCATCTTCCGCTGCACCATGGGCAATAACTTCCTTAATCGCCGCCCAATCGGAGATCACAACCCCGTCGAATCCCCATTCGTCACGCAGCAGACCGCGCATTAATCTCTGGTTAGCTGTTGCCGGAATGCCATTTACGATATTAAAAGAAGTCATAACCATCTCAGCGCCTGCATCGATGGCCGCTTTGTAGGCCGGCAGATAATATTCACGCAGCTGACGCTCCGAGAGATCCACAGTGTTATAATCACGGCCGCCTTCGGCAAGTCCGTATGCTGCAAAGTGCTTCACACATGCCGCTACACGGGACTTGTCGTCCTTAAGATTGTCTCCTTGGAAACCTTGGACAAACGCCTTCCCAAACTCAGCATTCAGATAGGTATCTTCCCCGGTAGATTCCATCACACGGCCCCAGCGGGCGTCACGAACCAAATCGACCATCGGGGCAAACGTCACATGCAGACCGGATACGGCTGCCTCACGTGCAGCAATCTCAGCACTTTGTTCAGCAAGCTTAAGATCCCAGGAACAGCCGATCGCCAGCGGAATGGGGAATATCGTTTTGAAGCCATGGACAATATCTGCCATGAACAGCAGTGGAATACCCAGTCTGTTGCCGGCCAGGTGCTCCTTCTGAACAGCCATCATTTTCTCCGCACCAGCAATACCAAGTACAGAACCGGCAGCCCGTTTGGTGTTGGAATCAATTCCGAGCTCTTCCATAGGGCCGGTAATCTCTGAATCATCACCGGGTTCATCATAAAAAGGAGCTGCCAGCTGAAGCAGTTGGGCTATCTTCTCTTCAAGGGTCATATGTTGCACATATTTGTTATACAGATGTTCAGTCATAGCTGCTTACCCCCCAATGAAACGAAACGTTTCTTTTGTTCTATACCTTTTATAATATGGCTTTATAATGATTAAATCACTGTAATTTCATAAACGTTTCACTTTATTTCGATATACTACCGCTATCATTCCCCAGGGCGGTTAGCTCCGGGGTTTGACCGATTTACGTTCAACCAGCTCAATCTTGAGCTTATAGAAATCATTGACGGTGTCACCGTTCAGCATCTGGAATAGCAGATGTCCCGCCAGTGATCCGGATTCGTACATGGGCTGCCGGATCGTGGTCATCGGGGGCTGAATGTACTCGGCCAGTTGGATATCATCAAAACCGATCACTGAAATATCATCAGGAACCTTGATACCGCCTTCTTCCAGAGCCTTCATTCCTCCTACAGCCATTTCATCGTTCGCATAAAAGACAGCGGTAGGCAGTTCTCCTTGCATCAGCATCATTTTGGTCGACTTATATCCGCCTTCACGGATGAATCCCCCGTTTAGCTTCCATTTGGCTTTTTCCTCCAAGCCCGCTTCCCGCATGGCCCGCTGAAACCCTTGGTAGCGCAACGCATTGTCATAGGAATTAGCCGGACCGCTGATGTATGCAATATGCTCATGGCCTTTATCGATCAAATAACGGGTAGCACTGTAGCCTCCCTGCTCTCCATCAACCACAACGTTAATGAGGCCACTACCGGTAATCAGCCGGTCCATAACAATGATGGGAAACCTATCGCTTCCGGCAGCCTGCAAAATTTCATCGGTAATGTTATGTGCCAGCACAATGGCTCCATCCACTCTTTTTTCCAATAGAAATCTTACTGCCGTGGAATCCTTCCCGCCCATTGAACTGCATGCGATTAGATCATAGGAATTGGACAAGGCCACATCCTGAATGCTCCGGATCAGCTCCGAATAATAGGGACCGGACAAATCCGTCAAGATTAGAGCAATAGTATTCGTGCGGCTTCTTTTCAAATCCATGGCAAAGCCATTTTTCTGATAATTCAGCTGTCTGGCGGCTTCAAGCACCTTTTCCCTGGTTTTGGCGCTCACCTTGCTGTCGCCGCTCATGGCATAGGATGCTGTTGATAAGGCCACCCCTGCCAGCTTTGCCACATCTTTGATTGTTGCCATGTTTGTTCAATCCTTCCCGAGACATGCAATATGCTTCTCTATATTATTTTATGCCGGAGATGGTATATCCTTCTATGATATGCTTCTGGAAGAAGATAAATATAATGATGATTGGCACAACCATGAAGGCAGCCCCTGCCATTTGCAGTCCGAACTCAGTACCATATTGTCCTTTTAGCAGTGACAAACCTACCGATAAGGTGTACAGTCTCTCGTCATTGGCAATAATGAGCGGCCAGAGGAAGCTGTTCCAAGCCCCAATAAAGGTCAGAATACCTTGTACCGCAAAAACCGGCTTGACGATCGGAACCATCAGTTGGAAAAAGATCCGCAGTTCCCCGGCCCCGTCCAGTCTTGCTGCCTCTAGCAAATCCATTGGAATCGTCGTCATGAACTGGCGGAACAGGAAGATCGCAAAAGCGCCGACCAAACCAGGCAACACAATACCCGCCATCGTATTCACCAAATGCATCTGGTTAATAATCAGATAGGTTGGAATCATCGTCACCTGTGAGGGGATCATCATCGTTGCCAAAATAATATAGAAAAACTTGTTTTTACCCGGAAAATCAAATTTAGCAAAAGCATAACCGGCCATCGCGTTTAGAAACAGTCCCACAAAAGAGCACAGCACGATGATCAGTGTATTTTTCAAATAAATTAAAAAGTCCATCTTCACGAACAAATCCCGGTAGTTGGAGAACGTCGGGTGGTTCGGAATGAGTGTTGGCGGAATCACAGTAAATTCATTCTCAGGTTTAAAGGAAGAGCCGATCATCCAGATGAACGGCACCATCATCAGCAGTCCTCCGATAATGAGCAGTGCGATCATCAAGCCTTTTTCCATATGTTTCATTTTCAATGCCATGAAAGTATCCTCCTCTTTAAGCTGCAGCGCAGAAGCTGAAACTTAATATTCCACTTCTTTCTTTTTGACCGCGAATTGAATGAGCGTCACCACAATGATAATGATAAACAGCACAAACGAGCCAGCAGCCGCATAGCCAAACTTACTGAGCTGGAAACCGTTGTTGTAAATGAAGAGTGCCATCGACATCGTTGCATTGAGCGGTCCGCCCTTGGTCATAACCAGCGGTTCTTCGAAGAATTGAATCCAGCCAATCAAGGTCGTAATGGTCACAAAGAAAGTAGCGAATCCCAGCAGAGGAACTGTAATGAAGCGCAGCTTCTTCCAGCCTGTTGCTCCGTCAATTTCAGCCGCTTCATAATAGGAACGGGGAATACCCTGCAGGGCCGCCAGGAAAATAATCATATTAAGCCCGATGGATTTCCAGAACGCCAACAAGATCAGGGACAGTTTCGCAAGAGTCGGGTCCTGAAGCCATTCCTGTGCCGGAAGGCCGAAGATGGACAGAATGTAGTTGAACAGACCATAACTGCCGTTATACAGATATCCCCAAACCACTGCCACCGCTACAATGTTGGTAATGGACGGCATGTAATAGATGACACGGAAGCTTTTGAACAGCCAGCTTGTTCCGTAATTAAGCAGCAGGGCCACTCCCATGGATGCGAGCACTACAAGCGGTACACCGATAACTACATAGATCAGTGTGTTATACATCGATTTCAGGAAGATCGGGTCTTTAAAAATATTAATGTAATTGTCGAAACCCGCACTGCTGATATTCGAATAATCTGCAAGTCCAACCAAATCCATATTGGTAAAGCTGATGACCAGCGCAATAATAATCGGAATTATGGAAAATAAGGTCAGCAGGATTACGGCAGGCGCGATAAACATATAAGGGTATTTATTTTTATTCCATTGCTTCACAAATGAACTCACAATTGCTCACATCCCTTCGCTTTCTTGCACTTTCTTCCTAATTAAGAACGAACGTACATACTGCCGGGACCTCTTATCGGGAGATACCGGCAGTATGTCTGGCAAGTATGATACTTACTTACTTGTTGCCGAGAAGTTCATTTGCCTTGGCGTTCAACTTGTCGAGTTCAGTTTGCGTATCTGCACCGCCCACCGTAATCTGTTCGAACGAAGCCATAGCCGCTTTTGCAATCTCTTCATATTCAGTAACCATTGGAGCAGGACGGCTGTTCTCAAGCTGTTTGCCGAAGGCTTGGATCATCGGGTCCTTCAGAGCATCATTCTTCCAGGCAGACTTAAGAGCAGGCAATGAATTCGAAGTTTCAAAGAATTTCAGCTGTGCTTCCTGTTCAGCCATAAATGCAATGAACTTCGCGGCTTCATCCGGATTTTTGCTGTAGTTGAAAATAGATAGGTCTGCACCACCAATGGAGGAGGTATTGGTTTTCTTCGCAGGCAGTGTTGTAACAGCCCATTTGCCGTCAATCTCCGGCGCTTTTTCCTTAACGGTCTTAATCATCCACGGACCGCTGATGAACATCCCCATAGTGCCATCTTTGAATGCAGCTACCGTATCCAGATCTGTACCCTTAGGGGACA
Organism: Paenibacillus helianthi; assembly: GCF_001909055.1. GTDB lineage: Bacteria > Bacillota > Bacilli > Paenibacillales > Paenibacillaceae > Paenibacillus_AQ > Paenibacillus_AQ helianthi. Next base: position 377,566 of record NZ_LVWI01000001.1, read on the forward strand.
AACCTTCATCATAGAAGCTCTTTAGAAAATTAATGGTTTCCACATAAGGAGGTTGGTTGAACTGTGGCTTACGGTTGCTGTCAATCAGCTCGCTTCCGTTCTGCCAGGCGAAGATTGCAGTATAGATTGAATCCTTTGCCTCGATAGGCAACGCATAATGTCCGGCTCCGCCTTTGGCTACCAGCTTCTTGCTCGCATCCTTCAGTTCATCCCAAGTCTTAGGACCTTCCGGATAGCCTACGTCACCTAGCAGATCTGTACGGTAGAACATGGCGCGTGTTTCAACATAGAAAGGAATCGCTACCGTCTTGTCTTCATATTTCGTCGTTTGAACGGCACCGTCGAAAAAGTTTTCCGCTTTCATGCTTGGGTATTTTTCGATATAAGGTGCCATATCCTTCAGCGCACCGGCAGCTGCAAATTCAGGAATCCAGGTTGTACCCATTTGGACTACGTCCGGACCGTTTTTGGAAGCTACGGCTGTCAGTAATTTGTCATGTGCATTATCCCAAGGAATCGCTTGAACTTCTACTTTAATACCGGGATTTTTTTCTTCATACATCTTGGCAATCGGTTCTACGGTATCTGCAGTACCCATGAACCACACCTTTAATGTTTTGCTGTCACCGGATGCTGAATTATTGGAATTCCCACAACCTGCAGCGACCAAAGAGAAACTCATCAATACTGCTGTAGCTACTAAACCTGTCTTTTTCTTCATTTCTTTCACCCCTAATTTAGTGTTAGCCAAACTTCGAAAACTATGAATAAAGCCCATACATCGAAACGTTTCGATTTTTTTCGAAAAAAATTTCGAGTTTTTCTGTGAAACATAGTACGAATTTCAGACCTCATAGTCCATATTTACCCATTTTTTGAGATCCAAAACTACTTTTTCTACATTTTTCCTCGAAAAGGAGATCTTCCCCTCAGCATGTTGCCCGTTTATCGATTGCGTGATTCGAATCGTTTCGATAGCCCTATTATATGACTTGCTGTTAGCGATTTCAAGTAGGCTATCCAAAAATGTTGCAAAAAAGGACACTCTGCTGATCCAGAGTGTCCTTTGAGTAAAGCTGCAGCCTTGCTTATATCCGCTTAGTTGGTATAGATCATCGTAACAACGCCGTTCGTAAAGGTTACATAATTAAAATTGCCATACGACCAGGTCTCTACCCGAACACCGCTGCCTTCCATAGCCGAGGCATCGATGGGCGAGCCCCAGCTTAATTCCACCTGTTGCTTGGTCATACCGGTTGTAACCCGTCCATCCTTGATCTTCGCCCAGATGGCATCCGGCCATTTATAGGTCTTGTAAGGATCGGCTGTGAAGAACTCTTGTCTGTCCGCAAGGGTAGATATTAATTCATCACCACTCATCTTACGGGTGTTCAGAACCTTACCCGAAGGAAACTTAAAGGCTGCTGCAAAGTAGCCGTTATTGTTCGGAATAATATCCACAATCGTCACCTTCTGAAAGCGGTAATTCTCATCAAAAAAGTTAACCCAGTAGCTTTTCCCAATGAGCTTGGTGAGGTAACCTTGTGATTTCGTTTTGACGATCTGGGCCGTCTGTTTGGTCTGCACCGTCAGTTTCGCGCTCCCGAAACTAACCGTCATCTTCTGGTAAGTGCCATCCCAGGCCAGACCGGCTCCAAGTGCGGTTTTGAGTAGGGATGCCGGAAATACTGCGGTTCCGTTCACGGTTTGCACTTTATCGCTCATTTTAACCTTTTCGCCATTTATGATCGCTGTATCACTGCCCAGCTGTAGCTGAATCGGCAGTTCGCCAAGCCGGATGGAGAAGGTTTTGGCGGCCATATCCGCTTGAATGGAGGCACCCAGCTTATGGAACACAGGCTGTACCGGAAGGTACATCGTCCCCCCTATGTAAGCTCCCTGGTCCATCAGCGATGTATCGCTGATGGAGACGCTGATCGTTTTGGAGAACGAACCGGAGCGGGCTGTCAGTTTGGTCTGGCCCACCGCAAGGGCTTTTACCGTACCGTCCGGCATCTTTTGCAGCAGATAAGGCTTCTCGATCTCAAGCTCAGCTTCGGACAGCGGGATGCGCTTCGTCGTGTCATTGCTCCAGATTTCGTCAATCTGTACTGATACTTTGCTGCCAACCTTCAGTTCTTTAGACTCAATCCGCAGATTCAAATCTTCAATAACCGGAACGGAAATCTCCTGCAATTCACCGGACTGGGGACTATAGCTCCGGAGTGTGCCGTCCTGGAGCTTGATGATCAACGAGCCGCGCCACTCGGTAACCAAGGCAGTGACATGTCCCGGCTGAGACTCAGTCTGCTCCAATTCATAGGTGCCGGGCACTTGTGATCTCTTCACTACGATTGTCCCGTCTTGAAGGAGGACAAAGAGATTTCCACTGTCATTGTACAGCGCGCCCGCCGCCTGCTCCGTCAACGTTGTAGGCACATATTTGGCCGGATTGGCCTTGTCTGCCTTGTATTTGGAATAGACCAGCACCTTGCCGGACTTCAACACTACAGCCGCCTCATTAAGGTCGCCGGACAGAACCGCCGAAACCTCTGAAGCGGAGCCCAGCTGGTCCATCGGGCCTTGGAAGCCATATGCGCACCGCAGCTCTCCAGAACGGGATAAGGTTACCAGTATATTCGTATGCCGGTTGGCATTGATCATGGCGATATCAGAATATTCCTTCAACTGCTTGCCATCCATATCCCACACGGTGCCGTCCTGTTTCAGATAATAGGTTCCGGAGATCTGAACAATACCTGATGTCCCCTTCACCACTTTCGCATCAAATAACGAGAATCTCACCAGCTGTCCATCCTTGGTCAAGCCGTACTCCCCATCCAGATCTACAATGTTGTAGTCTGTCAACAAGGTTTCCTCAACATTCATATCTTGCGTCCAGACTGTGCCGTCACTCATCAGACGATTGCCGTCTTCGAAATCAACCAGCGTAGCTCCCGCCGCCTCCGCCTTGCTGAAATTCCCTAGGAGCGCCACTGCAATCACAGCTGCTGCAATTCCCAACTTATACCCTCTCATTTTCCAAAATCCCCCTCCAGAGTTGTTACATCTCCACTTTATCACAAATTATTTTATTTTCCAGAGAGGAATGGGAGAAGGTCTCATCAGGGTTTACTGAACAGGTAGACTGAATCACACCGTACTCGTTCAGGGACCAATCTTCACCACTATTTCCTGTTCAATGCTCATTCAGCATCAACGGCACAGCGAAATCCGATACTACCTGTAGAACTGTCCGGCGTGTTCGAACTGCGCGCCGCAACACGGTAACGGTTGCAGTAGGAATGGTGGCAGAGGTAAGAGCCGCCTTTCATCGTTCGAGCCTTGCCAACTGCTGGCCCCTGCGGGTTAATGGATGAACTGATTTGATGATAGCTTGAACTGAACCAGTCAGAGCACCATTCCCATACGTTGCCGGTCATATTGTACAATCCATACCCGTTGGGAGGATAAGCATCCACGGGACAAGTGCCGAAGTAACCATCAGGTGCCGTGTGGACTTTCGGGAACTCTCCGTGCCAAATGTTGCAGAGATTTCTGCTCCCCTGCTTAATTTGATCTCCACAAGGGTATCTCTTGCTGGAAAGAGCACCCCGTGCAGCGAGCTCCCAATTCCGCCTCTGTTGGCAGCCGTTTGCCCGCCCATCTGCAATAGGCCTCCGCATCATTCCATGATACATGTGCAACAGGATGGTTCAATCTGTCCTGGATGTTCGTACCGAGACCAGCCGGGGAATGCCACGAGGCGCCCTCGATGACCAGCCACCACGGCGTTTGGACCGGAAATTGCAGCGGCTGCTTCTTTAACTCATCCGATACAAAAGCATGGAATACAAATGACCAGCCGAATCGCTCCGCCTCTGTGACATATCCCGTGGATTCAATGAATGTCTTGAATTGGGCGTTTGTAACTGCATATTTCTCGATATAGAAGGGAGCGACATAGATCTCGCGCTCTGGTCCTTCTCCATCAAAAGGGAACGCCTCCTGACTGTTCGTACCCATTAGAAAGGTGCTTCCTCCAAGTCGCACACTCTGTGACAGATCAGGAAATGGGTTCATGTGTGCCGCGGGACCCGGCGCCTGAGTCTCCATATATAGTATTCGAGTCTCCAGATATTCGGAAGTTGGCTGCCTTCTAGCGGCGCAACAGCTTTTCTCTTGATGTTTATCTAAAATGAGACCTCCTTATCTGGCATTACTTCCTTCTGAGCGGGAATATCTTCTGCATTAGTGCTTGCTCAATCGCTTGCTGTGCAGCAGCGCTCTCTTCCAGAAACTCACCCGGATGTCTGTTTTTTAGCTCCGATAAAATTGGCTTTAAGCGCATCGCTTATTATTTTGTATAAACTTTCAGATTAATTTCCTCCAGCTTACTTCCCGTCCGCTCTTTGATCTTCAGCACCAGCGACCCGGGATCATCCAGCCAGTTGCTGGCAAACGCATATTCATATCCATCCACCGTACCACCGCCTGAAACCGGGCTAAGCTGTACGGATTTTCCATGAATTTTCGACAGTACTCCCTGAAAGAGGGCATTATCGAAGATATCTACTCTGGTTTCCCAGTCATTGTCCTCCGGATTCTTCAGCGCTACTCTTGCGTGGATCAGCATTGGAGACATTTCAACCTGATTGAGTACAACCTCATGCCCGTTAAGTGTAAACGGCAAATTCGGCTTCACAATCTGTGTCTTATATTTCTTAAATTTCGAATCAAGCGCAAAGCTTACCTTCAGGATCGGGGAATAGTGCATATCCTCCATGATCGTTCCTGTTTTGGGCTCGGCCATTTTCCCGGGATTCACGGAAGCGATCCTGAATTCGGCTTCCAGCTGCTGCGGAAAAGGTTGTGAACGGTCGAGCAACGTCGTGTTCAGATAACTGTCAGTGGCACGGTTCTTCATCTTCGCACTGTTAATACTGTATATCTCCTGCTTCACATCGGTGGTTGCCGTATACAAGTACATAATCTTATTTTCGTCTGCCGTAATGGCATTTAATGTTATCACATAGCCATCAGCTTCAGCCGTCTGGTTCACCATCTGAACGTACCCGCTCCGGATCACAGAATCTAGCGTAGGCTCATCTATGCTGAATATGGCGTTTTCTTTAAAGACCTCTAGCTCCCCCCAATCGACGGACTGTACTGTGCTTGCAGGCTGCGGGACGGACTGAAGATATGGAAGGACAAACAGTATAGCTGCGGCTATCACGGCTGCGGCGATTCCCAACCCCATGCTTCTGGAGAAAAAACGGTACTTCAGCCTTTGCTGCCCCCGCTCCATCCCTGTACATTTCTTCCTGCATACGGACCGCATCATTGAGCAAGGATTGCTCTTCACTGCTACCATTCATTCCATTCACCCCGATTCTTCAATGGTTCTAAGCTGCTTCAGCCCTTTGTGCTGCCAGGTTTTGATCGTTCCTTCCGGTTTTCTGAGCAATTCTGCGATTTCTGTCAAAGTCATATCGTTGTAGTACTTCAGAGCAGCACATGGCGGTATTTCGGCTTCACCTGCTCCACGGCCCGCAGAATTTCCAGCTTGCTGCTGCTGTCCTGCATGGCAGGTTCCTGCATCGCTTCCTCCGGTGTCGGCACAAACTTCTTCCTTCTTCTTTGCTCATCGATGCAAACATAGATCAGAATCCGGATCATCCATGATTTGAATGCCAGCGGCTCTTAGGCAATATGGTATAGCTGGTCACTGTGTTCCATAACGGAATTATAAAAGGCGCTATCCTCCCGCGTCACAGCACCCGTGAGCTTTTTCATTTCCGCCTTGCGACTGATCATTTGTTCCCCTCCTTGCTTATCTGTATATGGTTTAAGACGCAGAGCTCGCCTAAACGGTTTTCGCATAACCTAAATTTAGCGAAACTTAGATTTTAAAATGGGGTACTAGTCAGCTTATATAGATGCTGATTCTAGCATATCCCCCCCCAAAAAAAAGGCTGCAAAGCCCACCTTCAGGTGAGTTTGCAGCCTCGACTCCGGCAAGTAGAAACGGCTTTGCCGTCCTTTTTTAAAGGACGGTACCGTTTCAGCGAGAAATATAAGGATGATTGATGGCGTGAAACATATAAATCCTTATATTTGCACAATTGAAATGTCCCAATTCCCTTTTATAGTACCCAGTTTCCTTTGCGGAAGACGGGTTCAATGGTTCCATCGGCCAATTCGCCGTCGATATCAAGCTCTGCGGAGCCAACCATGAAGTCAACATGCGTCAAGCTGACATTGGCTCCCCGTTCCAGCAGTTCTTCGCTGCTCAGTGAGGTTCCACCTTCGATATTTACCGGATACGCGCTGCCGAGTGCAAAGTGGCAGGAAGCATTCTCGTCGATTCCGGTGTTGTAGAATACTCGATCCAGACGTGAAATAGGAGAATCATGCGGCACTAGCGCCACTTCTCCCAGATAAGAAGCTCCTTCATCCGTTTCTAACAAAGAGGTCAGATGCTCCCGTCCGGATTCTGCATCATAAGCCGTTACTTTTCCGTCTGTAAAGGTAATCTTAATCCCATCTACAAGCCGTCCGTTCAAATTCAGCGGGAGTGTGCTGCTTACTGTCCCGTTGACTCCCTTACGGTGCGGCATGGTATATACTTCTTCAGTCGGCATATTGGCTACAAAATAGACTCCGCCCGCATTTTCACCGCCACCGCCGCGCCAGAGATGTCCCTCAGGAAGCTCTACATGCAGATCCGTTCCCGGAGCACGGTAATGGAGGCTTTTGTAACGTTTGGCATTCATCCGTTCCTGGGATTCCTTGAGGTCGGCAATATGCCCGCGCCAGGCGGCTACCGGGTCTTCACTGCCCACACGGTTCATCTGGAATACGGCCTCCCACATCGCTTCCACACGCTGCTCCTCCGGTAAATCCGCAAACACCTTGTCTGCCCATGCCTGCGTCGGCGCTTTGATCAGCGACCAGCTGATTCGGTTATTACGGGTATAGTTCTGATATTTCTTGCGCGCTATGGCTGCGGCTTTCACAGCAGTGGATACTTTGGAGGAATCGATGCCGCGGAACAATTCCGGATCAGGCACCTTAATATGTAAAATAGCTCCGCCCTCTTCCGCAAACCCTTCCAGCATATCAGCATGCCACTGCGGATAATATCCAAAAGAATCCTCTGCGGCCTTCTCGTAGCGAATCCGAGTTACCTTCTCGTCATCCCAATCCACAAGCACATATTTGGCTCCTGCTTCATAGGCCTTGCCTACAATCAGGCGGGTGAGCTCTGCCGTTTCCAGCGGCGAATGAATCATCAGCACTTGTCCAGGCTGAATATTCACTCCGACCTTGACCACCAGGTCCGCATATTTCTCCAGCATCCCATCAAAATCCTTCATCGCTTCATTTCCTCCGTATCTTAAATTACTGTGCCTTGCGAAACATCTCCGCTGCTTGTAGCAGCCGGAGGTTCGTATTCACTGTCAATTTTAACGTAAAATACAAGAGGTTGCGAGTCCAATCCGAATTCCATTTATGCACCCGTTCCGGTTAACCGCCCGATATGTTTAATAAAACTGAACCGCGCTCCACCAAGCGGGGATGTGGAGTACACTAACTCTCCGTCTAAATTCGTGGCAATCTGTCGGCAAATCGCCAACCCGAGTCCGGTAACCCCGTTAGATCCGGTATAAAACCGCTGAAAAACAGCATCCCGCTCTGTTTCACTTAATCCATTGCCGTCATCGTCAATATGTATCGCCCAGACAGCTCCGGGATATTCCGCATCGATTCGCACACAAATTTGGCTCGAAGTATGTCTTACAGCATTTTGCAGCAGATTCACCAGAACCTGGAACAGCTGCTCTCCAGCGACAACAACTTGAAGGCTCGCCCCTTCCACCTGGAGCTTAATTGCCCGTTCATTAGCTGCCGGCATGAGTAAGAGCGCCGCTTCTTCTGCCATTGTACGAAGATCAATTGCTGATGCAGGCCAATATTCATCGACCGCCTCCAACCTGGAAAGCTGAAGCAGCTTGTCCACCATATCCATCAACCGCACAGACTGCGTTAAAATGACTTCAAGTCCCGTCTCTTGTGTAACCACCTGATCTTGGATGGCAAACACAAAACCGTGTATCGACATTAGCGGTGTTCTGAGCTCGTGGGAAACGTTCTGCAGGAACTCAACCTGATTGCGCTGATGCTGTTGTATGCGGTCAGACATCGACTGAAAAGTAGTAATCAATTCGCCGATTTCTGTGGTATCTCCCACCGGAAAGGCTTCATCCTGCGAACGGTAAGGCTCATAGCGGCCTACTGCTTCCTTCAGCTGATTCAATGGACGCACTACCCTCGAAACGGTCAATAGGCCTATGACCAGGATCATTAAGAGACTGAATCCAATCGCCAGAAGTGTTGTCCGCATCAAGGAACCGTAGAGCGCTCTAAGTGAGGAGAGTGGAGCATAGATAAAGATAGAATAAGGCCGGCCGGCCAAACGTTCTTTGGTGAAGAGAATCTTTCTGCCGTGCAATACCGCTATACCCTTCCGCCCGGAAAGTGCATAATTCAGGGTGTTTCCTACTTCCCTGTCGTCGTTAGCATCGATGATTTTATTATTTGGATCGAGAATAAGATAGTCCGCATCCAGCATCAGACCCTTTACTACATATTTGAATTCCGTGTTGTTTAGTCCGGAGATATCGCCATTACGCAATATTTTCTCCGCTTTTTCTGCCTGTCCATGCAGCTGAGCCTTGACCTGATTCACCAGAATATCATCAATTAGACTGACGAACAGAGCTACCGTAATTCCAACCGTAACCACAAGCGCCAAAAAAAAGGACAACAGCATCTTGCCTCTAATAGTATGCATCTATATTTTGTTCACGGTCGCTTTGTAGCCGAAGCCCCAGACCGTATTAATCAGTAGTGAAGAACCGTGCTCAGTAAGCTTTTTACGGATTCTTTTGACAAGATCATCCACAACCCGGACATCTCCGAAGAAATCATAATTCCATACATGCTGGATCAGTTGTTCTCGGTCAAACGGACGCTCTAAATGCGATGCCAGAAAAAGAAGCAATTCAAATTCACGCGAGGTCAGGCTTATTTCCGTGTTATTCACAGAGACCCTGCGAAAATCAGCATAGATCTCCAGATTTCCGGCATGGCAAACATTCTCCATTTTGGATGCAGTCGCAGGGTCTACAGACGAACCATTCCCTAATTTATACAGACGCAGCATTGCCTTAACCCTGCCTACCAGTTCACGAGGATTGAACGGCTTGCTCAAAAAATCGCTGCAGCCCAGCTCCAGCCCGTATATACGGTCACTTTCTTCCCCCCGAGCAGAAATCATAATAATTGGAATCTCGGTAAACGAACGTATTTCAGTTAGTAGAGAAAGTCCGTCAATTCCCGGCATCATGATATCCAGGATCAGACATTCAGGTTCATCCAAGCGCACATATTCCACCAGATTAGCCCCGCTGGCAAATGAAGTCACCTCATAGGCTTCCTTCCGCAAATACTCAGAGAGCAGTTGTAAGATGAAAAGGTCATCGTCTACCACTACTATTTTGCTCACCGTAAAGTCACTCTGCCTTTCTATATCAGCCTTTTATATATACAGCGTAACACAATAGATAAAAGACGGGAAACCTGTGTATGGCCCCGTCTTGGTTGAAGATAGAATATGAAGCTGACTTACAAGATCAGAAGGATGTATTAGATTCCTTATTTCTTAGTTGTTTTTGCCGGTGCCTTTACCGCGGTTTTTGCCGGTGCTTTTACTGTTGATGTTTTTGCTACTGTAGTTTTGGCCGGTGCTTTTACTGTTGATGTCTTTGCTACTGTAGTTTTGGCTGGTGCTTTTACTGTTGATGCTTTTTTCACTGCAGTTTTAGCTGATACTTTTTTAGTGGATGCTTTTTTCACTGCAGTTTTAGCTGATACTTTTTTAGTTGATGTTTTTTTCACTGCAGTTTTTGCTGATGCTTTTTTAGTGGATGCTTTTTTCACTGTAGTTTTTGCTGGTGCTTTTACTGTTGTTGATTTTGTTGTTGATTTTGTTGTTGATTTTGTTGTCGATTTTGTTGCTGCTACTGCCTTTGCTGGTGTTGCAGCGGTTTTAGGCAGTGCAACGTGTTTTACAGCAGGTGTAGCTACTTTTGCGGTTGTAACTGTTTTGACAATCGGTGCTGATGCCTTTGTCGTAACTGCTGCCTTGACAGGTGCTGCTGCCGCAAATGCACTTGTCGAGCCTCCTACCACGCTAATCACTGCCAGTAATGCAATTGCTTTTCTTGTCCATTTGTTATTCATCTTGAACCACCTCTTCCTTTGAAGTGACTTTAGAATAACAATTGGATACGGGAATTCTGTGAGATAAATATGAAAAAAGTATATGATTGTCCACTACTCAGCTGTGATCCGCCCTATTTCTTATCCACCTGCAACAGTGTAACTGTCTTAACCGCATAAGTGTGGGTGATCTTGTCTTCTCCGATGATATTCAGCTTGACCAGACTGGCGATTTTTGCCGGATCTGCTTTGGAGAGCAGCCTCCACACCTCAGGATCGGATAACGTCTGATACAGCTTGTCGTCATCGTATTCCTTACGGTTCTGCGTGACCAGCTTCACTCTGTAACCCCCGATTTCACTATCCGCAACCCCCTGTTCTGCACAAAATGCCAAGATGTCCTGCCGAAGCTCACCCAGCTCCTTCTCCAGCTCTTTCTGTTTAGCCTTCAGTTTGTAATATTGCTGCACCTTCTTCTCCATATTGCTTCACGCTCCTCTCCTGACATATCTATGCCGGATGGGCAAAATAAATAAGTGTCACTCCGAATTGCAGTGATACCTGCAGGCAGCAGCGTCTAACGTATAGAGGTGTTCTCTGAATTATCACTATCCTATTTACGGCAGGTGGCTCATGTTTCAATCCTATCTATCTCCAATCTCTTATGCGTTCATGTCTTTTCCTGTGGCAGCGCTACTGTTCACACTCCCCTTCCTCGTGGTTCAATACAGGCGATACGGCTATATCAACAAGATTAGGGCACTCGTCCTTTATTTGTTGCTGCTCTATTTGCTGAACGCATTCTATCTGATTATGCTCCCGATGCCGTCGTCCAGGCATAATGCTATGCCTACGGGAAATATGATTCAGCATATACCGCTTCAGTTCATCCAGGATATTGTCCGCAATTCCAACGTAAGCGCAGATGAACCTTTATCTTACCTCCGGATCCTCCGGCAACCGGATTTCCTTCAGGCCGTATTCAATGTATTTCTGACGGTACCGTTTGGTATGTTCCTGGGTTATTATTTCCGCACACGCTGGGTCGTCTGCATTCTGCTCTCCTTTACGCTTTCACTGCTTTTTGAGATCACTCAGATCACGGGAATTTACGGTTTTTTTGATCATCCATACCGGATCTTCGATGTCGACGACCTGCTTACCAATACACTGGGTGGAATCACCGGATACCGGATTGCGCTCTGGATATCCGCTCTGCTGCCACGAATCGAACAGCTGGACACCCGGGTAGATTTATCCGCCAAAAGAGTCACTTATACCCGCAGAGGCATCGCTGCGGGGTTAGACGCGCCTATCTGGATCATGCTGTTCCTGCTGCTCCATTCCTTCCAGGCCCCAGGCGCTTACTGGATCACGACAGGGGTTTATTTTGTAGTGCTTCCTTTCTGTACCGGCGGGCGGACCTTTGGCAAATGGGTTGTCCGCATCCGCATAAGCAGCGAAGACGGACACAACCGGTTATGGGGATTGATCCTAAGATATCTGCTCCTATACGGAATTATAATTGGGGTGAATGTCTATCTGCTTACTCCCTCCTGGCTCTCCAGTATATCCGGTCCATGGATGGGAATCATGTATGGTGGAGTAATGATCATGAATTTCATATTCTTTATTCATCTTGTAATCCGTATATTCAAGCGAAACCCGGTGCTGGTATATGAACAACTGAGCCGGACCTGCAACAGGATCACCTGGCCTGATCAGCAGCACGCCGATACCGGGAAGACTTGTGAGATTCCATAATATGAACAGGTAGGAGTCCCATGCAGGACTCCTTTTTCCTTGTCCAGGATTGGTATAATATAGTAGGTGTAGCTCTTATCCACGTCTATCAAGGGAGATATGATTGTTCTCACTCAGTAAAAGCTTCACCTCGACAGCAATTGGCCTGGCGGTGGCAGAGGGGTTATTGTCACTGGAGGATAAGGCGGTGGCTTTCTTCCCTGATGATGCCCCAGCAGACATTAGCCCCAATCTGGCACAAATGAACATCAGCCACCTGCTGATGATGGGCACCGGCCATACAGAGGATACCATGCCACCAATGATGAGCAGAGAAGACAGCAACTGGGTCCGAGCTTTCCTGAAGCTTCCGGTTGATAAGACACCCGGCACCCATTTCCTCTACAACACCGGCGCTTCGTATATGCTCTCTGCCATTTTGCAAAAAGTAAGCGGTCTCACCTTACTGGAATACCTGGAACCCCGCTTGTTTGTACCGCTGGGTATTCAACATCCGACTTGGGGCTCTTGTCCCCGGGGGATCAATCTAGGTGGATTTGGGTTAAGCATCACTACCGAGGATATTGCAGCATTTGGACAACTGTATTTACAACAAGGAGTGTGGAATAACCGTCAACTGCTGACCCCGGAATGGATTTCCGCCGCAACCTCCAAGCAAATCAGCAACGATGATGGTAGTCCGGGAGCAGCCTCCAGCGACTGGTCGCAGGGTTATGGCTATCAGTTCTGGCAATGCCAGCATGGCGGATTTCGTGGAGACGGCGCTTTCGGCCAACTCTGCATTGTGATGCCAGAGCAGGATGCTGTGGTTGCCATAACAAGCGGAAGCAGTGATATGCAGCGTATTATGAACGGGGTATGGGAGCATCTGCTGCCTGCCATGAGTACAGAATCATCCGTTGCCCCAACCAGTTCTGCTGCGAATGCGGAACTTGCTCTGCTTCTTGACCGTTTAAGCTTTCAGCCCGAGCGGCAGAAGGAAGCTTCAGTCCTTGAGGCGTTCTTGAACGGCAAAGTATTCAGAATGGATGATAATCCGCAGCAACTGGAAGCCGTTTCGGTTTCATTTAACACTACAGAGGCGTTATTAATGTTGCAGGGTATGTACGGTAAACAGATTATCAAGCTTGGGCGAGGCAAATGGGTAGAAAGCTTGGCGCAAATCTTGGACTCTACCAAAAACCTGATTTCTTCCAGCTTCACCTGAACTGCGGAGGGCAAGCTTAAGATGACACTGCTGTTTGTAGAAACTCCTTTCCTTCTTACTATGGAAGTGTCGGTTAAGGATACTTCCATGGTACTTCATCAACAATTTAATCTTTCCATGTCCCCTGAGGATCGTGAAGCAGAATTCGTTGGCTATCTGGCATAGGACATCATTAACTACAGAATTGCAAAGGGCCGGGCATCCTGATTGGGGATGTACGGCCCTTATTATTATCCATTTAAAGTTAGGATTCCTGTATACCCTCAAGCTGCAAAAACACTGGACAATGATCGCTACCCATTACACTGCACTCCATCCCCGCCAGCTCCAGCTGCGGTGCAAGACGTGAAGACGCCAAAAAGTAATCAATGCGCCAGCCTACATTCCGTTCTCTGATCTTCGGCATATAAGACCACCAGGTGTAGGCCCCTTCCTGATCGGGATGAAGGTGTCTGAATGTATCAATAAAACCCGAATCCAAGAGTACCGTCATCTTCCCCCGCTCTTCATCGGTAAAGCCTGAATTTCCGCGGTTGGCTTTGGCATTCTTCAAATCGATGTCCTGATGGGCAACATTCAGGTCTCCGCACACCAGCACTGGCTTACGCTTGTCCAGCTCCTGAAGATAACTGCGGAAGCGATCCTCCCATTCCATCCGGTAATCCAGTCTCGTCAAATCCCGTTTTGCATTCGGAGTATAGACATTCACCAAGTAAAAGTCAGCGAATTCCAGTGTAATCAACCGGCCCTCGGGCTCTGAATCTTCTTCCATGCCGTATCTTATAGAGAGCGGCTTGATTTTCGTGAATACCGCCGTTCCCGAATACCCCTTCTTCACTGCGTAATTCCAGTACTGTTCATACTCTTCTCCCAGTTCCAGAAGAATTTGTCCGGCTTGAAGCTTGGTCTCCTGTACACAAAAGATATCTGCAGCCGTTTCTTTGAAGTATTCCATGAAGCCTTTGCTAACGCAGGCTCTTAACCCATTCACATTCCAGGATACCAGCTTGATCATCTTAATTCTCCTTACTATTAACAGAATTACTCCCAGTGTAACATATTACAACCTGCTGAATCTCTAACGTTAGTTAGCCGCAAACTTCAATACCAGTGCAAGGGCAGCCATGTTCCATCCTGGATGGAATATTAATCCAACTATAGGCTTGCTATTAATTTGTGCTAACCTCCCATGTCATTCGTCAAAACAATAATAGAGTAACAGAATAGAATATTCTATCAAATGAAAAGGAGGTCGTTACCATGGCTATCTTGTTACCCATTCAATTCTTCAACCTGGCACCCTCTGTAGGTAAATCCTATTACGAGAATCTGGCAGGTGGCATTGATGCAGCTGTAACGGTAAACAACGGTTCTGCATTCCCTGTGGATCTTGTCATTTACCGGGTCAATGCGCCAGTTGTCACTTATACCATCCCTGCACTGAACAGCCTTACCCTTTCTGTCAAAGCACTTCTGGTTGCCGCACTTCTCAGCACGGCTGCCGGCGCTGTCTTTGGCACCATTGAAATTGCAACATCCGATTTCTAGAGCACCGCCAGAGTATCCCCCTCATACGCTCATGGACTTTTCGGGACTTCCCTCAGTTCCGTTAAGTCCTTTTTTTCTGCCTCATGGACGTATCCCAACAATTATCCCTCCCAGTTCCACCCCGGGCTTTTGTGATTTTGTGATTTTATTGTGATTTGTGATTCTCGAAAATCGCTTGTTAAATCTTCGGTACTCTCCCCGTCAATCGCAGCACCTCCAGCTTCCGCTGCAGATCCAGCTGCCATTCATGATCATGAGTCGATCCGGCCAGCACCGACAGGTTCTGAATCATCAGACTGTCCCAACAATACCTGGCATTCTCTCGCAAGCAGTACTCCAGGTCCTTTGCTTCTTCTAGCGTGATAGGTCCTTTCTTGTTAATATGGTATATCTCCGCCAATCTTAAATGTATGGGCAACATCTGAATCACTCACCTGTATTAACTTCCTAATACATTAAATGCAACTCGTATCAGTAAGTTGATACATGTATGAGGTAGTTGATACATTTATTTTCCTACTGTATACTTTTGGTAAAGGAGGACTGTCCATGATCGTTAATCATGTCAAGGAGATAATAAATCAGCAAGGGAAGACCATTCGAGGAGTCGCCAGAGAAACAGGGCTTGCCATTAATAC
The DNA here is from genome assembly GCF_001909055.1 of Paenibacillus helianthi. GTDB lineage: Bacteria > Bacillota > Bacilli > Paenibacillales > Paenibacillaceae > Paenibacillus_AQ > Paenibacillus_AQ helianthi. The sequence goes on from NZ_LVWI01000001.1 coordinate 393,010, forward strand.
GGTGTCGGGGCTGTATCATAATACATCAAGGCGCGTGGACATGGAGACACTGGACAGGCTTTGCAAGTGTTTGAAGGTTAATGCCGGGGATTTGCTTGAATACATAGAGGATTAAGAGCGGGCTACTCTATAATATCGCAATCGCAAAATATCGAGAAGAAGAAAACGAGGGGAGAATTTCATTTGAATTCCGCAGATTATCTGTTTGATCAATTCAATGAACTTGGTTTACGCTTATTAAATAAAATGAAGGAAGACAAACAGGAGGAAGGACTTTTTTTAGACTTTAAAAATCTAAGTGCACCTCATATACCAGGTGCAGGTAAAACAGAAAGAGAAAAGTACGCGCAAGCAATATCTGGTTACTCTAACAGTTCTGGAGGGATAATTGTTTGGGGAATAGATTGCCGCTCACTTGGTAAAGAATTACCTGATGTCTTTAATGATATGAAACCAATTAAAAATCTCCGAAAGTTTCTCACCGATCTAAAAAATTTCACGCATCAAGCAACTGATCCAATAAACAATAAAGTTCAAAATATACCGCTATTCATCAATGAAACGGAAGATTCAGGGTTTGTTGTGACTTTTGTACCTGAAAGTGACCTAGGTCCTCATCGTTCTCAGGTTGACAACGAATATTATACACGCATTGAATCTAGCTTTAAAAAAATGTCTCATACACATATTGCTGATATGTTTGGTAAGAGACAAAGACCAAATCTTCAACTCGATTATCAAATCTCAGCTTCAGGAAATGTTCTAAGTCGTTCGTTATTTTTTCGTATCCATTTTTTTATTAAAAACAATGGTAGATATCTCGCAACTTATCCTGCACTCCAAATAAAATCAAGCGACAACTTAACAATCTCAGAACATGGTGTTGATGGGTGGAACAATTTTAATCTCAAATTGATTTATCAGAATCCAAGTATTACTAAGGAAAGAGGATACTTACTTTCTGGGGGAATTAACGATGTAATCCATCCAAATAGTTCAATTGAAGTATGCATGTTTTTACCAAGCGCCAATTTAATTGATCCTTCTCTCTGGTACGGTTTAAATATGAGTGAAAAAATATTCAATTTCACTTATACCATATTTGCTGAAGGAATGCCTTCGATTGGAGGAACTTTACATTTTGATCTACATAGTATCGTAGAAGAGTTACGAAAACTTAAAATTGAAAATATTGATCATTTGGAAAGTAAATTAATTAACGAATGAAAACAAAATCCCCTCTTTCAAATAAGTCCTGGAAAACCAGGACTTTAATTTATGTATAGACACCCACTATATTGTCTATCTTGATCCAATCATACTCCATTTGCAGCTTAATCCGCCGCAGCTGCCTGTCTACAGCCAGCACAACTCCCCGGATCTTTTTATCCTGAACTGGATCAAATTGAGTAATCGTTATCTGCTCGCCGTACCTCTTTGAATAGGCAAGTACCTGGTCAATCAACTCCCACTCCTGTGCGTCCAGAGCCGGTTTTTTTCGATCCCGTAACTGCTGTTCCTGCTCATCTTTGATAATCCATCGCTTGTGCTCCGGCAGCATCATTCTGCTGCAATCAAATATACTGCCCAGTTTATCCGCCATGTTGTCTGCCCTCCTTAGTAATTTGTCCAGTAGTCTATATGGCTTCCATCCATGCCCCAGGATATCGCTGCAGGTTGATCTTTGGTCCGCTCCCAGCCCTCTATGACTACTGCGCTTTCTGGCGGGTTCCCAGGCTCCCATTGAATATAATCCTCGTTTGCCAGCTCTTGCAGCCCAGCTTTTATTTTATCAGCCGTCCGCCCGCTTTTTGTCTCCAACTGCGCGAGAGTCGGCATGTACCTGTGATGCACAGAAGAGTGCCTCATGACCATCAGCAGCTTGCGCGCTGTGTCGCTAAGCATAGCGTTTAACCTCTGCCGGCTGCCAGGCGAGGATGCTGGATACAAGAAACACACGCGGTGCTCCAGTAGTCAGGCACGTGGCCCGGATGCGGCCTTCGCGGATTCCATTAACCTCAATTTTGCGCTGCGTAATCTTCCCGGCTTTATCCTGATATATAATTTCGACGGTTTGACCAATAGCCATTTGCATCATTGATCGCCTCCAAAAATAAGAACATTTGTTTGTATTATAACCAAACATGAGTTCTTATTTCAACACACAAAAAAACCCTCCTAAGAGGGGGATTAATTATCTTTATTATTTTTGTTGTGATCTCTTAATTGCTGATCAGCTTTAAGAACGTCTAATGATCTGGATCTCTCAAGCCTATCGGGATCTTTCGAAACAGCATCTACAATTTTCTGTCGTTGATCATCAGACATATGTGAAACGAAACTATTTACAAACTCTACTCTATGCTTTAAAAAATCTCCTACTCCTGGAGCCGCACAACTTTGGGGAATCTTGACCCTTCCTCCACGATGTATTCTTGTACTTTTCCATCCGGTCATGTTATTAGGGATTATATGCGAAACAAAAAATATCCCCGGTATTTTAGAATAAACGAAAACCGTATTCTCATTGTTAACCACTGTAGCATCTACAGTTCGTAAAAAATAGGCATTTGTGTGGTCAGGTATTGGTTCACCTGCCGGCACGGATTCAAGTCTATCAAGAAAGAACATATGATGCTTATAATTTCCAAATTCACGACTTCTACCTAACAAGTATTCTCCCCAGGTATCTAATGCTATGTCGAGTTCATGACGCAACTGATCAGACATATCATTTTTGGGGTCTATCCTCTCCATGGTACCGACACGCCAACTTAAGGAAATAATAAATTGTATGAGCCATTCATCGTAGTCAAACTTTGTATGCCCATCCTGAAATGGTTTAAATATATTTTCTGCGAACAGTTTTTCGTTAGCAGAGAAGATTTGTTCGCACGAATTGCATAACAATGGTGTCTTTTTCAAATCCTGCGCACGCCTATTTACATTCACAGCACTTCTAAGATATCCTGTGGCAGACGTTTCCTTAAGCCACTTACCTATAAATTTCGGGATAATATGGCTCTCCATAAGTTCACTGTCTTGCTTACATAATGCGCAAACACCTGAAGCCAAGTGCTTCACCCCCATCCAGATTAAAAAAGGAGTCCCTAAAACAGGACCCCTTCACCGATTCTTTCGGATTTGCATCATTATATTATATTTGGAATCATTTTGTAAACGACAAAAATCCTACCGACCGAAGCCAGTGGGCAATTATTACTACTTGGTTAGCACCGTCGCTTTATAAGCAAGATACGCTTTCTCGACGGCTGCTCGGATCTCCTCTGGCGCAGCCTTGATACCCCGCGCTTCCAACTGATCAGAGGCATAAGCCAATGCCTGCTGCAGCTTCTCTTCCCCGCCAAGCTCCTTGTAAACCGTTTGGGCGTAAGCAAAGCCTTCTGTAGCAATCTTATGCAGCAGTTCCCGCTGAGACACCGACAGCCGGGCATCAAACCAGGAGTCTGCCTTTTGCTGCAACAGCGCTACTGCCCGCAATATCACCGTAGCCAATACACCAACAACGGCCAACATAATGGCCGTAATGTAGGGTTGAGCTTGATCAATGATTGTTTGCATAAAAACCTCTCCTATTCGATAGGCATACCTGCTGCACGCCGCAGGTGATTCGCCGTGTTATTGTAGTAAGCCATTTCCGTCTTGTCGCCTTTAACCTTTGATGCCATCCAGCCGGGAGACAACCATCTAAAGACCAACTCCTGCACATTGCTCTTCGGCAACTGCGTGAACGGTGCCGTCGATCCTGGTTGCAATGGTATTAGAGCAGCCAGACGCAGGTTATTGGCTAGATTGTGTAGGTGCAGCGTACCCACCGAGTCTCCGGCCTGCCGCGTAGCAAACCACGCCGGAGACACATAATCATCAATGAGTGCTTGTGCCACATTAGCTGGCATCTGCACGGCAGCAGGGGCCACAATAACCGCCGGCTCCTCCTGCATCTCGGCCACAACATCATATAGCAGGTCCATCAGCGTCTTCCCGATCGTCTTAAGCGCCTGGTCAACGTCGCTTTTGCGAGTGGGGTCCAACTGCTTATGGCTTGGGATGCGTGTCAGCGGATTAAGCCCCCACTTGTCGCAGCAATACGCCAGATACCATACAAAACGCTTGTAGGCCTCAAGGGTGTTGATCCTGCCTCCGTAGCACAACTCCACACCCAGGGCGATATCATTGGCATCGTCACCGTAGAGCCTGTTGTCCGTAGTCACGTTGTACAGCACATGCCAAGCTTTTTCTGCTGGGTCAGAGCCAGTGCCGGTTGGGATAATCTCCAGGATCTTCTTATCGTCCACAAATACATGCGCGGAGGCTGAACGGTTAACAAGGGTCTGAAAATAATCGAAGTGATTATCCGCCGTCGCTCCCGGATTACCCGTGTCATGGGCAACTAAAAAGCCCGGCGTTCCGGATACTAACCGGGTGCCGGGCCGAACATTCTGGCGCTTATCGATATAGTGCCGCTCGATTTGATATTTATTTTTGATCATCCTGTTTTGCATCCTCCTCAATCTTTCTATCAAAATTACGCAGCTTAACAAACTGGTCATATCGTCCAGTCCAGGTCAGCCAGGCCAGAACAATCAACCCGCCAGTTGTACCGATCTGAGCAATGGTCCACCCCTCCAGCAGCCACGCGGACAACTCCAGACTCGCAAAACCAAATACGGCTGAGGCACGGATCAGCAGCACAATGATCATTTTGAACGTATAAGCTACCAAGAAAAAAAGCATCGCCAGCATAAAGACACTGACAACGCCTTTTCGAAATCGTTCATGAAAATATGCCCTATGCTTCACCAAAATGTACAGCGCCGTCACAATCGCAATGACGTACAGCACCAACAATAAACCATCAATGAACCCCATGGTGATCCCCCTTATCGTACACAAGATACTTTGCAAATCGATTACGCTCGATCTCAGCTTGTATCTCTTGTGACATGTTTTTGTATCTGTTGATAGATATCGCTACCCGGCTTGATGCTTGGCTGATCTCTTTTTCTAACTCGCCGTGCCGGGGGAATAAACGGTGAATCCACTTTATAATCACGGTTATCCTCCCCTGTCCTCGGTATTTTCTGGATTAACGGCATTGTGATCAATCTTCAGCCGCTGCAGCACCTCAAGAGTGGGCTGCATAAATGCCTTGCGCTCACTGTCCAGGATTTCCTGCAGGTGATCATTATCCTGCAAGGCCCGATCTAGCATTTCACGCGGAACCAGTTTACCGGTAGCCACCGCCCGCCACTGCACGTATGCAAAGATCAGAAAAAGGAACAAAAGCACTACGGACAGTCCGTATTTTTCCACTAACGGCAATAATCTTTCAAGGTCTGATATACGCTCAGCTTCCATTCCCCCGCGCTCCCTTCTCTCTCTATTTATCTGGTTCGCTTAAATCTGCTTTGACCTTATCGTATACTGCTTTCTGCTGGGCCTCTTGTATGGATGCGAGAGCTTCGGAAATATGAATATCGATTTGCTGCAGCAGCTCGTATTGTCTGCCTGGATGAGCGTTTGTAACAATAGATATGACATCGATGACTTCCTGCACCGGCTGTGCGAGATCTATGGATACGTCGAGCTTGGTTACTTTGGCCAGAGGAATCACCTCCTTTCGGGCAAAATAAAAGAGCCCTCAAAAGAGGACTCACTGTGAAATGTTATCGTCGACCCAGCCAATATCTTGGACATAACGTTGGGTATGTCCCGTTATGATGTTCACTTTTAGCGGTGTAATTGAACCACCATTCATGTACTGAAGATATTTATAAGGCGTAGGGTAGATCAGCAGGCTGAAAGCCACTATCAGCAGCAGGATTCCAATAAAGTAGATGACGGGCTTCTTCATTGAGCTTCAAGTGCCGCGATTTCATCCTTCAGCTTCTCGTTTTCTTCAGTCAGTCTCTTGATCTCGGCAGTGGTTCTTGCATATCCCTCAGTAGATTCAAATTTATAGTAATTTGAATTTTTCTCATCCTCATAACCGTCTGACAGTGTCTTAGCTAAAATCTTCAATGTATCTTCATTTTTAGCAAGCTGATTTTTTTTCTGCACCAGTTGCATTTCTACTGTATCCTGCAACGATTCTGATATGATAGTGGTCAAGTCCTTACCCTTTTCCAAAGTAATCTTCCTCCCATCGACGGACAAAGTTGTACCTGTCGCCTCAGACATAATGCGGACAGGAACATAAGCAGTTCCATTGATAATAGCTGCATCAGCAATTTTCTTGCCGCCCTGTTCTATTTCATAGGTTCCGGTTACTTTTGCCCCTATAAGGGAAGTTCCCGCAGCAAATCCTATTGATCCCCCCAGCAACAGTACTACTGCAACTGCTCCAACAATTCTCTTTTTCATATCAAGCCTCCTGAATATATGATCTACTAATTATATCCATAAGGCGACTATTTGAATAGATTAAGAGGCGTCTTCAAGTGCCTGTACTCTTCCAGCCAGCAATAATAACGATGTCCCAAGATTATCGAGTCTGAGGTTAATGTAATCCAGATCTGAAGCTGTTAATATTTTGTTTGCAGCTACACCTGGAGCTCCGATATATGCTCCAAAAGAGGGCTGCAACGTCACATAGGATCCTTTTAGAAAAAGATCTAGAACCGCTTCAACCCTAATATCATTCGACCCTCTCAACTTCAACTCTTTTGTAGAATCAGTGAAAGAGATATATGCTGAATAACCTCCTGAGTCAACAAACTCAATTTTACGATCGTTCAACGCCCCTATCAGTCCCATATAAAGGTTATTACCGATCCGAGCATCTCGCGTAACATTGATGTCTGTGTCCGTGATGATCTGACCAGCTCGAAACACAGAAGCGTAGATCTCACTTTCCTCTACCAGACCAGTCAGTGTAATCGACCTCGCAACTACATCACCCTGCATATTTACACGAAATGGCGCGCTCCCCCAATCCGCATGGCCTGCGCTGATTCCGTTGGTGTTAATCTTGGTGATGCTATTCCCGCTTCCGATTTCCATGGAAACGAAGCTACCGAGCACTCCTGCAATAACCTCAGCTGATATCCCCCTTCCCGTCATGGCCGTTCGTGCCGTGACTCCGCCGTCCTCTGTTATGATGATCCCCCGTGATGTCATAACCATCTGCACATTCGGATGATCCACTTCTTCCAGGACGATACCCCGGCTGTCGTAGATGATCTCGCTCTTGGAAGCGTTGATGTCTAAGACGGCCTGCTTGGCAAACTCCTCAAAGGCAGCTGCCCGCACTCGGCCTCCGGACAGTAGGTCATTCAGTATCTGCTTGCTGCGCTCTATGTCCGCCATTACCTGCGTATCATCCCGCATCTGGTAATTGGAAAGAGTAGCCTGTGAGTGCTTATCCATGGCAAAAGGATACTCGGTTAGCTCCATCACCCTGCAGCTTACACGTTGCAGCTCCATATCCGGATCGAAGGCATAGACAGTGTCTCCCAGCCGGGGCTGCTGCTCATCAGGATCGATCTTGTAAATGTCCGCAGAACTGACTCCGATCTCGAACTCGGGCATTTCCTTCTTATGAAGAGCCTCCCGGGTGGCAATCAGCAGTTCGACAGGATCCTCGATGTTCTGGTCGATCATTTCCCCGTCATAGAAGGTATTGACATTGTTGGTCCAGTACTGTGCGTAGGGCGAAATCAGATAATTTACGGCCAGTTTGTTATCTACGATGGCGCCGGGAACGGACTCCAGTAGGCTGCGTTCCTCGGCGGTCAGGTAGTCGGCGGATAAGCCAATGAATGTCCGGCCGTCCTTCATCTGGCTGAACAACCGGGTGGTCAGGTTTGAATATTCGTCCTTAAAGCTATCGCTGATGATGTTCTTTCGGAACCGGTATTCGAAACCGTCATCACTTCCGATACGTTTATACAAGTGAATTACCGTGTTATCTGGTTCGATCTCGCATCCGTACAGGTTCGCTGTTTCTTGAATGGCGGCTAGAGCCGTAGTCGCTCCCCAGTCCTTGACGTCCCGCAGGTCGAAGGCGTCATGTGTGACGAAGGTGTATACACCGCCAGTGACTGCACTGATCTTGTTCAGAAGTACACTGATGTGGACTCCATAGGCCTCTTCGATGTAATCGTCATAGGGAATCTTGAAGTCGATCATCTTGAACATAATATGCGTGCAGATTACTTGGGCGCTGATCACCTTGTTGCTTCGATCCCGTGCACGACTCTGGATGACATAAAATTGACCACGCTCGTCTTGAACGTGGCCCTTGGGGATGATTTTCTCTTTGTAATCGTCGCTGGTCATCGGAACAGTGAATGATATCTCATAGTCACTGTTCAGCCGACGGCGGCGCTGGACGTCGGTACATTGAATCAACAGGCCGGTTGGGATGAGATTGCGGTCGAAGGATTTGAGGTGCTTCTGCATGTTGAAAACTCCTTTCGATTAAACTCATAAAAAAGTGCTACTGAATTAGCAGTAGCACTTAATAAATTATAGACATCAACAATTTATGCTTTCTATGAATTTTCTACCGTATGAAGTGATTAAGTATCTCCCCTTGTAAATCTCTATTGATGCATTTTCTCTAATCACAAGACCAGACGCTAGGCTTTGTTCTGCCTTAACTTTATCAGCATTTAACCTGTTGATAATAACTTCATATTTTGGAAGTAAATAATCGATATAATGATATTCTTTTCGAATAATTCCACATTTCTCTAGATTATCTAAATAGAAATCTGAGTTATCAGGAAAAACAAGTTCGACTTCTTCTAAAATATCACTTTCTTTAATACCAAGATATATAGGAAAGGAATTATCTACTAAAGCTAGTTCAGCAAATATAATCTCATGATTGTTAAAATAGATATTTATTATTTTCGCTTCATCTTCACTTATGTTCTTAATGACATCAATAAAGCCAGGATGAGCATATTTAGCTCTTTCGATCATCGATGCATTTGTTAAGAGATTTATGAATAGTTCGGCAATTTCTTCGTTTGTAACAGTAAACAGCTCATCGAGAATCTTCAAGCCAATAGTAGGTTGAACAATACCGATATGCTCTTCAGGAATAGCCTCCATCTTTTTCCGGTACTTGTCCATATGATGTTGGAAGAATACTGAGGCATTGGCATTTGCCAGCTTTAATGGTAGTAGAATAGTATTTCCTAAATCAAGTACTGTTCCTAAAGCTTGTCCGACCTTTTGTAAACCTGGTTGTGCTACATCTGGGTATACCATCTTCATTACTTCAAGTCCGTTGTCTGTTACTTTGCCAAGTCCGAATAAGTCCATATGTCCCCCGCCTTTGTATTATTTTATCCTAATAAAATAATACGGCGGTATAGGGACACTGGTCTCATTTCAATAAAAATTTATTGCGCAGTATGGTCCTAATCTGAAGCTTGCATTAAGTCAAAACATTTCATGGGTATAATACAAAAAAATCTGGATTTTTTTACCGCGCCTATTTACTATTTCCAAAGAAATGGGGACTACTCTAAAACTCATTCAAGCAAGTTTTCAGAAACGATGAACAACTACACCGGAATAATCTGGAGTTTTTGTGCATTTTTCAGTTCTGTACGTGAATAGGATTATAAATTATTCGTCGGGTATATCTCCTTCGAGCTTGTATTGGACTTTTTAGAATATCTCAAAGATAAACTTTGTCCAATGGCAATAGACGTATTCTCCACTAAATACCAAGAGGCGGTAGATACAACAAAAATACTAAGTAGAGAAATACAATAGATTCCCCAAATAGGTAAAGTACCTATGAATAAATAAAGAGTAGCCATCAAAATAGGAAGATGGTATAGGTATAAACTATAAGAAATTTTCCCTGAATATGCTATTGGCTTAAGCGAAAGGAAAAAAGAAACCTTACTAGAACTCAGAGAAAGAATGATGAAAATCACTCCAGCAATTAGAATCAGCCAATCGGAAACGATGTACTGAAAATCACCCGAAATAAAATGCTGTATTCCGTACGACAGAGTATAAAAGCATAATGCTATTAGCAATATTGTATATTTAAGTAATCGATTTAACTGCTTAAAGTAATTTATTAAAATCTGGCGATTTTTAGCTAGCAATGCACCTACCATAAATATTGATACATAATGAAGTGAGTCAATGTAACTCGTAAAAAATCCTTCCGATATATCAAACCTATCAACAAGACTCGTCCCACTAACTAAAGACAGTGCGAGAGCGATAAAAATATTAGTCTTCCAGTTAAACCTCAAGATAAAAACCATCAATATAGGGAAAATGAGAGATATCCTCATCTCATGAACTAAAGACCAAAAGACCGGATTCAATGCATCCGTATTGAAATTAGTAATTAATAGGAAATGGTTAATTATCAGTTCTTTATCTAACTTTATCGCCCATAAACGATTTATAGCCTCAAACCCCTCTACACCTCCACTATAGAAAGCTTTCTTCATTAAAAGGACAAAACCAAGGGCTACCACATAGGGAAGATAAATTCGGAAAACCCTTTTTATCAAAAACTGCCTATAACTAAACGGCTTTTTTTTGTAAAAAGGTAAAGAAAGAACAAAACCACTTAGTAGAAAGAAAACTATAACAGCTTCGTGTCCCGCCCAGAATATTCTTAATGGAGTAAACTGCAAAACAGATTGAAAGAGGAAAGGAGTTATGGTTAAAATATGACTCAAAATAACTGATAACGCTGCCAGTCCCCTAATTTCATCTAGTTGATTAATACGATTTTTCACAAACAGCCCTCTCCCTATCTCTATTTATCTCATGACATAATTACCATATTACAACAATGAAATAGATATGGATATGACGGAATTCGACTTCACTTTGACTTATAGATATACACCCGTCCGAACTTTATAGTTAAGGATGACGCACCCCTTGAGAACATCAACAACCTTGAATTAACTGTTCCAACAGGCGGCGTGAAATCCTTGAACACGGTACAAGCCGGTATCTTCTTCGCGTATATATTCAAAGCGTCATTCGATCCGATTGGAGTGCCGACTGAATCATAATGAGTAAATCCGATCACTACTGTTACATCCGCGTCATCCTTGTTATCGATATCAAATTCTAAATCGAATTCAATCCGATAAACTGTGTTTTGTACAAGGCTTCCGACATCCCCATATATACCGGCAGACTGTAATGTAGTAGACGTTTTCCGAACAACCTGGTACTTGCCGCCTTTAGGATTATCCTCAAGGGTGTATGTCGAGCCAGTGTTCTCTACTTTTGACCAATAGTCAGCAAGCCCGTCCGCGTTACTGTCAAGAGTAAAGGCACAGTTGTCCTTTGTGGGGTATTCTCCCTTGGCATAATTGTATGGGTAATCAGCATTTTGATAAATCGACGGCGAAGGAAAATACTTTTCCACTTCACGTGCGATAAGATACGCACCATATACGGACAAGTGAAGATTGTCCGCGACATGGATGTAATCCAGCGAAGTACCGTCCTCTTTCGCCAAGGGGTTATAAGTATCTATGAACCGAATCATTTTCTCCTGGCACATAACCATGAGGCGCATATTGTACTCTCTGATCTTCGTATTATCAGCAGGGAAGTCGTTACGCGGGGGCACTGCTAGAAATATTGGCTCGATCTTAGCATCGAGTAGCTTATCGGCAATTTGAGTCACGTTGTAGACTATATTCCCTAATGGCTCACTACCATGCAAGTCGTTTGTACCCACAAGGATGATACATTGCCGGGGTCTCAGATCAATAACATTCGTCTGGATACGAGCCAACACTTGAGCGCTCCAGCTTCCCCATACTCCCCGATTCTCGATGGGCTTCTTAAGAAAGTAACTTAACCATTTCGGTATTGATCCACCTGCTGTCGGGTCGCCTACCGATAGGCTATCTCCCTCCATGAAGATATCAGACTTAATTGCTACAATATCCTTTACGGTCACAATTTGGGCACTGTTGTCGCTGATTTGCTCAGCTGTCACCGCCAACTGTGCAGCAGTCTGAAGGTACTCCGTGTCCACTCGATCTTTCAGGGTGTCGTATGTTGTCCCGGATACACTGACAGCTGCAGCTGCAGCTTGCGTACCATCACCACCATCTACTATGACGTTGTCGAGAGTATCTTTTAAGCCATCCAACCCTTCTTTGATATTTGTTGCCCCAACGACAGCTCCGTCATAAGTGACATGTTCGGCAGGGTGGGCGGCCGTTGAGGCTTTGTGAGTTGTGATATCGCTCTGAGCTCCCGTAATTCGTCCTTCATGGTCGGTTAAGTCCGTCTGGATGTCTGCATAGTTATCGTTGTGGCTCTGTAAATCCGGAAAATCAAGACGTTTGGAGATGATTCTGCGGTTAAAAATCATGTCCGAATGCTCCTTTCTAAAAGAGGTATTTGTATCTATAGATGACTTCCAGCGCGAACGCCGGGCTGTTCGCCGTCACCGTCAGTATCGTCTCCCCTGGCGGTAGCTTAAGAAATACGGCGTTGCTGCGCGAGAATGCATTACTTCCATTCAGCCGTACTGTGCATTTATCTGGGTCGCTGTTGACCTCCAGCACATCATTCGTGCCGATGCTACCGGAAAAAGTGAAGGTATGATTGCCATCGCTGATGGACAGGTCAGCGAATGAGCCAGTGATTCGAATCAGCGGATACGCTATATCTGAACCCTCGTTATTTATGGTCACGTTCTGTCCGCTGGATGTGATGTCGAAATAAGAATCGGAGATATAAAAATAGCCCTCCCCGTAGGAAAGGCCCTGTCCATATTCACGTAGCTCCGTGTCCTGTACTGACTCTACCCACGGATCATCCATCTTCAAAGGAACATTAATCAGCCGATTACCGGTTGAAGTATCGAATGACATGGAGCCACGATACTCAGCAATGTACCGTTTGTCCGGCCTGTCGTCGAAGATGATAATCAACGGTCCACGCCGGACATTGAACACGTTGGCCAGCAGCGCCACAGTGCCATCGTAATCATCACCCATGATAAATAGACCCAAGCCAATTGGCCGCGCCGCGTAGGTACTGCCGAAGTTCCTGACTCCATCTCTGCCAGCTATCTTGACGATATTTTCCTCCGTCTCTGGCAAAGCAGGAATCTCCCGGCTTACCAGCATAATATCAAGCGTCGACAGCCATGTTCCATTTACAGATACGTCATTCATCCGGACTTCACTCCCATCGTCTGGAGTCGGCGGGCTGACTTCTCTCGCTCGGTGTAGACTGTTTCAGTGTCAACCCGATCCTCCAGCTTCACATCGTTGACCGACATGTCGAAACTGTTATGAATAATGGTTTCTGATTTAGCCACACCCGCAGCAGCCCCGATCAGGCTCGGATTATCGAGGAGTCGGAACAATCCGTTAAGCTGCGAAGTGTTGAAAATTGCTTCCTCACCGTGCGCAATGATAGGAATAGGAGCGCCGGCTGGTCCAGGGATAACGCCGCCGACATCAAAGCTCTGTAGTTTCTTACCCGTGTCTTTGGAGATCCCATATAGATCACGTAGTGCTTGATTCCTGGCAGCCAGACGCATCATTTCAGTGCGGTTACCTGCGGCAGTGGCTGCAGCATAAGTGTCCTTGTTGGCATTGTATTCAGCCAAATCCGTGTCCTTCTGAGCAGCTTGCTTGGCAGCACTGATCGCTGACATCTTGGACTGATACTGGATAATGAAGGCGTCCAGCTCCGTAAGAATCTGATTATTTGCCGTCCCAGCAGAGGAAACACGGAAGGAAGCAATTCCCGCTTCAATAGTTTTAATATCGTTTGAGTAATTGTCGAAGGCATCTTTTAGATCGTCGTAGTGAGCCTCAGTCGCATCCTTCTCGTCTTCAAACGCTTGAAGCTTAGTATCCTTCTCATCCTGAAGAACATCCTTCTGATCGTTCAGGTCCCGTTTACGAAGATCGCGATCATGGTCGAGAATAAATTTGTCGCGCTCTTCAATGAGCTTCTTCCGTTCTTGGCGGCCATCATTGCCAACGGCAGATGCGAGTATATCTATCCGAGCGTTTTTCTTGGCAAGTTCAGACTCATAATCTAAATCCTCATTCGCTTCCGCTTCCTTCGCCAGTAGATCATCAATGGCCTTGATCTTTTCATCCTGCGCGGATACGTACTTCTTTTTGCGTTCCTCGATAGCATCCAAGTCCGCTTTCTTAGCTTCCTCAATTCGATCCTTTTCGGCATCGACTAGATCCTTTGTCAGATCAATCGTCTTATCCGTCAAGTCTTTGCGGGATTCATAAAGCTGTTCATCTGCCTTTTCGTAATACTCAGAGTCAATTGCGTATTGATTGCGGAGATCCGTCCAGGCTTTGACCTTATATGCAGCGATTTCGGCTTCCGTTGAACCGGACTCTTCCATTCGGCGAACTTCCTTTTCAATAAGTTTAGATCGCTTCTCATATGTGTCTGCGACTTCATTTTCGGTTTCTGTAGCAACCTCCTTGCGGGATTGCCTGACCTGTTCGTCTGCTGCCTTGTACTCATCAGAATCCTTTTTATAGCGATCCCGTAGCCTTGTCCAAGCGTCAAGTTTCATCTGTGCGATCTGAAGCTCCGTCTTCCCACTGTCCTCCATCCGCTTGGATTCAGTATCGATCCAGGTGGTGCTGAAGTCATACCGTGATTTTACAGAATCCTCATTCAGGCGCTTAAGTTGAAGCGTTAGTGTTCGGGCATCATCAACGCTCTCTTTCAGAAACTGAGCATGCTTCTTTCGAAGCGCCTCATATTTCTTGATTTGATCTTCTGCAGAGAGGTCGTAGTACTCCGCTTGGAACTGGATGGTCTTAAGGTCTGCTTCAAAGTTGGCCTTCCTGATCTCAGCAGCAATCTCGGCGGGAGACTTCCCTTCTTTGGGTGCCTTCTCTTTTTTGACCTTTTCTGGAGCAGTAAGGTCAATCGGTGCTCCTTTGTTGTTCGCACCAAGACTGAAGTCTCCGGATGATAACGACGCTGCTGCCTTCTCTATCTCCTTCTGCTTTTCAGCGATCGCCAACTGCTCCGATGACAACTTACTCAGTTCGTTTTCTGCTTGCTTCTGCGCAAGTCCTGTCACAATGTCGATAACGTTCGGCGTTTTACCGCTCATCCGCTCCTGGCCTTGTTTTACAGATTCAGCAAACGTAGATGCCTTTGCTCCATTGACCGCATTCATCGCATCCAGCAGCTTACTATAGTTCTTGATTTGAGCTTCGACAGATGCTCGCTGGGCCGATGCTTCAGCAGCGAGGTTATTGATCCTCGTTTGAGCATTATTTGCGGCAATTGATGTCATCGACTTGTCAGCAGATATTTGATCCTCAATGAAGCCTATATTCAGGATGCGAATTCGGCCATCCTCTTCCTGCAAGGCATTCATGCCGGGATACTCCCGCTTCAGCACATTCGTAACATCGACCATTTCTTGCAGTTGATCCCGGTTAAGCTTCTGAGAGGAAGAAAGCTTTTTATATGATGCGAGCGCAACTTCCATAGATTTGACCTTTTGGTTCTTGGAAGCCAGATCAGCAACCTCTGCCTTCTGTTCGTCAAACAGCGCCGTGATCGACTCCTTCACAGCCTTGTTCATATCCTCCAGCTTCGCCGTCGCTTCTTCAACGCCATCGAACCCCATGCTCCTAAGGTTTTTGTCCATCTTCTCCAATTGTTCATTGATATCCATAGACTCGGATAGCATCGCTGGAGTGCCTTCACCCTTTTCCCCAGCTGCCTGTATCTCATTCAACCGCTTCTGGAGGAGTGCCCGCTCATGTAGCGCTTTTGACAGTTCTTCTGTCTTGGTCCGGAGTTCCTTCAGCTCATCCAATGATCTTTTAACAGGCGACTCATTTAGTGCCTCATTTACCTCTTTTTGAGCTGCTGCGAATTCCTCACTGGCTTTTTTAGCTTCTTGGTAATGGCCGTACAGTGCCGATATACCTGCAGACACAAGTCCTATAGTCAATGATATTGCACCGAGTATCGGGATCGCTCTCAAAAATGAAGTCATTGCAATACCTGCAGCGGACAATGACAAAGCCAAAGCGTCAAATGCTGACTTGAGCCCGATAACCACTGTAATGGACCCAAGAACTAATGGTGTGATCGTTGAGAAGGCAAGGATGGCGTTCTGGGATGGTTTATTCAGCTCCGTGAATCCGGTCACCATTGATGTTATAGATTCCACAGCACCCCGCACAGCTGGAGCAAAGTTATCCCCGATGACAATCCCGGCAGATTCCATGGCAGACGTCATGTTATCGATGGAACCTTTCAGTGTGTCCATCTGCGTACCGGCCACTCGTTCCGCAGTCCCGCCGGCAGTCTCCAAGGAATCAACGTAGTTGTCAAAAGTACCTTGCCCAGCTTCAATCAATGCGATAAATCCAGATGCAGCTTCACGGCCGACTAGTGTTGCAGCAACGTCTGCCTGCTGCGCTTCAGTCAGCCGCGCCCATGATCCGGTTAGTTGGCCGATGATGTTGGATAGAGGAAGGATATTTCCAGCGCTATCTTTAATAGAAACACCGAGTCTTTCCATATAGAAAGCTGCTTCCTTAGAAGGTGACGCCAGGGCCAGCAAGATTGCCCGAAGGGACGTCCCCGCCATCTCTCCTTTAATACCGGCATTACTCAGCTCACCAACGGCTGCAGTGGCTTCTTCAATGTTAAGGCCCATCGCCGCAGCGACTGGCGCCACATATTTCATTGCCATGCCGAGATCAGTAACATCGGCATTCGTATCAATTGAAGACTTAGCAAGTACGTCAACCACCCGGCTCGTCTCTTCCGCCTGCAAACCAAAGCCACGCAGGATGGAGGAGGCTATATCCGCTGTTGTTGCAAGATCAACATTCCCCGCAGCAGCCAGAGCGAGCACACCAGGCATGGCCTTGATGATCTCCGCAGCTTTAAAACCTGCTTGTCCGAGATTCGCCATAGCATCGGCAGCCTGAGAAGCACTAAATTTAGTTTGTGCCCCGAGCTTTATGGCGTTCTCTCTCAGATCATTGAATTCCTTACCGACGCTCTCAGTGATTGCCTTGACGTTTTGCATGGCTTGTTCAAATTCCGCAGAGGTCTGGATGGACTTGTATATTACGGCTGCGATTGCAGCAGCCAATGCAATATAGGCAGCTCCAAGAGATGCAACTTCAATCTCTGCCCGGCTCGCAGTAGACCCGAGATTCTCCAATTGGTCTATAATCTCCTGGATGGTGTCTCCGCCAACACCGAGGCCCTCTAGTTCAGTCCGGACTCCTTCAAGTTGCTGCTGCAATATCTGTGGATTTGTCCTCCGAAGCGTGGCGTTAATGGTATCGATATATTTAGAGCCAGCTCCGACATCTTGCATGGCCATGTTGAGATTCATGAAGCTGCTGGTTGCGGTATGAGCATGCGCTCCCATCTTGTTGATAGCTTCTCCGGCAGTCTTGGCGCTCTTTTCTGCACCTGACATACTTTGACCGACCTTTGATACTTGTTCAGCGCTTGCTCCGGTTGCAGACAGCGATTGGTTCAATCTCTGGAGATCAGTTGCCGTCTGCTTGGCCTGTGTCCCCATGTCGGCGAAGTCTTTCTTCACATTTTTCAATTCCTGCTTGATGCCATTCGCATCGGCAGTCAGCCGGGCTTTCAGTTCACCGAGGTTTCCTGCCACTGATTACCCTCCTCCCCTCATGCGCGCAAGCTGCGCTTGATACTGTTCTTCAGCGGTCATCTTCGGCGGTTCTGGCGCCTTTGGAAGCGCATTGATGTAACGCTGGATAATTTCCTGCCGGACTTGCTTATCCACGATGTGCGGATAAGACGCTATTTCAAGTTGTTCAATTACTTCTGATGCTCGCGCCTGGTCCTTCAGCAGCAAGAGTTGCGGAAGGTCGATAAAGAAGTATTCATTCTCGATCTGATATTGGGTCTTATCCAATACCGTGCAGCATCGCATTACAAATTCATCGTAGGTTAGCCCTGGGCCTGACCCATCCGCTGCGCGATGCTGGTTACGAATTGCTGCGCCATTGGCGGGATCAGGCCGCTTAAGTTTTTTAGGGTTGCATTCATATCGTTCTTGGCCCAAGTGAGATTCAGAAATTCCGTGCATTCCGCAAGGCTCGCCTGCTCACTGAGCTCCTCTATGTCCAAATCACTGAGTAGTGATGTGAGTTCGTAGATTTCGTCAATCATGATCTCCGCACCGGCGACGATCATCACAGACCTATCTTCCGTAGGAGTCAGAAAGATTTTCACAACCAGGTCACCTATAGTTCCAAGGTGGTCTGTCAGCTTCTTCAAGCGTGTGCGGGTTAATTTGGGAATCTGAACTTTTCGGTTCCCTAGCTGTAAGGCATCCTTTTTTCCAAAATTGAGCATGTGCTTGCCTCCTTCATGTGGACATACAAAAAAAGGAGAAGGCAAATGCCCTCTCCCGATAAGTAAATATTCGATTATGCCGTTGCCGTGATATCTCCCCAAGTGTATAGCAGGCCTTTCGGGATAGCGTTCAGATCAGGGTATGCAATTGCTGAGATAGTCATCTTCTGGTTATCATCCAACTTGAAACCGGCATTAACATCAAACTTTATACCCACGCTCTCGATGTAAATAAATCGAGAAGGATCCGTAACACCTATAGGCTTGATGACTGCACGCTTGCGAGGCAGCTTCTTTCCAGCCAGTCCAGTGACCTGATACTTCACCTTGGATGGTGTCGTGCCGTCTACCACCTTACCAGCGTTAGGGTTATAGCTGACAACTTTTTCGAAATTCATATCCGGTGTATCGAAAGTGACCGCACCGGTAGTCCCGGTAGAAATAGAATCGACAGGCGCGGTCCCGGTCTGGTCAGTCGTTGGTTCAAAATAAGTGGTCGTCGTTGTGAAGTTGATGCCGCCTTGGGTCAAATCAAAGGTGATTGCACCGGATTCTTCATTGCCGTCTTCATCGATTCCCCAGATAAATTCACCTGGGCCTGCGTAAATGTTGTTTACTTCACTCATTCGTATTCATCTCCTCTCTTATTGTGGGCTTAAAGCAGCAACTGTGACGCTCGCCGCTGCCGATAAGTCGAATTGCACTTTGTTATCCGACTGGTTATAGAGCTCTTTGACGAATGGGCCGATAACCTTCTCGGCGGAAGCAGCGACGGCTACAACTTTGGAACCGGTCCGTCCGTACTTATCCGCTGCGAAATTAAGCGTGACATCGATGGAAGATACGCCACCGTTCTTGACAATCAACACTGTCGATCCGTTATTAATAAACTCATGATTATTTGTAGCATCACCATTCGCTCTCGCCAATACCATGCCGCCATCAGACGGCTTCTGAATTGTAATTGCAGTTCTTGGCATTCCTTATACCTCCTTCACGTAAAACTCAAAATTGGTTGAATACATGGGATGATTATTAATGTCCTGTCCCAAATAGATCGGCTGCATAGTCTCAGTACTGGCAAAGACGTAAGTACTGCCGATCATGTAATTTGGTTTGCGGTGCAGCAAATCGCCCAGTTCCTTCGCCAGCGCCTCAGTTGCAGCCATATTGCTCGGCAGAGTCTTATAGGACTTGCCTTTGACAATGATCTGATATGCAGTCCGCTCTGTCGGAACATACATATCTGGTGGAGGCCCGCTGGAGTCCATTACAAACAAACATGGCAGCTTTGTCTCGGGCAGATCGGCTGGGATGAAGTTGGCATCCGGATACACGGTATAACCGGCTGTGGTCAGATAAGAAATCAGTTCATTTGCAAGCACGGAATCACCAACCTTCCAGGAGCCCAGACAGCTCCTCCTTAATCCAGTTCTCGTTCATCTTCAGCGCGTTCTCCAGAAACTTTTTGCCAGGAGAGTATCCGTTGTAGTTCCCTTTGCTGAGGGTTTTCTCTCCCGGAGTCAACTGAACTATTGCTCCGCTCGGCGTCTTATTGAATCCCTCGTGCTGGATCACAGCATAAGCATTTACCTCTGGGCATGTACCGAAATCGACGTAAGCCAGGCCCATCAGATGCTTGACATCATCGACGATTAAAGCAGCTTCAAGATCACCTGAATCAATAGGCGCAAGACGTTTGGCGTCGTGAATAACCTTCAGTGCAATCTTGGTCAGCTTCTCCTCCAGCCTACGGTCAATGTCATTCTCCAGCCTATCCAGTCGTGCGATGATCGTGTCCAATCCGCCGAGGTCGAAGGAGAATCCGCTACTGTCAGCCATACAGAACCACTTCCTTCACATCGTCAGTACCGAGATACTTCCGGATCTCGTAATGCATCACATCGATCCGGATCTCGTCACCGAGAGCGTTAGTATACAGAAGCCAGTCATCCATGCCCACAGCATTGACGCCCTCCAGGTAAATGGTGTAAGCAATTGTGATATCCTCTCCTTTGGAGTTCTTGACCAGCTTCTGTTCCTCGACCACCTTGGCATCCTTGACCACTGGTTCGGCCGGAATAGGCCGTCCCCATTCGTCAACGCCGGGGTGGTAATGGGTAATCGTTGCTGGATATCCGAAAAGACTCATATTAGACACCCGCCATACTGCAGATCAGTGTCGCCTTCCTCCGCCTCTTCTTCAGCAATTTCGCTGACCGTCTTCCCAAGCAGGTCCCGAACGTCCGGAGCTACAACATCGCGGGTGCCATTGTAAGTGACACCTTCACCGTGGTCATCAACCGACTTGACACCGTGCTTCTGGAACTTGAGCGCCGGATCAAGCCCTTGCATTTCCCATATGGATTGAAGCGCAACGATTTCCACCGTAAGAACCGCAGTGGGATACCAGCGGACAAGGTTACGTTCTGCCTGCTTTACGGCCAATGGCTGCTTCAGTGGCTTCTTTTCCCAAGCTTCTGAATCGAGAACATTCTCCGCTATCCAGAGGTTGACCTCTTCGGTAGTGGGCATGACTCATCACCTACTTCTTTTCAGCTTCAGCAATTGCCGCGGTAAGTTCCTCGGCTGTCTTGGTGTCAAATCCTTCAATATCCAGTTCGGCAGCCTTCGTGCGGAGCTCCTGCAACTCGACCTCTTTCTCGGCAATAGCTTCCTTCAGCTTCGCTTCACCGAGACGGCCGGCACTTGCAACGCCGAGCACCTTCGCTCGCTCCCGCAGAGCCTGCAGCTCGCTGTCATCCTCCGGTAGAGGTTCCACTTCTTCGGCAATGCCCTTGGCAATAAGTTCTTCGGCAATCTCCTCGTCCACCTTACGGATAATGTCATCCGGTCTCTTCCACGTGCCACCGTGCTTCACAACACCCTTCAATTTAATATCCACTTGATTCACCCTTTCTTCGTGATCTTACGTGATAAAAAGAAGAGCCCCCGAAGGAGCTCCCTAGATTACGGTCGCGCTCATAACAGAATCGGCATATGGGAACGAAGGGAATGCCAGGTTCACGCCCACAGTGCGAAGCCGCAGCGGATGTTTGCTGACCAGATCCCGGAACACATAGATGCCGTTCTCAGCCGTTAACTCAGGCTCGATGCCGGATACCAGTGATTCGGTTGTTTCTGCCCACAGGTAGTCACCAAGCTTGCCTCCTGGGAGCATTACAAACCGATCTTCTGGAGTCATGCGCACAGTGCTGTAGCTGGTTTTGCCATTGACGAGGCCAGTGTTCTCTGTCCGCGCTACAGTATCATAGGAAAGGATGCGTGGCAGCTTCATGCGGTCAGTGATCTGATCCAGTTGGCTCGAATCCAATTGAGGCGGCACTGCTGTCCCCGTTGGGTTGCCGAAATAGAATTGCCGCATGGAGAGGTTATTCAGCAGGTACGAGAGGACAGTCTGGCTGGTGAATGCACGCTCCAGAATTACGCCACGGGCTTTCTGGATGTTAAACCATGTCTGCATGTCGAGAAGTGGCGTGGAATTCACCAGATCACTCCAGCGATCCGTTCCGCTCAAGACAGGTTTTTGATCATTGGTGAAACCGTAGTCGACAGCAATGCGAACATCGTCTTCAACATAGGTTACAGCACCGAGGCTCGCTGCCTGCATAGCGATCCACTCTTTACGGGCCCGGATACTTGATACAGCATATTTCGCATCATCCAATTGATCACGGACGATGCTGGCAACCTCCTGTCTTCGCAGACCGGTTGCCTGACTTGCCATCAGAAGCAGACGAATCAGTTTTTCATCCATCCATCGTCCCCGCTGAATCTTCGGGATCTCAATACGCTGTCCGGATATACCTTCACGGGAACCGTACTTGGTTTCTGCCCCAAGGTGAGCAATCTGCGCCATAACAGGCAGCGTAGAAGCCGACTTGATCACATCAACAGTAAGCTCGTCCGTTTGCAGTGGCGGGAACAGGATGTTCTGCCAATAATCATTCTGAATCGTGAGGTTGGATGCATAAACCAGCAGTTCCTCCCCGGACAACGCCTCTTCTAACAACAACAGTTCTGGATCCATATGTTATTCAGTCCTTTCAGGTGGGTGATTTTGATTAAGCGAACGTAATGCCAGGCATCTTGGCCTTCAGGGCTGCATCAACAGTAACGGCCAGACGAGCAGAGATCAGCTTTGCTACTTCAACGCCTCCAATGACATGATCGCCATCCTTGACGTTAGTCTGACGGACTGTGATAAATGTCGGAGTATCACCACCGTCAGTATTGGTCAGCACACCGTTGGCAGTGGTGTAGGCATTGGTGATTGCTGTAAAGGTGATCGTCTTAGTACCGGTATTAATTGCGGTGATGGTCTTCGGCTCGGTATTTGTGCCGTTGTAGAAGGTGACGATATCGCCAACAACGAGCCTGCTAACATCATTCAGAACAGCAGTGGTTGCGTTAGCCGCGACATTGGCCGTAAGCGCCAGCCCACCAGTGTATGGACGATACTTTCCGGATGCAGTGATCTTCGCCATCGGCATGCCCTTCTGGATGATCCGGTTACCGTTGGCGTCAGCAGGTACCTTGGTATAATCGACTGTGGCGCCGTTCGTAATAAACCGGACAACTTCCATCGAAGCGAAGATTTCATAATCTCCTTCCACTTCAAAGAGTGGACGTGGTTGTAATCTCATAACAAGTATTCCTCCTTATTTTTTTGCCCAAGGATCATTAGCAGCTGCAGTTGCAGTTCTGTCGTTTTGGGCAATTTTCTTGATGTTCTCAAGCGCTGAATTCTTCTGATCCGGGGAGTTCAGAACATTTGCACCAAAACGTCCAGCAGTTGGTTTGGCTTTCAGCAGGTGTGGCTTCTTCTTTGCCAGTGCCTCCAGCGCTTCCTTGACACCCTCCAGCTCGCCCTTCTCATTCTCTTTAACAGCAGAAAGATCGGCGAGTGTTGCATCCTCCCAATCGACAAACCCGAGTTCGTTTGCCAGTACCTTCACCTCGGCGTTTAGCAGGCGCTTGAAGGTCTTCTGATTCTGTTCCTTCTCACGCTCCTTGATTTGCTCATCAACCAGACGGCTGACTTCTGCGGGATCAAGTTTCCCGTCTTCCTTTTCCTTGCCCTTCGGCTTAAGGGCGGTCTGCATGGCTTCAACTGAGTCGTAACCAAAGTCTTTGGCAAGAGCCAGATTCGCAGCCTTCTCAGCACGGGAAAGGCGGGACTGAACTTTTGCGTCAAGTTCAGCCTGAGTGAAGGTCTTTCCCGGTGGATCGACGGGCGGATCTGCTGGTGGATCAGCAGGCGGATCCTCAGCAAAGAACTGCAAGTCCAAAGGAAAACGCGATGCTTTTTTAGCGATAT
This sequence comes from Paenibacillus helianthi, assembly GCF_001909055.1. Taxonomy (GTDB): domain Bacteria; phylum Bacillota; class Bacilli; order Paenibacillales; family Paenibacillaceae; genus Paenibacillus_AQ; species Paenibacillus_AQ helianthi. The sequence continues at coordinate 416,717 of NZ_LVWI01000001.1, forward strand.
ATTCTTTCACGGTATTGACCTCCTGTTTTATGCCCGGGTAGGCTTCCTCGATAGGCAGTTTAAAGTCATGCCACGGTTTGGACAAAAGAAAAAGCCGCTCATATGAGCGACTCGTTAATTGATCCTATTTATCTATCTTTTTGATTTTCTTTATAATAGACGTAATTATTAATTGCTTCTTTTACAGACAATGCAATTTCTTCAGGTACTTCACCTAATATTTGATTGATCCTCTCCTCACTGGGATAAGAAGTCTCCTTCCTATCAACTAATTCTTTTAATTTATCTGAGACAGAAACATTGTTTTTTCTAACAATATCAATCAATTTCGAAAAACGGTCCCATGTTTCGTGAATATAAAATTCTTTAATTGCATTATCCAAATCAGGATTAACGAGATTAGTCGTCTTAATTACTTCTTCCATAGATGTAATTAAATGCCGTTCTTGCTCTTGAGGTATTCCAGAGAGCCTTTTTCCATAAGTAAGATTAGTAATTGCAGTAAGGAATAATGGTTCAGCCACATTTTTTAAACTTTCAATGGTAGCATAGGCTTCTTCAACAGCTTTCTTCAATTCTATTTCAATCCCAGCCCCCTTAAAGCTCTGAAGCTTATCAAGATTGAGAAATGCAGCCGCTAAGGCACCTGCAGCCAATGCGATACCCATTTCTGCGGCTTTACCTTCGTAACCAAAGTATAAAGAAGGTACTAAAATAATCATTACAGTGAAGAATGGCTTCCAGAATTTCAATCAAGTTGCCTCCTTGAATATCGTTTATTACAGATTTCAACATTTGAATTGAAATACCTTCATCCATTCTCTCACTTCTTCTTAATCTCAATGTTCGCAGCCCGGTAGAGATCCTGCAGCTCCCCGTATTTCTTGGTACCGCGCACCTTATTGCTGGCAAACTGTTTCAGGTCCGGAGTGTCATTCGGAAGCGTGGCCTTGTACCTGATCCATTGCTTACGTGTCTCATTCTTCAGCGACTTCTCCCGCTGCAGTTCGTTGTACCGCTTCATGTTGGCTTCAGTGCGGTTATCCTCAAATGCCCGATTGCTGTCCTTGATGGTCTGCTCAACCTCGGCACCAGGCGTGTATTCCTCCACCCATACTGAAATGGAGTGAACACAATGGCTGTGATACGGCGGACGCCGCTCCAATCTCGGGAAGCGCGAATCATTACCACTTATGCTGTAGACACGGCCCTGATACTTGGCACACAGCGAACAGGTGATGCCGACGAAGTTGATGTACACCAGGTCCTGCCCATTCTGCACAGCCATGTTCTCGGTACCGGCGACATGAGCCTTGCGCTGATGGTATTGGATAACCCCAGCCATGTACTTTTCAGCCGGGATGCGGGCACCATTTTTCGCGACCATGCCGGTAATCCCCTGCTTGTTCACCTGAGCAATGGCGTTCTGAGTGGCCTGACGTCGGTTTACTCCTTGGATAAGTGATTGCTCATTCGCAATCCTTACAGCATCCACGATGCGCTGCTTAGCATCACAGCTCATGTGCTCCGATGCTTCCAAAATGGAATAAAAGGCTTCGTCTGAAATCGCCTGAGCCGCTCGCTGGTGCGTGATTGCCTTAATGGTTATATCCAGCGCTTCCCGAGCAAGCCCCGCTGCCAGCATCTGCTCAATTGCCGCAGAAGCTCCGCCCCGGTACTCGGTACCAATCAGATCGGCCAATCCTTGCCCAGCGTTATTGGTTAGCTCCGAGATGATCGCATCGACCTGACGAAATAATTCCTGTTTACGGCGGTTTGAAATACTGCCGTCCTGAAGCTGAGCAACCAGATCCAAGAGCCGGAGTCCGCCCGTTTCGAACAGCGTGATCAGTTCTTCTGTGGTAGCCATCCTACACCGTTACCTTTGGCGGCTGCGCAAAGGTTGGATTCAAGCTATCGACAGTCTTCTCATCTTGAATCTTCTGAACTTCGGCAGCAATTGCTTCCTCTGACCAGTCCGGATGCAGCCGGCGGACCGTGGTTTCAAGCGATTGGACGCCATCAACGTATTTCTTGCTCTCTTCCTCGTCCTTCTCGCTCTCAGCCTTCGGCAGTATGGTTCCCCATTCAATGACTGGGTTAACAGGCTTCAGACCACCTTTGCCGATCGCATTCTCCAGCAGCATGCACTTCCGAATGGCGTCTTTGATAGCTGAGTCGAACTTATCCTTGATCGCCTCGGCCTTTATAACCGACTGAATCCACAGGTACAGCAGCGCAATGCCGGTATCTCCTTTGGCATCTTCAAGGCCGGCGGCCTGGACGGAAGTCTTTGACACAGCCAGCAGGTAACGGATCAGGCGCTCCACATGCTTGAAGGACTGATCCGTCTTGGCATCCCAGGTGATGTACTGCGGAATGGCCCCGGTCTTCTCGTCAAAGCTGACAACCTCCAGATCAGCCCCGCGAACAAACCGAGCACCATAATCCCGCTGGTTCTGATTGGCGACCGTATCCCATAGGGCCCGAGGGATTGCCAGCTTCGGCTTGCCGTGCTTGTCAAAGACAATGCTGTCCCTGGTGATGGTCCAGTTGATCTCCTCCTGGATGGTATCAATGTTCCGGAGAGCAGACCGCCCGCGGGGATGAAGCAGGGTTTCATCGTTGATGACGAATCCACAGAGCAACTCACTGACATCCTTCAGCGTCTCATCATCCGGGATTTCGATCTCATAAGCAGCAGCATACTGGCTGATATCGATCTGATCACCAACGCTGTCACCGTCCATCTTATAGACCTGCTGCTGAATGGTAAGGCCTTCATCACTGAGCTCCTGCCGCTCCACCCGCAAGAACTTCAATTCGCCGCCCTTACCATCGTCCCACTTCTCAATCCATGCCAGATCGGCGCCGTTCCCGTCCTCATGCGGGAAGTACCGATCACCGAGCACCCATTCAAACCAGACCTTACCCTTGGCACTCCGCCGGATCCGGTAAGCAATCAGACCGTCGACCTGATGCTGCGTGACCGCTGCCCAAATCTTATCGTTAGGCTTGGAGGCGGTGACCACTGCAGAAACAAACTCCAACTCCGGGCCAGCTTCCACATCCGCCGACAAATTGCCGAGCGCCCGGTTGATCAGGTCCGCCGGAACTTCAGCCACAAGAGAAGCGAAGTTGACCACAACATACTGATGCTCGCTTGTTATCTTGATGTCCGCGCTCATGCCGCGGCGAATTAACCCCGGCCGCGACCGCCGAAACACCCGCTCCGTCGTTTGGATGCTGCGAGCCCGCGGGAATATCTGGTCGTGATCCCCACCATAGAGCAGACGGTAATAGTTCATGTCCTCAACTTCAACGTCATAGGGCGGCGGCGGGAAACGCTTCTTGCTGTAAATGATGGTCACGGTTCATTCCTCCTTTCTTGGCAATAAAAAAAGTCGCTCATTTGAGCGACTAAATTGTTTTCCAACCTTGTTCTCTAGCAGTTACTATTATTTCTTTTACTTCATCTTCAGTAAGCTCATTATTACTTTGGCTTAGTAGAAAAGCATTTTCATCACCTGACCAAGTTACATTAGTGATTGTAAAGTTAATTCCTTTTTGTTTGTCAACCCACTTCATTCCAGCAAACGGCACAAAAGGCAATGAGGTCACAAACTCTAGAGCACTACTTTCTCTGTGATAGGATCCTTGCTTGCGTTCCTGAACTAAAGTTCTGTTAATTTTAATTTTAAATTCGTTCAATAAATACAACTCCTCTGATATGGTAATTTCCGCTTTTATTATATCAGAGATTACCAGCCCGAAGGCCGTTGATTAGCGTATAGCAACTCTGGCCGTCTCAGCGGCTCTGCCGAATAGCGAAGCGCGGCCATTGCATCATCGAACACCTTGACCGGCTCGTCCAGATAAAGCCCTGTCTTCGGGTCCTTGCGCCATGACCATTGCTGAATCTCCTTAATGGTGTTGACGCAATCCGAATGAATGTGAATCTTTCGCTGCTTAAGGTAATCGATCTGAGCCTGCACGCTGCCCGGCTCCTTCATGACACCGGAAGCATTATATCCGGCATTCTGCCACATCTGAATGCGGTCAGGCTCGGCAGAATCGCAGTACATCGCCAGATACTTGCTAAGGCCCTGCCGATCAGCCAATTCAATGATCCCGTCTGTCGCCATCTCATGGACGTATATCTCATTGCACACAAAAAACTCACCGTCTTTGACACCGACCGTGAGAATGGCGTTTGCATGGTTGAAACCAAAGTCCTGTGCATGATGCATGCTGTCGAACATCCCGAAGGAGGTATCGAAGTCATGGACAATGAAGTTCTTGAAGATCAGGCCGCCAAGCTCGCCCCATTCACCCAGTCCGTAAACCTCATATCCTTCCGGATCCTGTTCCTTACGCATCATCATACGACGATGATAGGCTTCATCAATGAACCGGTTCTGCAGATATGTGGAATGGTGCGTTAGGATGTCCGGACTCGAGTAATCGAAGTACTTCCTCTTAATCCAATGGGAAGCCGATACCGGGTTGAAACTGAAGGTGATTTGATAATAGAGATATGGGTTCAGTAGAACGCCGCGCAGCCGGTCATCAAGGATATCTACATCAGATTCCTGCAGCTCGGTTGCTTCCTCCACCCAGATCCATACCAGTTTCCCCTTTGTGAAGGTGATAGATTTGACCTTTTCACGGTCCCGTACATCGTTCATGCCGCGGAATATGATCTCATTGCCGGTCACCCGGCTGCGGATCAGCAGCGGCGAACGAAGAACTTCCCAATATTCATCTGCCCGGTCACCGTAAATACGGTTGATCGCTCCGACCAGCTCCGCATAAGTACTGTTCCGGTTAGTCTCATTGACCTTCCGTACGCACAGCAGGTTGGCTCCCTCGTACTTCGGATCGCCAAGCTTCAGAATGAAGTCCTGTGCTATATTAACGGATTTGCCAGATCCGGCACTCCCACGCATAACCCTGTACCGATGCTTGGAGCGGTTAATGATCTTGAAGTGAGAGTTGAACGCCACAACTACCGGAGCACTCATGATGCATCATCCCCGTAATCAACAATGATGTGAAGAGGAGGCTTACTGCCGTCACTTCCGCCTTTCTTATCAAGAATCGAAATTTCCTTCTTGAGCTTCTCAACGCGGAGTTGATGTTCTGTATCCGCTCCATCCTGCCGGCACATCTCGTCATACTGCCGGATGAGGTTCTGCAGAGTGGTCATCGCCCTGCTCTGAGCAGTCAGAAAGGTGGCTTGTTTATCCCAGGCGAATTGAATTTCCCACTCGGTTTCCTCATTATCCGATTTCTCGGTAGTGACCAACTTGGACTTCTTCAATTCCTTCGTTATATCATCCCGGTCCTTCACCAACATAATCTGCTGCGCCCGGAGTATGGCGGCATACTGAATCGTGATCTGATCCCACATCATATCAATAGGAGAACGGGTTTCAAGCTGCTCTATGATCTCGGCGGTGTCGTCAGGCAAGAACTTGCGGAAGAAGCCGTGAGTAACGGCCTTATCGTTTCGGTATGGTCCGCCATGGCCGCCCTTATTGCCGAGCGCATTCTTACTGCCGGGAGGAGCACCGCCGCGATTGCCGACGGCGTTCTTGTTTCCCTTCGGTGCGCCTATTTTTCTTTTAGAACGTTCCGGTTTATTCGGAGCGCTCCCTTCATCAGTTCGGAACGTTCCGTTTAATTGACCTGACCAGTTATCCTTACTCTTCCAGCCTCGGATCGTTCCCGCAGACACATTCAGCGAAGCAGCAATTTCCACAAGATCGAGCTGCCCGCCGCTGTCCAGCCACAACTTTTCTGCTTCTGCCCTTTTCGGGTCTCTTTCTCTTGGCATTTACATTTCACCACCCCCGGCATTAGTTTTAAAGCAAAGAAAAAGCACCTGAATTAACTCAGGTGCCGTTGTTACTACTGCATTTCTTCAATTACTCTTTTGGTGATTATCTCTGATGAAATCCAATGAACTGTAACATCGATTAGCTTTTTTAAGTCAGAGACGTCCTTGGTTTCCCATTTTCGCACATAATGTGTCTCGTCATTTCCAATCCACACAGCCCTTTCAGCAACCTGTTTTATATTTGAGTTGTCGACATCATCTTTGATGCATTTCCCCAAAAGCTTTTTCTCAATTGATACTCTTTCTTTTTCAAGAAAATTAATTAAGTAATCTTTTATCAAGAATTCCAATGCCTTTCTATAGCCCATTCCAGCAATATGATTTAATGCAGAATTTTCTGCAATGTAAGCTTGTCCATAAATTACTTTAAATAGAGGTGAAATTTCGTTTATTTCTTCACTGAATTCTGGTGTTACAAGATTGTGTGGGGCACTTCTCAGATATTGCCATTCAGTTATGTCACCTGAAAAATAATACGAAATGAAAAGAGATTGGCACTCTCTTTTAGTACAAAAAAATACTATTTCGGAATTTCCATTTATACTGTAACTAGCATAAATAATTCTGGGTTCTAGAACAACATTGCAAATGGGGCATTTATCAGGATATCGATTCACATTAGTAAAATACTCAGCTGAATACTTTCCATCTCCAGGACGTGCATACTTAATACTTCTGCTCATAATTTGCCCCCTAAAAAATGACTTCATGTTCCAGTATCAGACAATTTAAGAGGCTAGTCAAGGCAGAATAAAGTAGCAGTCAATGCGAAACTTATGTTATGTCGGTTTCGCTGTAGGGTCTGGCTGTAATCCGTAAGCACGCTGTCTGGTTTGTGCCGCGCTGCCCTTCTCTGGCTTCATACTAACAAACGGACGTTCTCCGTCTCAAACGCTCAAATCGTCTCACAGAAGGTCATATATCAACATGAAAAAAGCACCCTAAGGTGCTCATTCGTTATTCTTTGTCCTACGAATTGTTAACTGCTTTTAAAACAGCTTCGTATGTCTTTGCTATCGCATCGTCACTCAAATATAAATTAATAAAATCGCCGCGGCTTCCGGTAGTAGGTGCAATAGCTGCTGCTCTAGCTTGTATCAGTGACTGCACGATTTCTGCGGCTACCTCAACATTTGATTTACTCATACTTATCCCTCCCTTCGACATCATATTTCGACGTCCAGGAAGTTTTTTCCTTCTGACATTTCACTCTGGAACAAAACTGCTTCGTCCCTGTCCATTCTCCCCATATACAGCCCACACACTTCTTCGGCTGCTTCGGATGCACCTGCAGTGGAGGACGGATGCTATTCTGCTTTCTCACCATGATTGTCATCCTTTCGTGTATACAGATATAGCCATTGGCTCACTTCACGTTTATAAACCGAGCTGGATTGAAGCGCAGCTTCCAGGTCCCGTTTCCATGCTTCGGAACCAACAGCCTCAATCTTCCTTATCAGCTCGGGCTTCGTCTTGCCGAGCAGCGTCCAGGTCGTGGTTTTAAGTGCTTTGCAGATATCGCGGATAATTTTGCTCTTGCTGTCATCCAGCAGATAAGCGAGCAAACGCTGCTCCTTCTTATTGAGCCTATATGGTCCTGCGAGAGTTGATGCGACCTCTTCACAGGTCATTTCAAGATCCTCAAGCTCTGCTGTTATCTCCACAAGAATCACCCTTTCCTCATAATAAAAAAGCCGCCCAATGATAATGAGCGACTTCGGAATATGTATTCAGTTCAATCGTGCGGCGATTCCGGTTTTTAGAACGGCGTCCGCTTCGCATCCGCAGCAAATGCGCTGCGCTCTTTGCTTAAAATCTTTACGGACTTTGTTACAGAGGAGAACAAGACCATTTTACTGACCTTGAGAAATCGAAGTCAAAGCCGCCACAGTTGATAACGGGCGATTCATTCCGAGAAATCTCTTTCTCTCTCTTCATTGCTCACTGATTCGATAATAGCGGGGGCAGGGATTTGAACCCCGGCTTCGGCCCGGTTCTTGCTGGCGTTGCGTCCAGACACCCCGCATGTTTAATTCGACTTATATTTCATTTCAAGCTCAGTCATCATTACGCTGACTTCAACCTGCTCCCGCTCGATTCTTTCCTGGAGCGAATCACGTTTTTCAGGATTCTTCAGACCATTATATCGTTCCCGCAATTGATTGATGGAACGCTGTTTCTCACGAACAGCAGTATTTGTATAGAACGAAGGATACTCTGTCTGACAATATGGACACGTGAAATATGTTTCCTCAACCGAATCGTCAAGTCGGCGATGCTGCAGGTCTATATGAAATCCACCTTTGCAATTATCACATTGTACTGGCATACCAATCATTTTGAACCCTCCCGAATTTTATTTGATCCTATTATTTCCACCCACAATAATTAATCCGGCACTTACTCAGGCGGCCGGAAGCCTCCATGATCCGTACTTTAACCGCTATGGTCACGGCTCTTAGGGGGACAAGGGAAATGTCGCAAGGTGCAAGTACAGAGTAAGGAAAAAGCGAGAGGAGGTACGCCTCGGTTAATGCTGCATTGCTGCAGCCGTGCGTGTCACTCTCGCCTGATTTCCACATTACCAATATAGCACGGTCAATTCCTCATGTGATGTTCAGAAAACCCCGCTATTCCGCCATATTTTCATCAGTTCCTCTTCAAAATTTCATCGAAGAATCCCATCTGTACCAGGGAGTTCGCTATCATCTTGGTTCCCCTCTCAATGTAACGGTCCACGGTGCTACCTGATGCGTAAGTAAACAGGATCGTATTACTGCGGTTGTGTCCTTCAATGAAGCGAGCCTTGATCACCTTCTTTATTCCCTGGTGCGGAATTAGGTTATATGCCCGAAAGATCATGAACGTATAAACGCGGTACCGCTCATACATCCACTTCTGCTTTTCTGTCAAGATCACCGCATTTGCCGTCTTGTCAGCGTGCAGCTCGTCCGCACTCAGCCTACGGGCAGCCTCTCCATCAACCGCAACCTGAGCCATTTCTGATTGGAATCCGTTGAAATCTTCTATAAACAAAATCATGTCCCGATATCGTTCGAGGTAGAACTCGGTCTCTGTAATCTCCTCCTCTGATGCTTTAGCAAACAATTCCCCTTGCTCGTATGCCATCGCCATTCCCCTCATTCCCCTTTATGTTATAATGTCAAGAGGAGTGATTTACCGAAATGACCCCCGCCCCGGCCAAGGATATGGGGGTCTTTTGCTATTCATAAAAATGGAGGTAATTCGATGTTTAGTAACAACAGAAGGAGCATGCGTGCGTACATTATGCTAAATCCCAATATCACTGATGATCAATTAATGAGAATAAAGATTGATTACGAAGCAACGTTGGAAGAGTTGAAACTATCTGGTGTGTTGTTATCGGCGATAACAATAATTTTGACCATAGTAGGCATTATCATAAATAAAACTTATACAGGCACAGGAAATTTATTTTTTTTGTTTCTTCTATTCTTTTCCGCATGTATATATTTTCTCTTTACTAAAAAAAATAGAGTAGTGTCCAATCTAGTGAACGACATAAAAACTATTGAATATGAAATCCAAATGCGCAAAGAAAAACAGGCAATACGTAAAAGTCATATGGAGCAAATATCAATTATCAGAGATAGGAGATTAAGAGAAAAATATAAAAAATAATATTATCTACTATTGGATATCTTTGTCCAATTCCATAATCCCTGCTGACCTTTAGCAAGGATCAGCTCCGGCAACTGCTTAACGTCCGCGAGTTCCCAGGCATAACGGCCATTCCCGTACCATCCGAAGGTAAATTCCTTACTCGCTTGGTCGATCAAAAATGTGGGCACAAATCCGGTCAGAAGCGTCGCATCACCTGTATGGGCAATATGGATTTCTTGGCAGTCCACCAACCGGGAGATGGCAACCACCGCCCCGGTGGGAAGTGTGTCCGCAGTATGGTCGTACCGGGCGAGTGCTGCTTTAATCTCCGATTCCTCACATGCGGCCTTGTCAATCTTCATACCGGCGTGGATGGCGAGCTCACCGCGATGCTTGGTAGGCCAGGGCTGTATGATGGTTATAGCCTTCATGCCTTCGCCGCCTCTCTTGGTTTCAGATATCCCATCTCTACCGCCAGTTGCCGGATGGCCTGCATATCCTCTTCCGGATAACCCCAGTGAGGGCAGTACAAGCCGCCGTACCCGTTGTTGTGGTTAGCGTCATCGTCTCCGAAGATATAATCCCGGAAGTCGTTAATCAACCCCCACATTGTGCCGCCGTTGCTGAAGCGATGCTTTTGCTCATTGGTTTTGCCTTCAGCTCCCGGTACAAAAATCAAAGGCATGTCGGAATAATGATCTGTGTACCAGAGCCTCCCGCCAGCCCAGTGAAATTCTGAGTATCGATCCTCTTTATCGTGATATAGGAACTTACGTCCACGGCTGCCGATCTCACGGATCAGCCTATTTGCCGTTTCAATCCGTTTCTCAAGCCATGGCATGCCTGGCGGCAGGACCTCACCTGGTCTTGGCTGAGACTGTCCTATCTTTCGGCAGCGAATCATCTTCAAAAATTCAATATAAGTCGTATCAGGCCAGGGATCTGAATATTCAAGGTACTCGGCATACTTCACTTTTCCAGCCGTTAACCCACTCCGGATAACCGAATATGCTTCATACTCACCGGATTCAGATAAGTGACCTCATAGACGTTCAAGGCTACACTCATTGCTTATCAGCTCCTTTATAGGGAATAAATCCGTGAACTATTGCACTTGCCGTCATCCTCGGACATGTTATTATTTGGTTACTGGAGGTGCGTAAGTGAGAAATGAATGGGTAAGAACTGTGCTGTCAATAACATCCGCTGTACTCGCGTTTTTTGTTATCCGTAAAATTAATAGGGATAAAGAAAAGAATAAAGATAAATAACTTGGGGAGAGGGTGGTTAACCCTCCCGTTTAATAAATCCCGGTCTTTGTGCAATCGTGGTAATCAATGCCGCGCCCCTTCAGCTTCTTGTATCCGTGTTTCTGGCCGAAGGAGTCATTATGAAAGTAGCCTAGCCGGATAAGGGGGATCTTCCATCCGTAAGACCAGTAAATATGATGAATCCGATGGAACCCGGTAACCCGTTTCAGGAGCCTCCAAGCTCTTTTGGGGGCCTTCGCTCTACGTCTGTAAATTAAGCTCATGTCTGTTCCCTCCCTAGGGCATTAATCTCCTAAGTACTCATTCAGTAATTTACCGCCGCCAATTAACCTGAAGTTGTTCATGATGAAATGTTCAATTTCTTCCCGTGTGAATCCAGCGTGCTCGATTTCTTTCTCAAAAGTCCAGAAATGCCGAAGTGGTTTCAATTTCTCCGGATATTTGAACTCAACAATCTCCAGAACTTTTTGCCAATGCCCAACACGCGGGCAGTCATAGAATGTATTGTCAGATTTATCAACAACCCCTAGGCCCGTTATTCCATAACCCTTGCACTTGTGATCAAACTCCAGTTTTGTGTACTTCTCGGTTTTGCAAATCTGCTCAAAGATTGCCGCGCATTCCGCTGACCAGTCATTAAAAGTGATGAACTCCACGCCGGAGGCAGAAACATAATTACCGAGAATGGTTTCAAGCTCTTCATCACTCATTTGATATAGGAAATCGTACATAGCAAATTGTTTGGCCTTGTAAAACTTCCCTTGGACAAAATCTTCCACGTACTTCTGCAGGAAGATTCTTGTCAGGGCTAACGGTTCATAAGTGAAACTGAGTGTTTCCATGTCGTTGGTCCTCCCTGGGGCTATGACAACCCCTATATTGGTTCATAAAAATTCATTACTAACTGCTCATGCTGCAGGTACTTGAGTGCCCCGGGCAAGTTGGCATCGGGGAATCTGCTATACCCGGTACCATCAACGCTGTCGCAACCCATATCCCTAGCAATCCGCAGCCTCTCCAGGCTATTGACGCGGCCCATATGCACCCATTTCCCCCGCCACTTTGCCTCCCGGACCAACCAGCGCACCGTGTCACTCAGCTTGTAATCAGTAGATCCGCCGATAAACACCGCCTCACAACGCCCCCAGGGCATACACAGCTTTTCTTGTCCATCCTGAAGCACCAAAGCTACAGGCAGGCCATGCTCCCGGATGATCGGTTCCCAGGTATCAAACATCGCCAGTGTGCAGGCGGCGTCCGCCACTACATCCGGCGCCGTAACAAACAGCGGGGAGGTTCCGGCGATTTTGGTCAGCATTGCCCTGAACCGCGACTCTGCCGCGCTGTCGAATCCGCCGAAGCAATCATTATCTGCTGCCCACGGCAGCCCGGCCATAGATTCAAGCGAATTGCGGGACCGTGGGGTTAGCAGGCAGCCCAGGTTAGGGGATGCTGCATATTTCCGGACTGTCGGGGTAGCGCCACTAACCAGCAGCAACATTGCCTTTTCTCGGGGGCAGTGTCAGCTGCTTTCCGAGCTCCTGGAGCTTTGCGCCGTGCTCGCATACTTTATTGCAGTAATTATCTGCCTTTGCCAAATGCCCGGGGTGCTCCCGGAGTATGTCCGAAGGGATACCGCAGGCTTTGCAGGGGCCTTCCCTTATTTCAAATATCTGCTGCAGTACATCTATTCTCTTGGTCATAGGCTGAACTCCATCTGCCCAGCTGCTGGCTTGTATCTCTCCAGGGACAGTACCCGGCCAGAGCCGACACACAATTCCGGCACGCTCGCCTGGACCTTGGCTCTCGCCATTTCTGGCGAAACAGAATTGCCGCATTTGGCTACCTGCTGATCTTTCTGAACAGGACGGCCGTTAGCCCGATAACCATCAATGATATAGGTGCTGGGGAATCCTTGAGCTGCATAAAGCTCCCTGGGAGTCAGCATTCGGAACCCGATATCTACCACCACATACGGTTCACCCTTAATGTGGACAATTACTAGGCCAAAACGGTCATGTGTAGGTATTGTATGCAGCGGGCTGTTCAAGTCCTGTCCAATGCTCGACCCGTAGTACGCCACAAGGAACGCATATACCAAACCATGATGATTGCCGCCGGCTGTTATAGTTTGTAGAGGTTCATTTACAGACTGCCCGATGTTCGTGCCCCGGAACTTGATAATATTTGCAGTGACCAACCCGAACCGATTGGAAGTATCCAGGGTAAGTAGAGGATTATCAAGTGTCTGCCCCCGAGCTTCTTGGCCTTTAATCTCCCCGTGATATTTCGTAAGGAAAGGAAGCACCAGGCCATATCCGTTTTTTGACGTCATTGTTCCGAGCGGTTGGTCGATTCCTTGTCCTCTGAATCCATCCCCTGAGTGATTCACGGTTACAATGAACGGTTTTGGGTTTTTCAAACCGAATTTCACAGTACCGTGAGCAATCCGCCGTTGTGTACTGTCTGCCAGCGGGCGCTTAACGGTCAATCCGTATTTCTGTTTGATCTCATCAGCTGAATCAAAAATGCTGGGGCATGGAAGGGACCAATCAATAATCTCAGCAGCTGTCCGCCATGGTTTCCGCTTCCCAGCCTGTACCTCCAGGCTGTCAGGCGCTCCGTGTGTCGGCTCCGGCCAGACAATGGGCTTGCCGTCACGCCGCATTTCCATGCACAACCGCTTGCGAGAAGTAGGTGCTCCATAATCGCAAGCCACCAACTCGCGCCATTCGACTTCATATCCAAGCTGTCGGAGACACTCAACGAATGATTCAAAGATACGCCCCTTCTCACCTGGAATCGGTTGCCCTTCCTCATCCAACGGGCCCCAGTCTTGGAATTCCTCTACGTTTTCAAGGATGATAACCCGCGGCTTCACTGCAATTGCCCACCGGATTACGACCCACGCCAAGGCGCGTATTTTCTTCTCGCGCGGTTTCCCGCCTCTGGCTTTACTGTGATGTGTGCAGTCAGGTGAGAACCAGGCCAGACCAACCGGACGCCCACGCGTTGCCTTTACGGGATCAACATCCCAAACATCTTCACAATAATGTTCTGTCTCTGGATGATTTGCCTTGTGCATAGCAATGGCTGCCGGATCGTGGTTGATGGCGATGTCTGGGCTGCGGCCGATTGCAAGTTCCATTCCTGTACTGGCCCCGCCCCCGCCAGCGAAAGAATCTACTATGATCTCTCTCATGGGAACCTCTCCCTTACCTGTTTGTATTCTTGGGGCCTCAGTATCCGGTAATATCCGGTCAGTGCCTCGTTATGCTGCTCATGTATGACCCCCGTAAAAACTCCGGCAGATCGGAGCATAACCTCAATCTCAAACTCGCTGCCTGCAACGATGTAGGTGCGGAGTTTGTTATCCCGGCCGCAGGCCTGCTTGATGGTGGGTACTTCTGGGGTCCAGCCGATCACGTATGATCACGTACCAATTCTTTGCCTTGTAGTTGCAGCAATCCGCCGACAGGACATTCCCGATTGCAGAATCCGTCAATCTTGGAATAAGTGCTGCCGTGAATCAAATTCAATTCAGCTCGCTGAGGGCAAGACCCGCAATGCTGAAGGATATCGCTTATTGCATATACCGCCTGCAGTCTGCTCATTTCCGATACACTCTCCTAATCTTCTGATTCAACTTGCTCCAACGTTTGGAGCGGCGGCGCAGCAGTTCAGCCTCGGCCTCCTGTCGATGAACCGGATGCGCGCCGGTGTCCCACATTACCATCCGTAATTGCTGGGAAGTCGCGGCGCGCCAGTTCGTAGCTCAACCAAAGCGCTTTACGCGTTTGATCCTTACCAACACCCCTGCCAACGGTAGCTCTGGCTCGGCGACGATGTAATAATCTAAGTTGTGTTCGATCCGGCTTGCACGCCACATGTCCGGCCATCCGTGTTCGCCACGTTGCAGGTATTCAACCCGCGATCCGGAATTCAATTCGAAACCACCGACTTCATAGCGGCCCAAGCCGTTCTTTGCGAGTTGCCCTTCCGCTACCACTGGAGCATTCAGCAGATCAAATGCAGTTCGGATGTCATCAATCCGTTCACCAATTGCTCCATACTCGTTCCGCAGATACTGGTCCTGAGGATCATTGCGGTCATAATTTTCTGTCCAGCCTTCCTCCGCTCCTTCGATCGCTGCCTGTACCATACGCAGCTTAGGCATCAGGCCTGCCAATGCATCGTGTATCACTTTCTTCATAGTGAATCCCTCCCGTTTTATACAATCCTGGCCTTGCTCCAAAACCCTTTAGTGTCGGTGTTAGCCGCTTTATTTCGCTTAATAAGAAATTCATAATACCGCGGTCCGTACTTCTCGACCTGGTCATTGCGGTTCTGGATGATGTCTTCGATCAGCTTGTCGAAGTCAGCTGTGCTGTAGAAATACCGCAAATGCTTATCCAGCTCAACATAGCTCTGATCCACCGTAGTCAGGAGATTGAATCGATAGGATAATTACTTCTTGCCGTTGTGATCACTGATCCGGACGCTATTCACCACGCCGTAATCGAATTTGAGATAAACACTGTTGGTGGTGAAGGCATCATACCGCTGTACCGTGATTCCGTGGGCCTTCACTGCCCGGGTGATCCGGTCTGCTAACTTCCGGATGGATTCATCCTTTGGACGCTGATGTGACTTGCCCATAAGCCTGCACCGCCCTTACTCCGGCCAGTTCCGCCGAGTATTGATAGAAGGCGTCTGCATCCCGGCTATCAAGCGCCTGATCAATCAGTCGTTGCAGCTGCTCACTCCGGTATTTACGAACTGCCGTCTCCCAAACCACTTCAATGTAAGTGTCCAAGGCAAGTGCATAGAGAATGAGAAATCGCATGCCTCTCCCTCCTTTGTAAGAGAAGAAGCAGCTTACGCTGCTCCTCCGCCACCCTTCATTTTCTTAGCTGCCAGTTTCTTATAAGCGTTGTATCTCGACTGGAACTGTCCCTTGGTCATACCTTGAGAAACAGCGATCTCTAGCCAAGTCTTGTCTTCCTTGGCCCGTCTCTCGATCAGGTCCGGGAACGGGATAGGCTGGCCTTGATGCTCGATTTCCGGGAAGATTGGGCGTTCCTTCAGAATGAAGGCGTCCAACTCCTCTTTATCCACTTCATCAGCATCAGTCGGGTCCGCAGGGTCATGACCTGCTTCACCGGACGGATCACCTGTCCCCTGGTCAGCGCCGCTCTCCCACTCAGGAGTGAACCCATCGCCTTCACCGTCTTGAACCGCGCCGTCAGCTTCTTCGATGACAATATCTCCGACCTCACCTTCAGCGGAATCACCATCTTCAGTGACTGGATCAGGCTCTGCTGCTTTTGAAGGGGATACACCTTGGGATTGCATCCATTCATGCCATGCTGCTGCGGAAGGGGCTACACGCTTGCGGTATTCATCAATTTTCTCTACGATTTTCCCGCTGCTGATCCCGAGCTCGGAAGCCAGCTTCATATAGGTTTCTCCGCTCGCCAAGCGCAGGGAGAAGGCGACGAAATCAAAATCCAAATCCTCGAATGTCGGCGCCAATCCGCTTTGAATGAACTCTTCGATGATGGCCAGTTCGATCTCTGCCGGCAGCTGTTTGATCTCGATCTTCTCCGCAGGCAGCCCCAGGTCCATCGCAAGCTGTTCGCCTTCTGGCTTCACTTCGGAGACAACACCGTTGTCCACCCGGTAGGTCTTAATCGGCTTCTCCGTCCGGGCATTGATCTCGATGTTGTAGTTAACAACCGCAGAATCAAGTGATGCTGTCACTTTGTCTCCGATCATTTCATGCAGCCATTCAATCTTTCCGCGAAGATCTTCGCCGGCCACAACCAGCAAGATGTTCACATCACCATCTGACTTCAAGTCAACCTTTTTTACCAATCCTTTAAAATCGAGATATCCCATGATTACGCAACTCCCTTGATATATTTTTGGTGGTAAGCCCAGCAGAGCGCCAGAGCATCGGAAGGATCGAACAATCGCTGTTGCACATCGCCCTTCTTGTACTTGCCTTTAGGATCAGTGGTCTTGTAGAGAACCGGAACGGCCAATTCGTCATAATCCAGGTCAAACAGTATCTGCATCTCAAAAGCCACTGTCTCTTTATCCGCGTTACCTTTACCCGTCTGCATCTTCAGTTCAGTCGGCCGGATATGAGCAATCTTGATACCCAAGTGAAGCGCAGCCAGTGTGACCACGGAAAATGCTCCGACTAGGGCGATTACGCTGGAAGCATTTTTGAAGTGAACCGGACGCTCCAGAATGATCAGATCCGGCTTCTCCTGCTCAATCATCCGGAAGGTGTCCTGATAAATGGCGTCCAGCACATCCGGCATAGCGATCTTACTGAAATCCCGGAGACCAAACTCAATCGGCTTGCCGTCTTCCATGGTGGCCCATCCGGCATAATTCGTGCCGTGGTCAATACCTAGCATCTTCATCTTTGGTTTCCTCCCTCTCCCTGCGCGGCTTCATCTCGGTGTCCAGTACGTACACCGTGCCGATCACATGCCCACGTTTATCAAAAACAGCGAAGTAATACTTCTGCTGGAACAAAGGATCAATAGATCTATCCGGAATCATCCGGCCTCACCCCGTTTCCCCATCACGAGATCAAATTCGGCGATACCTTCATCCACCTGTTCCGGATCCAGATTAGGAAACTCTGCCAATAGAACCGTTCGCTCCGGTACGAGCCCCGTGTTTTGGTAGTAGATGACCATGAAGTGATACACGTGCCAGTAATTCCAAGCGCCATTCACGACACTGCCCTCCGGATCGTCCGGGGCTTGCCGGAGTACCGATTTATCAGTACTAAATGTTCACGCGTATCCCGCTCCACAAACCAATTCCCCGCAATCAAGCCAGCTGCCTGAATTTCAAGCTTCTGCCGGCGTGTTGGCCGCTTTTCCTGTTTCATTCCCGTTCCTCCTATCGTGGTTGATCTTCCCTTATGGGTTTATCCCGGCCTTTTAATTGAGCTTCATATGCCCAATATCCTTTCACCGCGCTGTCAGAAGTCTCACGAAGTTTGTTTAAGCTGTTGGCTATTGCGGTACATCCATAGAAAACGTAACAATCTTTCAAAGCCTCTATATCTTTGTAAGTGACACTCACCAATGTTTCCCCGAGCAATTCCTCGGCTTTGAGATATCCACCGTCCCACCATTGGCCGTTACAGTGAATGACCTCACCATTCTCAAGTGTGATATCAAACTCTCTGCCGCCAAATGCCTCGAATCCCAATGTTGGCCTGGAATAGTAGTAGCACGATACAAAAGTACAAGTCTCATCTAATCCGATGATTAGATTTCCTTCCTTGTAGTAAGTGAACTCAACTGGGTTCGACATTACATAAGCAATTCCATCGTTAAATGTAACTATGGCTTCTATTTGGTTAGTCATTACGTTCCTCCCTCATGCCCATTTGCGTTTGTCTACGTCATCCGGTGGTGCAGGTACATTGCTGTGTGCTCGTTCGTAGTTTGCGAATTTGTTGAACTGCTTCAGGAAGACCAACTCAGCTGTACCAAGCGGACCGTTCCGCTGCTTCGCAATTATAATCTCGATGATGTTTTTCTTCTCAGTCTGCTGATCATAGTAGTCATCCCGGTACAAGAAGGCTACGATATCAGCGTCCTGCTCAATGGAACCAGACTCCCGCAGATCCGAAAGCATTGGCCGTTTATCCTGGCGCTGCTCGACGCCGCGGCTGAGTTGCGAAAGTGCAACCACTGGAACATCAAGCTCTCGAGCGATCTGCTTCAGCGTCCGGGAAATCTCGGACACTTCCTGCTGCCTGTTCTCGTTGCGCTTCCCGGTTCCAGAAATCAACTGCAGGTAATCGATCAGGATTAACCCCAACCCCTCCTGCCTTTTCAACCTGCGGCACTTATTCCTGATCTCGTGGACGGTCAGCGTCGGCGAGTCATCGATAAAGATATTGCTGTTGCCCAGAATACCAATCGCGTCCGCGCCTTTCCTCCAATCGTCTTCAGCAAAGTCCGCAGTCCGCATATGATTCGCGTCCAGGTTTGCTTCCGCACAGATCATCCGCTGTACCAACTGCGGCGCCGACATCTCCAAGCTGAAAATCGCTACGGTCTCTTTTGACCGCACCGCCACATTTTGAGCGACGTTCAAGGCGAATGCTGTTTTTCCCACGGAAGGCCTGGCGGCTACGATGATCAGGTCACTCTTCTGGAATCCGGCGGTCAACAGGTCAAGATCAACGAATCCCGAAGGAATGCCACTTACTCCATTCTCAGCTTTGTTCGTGGCCCGATGTTCCATGTCCTCGTAAACCTGGACAGCCACTTCACCGATCCGCTTGAACTCTTGTTTTGGTGCTGCTTGATCGGATAAGCGTGAAGCATTGACCTGAGCAATAGCCATGACCCGTGCCGGATCTTCACTCTCAGATGCCATTTGTGCTTGTTCAATCCCCGTTCGAATCAATTCGCGGAGCAGGTGCTTTTCCTTCAGAATCCCGATGTAATAATCCACATTGGCAGCGGTAGGAACACTGTGAGCGATCTGGGATAAATAACTGACCCCTCCGATATCCTCAAGCTGTCCATTGTCCTGCAGTCTGGACATCAGTGTAACTAGATCGATCGGCTGTCCTTCCTCGATGATCTGCTCCATAGCCTCGAAGATGAACCGGTGCTCTGGGTTGTAAAACACATCAATCGGCAATTCCAGCATTGCTTCAAGAGCATCGCCTTCCTTGTCAATTAAAACTGCCCCCAATACAGCAGCTTCTGCTTCTGGATTATGCGGCATCTTAATGCTGGATATTAAGTCTTGCATAAAGCGCCTCCTTCAGCCCTGATGGAGGAGGAACAGCCTTTAATCGCGATGCATCCATTTCGTGTATCAATTCCTGTGTCTGTTTCCGCATCCGTTCTCGCTCCAACTGTTCTCCCAGCCGACCTCGTATTTGAGATATCTTGGGGGGGAAATCACTGGTCATGATGTGCTGTCGAACATTTGACTGAGCCGTATCGTAAGGAATATCCTTCAGCATATCAAGGTCTTCCTCCACGGCCTGTAGGCTGGCGTCAAAGTTGCCATATCGCTTCTTGATAATCTTGTACAGCTTAGCGACTTCCAGTTTGTTCACGGCGTTCCTCCTCTTCGATGAAACGCTGAAGCTCATCGATTTCTTGTTGCTGTTTCGTTTTGCGCTGAGGCTTCTCTGGCAGTTCTCCCGGGGCGACTCCGTCAGTCGGCGCTGAGGTAGTTTGGGAGTTCTTCCAAGCCTCTTCGATCCCGTCCACGTAATACAAAAAGCTTGTAGGAAGCTTAAAACCTCCTCCCTCACGCTTGCGTTTCTCCTCCAGGAGAAGTTCCATAGTTCGGATGGTAAAAGGGTTAGGCGTACCTCCGGCGACCATCTTACCCATGGCTTCACGCTCTCGTGGCTTCACGTGGAAATCTAACTTCCCATGCAATTTGGTATAAGCATCTAAAAGTTCAATCATCGGATTGGATTTCCGGTCTGGAATTACCTCATCAGCGAACTCATTGTCAGTAGTAGTAGTAATAGTAGTACTAAGATCTTTTAATACAGTGTCGGGAAAGTGGTCCAATTTTCGGACAGGTTCACCGTCAGCTTTTATAAAGTAGTCCGGTTTTTGGACAACTTTTTCACCAACTATATTAAAGTAGTCCGAATTTTGGACAGGTTCGCCGACAACTATTAGATCAAATCTGACAGTGTAACTGCCCTTAGCACTCCCCCGTGGAGGGGAAGTATAGCCGATCAATCCGGCATTGACGAGTTTACTACGATGTGTGTTAATGGTATCCCGACTCTTTATTCCGGTTTGAAGTGTAAGCTCAGTGTTTGTCATTTGGAAAGCCCGCTTCCATCCCAGCTTGCAAGATTTCCGCCATAAGGCGACCATGATTGCAATTCCCTCTGGTCCGTATTCCTCAGGACCGCCTATCGCTTCATACTGGTTAAGGAGGCCGGCCATAGTTGGTTCTCTGGCTGACTCCGTCATTCACTCCCCCCTCCCGCAGCAGCCGTGCTATTTCAGTTAATTCCTATCATCCTGCAGGTAAACAAATGGATACTTCACTCGCTTGACCGTAAAACCGGGATAACCACGAGCGAAGTACTCCCGGGTTTCCCGTTTGAACTTTTCCTGGTCTACCTTCATAATTTTCCAGATCCTCTCGCCCATCATGCTCTTCATGAGTGGCTTGTCATCGATCATCGGTCAGCCACACGGACCAGTGAGCCGGTTGTCTCTTGAATCTCCTGCTTGAATCTCTTGGCATCGCTGTTCCCGTCGGAAAGATGAAGCAACCAGATTTCCTCAACATTCCGGGTATCATTGGCTTTCAAGAAGTCTTTCACGTTCTCCAGTGAGAAGTGAGAGCGAAGCAGCCGTTTCTTCTGAGCCGGATGTAGATGGCCTGTTGCCACCCGCTCGTTAACGACGCCCCGAGAGTAGTTACACTCCACCATGATGTGAGTCAATCCGCTGAAGCGATGCCGGCAGTAGTAGGTATCTGTAAGAAAGACCAGCTTATCGCCTGCTGTATTCGCCAACAGGAAGCCCAAGGGCTCCTCCACATCATGCTGAATATCGAACGGTAGAATCGTCCAGGTGCCTATCGTGAACTGCTCCAGCGCCTTGATGACCTTCAGGCGATGACCTGACAGCCCTCTGGCAACTGCTGTCCCTGCACTGGTGTAAATGTTGATGCCTGCTCGCATAATGTCAGGAGCAGCCTTGCTATGATCCAGGTGCTCATGTGTGATAAGGCATCCGGCTATATCCGTCATCCGAAAGTTAAGGGCCCGCTGAATCGACTTATAAGGAAAACCGGCTTCCAGTAGAAGCGCGGTATGACCATCCGATATACGATAGGCGTTACCGGCGCTGCTGGAGCCGAGACATTGGATGTCGATCATTAGAAATCCATCTCTTGTTCCATCGGAGGAACATCTTCAGAGAAATCATATGGATCAGGGCTGCCTGTAGGATCTTCCGGCTGAGCATCGGGTGTACTGGCTGGTGGATCTGTAGGAGTAACATCAATGATGGTTCTATTTGCATTTGCCCTGATCTCCTCATCAACCTCAGCCTCTGCAAAATCGCTCTCCATTTGTTTCAGTCGCAGGTAATCATCATCGATCTTCTGGGAGTCGATAGTGATGTCACCATAGGCCGCACGATAAATGGTCTTCCATGCCATCTTCTCCGGCCAACCCTCTACCGCTTCTTTTCCGACATTCTTACCATTTTCCCACTTGTCTTTCTCGCCACCCCAGAACTCAGGAGAAGCTTTATCCGGCTTACGTTTGTCGATATCCTTCTTTGTCATAATCACGAGTTTGTTTTTCTCGGGCGCGTTGGAAAAACTGTGATAATAGAAGCCTCCGATGATATCCCCGCGGTCAAAAGCATTTACAATCTCAAATTCGTAGCCTTCATATTGATTTTTGGAGTCTTTCTTGACTGGTCTGAACTTATCTGTGGAATACACAAGTTCAACAGTCACATGATCTGGAACATCAAGGCCATATTTGGTAGCTTTCAATTCAATACCGCGATAACCCTCAATGAAGGTGACATCGTATTTACCAGTATTTTTGTTCTTGTATGGGATGGGATTAATGTGGTTTGGCTGAGAAGGATCAAATCCAACCCTCGCCATAGCCACGACATCACAAGCTAGTTTCTCCATATTCACATTCTGCCAGGTAACCGGAACCGGATCTTGAAACTTGCCTGATTTCTTCAATCGTTTCTCCTCAGTAGACTTCAGAATCGCATCCAGGGCGATGAAGTAGTTCTGAGCCAGACGTTTCTGAAAATTAGTGAGAGCAACCTCGCCTACACTGGAACCGAACTGTGAAATGACCTTTGTCATGAAGCGTTCGGATTGGGTAGGTTCCTTCTTGGCAACCGCCGTCGGAGCTGCCTGCTGCTTTGTTTGATCTGTAGTGCTCAATTAAATCCCCTCCTCGTATTAATCGCAGTAAGACCGGAAGCAGTGCGGGCATCCAGTAACAAGTTCCCGACCTGCTTTTTCAACAGAAATCCCCGCGGACTCACGTCCATCGGATTTCCCTTTCCAAACATGATGACCAGGCGCATATATATTTTGATTACACGACCAACAGCGGCCAGTTTTTGGCGCGAAGTGAGGTGCTTTGTTCTCCTCACAATAAATTTCCTGAGCCTTAATGCTCTCTTGAACGTCGTACATTTAAATCGCCTCCTGTATGGCTGCCGTCTCAATGCGCAGCTTCTTATCAGCTTCACTTACAACCAGCCGGATGACCTGAGCGTCCGTTCCGATCAGCTTCGTAACGGCCTCCGCATTGTCCACGAAGATCGGAGCACTAAAACCGTAATGTTCACCCAGCGTATTGATGATGTCCAGGCCGACATTGATCCGGGCAGCATTGTTTAGGCCGCTATCATACGGCACCCCCTTGTAGAGTGTGTCGCAGACTTCCTTGATCCCGCCGTTGATCTGGTCCTCGAAGAGGCGAAACCGGGCAAGCTTGAATTTACTGTTGATCTTGGCATCCAACATGCTGACCTTGGTTTTGGTGAACTCTTCGCAGAGGAACAACTCGTGCTGCAGTCGTTCATATTCAGCAGCCAATTCCCGCTCCTGGTTCTCCAGCTCCGTCACACGCTGCTGCGCGCGGCGGACACCATCAAATTTAGCGAGATCACTTTCCATTCCAGCGATCTCTGAACGCTGCAGGAGAATACTCTGCCGGACAGCAGTTGCAGCATCATCTGAGGAAGCTTTCAGATCATTGATCTGCTGCTGCACTGTCGCTGCCTCAGCCTGCTTACTGGCATAACCCGGATTCGTTGCAGGGTCTTTTACACCAGATCGAAGATCAGTCAGCTCAGCCTCGGCATCTGTCATCTCTGTTTGAAGCAGCTGCAAAGCATTCTTCAGGCTTTCAATCTCTCCATTGAGCCGCACAATCTCCTGTTCAAACTTCTGAGCTTCAGCCACCGCCGCTTTTCCGGAAGCATTAATCCGCTCCTTACATTCCGCCAATCGACGGTTGAAGTCGGCTTCAGCTTTGTCATGAGCAGCTTTGACCTGATCTTCTGGAAGTGACTGTCCGCAGGCTGGGCAATTGGCTTCATGCCCTTCTGGATGTTCGAAGACGATGCCTTTCAATTCTGAAAACTCTGCCCTCAGCCGATTTGCTTCCTGCCGGCGCCCTGCTGCCAGCCTTTCATTGTTCTGAATGCGCTGCTGCTTATCCTCAATATCCCGGCGGTACCGGTTAACCTCGATATGCATTTGATTCACAGCGTCACGTTTAACAGCGACTTTATCCAGCGCATCCGATTGCAGTTGGCCTTTAATGGAGATCAGCTCGCCTTCGATCTCCCGGAGCCGCTTCTCTTTCACAGCCACTTCACCGCCGGAGAGGATTCGGGTAAGCTCCGCCTCCCCAGTCTCTACCCTGCTACGCAGGATGGCGATATCTTCCTTAAGCAGCTCTTCATCCAGTTCGGCAACATCAGGCATCTGTCGTTGCACTTCGCTGATCCGCACCGGCAGCTCCTTAATCTCGCGGTTAATCACGGTGCAGCGGGAGGAAATGACCTTCTTGTGAGAATCAAGGTCCCGCCCGCCGAGAATGCCTGGCAGCGGAGCAAGTTCCTTGTTGCCGTGAATCACCTCAGCATCCGTGAGGTCACCGCACACTTCCAGCAGCACCTTCCTGCGGTCCTCTTTCTTCAACTGTTCATTGAAGTAAGAAGGACTGGTCAAAAGCTTGAACAGATCCTCTTTAATGAGGGAATCTACCTCGGCGGTATACTCTCCCTTTTTGACAGGAACACCATCCAAGAAGTAATTCGTCTCATGACCTTCGAATGCATCCGTTGCGGATCCGCGCTTCTTAGTCCATTTCTCGGAGAAGACCCGGCGAAACGTCCGGCGGCGACCATCGATCAGGAATACTCCTTCTACCTCGTGCTCCAGCTTGTGCTGCAGGACCTTGCCGGCACCGTCCAAACCCTTAATCTCGAAATCGGTCTTGTTCTGGCTGTCCTTACCGAAGAACAACCAGGTGAATCCATCAAAAATTGTTGTCTTTCCGGTAGCATTATCGCCGTAGACATCAGCGTCCCCGCCGTTAACAGCGAGGACGAACTCTCTAATTCCTTTGAAATTACGGAGCGTTAAACGCTCCAGATCGATACGACTCAAGCGATCACCTCCTCAATTGCCGATACACACTCGGCGTGTAAGATCATTTGTTGATCAGGTGTTTCGGGATAACGAATGCCTTCCAGATAAGTCCGGATGGCGTATTCGACTTCAGCCAGTTGCTCGGGAT
The DNA here is from genome assembly GCF_001909055.1 of Paenibacillus helianthi. Classification (GTDB taxonomy): domain Bacteria; phylum Bacillota; class Bacilli; order Paenibacillales; family Paenibacillaceae; genus Paenibacillus_AQ; species Paenibacillus_AQ helianthi. The sequence goes on from NZ_LVWI01000001.1 coordinate 441,882, forward strand.
CAGCATGCAGTTGAAAAGTCCCGAACTGCTGTCGGATTGAAAGCACCGGTGGCGAGTAATTAGTAGGAGGTACAATTTCTACCTCGATGCGCTGACCGCTAATGTCAGCAGAATAGGCAGTTGACATTCCATTCACTCCCTCTTGTGTAGTGCGCCTCCACCTGCTAAGATGGAGGCAAGTTGATATTAAATTGTCAAAGATCACTGGTAGCCCGTTCCCGCGGGCTATTTTTCGTTTTCAGCCATTCTTTCTAACGCAATGAATGCGACATTTTTTATGAGCACTCCCGCTTCGCATTCATAGCCACAAGATTTTAACTGCGCCACTATTGAAGATATCGTGTCAAACTGAGCTATCGCTTTTTCAGAAGCTTCCAATTTCACTCCTCCTTCCTATGTAGAATCAAGGTGGGCCGGGACTTGAACCCGGCATCGGTTTGCATCGTAGTTTATGGCCGCCATGTTTCGGGCAAGCTTCACCGGAAAGACTAAGTGGGCGTTTTTCTGTACGGTCATGCCGTACAAACTCTTATAAGCGCCGGAGATTTTCACTCCTACTTCACTATTCGTTTTAAGGCGCTGCATACTCGTTCTGCCACCACCTTGGATGCGTCAACCGCATCTCCAAACGCCAACCCGGAGGAAAGGTTATTTCTAAGGGTCGACGCTTGGAGACAGGGCCGAAGCCGCTGCTCATAAATCTTTTTCTCTACGTTTCAACTCCACATCGAACGCTGTCTTGATAGTGGGAGTAAGAAGGTGGTCCGTAATATCTGAAATCAAATCCCAATTATGTGTTGCCTTCTCGTTCTGCTTAACAGCTCGGTTGTAACGGTGAGGATCGGCGAATCGATCTGAGTACGCTGTTTGGGTCAAGTCCAGAGCTTCAAACCACCGTTGTCTGTAATGGAGATACGATGATACCAGGGCTACGGCGAACTCCTGAACTTCCTGCTCTGTCACACCGCTTCCCCCTTGCCTTTGTTGCGATCTTCCCGTAAAATGGACGCAACGAGATACTTTAAGCGAGTTCTCAACGAGGTCCGCCCTGCCAGGCGGGCTTTTTTCATTTGTTCCTTTGCTGCTGCCAGATCCTTCTGATGCAAAGAAATCATCATTTCAAGCCACTTAATGTTGCTCTCCAGCTTTGCCGGGTCAATCACTGCTGCCTGCTGCTTAACCAGCTTCAGATTGTGCTTTGCATTCTGTGCCACGAATCTCGCTTCCCCTTCCAATTGTTCGAGTGTCATCATTTCAGAATCCCTCATTTCATGTATTGTTTGGCCTTCAGATCGGCACGGTGTTCTTTCCATACGCCCCGCCAGCTGAATCCATATTCCCGGCATAATGCCATGATGTGATGTGTGAACGCCGTAATGGCTTCGATGCTCTCCATGATGGCCGCCTTGACTGCAGCTTTGTCTGCTTCCGTCATTTGATCATTTCGCTTCATGATTGGTGCAAATCTCATTGCCGCTAGAGCTTCTTCGCCCTCTTCGAGCGATTTGTAATGTGTAGCCGCTTTATGTAGGTCAGCGCCATCCAAATAAGGAACACTGGCGCCACCGGTAACTTCTTCAGCAGCTGCGATATAAAGCCGGGGATCATCGAAAGCTGAAGCTGCCTGCCGCATTAGATGATTTGTTGCCGGCCGCTTTCCGGTCTCAACCTTCGCGATTGATGATCGATCCACTAGAACCTGATCAGCGAATTCCTCTTGTGTCATCCCTTGCTGCTTTCGATAATCCTGAAGCACGTCTCCTATAGACAATTTTCTCATCTCCCTCTGTCCGTTATAATCAGGGTAGTCGGACAAAATGGGGCTTGAAGAGGTCTGAATCGGACAAAATGGCACGTAATCCGCGTAGATATGTGACACACCGACGATGTACTATTTAGTTAAGCAATTCCCCTTGCCGCATTCCCTGCCCGCCGCTGCCGGTACAGCTCGGCGGGTTTGTATTATCCGGTTGCATGATTGCGTCTTGCCTTAAATTCTTTGCCAGCGTTCTCATTGATCCAACCAACCTGTTTCTCAGCCCACTGCATCAATAGATGAGTGATGACTCGCGGGTGACCAAAGTCTCTGATGACCGGGAAATCGGGGCGATTAAAGAGTTCGGCTGTTTTCGATTCACCAATTCCCAGCAAGTTCATAAATTCTTCCCGACGTAAGAATGGCGGAAGCTCTTGAGTAGTTGCAGTTTGTACTGATGCTGCGACCGTTTCTCTGATCCAACGTTCAAGGTCATCGGTTTCAATTACGATAACGGCCATTTAGATCACCTCTTTTTCATTATTTTTATTATGCAACGTTTTGTTGCCTTTATTGTCAAAAAAAAGAGTCCATTTGAACTTTAATCTGGTTGCTATTTTCATAGCGAGATCGACGCTGGGATTTCTTAATCCTGATTCAATCATCCCATAGTACTGACGGCTAATTCCAACATCTGAAGCTACTTCGTCGTGTGTTAAACCTGTATTATTCCTGATCTTGCTTAACCATTCTCTATCCATATTCACCACCCCTATAGGTAACATTGTGTTGCCTTATATCTTTATTATACGCAACATTTTGTTACTGTCAATACTTTTAAGAAACTATTTGTTACCTCGATTTAAAGCAACAATTAGTTGCGGTATAATGACCAAGAGGTGATGTTGTGATATTTAGAACAGACCGTTTGAAGAAGAAGAGATTAGAAAAGAAATTCACGCAAAAATATATGGCACAAAAATTAGGAATTACTCGACAAGCGTATGGTTATTATGAGACGGGGCAAAGGAGGGTTGATTTGGAGACAGCGACTGTGTTAGCTGAGATACTGGAGATTGAACCCACATACTTGGTGGATTTACAAGAAAATACAGTCACCGGCTATGACAAAGAGACCGAAGAAGCTATCCAGTTAATATTAGATGCTGCAAAAAGAAGTGGTCTATCACCTGGAGATCCAAAGTTCCGTGAAGTATTCCTTAAGGTAATTGAGGCGGTTACTATCGCAAACAGAGAGAATCACAAATAATTCTTCTTCGAGTTTTGTGTAATCTTCATCTTTTTGCATGTCTTCTTCTACCATAGGGTGTCACCGTCCAATTCAAAAGGGATTATTTCAACATATTAACATACGAACCCATGTTCGTAAATGTTCCAAAAAAATAGTATAATAGTAGGTGGCAGTGCGATGGAACTTGTTCCCGTGCGCTGTCGTATTCCCGAATTGCTTGTTCGGCGTGCCAAGATGGAACCGCCATCGAGTCAAATTAAGATCAATCAGCAATGGTTAGCAGACAAGATAGGCATTAGTAAGCAACAAATGTCTGATTACATCAATCTCCGCTCGGGCTACAAGAGCATGGGTATTCAGCGTGCAGCATTGATTGCTTACCACCTTGACTGCTTGCAAGATGATCTTTTTGTTTGGGAATGGCGATAGCAGAGTAGCTCAGCTGCTCTTAAGGAACGAGTACTGATATATATGTACCATTTGATTTGCTCGATCACCTCACTACCACGTAATCTACTTGTTGTATTACATAGATTAGCAGATCCAGTTGGAAAACGCTGTCGAAAAAGGACGAACGAAAGCACCCCCTAAAACCCAATGAAGGGGTTGACTTATATTCCTAGATTTGCTTTAGCACATACAATTCGCTTCCATCCTTGAATTTAATCAACGATCCATTATTCTCAATTGATATTATTTGATCGATTTTACATTCTTGCACCAGCGCCGTCCTTCCTACTAACACGAATCCTTGATCCTTATATGCCTCAGCTGCTTCGACCAAGATATCCAGTTCTTGATAAGAACCATCACTGGTGTGATATGCAAGCTCGGAATGTGAATTGCTGGTACGCTGCCATTTATCAATATAGTTGACGTCCTTAAGGTCTACATCCTTCCATGTAAAACTATCTTTCTTCTTGAGTTGTAGTTTCTTCATTCTTCTAATCATACCTATCTCCTCTGCCGAATTCTGGATGGTTTTTAAATCATTTTACGACAAGGTTCTACATACAGCATTGCATAAAATATTACAATCGTTTCGAGGTGGTTAAGTGGATTATGGATTTCATTACTCAACATCAAATTATGATGAAGGGGAGGACTACCTTGTCAAGAAAACTGTAGAGGTTCTTCACGATCCCTGTGATCTCCATTTTATGTATGAAAGTTTAATCATCTTCTACTCTAATTATCTGAAATATCATGAAGGCGCTGCGGATAAGCTCGTAATGGTTTGCCGGCTGGATATAGAGTATTATTTTCGCTTCATTGATGCCTGGCAGGCCCGTTATCGCAATGACAGGCTTCCGATTGATCCTCTATCATTTAATACCCTTTGGCGATACTACGAAAATAGAGGACTATACTATGAAGCCATCGACATCTGTTATGCGGCAATTGAATATGAGATTAGAGATTATACTATTGACGGTTATACTGAACGCTTGGCGAGATTAGAGAAGCGATTAGAAGAGCAATTAAAATATTCCTAAGAGGTGCGAAATGAAAAAATTGATTTTGGCTATGTCACTCGCGATGATGCTGGCCGGATGCAGTCCTTCCAAAACAGATCAAGCAGCTGAACTGAGCAGTCAGGCCGAACAACATTATAAGGATGGTGACCTGCAGAGTGCCAAAGCTGTGTATGAGAAATCACTTGAAATTAAAGAAGATCCAGAGGTCCGCCAGAAGCTTACGCTCACTGAGAGTGAAATAACAGCACTGGCAACCGTTCGGCAGTACCTGAGTGATCTGTATGCTGCAAATCAAGAGTTAAAACAAAACATCGATCCTAGTGCCTTGTATCAATCGGGTCTAAAAATTGACACGATCCTGAATGAGCTCACCAAGGTTCCAGTCCCTGATTACTCGGGGATCACGATGTATTTGGAGGAACTTGCTAAGGATAATGACTATTTCTTGCTCAAGTCGGATGTGGGGTTGTTTACCCTCAGCGCCCAATCGGGGCTACAGGTGGATGCTGTCAAACTAAACAAATCTATTCAAGCTTTCCTGGACAAACACTCGACAATTAGCAATTATAAATAACAAGGGGGTACACTCATGACCATAGAGAAGAAACGCTCATCTGTCCCCGTCCCCAAGAAAATACCAGCCAACAACAAACAGGGATACAAATGGCGTCTTGTCATTGAGGGCCCGCCTGATCCAGTGACCAACGTACGCACACAGATCCCCCGGGTGCGTGATACAATTGCTGAGGTGAAAAAGGCCTGCCAGGAAGAATATGACCGGTTAGCCGGAGGAATAAACGTCAAGAAGGCAAAGAAAGTCACCGTTTCTGAGGCTGCAGCTGAATGGCGTAAAAAATATATTAAGACGATCGACAAAGATGCCACACTAGCAATCAGAGATAAATCAATTAAAATTATTAATCGTTATATTGGTAAATTACCCATAGCTACTTTGACGAAGAAACAATATCAGGGAATGCTCGATACCATGGCAACGGTTGGGTATAAAGTAAAAGATAAAGAAAACCCTGGGCAGTTCGTTTATAAGCCTTATGCTGTAAATTCGATTAAGACTACTCATACTGCTGCTGGAATGATATTAGAATGGGCGGTCAAAGAAGGATTAAGAAAGGACGACCCGAGTGAAGGCGCAGTCATCAAAGAAAAAGCGCTGACCGTTGAGGAAATCGAAGAAGAAGATTTAGAAGCGTCTTATTTAGAACGACATGAACTCGAAAGTTTTTTAAACGCCGTGGTGAACCATGGATTGGAGCGTGATTTGGAAACATTCTATTTTTTAGCTTTCACTGGTCTTCGTTCGGGGGAATTATGCGCACTTAAGTGGGCAGACATCAATTTTGACACTACAATGATCCGGGTAACCAAGACGCTGTATAGCCCGAACAATAATATGAAAAATTACGAACTCACACCACCTAAGACAACAGGCTCCATACGATCACTTAATTTAGATCTTGCAATAATAAACTTACTCAAATCGTATCAGGAGCAGCAGACTGGAATTCATGAAAAATACAAAGCTCAGTTTGATGATCATCACTCTAAGAACTTTGTGTTATGCAGACCTAACGGATATCCGTATAATCCTACTAATGTACTCAATCGTATGGATCGGATTTTAGAATATACAAACATCACCAAGCACGCTACACCTCACATCTTCCGACATACCCATATCAGCATGCTTGCAGAGGCTGGAGTGGATATTGCGAATATCATGAAAAGAGTCGGACACGATGATGCCAAAACTACGACGAAGATTTATCTACATGTCACAAACAAGATGAAACAAGATGATGCAAATAAAGTAAATATACAGTACGGAGACTTGCTGAAATTGAAATAATTCAAGCTACTGTGATTTTTATGTGATTTTTGTAATTAACAAACCCCTTTTAACCCTTATACATCAAGGATTTCAAGGGGTTTTACTGTCAGTATAAGGTATCCCCCTCATACTCTCACTCATGATCATCCCTCTACTCAAAACATCCCCGGCCGCTTATCGGACGGGGATGTTTTTGCATACTTACTAGCTATGTTCTAAGCGATTAACCTCAGGAATGATTCTGCAGCTTTTTTTAGAATTCGTTCTGGGGCATAGGGCCGGTATAGACGGATTGCGGACGGAAAATCCGGTTGTTGGCAGCCTGCTCCATAATATGGGCGGTCCAGCCGATAATTCTTCCTGCTGTAAAGGTTGGTGTAAAAATGTCCGGTGAAAGCTCCAGCGCCTTAAGAATAGCAGCAGCATAAAACTCCACGTTGGTGAACAGTCTGCGGCCCGGCTTGTATTCTTGAAGTAAATGTATAGCTGTTGCTTCTACATGAAGTGCCAAGTCAAAAGAAGGATCTTTGCCGATCATTTCTTGTGTCGCGATCTGAAGGGCTTCAGCACGCGGATCTTTGGTTTTATAGATCCGGTGTCCGAAACCCATGATCTTGGTTCCGCTCTCCAGAGCCTTCCGCAGCCACGGTTCCGCCCGTTCCTGGGTACCAATATCCTCGAGCATGGCTATTACTTCATACGGAGCACCGCCATGCAGCGGCCCTTTCATAGCCCCGATTGCCCCGGCGACTGCAGCATTCATATCCGATTCGGTAGACAGTACCACGCGGGCAGCGAAGGTTGAGGCGTTCATGCCGTGCTCCATACATAGAATCAGGTAAGCACTGAGCGCCTGTACATGCGCCTCGGTCGGCTTTTCACCAGTCAGCATGTATAAGTAATTGGCCGCATGCCCAAGCTCTGATAACGGTTCCAGTGGTGTTAATCCGTTCAGCGTACGGTATCTATAAGCAATAATGGTCGGGAGGATGGATGCCAGCCTTACCGCCTGCGCTAGTACCGGGGGCCAAGAGGTATTCTCCTGCTCTCCAAGTGCAGCAATGGTACTCTGCAGCACCAGCATCATTGGAACGGAAGCAGGCATCAGTTCAATGATCTGCCGGATATACCCTGGCAACTGACGGGATGCAGCCATTTCGTTCTTAAGCCGTACCAGCTCTTCCGCAGATGGCAGGTGTCCGTTCCACAGCAAATAGGCTACCTCTTCATAAGTGCGTGTCACTGCAAGTTCTTTCGCCCAATATCCCCGGTATACCAAGTACCCCTTTTCACCGTCCACCAGACCAATGTCAGTTTCCCCTGCCACTACGCCTTCCAATCCGGTCACTTTTGCCATTATACTTTGCTCCTTTTCCGATTCCATAAGTTAAACATCATATTAGGAGTATAAACGTGAAACCTTGCATTGCATATTTATAGTTTTTTATGAATCCATAAAGATTTTTTATCATCATTCCTGGGCGTGCTGTTCCATCAGCTGCTTGAGCTTTGCTTCTGTATTGGAGTCCCCAGCCGGTGTATAGATACTGCACCGCAAATCGGTGCTGCCGTGTACTTGGAGCGAGGTCAGGTGAAACAGCATTTTGCCAGCTTTCGCATGACGGAATTCAAGCACAACATCGGGAGCTGAGCTGACACGGCTCTCTTCCCACAGCGTGTTGAACTCCGGATGCTGCTGCTTCATCTCCGCAATGAAATCATCATACCAGCGGTCCTCCACATATTGGCCGTAATAGGCCCGGAATATGGATAAATACCCGCTGACGAACTGCTGCCAGTTCACGGCGAGGCGCTTGAATTCCTTCCGGACAAATAGAAGAGAGATCATATTCCGCTCCTCCGGCGGGAGCTTGGCAAAGTCGAGAAACACATGCGCAGCCGCTTCATTCCAACCCACAATCCCGCAGCGCCGGTCGGAAATAATAGTCGGACAGGTGGTCAACTCCTGTAGAATTTTCTGCAATGAAGGATTGATCTCGGAGATGTTCTCCTGCGGATAAAGGGCAGCTCCAGGCCCGTTCTCCAGTGCCAGGGCAAATAAATAGCTGCGCTCATCTTTGGTCAGTTGCAAAGCGGCCGCAATACAGTCCAATACAGAAGGCGAGACTTTGATATCCCGGCCTTGCTCCAACCAGGTGTACCAGGTGTTACTGACTCCGGCTAACTGCGCAACCTCTTCCCTCCGCAGGCCCGGGGTCCTTCTACGCGTGCCTTGAGGCAGCCCTGCGGAGGCGGGCGATATCGCCGCCCGCCTTGCTTTTAAGAAGTCCGATAAAGCCTGTAGCCTGGTCTGAGTAGACATTATCTATGCGCCTCTTCCTGAACGATGTTTAGAATAGTATTAATTATACTATGATAAACGACAACTTGTAATAGGATAAATAAAGTGGAAAAATAAACGTATAACAAAAAAGTTACATGCTTCGGCTGCGAGTATAACACAGTGTCTTTATGGAAGCTTATGCTGGCAAAACATTGTGGATGCTTCCGATGTGAGTTTTGCGGAGTAGATTCATGGGAGCTTATGCTATCAAAACTTTTAGGGGGATAATTATGGAGCGCGTAGTGATTACCGGCATGGGATTGGTCTCGCCGCTAGGAAATACAGTAGAGAAGTTCTGGAGACGCTTGTCGGCAGGTGAGTCGGGGATCTCTCCGATCACCACATTTGATACTTCACATTTCAAAACAAAGATTGCCGGTGCTGTGCACGATTTCGATCCTGAGGGCCGGTTTGGCCGTAAGGAGGCGCGGAGGATGGACCGGTTCAGCCAGTTCGCTCTGGCTGCTGCCGAAGACGCCTGGGCTGATTCCGGGCTTCAGCTGGACAAGATAGACCGCGAACGATTTGGGGTTTATGTAGGCTCAGGTGTCGGGGGGATTCAGACCTTAATGGAGCAAGCCGATGTGTTGCGTTCTCGCGGACCGGAAAGAGTCAGTCCGACGCTGATCCCGATGCTGATCTCGAATATGGCTGCAGCCTTGATCAGTATTAAGCTGGGGGCACTTGGACCTGCTCTGTCGCCTGTAACGGCCTGTTCCATCGGGAATACAGCCATAGGTGAAGCCTTCCGGCTGATCCGGTACGGCGGTGCCGATGTTGTCATTGCAGGAGGTGCTGAAGCCGCCATTAACGAAATATCACTAGCCAGTTTCGGAAATGCGACTGCGTTGTCCACACATAATGTTGAACCGCTCAAAGCGAGCCGTCCATTTGACGCGAACCGTGATGGGTTTGTCATCGGGGAGGGGAGCGGGATTGTCATCCTGGAGTCCTTATCTCATGCTCTGCAGAGAAATGCCGTCATTTACGGCGAAGTGACCGGCTATGGTGCCAGTTCGGATGCCTATCACATGGTGGCCACCCATCCGGAAGGCATAGGCGCCTATCAGGCCATGAAACTGGCGCTCCAAGAGGCGGATATAGAGCCAGGTGAGGTGGATGTTATCAGCGCCCATGCCACCAGCACTCTGGTGGGAGACCGTTCAGAAACGATGGCGATCAAAAAGCTGTTCGGCGATCAGGCCTACCGCATTCCGGTGACGGCAAATAAATCAATGACAGGGCATGCCCTGGGCGGCGCCGGAGGCCTTGAGGCCATTGCATTGGTTAAGAGTATACAGGAAGGCCTTATTCCACCCACCATCAATCTGGAGGAGCCCGATGAAGTCTGTGACTTGGATTATGTGCCGAACACCGCCCGCCAAGCGGACCTGCACATCGGAATCTCCAATTCCTTTGGCTTCGGAGGTCATAATGCTGTGATTGTACTGCGGAAATATACGGAGTGATCCGGTAGCCGGACACTAAAATTCATAAAAACCTTCAGCTCCCCTGCACGCAGGAGGGGCTGAAGGTTTACCGCTGGTGCTTTTTTGTCGTGCTGCACCTGGCGCTTGTTAACTCTAGCTATATCGATCGCAACGGGCTAAATTGCCGGTTAGTTCTCCTCTGTTTCCGGTAAATCGTGGCTTCCCCAGAGCGAGATGCCTGCAGACGAGACCACAGAAAACGTCATTACACTTTTACCAGCCGCTTCATCCCACTCCTTCAGAAAAACTCCGCTGTAGGTCACACTGTCAATAATCAGCTCAGCATTATGTTCTCCCGTCAGCTTCCAGGTCCCTTCAACCGCCCCGGTAATTTTTCCGTCAGCGGTTAATTCAATCGGTTTCGAGCCTGTAACTTTCGCCGAGATTTCTTTGCCGTGGTTAATATATCCATAACCGCCGCTGATCTCCTCGGCAGTGTACTTACCAATCTTCTCTCCGCTATATCGGTGCGGCGCTACCACCGGCCATCCGTCGGTATTCATAAACATCTGGTGTACACGAACCTCATGCTCCTCCCCCCTGCCAGGAAAGCGGGTATGAAAAATAAGAAAATATTGTCCACTCTTGGCATCATAATATGCCGAATTGTGGCCAGGAGAAATATAACCCTCCCGGTTTGCCTCCGGATCCAGCCCTGCATTCGTGAATTCGAAATTCCCCATCAGCTTCACTCCATATGGAGAGTAAGCCGGATCATCGAACAATACACCTGCTGTACCTTTCGCATCCAGCATAGCCTTGCCTTCCGAGTCTTCAAATGGACCATCCGGGTTCTTGGAGCGGGCAACACGGATATTATATCCGCCCTTAGCATCCAGTCCGCCATAAGATAGGAATAGATAATAATAATCGGTTTCAGGACTGTACAGCATGTAAGGTCCTTCAATCCGGGCGTGGTTGCCTCCGAGCAGTTTTTTGCCATAACCCTGATCAGGCAGCGGCATACCTGTCTTGGCATCCAGCTCCATGATAAAGATCCCGCCGGAATAGGAACCATATACCATCCAAAGCTTACCGTTCTTGTCAAAAAACACATCAGGGTCAACCACGTTAGGCTTCTTCGTTGCATCATAAATTTCACCGTCATCGCCTGTGCCAGCCATACCGGATTTGAGAATGATCCCCTTATTTTTATAGGGTCCTTCAATCTTGCTGGATACAGCTATTCCCATTGCCGACAGCGGAGAATCCCCTTTGCAAGCGTTATAGTACATATAGAATTTCCCGTCAGACAGCTGAATGACATCAGGTGCCCATAGCGTATCCGTCTGTGCCCAGCTGAGCGTTTCACTTAATTCTTCCGTAACATTGGGAATAAGCACATTGCCGTCGGCAACGCCAGAAGACACCTGCGTCCAGTCCATCAAATCTTTGGATTTGGCCGAAGCCAGATGGGAGCCAAAGACATAATACATATCATCTACTTTGATTACAGAGGGATCATGTACAGAAACATTATTAAATTCAGGGTTGCTGTTGCTGCATGCCGTCAAAATAGACAATGATAATAAAGTGGTAAACGTTCTTTTTTTCATCCTTCAACCTCCTATGTATACCCTTACATTTTGCTGTCCGGAGATGAAATAGTCAATACTTTTATTTAAATATATTAGTTTTGTTTCACACTTATCTAAACATTAATCCGTTATTTCACGCAAAAAAGCGCCAAGTCCATAAAGGAGCTTGACGCTTACAACTAATATATTAATAATCTCCGGCGTTCTCTACCAGGATCGGCTGCGGATAAGCGTTGCTAAGAACACGCCGTCTTTTCTTCACCACTTCAGGCGGCTCTACCGCTGGCGCCATCGGATGCATCAGCCAGGATTTTACCAGATGGGAGTCGGACACCTTGTACATTGGAGGTTCTTTCTCCATATCGATCTGCATCGCATAAGTGCTGCGGAGTGCAAAAGCATCGCCCTTCGGCGGCTTGATCAGATCCGGAGGCGTTCCGGGAATCGCAGTAAGCAAAGAACCCTTACTTTCCAGACTTGGCATGGAAGCCAGCAGACCCCAGGTATACGGATGTCTTGGGTCATAGAAGATTTCTTCCGCTGTGCCCATTTCAACAATCTGACCGGCATACATTACCGCAACGCGGTCAGCCATTCTGGCTACAACCCCGAGATCATGGGTAATGAAGATAATTGCGGTATCAATTTTCTTCTGGAGATCCTTCATCAAATCCAGGATTTGTGCCTGAATCGTTACATCGAGCGCGGTGGTCGGCTCATCGGCAATCAGAAGCTTAGGGTTGGCTGCAAGTGCCATGGCAATCACCACACGCTGGCGCATCCCGCCGCTGAACTCATGCGGATACTGCTGAAAACGGCGTTCCGGTGAAGGTATCCCTACCAGGTTCAGCAGTTCGATCCCGCGTTTGTACGCAGCATCCTTGGAGATTTTCTCATGCTTGAACAGCACTTCGGTAATTTGCTTGCCGACCTTCATCATCGGATTCAACGAGGTCATCGGGTCCTGAAAAATCATTCCGATTTCTTTCCCGCGGATCTTCTGCATTTGCTTTTCATTTTTACCAATCAGGTCCTGTCCGTCGAACAAAATCTGTCCGCGCTTGTATTCACCCATCGGCTGGGGAACCAGCTTCATGACAGCCTGCGAAGTTACGCTCTTACCGGAACCGGATTCGCCCACGATCGCCAGTGTTTCCCCTTTATTCACATGAAAGCTTACACCACGGATCGCTTGTACTTCGCCTCCGCGTGTTCTGAATGATATAGCCAGGTCTTTTACCTCTAAAAGGCGCTCCATCCTGTCACCCTCTCGTTTCTTTTCAAATTACGATAATGATTCTCAATACGTAAAAAACACACAATAAGTATTATTTTATCTATTTACATGTGCTTACGTCAAGAATTTTCTGAAAACCGGCGATGCCAAAGCAAACGCGTTCATCCCTAACAAAATATACACGAACCTCAATAGCTTAGCAAAATTACACGCGGCCCCATTCAAGTCCGCTGTGCCGTTCACAGGCAAGAAGACCGGTGTCTCCTGTGAGAACCGGCCTTCCGCTTTTTCACATTTATACTTCCACTGTGTTCACAAAGTCTTTCAAGGTTTCACGCAAATTATCAAACGCCCAGCCAATATGATTCTCATCCTTATATTGCCTGGAGTAATACTCGATGACCAGAATCAGATCAAGATACAGGTCGTACAGCCTGATGCGGAGCTGCTCGCCCGGACTGTTAAACACTGCACCATAGCCCTCCAAGAATGCCGGAGAATTCTCAAAGTGCCGGAAGTAATATTCGAGCAGGACATCCCCCCACAGCGCGCGTTCCCAGTCAATAATCGAGACAATCGCACCGTCTTGGACAAAGATATTGCCATTCCACAGATCCCAGTGAATCAGGCGCGGTTCGGTTACCTCATCAAGTGCAGGCAGATACCTCTCCAGCCCCTGCCTGATTTCGTCATACGAAGACGGGAGCGCAGCCCCCAGTCTTTGACCATCGTCCAGCACATTATGAATCATCTTTGTGAAGGTCTCACGCCATGTTCTTCCTGTTCCATCAGGAGACTCCCCAAAAAGCCCAAAGTGCCCGCCCTTTATCTCATTAATTTGCCTTTGATAGCGGCCCAGCTCCAGTTCAATGGAGGCTTTCACTTCATCCGTGAGGCTCTCTTTGACCTCATTGTAGGGCATCCCTTCAACCTTTTCCATGAAAAAATAAGGACTTCTAATCCGTTCGCGGCTCTCATCGAATCCATAGACGGCTGGAACCGGAACGCTGCCTGCTGCCAGAACCAGACGAAGTGCCTCCACTTCTGCGCGCATGATGTCTTTTTCGTAGCTCAGCGTTGCTGTCTCATCAGAGGGTGCGACCTTCAGAATCACGGATCGTCCGTCCGATAATTCCAGATCGTAGGCAGTATTAAAAAAACCTCCGGTCAACTCCTTGCTGCTGATGATCGATGTATCCTTTCCAAACGTACCCGTTACTAAAGTTCTCAGCTGCTGATCATCCAATTTGACTTTAGTAAAACTCTCCATTTGTTTAGACCCACCACATATCGGCAAGAGGTTCCTCAATTAGTACCTGGCGGAGATTGTCTACCGCTTTGGAGAATCCTTCTTCAATAGACATCAGTCCATCCTCGTGCTCAATACTGACCACATAATCATAACCAACCAAGCGGAGTGCGCTGATGATATCCGCCCAGACCTTCACATCATGGCCATAGCCCACCGAACGGAACTGCCACGCCCGGTCCAGCATATTCGTATAGGATTGCATATCAGTCAAACCGTACATATTCACATTTACCGGATCAATCACGGTATCTTTGGCATGGAAATGATGGATTGCACCTTGACGTCCCAGGATATGAATGGCCTGCACCGGATCAATGCCCTGCCACCACATATGGCTCGGATCAAGGTTCGCGCCGATCACTTCACCTGCTGCCTCTCTGAGACGCAGAAGAGTAGCGGGCGTATGCACAGAGAAGCCCCCATGCAGCTCAAGACCAATCTTCACATCGTGCTGCGAGGCAAACGCGCCCCATTCTGTCCAATAAGGGATCACTTTGTTCTCCCACTGCCAGGCCAGAATCTCCTGGTAGTCATTCGGCCATGGAGCTACCGGCCAGTTCGGGTATTTCGCATCTTCATGATCGCCCGGGCAACCTGAAAAGGTGTTCACAACAGAAACACCAAGCTTCTGCGCCAGTTTGACCGAATTGACGAAATCCTCGTGATCCTTACGGGCCAGTTCTTTCTGCGGATGCAGCGGATTACCGTGGCAGCTCAGTGCACTAATCATCAGACCGCGTGACTCTACCGCATGCTTGAACTCTTTGAGTGCAATCTCATTCTCCAGCAGGAGCTTGGGATCACAGTGGCTGTTGCCCGGATTGCCTCCAGTGCCGATCTCTACAGCCTTAAGTCCTTTGGAAGCTACATAATCCAGCGCGTCCTCCAGCTTGCGACCGCCGAAAAGCACCATAAATACTCCAAGTTTCATTGTTCTGCCGCCTCTCGTTCATGATAAGCATTCATTTCAATACACGTCAAAATCCTTAATGGTCTGATTGGTTTCAGCCGCTGCAAATATCGCCTCGATCAGCTTCAGCACACGCATGACCTCGGCATTTTTGACAATCGGCTCTGCCGATCCCTCAATGACATCGGCAAAATTGGTATAGAAGCTGGAGGACAGCTCCACTGCTGTCGGCAGCACATCTGTAATCGTCGCTCCTTCTGATGGAGGAGCCATGGTCTTCGTAAGGCCTACACCGGCGCGGATTGGGGTAGGCTCCCGTCTTTCGCTCTCCTGATTGCGGGTAACGATCCGTCCCGTCAATGACCAATCTTCAATAATTCCGGTGCCTTCAGTACCTTTTACATACCATCTTGGCAGCGTAATAAAGTTGGTGGTTCCGACTTCCACGACGGCTTTGATGCCATTCTCGAATTGCAGCAGCGCCTCGAAGCCGTCATCCACTTCATTGCCCAGAATGAAGCTTAAGCTGCTGCTCACGCTGGTTACTTTACTATCAATCATGAACAACAGCTGATCCAGCAGATGAACACCCCAATCCAGCAGCATACCGCCGCCCTGTGCCTTCACGTGCCGCCAGTCACCAGGGATGCCATTGGCTCCGTGCACACGTGATTCAAGCTGGAACAGAGGGCCGATTGTGTTATGCTCATACATTTCCTTGATGATCCTGAAGTCTTCGTCCCACCGGCGGTTCTGATGCACCATCATGATACGTCCGGCGGCTTCAGCCTCCTCAAGCATTTCATTGAATTCATCCGAGGATAACGCCACGGGCTTCTCGCAGATTACATGTTTACCGGCTCTAAAAGCTGCGATGGCGATTTCTTTGTGCACATCATTAGGTGTGGCAATCAGTATGGTTTCAACCTTCGGATCGGCCAGAACCTCCTCATAGCTGGTATAAGCCGTATATCCCGCTTTTACCGAAGCACTGCGGCGTTCCTCTAGCAGATCGAACGTTCCGGCCACCTCCAGGCGGCCGTTCTCCTCAATCAATTGTGTGTGATAGCTTCCCATTCCGCCATAGCCAACGATGACGATTGTATGCTTCTGTGAACTCATGGTCTCCACTCCTGTTTCGATAGACGTTACCTTTGCCAGTTATTTGTCTGAGCTTCCGTCAAAATACACCGCACGGCCAGTCCGTGCCGAGTCATAGATTGCTTCAAGAATTTGCGTAACTACAAAAGCTTGCTCCGGTTTTACAACCGGTTCTTTGTCTTCAATTACTGCTTCCAGCCACAAGCGGGCTTCACGGTCTGCTTCACTCTCCGCTTCTCCGCTGTAGAAGGCTACACCACCGGAGGAGAGATCCACTTTGGTCTCGTACAGACGTCCTGCACGTTCTCCGTTCAAACGTAGACCGTCCTTCATATCCGCCCCGCCTTCTGTGCCTGCAAGTAAAGTTTGGGCTTCACGGAACTCGGACACATTCAGTGCCCAGCTGGATTCCAGAGAGATCGTCGCTCCATTTTCCATAGTGATAAATCCAAAGGCGGAATCTTCTACCTTGAATTGTTCAGGATCCCAAGGACCGAAGGCATTTGCCGCGTTTTTCTTCTGTCCCAGCTTGTGGAATGTCGAACCGACTACCATCCGAGGTTTATAATTATCCATCAGCCACAGGGTCAAATCAAGCGCATGCGTCCCGATATCGATCAGCGGGCCTCCTCCCTGCTTCTCTTCATCCAGAAATACTCCCCACGTAGGAACCGCACGGCGGCGCAGCGCAATAGCCTTGCCGTAATAAATCTCACCGAGTTCTCCACTCTCACAGAGGCCCTTCAGATATTCACTGTCCGAACGGAAGCGGTTCTGGTATGCGATGGAGAGCTTTTTGCCGGTACGGCGTGCTGCGTCCAGCATTTCCTGAGCCTGGGCTGTTGTCTTGGCCATCGGCTTTTCACACATCACGTGTTTGCCGGCTTCAAGCGCTGCTACGGAGATCACGGAATGACTGTCATTAGGTGTACATACATGAACGATATCAAATCCGCCTTTTGCCAAAAGCTCCCGGAAATCAGTGTAGACAGCTGCATCCTCAGTCCCATAAGTTTTCGCCGCTTCCTGTGCACGTTCCTCTACGATGTCACAAAAAGCCACCATTTCGGCATTTTTTTGACGGGACAGACTTGGCATATGTTTGCCGTTTGCGATACCACCGCAACCGATAATAGCAATTTTGAGTTTGTTAGACATGAACTTTTCCTCCTTGATTGGCATATGTTCTAACCCATTTCAGGCTGTCCGCTACACTTTCAAGCGGTGATCTGCTGCAATAATCCTGCTCTACTACGGCCCATTCCGCACCCGCTGCATCAGCAGCCTCCAGAATCGCAGCCAGATTTACTTCCCCTTCGCCCAATACAACCGTCTCCGCCGATCCGTCTTCACGCTTTTTCATATCCTTCAGATGGATAATCGGCAGGCGTCCGGCGTATTTGTTGATATATTCTACCGGATCATAGCCGCCATAATATACCCAGCAAGTATCCATCTCCACTTTCAGCACTTCGGCAGGCACTTCCTCGAAGATACCGTCAAAAGCGGTCCGTCCGCCGAATTGCTCCGTGAATTCGAAATCATGATTATGATAAGAAAGAACGGTGCCGCGAGCGCTGCACTTCTCTCCGATAGTCCGCAAATTCGCTGCAACCTCTTCCCAATTGCGCTGCTCTTCAGTCAGATAAGGCACAATCAGATTGCGGTTGCCGATAGCCAGATTGAAGCTGATTTCCTGCTCCGTGTCATTCAGCATAGCATCATATGGACGATGTGCGCCGAGCGCGGTAAGACCCGTTTCCTGAAGCAGTGCAACTACTTCTTCTGCCGTCCGTCCAAAGAAATGATAAAATTCTACCCCGGCATATCCAAGCTCCGCTACCTTGCGGAGGGTTCCTTCAAAATCCTGTTCCAGTTCTTCTCTCAGCGTATACAGCTGCAAGCCGATTTTCAGCATGTTTGCCTCACTCCTAATGGTTTGGATTGTACTTCCATATCTATCCTGCTTCTTATCGTCCCTGTGGTGCCACATCATATGACTCACCTGAACAAAAGGGCTGCAAGCAACTGAATGCCCAATATCTGTCTCCCTTATCCTTCATGTTCCATATGCGTACCTATGTAGCTTTCAGAGCCGCTATAAAGCCCCCTCCACATCATTTATATGTTTTTTGCTCAGGTCCATAGTAATATGAAAGCGTATATAATAAAATGAAGAATATGATTAAAACATGAACAATCTGCTTATCATTTCAATATCCTATTCCATCACCAGGAGGACCTATGACACAAACAGCACCATGCCACATCCTGTCAGCCGGATTCTCAGTTCACCGCAAGCCCTTCCATATGTCGGGTGGCGACAGCGTTCAGTATTATCTCCTGCGTCTGCAGACTGAAGGACGCAGCCGGACCATGGTTGATGGTGTTCTCACCACCGTAGAGAGCGGCGATCTAATGTTGTTCGCTCCAAGCGATCCCTATTATCTGAGTATCGACAAAGAGAGCTATCCCGTGGGGAAGCCCCGTATTGAAAGTGGTGACTATCATATTTTCTGCGGAGGGCCCTGGATTGAAGAATGGTGGACCCGCAAGCAGCGCCCGCTGGTTCTCCACATGCCGCTCAGCGACTATTTCCTGGGCCTATTCCGCCAAATCGTGCTGGAGCAGCGCCGTTTGTCCAATCCTTCACCAGAGATCTCTGCTTGTTATCTGCAGATTTTGTGCCTGGAAATCGACCGCCTAATGTCTGAACAGCCAGCGGTTTCACCCAAGGGCTATCTGGCGTACCGCATGAAGCAATATGTCGAGGAACATGCGGCTTATCCGTTCCGTCTTGAGGATGTGGCCGGACATGTGGATATATCGGTCTCCCGCGCGGTTCATCTGTTCAAGGAGGCTTTTGGCACCACCATTGTCAAGTATGTAAACGACGTCAGACTGGATATGGCACGGGAGCGGATCACCTTCAGCCCTATGCCGCTGGAGCATGTCTCTGAGACATGCGGCTTTGCCAATTATACCTATTTCCACCGTTTGTTCCGGGGACGTTTCGGGATGTCACCCAAGCAATACCGTGCGTATAGCCGGCAGACCGAAATGACCTCACTGCCGTAATCCAATCCCGCTGAGCCTGGACTGGCGAATCAAGGTTTATACCCCAATGATGGTGAATTTAGCTTTATTCTCCAGACATGCAAAAGGAGCGCCATCCTGAAAGATCCGCTCCTTGTGTTTGACCTTATTCAGTTTCTGCTGCTTGCTTGGGGTGACCCGGACATGCTGGGATATCACGCCGTACTGATCATTTTGCCTGCGGTTTCGTTCCGCGCACCAGGTGCCGGAGCGTTCTGCCCTCAGCAGAGCTTTTTGTGTTTTTGTACGTGCCATATGCGCTTGCACTCCTTTTTTAGTCTGAATGTTCAGTAGATTGGTGTCTAGACCTGCTGATATTTTAATTTTAACATATTCGTTTGTAGATTTCCCGGTAAAGTTGATTATAATCATTACGCCTGCCGGCGTCCGCTTGCACAAGCAGCTTCGGGTACAGTATTCTTGATGGTACAAGCCTATCCCTAAAAAGGAAGATTCCATGAAGAATTGCGACCGTCCGAGGATCATTACCCTATGCGGATCGACCAAGTTCAAACCACAGTTCGAGGCCGCAAATGCCGCTTTAACCCGCCAAGGCGTAATCGTGCTGAGTCTGGGATTCTTTGAACAGAGCGAAGGCATTCATATTTCAGCGGATCAAGCGCATCTGTTCGAACAGCTCCATTACAGCAAAATCAAAATGTCAGACGGAATTATGGTCATTCATGTGAATGGGTATATCGGTGAAAGTACACGCAAAGAGATTGAGTACGCCCGGAGAATGGGCAAAACCGTGGAGTACTGGGAAAGCCAGTAACCACAGATGCGGAGGGAATTCATGAAATACGATGTATTGTACGAAGGTGCTTTTGCTATGCTTAAGGTATATTTGAATCCTGGTGAAAGTGTCAAAGCAGAGATGGGTGCGATGGTCGCCATGTCCCCCAATGTGGAAATTAGAGGTACTGTGGACGGCGGCATAATGAGGGGACTCGGAAGAATGCTGAGCGGGGAGAAATTTTTCTTCCAGGAACTGACGGCGACAAGAGGGCAAAGTGAAGTCCTGCTCTCTCCGGGATCCATTGGTGACATTCAGGCCATAGAGCTGGACGGATCGTACAAGCTATTTGTGCAAAAGGACGGATTTCTCGCCGGGACCCATGGTATTCAGGTCAATACAAAAATGCAGAATCTGACGCGCGGGCTGTTTTCCGGGGAAGGATTCTTCATCATTGAGATCAGCGGCAGCGGTACGGTGTTCCTCTCATCGTTCGGAGCGATACATGCCATCAACCTTGAACCGGGTGAGGAAATGATCATTGATAACGGACATCTGGTGGCCTGGCCGGATTATATGGATTACAAGGTGGAAAAAGCAGCCTCCGGCTGGTTGAACAGCTTAACGAGCGGGGAAGCCCTGGTCTGCCGGTTCCGCGGCGAAGGTGTTGTGCTGGTGCAGTCCCGCAATCCGGGAAGCTTCGGAACATGGATCAAATCTTTTGTACCCTCCAGGCCCTGAATAAAATCAAAACGGCATTTCAGAGCGCAATGTGCAGGCTCTTGAAATGCCGTTTCCACTTGTGGGCAGAAATTCCACCCAGGCTAAATCATTCATCTGCCGGATGACTCATACCAGCACCAACCTCATGAGACCGCCTGGCAATCCTTTTCTCCTTTGCAGCCGTTCCGTTTGCATGTATTGTAGGTGCCTTTGAAATCGAGCCGGTGATCCGTAACATTGAATCCATATTCCTGTTCCAGCCGGAGCTCCAGGTCATGAAGCCAATCTTCCTTGATTTCCTCCAGCCTGCCGCATACATTGCAAATCAGATGATGGTGCATATGGGCATGATCGTCACCGCGCAAATCATATCGTGCTACCCCATCGCCAAAATCCATCTTTTCCACAATATGAAGTTCACATAGCAGTTCCAGAGTCCGGTACACCGTCGCAAGACCAAGATGCGGATAGCTGGTCTTAACCAGCATATATACTTCTTCCACACTTAAATGGTCCTTCTCATTATCCAGCAGGACTTTGACAATGGCTTCTCGCTGAGGAGTCAATTTATAGTTTTGTGCAGCAAATTGCTGACTGATATTAACAATCGGGTTCACCTTAGGTCTCCCACCTTTCCGGAAGCGAGGATTGCGATTATAATTAGTAATCGTTACGAATTAAGCATAACAAAAATACCCACCAAAGAAAAGGGCCTGACATGATTATACCATTACGTTTAGAAATTTCGCACAAACCATCAAAAAAAAAATATTAAGAATATTCCATAATAGACTTTGTACTCCACTTGTAAAGGGGTGAAACAGATGAGTTATTATCACAGAATTCAGCTGTCGCTGGACTACATTGAAGATCATTTGCAGGACGAACTGCGGATTGCTGAGATTGCCGGCAAAGCCTGCTTTTCCCCCTTCCATTTCCAGCGTATGTTCCTGGCGGTTTCCGGCTTTACCGTACACGAATACATTCGCAAGCGGCGACTCACCGAAGCGGCAAAGCTGCTGCGTCACACCAGCGAAAGTGTGCTGCAAATTTCCCTGGCCTGCCAATATCAGTCCCAGGAAGCCTTCACTAGAGCTTTTCAAAGCTACGCAGGTGTGACTCCTGGCAAGTACCGGAAATCTCTGGACCTGACCACCGAATCCCAGCACAAGATCAACTTTCTGGAGCTGCAAAAAAATACCGAAGGAGATGTAGAGCGAATGGACAAACCAACCATGATTCAGCTAGATGACACCCCTATTATCGGCTATAGATACAAAACCAGCCTGAACGGAGACGGCCACTATGCGGATATCCCCGGATTCTACGATGATTTTGGACGAAACGGACGGTTTATGCCTATACCGGATAAGATTTCTACGGGAATGTCCTACGGCATTTCTTGTGATTATCAGGACAACGGCGACTTCTCCTTCATCGTAGGTGAGGCAGTAACGGAAAGTGCAGAATTGCCGGACGGGAATTACACCCATTTGGTTCTCCCCGCAGGAAAGTATGTGATGTTCAAAGCTTATGGACCCGCCTCACTCACTGCAACGACCCGCAACTATATTTATGGAACCTGGCTGCCGAATTCCGGCTATGAACGCAGGGAAGGCCCCGATTTTGAAATCACGGATGTGGTGAACTATTCTTGTCCTTATCACCTGCGCATCACTATTTATATTCCCGTTGACTAAATTTAGGGGTCTGCAACCTTTCCATAAACTGTCGCGTCTAAGGAGTTGTATAAGGCCAAGCGGCCTGAATCCTATAGACAAAGGTGGACAACAATATGAACTTCAAAAAGAGCGCTTTTGCAGCGATCACCAGTGTATCGCTTCTTACTTTCTCACTCGCCGGTCCCATCTTTGCCGCTGACAGCAGCTTCAAGGATATTGACAGCGTTACCGGCAAAAACAAAATCATTTCCCTTAAGGA
Source organism: Paenibacillus helianthi (assembly GCF_001909055.1). Lineage (GTDB taxonomy): Bacteria > Bacillota > Bacilli > Paenibacillales > Paenibacillaceae > Paenibacillus_AQ > Paenibacillus_AQ helianthi. The sequence goes on from NZ_LVWI01000001.1 coordinate 464,645, forward strand.
TCAAGGCCTGATCAAGGGCATCTCTGACACCCAGTTCCTTCCAGGCGCCAAGGTAACCACCGCTCAGGGCATACAGTTCATCTCAGGCGGCCTTCAGCTAAGCCTTGCAGCTATCGACTTCAACAAGGCGCCGCTCGCCAGCAGCACGTTCACCAAGGTTAAAGACAACGCCTGGTACGCGGAAGCTTTTATCAACGCCCACTACAACGGGATTGAAATTCCTGCAGATATCGACCCTGCAAAGCCAATGACCAAAGAATTATTCACAAATCTGCTGATTCAGGGTATAGAAAAAGTGGGCAATCTGCCTATGATCAACATTGTCCCTGCCGACATTTCAGATGCGGATGCCTTGAACCCGTCTTTCCAGGGCAGCATTCAGCGCTCGCTGAAATACAAGATCAACACTCTGGATGCCAACGGCAAGTTCCATCCGAAAAGTGAAATTACACGTGCTGAAGCAGCTGTTATGCTCTATAATGCTCTGGACTACCTGAAATCCAAAACGGATATTGTTCCACAAAGCTAAATACAAAGTAGACCCTTTTGCTCGTTCTGTCCTGCTAATGGCATCCCCATTGGCGCACCAAGTGGAAACGGCTTCGCTGTCCTTTTAAAAACATATGCTTCCGAAGCGGGGGTGTCCCATAAGTAGAATTTTCTACGAATGGGACCGTTCTTTTGTTTTAAAAACCGTAAAACGATAGCAAGGCAGCGATTCTCCCGTTATTGGAGGATCGCTGCTTTGCGTTTTTGGTCATTGGCTGCTTGCTTTAGCAGATTATGGGCAAGGGAAAGCCAACCGACTTCGAGGGTCACTTTCTCCATCCCTCGAAGCAGGAAGCGCCGGAATCCCCGGTTATTCTTCAGTTGTTCAAACACACTTTCCGGTTCCGTCATCCTCCGCACAGCCAAGGCGTAACCGTCTTCACTCCGTAAAATTTCCCGAGCCTGTTTCTGGTATCGCAGTCGTTCCAAACTGACGACGACTTCCCGATTTCCTGTCGACCTTGTACAACGTTCCTTCAGTAGGCAACCGTCACAACTTTCGCTACGATAATGACGTTTTCGAATTTCATATCCACTCTCTAACGTTTCCTTGCTTTCTTTGCGGAAATGCAGCATTTGTCCGGCTGGGCACTTCCATGTATCCTCGGCTTCATCGTACGTCCAGTTCTCAATCTTTCCAATATTCTCTTTCCACGCTTTGCTCTTTTCTTTGTGGTAGCTACCGTATTTGACCACGGCCTTCACGTGTTCGTTTTCCAAATACGCATAGTTCTCTTCACTACCGTAGCCTGCATCCGCAATCACCGTCTGCGGAAGTTTCCCCAAGATCCGCCTTGCTTTTTCCATATGCGGCCATAAACAACGGGTATCGGTAGGTCTTGGATGTAGACTGTATGTTAATATAAACTGGTATTCGGTTCCGATCTGTACATTGTAACCCGGTTTGAGCTGACCGTTTCGTATGTGATCTTCCTTCATCCGCATAAAGGTTGCATCCGGGTCTGTCTTGCTGAAGCTGTTCCGGTCACCGAGCAGTACTTGATACTGTTCGTACTTTAACAGCCTGGGCATCAAATCCTTGCGAAGCTTCTGAACGGCTTTTTTCAGTGGTTTGTCCTTGGGCTTCTCCAGCAGTTGCGACTCTAGCGCCTGGGTCATTTGTTCGAGTTTCTCCCTGCCGATCTCGGCGGACTCGCCAAGTTCGCTCAGGTCCTGGCCACGGTGTTCCTGTTCTTCTTGTTTCTCTACGGCCTCAATATCGACAAACAATGCATGTACCTTTGCTTGCAGCTTGGCCTTATGTTTACTAACAGCTTTACCCCATACGAAGGTGTAGCGATTGGCGTTCGCCTCGATTTTGGTTCCATCCACAAAATAATGCTCCAGGGAGATGTATTTCTCGTCCGCCAGAAACTGAAGCACGGCGGTAAATACGGTTTCAAGGACGTCCTTCATCCGCTGAGAACGAAAGCGGTTAAGCGTGCGGAAATCCGGGCGTTGCCGTCCCGCCAGCCACATAAAGGGAATGTTTTCCCGGACCGCTTTGGCGATTTGCCGGGAGGAATAAATGCGCTGGGTGTAGGCGTAGATGATGACTTTGGTGAGCATTTTGGGGTGGTAGCTGTCGCGGCCGCCGCCAGGGTAGGCAGCGTCAAAGATGGCGTCGTCTATGTTAAAAGAAAATAAAGTGTTAGACTGTATTTGTTGATTTGACACGGTTTCTGAGTTTGATTATCGTTAACTTTTAATAAATAAGTATTGGACTGACTCATTAAAAGTAGCAGCGGCAGAACAAGACTTGATAAATAAGTCTTAGACTGCCGCTATTGTTATTAAACTAATGTTTCCCGTTAGTTGAACGGCTTTTGGGTACTCTGAACCACTCGCTCTCTTTAGCTCTCTAATAAAACTTTGCTGTTTATTTACTAAAAGTGGTCTGTCATTTGTCTAACATTTTTGAAAAGTACTTAGGAGCCTCCTTAAAACCTTGTCTCTCATAAAATTTATGAGCATCTATTCTTCTGGAATGACAATGAACTTGGATACTGTCACATCCCCTTTTTCTGGAAGAGGCAGAGGCAAATTCCTCTAATTCCTTTCCAATTCCTTTACTTCTAATAGAAGAGTCCACAACAAAATAACTAATTGATGCGATATCTCCTTTCATACCCAATTGTGGGATATAATGCAGGGAAATACAGGCAGTAACCCTTCCTTCAGCTTCATAAACCATCAATTCTTCATTGGGGTCAGCAAGAAGCCTTTCCATGTTCTCTTTAATAAAAAATTCGGTGTCCGGGTAGCCTAATTGCATCAATAATTTGGATATATCTTTTCTATCCTCCAATTTCGCAACTCTAATCATAGATTTCATCTCCATTCATTTCTCACTTTATAAGGTGTCGCTCGACATAAATCTCTATCGGTAACCCATTCATCGTAATCATAGTATTATATTAGCGAAATTACTAGAACCACGGTGTGGCTATTTCATTGCAGGTGTGGTTTATTGTTAATAGACTATAACTCAATAAAATGTCAGCTATATAGATTGAACTAATGATTTTTATGTTTTAGGATTGCCGTGACTCCAGAGAATATTTGGACTTCCGGCCGCTGTTGTCTGCAGATTTCTTGATGTTTCTGGATTTTATTGCTAACGTTCCCCGTTAGAGTTTAATGTACAATTTCGAGCCAGCCAACAAGTTTGACTCCCACACGACCCCACATTTTTGTTATAACAATATATTCCTTTTACTTTATATTAGGGGTCACATTACGAAACAGAAAAAATCGTACGTTTGGAAATAATGAAAAACCAATTTCTATTTCACAAGGAATTTCGGCCTTCTCCATATTTAGTATCTTAATTTTACTCTTGTTCGAAACAAAATAGATCGGCAATGGTATCTGCAGTTCATTTGGAGTAACCCTGCCCAATTAAAATAAAAACCGCCAAGACTACCCGACGGTTAAATATTATGCTATTCACTCCATTGGAGCATACCAACTTACTGAATGTTGATAATCTACGTTTTCGATCCATTTTTTTGCCGACTTTCCGTCTGGCTCGGAAATCCAAACATCATTATTACCCCAATTCGATCGTGTCCAAGTTAATTTTTGATTTAGATACAGAAATTCAGGGTTAAAATCACCATACCCGATAGGTGGGAAACTTATTTGCTTTTGATCTTTGTTTTGAATATCAATTCTAAATAAAATCGGCAGTGCCCTCTTGGAGGGTTTATTTGACCATTCTATTTCAGGTGACCTGGAAACAATTACATTCTTATCGCTCTGCCATGTAAAACTTAGATCAACAAAATTTTCGGGTGTCAAAATAAGAGATTGCAAAGCAGGGAGTTCTTTTACTTTCAAATGTTTGTTCTTGAATCCAAAGCTCATTCTACCGCCACCTTGAATGTATCCCAATAAATTGCTGCTGGGTGCCCAATTAAATGCAAACCCCGAAGCCATCTCATCGAGAGGTTCAAACTTCTTTCCATCCGAAGATAACACGCAAAGCATATTGCTATCCATAGACCATGAAGCAGTTGGATGGACAATAAAAGCAATCCATTTTTTATCAGCAGACCATTCGAAACTAGACGTACCTATTGCCAATATTTCAATATTACCTTTCTTCAAATTCCCAGGGATGGTGAAAAATTGTTGCACATTTTTAATTAAGTCTTCAACTTTTAGGTCCTTTCCTAAGGGAACCTTAAAAAGTATAGGGTTTGTCCATCCATTTGGGAGTAGATTTGCACTTGATGAAACCAAAAAGCCACTTCCATCTGGCATCCATGAGAAACTACTGACACCTAGGGCTACATTCGTAAAACTTTTAGGTTTTCCCAAACGAATGTCTGAAATATCCAGAACGCTGCGGTCTTGGAAGGCAAGAACATTTTTATCTGGTGCCCATTGACAGTTTGAGCCTCCCTCATGATACACTTGGTAGCTTTTCATGCCCAGGGTATCATAAACCCATATTCCATCCTTTTTCGTATAGGCAATCCATTTCCCATCATATGACCAAACAGGTGAATCCACACGCGAATCATTAGTTATTTGTTTTTCCACTTTATCGACTTTCAACCAAAGATTCTCTTCGCGGATAAAAGCGGCTTTCAATGTACTTTCTGCATGAGTTATGAGTGATCCCTGGAAACAAAATAGAAAAATTAGGATCAATAAAAGTCTCTGCACCTCACCACCTCCAATTCAATGTTATATTCCCCAAAATCGATCTATATATCCATTAAAAAAGACCCTTTAAATAAAGAGTCGTGAACTTGACTTTCCATGTATAGTAGAGAAATGCAAGTTAGCCACAATCAATGTGTAATAATAAACTATACTTCAACTGGACGTCTGCCGTAGGGAACAATAGCGTTAATTTAGGGTTGATTTATCTGACGCTCTCATGGCAACTTCTTAGGACTCAATCTGACAGGATCGCCGATAATGTACGATTTTTTCCGTTTCGTGATGTGACCCCTAATGCCACACTAACCTCCCGTTAGCATAATGAAGCGTCAGCTAGTCTAATACTTTGTTTTCTCAGTCTACAACTTTATTTCCCCAGGCTAACACTTTAATTTTCAGTCTAATACTTTATTTTCTTTGGACAGTCTAATCGATTGACAGCAGCATTTACGACACGAACGAGGTGGTTTTCGGGAATATCTTCTTCCATATCCATTGGCAAGTAAAGTTGGTCCATGGTATATTGAATGTACAAAAGAAACCTCTCCTTGATTGAAAATGGTTGGCCGCACTTCCATTTTACCAAAGAAAGGTTTCTTTTTTTATGATTTTAGAAGGATTGTAGATACGGTTCCCACTTAAACAGCGGAGAGAACGGAATGATTGTGGAAAAGCGGCAGCGTTCGCCTTGGTCTCCGGATTTTCACCGCTAAGGGGAATGAAAAAAATCTGGAGACCACAGCGATTGGAACAACGTTTCGTTCGCGGAGCGTCCTCACCAAGCGCAACCGTCTATCCAACTCTAAAAACAAGGGGCGTCCCAGCCATTTCATGGCTTATGGGACACCCCCTCAGGTATCCGTTTCAGCGAGAAATAGAAGGATGATTTATAGTGTGAAACATATAAATCCTTATATTTGTAAAAAGGCAGTCCCGGACGTTCTTCCGGACTGCCTTTTTTGTTAATAACCAGATTAGATGTCCTCTCCGCTAATCCGGTTCAGGAACTGCAGCGCGCGCGGATTCGTTGTATGCTCCAGCACTTCAGCCGGTGTCCCCTGCTCCAGGATTACACCGTCATCCATCAATATAATCTGATCCGCCACATCCGCGGCGAATTTCATCTCATGGGTAACAATGACCATCGTCATGCCTTCGGCGGCAAGCTGCTTGATTACCTTCAATACCTCGCCTACCAGCTCAGGATCGAGCGCCGAGGTGGGCTCATCGAACAGCAGTACTTCAGGCTCCACAGCCATCGCCCGCGCAATGGCGACACGCTGCTGCTGTCCGCCCGATAATTGATGCGGGTAGGCATCCACCTTGTCTGCAAGGCCAACCTTGGCGAGCAGCTCCATGCCCCGCTTGCGGGCTTCCTCCTTCGGGCGTTTCTGGACGGTAACCTGACCCTCCATCACATTTCCCAATGCGGTCATATGCGGGAACAAATTATAGGACTGAAAGACCATTCCGGTCCGCTGGCGGAGCGCAAGTATCGAACGCTGCGGGATTTTGCCGCTGGCTGTGAAATTCAACTTCAGATCAGCCAGTGCAAGGCTTCCCTGGTCAGGCTGTTCCAACAGATTGAAGCAGCGCAGCAGGGTTGTTTTTCCAGATCCGGAAGGGCCTATTATAACGAGTACTTTGCCATGTTCAACGGTGAGGTCTACACCCTTCAGCACTTGGAGGGGGCCGAACGATTTATGCAAGTCACGAATTTCAATCACGGGTACTCCTCCTTATCTCGCCGAGTAACGGTCGAGCCGCTTCTCCAGGTGATTTTGCAGAACGGACAGCACGGAACAAAACAGCAGATAAAACAGAGCCGCTTCACAGTATAACAGCAGCGGTTCATAGGTGGTTGCCGTAATCTGCTGCGCTGTTTTGAAAATCTCTACATAAGTGATTGTCGCTGCAAGTGAAGTGTCCTTAACGAGGCTGATAAAAGAATTGGACAACGGTGGAACCGAAACACGCGCTGCCTGAGGGAGAATGACTCTGCGCAGCGCCTGTCCCCGTGTCATTCCGACAGAGAATGCTGCTTCCCATTGGCCTTTATGTATAGACAGAATCGCGGCCCGCACAATCTCGGAGGAATAAGCGCCCACGCTGAGCGTGAATCCTATCGTAGCAGCAATAAAAGGATCAAGTATGATGCCTACCGCCGGCAAGCCGTAAAAAATAATAAACAGTTGCACCAGGAGAGGTGTGCCCCGGATTATCCAAACGTAAAAGCGGGCGATCAGCTTCGGCAAGGTCCATGGCGAAAGACGGATCAGTGCGGTCAATACAGCCAGCAGAAGCCCCAAGATAAATGAAACGACAGCCAGCGGAATGGTAAAAGCCACCCCAGCTTTGAGCAGGGGCAGCATCGAATCCAGGAAAATTTGTATTTTGCGGTCATCCATAGTTCAGACATCCTTCTCTAGACTATGGGCGGCCTCGGCCGCCCTCGTCTACACGTTATTATTTGGAAACGTCAGCGCCAAAATACTTCTCGGAAATCTTCAGGTATGAACCGTCACTCTTCATAGCTGCCAGAGCTTCGTTCACAGCGGCTACCAGTTCATCGTTGCCTTTCAGGAAAACAGCCGCACTCTGAGAGCCCTCTGCAATTTCGTCAACAACCTTGATTTTCACATCCGGCTTCTGCTTCTTCAGATCCAGATAGGACAGGCCGTCATTCACGGTTGCATCAATGCGCCCTGAGGTCAGCAGATCAATGGCTTGATTAAAACCGTCGGTTGCCACGATTTCCGCTCCGTTCTTACGTGCGATATCAGACAGATTACTGGTCATAGACTGTCCGGCTTTCTTACCTTTCAGATCGGCGAAGGTTTTGATATCTTCATTCTTCTCGCCAACGATCAGCACAGCTTTGGAGACAATATAAGGGTCCGAGAAATCGTACTTCACCTTGCGTTCGTCGGTAATGGAAACTTCATTAAAGATAACATCAAAGCGCTTCGCGTCCATCCCGGCAAAAATACCGTCCCACTGGGTTTCGAAAAATTCCGCTTGTACTCCCAGCCGCTTAGCCACCTCTTCAGCGATCTCAACGTCAAAACCGGTTAACTTGCCGGAAGCATCATGGAAGGTAAATGGTGCATAGGTACCTTCGGTCCCAATACGCAGCTTACCGCTGGCTTTGATGGCCTCCAGGCTGTTTTGTTCCGCAGGCGCTGCAGCTCCTTCAGTAGGTGCTGCCGAAGACTCGGCTGCTGAATTTTTGCCTCCGGCATTATTGTTATTATTGCCGCAAGCTGCTAGCAGTACCACTGTAAGCAGCAATAGGATAGTCAGACTAAGTTTTTTCATAAATCGATAACCCCTTTCGTCTCATTCTCTGTATGTACCGGCTGTTCACCGGCAAGTTGAATAGTAACACCGTCTCATCAGCGGAGTCAATAGTTTTTCCGATAATAAACATCGGAATTATGATGTAAGCGTTTGAACCGCTATTTCCCTTATCTTAAGCCTGCCGGTATTGAGATAGCTTACCCCAATACATGTTAAATTCCCCAGAGAAATCAGGTACAAAAAGTGGAAACAGCTTCGCAGTCCTTATAGCGCCTCTACAATATAAAAATCCCCGCAGCACCTGAATGCTGAACGGAGATATTTGCACTAACCCATATGTTATTTGACTGCATTTACAGAAACTAACTATGCATCATTTCAGGCTGAACCTTTGACTTGGAGCCGTCTTCCCCGCCTCTGCGCCCTCTCCGCAGAAGTAAGCCCAGCATAGCACCGCCCAGAGCAACGAAAATCATAATGTGAAAGGTATCATCAAACCCTTTGGCAAGAACGGTTTGTGTAGCCAGCTTCAAGGCTTCGGGTGAAGCTTCTGCCGCGCTCTTGCCGGCTGCAGCGGCAGCCTCTTGCATTTCCGCCCCGCGCGCAGCCGCTCTTGAGGTCAGGATGGTTACCAGTGTGGAAACAGCCAAAGAATTGATTACCTGCTGCATGGAATTGGTCAAAGAAGTGACCCGGTTAACCAAATGACTTGGCGCCTTGTTTAGCAGATGTGTATTCATTGGCATCACCATCATTCCCATGCCTGCACCGCACATGATCAGCGGCAGAATCAGGTCCCTGCTCTGCGTGGTAAGATCCACATGAGAATACTGGTACAACGCACCCGAAACCAGGCTGAGTCCGCAGACCACCAGCCAGCGAACTCCGATCTTGTCGAACAAAATCCCGGCAATGGGCATCATAAGGCCAGAGGCAATCGCCTGGGGCAGCAGGGTAAGACCCGTATCAAATGCTCCGAAGCCGCGGGCCTGCTGAAGAAACTGCGGGAGCAGGAACAGCGCACCGTACAAGCCGAACTGTGCAATCCATTGTACAACAATCCCTGTGCTGAAATCGACCGAACGCAGAATACGCAGTTCCAGGAGCGGTGTCTCCGAACGAAACTCAGCAATGACAAAAGCGATTAAGGCCACGGCACCCAGGGATAAACCGATCAGTGTTTTGTCCGATGTCCAGCTGTCCGCTCCCTGGCTCACCCCGTAAGATAGAGAAGCAAAGGCAAGGGGCCCAAGAATGATCCCAAGCTTATCCATCCCCGGCACCTGGCTGCGTTCCGATTGAGGCAGCTTGCGGGAACCAATCAGAAGACAAATGATCCCGATGGGAATATTAATGAGGAAGATCCAGCGCCAGGAATGATACTCTACCAGCCAGCCGGACAGCACGGGACCGATAGCCGGAGCGAACAGCACCGGAATACCCATGATCCCCATGACTACGCCTACCTTGCTCTTGGGTGCCAGTTTGTACACATATGCCATCCCGACAGGAAGCACACAACCTCCGCCCAGACCCTGCAGGACACGGAACGCAATCAGCCATTCTGCACGGCTTGGTGTTGCACAGAGAATTGAACCTATAGTGAATACGATAACTGCAGTCAGAAAAACAGTCTTGGCCCCGAAGCGGTCAGACAGCCAGCCGGACAACGGGATCACCGAGGCCTGGGCCAGCATGTACCCGGTCACAATCCATTGCAGTGTATTTAGATCCGTATTAAAATCCTTAACCAGCGTTGATAAAGCCACATTCATAGCCGTACTATCGAGCACCACCATGAATACACCGGCAATGATGGCCAGCAGCGGAACCAGAATGCTTGACAGGCGAAAATCGGCCTCCGGTTTCAGCGATTGCTCCATTCTCTATCTCCTCCTGAATTGAACTGCGCGCAGGTGGACTTATTGACCTCAGCGCAGCTTAATCGATATAATATATCTCTAAACGGACAACTGTCCGTATTTACATTTTTCAGTCTACGGACAATTGTCCGGTCTGTCAATGGAGTTCACATATTTCCTGTAAATATATGCTGTATTTCTGAAAGGAGCCTGTCATGAACCCGAGAAAACAAGGCAGCAACCCATCCTCAAACCCAATACCACCATCAAATCCATCCTCCTTCCGGAATAATCAGGACCCTTATGTCCAGCGTATTCTTGAGGCCGCCCGAGCGCTTTTTACTGAGAACGGTCTGGAAGGAGTCAGTATGTACGGCATTGCCAAGCGGGCAGGAATCGGCCAGGGCTCGCTCTACCGCAGATTCACGGACAAAGGTGAAATTTGCTCTGCCCTGCTCTCCACCAGCTCAGAGCGTTTTCTTACCCGTTTGGAGCAGGAGCTCCAAACCACTTTAGAAACAGACAGCTCCATTGAGGAACTGCGGAGCAGTATTGAACAAGTGGTGGATTTCATAGACCAGCATGCCGAGCTGCTGCAGATGATCAAGTCTGAGTTCACGGGCAAGAAACAGCTTACCCAGTTTGAACATCCGATTTTCCAGCGGCTGAATGCAGTTATGGCCGAGCGTCTGCGGAGGGTTGCTGATGACGGCAAGCTGATTGCTATTGATCCGCATTTTGCCGCAACTTCTCTGATCGCGGTCCTCAGCCCTGATCTCTATCTCTATCAGCAGAAGCTTCACGGGTCGGGCAAAAAGGATATCCTGGAAGGGATTCTAACCCTATTCGTAACTGGACTGCAGCGGTCCTGAGTACACTTTCTTTTGACAACATTCTGGAATATGCTATATTAGTTAGCAGTTGCGAATATAATATTGACCTGCTATTTCACTAGGGGAGTCTAATGACTGAGACGAAGCCTTAAGCTTCGGACCCTTGGAACCTGATCTGGATCATACCAGCGGAGGGAAGTGGAACAGAAACGATCAGCAGTGCCGCTTCACGCCTACTGCCTGAACCTTTCAGACCCATTTGCCTCCCCTGGAGACGGATGGGTCTTTATTGTGCTTCCTAAGTCCCGGAAGCAGATGCGTGCCAATGAAAGGAGGCTTAATACATACGAGTATGATCTCTATCACTAACCTGTCCTATGCTTTCAGCACTTCACCGCAGATGCCCGTATTCAGTAGGCTCTCGATGAACGTCCGCCGGGGCGAATTCATTTCCATTGTCGGTGCCAGCGGCTGCGGAAAAAGCACCCTGTTCAAAATCATCGCCGGTCTGCTTCGGCATACAGGTGGCGAACTCAAAGTTCACGGTATGATCTCTGACGATCCATCGTCGCGCCTGGGCCAGGTCGCCTATATGCCGCAGCAGGATCTGCTGTTGCCCTGGAGAACCGTGATGGACAACTGCCTGCTGCCTTGGGAGCTGAAGCGAAAAGGCAGCAAGGCAGTTGCTGTAAAGAATATCCGTGAGATGCTCGACCGGTTTGGCCTTGAAGGTACAGAGCGGCTCTACCCGCAGGAACTGTCCGGGGGGATGCGTCAGCGGATCGCTATGCTCCGTACCCTTGCCGCTGGAAATGAGCTGATGCTGCTCGATGAGCCTTTTGGAGCACTGGATGCCATAACCAAGCGTGAACTGCACCGCTGGCTCCTGGAATTGTGGAGCAGTCTTAAGCAAACGGTTCTGTTCATCACCCACGATCTGGAGGAAGCGCTGCTGCTCAGTGACCGGATTTACTTGATGTCTGGAGGCAGCGGCGGTGTACAGGAATTCTCGGTGGATATCCCGCGGCCCAGACACTACCGGATGAACTATGAACCGAAGTTTATTGCTTTGCGGGAGAATTTGGAGCGGAGGCTGCATGAGAGTATCTATTAGCAGAACCTTTCTGCGCGATTATGGCCCCTTTGCCTTGCTGGTACTGGTCACCCTAGCCGGCTGGGAGTTCGCTGCATGGCTGAAGCTTGTTCCAGCATTCATTCTCCCGGCTCCAACAGCTATATGGACGGCACTGATGGAGCAGAAAGAACTGCTCTTCGGAGAGCATTTACCCGCTACACTTCAGGAGGTTTTGCTCGGCTTTGTTCTGTCAGCAGCCTGCGGCATGCTGCTGGGTACGGGAATGCACATGTTCACTCCGCTCGAAAAGGCGTTATACCCCTTGCTGGTGATCAGTCAGACCATTCCGCTGATCGCGCTGTCACCCATTTTTATTATGTGGTTTGGCTATACCCTATGGAGCAAGGTTGCGGTGGTTTTCCTTACTGCCTTTTTCCCGGTGGTAGTAGGGACCTTTGACGGTCTGCGCAAAAGCGGTGCTATGTACAAAGAACTGCTGCTCACACTTGGTGCGACCCGCTGGCAAATTCTGCGAAAGACCCAGATTCCGCCTGCACTGCCCTCTTTGTTCTCTGGTCTCAAGCTCTCTATGGTCTACTGCGTCATTGGCGCGACGATTGGGGAATGGCTGGGCGGTAGCCGGGGGCTCGGCTATTTCAGCCGGCGGATGGCGGGCAATCTGCAAAGTGCGGAAATGTTCGCCGCAGTATTTCTTTTATCTGCACTCGGAATCATTCTGTTTCTATTTATTGTGCTGCTCGAAAAAATCATTTTGCAGAAAAGAGGCATTCATCGATGAAACTGATCCCTTCTGAACCTCCCTTTAGAAAAAGGAAACTCCCTTTGCTCCCCTTATTGCTGCTTCTGTGTCTGGGACTTGCTGCGACAGGCTGTGGGAACAGCAATGATAAGTCTCCAGCCAGCTCTGCATCAGCGGATCAAGGCGGGCAGCCCCACAAGCTGACGATTATGCTCGACTGGTACCCGAATGCAGTCCACTCCTTCCTGTACGCCGCCCAGCAGAACGGCTATTTTGCCGACGAAGGGCTTACTGTGGATATCCAAATGCCCGCTGACAGCAATGATGCCCTGAAGCTCGTAGCCGCAGGTAAAGTTGACCTGGCCCTAAGTTACCAGCCGCAGGTGCTGATGGCACGGGGTGAGCAGATTCCGGTGAAGTCCGTAGCTGCGATCGTCAGACATCCGCTTAATCATCTGATGGTTCCGGCTGACAGCGGGATCAAGAGCCCAAAGGACCTGGCAGGCAAAAATGCCGGATACTCCTCGATCCCACTCTATGAAGCTATGCTGAAAACCATGGTCAAAAGCGATGGTGGAGATCCTGGAGCAGTAACCCTGACCGATGTGGGGTTTGACCTGATTCCAGCCATTACAACCGGGCGTGTCGATGGCATTATTGGCGGATTTATTAACCATGAGCAGTTGATTCTGGAAAAGGAAGGCCATCCGGTCATTTCGCTGAATCCAACCGATTACGGCGTCCCCGATTATTATGAGCTAGTCTTGGTCGCCAGCGACCAGGGCCTGCAGAATTCTGAAGGCTATATCCAGAAGTTTATCCAGGCAGCACGTAAAGGACAGCAATTCGTTGCGGATCACCCGCAGGAGGCACTTAACCTCCTTCTGGCTCATGAGGATGCAACGGCTCCACTCGACAAAGACATCGAGTCCAAAAGCCTGGAGCTGCTGCTGCCCCTAATGGACGCCGGCAGTGAGCCGTTTGGCTATCAGGACCCTGCATCATGGAAAAAGGTACAAACCTGGCTGAGTGATAACGGGCTGCTGAATGGCAAGGTGAAGACCGCGGAAGCTTTTATTAACTTGTAAATGAGAATTCAGAAATGCTCATATAACTAAGTCTACGCTTCTGGAGCGAGTTTTGTACGAAGTGAATTCATAGAAGCAAGGCTGACAAAACTTTTAGGAGGAATACTCATGTCTTTCTTATCCAAAGTGCGGGACAGCAATCCGCTGGTGCATAACATTACCAATATTGTGGTCGCGAACTTCAGTGCGAACGGACTGCTGGCACTCGGGGCTTCGCCTTTTATGGCGGATGCACATGAAGAAGTCGCGGATATTGCCGCTATGTCTGGTGCAGTAGTGCTCAATATCGGTACACTCAATGACTACGCCATTGATTCGATGCTAATTGCCGGACTGGCAGCGAACCGTCATCATGTGCCGGTTGTGCTTGACCCCGTAGGTGCCGGAGCCACTGCTTACCGCACCGAAGTAACCCATAGGCTGGTCAACCAAATGCAGATCACCGCGCTGCGCGGCAACGTCGCTGAAGTGGCCCATGTGGTAGGCGAGAGCTGGAACATCAAAGGTGTAGATGCCGGTACCGGAGACGGTGATGTGGTGGCATTGGCTGTAAAAGCTGCGCTGAAGCTGAACTGTGTGGTGATCATCACCGGCAAAGAGGATGTTATCACGGATGGCAGCACCACCTACGTAGTCAGCAACGGCCACCCTGTACTGACTAAGGTTACCGGCACCGGATGCCTGCTCAGTGCAGTCGTCGGCGCTTTCCTGGCAGCTAGCGGCGGCGCCTGGCTGGAAGCAGCTGCAGAAGCTATATCCTTCTATGGCGTTGCCGCTGAAATTGCGGCCAATCGGTCGTGCCAACAGGGAGTCGGCAGCTTCCAGATCGAGTTCCTGAATCAGCTGGCTCTCGTTACCCCGGAAGTATACGCAGAGCGCTCCCGCATACAACGACTTGAACAATGATAACATTTTCACCAAAGGAGAGCTTGCGATGACAGAGCCTACAAGGAATAAAATATTCAAAGCATTGACAATTGCCGGTTCCGACTCCGGGGGTGGGGCTGGCATTCAGGCCGATCTTAAAACCTTCCAAGAGCTGGGGGTATACGGTATGTCCGCGCTTACTGCAGTGACAGCACAGAACACCTTAGGTGTTCAAGGCGTATATCCGCTGGAAGCGGATGCCGTTACCGCACAGCTTGATTCCATCGGAACCGATCTTACACCGGATGCTGTCAAAACAGGCATGCTGTTCAGTAGCGGACTCATCCTTGCAGTTGCCGAAAAGGTAAGCCAATATGGCTGGGACCATCTGGTCGTTGATCCGGTTATGGTTGCCAAAGGCGGTTCTCCCCTGCTCCAGCAGGAAGCCGTACAGGCACTGATCCGCTATCTGCTGCCACTGGCCCTGGCTGTAACACCCAATATCCCTGAAGCAGAAATTCTGAGCGGAATGAAGATTTCGGGCATGGCAGACCGCGAGACAGCAGCCAGACTTATTCATGCCATGGGACCGCGCTATGTGGTGCTCAAGGGTGGTCATGTTGATGAAGATAGCCCTATGGTAACTGACCTTGTATTTGATGGAGAGAAGTTCACTTATTGGGAAAGTCCACGTGTTGCAACTCAGCATACCCACGGAACCGGCTGTACTTACTCCGCTGCCCTTACCGCAGAACTTGCACAACACAAAACGGTCCCTGAAGCGATTCAGACAGCCAAGGCTTTTATCCATGCAGCCATTGAAGACGGCTTGAATATCGGTTCCGGACACGGGCCGACGAACCACTTCGCCTATCAGAACAGAATGAGGGGGAGGCGCTGATATGCAGCGGATAGACAGCGAAGATATGCGCAGACTGCTGAAACTATATTTCATTATGGGCAGTGTGAACTGCCGGAAGGCTCCACTGGAATCACTCTCTGAAGCGATTGAGGGCGGGATTACCTTGTTCCAGTATCGCGAAAAAGGCCGGACCGCTTTCACCGGCCAGGCCTATGTCGAGCTTGCCCGGCAGCTCCAGCAGCGTTGCCGGGAGTGCCAGGTGCCTTTTATCGTAAACGATGACATTGAGCTGGCGGTTGCCCTGGATGCGGACGGTGTTCACGTTGGACAGGACGATGAACCTGCCCGTTCGATCCGCGAGCGGCTGGGAGCGCATAAAATCATCGGGGTATCCGCCCATACGCTGGAAGAAGGCCAACAGGCTATTGCGGACGGTGCCGATTATCTGGGCGTCGGGCCGGTCTATCCCACTTCTTCCAAGGACGATGCTGAAGCGGTTCAGGGTACCGCTGTGATAGAGACGCTGCGCCGCAGCGGACTTACCATTCCCCTGGTTGGAATCGGCGGTATCACCGTGGATAATGCTGTCCCTGTAATAAAGGCTGGAGCGGATGGAATCTCTGTGATCTCTGCGATTGCCGGAACAGACAACATCAGCGCTGCTGTGCGGAAGTTCCTTATGGTGATATAACCAAAAAGCACAGCCGCCGTTCTTCGATTGGCGTTGTGCTTTTTTACGTGGCAGATATGAATCCTCAGCTCCATCTACCCATTATAACGGTGTGATAATACTTGCCGTCAGATAGAAGCTTGTCGTTCTTCAAAAGGCCTTCCTCTTCAAATCCCAGTTTCTGATAGAGCGTGATAGCCTTGTTGTTCGTTTCCAGAACTTTCAATGTGATTTTGCGGATGCCGCTGGCTTCCGCCCAGTGGATGGAGGCAGCCAGCAGCTGGTTGCCAATCCCAACCCCCCAGTATTCCTGCAGCACACCAATACCAAATTCCACTTGATGAGACAAGCGTTTCAAGCTAGTTCCCTCACATCTGGAGAATCCGGCCAGCCTGCCATCTACTAATGCCACCAAAAAGAGGTTTTTGTTGTTCGCGGCATCCTCCTTAATGAGCTGTTCAAAGCCCGCTGGATCAATAACTGCTTCCCCTTGTTCCCTGTCCAAATTCTCCGTCTCTCCATCGATTTGCAGCCGAATTTCAGACAGCATCCCGGCATCTGCGGGGTCTGCTTCCCGAACCGTAATGCTTTTGCCGCCGCGTTCATATTGCCGTGATTCCATTTTCATGATGTACTCCCTTTCCTGAGGACTTCAGCTGTATGCACTTCCAATATTAAACATGCTGACGGTTTAGTCAATGTTGTTCGTGCTTGACTATACCAAATTATTGGTTTACTTTATAAACAGTTCACATTGATAACTTTTCTTCAAAGGCAGGTGCAGCATGGCTGATCGTGAGCAAACCATAGAAGTGTATCAATCTTATTTTGCGGTAGCCCGTCAGCTTAAGAAGCTGGCACATCAAAGCGCGGCGGACCTTGGACTGACCGTGCATCAGATCGGCATCCTGAATTTCCTTCTACAGCATCCGGGGCAGACCCAGAAGGAAGTTACGGAACGCCTGGTATTTAACAAAAGCCGGGTCAGTCTGCATATTGATGCGCTGGCGCTCAAGGGACTGGTCACCCGCACAGTTTCGGAGCTGGACCGCAGAGAGACGATGCTGTACCTCACCACCGAAGGTGAGATGCTGTGCAAGCGCTATAACGAGGAAGCTTGGTCCCATAAGGTGCTCGGGGAAGCCCTGGCCCCCTTCAAGGAGGATGAGCTGCGTCAGCTCATTCATATGAACAAACAGCTGCTGCTGCATCTGAATTCCTAAATCAATAGAAGCTGGTGATGAGAATGTCCCGAGGTTTTGGACCGGGCGGCCCCCATGGCCGATTGAAATTCGACGACGACGCGCAAAAAGCCAATCTCAGCAAAGCTCTCCTGCTCCGCATCGTGAAATTTTTCATGCCCTACTGGAAACAAACCCTGCTCTTAATGGCGGTGCTGATTGTGACCGCTGTACTTGGACTCCTGCCTCCCCTGTTCATCCAGCAGATTATCGACCAGGCGCTTCCGGATAAAAATTTGCGGCTGCTCGTTCTGCTCGTTCTTGCTTCACTGGGTACAACTGTCGTGTCCGGCCTGCTGGGTGTGCTGCAGAATTATTTGAATTCATTTATCTCGCTGCACATTGTCTTCGATATGAAAAACCAAATGTACCGCCATCTGCAAAAGATGCCGCTGCAGTTCTACTCCGGGGTACAGCAAGGTGAAGTTATCACACGTATGACCAGCGACATTTCAGGGGTGCAGGGTGTATTCAGCAGCACAGTAGTCAATTTTGCCAGCAATCTGTTCATTCTCGTCTCCACTGCGGTTACGTTGTTCATCATGAACTGGAAGCTGGCGCTGGTCGGCATTCTTGTAATCCCTTTATTTATCTTCCCTACCCGCAAGATGGGCAATATCAGCTGGAAGCTGGCCAAGCAGACCCAGGAAAAAATTTCAGATCAAAATCAGATCATCCAGGAGACACTCAGCATCAGCGGGTATCTCCTTATGAAACTATTCACCAAAGAATCGGCAGAGTACGCCAAATTCCAGTCCATTAACTCGGAAGCCACAAGCCTGCAAATCCGGCAATCCATGGCCGGCCGCTGGTTCATGATGGTTCTGTCCACTTTTACCAGTATCGGTCCATTAATGATTTACTTATATGGCGGTTACCTGTTTATTCAGGGAGAGCTGTCCGTTGGGGCAATCGTAGCTTTTGTAGCTTTGCTGGGGAGACTCTATGGACCCGTGATGCAAATGACGAATCTCTATGTGGATATCAAGCGCTCTGCAGCGTTGTTTGAACGGATTTTTGACTATTTTGATATGAAGCCACAGATTGTAGACGAACCGGAGGCCAGGGTCATTCCCGCAGCCGGCAAGGATATCAGTTTTCACAACGTTTCTTTTGCCTACCAGGCGGATAAAACAGCGCTGCACGGGATTTCGTTCACTGCTGCTGCCGGAACCTTAACTGCACTCGTCGGCCCAAGCGGCGCTGGAAAAACAACCGTCACCAACCTTATTCCGCGTCTCTATGATACGGATTCAGGCTCGATCACAATCGGTGGCAGCAACATCCGCGACTTTACACTGGATTCCCTGAGGTCACAGATAGGCCTTGTTACGCAGGACACCTATCTATTCAATGGAACGATCCGGGACAACCTGATGTACGCAGAAGACGGGGCCAGCGAAGCAGAAATGATTGCCGCATGCCAGGCAGCCTATATTCACGATTTTATTCTGAGTCTGCCGGAGGGGTACGACACCGTTGTGGGTAACCGGGGCATCAAGCTGTCCGGCGGCGAAAAGCAGCGGATTTCCATCGCCCGTGTGCTGCTGAAGAATCCGCCGATCATTATCATGGATGAAGCCACCTCCTCCCTTGACACAGCCTCCGAGTATTATATCCAGCAAGCCATGCATTCCCTGCTCCAGGGCAAGACCAGCATCGTGATCGCCCATCGGCTCTCTACCATCATGGCGGCGGATCAAATTCTCGTCGTTCAGAGCGGAGCTATCGTCGAGGAAGGAACGCATGAGTCCCTTCTGGAGCATAACGGAGTATACAGAGATTTATACGACAAGCAATTCGAGTCCAAGGTTCTGGCCTAACAATTAGGAACGCAGGCACATATCTTATATCAGAATAACAAAAATCCGTATGGCGCCATGGTATAAAAAGGCACATACGGATTTCTTTTATATAATTATTGATGAGGGCTGGTGTGATCCAGCGGTTTGAGCTTATCCATCCATCCCTTGATCGGATCGTAGGTACCCGCTTCAATGAGTTTGTGGTAGACACTCACAAATCCGCCGTCCCCGGCAGTTTGGCCCGCCCACTTATAGTACTCGGGGAACTTTGCCTCCGCTTCGTCCAGCCGGTCCAAGATCAGATATACATCCATTAACGACTCAAAGGTGCTTTCTTCAGGTTCTGTTTTGTAATGCTGTTCCTCAATAACCAGCTGGTTTTCATAATATTGCTGCGTTCTGGCTCGATTCGGGATATATTGGTTATTCTTGAACTCATAAACAGCGAATAATGCGGGCCCAAGAAGCACCTGACCGGAATATGGACTTGCTAACAACTCCAGCTCGCCGTCTTGATCTACATCCTCATAGGTCAATAGAACATCATCATTCACAGTGACTTGCAGCTTACCTTCTATCTCCTCCAGAACAATAGTTGCCGACTCGGGACGGTTATCTGCCAGACTGAACAGCAGTGTGGGCCGTCCATTTTGAATAAGCGCCTTTGCCCAAATGCTCTTGGCCTGATCAAATTTGTCCCCGCCTTCAAAGCTTAATCCCTGATGTTTACTGTCAAAAAGAATCTCACGGTTCTTCGCAACCACAAACTGGGTATAATCAAAATCTCCGCTATTCCAGTAATAAACTTCATAGGTCTGTCCGTTCAGATCAAAAGATTCTTTGTGTACAAAACCAGGATATTGATCCTCTATCGATGCAGTCCCTGCGGCTTCTACTGCTGGCGATGCTGAAACAGCCGGTGAAGCAAGCGGTGACGGCGATGCCTGTGTTGCTGACACAGGATTTTCGGTGGGGCTTGTATGCCCCGCATTCCCGTTATCCCCGGATGATGAACAACCGGCCAGGAATATCAACATGATAAAAAAACTCACAAAGCGCATGTAAGGTAGTCCTCCTCTATGGTTGTAAAGGGGCCTGAGCATTGCTAAGCATTCCATGGAGCTCTGCCAGTTCATCCTGCTCCAGATGCCTCCACTGCCCTCTCTCCAGCCCGCTCAAGGATATATTCATGATCCTGATCCGTTCCAGACGGAGCACTCTATAACCGAGCTCTTTGCACATACGGCGGATTTGCAGATTCAGTCCTTGGGTGAGTACAATCCGAAATTCAGTCTCGCTGATCCGGCTGGTCTCGCATGGTTTGGTCCGTGTACCAAGAATCTCCACACCAGCAGCCATCCTCTGAAGAAATTCATCCGTCACAAGTTTGTCAACAGTAACCGCATATTCCTTCTCGTGACCATATTCCGAGCGCATCATCTGGTTCACGATCGCTCCGTCATTAGTCAGCAGAATCAGTCCCTCCGACTGTTTATCCAGCCTGCCAATGGCAAATATCCGGGATGGGTATCCCACAAAATCAATGATATTCCCCTTCACCTCGCGTGAGGATGTACAGGTGATGCCTATTGGCTTGTTCAGCGCCAGGTATACTGGCTCTCTATCGACAGCAGCTAGGAGCTCTCCGTCGACGGCTACAATGTCGCCCGGCTCAACCTCCGCACCTTTTTCACAAGGAAGGCCATTAATCGTAATCCGCCCGGCCGCAAGTAATCTATCGGTTTCCCTTCGGGGGTAAATCCCTGTTTCGCTTATGTACTTATTGATTCTCATGTCTGTTTCCGCTCTCCTGAAGGGTAATTAAAAACACCTGATTGGAGTGTATACGCTACAAATTCCAAATCAGATGCCGCATGTTGATCTATGAGCATCCGGCCTTTTTACTTGCCGCTCCTAGTTGGTTTGGTTCCGCTGCCTTTGGCTGCTCCTGTGCTTTTGCCGCCAGGTCCCCCAGCGGGTCCGCCTTTTGCCGGCTTCACAGGTTTCGCCGTTTTGTTCCAGCGGGTCCAGCCCTTGCTGCCTGTTCCTCTGCCTGTGCCGCCGCCTTTACTTTTTGCCACAATATCACTCCACCCGGTATTCAGTTTTCGTCTTGCATCCATCTATCTTACCATTACCATGCACAATATGTCAGGTAAATACGCAAACAGCCTGCCGGAACTTATCCGGCAGGTTGTTGCTTACCCTCATATATATTAGTGTGCGGTTTATTTTTTCGGCAGAATGTAACCTTCCGCTTTCAGCAGTTCAGCGATTAATACGGCGCCTCCGGCTGCACCTCTAACCGTATTGTGGGACAGGCTGACGAATTTGTAGTCGTAGAGCGAATCCTCGCGGAGCCGGCCGGCAGAGATACCCATACCGTTCTCAATGTCGCGGTCCAGCTGCGTCTGAGGACGGTTCTCCTCTGTGAAATAAGTGATGAATTGTTTGGGTGCGCTTGGCAGGCCGAGTGCCTGTGGACGGCCTTGGAAGCTGTTCCAGCGTTCAAGAATCTCTTCCTTGGATGGCTTCTGTTCAAAGGAGGCAAACACTGCAGCCATATGGCCGTCAGCAACAGGCACACGGATACATTGTGTCGTAATGACAGGCTGTTCGCTTTTCACAATCCCCTCATCCGTCACGTTCCCCCAGATCCGCAGCGGCTCCTGCTCGCTCTTCTCTTCTTCACCGCCGATATATGGGATGACGTTGTCAATCATTTCCGGCCAATCGGTAAAGGTTTTACCTGCCCCGGAGATCGCCTGATAGGTAGTCACTACCACCTTGGTCGGCTTAAAGTCATGGAGCGCATGCAGTGTAGGCATGTAACTCTGAATGGAGCAGTTAGGCTTCACCGCGATGAATCCGGTCTCCGTACCCAGACGTTTGCGCTGCTGGGCAATGACCTCCAGATGCTCAGGGTTGATCTCAGGGATCACCATAGGAACGTCTGGCGTCCAGCGGTGTGCGGAGTTATTGGAAATCACCGGCGTTCCAGTGCGCGCGTAAGCTTCTTCCAGCGCCTTGATCTCTTCTTTCTTCATATCAACGGCGCAGAAAATCAGATCTACATCCGCAGCCACTTCCTCCACCTTGGAGGCATCCTGAACCATGATGCTTTTGACAGCCTCAGGCATAGGAGTGGACAGCTTCCATCTGTTCTTGACCGATTCTTCATAAGTTTTACCTGCTGAATTTGCACTTGCGGCAATCGCCGTTACTTGAAACCAGGGATGATTCTCAAGCAATGCGATAAAACGCTGGCCTACCATTCCAGTACCCCCGACGATACCCGCTCTCAACTTACTTGACATAAGAAATTCATTTCCTTTCAAGCAGCGCCTTCGATAGGTGCTTTTTAATAACCGATTATAAATGATATATGCAGCTTACACAATATGTGATTGTAAAGAAGAGCCTTTTGGAAAAAATTATCGGTGTTACGAAGCTCCCAGACGTTTCGCCAGCTCGCCAAGATCCTGTCCCTTAAGCGCCCCTTCCACAAGTTGGGGCAGCAGGGCCGGAGTGCAGGCGAAGCAAGGTGTGCCATCGCGCGACAACTGTCCGGCCAGCCGTTCATCATAAGAGGGTTTGCCTTCATCCGACAAGGCCAGCAGGGTCATTGTGCGGACCCCTGACTCGCGCAGATCGCGCATCCGGCGCACAAGCCCAGCCTGGTTGCCGTTCTCATAGAGATCCGAGACAATAATGAATAGCGTCTTCTTAGGTTCTTCAATGAACTGCTCGCAGTACTTCACCGACTTGTGGATATCCGTTCCTCCGCCGAGCTGAATCCCGAACAGCATATCCACCGGATCATTAGCACACTGCTCAGTCAAGTCCACCACTTCAGTATCGAAAACGACTACCCTGGTGTTCAGCGCAGGAATACTTGCAAAGATAGACCCGATGACCGAAGCCCAGATAATGGAGCTGGCCATCGAACCACTCTGGTCAATATCCACGATAACTGTCCATTCCTTACTGCGGCGTGCCCGGTCAAAATAATAAAACCGCTCAGGAATAATAATCCGCCGCTCCTGGTCATAGTGCTTCAGATTCCGCTCAATGGTCCGCTTCCAGTCCAGCCCGCTGAGCGATGGTAGCGGAGAGTGCTGCCGCTTGTTCAGCGCCCCGGTAACGGCGCGGCGGATATCGGTCTCCAGCAGCTTGACCAGATCATCAACCAAAGCCTGGACCAGCATTCTTGCAGTATCTTTCGTCTTTTCAGGAATTTTACCCTTGAGTGACAAAAGCGTGCCTACCAGCTGGATATCCGGCTTCACCGCAGCCAGCAGCTCCGGCTCGAAGAGCAGCTGCTTCCAGCCCCTGCGCTCCATGGCATCACTCTGGATGATCGATACGACATCCTCCGGGAAATAGCTGCGCACATCGCCAAGCCACTTCGAGAGATTCAGGGCGGCATGGCCCGTCCCTGCTCCTTTGCCCCTGCCGCCGGGAGCATTGCCGGAGCCGCCGCCTCCGTTCGTCTCATCATAGATGGCGGCAAGTGCTGAATCCATGATTAATTCCTCTTCAGTCAGGCTAAGCTGGCCGCCTTCACCATAGCCTGCAAGTGAGGCTTCGGCTTCCTGCCCCAAAATCAGCCGCCAACGGGTAACAGTACTCTCCTGCTTGCTGTCATTCGTCATCTAAAAATCACCGAAGTCAAAATCATTCAAATCGTCCAGCATCTTGGCTTCATCCTCCTTCAGTTCTCCGGTAAGAATCTCTGCCGCCTGCTCTGTATCCACACCCCACAGTTCACCGAGCAGCTCGGAGATCATCGTTTTCTCTCTTGGTGAGAAGGTGCTGAATGCCCGGCGCAGAAACACCAGCGCCCGCTTGAATTCATCATCCTCGAGCGCATTGATATAATCGTTCAGCTGCTCCCAGAGGCTCATTCTGGAGAGCAGTCCATACCGGTTGCGCATCGACAAGCCTTCGAACCATCCCGCTCCAAGATCGGCCGGGATGCCGGGAGACAGACGGCGTGAGACTTCCGAAGCGACTTCATCCGCTGAGATCGCTCCACGCTCCATCAGAATGGCACAGGCGAAGCCGGACAGCCTCGGGTTGCGGTTATCCTGCTCAGACAGATGCAGCAGCTCCTGCAGCCACAGCGGTTCGTCCACCGTCTCGCTATAATCCAGCGATATTCCGTTCAGTTCATTCATAGCCACAATCATCTGCCCGGCGGCCTCGTCATTGCAGCCGCTCGCATCCAGCAGGAACAGACAGCCCCGCCGGAACAGTTCTTCCAGCAGTGGTGTAAGCGGTACGGTATCCACCTTGCGGATGTCGCCAAAGCCGATAATCGTTGCCAGCTCGCGGGCAGCAGCGGCAATGCCAACCACATCGCGGCTGTCTACAGCAAGGCTCTGAAGAACCCGGCTGGCTTCTTCCATCTGCGCTGTCAAACCGCATTCACAGGCAATACGGATGAGCGCTGAAGCTTCGGCGATGGACCGGCAAGCCTGCAGCTTCTCGCGCAGCACATAGGCGGCAGCCACTTCAATGGTCTCCCCAAGGAGGGTCGATTCGACCACCTGTATCTCCACCTCCGGCGTCCACTGGATAATCCAGTATTCTGCCCAGGTTGCCGCGTCCTGCCCGCTGGGCCTGTTCTTCGCAAAAGATATCCCGAGCAGCCGCAGTCTATGGAACAAAATAGACCGGCTCAGGTCCAGAAAGGCGGCCTCCTCGCTGGACACTCTGCGGTTCTCCCTGAGGTCCAGCGGCAGTTCACTGGCAACGGTTGATTTATACTTCTCCAGCTTATAACGCCTAAGCAGCCGGTTTAGATCGTCCTGGATCGGTGTCTGACTGACACCGTCAGCGAGTTGCCCGATAGCTGTTCCTACATCGACCCTCGCCAGGGCATCGGCGATGACAGACAGCTCACCGTGGCCAAGCAGCGTCTGGGCGGCATCCCGCAAATCGCGCAGGGTAGGCGCACTCCCGCCGTGCAGCGCAGCCAGCGACTCGGCCAGGCGCACCGCCTCGATCACCTCGGCTGTGGAGCGGTGTGTCCCGCTGCTGCGTAAATAGCCCGCAAGCGTGGACAAATAGAGATGTGCCAGCTCCTCCGGCCGCCCGGCATCCATGGTCTCCCACATCATTTCAAAGTAATGAGGCGCTCCGTTCCCCGCCCCATAGCCCGACATGGTAGAGAGCTTGTAGTATGAATACGGCATCAGTGTCAGCTTGGTGCTGCGTGAAGGCAGCCCAGCCAGTTCTTTGTCGCTCAGGGCGTCCGACAGATCTGCAAGGGCAGACGCATGATACGCTCCGCAAATGACCACGATCTTGTCCGGTGCATGCCCCTCAGCGATTTTATCCAGGATCTGCCGCCGCATATAGGACTCGCGCAGCGCATTATACGCGTGCTCTTTCGGCTGCTCGAGCTGCTCCCGGCCTTCCGATAGCAAGCGCATCCCGGCAGATAACGAAAGAATCGCTGCACGGTAAGCTCCGGCACTTAAATTGTGCTCGTAATTGCGCTCCCAATACATATCATAGTCATGTTCACCGGCAAGCCGGGCAATCCGGCTGTACACGGATTCCTGTTCCTTGACCTCTTCAGTTGACGGCTCAACCGCTTCATCCGCTTCAGGCTTCACTTCCTGTACGGAGATACTTTCCCGTCTCATGGCATCTTGAAGGCTTAGAATGACCGAGGAAGGAAGATCAATGAACGCAGCATCTGCCCCGTGATCACTGGCCCATTTCATGCCCTGATATTCAGGGGAATAGACTGCTAACGGCCACAAGGCCGTACGCACCGGCAACTCCTCCGTGAAAGCTAATATGGCAACAGGAGGCTCCGTTGAGCGATTCGTCAAATGGCGGATTTCATCCGTCGCGTCGCTTGGGCCTTCGATCAGCACCGCCGTCGGCTGAAGCTCATTCAGGTATTCCAGCAGATGCTTCGCGCCGCCCGGAGACAGGTGCCGCACTCCGAAAATATGTACCCCGGCTTCAGCAGTCGCTTTCACTCGTTCAACTCCTTACAGGCCTGGTAGAGTCCGCGCCATTCCGCTCCTTTTTTCTTCATCACATTATCCAGATATTCCTTCCAGACCAGCTTGTCTTTGTCATCATCCTTGACAACCGCCCCTTGAAGCCCGGCAGCAAGATCGCGTTCTGTCAGCTCACCATCACCGAAGCTGGCCGCAAGTGCCATACTGTTCGTCAGCAGCGAGATAGCCTCTGCCGTGGAGATCACCCCTGCAGGAGTTTTCACCTTCTCCTTCTTGTCCAGTGTCATGCCGCTGCGAAGTTCACGGAAGATTGTAACGACCTTGAGCAGCGCCTCATCCGCAGGAACGGAAGCCCCAAGATTATAGGATGATGCAATCTCAGCTACCCGCTTCTTCACAATTGACAGCTCGGTTTCGATATCCGTCGGTGCGGGCAGCACAATAATATTGAAGCGCCGCTTGAGCGCAGCAGACATTTCATTGACACCGCGGTCCCGGGTATTGGCAGTAGCTATAATGGAAAAGCCCTTGCGTGCCCCTGCTTCCTTGCCTAGCTCCGGTACAGAAATCGTCTTCTCCGAAAGAATGGAGATCAGCGCATCCTGCACCTCTGAAGCGCACCGTGAGATCTCTTCGAACCGGGCGATCCCGCCGTCCTCCATGGCCCGCATAATCGGGCTTTTGACCAGTGCTTCAGGAGTAGGGCCGTTAGCCAGAAGCATGGCATAGTTCCATGAATAGCGCACATGCTCTTCACTGGTGCCGGCAGTGCCCTGAACTACCAGACCCGAATTCCCGTAGATCGCCGCCGCCAGATTCTCCGACAGCCAGGATTTTGCCGTTCCCGGCTCCCCGATCAACAGTAGTGCCCGGTCAGTAACCAATGTGGCGACCGCCATCTCGATCAGACGTGTATTGCCGATATACTTAGGCGTAATGACTGTATTGCCAGCCTTGCCGCCTGCGATAAAGGTCAGCACCGAACGCGGGGACATCTGCCAGCCAGCGGGGATATTGCCGTTATCCTCCTTGCGTAGGGCCTCAAGCTCCTCCCGGTATAAAATCTCTGCCGGCAGCCGCATATAATCCTGAAGCTGTTCTTGTTCCGTTGACATGGATATCTCTCCTTTGTATGGACCGCTCTTGATTATTCCCGGCTACGAAGCTGATGAATCACATATTCCAGCTGAGCACGGCTTTCGTAGTACCTCTGATTCGGAAGAAGGGCTTCCAGACGGCTGCTGAAGCTTGCGGGAAACCGCAGCATTTGCTGGAACTGGGCGTAATCAAATCTGTAGGGGTTATAGTTCTTCTCATTTTCCATCACAGACATCATCAGCTCAAGCAGCTCAGGGTCCTGCATTCCAGAACGTTCAAGACCTGTAAATATATTTGTGAAAAATTCATGATTCCGCTGCCTTTTCTGCTGGTTGTTCTGCTCGCTCAGCTTGTTCAGCAGATAGCGGCGGGATTCTTCATGACCCGGATGTGCAAAAGCGCATACCAGCTCCGGTACGTCCCTGTGAATGAACAAATCCAGCCAGCGCAGGTCCCATGCAGCCTGAATTTTTTCAGGAGAGAGCATTCCCAACTCACGGTACTGCCGCTCCCTCTGGGGGTCCCAGACCGCGTCATACAATAGCTCTTCCGCAGTCATAACCTGCTCTTTGATCGTGTCCATGAGCAGTTTGTTGCGCTGTGCAGAATCCTTGGTAACTACAGCTTTCAGCTTGTTAATCATCGTCCCGCCGAAATGCCTGTAGAGCTCGTCAGGTGTCATCAGCTGCTGGGCTGCCCGGAAGTAGTGCGGAAAATAACGGGAATCCAGTTTTTGCAGCTGCTGCAGCTCTTCAAAGGCTGATTCGGAAGCAGCCCTTTGCTTGTACCAAGCCGCTTCATTGATGATAGTCGTGTAACCCAGGGAAGCAAACCGGGCATATTCCTGGATTACATAGCTGTAGAGCTCATCCAGCTGCGGGTTCCGTTGTCCGGAAAGAACGGTCGCAAACGGACGGATTCTGCTCCACACTTCCTCCGTTTTTTTCTTATCCACATTCTCCTGCGGCGCTTCACGCAGCTCCTGCATATAAAGAACAGACAATCTCTCGGCAAGTGGCTCGGAAGAGGAATATACCACCGCATCGGCCACCAACTCCCGGTCCTTCTTTGCCGCAAAAGCTTCATACAGCCGGTCTTCGCCTTGCGGCGATCCGCCTGTCGCGAGCGCTTTATACGCAGCCTCGCGGATCACTTTTTTCTTATCGGTGCTCCACTCCAGCAGGGCCGGGAGATAAACCTCATGACAGCCAAGGCATTCGATCGCGGCGGCCCGGATATCGTCACTGCCGGTTTCAGCAGCCTGAAAGATCTCTTCAAGCACTTCTGTTCCACCCGCCTTGGCAATGGTCTTCAGCTTGCGGACTTCACTTTTACCGCCTGCGATATTCAGATTTTCGATCAGATAACCAGCGATGGCAGGGCCGTAAGCCGGAAGAATCTCGGTCATACTAAATTCAGCGATCTCCGAATAGGGATCATTTAGAGCCGCAATCGCCAGGGGAAGCAGACGAAGATCCTGAAACATCCCCTCCTTAAAAGCCTCGGTCACAATCTCATATCTGCCGCTCCCGGTTGTAGTCAGTGCCTGCCGTACTACCGCGAGCTTCCGGTAAGGGAATTTGGTATCCAGAGAGAGATTGCGGCTGCGAAGCTCGCCCGGCGTTCCTTCAGGTGCGGTAACCCCTTGGGTGTACAATACCGATTCCAGGAGCAGCGTCAGCTCCTGCAGCCGGACGGCGGCAGGCGTTCCTTGTCCGTCACCCGGTTCCAGAAGGGAGGTAATGCCTTCCCCCAGCCGCTTAAAAACTGCTGCCCGCTCGCCAAGCTGTTGAAACTGTGGAAGCAGCCGTTTCAGCCGGAAATCACCGGCTGCCAGGTCACTGCCGGCAATATATAGTCTTCTGACCTCTTGATAAAGCTCTTGCAATAATGCTGTACTCATGGGCTGTCCCCCTATAGGATATATAAGAACGTATATGATATTTACAGGTAGTTAGTACAAAAGCCGGGTAATCGAACCGCCTTGGATCAAGGTTAATGGCTGGGCAATCAGACGCCCCTGATCCAGAAGATGCTCGAACATCACCAGAATGCAGCAATCCTTCAGAGTAGTTGCAGGCAAGAACGGAAGCAGCTCAAGCGTGCCCTGAGGCAGCGAAGGAATGTCCTCCAGCACCAGCCCGGTTCCGGTTTCATCCGTAATTACGTACTGACCGCCTTCCGTCACACCCACACTAGCTGCATGCAGCAGCACTACAGGCGTTTTGTCGCTTAACGGGTTCTTCAATTGATTTTTGACCTTCTTGAGCGTCTCCGCATAAGAACGGCTAGCCTTTGCCGAAACCTTGTCAAAGTCTGCATCACTTATAGCTCTCGGTGTCATTTCTTCATAACGCACCCTGACATTCATATCTCCCGGGTAGGTGTACAGCAGTGGAATACGGGCAAGCTCAAAAAAACTGTCTTCTTCCCGCATCAGCTTGGCGGCCTTATATGGCCGGTAATTCACTGTCCGGTGAATCTCACCGCCAGCTGTCTCCAGCCAGTAGCCGAGATCTACGAACTCCTGCCTAGCAGGATCATCGTAACTGTAGAACGCCAGCTGCAGAAGCTCGACATTCTCCTTCACCAGTCCATACTCCCTGAGCTCAGACAGCTGCCAGGCATGTCCCAGCCATTCATCAATCGTGGATTCATGATCAAGAGCAAGCTCAGGGTCCTCCGCTCTGGCAGTCAGATAGACCCGGCCTTTCCTGATAAAAGCATGAAGCCGCGTTAACTGCTCCATAGCATATGTATAGCCCTCTTCCCGGTCCTCTGCCTTACCCAGCAGCAGAGCAAAGTGGCGCAGCTGCGTCTGTGCTCCCGATAAATAGTAATTACCAAGCTGTTTTACATGCTCTTGCACGGTTTTAACTGTTTTGCTGTCGATCGTGGATAACCCGCCGCGGATCAGGGACAGCACCAGTTTTTCCAGCAGATCGAGCCCTTCAAGCTGTGCACCTATTTTTTTCTTCAACGCAGACTTGTTGACCTTCTTGGGCTTGCTCTCAGTACCCTCGGCTGCCTGTTTGGCCTTGTTCTCTTCACGCTTCTCCACCTTCTCGCGTTTGGAGGCTACATCCTCCGGCACAGGTGCCGGCGTGAAGGCCTGCCCTTCCACATAGGCATAGAGAAGACCGAGTGCATGCTTGCAGGGGAACTGCCGGCTGGGACAGGTACAACGGAACACCGGACTTTCCGGTGTAATAAAATCTACGGAGCACTCGTAAGGGGTTTTGCCGCTCCCGGCACATTGTCCAAAGAGCAGTTCCCCGTTCTCTGAAGTGTGCAGCTGTAAGAAGCTCTTCTTGCGTACCAGACCCTGGCCATTCTTGATAGCAGCGGCATTGGGTGCGAGCGAATCTACATAGGATGATGTTAGTTCAGGCAAATTAGTTGTCCTCCCGACTGAATTAGGTGGCAGATCAGCAGATGATATAACATGTAATATGAACACATGTACTTCATTACCCAAATCCAGGGATAAGATCACATGTTTGCATTTATCTTAACAAAAATACCCACAGGTTCCAATCCGGCACACGATTTTACCTAAAAAACAGGTACATAGTCTTGTCAATGCAAAAATATTGACAGCAGATTATTTAACGAATCAGCTTCAGTTTAAACCCTGGACTGTGGGACGCGATTATAGACTTACAGCATAAAAAAAGAGACTCTACGAGTCCCCATGTGATTTCCGTTTATTTAAACCAGCCCTTCTCCTTAAATCTGGTAATGGCTTCAATCCGGTTCCCTACATCCAGCTTGTCGAGGATGACCGATATGTAATTGCGCACCGTTCCGGTTGTAATGTAGAGTTGGCTGGCGATTTCCTTCGTATTTTTGCCATCGGCGATGAGTCCCAGCACTTCCTTCTCCCGCTGGGTCAGGGGATTGGCCTCATTGCTGTAAGCCTCATCCATCAGTTCAGGCGCATAGAGCCGTTTGCCAGCCATCACACTGCGGATAGAGAGTGCTAAGTCTTCACTCGGACTGTCTTTCAACAGATAAGCATTTACACCGGCTTTGACGGCCCGTTCGAAATACCCAGCCCGGGCAAAGGTGGTCAGAATCATTATTTTACAGCCGGAATCCTTCAAGACCTCCGCAGCTTCGAGACCGCTCATCGCCGGCATCTCAATATCCATGATGCAAATATCCGGCTTGTGCTGTTGTACCAGCTTGACGGCCTCCTCCCCGTTGCCTGCCCGGCCCACTACCTTCATATCTTCCTCGAGATCCAGCAGGGAAGCCAGTGCCCCCAACAGCATGCGCTGATCCTCAGCGATGACTATTTTGATCATTGTTCCTTTACCTCCAGTTCCGGCTGCTTAAAGACGTTTGGCACCTTAATGACAAGCGTCGTTCCTTGATCTTGCAATACATCCATACAGCCGTTTACAAATTCAAGCCGCTCTCTCATTCCCTGCAGTCCGTGACCCTTGTCATACAGATTGATTCCCTTGGTTCCCGAGCCGTTATCCTTTATCATAATCTGCAGGTCGGTCCGTGACGGTTCAATCCGCACCTGGCAGAGTGTGGCCTTACTATGCTTTACCACATTAGTAATGGCTTCCTTAAGACACATACTCAGCACATTCTCCGTAATCAGGGAGGTATTGGTTAGCTTTGGATTGCCCTCCAGCTCGAATTCTATCTCAGCTGCCCCCAGCAGTTGACGGATACGTACGAGTTCATCCTCCAGGCGGATTCCGCGCATTTGCGTTACCATCTCCCTGACTTCCTTAAGCGCACTTCTGGCGGTCTGGCGGACATCATTTATCTCTAGTACAGCCTGCGCCGGATTTTTGTGAACCAATTTGCCGGCCAGATCGCTTTTGAGGCCGATCAGTGACAGCTTCTGACCCAGTGTATCGTGCAGATCCCGGGCAATCCGTTGCCGCTCCTCTATGATCACCAGCTCGGAAATCCGTTTGTTGGCATCCTCCAGCTGACCCTGCAGTTTATCCTGGTTATTACGGTTGTAGGTTGTCGCGGGCAGCAGCACTACAGCGATCATACTCACCAGTACGAACGGAATCTGTGAGATGAACACAGAACTTCCAGTAATCAGCTCATAGTTGATGGCAACGATGGTGGTCAGCAGGTGAATCGAATACAGAGTGAAAAAACCGGCTCTTTTCTGAATATTCCCGATAAAAAAAGCAATGAACAAAGCAAAGTACATATATCCAAACAGCAGAGTCATTGTGATCGAGACCACGATCTGCACACTGGTCCAGAAATAGACTACCCATCCCTTTGATTTGAACGAGAGGACATAACAAGTAAAAAAGACCAATACCATAACGATTCCATAGACCCAC
Organism: Paenibacillus helianthi; assembly: GCF_001909055.1. GTDB lineage: Bacteria > Bacillota > Bacilli > Paenibacillales > Paenibacillaceae > Paenibacillus_AQ > Paenibacillus_AQ helianthi. The sequence continues at coordinate 497,150 of NZ_LVWI01000001.1, forward strand.
TGGTTCTGATTCACCGATGCGGAGCGGAAGATGAAATAAAACGGGAGAATATAAAATATGACCCATACATAAGGGCTGAGACCGGTACTTTTGTGAAAGATATGATGCCACTTCTGCATGTCAGCCATCCTTTTTGCCAGCAAGATTGTACCCCCATTTTAGCATAAACACTGCGTTTTCCAACAATTTTCGGCAAAAAAAGAGAAAGCGGAGCATCGGCTGTAATGTTCTCCGGCTTCGTCTTTCTCTACTAAAAATTCTATTCGCTCTGGAATCCGGGTTTGATGACTTTCAGACCCTCCGCTGCCGACTCCGGCTGTTTCATTCTCGTCTTGATCTCCCTGAAACCGACAAAGCCTTTATTCTCTTCATCCCATAAGCGGAAATGCAGTGCCTTCAGGCTGGTTCCAATGGTAATCGTTGTAGCGTGCTGCAGAGGTGTTGATGCATTGTGTGCCAGCTCCAGATTATAGTTCGGCACCTTCGGACTCAAATGATGAACATGGTGAAATCCGATATTGCCGGTAATCCATTGCAGCACCTTCGGCAGTTTATAATACGAGCTGCCTTCCACCGCGGCTGATACATAACTCCATTCTTCTTCATGCTCAAAGTAGGAATCTTCGAATTGATGCTGCACATAGAACAGCCAAATGCCGAGAAAGCCGGAAACGAATACGATCGGCAGCTGCACCATCAGAAAAGCCTGCCAGCCCATCGCCCAGATGAGCGAAGCATAAAGTGCGGCAATGGAAACGTTAGTCAAATAGGTGTTCATCCGTTCCTTGCGTCTTGCACCTTTGGCATTGAAACGGTATTGAATCAGGAAGACGGCGACCGGTCCGACCACGAACATGATCAGCGGATTGCGGTAGATGCGGTAGTACAGGCGTTTCAATGGCTTCGCTGCGATATACTCCTCTACGGTCATAATCCAGATATCGCCGATTCCCCGCTTGTCAAGGTTGCTGCTCCCGGCATGATGGATGGAATGGCTATGCTTCCACTGGCGGTAGGGTACAAGCGTCAATACGCCCGTAATCGTCCCGATGATATCATTGGCTTTGCGGTTTTTGAAGAACGAGCCATGGCAGCAGTCATGGAAAATAATAAAGGTGCGGATCACAAACCCGGCTGCGGGAACCGCGAACACAAGCGTTAGCCAGTAGGATACGGACAGGCTGAAATAGGCAGCCATCCATAAAAGCACAAGCGGAACGAGGGTATTAATCAATTGTCTGATACTCGCACTCTGATTTGTTTTTTCAAAGGGGGCCATACTTTTTTTCAGGCTGGAGAGCTGGGATGTCTGGTTTGTAGTCATCTAGTTCGTTTCCTCCTCGGATGTTCCAGGTAACGGATACATTCATCTATCTTCATTATAGAGTAGTATGTGTCATCCCAGAAAGGCATAAACATCAATGATGTTGTATGACAAATGTCATACCTACGTTCCAATTAGTGGTATCATTGGGATTTAGAGAGTATTCCCGCGTCAATAGCTAGGCTGAAGAACCTGAGAGAGCTATGTATCTATTGTGCAAGCTCGGATCGGCCGACTCCCGGGTATCAGGCCAAGCCGAAGGAAGAGATCCGCTTAAACCGTATCCCGCCGGAAATTGGAGAGCTGGAGCAGCTGGAGCAGCTTATCATTCAATATACCTCGATCCATGAGCTGCTGCCCCAGTTAGTGAAGCTGAAGTACCTGCAAAGCTTGAACTTGGGAATGTGTATGATCCACCGAAAACCTGATTTTCTCAATGGTATGAAGCAATTGAAATACATTAATATATCACGGGATTCGTTATGGGGAAATGATTGAATCAAGAGCACAAACTTCAACGACAAAATCTAATTCGCCTGCCGGGAATTCGCCTCACGGTATTCCGTTGGGGTATTGCCGGTGGCTTTTTTGAATACTTGGGTAAAGTAGCGCGGGTCCTGATAGCCGACAAGTGGCGCGACCTGATAGACCTTCACGTTGCTGTTCTGCAAAATATATTTGGCCTTCTCCATCCGGCAATGGGTTACAAATTCCAGGAAGGTATAGCCGGACATTTGTTTGAACAGTGTGCAAAAGTGGCTGATGCTCAGATCCGCAACCTCCGCAACTTCTTCTATGCTAAGATCCTTGTGGTAGTTAGCTTCAATATACCGTTTGGACTTCTCTACTATGCTCCGGCCATCCTCACGGGAGGCCGATTTATGGCTCTCCAGCATCCACTCGCGGAATTCCATCTTAAGTGCAGCAATCATTGCCGACAAGGTACCGAGACCGTGCATTCTGCTGAGCAAACCTTCTAGTGACCAGTCGGTATGCAAATTAAGATGTTCAAATTGCCGGTACAGCACCACAATCATCTCAATGATCAGTCTCTCTGCAAGCTCCTGCGGCAATCCCTGCGCTTCAATGTAATCGGCCATTTCATCGAATAAGGACATCATCCGCTCCAGATCCAAAGTCCGGATACTCTCAATCAGGGCTAGCTCCAGCTCCTTCGGATATTTCACTTCCCGGCTCCCGCCAGGCAAAGACTCCTCATCAAGAAACACACCTGCCTGACCCGAATAAAACCGCTGGTACAGTGCTTTGCAGGCGAGCGGGTACACAGTGCTCAATTGATTAATTCCCTGTGTAGTCCGGCTGATGCCTACCGAACACTCCAGCTTGGAATATCTTTTAATCCCGGCGGTCAGCTGCTCGCCAAGTTCTTTTCTGCCTGCACTTAGGTTCCCGGGGAATAGCAGAATCCACTCTCCGTTATAGAACGGGAATACGGACAACACTCCATTTTCCAGCGACCACTCTTCCAGAATGTTCCGTACCGCGAAGAGCCAGAGGCGCTTCTCCTCCACACTCCAACGGGCGGTCAGAGAAGCATAATGATCAAGCCGGACCACCGCCATGAAATAGTCGCTTTCCAGCTCGCTATTCTCCAGCCACTTGAGATGCTGAAGCGGACGCGGATTCCCGAGCGTGAATTCAGCGAACATCCGCTCACGGGCCAGCATGGACAAGGTCTGCACCGAGAGCAGCAGCTGTTCATTCTCCTTCTGGCGGTCGAGTCTTTCTCTGGCCCGGGCGAGCATCTCGGTCAATTCGCCGTGATCAATCGGTTTCAGCAAATAATCAAATGCCCCCTGCCGCAGCGCCTCCCGGGCATATTCAAACTCCCCATAACCACTGATGAAGATAAAGATCAGCTTGCCGCTGCGCGGCAGCACCTCCTTCATCAGCGCAATGCCATCAAGGACCGGCATGCGGATATCACTAATGATGATATTGGGTTCTGTCTCCTCTATCAAACGCAGCGCCACTTCCCCATTCCTTGCTTCTCCCACAATCGTTAGACCCAGTTCCTTCCAAGGGATGGCCACCTTCAAGCTTCGCAGAATGATTGGTTCATCATCTACCAGCAGCACTTTGTAATTCACCAGTGTTGCACCCATCTCAAGACCCCCCAGGCTTATTGTATGGCCGAACTCCGAATCAATTTCCAGTATTGCTCTGATGAGATCTGTAGCTGCTTCAATGCCTCATCACCCTGCAGGCCGCCATCAATCATCTCTTCTATGACACTCAGGAATGTTTTCTTGACCTCCGGTGACAGCAGATTATCGTAGGGCACGAAGCTCTGCTGATTCTTCTCCATCATCTCCATGACCTGGGCGAATACCGGCCCAGTCTTATTCGGATCAATGGGAATCCGCATGGACGGAATTCTTAAGCCTTCATACACGATCCGGCTCTGTATCTCTTGGGTATAGAATCCTTTCATCAGTGCAAGTGCCGCTTCCCGTTTGGCTCCGCTCAAGCTGGAGGACAACCCGATCCCGATGGTATACCCGCCGGCGATAGAGGCTTCCTCACTGCTGTTCAGAGCCGGGAACGGAATAACCCCAACTTCGTTCTGGAAATCTGCTGGTGCTTTCTCCCCTGAGAACAGGTTAATATCCCAGTTGCCGTTCAAATACATGGCAGCCTGCCTGCTTGTGAACAGCCCGACTGCATTTTCCGGGGAGGTATCATTAGAAAGCGGGCTAAATGCCTCCTCCCCGATCCATTGCCCCAGATGCCGGAACGCCTGCTTATAATAGCTGTTCTCAAAGCTGGCTCCTTCCTTACCGGTAACCAGTTTCTGGATCAGATCCGGACCCGCGTAGCGGTCCATTAAGTAATGGGCAAATATCCCGGCAGGCCAGCGGTCTTCATTGCCGAGCGCAAAGGGAATGTAGCCCGCCTGCTTCAATTGGAGGATCGCTGCATCCAGTTCAGCCAGCGTCTCAGGGACCTTAATACCCAGCTTGTTGAAGATCGTCCGGTTATAATACAGCGGCTCCGCATTGCCTTCAATCGGAAGTCCGTAAATATGATTATTATTGAACGTCCACAGGTGCAGATCCTTGAATTGATCCTTCAAGCCATTCACCTGGGCGAAATCCGTTAAGTCCATCAAGCGGTTGGAACGGACATAAGGCTCGATCTCGGCTCCTCCAAATAACACGAACATATCCGGGGGCGTGCCGGTAACCATTTCACTCTTGAGCTTCTGCTCACGGTGGATGGTCTGGTCCAGTCCCTCGAAATTCACTTTGACATTGGGATGTTCCTGCTGATACTTCTCTACCACCTCTTCGAAAATAGCCAGTAATGGCCGATCATGCTCCTTAATCCAGAAATGGCGGAAGGTGAGGGTGATTTTCTCCTGGGCATTGTCCTCAATCGGTTCCCTTCTGCCTTGCATAATAAAGAGAACCGCTCCCGTCATCAGGCCAATATAGAGAATAATCCAGCCCCGTTTCATCAGCCATCTTTGGACAATCTGCTTTCTAGTCATTCCATCCGCTCCCGTCATGGCTGAATTCTCGGAATACGGATACAAATTGTTGACCCGAAACCAGGGGAGGAACAGACTACAATGCCGTAAGGATTGCCGAACCGGATTTTCAGGCGCTCATGCACATTTTTTAGTCCAACCCCGCTGTCGCTGTATTTTTTCGGATTGATGCGTTCCTTGTTCCACAGACTCATCAGCGTGGCGAGATCAAAGCCCGGGCCGTTGTCCTTGACTATAATAATCAGATCCTTTCCCATCTCCTCCGCTGAGATTGTAATTACTCCGTGCTCCTCCATCTGCTCAATGGCATGGTATAAAGCATTTTCGACAATCGGCTGGACAATAAGCTTCTGGGTCATCAGGTATTTCAGAGAATCCGGCAGCTCCAGTGCATAAGAGAACTTGTCTTCAAAACGGAATTTCTGAATATCCAGATAGTGTCGGACATGCTCAAACTCCATCTGCAGTGGAATCAGTTCCTGATTCTGGCTGATGCTGATCCGCAGCAGCTTGCCGAGAGAGACGACCATTTTGCTGATATCCCGGTTCCCAGCCAGTACAGCCATGGAGTTGATGGATTCCAGTGAATTATAGATAAAATGCGGGTTAATCTGCGCCATCAGCGCCTGCATTTCTGCTTCCTTTTTACGGCCCTGCTCTGTCTGCACCTGCTCGATCAGTTCCACGATCTGTGCGCTCATCCGGTTAAAGCCGTCAATCAGTGAATCGCTTTCATCATCGGCCCGGGGAGGTATGGTTATGGGTGTAAAAATACCCTGCTTTACCCGTTTCATGCCGTTCACTGCACTGTTGATGCTGCGCACAAGCCGGCGTACAAAATAATGGTCAAACAAAAACGCAGATATTAATGAAACCGCACCTAGTATGAGCGCAATATTGCGGATCGACACGGACTCTGAAGAAATCAGATTCATCGGTGTAATCGCTGCCAAAAACCAGTCTGTATTATGTGAAGGCAGGAAAGTAATCAGTGATTTCTCCCCTTGATAATTGTCGATGTAATAGTCCTCATCCCGGGAATAGTTGTCCTGTAAAAAAGGGAAGTCCGTTCGTTGCCCGATATGCTCCCCGGATTTGGTAAAGACGATGTTCCCCTGCTTGTTCACCAGCAGAATATCCCCTTTTTTCAGTGTGGCGGCTTCCCAGAAAATCTGATCCAGCAAATCCGGTTTCACATACACCACAAGATAACCGATATCCTCCAGGGAATAATAATCCTTAATTATCCTGGCCTGCACCAACACTGGGTTACCGGAAGATTCCGATCCGTTCTCCCCTGGACCTGACCAGACGGGACGCCCCTCCGCGCTCTCCATGGCCCCGTACCAGACCTGCTTCCGCATGTCAGCGAAGGACATAGGTGCGTTGTATTGATACAATAGACGGTCTTTGCCATATAAACTAAAGGAAGTTATCATCGGATGGTTGATCAGCAGATTGTTAATCTCCTGCTTACGGTCATAGGTCAGCACAAAATCCGGCTGCTTCAGTGACTGCTGAATCGCCGGCTGCGTTATGGCCGAGTTGGTTATGGATGAAATTTCACTGAGCGCGAACTTCAGCTTGCGGTCCGTCTCCAGAAGTGAGATCCAGTAGAAATTGCTGGATTTCTTCTCCATGGCATTGGAAAAATTAACATAGGTCACGCTCCCCATCACAATGACGGGGATGAACACGAGAAGAATAATAGCGAACAATATTTTGCGGCGGAGCTTCATAAATCCTTCCCTTCCTCCTGCTGTCCTATGTCCTTATTATTCTTCACGGTAATCCTTATTTCCTGTTAGCTCTTGATTGCCCCCGAAGTCAGTCCGGCAATGACCCACCGGCTAAAGAGCAGGAACACAACCAGCAGCGGCAGCGTTGCGGTGAAAGTGGCGGACATAATCATTCCATAATCCAGACCGTCACGTGTGGTAAACAGCTGCTGGAGGGCAATCTGAATGGTATAATGCTCTTTATTCTTCAGAACGACGAGAGGCCAGAAGAAATCATTCCACACGGTCATGAAGTTCAGAATGCCAAGTGTAGCCATGGCCGGTGTAATGACCGGAATTGCAATGTTCCAAAAGATGCGGAAATGCCCCCCGCCGTCAATGCGGCCGGCTTCAATCAGCTCCGTATGTACGGCTGTAGAAATGTACTGACGCATCCAGAAAATCCCAAATGCATTAACCATCGCCGGCACAATCAGTGCTTTGAAGCTGTCGATCCAGTGCAGCTTTGCCATAATCACGTAGGTTGGCAATACACCCAGTTGCTGCGGTACAAACAGGGTGGCAATGACAAAATAGAACAGTACATTTTTGAACGGAAACTCATATTTGGCAAACGCATAGCCGGCCAGCGTGCAGAAGAACACGACCGAGATCGTCACCATCGACGAAACAAACAGAGAGTTACCCAGCGCCTGGAAGAAATCCGCTTTATCCAGTACACGCTTGAAGTTGTCGATGAACTGATCTCCGATAGTCAGCAGCGGCGGCACATGAAAGACCGCACCTTTGTCATTGGTCCCCACCACAAACATCCAGTAAAACGGAAAGATGGATATCAGCGCCCCGAGAATCAACAAAACATAGAACCAGAATTTGCCGAAAAGACCCAGATCGTCCGGATTTTTTTTGAACATACGCAGTGTACTCACGCTTTTTTCCCTCCTGTATCTCCACCCATGCGGCTTGAGACCAGCATATTAAGCAAGGAGAAAATAATCGTGACGAGGAACAGCAGAACTGCCGTAGCCGCCGCCGTACCAAAGAATCCATTACGGAAGGCTTCACTATACAGATAGGTCACCATTGTAATCCCTTCCTGCCGTGTCGAGCCGGTTCCGGATTGGCCCAGGAATACATATGGCTCTGTGAAGAGCTGCAGGGCGCCAATCGTTGAGAGCAGGGTAACAAAAATAATGAACGGACGCAGCAGCGGCAGTGTAATGAACGTAAGCTGCTGTCTTCTGCTGGCTCCGTCGATGCGGGCCGCTTCATACAGATCCATCGGAATACTCTGTAGACCGGAGAGGAAGATAATCGCGTTGTAGCCCGTCCAGCGCCACATGACCATCGAGGATATGGCAATTTTGACGCCCCACCACCCGGAGTTGAAGGCTACGCTGTCTAAGCCCAGTCCATTCAGCATCCAGTTGATCATCCCGTTATTGCCGAACAGTGTGCTGAATACCAGCGTAACGGCAACGATAGAAGTGATGTTCGGCATAAAATAGAGAATGCGGAATGTTTTTTTGAACCGGGTCATCCCGGAATGCAGGAGTACCGCCAGCAGCAGCGCCAGAATAATCTGCGGCACTGTTCCCATAAGTCCCATAATGAGCGTGTTGGTGAAAGAGATCCAGAAGGTGGGGTCGCTCGTCACCAGATCATAGTTTTTCATGCCGACATACTTCATGGGACCCAGTGCATCCCACTTGAAAAAGGATAAATAAATCGTGAAAAAGATCGGGTACAGTCCAAATATCGAGAACAGAATAAAGAAAGGAGAAATAAAGGTATATGCAGTAATGCGGCTCCGTCTTTGTTCAGTTAAAAAAGGGCGTTTGCTCTCGGCATGTGGACTCGCGAGTACGGGCTCAGCCATGTCACACCTCCAGGGAATATAACGTTTTTAAATCCGGATTCAAGGAGGATACTGCACCCCATGAATCCGGACGGTCATGATAACTTCATTGAAAGACTTAGCCGCGTTCTGCCAGAGTCTTCGCCTGTTTCACAGCTTCATCCCACTCTTTGGCCGGATCGGCTTTCTTCTCCAGCACGTTTTTCAAGGCGTTCTTGAAGAACGTATCGGTCTGGTCATGCAGAGGACCGTAGTAGACAGGTTTTACGCGGTTTGCTGATTTACCGAATTCAACCGCAGTCTGCTGGCCGCCAAAGAAATCATCCTTGAAGTCCTTAAATGCAGGATCTTCATACAGTGCAGGAATGGAAGGCATCAGACCCTTGGTCTTGAACGATTCGAGCTGGTTGTCTTTATTGACCAGCCATTGGATAAAGTCATAAGCTTCCTTAGGATGCTTGCCTTCCTTTGGCAGGGTGATGAACGATCCGCCCCAGTTGCCTGCACCTTCAGGAAGCTGGGCGATTTTCCATTTGCCGGAGGAATCCGGTGCGTTGCTCTTAATGTTGCCAGCCATCCATGCAGGTCCCATAACCACTGCAAAGGAACCGTCACTCATACCTTGACCCCACTCAGGGGACCACAGCATTACATTGCTGATCCAGCCTTCCTGAATGCCCTTAACCGTGAAATCATAAGCTTTCTTCACCTGCGGATTCGTGTCGCCGATGAATTTGCCGTCAGCTTTGCTGAAGTAAATTTCGTCAGCGGATTGATCGCGCAGAGCGTTATAAGTCAGATCCGTCAGATCCACAAACGGCTTGCCGGTTTTGTCTTTGAACGCTTTAGCTACCGTAGCGAACTTATCCCAGGTATCAATAGCAGCGCCGAAGCCGTCAGGATCATCCGGTAACCCTGCAGCCTTAGCCAAGTCCGTGCGGTAGTATACAACGGTAGGTCCGATATCTGTTGGAAGACCCAATTGGAAGCTGCCATCCACAGAAGAGGCTTGTTTCCATTTCCAGTCCAGATAATTGGCTTGAATATCCTTCGCACCATAATCGTTCAAGTTGTAGAATTTATCCTGAGCCCCCAGGAAACGTTCCATGAAACCGATTTCAAGTTGAAAAATATCAGGTGCTCCCGAACCCGCAGACAATGCTGTCGTCAGGTTGTTGTGGTGAGCGGTCTGGTCACCGGTGTTCTGAACCTTAATGGTAATGTTCGGATGATCCTTCGTGTATTGGTTCGCCAGCTCTTCATAGTTGACATTGCCAAGCGTCCAGAAGGAGAGCTCAATTTTTTCAGCAGGATCTGCAGCCTTTTCGGTTGCCGGAGCATTTGTACTTGCTGCGTTGTTACCCGCATTTTCTTTTTTGGTGTCGTTCCCGGCTTTGTTGTTCCCTCCGCATCCTGCCAGTGAACCTACTAGCAGAACGGCGGCAAGTGACACTGCCAGGTGCTTTGCTTTTCTCATTCCTCTGTACCCCTTTCAAAGGTTTCTCTTACAAGATTTAGTGTACAGTAGGCAATCCGGTTTTTTGAGGAGGCAAACTTCCGATTTATGGTGGAAATATTTACGATAGTGGTTATTCACCTTTGTGCTCACTCTGGATTTATGTGCTGCACACAGGTATACTATTTTTATTTCCATCCTTCCCCCATCCAGATCCTTATATTTTACAAAAGGAGAGTATTATCATGCCTATCAACCGCCCTTTGCTGACCGACAACGATCTTCAGGAAGCCGTTGACCGCAAACTGCCGGTTCGGGTCTTCGAGGATGACCATCTGGTGAATTCCGGAGCGACCGTCGTCCGCTTCACCGATTCGGATGTTGTGATTCAATCCCGGGTCAGCGACTTAACCTATTATTCCCGCAGGAGCTGCCAGTTCTTTGAGGTTAGACCTTAGCCGCTTTAACAAATTCACATTTGATTATGCACAAAAGAGCTGTCGCATAAGCCATGAAATGGTGGTACGCTCTTTGTTTCAAGAGTTGGATAGACGGTTGCGCTAGGTGAGGACGCTCCGCGAACGAAACGTTGTTCCAATCGCTGTGGTCTCCAGATTTTTTTCATTCCCCTTAGCGGTGAAAATCCGGAGACCAAGGCGAACGCTTCGCTTTTCCACAATCATTCCGTTCTCTCCGCTGTTTAAGTGGGAACCCTATCTGCAATCCTTCTAAAATCATAAATAAAGAAACCTTTCTTTGGTAAAATGGAAGTGCACACAACCATTTTAAATCAAGGATAGGTTTCTTTTGTACATTCAATATACCATGGACCAACTTTGCTTGGAGAGTGGACCAGAAAGAAGATATTCCAGAAAATCATCGTCTACGCCTACACTCTGCTGGAGCAAGCAACCAAAGACCAAAAACGAAGAGCAGCAATTCTCCAGTAGTGGAAGAATCACTGCTCTTCTTTCGTTTTACGATTTTTTAAAATGAACTTTCCCACTCGTAGAAAATTCTACTTATGGGACAGCCCCTATCTTTTTAAACGTTATAGGTTTGCTGGACTGCTACAGTTATTTCTTCAACCCGCCATTCGCCTTCATTTTCTCGCTCAGAATATCCTGAAAGCTGAGTGTTTTGTCATCGGACCTTTGCGGCTTCGGATCAGCCACAGGTTGAGGTCTGAAATATTGATGATTATAGGCCATAAGATTATGTACTGTCATACTCATTTAAGTTCAACCTCCTTGAATAGGTTCGACCATATTTGCGTATCTGCGCATCATCTTATCCCTTATTTAACCCGTACCTTCCAATCCTAAACAGTTTTTTTGCATATGAAGATAAAAAAAATAAAAACCTCCGTATCCGCTAAGCGGAATGGAGGTTGAACAAGTTTCAATAGTAAGAGGCCTATACACATTTAGGTTCATTATTTCTGAGCTGACCAGGAGACTTCATTCAGATGATCAAGCTCGCCTTGCTCAAGACGGAAGCTCATGGCTCCAATATTCTCCTGTGCATGACGTACCTTGGAAGCACCTGGAATAGCAACTACCGTGTCCCCGTTGTAATATATCAGCCAGTTAAGGGCAATTTGACCAGGAGTCACTCCATACTTCTCAGCTAATCCCTTCAGGCTCTCTATTAATGGCTTACTGCGGGCCAGCCCTTTGTCATCCAGGCCGGACTGCAATTTTCGCATACGTGATATTGCCTGGATCTGCGCAGGGTCCTGGTGGAAGCGTCCGGTCAGGATGCCTTGCTGCAGCGGGGAGTAGGCGATAATCGAAATCCCAAGCTCTTTAGCCGCCGCCATCGTTCCATTCCGGTCTATTTTTCGGTCCAGCAGATTGTATTTCACTTGGTTGGAGACAAGGTTCAGGCCATATTGGCGGAGCAGCTGGTGGGCCTCTGTCATCTGTTTCGCCGAATAGTTGCTCACCCCGATGTTACGGATCTTACCAGCTTGCACAAGACCGGCCATCGCTTTCATCTCACTGGCGATCGAAGAGAGGGAAAAGGGCTGATGAATCTGGTACAAATCGATATCCCGCCCGCCAAGGCAGCGAAGCCGTTCATCAATCGTGGAAGTAATGGAATTAGCGGTGCGGAACAGCGGCCACCATTTGGTTGCAATCAGAGGCGTGGCATGGGGGCTGTTCTCCCTCTTCAACTGATCCAGCACATGAGCCAGAGCTTCCTCCGATTTTCCGCCGCCATAAATCTCTGCAGTATCAACCCAATTCATGCCGCCTTCCAGACTTACCCGGACAATTTCCAGAATATCCGCATCCTCCAGATTACTCCAATACTTCCCGACAATGCCTTTGCCCCGGCTGAATTGCCAGCATCCCAGTCCAAGCGGTGACACCAATAACGCGGATTGCCCCAAAGGACGTAAGCCGGCAGTTGCCCATCCTGATTCCATGAATCATCCTTCTCCCATAGATAGAGTACGATCTGATGTGCAGACTGAACACAGAAAATCCCTGTGCTAATCAGCAGATACAACCCCAGCTTAAGACTTAAGGCTTTGACTGTCAATTTAGCATACAGTCAGCTGGACTGTCTCTGAAACGAGTCTGTTCCCGTATGGGTTATCCGGCGGTTCAATCCGTATTGTCAGCTTCCCGTATAGTGAGGATAGAACTCTTCCCCTCCCAAGTCACTGAAAGTCCAAGAGCATGGATCAGTGCAGAGGCCGGGACCAGCTCTGTATAGCTGACTTTTACCGGAGGCGGGGTCATTGTCATACTTTTGCCGCCAGCTAACTGGATCTGGCTCTCCCGGATCAGCAGAGACTTGCCGTTTCTCGTAAGCTTTGTGCCTGCATCCCAAGTAACCGTATAACCCAGACTCTCCGATACGGCACGGACCGGCAGCATCAATCTTCCATTTACATAGATCGGCGGCTGCTCGGCTTCCAGAGGCTTTCCGTTAACGACTAGGTTAATCGGCTTTAGAATCGGCGACAGCCTGAACGGCCGTGATTCGAGCACACTGATGCCTAGCTGGCCGAACATGTTCGTTCCCCAGGCTACTGCAGTTCCGTCCTTGAGCACTGCGTATCTGCTGTTCTCCCCTGAGGTGATGGATACCGGAGACTGAAGACCTTTGATTTGCTTAGGGGTTGTGAACGTCAGTTTGGGATCTGTTGCATGGTTTTCACCCCAGGTCCAGACGGTACCATCCTTCTTCACTCCAACAAACCCGTCTAACCCCAAACTAAGCTTCGCCAGACCGGTAAGAGAAGTAACCTTTTGTAAGGAGTTCAAATCCGTTCCAGATGACCACAGCCAATATTCTCCTTTCTTGCTGCGGACAACATTGAAGCCATTTCCTGTATCTATGGTGACAATACCGGTTAATCCGGCCATTTTCTTCACAACTAGCTTGGATAGATCATGGACGTCGCCATCCACGCTCCCCCACACCGTCCCGCTTTCTGTCAATGCAAGCAGGCTAGCCCCATTCATCACAATGGATTTCACATGATACAGATTACTTACAGGAGTTGGCGACAGAGGCAATGCCTTGCCGGGTGCTACTCCTGAATCCGATTGCCACACCCACAGAGTGCCATTATCCTTGAGTGCCGCTTGAAAAGCACCCCCTGCGATATCTTTTACACCGCTTATACCCTTAACGGGATTTGCCGGAGGAATTACAGCATAGCCTGCAGCCGTTCTGTCCGGAGCTGTCCACTGCATTAATGTGCCGTCTTTCTTCAGAGCCAGCATGCCCCCTGAGCAGGAGGTAATTTTAACGACGTCAGCTAACCCGGGTATGGTCTGCGGCTGCTGAACCTCACTTTGCTGGTTAACCGAAATGTTATCATCCTTGGCATAAGCCCCCCACACCGTCACCGTCCCCTCTTCTCTCAGCGCCAGATAATATCCATATCCAATCAATAGCTGCCGGGTATGGTCCAGCGCCTCAATACGGTGTGGAGTTATAGTCCAGCCCTGAGGCCCGGCAGTGCCATTTGCGAATTGGCCATATACATTGCTGCCCCAAACCCATACGGAACCATCCTTGCCAAGTGCAAATGAACTTCCGCCCCAGAACCCTGCAGATGCTACGATTTGTTGAATCCCTGGCAGTTTGGAAGCTGCTGAAACGGTGCTGTTTGCCACTGCTGCCGAATCAGAAGTTGAAGTTGAACCGGAGGCAGTTACGTGAATAGAAGGTAATCCAAATACTCCAGTTACTGCAGTTACAGCAATTGTTGATAGCATACCTAAAAGTCGGATTTTCCGGAAAAATATATTCATGGCAATCCTGCCTTTCTTCTCAAGCAGATTGGTATCTTTTGTATAATATAGTCTATATACGCAGTCCAGTCCGCAAAAGTTGTGCTCGTTCTGTTCAAAAAATTACAATCAGAAATATAGGCTGATATGGTATAATTACCCTGCTCTGCAGTCTTCTATAGGAAATGAGTTCGGAAACACCAATATAACGGAGGGAATTCATGTTTAAAATTCTTGGTTTTTTGCTGCTGTACCGCCTGGTGGGCAACCCTTTTCTGGCACTTATCCTTCTGCTCGTTATCCTGTATTTTCTGGACCGCCGATACGTCGGTATATTCCCAAGCATCTCCAAACCCTTCCGCCGGAGCCGCCAAATGTCCAGACTGCGGACGACCATTTCACTCAATCCCAATGATGTGTCAGCCAAGTTCGATTTGGCACGGTTGCTGATTGAGCGCAAGCGTTACAGTGAATCCAAGGAACTGCTTGTACAAATCGCTGACCGCTACGAGCAATCTGCCGAATATTGGGTTGAGCTCGGCTATGCAAATTTGAAGCTGGGTCTCCTGCCCGAAGGCGAAGCTCAGATGCTGCAAGGCCTGGAGATCAACCGCAAGGCCCAATACGGACAGCCTTATCTCCGTCTCGCCGAAACCTTCCGCAATACCGACCATGACAAAGCCTTGCACTATGTAACCCAGTTTCAAGAGATCCAATCCTCCTCCAGCGAAGCCTATTATCTTGCAGGTTCGATGTACAAGGCACTGGGCAGAGTTGACGATGCCAAACGTGCTTTTGCCGAATCAACAGCTATTTACCGCTCGCTCCCCAAATACAAAAAACGCCAGGAACGCAGATGGGCGCTGCGCAGTTATTTCGCAAAAATGCGTTAGTTCAGCTGCTACATACATCAACGAAAAAACCTCCTGCCAGCACAGGTAATGTGCAGCGGAGGTTTTTTTGGAGTTCAAACTACAACTCAGATAAAGTTTTTACATATCCAGCGATTTGGGTTTGTCATCTGAAGCGGACCCGCTGAACGGCCACCAGTTGGCCCGGCCGAACATCCGTACCATCACCGGTACGAAGAACGGCAGAAACACCAGCGCGTACAGGGCAAGACCCGACAGGACTACGGTTGCAATCTGCATCATTGACAGTACTCCTGACGGGTACATCGAGGCGAAGGTGCCGCCTAAAATCACTACCGCAGACAGGATAACTGTACCCATGTTACGCATTGCGTGCAGGATCGCTTCACGTACATCCCAGGTTTTGTTCTCATTGAATCGGGCCATGAGGAAAATGCTATAGTCCACACCCAGCGCAATCAGCATCACAAAGCTGAAGAATGGCGTCGTCCAGGTGATTCCTGAATAATTCAGCAAATGTACAAAAATCGCCTCGGTCACCCCGAGCGCTGTAAAGTATGTGATGACTAGTGAAAGAATCAGATACAGCGGCATAATAATCGAACGAAGCAAAACTACCAGTATGATGAAGATACCGCCTAGCATAAGGACAACCGTCCGTGTATAATCCTCATTCGAAATTTTCTGCAAATCACTATAGGTACTGGTTACTCCGCTGATGGCCGTTTCGGCATTTTCCAGCTTTGTACCTATGACGGCGCGGTCTACAGCTGCCTGAACATCCCCCATACTGTCTATCGCCTTCGCACTGTATGGATTGGCAGCAAACACTACGTCCAGTGTCATCACCTTGCGGTCTCCAGACAGATAATTATCAAACACCTGCCCCATCCCATCAGACTTAAGCGCCTCAGCCGGTACTAAGAACCCGCTCAGCTCATCATCCTTGGCATCTTGAATCTGCTTCAGGTAATCCTGTGCAGAATCAAGTCCGCCTGTAATCTGCTTCAGGCCGTCCGCACTGTCGCTCAGCCCATCGGTCAATTGGCTGATTTGTCCTGTAAGCTGGCCGAAGCCGTCTGCCAGTTGCTGCTGGCCACCCTGAAGCTGATCCAGACCGCTTGTAATGGAAGGAATCTTATCCACGATCTGTCCTTGTCCGGCTGCTGCCTGATTCAGTCCTGATTGCAGCTGGCCGATTCCAGCCACCAGCTTATCGAGACCCTGCGCCAGCGCAGTCTGTCCGGCTGCCGCTTTGGCATATCCCGTATTGGCCTCATTCAGGCCCGCTGCGGCTCCTTTCAACTGCCCCGTAATCTGGCCTAGGCCCTCTGCGAGCTGAGCTGTTCCTGCACCAGTCTGTGTTACAGTGCCTTTGATCGTCTGATAATTCACATCCTGCAGGAGATCCGGATGAGCAGCTTCCAGACCGGTGAAAGATGCACCCAAACCGCCCAGTGCCGTTGCCACGCCTTGAAGCTGGGTCTGGAGCTGTCCAAGTCCGCCATCCAGCGCCGTCAGTCCTGCCCCGATTTTCTTGTAGCCCGCGAGCAGCGATGCATTGGCATCGGCTAACTGCTTGGCACTGGCTGCCGCCTGGGCCAGCCCAGCTTTGATCTCACCGGCTCCCGAAGAGCCGCTCTTTATACCGTTTTCGATGCGCAACAATCCGTCTCCCAGAGCATCAATGCCTTTTCTCAGCGCGGCTGTGCCTTGTGTCAGCTTCGCGCTGCCTGATACAGCTTCATTCAGCTTCGGCTCATTGTCACTGAGCTGCTTACTCGCTTTCTCCAGCCCCGACTGTATCTTGGTCAGTCCTTGATTGCTCTGGCTAAGACCATCGGTTAGAGTTGCCACCTGCGTCGGAATCAAAAAGTCATTGATCTGTTCGCCGGTCGGACGCGACATACTGCGTACCGATTTAACGCCTTCCACCTTTTCCAGCTCACGGCTAATTTTCTCCGCAAGCCCTATATATTCCGGGGTGTCCATACGGTCGTCATTCTTAATAACGATCTTGCCGGGCATAGATTCCCCGGGGCCGAAGCTCTCAGAAATAATGTTAAAGCCCTTGACCGAATCGTAGTTTGAACCAATCTCATTCATGCTGTTAAAGGACAGTTTGCCAGTGTAAGTCAACAGGAATGGTAATACGATCGCCGCTACAATCAACAAAGCTGCCCAAGGTCTTTTAAGGGAAAAGGAACCTGTTGCCCCCCAAATCCGGCTCTCACTGTGCGCAAGCTTGCTGCTTGACGGCCAGAACAGTCTTTTGCCAAGCACTGCCATGAAGAAGGGGACGACTGTCACGAGTGCCAGCAGCATCACGGCGATTCCTACGGCCACCGCTACCGCTGAACGGTAGAGCACGAACTTGGACAGTCCGATCGCCAGGAAGCCGACAAATACAGCAAGCCCGGAGTAGAATACTGTGCCGCCTGCTTTTCGGTAAGTTGAAATAATTGCACTTTTGGTATCCTCAGCAGAAGCCAGCTCTTCCTTGAAGCGGCTGATCAGCAATATGCAGTAATCCGTCCCGATCCCGAACATGACGGCAACCATGAATATCTGCGTAAAGGTCGATAATGGAAAATCAAAGCGGTCCACAAGAAACGCTACAATGGATTGAGACACAATATAACTGAGCCCCACAGTCAGCAGCGGCACAAATGGTGCAACAAACGAACGGAAGACTACAAACAGAATCAGCAAAATGAAGATAACGGTGATGTATTCCGATTTCTTCAGCCCTGCTTCCGAGCTGGCAATAGTATCCTCTGTAATCAGTCCTTCGCTCGTCAAGTAGTGACCGGCGCTGACACCACTTAGCAGTGCATTCACTTTATCCGGCAGTTGCTTGACGGCTTCCCCCCCGCCACTTACCATGAGCGCTGTCATCACCGTTTTGCCGTCTTTGGCAATCAGGGTGTCCTTCAATTCCGGCTGCGAAAAAGGGTCAGTGATGGAGTCAATCTTGAGCGAGTCTTTTTGAGCGGTTAGCTTCCCGATGCCTTGCTTAATGCTCTCTGTGTCTTCAGCGGAAAGTCCGCCGGGTTTGTTGAAGACAAGCGCTACCTGATGCAGCGTCTCTCCGCCTTTGGCATCGGCCACTTCCTTCATAATCTCTGAAGCCCTTGTTGAGGAGTAGCCGTCCGGAACGGAAATCTGCCCCTTCTCGCGTACCAGATCTGACATGCCCGGAGCTGTCAAAAATAACAGAACCGCCACGGCGAGCCATACGGCTATAATGGCCCATCTTGCTTTAAGTATGGTCTTCAATTGTTTCTACCTCCTGTATCCTGCATCAAAAATGCCAGCTTTTCAAACATAGTGATGAATTTCTCAATATCCCGTTCCTCAAAATGCGAGAAATAAGGGGAAATCACCTCATGTACCTGCTTTTCAGCCGTAGAATAGGTTTCTCTTCCTGTGTTTGTAAGTGACAAATAGACTTGGCGGCGGTCATTCTCATCCCGGGTACGGTCAATAAATCCGGCTTCAACCAGTCTATTAATTATTGCAGTGATGGAACTCTTCCCCACAGCTACTGCTTCTGCTAAATAAGTGGAAGTACAGAGATCCTGGCTCTTGATCAGACGCATGATGAGAAATTGATCGTTGGTTAATCCTTCTGCCATACTGTCTCTAATTTGCGCGTTGATCTGCCGGGTCACTACCATATATGCATCCACATAGCGGTTAATCCATTGCTCCGCCTCAAGCTTCAAAATCCCAACCTCCTAGCCCTGATAATAGTTCGTGTATAGAATAGTTTTACAGTAAAACTATATGATTGGCAACCTAAAAAGTCAATATCACGAATCAGGTCCCCGTAAAAGATTTATACTGCAAAAAAAAGCCACCCCGCAATTCATATGCGAAATGGCTTACACCCATGCTGCCTAAACAGCATGAAACATAAAATCCTTATATTTTGGAAAATGCGGATGCAGTCCGCAGGATTACTCCTCATCCTCAGCTTCTTCAACTTCATACACACAGCGGAACATTTCAATACCTGCGGGATTCTCCCCAAGACTGTAGACCATAAAGCCTAGATTCCGGTAAAAGTCTGCGGCAATCTCATCCTCCGTCTCAGCCAGCAGATACCGCGGATTACGGACCGCCAGCAGCTCCAGAATGATTCCCCGCGCATAGCCTTTGCCCCGGTTCTCCGGGAGCACGGCAATATGACGGATTTCCAGCGAACCATCTTCGGTCTCCTCAAAGCCTACCAGTCCTACAAGTAATCCTTCCTCTTCCCAGCCGCAGAGCTGAAGTCCCGCCTTACTTCCATATTCCACCGTTGTACGCCAGAGCGCATCCGGTTCATCAATCACAGCATAAGCCAGCAGCTCCTTTACTTCTTCTGTATCGATACGCGGCTTCAAATCAATCAGCATTTGTTTTGTTCTCCTCTCCGTACTTTCACCTAATCCTGCTATAAGAGCCTATGATTACATTTTTACTTTCTTCTAAAATACACAATCCGAAGCAAGATGTACCCGCTTAATACTCCCACAAGGTTCAGCAGCACATCATCAATATCGAAGCTGCCGGCGCGCAGCAGCATTTGCATGGTTTCTAATAGCAGTATGCCCGCTGCCGAGACCACGAGCAGCCGAATGACAGCGTGCAAATTCCGCTTCAGCAACGGCAGCAGAAACCCAAATGGCGCAAATACAATTACATTGCCCAGTATATTGATAACCCTTCCTGTCACAGAAACTCCGTTCTCTAGATCAAAATACAACCTTATAGTACGAAACAGCTCCAGGTTATACCGGAAAGGCCCTTCTGTATGAACCGTTCGTCCAAATCCAAGGAACATCCAGTATACCAGGGCGGCACTATATCCAATAAACAGAATCATGAGGAGCGCCTTGGCTATTCCCTCCGCTTGCGGTGGCATGTGCCTTTTCCTGCTGCTCTGGCCGGTGCTGCTGTGCTTACCTTTGTTACTCGCCTTGCCCGCGCTCAATGACTTCAATGCTCCCGTCCGGTTTGCCGACAATCGCCACAGCGGCGATGCCAATAAAGAGGCCATGTTCCACTACCCCTGTAATATTCTGAAGGGAATCCGCGAGTTCAGCAGCTGAAGCAATAGACCCGAAACGGCAATCCGCAATGTAATTTCCGTTGTCAGTCTTGTACAGGGCATCCCCGCTCCGCCGGAGCTCTGGTGTGCAGCCCAGCTTGGCCAGCGCAGCCACGGTCCACTCCCAGGCGAATGGAACGATCTCCACCGGCAATGGAAATTTACCTAGCGTATGAACAGCTTTGCTCTCGTCAGCCACCACAATCATCCGTGTACTATTGCGGGCTACGATCTTCTCACGAAGCAGCGCACCTCCGCCGCCCTTAATGAGCTCCAGATCATGGTTCAGCTCATCCGCACCGTCGATGGTGAGATCAAGACTCCCGATATCGCCGAAACCGACCAGAGGGATCCCGAGCTCACGTGCCTGTTCCTCTGAGGCAACCGAAGTGGCAACGGCAGTGATCTGCAGCCCTTCCTTTACCCGCTCACCGAGCTTCCGGATGGCCCAGTAAGCTGTAGAACCTGTTCCGAGTCCGACTCTCATTCCGTCCTTAACATACTCTACTGCCTTTTCTGCCGCTAGCTGCTTCACATTGATACTCATTTTTAATACCCCCATGTATCCGTTATAATAGTTTTGAAGTACCATCAAATCATCACCGCCAGGAGGCTTCCAGCATGAGAACCGAACAACAGATCCAATCCAAAATTAACGAATTGACCCTGCAGAAAAGATCCGTGGAATCCCGGCTGACACCGCTGCCGGATGGCAGCCCCCAGCGGGAACCGCTGAATGCCCAGCTGAGCCGGGTTGAGGATATGATCCTGATGCTGGAGTGGGTGCTGGATGCACCGGCCGGCAAGTACCACGCATAAACTTGGATTAAGACAAAATTTTGCCGTAACAAAGACTGTCAGGATCACCAATATAGGGTCCAAACAAATCAATGGGCCGGTAGCCGTTCTTCTCATACAGGGCAATGGCTTCCGGCTGCTTGATGCCTGTCTCCAGCCGGATTTCTCTGCAGCCCGCTGCTGCAGCCCTTTGTTCCAAATCCAGCAGCATACGGTTTGCTATCCCTTGCTGGCGGGTATCCGGATCTACATAGAACCGCTTGAGTTCCATACTGGAAGAATCTTCAGCCAGTGGACGCAGGCCCCCGCAGCCTACCGGCTTGTCCCCGGCATAAGCCACCACGAAGGTCATTTCCCGCACCTTGGGGTCAGAGAAATCCACTACGTAGATCGTCTCATGCGGATACCTTGATTTCAGTTCAACATCCAGACGGTCAATTAGCGCCCTCAAATCCTTATTCTCGGGATCAACTACAACAAAGTTCACTCCAATATTAGAACACATTTCTGATCCCTCACTCTCATCCCATTGGAATGTACTTTTATCTATATAGTTGCAGCTTGTGATTTTCATATTAGCACAGGAACGTGATAACGCAATTCAGGCAAAGCCATGAAGCATTTCCTCGTATAATTGGGCATTATCCTTCTCATAGCAGATGAATTCTATCCGTTTCAGCGGCAGTCCACCGGAATCGCGTTCCTTTATATACTCAATGACAGAATTCAGCGCAGTCTGACAAGCCAGGACTTTGGGGAAATTGTAGACCCCAGTGCTGATGTTGGGAAAAGCAACACTTACCGCCCCCCGTCTACAGGCTGCCTCCAGACTGCTCGAATAGCATTTGGCCAGAATTGCAGCTTCTCCCGCAGCTCCGCCTTTCCATATCGGCCCTACCGTATGTATGATCCCCAGGAAAGGCAGATTTCCCGCATTGGTCACCGCAGCTTCACCTGGAAGGATACCGCCTTGCTTGTGACGGATCTCTGCACATGCCTCAGCTATTTGCGGTCCGCCAGCCCGGTGAATCGCGCCGTCCACACCACCACCGCCAAAAAGGCCCGAATTCGAAGCATTTACAATCATGTCTCCCTGCCAGGCGGTAATGTCACCCTGCCGGGTGGAAATGGCTACATGGTTAATGATGATTTGCATCTGCGGTCTCCTCCTTCACAGCCGATTCCAAACGGAGGATCATCTCTTTCTCCCCATTGCTCAATGCGTTGTCCGTAAAAGAATCCGCCTGGATCTGCTCGCCCCGCAGAGAAGACTGCCGGATATTGCCCAGCATCCAGCTCTGAGCGTCAGAGAGTGCCATTTCACCGCCTCCTGCAGGAACCCGGCACAGGGCTATCGTCTTGTCGACTTCTCCGCCTGCAAGCTGCCCCTCCAGAAGTGAACGAACGCTAAATTGAAACAAAGGAACCGCTTCCGGCCGCTCATCATTGTATGAAAAGGACTGATGATAGACAGAATACATTAAACTGCTGATGCGTCCTGCAGATTCATCCGCTTCCTGCTGGGCAACCAGCCTGCTGTTCTGGAAAGCAATGATTCCGGCAGCAAATAAAAGAAAGGCGACAACCCCTGCATATACTATAAACATATCTGACACCTGCCCTTTCGGCGATATGGGCAACACCGCTTCTATATTATCACGTGACGAACGTGTCAGGGAATGGGCACAGCGCGCTGAATTAACATTTTACCTGGAATTCTATAAAGTTATTTTGAAATATTCATATTAACAGTTGAAACTTCCAGCACCATGATTCATAATGAAGTGGTGCAAAAATGTTTGTCAATCCATATCAAACCAAGGGAGGATACCACGAAATGAAATTTTTCTTGGATACCGGAAATATTGAAGAAATCAAACGTATTACCCGCCTCGGATTAGTGGATGGCGTAACGACAAATCCGTCGCTTATCGCCAAAGAAGGCAGACTGTTCAAAGATGTTATCAAAGAAATCGTTGCGATTGTACCAGGCCCTGTCAGCGCTGAGGTCATCGGTCTGAAAGCCGAAGAAATGTTGAAGGAAGCTTACGAAATCGCTGAATGGGCACCTAACGTGGTTATCAAGCTGCCGATGACTGAAGATGGTCTGGAAGCTTGTTATGAATTAACCAAAAAAGGCATTAAAACGAACGTAACCCTCATCTTCTCGGCAGCCCAGGGACTGATGGCCGCCAAAGCCGGCGCAACCTATATCAGCCCGTTTGTTGGACGTCTGGATGATATCGGTGTTGACGGCATGAAGCTGATCTCGGATTTGAAGACCATCCTGACCAACTACGGACTTCAATCGGAAATCATCGCTGCAAGTATCCGCAACATTGCACATGTGGAGCAGGCAGCAATTGCAGGTGCGCACATTGCAACTATTCCGGGCTCCCTCCTGCCTTCTCTCTGGAAGCATCCACTGACCGACAGCGGTATCGAGCGTTTCCTGAAAGACTGGGAGAAAGTTCCGCAAGTCTAAGCACCCATTACCAATACATTACCAGCCTTTTTCCGCAGATGCGGGGAGAGGCTTTTTTGTTGTACATTGACATATATAGATGTCTTGAATATAATTGTTATGACAAGTATTTGTGAAAGGATGAGTAATCATGCCCTTTTCTTCACCACAAGATTTCCTCGGATTTCTTCTCGGCTCTACGCACCGGAGGATTTCCAATGCATTTGCCCGTGTCCTTAAGCCTTATGACATCACTCCGGAGCAGTGGTCTATCCTGCTGATGATCTGTAACCGTGAAGGCATTAACCAGAAAGAGGTTGCCACTGCGGCCGCCAAGGACCAGCCGACTACCGCCCGCATTGTTGAACTGCTGCAGAAGAAAGGCTTCATACACAAGACCATGAGCCCCACCGACCGGCGTGCCTTCCAGCTCTATGCGACTGAGACAGGCAAGTCATTGATTGAGCGAACGGTTTCTCTAGAGCAACAGATGATTACAACAGCTGTTAATGGACTCCGCCCAGAGCAGCTGGAAGACCTCCGCTCCATGCTGGAGCTGATCTATCACAACACCGGAAATACGCTTAAAGAATAGGAGAAACCCGTTTTGAATCATACATCTGAGCGATTATGGACCCCGTCTTTTATTATTCTCACAATCTGTAACTTAATGTTGTTCATGGGTCTGCAAATGACCCTCTCCACCCTCCCTGCGTATGCCGAAGGAACACTCCACGCTTCTTCCGTACAAGTCAGTCTTGTAACCAGTCTATTCGCACTAAGCGCCATTGCCTCACGCCTCTTCTCCGCAAAGGCTATGGAGAAGGGCGGCCGCAATCTGCTGATCTTCCTTGGACTGGCTGTTTCCCTTGCTGCGGTGATTGGCTACTACTGGGCAGGAAGCATTCTTGCTCTCTTGCTCCTCCGGATGCTGTTCGGGGTTGGCTTCGGCATGGCCAGCACCGCATTCCCGACAATGGCCTCTGATGTGATCCCGATCCGGCGAATGGGCGAAGGTATGGGGTATTTCGGCCTATCTACGAGCCTGGCGATGTCAGCCGGCCCGCTGATCGGACTCAGTCTGCTGCAGGGACCCGGCTTCGGTTCGCTGCTTATCTGCACAGCAGCAGTCCTGGCGCTGATTGTGCCACTCGGCTACCGTTTGACCACGAAGCTGCCTGCACATCATAAGGAACCGGCAAGTGCACCGGTATCGGAACTTAAGGGCGGAGCCTTCCGCAGACTATTCGTACCCTGCGTGCTTAATTTCCTGCTAGCCGTCTCTTATGGAGGCCTGCTGGGATTTCTGGCTCTATTTGGTACGGAAATTCATCTGGATCATATCGCTTACTTCTTCCTGTTCAATGCCGTTGCCATTGTGGTTGTAAGACCTCTGTCCGGTAAAATCTATGACCGTTTCGGCCCGCCAGCCCTGCTTATTCCGGGAAGTCTATTCATTATCGCAGGATTGCTGCTGCTTTCTTTCGCTTCATCAACAGGCGCCCTTTTTCCAGCCGCAATTTGTTATGGAATAGGGTTTGGCTCGATGCAGCCTGCACTGCAGACCTGGATGATTCAATCCGTAGAGCCCCGTCAGCGCGGGATGGCTAACGGTATGTTCTTCAACTCACTGGATCTGGGTGTAGCCCTTGGCTCCCTGATTCTCGGTTCGGTTGCACTGTATACCAGCTATGCTGTCATGTACCGTTATTCAACCCTTGCCCCGCTTTTATTGCTGTTGATCTATACAGTGATACTCCTTACTTCACGTAATAAACGCCGGAGCCTTGCACAAGAACCTTCCACTAGCCACCCAGCAGCCAAATAGATATTGCCAGAGATGTTCCACTGAGGTCACTTAAGACCACTCTGAGGAATATTCAGAAAAAGACCGCCTTCCAAATATCAATTTTTGGAGGCGGTCTTTGCACTGTACTGTATTCCTGCGTTTAGATCTGTGAAGCCCCGGCGGTCACAGACTCACGAACCTCAGCAGGCAGGAAGTGATTGGGCTGGCCCAGACTGTAGATATGCAGCAAATGCATCGCCCGGGTACATGCGGTATAGAACAGCTTGCGTTCACTTTCCCGGCCATATTTAGCTTCAGAGCCGTCGTAAATGATCACGGCATCGAATTCTACACCTTTGGCCAGGTAGGCGGGGAGTACCAGTGTTCCTCTTTGAAAATTGGGCGTATCCTTTGTAACCAGTCTTACCTGAAGTCTGTCCTGCAGCTCGGCATGAACCTTGGCACTCTCTTCCGCTGTCTTGCAGATGACCGCTACATAATGATAGCCCATGGAATGCAGATTCAGTACATCCCGTTCTACTGAAGCCAGCAGCCCCTCCTCGTTGTCCACAACGGTCAGCTGTGGTGATTCTCCCCGGCGGTTGAAAGGAACGATCTTTTCCCCTCCGGGAATCATCGAACGCGTAAACTCAACGATCTCATAGGTGGAACGGTAGCTGCGGGTCAATGAGATCACCTCTGTGTTCTCCTCCCCATAGATGCTGACCAGTCCACCCAGATCTCCCAGTACCTCACCTTGGGCATAAATCGCCTGATTCAGATCGCCGAGCACTGTCATTTTGGCCCGCGGGAACAGTCGCCGCATGAACTCCAGCTGGAAAGGAGAGTAATCCTGCACCTCATCTACAATCACATGGCGGATCAGTGTGTTCGTACGGAAACCCTGGCTCAGTTCCTTCAGATACAGAAAAGGTGTGGCATCTTCATAGGCAAGCTCGTTCTGGTGCATTGATGTTATCGTCTGCCGGCAGATGTTGTCCCAGACATCAGGAAGCTTCTGACTGCTGCTCAGACGCTCCATTAATCCACGGTCTGCAAAAAGCAGGCTGTACAGCCCCTTCACATCTACGAATCTTCCGCGTTTGGTCCAGCCGCGCAGCGGCTTCAGACGCTGGCTGACGATGAATCTGGCGAGCGAGGTTTTCTCCATATCGAAATCATCAAAGCTATCATTCTGGCCGCCGCCCTTGCGGCGAAGCATATTGTAGGCCCGCTGATAGTCGCTGGAATCCATTAACTCAATCTGATCCTCTACCCATTGCGACTCCCGTTCTTCCACACTGAACGCAGCGATTTTTTTGAGCAGCCAGCCTGTCATAAGATCGATACGGTTCGCCAGTTTAATGCTGGAATCAAAGCTGTAGAACTTGCGCTCCATCTCTTCCTTGCTCACAACTGCCCGGCCTTGAAATACAAGCGGCTTAAATAGCATCCCTTCATGCTCTAGAAGATTGACATAACGCCGGATCACATCCAGAAAGGCCACAGAGGATTTATAGGCGATTCCCTCTCTGCGTGTGGACGCCTCTGGTCCTTCAGGGGCATTCAGCAGACTTTCTGTCTGATTGAAGACGTCCTCCAGCTCAAACTCCTGGCCCAGCCGGTGCTCCAGGTACATTTGGAAGGTGGTCTGCTGCATGTTTTCTTCACCCAGTTCCGGGAGCACAGTGGAGACATAGCTGTTAAAAAGCGGATTGGGCGAGAAGAGCAGCATTTGGTCTGCCTGCAGTACTTCACGGTATTTATAGAGCAGATAGGCTACGCGCTGTAATGCGGCTGAGGTTTTACCGCTGCCCGCTGCCCCTTGAACGACCAGCATCCGGCTCCGGTCATTGCGGATGATGGCATTCTGCTCCTTCTGAATCGTCGCTACGATACTCTTCATCCGGTCGTCAGCACTGTGGCTGAGTACCTGCTGAAGCAGCTCGTCGCCGATGGTTACACCTGTATCAAACATGACTTCTATCGTCCCGTCATCGATGACGAACTGGCGCTTCAACTCCATCGTTCCGGAGATTAGCCCGCCTGGCGTTTCATAGGCTGCCGGCCCGGGAGCCCCGTCATAGTAAAGGCTGGAGATCGGTGCGCGCCAGTCGTAAATCAGGAAAGTGCCGTTATCCTCCATAAGTGAGCCGATGCCCAGATAAATCTGCTCTGTCCCGGCTTCCGGTGTCTCCTTGAAATCAATCCTGCCGAAATAGGGAGATACAACCAGCTTTCTATATTTTTTAAGCGCTTTGCTTGACTGTAGATGATGGCGCTCACGTTCGTTCAGAATTTGGGCCTGCTGCCGCAGACTTGTTGAGGTTTCCCCGAGGTCATCCGGGCTGCTGAAATTCACTGTAACCTCTTCCCAGAAGTCCTTACGCATATCGACGACATCACTGCGATGAAGTCCGAGTTCCTCGGATAACCGCCGGATATGGGCTGACAACAGCTTCGTAATCCCGTTAACCCTTTCCTGCTCTTCTTTCCATTCACTATCATGTTTCTCCATTGCAATTCATCCCCTTTGGAAGGTTGACATTCACCCTTACCCATGTTATAATTAAGTTGCGCATTTATGTTTTATCGCAAACGATTTTCCCATATCTTTTTATTGTATCAACTGCATCACACTTAATCAAGTCTTTGATGATCCGGTCCCACTAGGGGCCGGATCTTTTTGCTCTGTCTAGACTAGTTAACCTTACATGCTGAACACTATAAAGTATGCTCCATTATCAGATGGGTGGTCAACATTCGCATATCCATGCGGAATGGCGAACTATTCCTTTTCATCCCCTGAAAGCCGGTTGATCTGGTCCGCCACTTTATCCAGACGCTCCAACTGGTACCCATAGTCATAGATCGCTGCTGCCACAACAGACAATCTCAGCTGTCCGTTTTTCCCGGCATCATAGCCGTTGATTGCTGCTTGCAGGAAACGGTCGTTATCCCCGCCGAGCGGGGCAATATCGGTCGCTCCCGGCTTTAGTTTGTCTTCGAATTTGAGCAAAATTGTCTCATGGTACTTGATCAGCTGCTCCAAATGATGGTCGAATAACTCATCTGTAAGCTCTGTACGTTCGGCCTGAAAATAATGCCGTTCCACCGCCTCCAGCACCTCAAACCCTTTCTGCAGTGAAGCCAGCAGATTCTTGTAGACGACCATTTGCCGGGTCTGGCTGTATTTAGCCCTGCGAAGCTGCTTTTGCTCCTCCTCAAACAAAGTGTATTTGTCGGCTAGTGACCGGATCGAGCCTTCCAGCGCATTTTTCTCATCGCGGAAGACGCTCTCCTTCATTTCATGCGACACCGCCGTCCGCAGCAGCAGCGACAAGCTGCCGAATACATTTTCAATCTGCTGGATATACTGCTTCCGCGGCTGCGGAGGAAATACAGCGATATTAATAATGAATGCTGAAATAATACCGGTCAGCGTGAGCAAAAAACGGGTTAAGGCAAAATCCCACTGCCCCGAGGCCTCCATGACTGAGATTACAGTTACCAGGGTCAGACCGATCGTATCGGCCCGGTTCATTTTCATACTGATCATAATCACGAGAATACATACCAGACCGACAGCAATCGGTTCGTTGGACAGCAGCATTCCACCCAGCAGCGCCAGAACCGCCCCCATAGTACTCGTCTGAATCTGATCCAGAAAGTACCGCCAGGATCTGTAGATGGAGGGTTGCATGGCGAATATCGCTGCAATCGCCGCGCCCACGGGGGAAGTGAAGTGCAATAGAGCGGACAGATAGAGGGCAAGTGTTACTGCCAATCCGGTTTTGAGTATGCGGGCGCCAAAAGCCAAATCCATCCCTCCTAAAGTTTTGTAAGCGTTACTTCATCGATATCACTACGTACAAATATGTATATCCTGATCCGCTTTGGTTCATCTCTATTAGTACAGACATTATTACCCAGGATGCAGGCTGGCGAATTTTAGTATGTCTTAAGGCAGCCTTCAGGATTCTTTCAGCATTCGGGGAATACTGGTTACAGCAGTCCCACAAATAACAGCCGAGGTGAAACCATGAGCAACAATGTCAAAAAAATCACAGCTCTCACAGCAGCGCTACTCCTCTGCTTGGCTCCGGCCGCCGCTTTTGCCGAAAATACAGCCGGAAGAACTCCTTCCGCTACACCGGATTCGGCGGTTCATGCTGAGAAAGCACAACCGCGTCCCCATGCCCCGCATATGGACAAAGGTTTCAGAGCCGGAGGCGGACATTTCATCATCAATGAGACATCCAAGTTACTGGAGATGGACCGTGCCGAGTTAATCCGCAGCCTGAGAGCGGGAAAAACCCTGTATGCTCTAGCCCGGGAGAAAAAAGGATGGACCGAGGATCAATATATCCAAAAGCTAAGTGAAGCGGCAAGCCTGAAGCTTGAAGCTTCGATTACAAACGGCCAGGTAACCCGGGAAGAGGCGAATAAGCTGAAAGCCAGCCTGCCCGCACTGCTGAAGCTGAGTATCAGCCGCACCGCTCATTTTCAGGAGTCCCAAAAGCCCTCAAACTCACCGCGAGCCAAGGATAACCGGTAAAAGTGGTCATGCCGCCAAATGCGGATTCCCAGGTGAGCGTTAATGGGAATCCGCATTTTTCATGGGTGCTGCTGCCTCTGCTTCCGTGAATTCCGGAACGCCTCAAAACAGGTAATGCACAACATCAGCCAAGCCCCGCTGGCAGCATATCCTCCAATAACATCGCTTGGGTAGTGCACGCCCAAATAGACACGGCTCCAGCCAATACCTCCAGTCATAAGTACAGTGAACAGAATCAACAGTACCTGCTCCGTTCCGCCCCTCATATGCCTCCATAGCAGGTACGCAAGCACACCATAGAGGGAAAACGCCGCCATAGAGTGTCCGCTCGGGAAGCTGTATCCCGCTTGTTCAATTAACCGGTGGATGTTCGGGCGCTCCCGGTGAAACCAAAGCTTCATCCATGTGTTCAGCATCTGTGAGCCTAAGCCGACTATGAGGAACAAAAGCAATTCCATTCTATGCTTCAGTACAAAAAACAACAGCATCATGGTCAGCAGCGAAATCCCGATTGCAATTTTTGAGGAGCCCACCAGGGATAATCCTTTGGCCAGTGAAGTGAGAGCCGGGATTTCCGCTGATTGTACAACATGTATAATTGTGATATCAAAACCAGAGATCCGGTCCAGCTTAACAAACACAGCAATCACAGCAAAAGCTAGCAGAAACCATAAAAAACCCCGGAAACCTCTGGATCCAGATTGAAATTGCAGCATAATTACCCCCTTGTCTATTCTAATGCTGAGCGACTCCATTTCCAGAGAGGGTCTTCCCCGTGGTATAATGTCCTGGAAAACAATTCAAAAAAAGATGGAGTGCTGCCGAAGTGGAAACTCTGAAATTACAGGAACGTTTGTTGAACCAGTGCATTTCAACCAAGGTTCCCGTGACAATCTTTACAACCAATGGAGTTAAAATGCAAGGATATGTAACCTCCTATGACGCTTACACCATCACTTTGCAGGGCCAGGGTGACGGTAGACAGAATGTACTGTTCAAATCGGCTGTTTCCACCATTGTGCCGCTGAAGCCTGTTTCGCTAAAATAAGAATATTTTTCCACGGAACCTTCTTTTCAAAAGGAACACCGGAGCAAGCAGCTCCGGTGTTCCTTTTGCTTAAAATATAAGGATCTAAAGAACTAACCATGTACATCATCCTTGTATTTGTCACAGAGCCGGGTTCTCCGGGAGTTTATATCATCACCGGGAAATATACAGGTTTTACACACACCGGTTTGGATACCTCAGCTGTATTGCCCGTGAAGATAAGTCTTCCGCTTACACGGTCAACGCTGAATACAACCAGATTATTGCCATCACGATTCGCAGCGATCAGGTAAGCGCCGTCAGGGGTTAGGGCGAAATGGCGGGGATGCCCGCCATGGGTGGATACATGCTCCACCAGTGTAAGCCTGGCGGTTGCAGGATCAACGGCATACACCACAATACTGTCATGCCCGCGGTTTGATCCGTACAAATAGAGTCCGTCTGCGGACAAAGCGATTTCGGCACAGCTATTGTCTGCAGACGGGTAGCCATCAGGCAGTGTAGAAATGGTGGCAACCGTTTGAAGCGTACCGGCTGTATTATCATAAAGAAAAGAAGTAACTGTGCTATCCAACTCATTGATAACATAGGCGGATTTACCGTCCGGATGAAAAACGAAATGACGCGGTCCGGCTCCATCATGAAGTAGGGTATCTCCTTTTGCTTCCAGCGTCCGGGTGTCATGGTTAATCTGGTACTTACGAATCACATCAAGTCCAAGATCGGAAACGAACAGGAATTTCTCATCCGGACTGAAGATTGCGGAATGCGGGTGAGGCTTGTCCTGCCCATGCATCTTTCCTTGTCCCGTATGTACTGCGGTATCCTCCAGCCGGACCGGCAGACCTTGCTGATCCAGAGTCACCAGTCCCACCAGTCCTCCGTGATAGCTGCACACTATAATATACTCACTTTGAGAATCTCTTGAGATATGGCAAGTTGTGGTTTGATTGCTGCCTGTGGCTGGCATGGTCGAAATGCGGTCCAATTCGGTGAGCTTGCCGGACTGCGGGTCAATGGCAAAAGAAACCACTTCCCCTTCCTTGCCCCCCTCTCCATTGAACTTTTCTCCAATGGCATACAGCCGTCCTTCAGCAACATTTACATTAACAAAGGTCGGGTTTGTTATACCCTGTACCTTATCCACCAGTGCAAGCGTGCCTCCCGCTGCTCTATCCAATTCATATACCTGAACCCCGCTTTCTTCAGCGCTTGCGTAGGAACCGGTAAACAGCAGCAGTCTAGTATTGTCTTTCATCTCGGTAATCCTCCTCAAATGGTTCATCCATATTGTGGGCCATTACAACCCAATTTCACTGTAGCCATCTTATTAATTTACATTTTTTCAGCGTCTATGACAAATCGCAAGCTAAAAATGTCATAAAACATTTTAAAAATAAGGCTTCTCAAGGGTAAAACGTTATGTTATAATGAAAGCGCTAACATTGAGTTTTAATTTTGTATAAAGGGGGAACATGAATGAGCAGCCTGCTGGAAGCCAGAAATGTGTATGAGGACTTCGAGGTGGAAACGGACATTCTGTTCTTTAAGGTCGGGGACCATGATTTGGTCATTTTTCACGGCAGAAACTATAATATTAAAAAGAGAATGACTGCCGAGCAGCTTAACCGTTTGTTATCTAATCCAAGTTATTACCATGTGTATGGGGGCTGTTACGTCAATCTTAACAAGATCAGCTCCATCGAAGACGACAGTATTTATTTCGGAGAGATGGGTCTGTACGCCAAGACTGTCCGCGTGCCAAGACGCAAACAGGAAAGCATACGCCATCTGCTGAAAAGCCTCAGCTCTTAAGCGGTTACATATCCGCCGCAGGAAAAAAATACGGAGCCTACCAGAAGCCGGAAACGCATGGGGATACCCATGACGCTCCGGCTTTTTCCTTGTATCTTAAGAGAAACTTAAAAAGTAAATCAGCTTTTTTATACTTTCTTAAGGTTTGGAATCCTGATTTCTGGTAAAGTTGTAGAAAGACAGGCAACACCTATATTGAAGGGAGTCATTAATTATAATGGACAAAAAGGATTTCAATGAGAATGAACATCTGGACAACAATGGATCGACGGAAGATAACAGCACTTCCGGTATCAATGAAGGATTAGGAGAAGAATCCGCTTCAGTTCCTGAATTGGAACCCGTAAGCGCGCAGGAAGCGGCAGAAGTATTCGAAGAGAAGGACGCACCTGACAGCGCTGCCAATGTTCCGGTTATGAACAAAGTCGGCGATGGAACACCTCCTTCCACCCCATCTGCTAAAGGCGGCAAGGGCTGGATGATCGCATCGCTTGTCCTCGCTGCAGCCCTTATTGTTGTTCTCATCGTGCAGCCATTCCAGAAGGATGACAGCAAAGTAGCTGTTGCATCCGTCAATGGTACCGATATTTCCAAAGCTGAGCTCTACGACAAGCTGGTTGAAGCCGGCGGGGCAGCCACTCTGCAGAACCTGATCACCACCACGCTTGTTGACCAGGAGGCCAAAAAGGCTAACATTACAGTTACCGATGCCGACATCACTGCTGAGATTGAAGACCTGAAGACACAGTTCGGCGGTGAAGAGGGACTCAAGAGCGCTTTGCAGCAAAGTTCGATGACGCTGGACGATCTGAAAAAGCAAATGCCGCTGCAAGTTAAAATCCGCAAGCTGGTTGAGCCTAAAGTAACTGTCACTGATGATGAAATTTCCAAATACTACAATGAAAATAAAGCTTCCTTTAACCAGGAAGAACAAGTCCGGGCTTCCCATATTCTAGTAAAAACCAAAGAAGAAGCGGATGCCATTGTGAAACAGCTGAAAGATGGCGCGGATTTTGCCACACTCGCGAAAGAGAAATCAGCTGATACTGGCTCCAAGGATAAAGGCGGCGATCTTAACTTCTTCAAGAAAGGCGATATGGTCGCTGAATTCGCAGATGCTGCCTTCAAGCTCAAGGTTGGTGAAACCAGCGGCGCTGTCAAAACTCAATACGGCTACCATGTTATTAAAGTAACTGACCGTAAAGAAGCTCATGAATACACACTTGCCGAGAAGAAAGAAGAAATCACCAAAACCCTAAAAGCTAAAAAGGTATCCGAAATGTCTTCCACTTGGCTTCAGGATCTGACTGCAGCTGCCAAGATTACGAATACACTGACTGATGCCAAAGCTAAAGCATCCGCATCTCCTGCTACAAGCGCGGCTCCTGATGCCAGCGCAGCTCCTGCAACAGAAGCTCCGACTACAAAGTAAGGGGAATTACTCCCGAGCCGAATTAGAACCACTTCAAAAAGAGGACAGGCGCTTCCGCCGTCCTCTTTTTTTAATTCGTACAAACTG
Organism: Paenibacillus helianthi; assembly: GCF_001909055.1. GTDB lineage: Bacteria > Bacillota > Bacilli > Paenibacillales > Paenibacillaceae > Paenibacillus_AQ > Paenibacillus_AQ helianthi. The sequence continues at coordinate 531,261 of NZ_LVWI01000001.1, forward strand.
ATAAGTGTTACTGGTTCTTCAAGTTACAGTTCCCTTATTTAATTACTTTTACGCGCTCTTCGATCGGCTGGAATTCTTTTTCACCCGGTGCGTTAACGGTTTTACCGAAAGGCATTTGAGCAATAAGCTTCCAGTCTGCCGGAATATCAAAGGTTGCTTTTACTTCATCATCAATTAAAGGGTTATAGTGCTGCAAGGAAGCTCCAAGACCCGCATCAGCAAATGCAGTCCAAACTACGAATTGTAGAATTCCGGAGGACTGGTTTGACCAAATCGGGAAATTCTCAGCGTAAAGGGCAAAGTTCTCTTGCAGATGCTTCACTACTGCCTGATCTTCAAAGAACAATACTGTACCGTAGCCAGCTTTGAAAGAGGACAATTTCTGTGCAGTACCTTCAAATTGTTCTGTTGGTACAATTTTGCGCAGGGTATCCGCTGTAATATCCCACACCTTATCGTGCTTATCTCCAAGCAGTACTACCGCTCTTGAGCTCTGGGAGTTAAAAGAAGTTGGGCTATGTAGAACGGCCGCTTCTACAATCTCTTGAATCTCTGCATCGGAAATCGGGGATTCTTTGCTGATTGCATAGATGGATCGTCTGCCTTTTACTGCTTCAAAAAAGTTCTTAGACATGATATAAATACCTCCATTTGTTTAGTTACTTACTTTTTTAAATCTTAACACTTTAATTCCGAAAAAACAATACCCATTCACAACTTTTTCCTTTTGCCTGATTCTTCATACCACCCCTTATTGTCGCAGTTCTTGTACAAAATTATGCGCGTTCCCCTACTTTCTATACTCCAATCTGAAGATTAAGTAACAGTTACTCACTTTTCGATATACAATTCTGCACCAAATAGGCTACAATAGTTCAGCAAAAGTGCAGAAGGAAGGTTGATTGATATAATGAAAATCCACAACAATAAACGGATATTTTCTTCAAAAAAAACAAATCTATATACACTTACCATACTCATGGCTGCCAGCTTCATTCTCGCTAGCTGTAAAGACACTCCATTGCCATTAGGGAATGCTGCGGAATCCAGCGTAGCTACTGCTGAGAACGCAACAGCTCCTGTATCGTTCTGGGTGGCTACAGATACCCATTATCTCGATAAGGACCTTCAGGATGGCGGAGAAGCCTTTCAGGCCTACGTGAACGGCGGAGACGGGAAAATCCTGCCTTATAGCGATGAACTAATGGAAGCCCTCGTCTATGACGCGCAGCAGAAGAAGCCGGAATTTTTGATTCTCAGTGGTGATCTTACCAATAACGGGGAAGCAAGCAGCCATAAGAAGCTGGCGGAGAAGTTGAAACGTGTGGAAGCATCAGGCACCGATGTCTATGTCATTCCTGGTAATCACGACTTGAATAATCCCTGGGCGAGATCGTTCAAAGCGGACAAACAGATCGTTGCGGAGCATATCACTCCGGGGGATTTTACAGAGCTGTATTCTGATTTTGGCTATAATGAAGCAATCTCCCGTGACAAGGACAGCCTAAGCTACCTCGTTCAAGCGGCACCGGGGCTATATCTACTGATGATCGACAGCAGCCAGTATGCCAACAATGAAAGCTACGGATTTCCCCAGACGGACGGCCGCATCCTCCCTTCTACCCTCTCCTGGATGGATGAATGCGCGAAGCTGGCAGCTGAGAAACAGGCCTCGATCATTACGGTGATGCATCATAACCTTCTCAGCCACACCTCCATGTCTGTGTCGGGATTCAAGCTTAACAACAGTCAGGAAACCATGAAGACACTTCGTAAGGACGGGCTTAATCTTGTATTGTCCGGGCATATCCATATGCAGGATATCGCACGCGATCCAGACGGTACGACTGACTCCAGAGACACTCCAGTCTATGATATTGCTACCAGTGCCATGGCCGTGAACCCGCATCAATATGGTGAAATGAGCTTTGATCCTGTAACCAGGGCTGTAACCTATCACACTGCGGCAGTAGATGTTGAAGGCTGGGCCAAGGCTAATGGAAATACCGATCCCCATTTACTGGCCTTTAAAAGCTACGCCGAGGGGGTATTCGCCGGGCAATCGTATAACAAGGCGATGGCCCGCCTCAAAGACTCCACCTTTAGCGAAAGTGAAAAACAATCGATGGCTAAAGTGATGGCCCGGCTGAACGTGAATTATTTCGCCGGAACTGCTGCCAATGCTTTGGATGAGATCAAGTCCATGCCGGGTTATAAACTGTGGATGGGCATGGATGGCGGCTTCATGTCCGGTTATATACAGAGTATGGCTGAGGATAAAGTACTCAGCAATGTCTCGCTTGACATGGTATTGACCCAACCTAAATCATTGAGTAATTGAAACATCACGGCGTGGCACAACAAAAAACCGGAACCTCTTGTATAAGAGATTCCGGCTTTTTGTTGTTAATGTTTGTTTACGGACGGTCAATGTAGATGTAACCATCTTCATCTTTTTCTACCTTGGCATGAAGCGCTTCTGCCAGCAGACGAAGCGGTACATAAGCATCACCGTATTCGTCCACGAATACCGGCTGGGCAAGCTTCACTGTCTTTCCGTTGATCAGAACCTTGTCAGAGCCGATTTTGAATACCAGCTTATCTCCGTAGACGTCATCGGTAACATTGATGGCGCGGTTAGCCCCATCCCACTCGACTACAGCATCCATATCTTCTGCCAGATACCGCAGTGGCACATAAGTGGTGTTTCCTTCAACAATCGGATAATAGTAATCATCATCCGGTGCAATCATCAGAGATTTCGCAGTGATATTCAAATCATTCTTGAGCATGTTATATACATCTGAACCTGGTTCAAAGCTTCGGAGTGTCTGCCCCGGAGTAAGCTCGGCAGAAGACAAATCCAACGCTCCCTTTGTCGAGATCGGATTAGCAGTTACTGCACCATTCACATTCCAGGTTTGCGTATCCATTTTGAGGGAAATGCTCTGAAGAGGCAGGTCCTTACTGGCTGGCAATGCGACGAAGAGATTGATATTCTGCTTGCGCACATGGAATCCGCTATCCACAAACATATCAATATTCAGCTTGGTCTCTTTGCTGAGGATGGTTTTCAGTTCCGGTGTTGAAGCATAAAGATTATCCAACTGTTTATCATAGACAAGCAGAAGTGCATCTACAGCCAATTTGGCCGCATCATGCGCCACAGTCACTACACCTTCCTTGTTTTCCAGAGGAATTTCACCCAGACCCAGATCGCTGAGTTCATCTGCGCCTACACCGTTCGCTTCCAGAAGCGGGTACAGATAATCATAGAGACCGCTGATGAAATTGGTAAAGCCCTCAGTATCCTTGGAAATGGATTTCAGGAAGCTCTTCACAAGCGCCGGCATCTCGTCGCCCGTAATCTCCGTATGTAGCTTAGTTAAATTCAGCTGTTCACCATATACAGATTCATTTACAGAGGCTACGCTAATCGCGCCGGGATTCGGCAGATTCTTCACCACGAACGAGGTCAACAGCTTGGAAATCTCCTGTGCCTTGTTCTGGTCAAGCCCTTGAATGCCCATGGATTCCTCATACCCTTTAATCGGGTAGTAGAATGGCTGTTTGGCACCTTCTGCGGTAAAGACAACAGCCTCTTTATCCATAAAGAATGTAAAAGGAATAGATAATTGCTTATAGCCTACAACTCCGGCCGCAGATACGTTGCCATTGTCCTGAAGCTTCATGCTGCTAAGGTTCAAGGAGAAAGAATTGATGAGATCTACCATTTCTTTATCTTCCGCGCTAATTCCTGCGGCAGGCACTGCCTTCAGTGACAAGGTGGTGCTGGATTCAGAAGATTTTACATCCAGATCTCCCAGAAGCGCCTTGTTGACATCAAATCCTGCCACATTCTGGCAACCCGCCAGAATCAGCAGCACTGCGAGAATCGGGAGTAACCACTTGGTTCTTGCTTTCATTTTCTTCATAGCATGTCTCCTCTAGTTATATTTGCAATCTATATCCATCAACTCTAAAGAGGGAGGATCGGGTGATATAGGGTGTATCCGGTAACAGGATTATATTGTAAACAGACTCCGCCATTCTATAAATACCCATTCCTGAAAAAACAGAATCTTCACTAAGGCAAGCAAAGCCAGATGGGCCGGATAGAATGACCACCAAATCCAGCGCGGCAGCCGTTTGTTCTCCAGAAGCCTCCAGAAACCAGGGGCCGTTACTATGAGAATGGTAGGCACGACGCTGAACATTTGCACCCGCCAGCCATAATAGAACAGATACACGCCATTCAACACGAAATGGGCCAGAATCAGCCAGTAGGAACGGGCATAACGGAAGATCAGCACCAGCAGCAGACCATAGGCGTTATAATCCAGCGGCAGCCGGTCCATGAGAACAAAAGCAAGAATCACTACAGGAATGCCGTACCAGAGGTTTGGCAGCTTATCCAGAATAAACAACACTGCCGCAGACAGCAGCAAGGTAAATACGACATTCCACCCGCCCGGATCAAGCGCCAGATTATAGGGAATCTGAGCGAACAGCGCAATCCACAGCAGCCGGCGCAAATAACGGGGTCTTGATGATGTATGTATATGCCCTTGCACCAGCGCGTAGCAGTATATTGGAAAAGCAATTCTCCCCACATATCTCCAGGCCATCTCCCCCGGAAAAAAAATGTAGCCGATATGATCAATCAGCATGGTCACCATCGCGAGAATCTGCATCTGAAGCCTCCAGTTAAATGATTAAGGGATAACTATGACTTCGTCGATGAAATGATCATGGAACTGTCCTCTTTCCAACCGTGTACTGAGAACATTATAGCAGAGGTGTAAGCTTTTTACTAAGAAAGTACTTCCAATTTTAACTACCCGATAAAAAAAAGAACCCTCCCTTGGAATACCAGGAACGGTTCCCTTATTCTTTTCTTTCTATCAAGTCTGCCCGCTTCGCTTATGAGGTCTTCGATTTATTGTAAATATCAAAGCCCACTGCCAGCAGCAGCACCAGGCCTTTAATGCCCTGCTGCCAATCGACGCCGAGGCCGATGAGTGACATACCGTTGTTCATAACGCCCATGACCAGGCCGCCGATAATGGCGCCCACCACTGTTCCTATCCCGCCTGAAGCAGATGCTCCTCCGATGAAGCAGGCCGCGATGGCGTCCAGCTCGAAGTTGGTGCCGGCTTTTGGTGTCGCCGAATTCAGACGTGCTGCAAACACCAGACCGGACAGGGCTGCAAGCACGCCCATATTGACGAATACCCAGAAGGTGACACGTTTGGTTTTGACACCGGAGAGACTGGCTGCCTTCTCATTGCCACCAAGAGCATAGATATGCCGTCCCATCGTCATATGATTCATAACGAAGGAATAGATGACGATCAACACCATCAAGATCACCAGAATGTTCGGAATCCCGTTATATTGGGCAATGACATAGGAGAACAGGTTAATGACAATCACAAGCGCTGCAGCCTTGGCAACGGACAGCCAGACAGAGGTTTGCTCAAAGCCGTATTTTATAGAGACTTTCCGGTTCCGGAACTCCTGGTACACGACCAGCACGGAAAGTACAACGCCCACAACTAGTGTCAGGACATTCAGCGAGCTGCCGCCAAAGAAATCCGGGATGAACCCCGAGCTGATCTTTTGAAACGTTTTGGGGAAAGGCGCAATGGACTGGCCATTCAGCACAATCATCGTCAGCCCCCTGAACAGCAGCATCCCCGCCAGTGTTACGATAAACGCAGGAATTTTGATATAGGCGACCCAGAAGCCCTGCCAGGCTCCAACCAGTGCCCCCATCAGCAATGAAAGAATAACCGCCAGCACCGGGTTCAAATGCATATCCACCATCATAATCGCTGACAGTGCCCCGATAAAAGCGGCTACGGAGCCTACTGAAAGGTCGATATGTCCAGTGATGATCACAAGCACCATCCCGATTGCCAGCACCAGAATATAGCTGTTCTGCAGGATCAGATTGGTTACATTAAGCGGCTTGAGCAGAATACCGTCTGTAAGAATTTGAAAGAAAATCGAGATAAAGATCAAAGCAATGATCATGCCGTATTGGCGGATATTCTTTTTAAAAATTTCACTAATCGCTCCCATGACGTGCTACCCCCTGCTTCGTGTCATATATTTCATCAGCAGCTCTTGTGATGCATCCTGCCGTTCTACCTCGCCGCTGATGCGGCCTTCGCACATGGTATAAATCCGGTCACACATCCCGATAATCTCCGGCAGCTCAGACGAGATGACCAGCACCCCTTTGCCCTCTGCCGCCAGCCCATTAATGATGGAGTAAATTTCATATTTGGCTCCCACATCGATTCCACGTGTAGGCTCATCAAGAATGAGGATATCCGGCTGGGCGTAGATCCATTTACTGAGGACAACCTTTTGCTGATTGCCTCCGCTGAGATTCACCGTTTTCTGTAAAATGCTTGGCGTCTTGATGTTCAGCTTCCTGCGGTATTCCTCAGCGACCAGCACTTCCTCGTTCTCATTAATGACACCCCGGCGGGACAGTTTCTTCAAGCTGCTAAGCGAAATATTCCGTTTGATGTCGTCGATCAAAATCAATCCATAATGCTTACGGTCTTCCGTTACATAGGCCAATCCGCTATCGATCGCTTTGTTGATATCGTTCAGATGAACCTCTTTGCCATGCATGAATAGCTGGCCGCTGATCCGTCTGCCATACGATTTGCCGAACACACTCATTGCCAGCTCCGTCCGCCCCGCTCCCATGAGTCCGGCTATGCCTACCACTTCCCCGCGCCGGATATGGAGGTTGATCTTGTCAAGCATTTTGCGGCCCGCCTGAGTCGGATGGTAGACTTCCCAATCGCGGATTTCGAAAATGGTCTCACCCAGGTCCGGCGTCCGCTCCGGATAACGGTTGGTCAGATCACGACCCACCATGCCTTTAATAATGACGTCCTCGGTAACCTCATCCTGCTTCATATCCAAAGTGCGGATCGTCTGCCCATCCCGTAGAATGGTCACAGAGTCTGCCACCTTCTCAATTTCATTCAGTTTGTGGGATATGATAATTGAAGCAATCCCGCGCTTTTTCAGTTCCAGAATCAGTGTGAGCAGGTTTTCACTGTCATCTTCATTCAGTGCTGCTGTCGGTTCGTCGAGTATGAGCAGCTTCACCTCTTTGGACAACGCCTTGGCGATTTCCACAAGCTGCTGCTTGCCTACACCGATCGTCGATACCCGGGTGAACGGCGACTCGCTGAGACCAACGGTCTGAAGCAGCTCCTTGGTTTTCACTGTCGTTGCATTCCAGTTAATCACCCCGCGACTTGCCTGCTCATTGCCGAGAAAAATGTTCTCCGAGATGGACAGATACGGAATCAGAGCCAGCTCCTGATGAATAATGACAATCCCCAGGCTTTCACTATCCTTTATATCCTTGAATTGGGAGACCTGTCCTTGAAATAAAATATCCCCTTCATACGTTCCATGCGGATAGACTCCACTCAGTACCTTCATCAGGGTGGATTTCCCGGCCCCGTTCTCTCCACAGAGCGCGTGAATCTCTCCGGCTTTGACCTTCAGGTTCACGTTGGACAGTGCCTTGACACCGGGAAAGGTTTTGGTAATGCCCTTCATTTCCAGAATAATTTCGTTCATTGCCTCTCACCCAGCTTTCCATTAAGACTGTGGCAGCGGTTGTTGCGGCTGGCAGCCTCTTTAAGAACTGCCGCCGCATTCCCCGCTAAAAGCATTCGCAACCGGTTATTTGCCGAGCTGTTCTTTGGTATAGTAGCCGCCGTCGACCAGCACTTTATCTACATTGGAAGCATCTACAGATACAGGCTCCAACAGATAGGACGGTACAATTTTGACTCCATTATTATAAGTGGTGGTATCATTGACTTCCGCTTCCGTGCCGTTCAGTACACTTTCCGTCATCTCTACCGCTTTTTTGGCCAGCTCGCGGGTATCCTTGAATACTGTCTGTGTCTGCTCTCCGGCCAGAATCGACTTAACGGAGGCAAGCTCGGCGTCCTGCCCGGTAACAACCGGAAGCTTCTTGTCGCCCGAACCGTAGCCCACGCCTTTCAGTGAGGAAAGAATGCCAATGCTGATGCCATCGTAAGGGGACAGGACAGCATCCAGGTTATCGCTGGCATAATTAGCACTCAGGAGATTATCCATCCGGGCTTGAGCAGCTGCCCCATCCCAGCGCAATGTAGCTACCTGATCCATTGTAATCTGCTTACTGCGGACAACCAGCTTGCCGGAATCAATGTAAGGCTTCAGGATCGACATGGCTCCGTCAAAGAAAAAGTAGGCGTTGTTATCATCCGGTGAACCGCCGAAAAGTTCAATGTTAAACGGTCCCTTGCCTTCTTTCAGGCCCAGCTTCTCTTCAATGTAAGAGCCCTGCAGCACACCGACTTTGAAATTGTCGAAGGTAGCATAATAGTCCACAAATTCGCTTTTCTTGATCAGACGGTCATAGGCAATGATCTTCACGTTAGCATCATGCGCTTTTTGCAGGACATCCGTCAGGGCTTCACCGTCAATCGAAGCAATAACAATGGCCTTCACGCCTTTGGTAATCATATTCTCGATTTGAGATACCTGGTTCTCAACAACATCCTCCGCGTACTGCAGATCCGTACCGTAACCCAGACTCTTAAATTCTTTTACCATGTTATTGCCATCGTTCACCCAGCGCTCAGAGGACTTCGTCGGCATCGCGATGCCCACCTTACCCTTCGTTCCTTCCGAACTGCCGCCGGAGCTGTTCCCTCCGTTATTGCCGCAAGCGGATAAAACCAGTACAAGTGCCAATGCCAGCATGAGTAATGAATACTTTTTCATATCTGCGCTACCCCCTGAACTATTCTGTTGTCCCGGGCAGTCTGCCCGTCTGACAAGTTGAGTATAGCAAGGGGAACAGGGGTCCGTATTTACACTCAGGCTACTGTTTTTATAAAATCAGAACTTTTGTCAGCGTTTTCAAAAATGATATTTATGTTGAACTTTTGATTTATTTAATCGGCCTTGGTCGTGACTGCGGTGAATGTTTGGGCTTCCGGCCGCTGTTATGTTTGGATTTCCTGATTTAAACCGTTGTCTACGGGTGAAATCCAAACATAAAGGCGGACGCTACCGCTCCTCCAGCTCCAAACTTCACCTCCGCCACTTCTGACCTTTGGTAGGTCTTTCGTTCATCTTAAATGAAATGAGAATAAATAAACCACATGCGGGATTAGCCGCATGTGGTTCCTTTTTACAGTATATGAGTTTAGTCTTGCTCTCCTTCGCGGCCTGCACGCTCTCCATCTCCGGGCAGCACACCTTTGCGGAACTGCAGAGGGGATACACCTGTATGCTTCTTAAAGGCGGTGCTGAAATAATGCTGGGTTTCGTAACCCGTGCGTTCCGCCACTTCGCCTATGCTTAGTTCTGTTGAGTGCAGCATCTGCGCCGCTTTACGGATACGGATTTGGGTCAGATACGTTCCGAAGGATTCACCCAGCTCCTGCTTGAACAGCCGGCTGAGATAGACCGGTGAGGCTTGAAGGCTGCCGGCTATGAATTCCAGAGTAAGACCGTATTCGCTAAAGTGCTCCAGCATGTACTGCCTGGCTCTGCGGACCAGGGGCGACAAAGGCTGTTCTTTGGAGAGGCTCACTCTGCATTTGCGGTAGGCGGCTGTCAGACCTGTGGGATCTCCCTCAACAGGCTCGATGCCAACCTCAACGGCAATCTTGAGAAGGCTTCGCACTACGGCTTCAACCCCGGCCAGCACCGCTTCTCCTGCCGCATCCCACAGCAGAAGAATGATCTGACCTGCAGCATCCCGGAAGATCACCTTTATAGAGTTCTGAAGCAGCTCTGAAACAATGTTCTCTATTGCAAAAAGAAACAGCTGCCGTTCTTTCTCCTGTAGTCCGGAATTCTGCGCTTCCCATCTCCAGCGGATAATGGCTACTATTTCTGGACGCTCTTGTGGCAGCTGCAAGAAGTGCAGCTGCTCCCGGATCTCACCCTGGCTCAGATTCCCCTCCAGCCATTCCTGGCAGAAGCGTTCTCTCAGCAGCGGGAAATTCTTAATGATCTGCCGGGAGGCCTGCTGGAGATGCTGGTTCTTTTGCTTCTCCGAGACCAGCAGATCCCTGACCCCGCGAAGCACCTGCATCAATTGCCTGGGCTCGGCAGGCTTAAGAATATAGTCATGCACCTGCAGACGGATTGATTCCTGGGCGTAGGAAAATTCATCATGGCCGGTTATAACGATGATTTTACATTCAGGTAGCTGCTCCCGAAGCTGCTTCATCAGTTCAATGCCATGCATGATCGGCATATTCAAATCTACTAATGCAATATGCACTTTATGCTGGACGGCCAAATCCAAGGCTTCTTCACCGTCTTCCGCTTCCGCAACGACCTGCAGTCCGAGGCCTTCCCAATCCACACATTTTCTAATCCCTTCACGGATGATCGCTTCATCATCGGCAATCATAACTTTCCAGGTATCCATTGCGATGCAGCTCCTTCTCCTTCAAATTCAATCCACAGGATAGCTGTCATGGACAACCGGATGACGCACAGTCACTACCGTTCCCACCCCGCGTTCACTTTCAATTTGCAGCCCATACGGTTCTCCATAAGTGAGCCGGATTCGGGCCTGCACATTCAGAATGCCATAGCCGCTGCCCGCACTGTCCGGCAGCGGCTGCTCGATGTCCCCCGTATCTCCGGCATTGCTGCCAACAGCCGCAAGACGCTTCTGCAGCATGGCAAGCCGCTCCGGTGTCATCCCTGCCCCATCATCGCGGACCGTCAGGTACAGCTCACCTGCTTGCTGTGCCACCTCTATGGAAATATGGCCGGGACCGCGCCGCTCCTTGATGCCGTGATAGATCGCGTTCTCCACAATAGGCTGCAGAAGCAGCTTAAGCACGTACAGCTCATCAAGCTGCGGTTCCACTTCAATGCGGTAAGCCAGCTTGCTGCTGTAACGCACCTGTTGAATCTTCAGATAGCTCACCATATGCTCCAGCTCGTCGGACAGTGGAACCAGATCACTGCCTTTGCTGAGACCCAGCCGGAACAGCTTGGATAAGGATTGAACCACTTCGGCTATATCGTCCGCCCCTTTGTTGCGGGCCATCCAGTGGATTGTATCCAATGTGTTATAGAGAAAATGCGGCTTGATATGCGCCTGCAGGCTGCGCAGCTCCGCTTCCCGCTTCTGCCGAGCCTGCAGCTCAGTAAGCGAGAGCAGCCGGGCAATCTGCGCCAGCATGGAGTTGAAGCTGCGGCCCAGCAGCCCAATTTCGTCGGATCGGTTGCCCCAATATCGGATCGTCAGATCACCGGACTGCGCCTTGCTCATAAAGGAGGCCAGTTGTCCGATTGGACGAGAAATGGAATGCGCCAGATAGAATGAGGCAGTCATCCCAAGCATACAGACAATAAAAACAAAGGTGACCACATTAAACGTAATCTCCCGTACCCCAAACGCCGATTCCTCCATCGGGAACACACCCACCGTTGTCCACCCCGTAAAGGATGAGGTCCGGTAAATGAGCTGCAAATGGCGGCCAGCCGCGGTCTCTGAGGTAATGCCCGAGGTTTCGGTGAGTAACCCTTTCGGGATATTTTTCATAAAAGGATGTTGTGGCGCATAGATCATCTCCCCGCTGCTGTCGACGATAGTAAGATAACCCGTTTTGCCCAGCGTGACATCTCTGGCCGTTTCGGCGATAACCCTCAGCTTCAGATCAATTAGTACTACTCCCTGAACCACCTGTGTCTCGGGGTCAACGATAGCTCTTACAGCAGACACCATCTCGCTCTCCTTATAGTCAACATGCGACCTTACAGCACGGCCATAAGGGTGTCCGATGATTTTGAAAATCCCTTTATTGTTTTCCGCTTCTTTGTACCAGGCCTCGCTCTTCACAGCTGTGCCCGGACGGGTGTACATCTCATTGCTGATAAATTCGCCTTCTCGATTAACCAGCATAATACCAGCAATCTCGGAACTAAGGGTGGTAAAACCCTGAAGAAACTTGCGGATGTTATATTCCGCGGGCTCCCGGCCATCAGCCCATCTCATAGCTTGCGCCGGATCGTTCATTGAACCGTTTAGAAAGGCCTGCACACCGGGGTCAAAAGAAATCAGGTAGGTGATCTTCTGGAGATCTTCCACCTCATTTTCCAGTGAGGAATTGACCTTCCCGATGAGCTGCATCGTATTCTCATTGCTTTGCTCCTCCACAATCCGGTCGACCGTCCAGCCGATAAGCAGCCCCAGTCCGATGGAGGGAAGAATGCTGATCAGGAGAAAATGAATGATCAGCTTATAGCGGATCGGGAGGTTGTTCAGCTTCAGCTTTTCCATATTCAGGACACGCTTAAGCATCGGCAACTCCTCCCCTGCGGCTGATTACTTGGCATAGTAATTCTCCACATTGGCCCGGGTCACCACATCAATCCCGGTATCCACCTTATCCGGTACGGGCCTCGGTTTGCTTCCCTCGTAAGCATTCGGATTTTCCTGCAAATCACTGTGTAAATGGAACAGCTCTGTCAGCGACCAATAACCCATGTTCCAGGTTCCTTGCGCCATCGTCGCGGCAATCCTGCCTTCTTTTACAAGATCGAGCGTCAGTTTATCCGTATCGAAGCTGATAATTTGCAAAATGGAATGATCTCCCTGCTGCGCCTGCACGGCTTCGGCCACGCCAATTCCGCCGTTCGACTCCGTGGCGAATATTCCCTTAAGCTTCGGATACTGAAGCAACAGCTGCTCAGCCGCTTGCCTTGAAGCTATCTGATCACCATGGCCGTCCTTGACCGAAACCAGTTTCATCTCCGGAAACTCACTGCGGATCGTACGGCTGAATCCATCGGTTCGTTCCTGGTGATTGTGCTGATCAGGTGTTGTAATAACCGCCACTTCGCCTTTCCCCCCGGTAAGCTCAGCCATTTTGCGGGCAGCTTCAACGCCGGCGTTGTAATTATCCGTTCCGAGAAAAGAATACGCTTTGCTGTTAGGTGCCCCCGAGTCAAACAGCACCACCGGAATTCCGCTCTCCACCGCTTTGTTAATCGTAGCCGTCAGAAGTTTAGAATTCACCGCCGATATGGCAATTCCCGCTGGCTTTTTGGCAATCGTCTGCTCCAGCACTGTCATCTGCTCACTGGCATTATGCTGGGTTGAGCCATGATATTCTACGGAAACATTCAGCTCCTCTGCCGCATCCTCAAAGCCTTTCAATACACTTTTCCAGTAATCGATGCCAATCTGGAACGTAACCATTACGTACTTATCTTCGATATTACCGCGCAGGCCGGCGGTTTCCCACGGGTCCTCCGGGCCAGGCTGCAGCTTGTAATTCAGCACATAAATCAGGAAAAGGCCAATCAGAAGCACATAGACAAGCCCCAGCTTTTTCAAAATGTAACCCCTTTCAATATTTAAAATAACACCAATTGCGGTTTAGTCGCTTCCACCCTCATATGTTAAGTCCAACATGCTGATTCCGTCAATTGATGTACCAGAAATCCCCTTTCCCAGACAACAGAATACACAAAAGAACCCCGCGATAACAGCGGAGTTCTCGTCTTTAAGAGCATTATTTCCCTGGAACATTTCTTCTATTCAGAACATCAAATCCTCTGCATACCCTTTTCCTTCCAACAGATCATACTCCACCATACGATAGTCGTCCAGTAACGACTGCTGCACAGATGTCACGGTGGTTATCCCGTCCGAAGCGCCGATCAGCACGCTTTTGCTTAGACCGGTTAGCTGTGCCTGTACCTGTTCCAGCATTTTATAGAACGGCGGCAATGATTGTCCTGACAAGTTGAACACAGTGGGTCCAAGGTAGGCAGGGCTCAGCGTTCCCAGAGGCTTCTGGCCGATATCAAAATTGGCAAGGATCATCAGCTTGGTTTCATGCTTCAGCCGCGGTTCCTGATCCCAGCCCGCATCCGTATAGATTCCAGCCGACAGCGCCGGAAGATGATCCCCCCAGAACACAGCAATGGTCGGCCGTTCAATCGTCTTCAGCTCCTGCTGCAAATAAGATAATGCCTCATCGGTCAGCCGGGTATCCTGAACATACGTTTCCAGCTCATCTTTCCAGGAAGCCTTAGCACCTTGCACAGTAATGGTATTCGGACCGTTCAGACCTTTGGTAAATGGAAAGTGATTCTGCATGGTCACCATATGCAAAAAGGTTGGAGCATCTGCAGCCTTCAGTTCACGGATAGCCTCCTGCACAGCTGCTTTGTCAGAAATATAGCCGTCCGGAGTTATCCGCTCTGCAAGCGGTAAATCCTTCTCACTCGTAAAGCGGTCAAACCCGAGTACAGGGTACACCCGGTTCCGGTTGTAAAATGTCTCATCAAACGGATGCAATGCCAGTGTCTGATAACCTCTGTCCTTCAGGATGCTGACGATGGAGGGCAACGAGGACATTTTGACTATACGCTGCTGGTAAGGAATCGACCCGTCCCCCAGAAAATACATCGACATCCCCGTCAGCGCTTCAAATTCCACATTCGCTGTATTGCCGCCGAACTCAGGAGAGAGCAGATATCCTGCCGGGGTCACGCTCTCCTCCTGATGAATGAATGGCAGCGGATCTTCGCTTAACTTAAGACTTGGCAACCGGGTGGGATCAAAAAACGCCTCATCCATCATGAACATGATGTTCGGCTGCTCCACAACAGTTTGCGCAGCGGTCGTATCCGGCAAGGAGCCGTATTTTGCAGCAATGGCTTCTATCGTCCCGCGGCTATAGCCTTCCGGTTCCTCCAGCAGATTCTGCCGGAGATTTCCTGTGAATGCGAACACAAAGCCATTTTGGGAGTAATTCACCTTCTGGTTCCAGAAAATATTCTGGTAATTCAGCGAGGAAGCAAACGTAGTTTGCCCGCTAACCATCACTATAAAGCCGGCAACCATACCCGCTGACACCGCAGTGAGCAGCAAACGCAGCGGCAACTGAACTTTGATCTTGGGAAGCTTAAACAGCAGCCACACCCCTGCAGCGATCACCAGAAGTGCAAGTCCTGCCGCAAAAGGTGAAATCATGCCTTTGGTGATCTTACTCATTTCTCCGGCGTTCTTCATCAGCATCAAATCCCAAGGGAATAGAGGCTCCCCTGTCGTCCCTTGCTTCTTGTAATTGGCGATGCCCAGCAGAAGAATCAAGAGTGATCCAACTACCGGGCCTATATATAGATTGGGCAATATCAACGAAAAAGCCATCAGGACAAAGAAAAAGAACAAGCTTCCGCCTACATACAGCCAATAGGACTTCCCGATCCAATGGAGCACACTCCAGAAATCCATATCCAGCGAAGCCGCTTGAACAAAAAAGTTCAGTACAAAACCGCCCAGCAGTAAGCTAAGCAGCAGAACACCCAATTTTTTGGAAGGTAGAACATAACGCATCATTTTCACTCCTATCTGTACTAAACGTACAGTATACGCCTCTTAGCTTAAAGGAGCATTAAAGCATATTCACAAAATTAAATCTATGTAAATTAATTGTTAATTTCCGCAGGAAAAGCCGCCACGACATTCGTGCGTCGTGACGGCTTACCCAAGTCCATATTTTTGGGTTCTATATAATTTTCCACCTACAAACAAACCGGCCTTCGGCTTCCAACAACAGCATTTCAGCTGTTGTTGAGTACTAATTATTTTACATAAATCCGGCTGGTTTCTTCCCAATATTCGCCCGGCTCCAGGCCAAACAAACCGATATCATCTGCAGGAAGATCCACCTTTGGAGCATTAACCAGATTAATCTGCGGCTCCGGACAGAAGAACCCTTCGGTTGCACCATTGTTCCAGATCATCCATTGCTTATAGGAAGTACCCACATCGTATACGAGTGTGACTCCAGCCTTGCTGTCCGTAAGCTCCATACGGTTGCGTCCATTCTGTGCGGCTGCGGTGTAATGATTGTCCATTGGTGCGTAGAAAGGATACAAGCCCTCGTCGCGAAGAGCAATCTCATCTGAGGTCAATTCCTGGAAGGATCCGGTCGGCAGCATGCGGTTGCTAAGCTCCCAGCGGTTCCCGATGGTCAGCTTCACGCGGTAATCGTGAGGGGTGCTTCCCGGTGCAAAAGGTGCGTTAATCGCGGTGTGGAAGGCTAGCAGACAGGGCATAAGTTCCTCACCATCATTATGCACCAGGAGTTGCTGGGACAGGCCGGCTTCGCCAAGGCTATAGCGCAGTTTGACCGTATATTTGAACGGGAGGTATTGATAGGATGGATGATTCTCATCGACCTTAATGAATACCGTGACGAAGCTCTCATTCATACCGCTGCCGAATTCTTCTACCTGCCAAGCCGCTGTATGCAGGAACCCGTGCAGATGGTTGTGAGTAGTTGCTTCATTTACCGGGAGATGATAGGTTTGTCCGTTCCACGGAAACTCCCCGTCCTCATAACGGTTCGGCGGAAACAGTACTGGGATACCGTGAATTCCCGGGTTCGCCTTGAACGCTTCCATCTCATCCGCACCTGGTTCATGGAGGAAACGGTAACCGTTTTCGGTATCGCGGAAGCAGATCAGATTGCCGCCAATACCCGGCAGAATGGCTGCCTCATACCGGCCTGCTTTTAGCCAGACTGCAGCCTCTCCTTCATATAGTCCTTCGTAAGCTGTAATTGTCATTGTGTGTTTCTCCCTTCCATAATCTCAAAATGACGCTCTCCTAGATAGATTACCACATCTGCCCAGGAGGGAATATGTCATTTTTACAACTGTTCCACTTCCACGCTCATCACATGCTCAATTTTCTTCACGTCATAATAGATTTCCGTTGAGTATTCACGGTCTGGAGCAGAAATGAGCATATCGATCATTTGTCTTCCGTCATCCAGATCCTTGATTTTCATTCGCCGGATCGTCCTGCCGTTCTTCTTCGTCTTCCGGGATTCGACCGCATGACGTTCTTCAATTTTCTGGATCACATCTGTCAGCACATAATTAGGCTCCATGATGATTTTGACAGAGATTTCGTGCTTGTTCAGCACCTCAGGCCCAATAACCTTGATTAGATGCGGTACAGCATTGACAGCGAACATCAGCAGTACGACTGCATACCCGGCTTCCACATAAAAGCCTGCTCCGACCGCGATTCCGATCCCGGACGCCGTCCAGATCAGCGCTGCGGAGGTGAGGCCTGAAATCGCATCTCCGCCCCGCCGGAGAATTACGCCTGCTCCGAGAAACCCGATCCCGCTGACAATCTGTGCCGCAAGACGCATCGGGTCCATGTTGGGATGCTCTGTTCCGCCAAATTTGTCGTAAGCATGAATGGAGACGAGTGTCACCAGACAGCTTGCGATACTGATGACCATACTGGTCCGGATCCCCAGCGGTTTCTGTTTTAATTGCCGGTCAATCCCGATGAACAGCCCGAACAGCATGGCCACAAGCAGTTTGATAATCGATTCCATGTGCAGATTAAGATCCATATTCATAAGTGCCCTCTCTTCTAAGACGATAAAAATAGTATACCTAAGCAGCAACGCCTGCGCCATCTTTAATACAGGCGTCCAAATATTTTACTGAATAGCCGCCTATGCGACCCGTCATTAAAACACGAAGAAACGGTATCGCTGTACTCTGCTATACTTACAGCCTGCAGGGCTGTACAAGTGCAGAAGACAGAACCCGTTTCTCCAGACAACTGCTTCATTAAAGGTATGCTTGCTTATTATCGGTTAGAAGAGGTTACCCGTGCAGCAGTGATTCGGCACCATCACAAAAGATTTCTGTACCGGTAATGTGATCGGAATCATCTGAAGCCAGAAACAGCGCCAGTTTAGCCACCTGATCCGGACGCCCTGGCCCTTTTTCCAGTGGCTCTCCGCCGTCCGGGAATTCCACAGCGATCTGCACTTCCTTCAGGTCTTCGGATGGATACGTGTTGTCGTCAATATTCGTAGTGATTGCACCCGGGCATATCGCATTGACACGTATTTTGTACTGCGCGAGCTCCAGCGCAGCCATCTTCATAAAAGCCACTTGACCCGCCTTGGTAGTACTGTAAGCTGAGAAGCCGATATTTGAAAAGACACGGTTGCCGTTAATGGAACTGTTGATCAATATGCTGCCGCCATTCTTTTTCAAGTAAGGAATCGCATATTTGACAGTGGCAAAGGTACCCCGAAGGTTAATGTTCATAGTCTGGTCCCAAGATGCGATGTCCATGGTTTCAATCGGTGTCATCGCTCCATTAATACCGGCGTTGGCGAAGACAATATCGAGTCTGCCCCATTTGGCTGCGGCCTGCTTCACCGCCTCTTCCACCTGCTGCGGTTCAGCAATGTCACATTCAATGACTACGGCTTCTCCGCCTTCTCCCTCCACCTGCCGGCGCACCTTTTCGGCATGCTCGACCGTACGGTCAAGCATCACAATTTTCGCCCCGTTCCGGGCAAACTCCAGCACGGACGCCCGCCCGATGCCAGATCCGCCCCCGCTGACAATGGCTACCTTGCCTTGAAGCTTTTGTTCTGCCATACCTGATGTCCCTCCCTAAGTAATTACGCATTCTAGTTAAGTTGTTTCCCTAACTTATACCTCGCATACCCGGGAGTGAATCGGCAAAAGGCTGGGCTGCCCGTTGCATTTCACTTCAGCACACCCTTTCCCCATCACATGCTTAGCCCTTGAGACCACTTGTGCTGATGCCATCCACAATCTGCTTCTGGAAAATGAAGAAGATCAGCATAACCGGTGTGAGACTCAGTACGGACATGGCGAACATCGGGCCCCAGTTGGATACGGACTCACTGTCCAGGAACATTTTGAGGCCCATGGACACTGTGTACTTGGAAGGTGAATTCAGGTAGAGCACAGGCCCCAGCAGATCCTCCCAGCGCCAGTAGAAGGAGAAGATCGCTGCTGTTGCCATCGATGGTCGGATCAGCGGCAGGATGATTTTGTAATAAAGTCTGAACTTGCCGCAGCCGTCAATTGTCGCTGCTTCATCCAGCTCTGCGGGAATTGTGCGGATGAACTGCAGCATCAGGAAGATGAAGAATGGAACCCCGAAGAACTGTGGAATTACGATCGGCCGGATGCTGTCCAGCCAATTCAGCTTGGTATAAATAATATATTGCGGAACCAGCACCACGTCAGCCGGCAGCATCAGGGTCATCATCATGATCCCGAACCAAAGGCCATGTCCGGCAAATTTGTTGCGGGCGAAGCCGAACGCTACCAGTGACGAAGAGAATACGGCACCAATTGTGGCGACGATAACAATCACAAAAGAGTTCTTGATGAACACTCCAAAGGAGTAACCGGCTACGCCTTCCCAGCCTTTGGCGTAATTGCCCCATTCCCAGGGATGCGGCAGCAGGGTCTGTGCGGTAACAAATACCAGACGGCTTTCCTTAAAGGAGCTCAGGACCATCCACAGAATCGGGTACAGCATGATAATAGCGAGTCCGCCGATCAGAATGTGGTAGATTGGCCATTTGATTTTATTTTTCACCATGGCTCACTTTCCCCCTCCCGATTCATAGAAGACCCATGATTTGGATGTTTTGAACAGAATGCCTGTCATAATACCTACCAGCAGCAGCATCACCCAAGCCATAGCCGAGGCATACCCCATGTTGTTGAACATGAAGGCCTGGCGGAACAAATACAGGGAATAGAGCATCGTACCGTCCATTGGGCCGCCCTCGCCTTTGGAGATGATATAAGCAGGCACAAAGGTCATGAATGCACTGATGGTCTGCATAACCATATTGAACAAGATAACTGAACTTAGCAGCGGCAGAGTGATTTTGAAGAATTTACGGAAAAAGCTTGCCCCGTCCACACTCGCTGCTTCATACATCTCACCTGAGATATTCTTTAGACCGGCAAGGAAAATCAGCATCGATGAACCGAACTGCCAGACCGATAACGTTATCAGCATGAATAGTGCGGCATTGGGATTGCCGAACCAGCTGACAGGTCCCAGGCCGAAGAAGCCAAGCATGCCGTTGATAATTCCGGTGTCACTAAAAATATTGCGCCACATGATGGAGACTGCCACACTGCCCCCGATGATGGAAGGCAGATAATACACTGTACGGTAAGCGCCCACCATCCGGGACTTGGTATTCAGAATCATCGCTACGAACAAGGCGAAGCCCAGCCGGAGCGGTACACCAACGAACACATACAGCAGCGTAACCTTAAGGGAATGCAGGTATTTGGGATCGCCGGTGAACATTTTAGTATAATTGTCAAATCCGATCCAGCGCGGCGGGGCGAAGAGATTATACTTGGTAAAAGACAGATACAGGGATATAGCCATCGGCACCAGTGTAAAGCACAGGAACCCGATGATGAATGGACTGATAAAGGCATAACCCGTCAAATTCTTGCGCAACCGGTGGCCCAGCGGTTTCTTCGTTCTATAGGCCCGCGGACTTGAGGTAAGGGGATTGCTTAAGCCCAACGTTCTCCAACTCCTATCTAGTTAGAATTCACAGTATGGTATCTACCGTTTTAGCGGTTCGCCAGAATCTCGCTGGCTTCTTTGCGGAACTGTGCTGCAGCAGCATCCGGTTTGATCTGGCCAAAGTTCATTTGCTCTGCAAGGTCGGTCAGCAAGGCAACCACTTCAGGCGAACCTACAGGAGGACTCATTGGTGAAGTTTTAGGCTCCATATCTGCTACGAACTTGAACACCTGTTTACCGGAATCTGTTAATTCCGTAGCGAGGGATTCCTTAATTTTGCTCGAAATCGGTACGCCGCGTTCACCTTTGATCAGCTTGTTTGCCTCAGCATTGTTGGTCCAGAAATCGATAAACTTGGCTGCTTCCTCCTTGGACTTGGAGTTCGCTGTAACTGACCAGTACATGCTTGGCTGCATATACAGGCCTTTTTCCATATCCGGACCCGGCATTGGGGCCAGCTCCATTGGACGGTTCACTGCGATTTGCAGGGCCACATACTGGTTCGACCACTGCCACATGCCGATTCCGGTTCCTTTAACGATGTCCGATTCTTCGATAACGCCTTTGTTCTGGCTCAGTTTGTCTTGTGACGGCACTGCACCTTTGGCAATGAGATCGGAAGTCATCCCGAAAAAGTCTCTGAACAGTGCATCATCATCGTAGCCCAGTGCGGAGCCGTCTGTGTTGTAGAGTGACAGGCCCTTTGTGCGCAGATAGTAGTTGAAGAAAATATCCGCAGCCATGGAGGAATCCATGAAAAGTCCGGCGTCTTTGGCTTTCATGGCAATCTCCTTGTACTGATCCCAGGTCCAGTTCTCAGGAATCGCGTCTACACCGGCTTTCTTCAGTAATGCAGGGTCGTATTGGAATCCAAGCACGTTAACTCCCAGTGGAATACCGTATTGTTTGCTATCAATAACTCCGGTAGAGAGTACATTTTCATTCACATCACCCACCTGGATCGTCTTGTTCAGGTAGGGCGTCAAATCCTCCAACTGGCCGTTAGAGCCGTATTGATTAATGTAGGACACGTCCATTTGTACAATATCAGGGAGGCGGTTAGCTGCAGCTTGGGGAGCAAGCTTTTTCCAGTAATCATCAAAAGATGCGTATTCCGGTTCGATCTTCACATTCGGATTCTGGGCTTCATACATATCAATGACCTGCTGGGTATACGAATGGCGCGTATCGCTGCCCCACCAGGCAATCCGCAGCGTTACAGGTTCTGAAGAACTGGCAGCCGTTGCCTTCGCCGGTTGGTTGGTTGCTGCGTCGGCCGCAGCGGAATCCTGAGTGTTGTTATTGTTGCCGCCGCATCCGGCCAGCATGGACAGCAGCATCGGAACAGCCAATAATGCGAATCTCTTTTTCAATTGGATATCTCCCCTTTTCGTAAAGTGAGTAGGAAGTCCAGTTGGACTGGTAACGCTTCCATGACTAAATTTTCTCAAATTCCGCCACTTTCTTGAATACAAAAAACCGTCATCTTTGTTCAATAATCAGGTTCAAGTGTTCTATTCCTTACTGGGGCTTCATAAAATCCGTCGGCGTCTTCCCGGTCACCTTCTTGAACACCTGGCTGAAATATTGGGCATTGCCGCCAAATCCGTACAGCTCTGCCAGCTCAAATACCTTCACATCGCCGCTGCGGATAATATGCTCGGAGGCTTTGCCAATCCGGTAGCTGGTGACATAGTTGGAGAACTTCTCACCGGTTACTTTTTTGAATATTTTCCCGAGGTAGTCGGGATTCATATAGAGCATCTCAGCAGCCACCGAGCCGAGCGACAGCTCCGAGTTCTGATAATCGGCCTCGATGATATGGAGCATTTTATCTACAATCGCAGATTGTCGGGTCACAAAATGACGGTCATACATGGCGGTAAGCCGTTCTGCCGCATTCATGACAAAAGCTTTTAGACTCCCCAGTGTACCGAGTTCCGCCAGCTCTGCCAGCCCGGAAGTAAACCGGCTCCGCTCGTCGGGAATGCATAACCGGATCATCGCCGAGTACAGCTGAAGCACATAGGAACGCGTCACATTCATCTCCAAACGCTGGTCTGCAAGCACGCCGAATAAGCGGCCCAGCTCGTTCACAACAGCATGTTGGTCCCCGGCTTTGATCAGCAGGCAAATCTGTTCCTCTTGCAGATCTATTTCGCCATGGCCGCTGAGCTCATCAGAGGGAATATCACTTCCGGTGATCAGACTGCCTTCTTCAAGATAAAACCGGTGATTCATGCACTGCAGCGTCTGCCGGTACAGACAACGCGACTCACTCATCCGTCCCTTATCACTGACAGCGATCGTTACATGGATTTTGTAAAAGTTAAAAAAGATCTCCTTCACGCTAGCAATCCGTTCCAGCAGATCATGCTGAGGGTCCGCTTCTTCCGGCTGTTCCAGCAGGATCAGCAACTGGGAGCCAATTGTCGTACAGAGAAGCACCTCACTTAGCATATCCTGGGCAATATTTTGCAGGGCGAACAAATGCTCATACTCAACAGACTCCTCCAGCCTGAACAGGATGAGCCGGACACCTTTGCCGCCCAGCTCAATGCCGAACAGCTCCTGATAATAATCCAGGTCGTGACTCCCGTACGTTTTATTGGAAATCCATTCCTTTAGAAACTGTGCTTTGACATGCGGCAGCACCTTGGTGAGGCGATGCTTCATCTCGGTGACGAATTGCTCGCGGCGGCTCTCCTCATTCAGCTCCTGCACAAGCTCGGTCAACGCCTCATGAATCTGCTTCTCATTGCAGGGTTTCAGCAGGTAATGCCTCACTCCATGCTGCATGGCGCTGCAGGCATAATCAAAATCCTTATACCCGGTCAGCATTACAAATTTTATCCCGGGATACTGTACGCTGCAGCGGTCCACAAGCCCAAGCCCATCCAGGCCCGGCATGGAAATATCAGTGATTACAATGTCTGGTTCCAGCTTCCCGATTTGTTCCAGTGCCTCAATGCCGTTGCGTGCCGTCCCCACCAGCTCGGTACCTGCCAGCCCCCAATCCACCACTTGGGAGATCCCTTCCAGAATCAAGCGTTCATCATCCACCAGCAGCAATCTGTACATGTCTGATTTCTCCTCTCCAATACGGAATGTGTACATGAATCGTCGTGCCGGCTCCAGGTATACTCTCTATTTCCGTTCCCCATTCCTGTCCAAAAATAATCTGAATACGCTCTGTGATGTTTGCCAGCCCGATCCCCTCGCCACGAGTCTGAATTCTGCCCTGCTGCAGCTCGCGGATGAATTCCGCTGTCATTCCCGGACCGTTGTCACTGACCCTAAGATCCAGCCCGCTGTCGGTCATAGAGATTGAGATCGAAATAAGGCACGGCTCAATATTCGGCTCCAGCGCATACCGGATCGCATTTTCTACCAGCGGCTGCAGTGTCAGCTTCGGAATCAGCGCATCCAGCAGGTCATCAGGCACATCCAGCCGGAAATCCAGACGCTCCTCAAATCGTGTGCGCTGGATAATAACATAGCTGCGGACGATGTTCAGCTCCTTTTCCAGGGATATTAGCGGGTCTTTCAGTCCGATTGAGCTCCGCAGCAGAAAGCCCAGCGCCTCAACCATTTCAGATATTTGCTTCTGCTTGTTGACCTTCGCCAGCCAATTGATCGATTCCAGCGTATTGTACAAAAAATGCGGGTTAATCTGGGCTTGAAGCGCTTTCAACTCTGTTTCTCTAATCACAAGCTGCTTGGCATAATTCTCATCGATGAGCTCCCGGATCCGGCGGATCATCATTTTGAAGGTGCGGTTCAATTGGCTTACTTCATCCTGCGCAGTCTGCGAGACATAACCTAACGCCTGCTCCTCCAGATTGTCCAGGTCGCCCTTCTCAATCCGCCTCATCTTTTCGGTCAGTTTCGAGATGGGCCGGGCAATGCTTCGTGCCAGCCGGTAACCCAGCAGCAGCCCCAGCAGCAGGATACAGCCGAAGATGACTACAACCAATCTTTTGACAAAGGTGATCTGCCTGAACATTTCATTGAACGGCGTAGCATTAACGTAGGTCCAGTCCATATACGACGAGTTCGTTTTGGCTACAAAATAGGTGCCCTTGCTATAGCTGACGGTCCTGTAGGATTCCTGACGCCGCACCTCCTCAGCCAGTTCCTGCGGCAGCAGGAGTGGATCTCCAGGGTATATGGACTCTCCGGTACCCTTATCCATTACAATGAGCTGGCTTCCATCCTCTGCTGTGCTGGTGCTGTCAGCAATAATCCGCTCGACGCGGATACGGATGACAAGTGTCCCCAAATTGTCTAGCGTAAAGGTGGAACCTGTGTACGATTTGATTTGCCTAACTGCCAAAAGTGAATTTTTACTTCCCTGGGTATACCATACATTACTGCCTGCACCTTCGATGGCGAGCGGTTTGAGCTGGTCCTGCAGAGCTTGTGACAGCCCTTCCCGGTTGCCCGCCGTCATCACACCATCATTCGCATCCAACATCATCATCGAATACACATATTTCTCCGCACCTGCAAAGGCCACAAGCCGGTTGATGATTTTGTTGTGGAGCAGTTGTCTTTGATACGGGGAAGGATTATCCAATAATTGCCGCAGGCAATTCTGGATCTGTTCATCCGAAACGACAGTGAAAGACAGCTGCTCCAGCTCTTTCAGTTCGTTTTCGATGCTGATCGAAGACATGCCCAGCACCTCAGAGGCTTTTTCATAAATTTGATGGTCATAGATACGATACACATACTGCAGGAAGATCAGAGAGAACAAAAACGACAGCAACAGTAAAAACGAAATCAGCATGATCATCTTGCTAAAGATTCCCGAGTTTTTGAAAGCGCTCTTATTTTTGTAAAACATCATGCGTCTCACTCTGCTTTCTCTTTAGATGTAAAACCTATACTTCATTATATATTAATCGAAAGTTCCTCCCATGGAAATATAAACCAAAAAAACTTGGAAATCCAGTCACATTTGACTGAATTCCAAGTTTCGGTTTACTCATTGCATACTCAGCGCGTCGCGTCTATCCTAACATCATCCGGTCATCCGCCAGCTTATGTCCGCTGATGGCCTCAAATTCACCGAGAAGCCGCTCTACGGTCAGATCCTGCTTGCGGTCCTCATCAATATCAAGGATGATGCTGCCCTTGTCCATCATGATCAGCCGATTGCCGAGACGAATAGCCTGCTCCATGTTATGGGTAACCATAAGTGTTGTCAGGTTCAGCTCGCGGACAATAGACTTGGTCAGCCCAGTGATTAATTCGGCTCGTGCAGGGTCTAGTGCAGCCGTATGCTCGTCCAGAAGCAGAATCTGCGGATGTGTGAAGGTCGCCATGAGCAGGCTAAGTGCCTGCCGCTCTCCGCCGGAGAGCAGTCCTACCTTGGCTCTCAGCCGGTTCTCCAGGCCAATGCCAAGCCGGCTCAGTTGTTCACGAAACAGGGTCCGCCGTGCAGCCGAGACTCCGAAGGACATTCTGCGGCCCTGGCCTCTTTTGTAGGCAATCGCCAGATTCTCTTCGATCGTCATATGCGGTGCCGTACCGGCCATAGGGTCCTGAAATACCCGGCCAATCCAGCGGGCCCGCTGGAACTCTGGCAGTGCGCTGATCGGGCTCCCCTCAATGCGTACTTCCCCAAGATCGGGTTTCATCACACCGGAGATGACATTCATGAGTGTGGACTTGCCTGCACCGTTGCTGCCGATCACAGTCACAAAGTCACCACTGCGGAGCTCAAGATCAATACCGAGCAGCGCTATTTTTTCATCCGGGGTGCCCGGATTGAACAGCTTGGATACCCTATTAAGCTTTAGCATCGGCTGCCCCCCCATTCTTGTTGCCCAGCGCCTCATGCACAAGTTCAGCACTGCGTCTGCGCGCGATTCTCTTCTGCTTCATGAAACGTTGAACCGAAGGGAACACCAGTGCAATAATGACAATGATCGCAGTGATCAATTTAAGATCCGAAGCCTTCAGCCAGGGAACCCGAAGTGCCAGCGCTACAACAATACGATAGACGATAGAACCCAGAATTACTGCAAGGGTTGCCCGGAATACATTTCCGGCTCCAAAGATAGCCTCGCCGATAATAACCGAAGCAAGTCCAATGACGATCATTCCAATACCCATAGTAGAATCAGCAAATGCAGAGTATTGGGCTATCAGCGCACCCGAGAGCGCCACCATTCCATTAGCCAGGCTGATGCCAAGGATAGTGGTGCTATCCGTATTCACCCCGAAGCTTCGAATCATTCGGGAGTTGTCGCCAGTGGCCCGGAGAGCAAGCCCCAGATCGGTATGCAGAAACAGATCCATCAGGATTTTTACCGCAATCATCACAATGGGCATGACCAGAAGCGGATTAATGGAGGTAAATAAAGAATCCTCACCCATGATCGAAACGTTAGGTTTATCCAGAATCCGCAAATTAATGGAATACAGTGCGATCATCATTAATATTCCGGACAAGAGTCCGTTGATCTTCCCCTTCGTATGCAGAAGTCCGGTACACATCCCTGCTGCCATACCGCCTCCAAGTGCACATATAGTGGCCAGCCATGGCGAGTAGCCGTGCGTAATCATTACTGCGGCAATGGCTCCCCCCGTTGTGAAGCTGCCATCCACAGTCAAATCCGGAAAATCAAGAATACGGAATGTAATATATACACCTAGAGCCATAAAAGCATATAACAAGCCCATTTCCACGGCTCCAATGATTGAATCAAACATCGCTGACTTCCTCCCTCAAACGGCAAGGGGTGGTCCTGTGCCGGAGTCCCCCCATTGATATATCTACCATTTATTGAATAATATTTGTATCCGGATCCGAGACTTTAGCCTTCATAGCATCCGTAACTTCTATCCCCTGTGCTGCTGCAGCTTTTAGGTTCAGAATAAGGTCCAGCTTCTCTTGCATCGTTACCTTCATGTCTCCCGGATTCTTGCCATTCTTCAACACTTCCACAGCCATATGTCCTACCTGGTAGCCATGGTCATAATATTTGAAGCCCACGGTTGCAAAAGCCCCCTTCTCCACCGTATCACGGTCAGCGGAGAAAAATGGAATTTTGTTGTCATTAGCAGTCTGAATGATCGTGTCCACAGCGCTTACTACCGAGTTGTCCAGTGTGATGTACAAGGCATCCACACGGCCAACAAGCGATTCTGCCGCCTGTTTCACTTCAGAGGTGTTGGTAATTGCCGCTTTAACCAGCTCGATGCCATGCTTGTCCAGCTCGGTCTTGGCAATGTTAGCCATAACCACAGCATTAGGTTCCCCTTCATTAATAATGAGGCCCAGCTTTTTGACATTCGGGAACTGTTCGGCAATAAAAGTCATCAGTCTTGTGATTGCCTCAGGGTTGGTGTCTGATGCCCCGGATACATTCCCCCCGGGATGATCGAGATCCTTGACAATCTTCGCGTCTAGCGGGTCGGTAACCGCTGCGAACAGGATGGGTGTATCCTTGCCTTCTGCCTGAACTACAGCCTGTGCAGAAGGAGTTGCGATCCCCAGCACGAGGTCATTCTTGTCTGCCGCAATCTTCTGGGCGATTGACAGGTTATTGGACGAGTCTGCCTGGGCGTTCTCCAGGTCAACCTTCAGATTCTTGCCCTCTACGATTCCGGCATCCTTCAGTGCGGCCAGGAATCCTTCCCGGGTAGCATCCAGAGAAGGATGCTCGACATACTGGGAGATCGCTATTTTGTAAGTTTTGGAATCTGCTTTTCCTGAATTCGTACTTCCTGAATCCGCACCTTTATTATTGTTAGTCCCGCAGGCAGTAACCGCCAGCATTGCACATAGACTTAGGCCGAGCCATAATTTTTTTGTTTTCATCCTATATACCCCTCTTCTTTTTACGGATTCAGCGCGTGCCTCAATGGTAGCGACTCAGCAGTAGTGCTTTTATCTTTAAAAGCATTAAAGCATAAGCTGCCGCGAAACCCGCATCTAAAACGTAAATATAATAAGCTTATCTTATATAAAGGTTCATTTTCCGTCAATCACTTATGACATGACCATTTTTTACAATATTACTCCGTGGTTAAATAAGGTTCGGCTTCTCCGTTTGATCTTGACATTGATTCCCTTTATCCCTCCCTACATAAAAAAACGCTCCCTGCACAAACTTAAATTACAGTTTGAACATGGAGCGTGACATGATGACAACAAACAGACCCGCAAAATCGATTGCTGCAGCAGCTTTGCTGTCTATAGCCATTATAGCTAATACTGCTTGCAGCTACAGCACAAGCGATCAGAAACCAAAGGTCAATACTGTAACACCTGCAGGATCACTTTCAGGCAGTTACTATGAAAAAGCTTCATTCACCGACAGCCACGGTAAATACTGGATTCCTCTGAAACCAGCGGCCTCTTCGATCGGTTACCGGATGAAGGATGATACCTCCAGCGGGGGTTATGCCAAAATCGGCTATACCGATGTAATGTACATGCTGCATCCAGATTCTACGCAAGTATTCTCCTTGGGACAAAAGATAAAGTTGCCGGATGCTCCGGTACGCCGAAACGGTCAAATTTATATCACACCTACTTCACTATCCAAGCTGCTGCAGACCGAAGTAGGGTGGAATCCACGTACCGGCGAGATTAACGTGGCTCCCCCCTCTAATAAGGTGGACACTGCAGGAACCAGTAATACCGAGGAAGCAAAACCATTGCGTATTCAAAGCCTGTCCGCAACAGACAGCAGAGAGCTTGTTGCCTATGCCAAAAAGTTCCTGGGTGTCCCGTATGAATTCGGCGCAGGGCCTTACGAGGAAACCAAGCGGTTCGACTGCTCTTCATTCACCCGTCATGTCTTCAAGAAATTCGGAGTCGACCTTCCCCGTTTAGCTAAGGACCAGGACAATCTGGGCAGACGGGTAAGCCGCAGCGAGCTTGAGGTTGGAGACCTGATTTTCTTCACAGTCCCCGGACGCTTTGCGAGTGATGCGGTTCCGGGACATGTCGGTATCTACATCGGAGACGGCAAATTTATTCATACCTGGGGTGATCCGGGGGTCCAGATCAGTGATCTGGACAGCGGCTATTGGAGCCATGTCATGCTTCATATGCAGAGAGTTCTCTAACCGGCAGCAGCTGGGTACCCAACAAGATGCAAGGAGATCAGGCCTTCGGACAGCCGAGGCCCAAGATCCCTTGCATTTTTTATGCCGACTGAGTCCCAGGTCTAACGGACAAAACCTTTGAACCGGGTTCCCTGATAGCTAAGCTGGCCCTTATCCCCCTCGACAATCAACCCGAACTCCTGGCTGGGCACTATCAGCTCCACACGGTTGCCATCTTGAAATTGAAAAGTGACATAATACCTGGTGTTTGCGCTGGAATCACCCGAGCCTCCCCATACCTCAGTACGTTTCGTGACGGCTGCGGCTTGTACGGAGAGCAGCGGACTTGCGTTGTTAGTTGACCAAGCCTTCAGTGATTTGAAGATAACAAAGACAAAAACTCCTATGATCAATATAAACATAAGCTTCATGAACAAAGGCATTTCCTGAATAAAACTCTGAAATCCGCTGCGCTGCTGAAAATCATCAAAAGCGCCAAAACTGCTCCATCCATCCAAAATGTATCACTTCCTTCGCAAATTTATCTTAAAAGGTCTGTTTTACTACGATTTACGCAGTATAGCTAGTCTGGTTTCATTATTTCCTGTCTACTAAGCCAGATTTCAAGCAAAAACGCGTTACCGCTAAATACAGCGTGAACGCGTTTTAAGGTAATACCTGATGATTCATACTGTTGTTCCAAAATGAGAGGTTCTACCGAAACATCCCCCATAGCCGGATCAGATGAAACGTATTATTGGGGTCGATCTTCTGGGCAATTACAAATTTTACAATTTGATCTTCCTGGGTTGAAGTCAACTTCTCCCCCATTACTGCCGAAGCATTTCGCACCAGTCTGCGCACCACCGCAGTATCCTGAAGCTCTTGCTTGGAAACTCCGTTGATCATATTCTTAATTCGTTCTTTAACAGCCGGATTTTTCATCTTCAGCTTGATGCGATCCACCAGCTGGGGACTGATTCCAAATTGCTGATAGCCCACGCGCAGCACCTCCTGTCATATTCCAATCATTCACAGTATATGAGAGTAAGGTGACACATGTGCCTAATTAAATTAATCTATTAAGTCCCCTTGAAAAATCTGCTCATTCTGCAAGTAGCTGCGCAGTGCCGTATAGTCGGTCGAGGTCCAGAAATCCGTTTCCTTCAGCAATCCGGCAGCATCATCCCTGGCTTGCTCCAGCACCTCAAAGTCGGCGGTCATGTCAGCCAGTCTGAACTCTGGCAGCCCGCTCTGCTTGGTTCCAAAGAAGTCACCCGGACCGCGCAGCTCCAGATCTCTTCGTGACACCTCAAAACCATCATCTGTATCCGTCATCGCCGTCATACGCTCACGTCCGATTTCAGATTTCGGATCCGCTACAAGCACGCAGAAGGATGCATGCTGGCCCCGCCCCACCCGGCCGCGCAACTGATGCAGCTGAGACAGTCCAAAGCGGTCTGCGTCCATAATGATCATTAGTGTGGCATTGGGCACATCGACACCGACCTCTACAACCGTTGTGGAGACCAGCAGCTGAACCTCATTACTATAGAAGGCCCGCATGACTTCGTCCTTTTCACCAGGTGTCATCCGGCCGTGCAGCAGACCGACCTTATAATTTGGAAACGACTGCGACATTTGAATATGCAGATCAATCGCGTTCTGCACGTCCAGCTTTTCCGATTCCTCAATCAATGGACAGATCAGATAAGCCTGCCTGCCCTGATCGATCTCACGGCTGACCAGCTTCAATACCCGCTCCATCAGATCAGGTTTCACCCAATAGGTCGTGATCGGTACACGTCCTTTAGGACGCTCAGAAAGTGTGGACACATCCATATCGCCGAAGACAGTAATCGCAAGCGTACGAGGAATGGGCGTTGCCGTCATCGTCAACACATCCGGATTGTAGCCTTTGCGGCGCAGAATACTGCGCTGGTTGACGCCAAAACGGTGCTGCTCATCCGTGACCACCATCCCCAGCCCACGGAAGAAAACATCTTCCTGTATCAAGGCATGGGTGCCTACCACAATATCGAGCATACCCATTTGCAGCGAGGCCAGCAGATCCTTCCGTTTACGTCCGCTCACACTTCCTGTCAGAAGCCCCACCGTTATCCCAAATGGCTCAAACATCTTGGTGAGTGAGCGCATATGCTGCTCCGCGAGAATCTCAGTAGGGACCATCAGTGCCCCCTGATATCCGGATTTCACGGTGGCATACAGGGCGATTGCCGCAAGAACGGTTTTGCCGGAGCCCACATCTCCCTGTAAAAGCCGGTTCATACAAGACTTCGAACGCATGTCCTGGAGGATTTCCAGCTCCACATGCTTCTGTGCATCCGTCAGCTCAAACGGCAGACTGCGGACAAACTGCCGGACTGTGGCGTTGTCCACCGTATGCACCACTCCATCCATTCTGCCGCGGTTTAGCACCCTGAAGGCCTGAACCTTAAGCTGGAACAGAAACAGTTCTTCATATACCATCCGCCGCCGCCCTTGCTGGCCTTCACGTGTATCCTCTGGCTGATGGATGGTGGCGATTGCCCGTTTACGGGACATGAAATCATATTTCCGTATGATCGTATGCGGGAGAATTTCTGGAATAAGCTCCCCATACTGCTGCAGTCCCTGATGAATCATCTTGCGTATCCAAGACTGCGTAATCTTGCCCCCCACGGAATAGACCGGCTGTAGGGTGCCTATTTTGCCTTCTCCCCGGTCAGTAAATTCATAATCGGTTACAGTAATCGCATTTCGCTTCTGGTCCCATTTACCGGTAATTACGATTTCACGCCCCACTGTCAGCTGCTCACGCACATAATGCTGGTTGAACCAAGTAGCTGTAAACATCCAAGGCTCAGCAACCATTTTGCAGCTCAGACGGGATTTGCCCCCAAAACGCTGCAGGACAGGGATGCCAATAACCTTAGCGACCAGAGTAGCCTTGTCGCCGTGTTTGATCTCACTCAGAGAGCGGGGGCGGAAATCATCATAGCGGAATGGATAATACTCCAGCAAATCCTTCACCGTAAAGACGCCAAAGGCGTGAAGCTCATTTTGCTTTTGAGCGCTCACGCCATTTATTTGTTTCACTTCGATTGAATCCAAAGATAGTCCCATATTCATCCCCTATTTACGCGGGCCAAATGAAAACGGCTAAGGTACCGTTGCCGACATGGCTCCCTACCACAGGACCCACATTGGTCAGCACTTTCTCTTCCAGGGTGAAGTGTCCGGCCAATTCCTTAAGGAACTCTTCGCCGGAAGCCGGTTCAGCCGTATGACCCACGGCCACGTTGATTTTGTCCACACCCGGCAGATCCTTTTTGAACAGCTCGATCATGCGGGCTACAGCCTTCTTACGGCCTCTTACCTTCTCGACTGCATAGATAATTCCTTCCGCATCAATGGACAAGATCGGCTTGATGTTAAGCAGTGTCCCCAGAAATGCGGAGGCTTTGCCGATTCTGCCGCCCTTTTGCAGATATTCCAGTGTATCGACCAGAAAATACAGCTTGCGGGATTGGCGGAGATTCTCCACTCTTGTCAGAATATCTTCCGGGCTATGGCCCTGTGCAGCCAGTCTCGCTGCCTCAACCACCATAAATCCGAATCCATAGGAAGCGGAGAGAGAATCGACTACAGTAATGGATTCTCCTTCTTCTTCCAGCATGGATTTAGCCAGAACAGCCGATTGATACGTACCGCTAAGACCGGAGGAAATATGAAACGATAGAATCCGGCCACCCGGTACACGTTCCTGAATCCCCCGGTACACGTTCATATACTCAACCGGCGATGGTTGAGAAGTGGTCGGAAGCTGCGATGAACGGGGAAGGCGTTCGTAGAATTGCTCCGGCGTCATATCCACATTATCCCGGAATGCCTCCCCGCCGAACATCAGGGTCAAAGGAACAACCTCAATCCCATACGCTTCCGCCATGGACGGCGGGATATCGGAAGTGCTGTCGGTGACAATTACGGTACGATTCATGGATTTCCTCCCCAAACTATGATTTGGCAGACATAACGGCAGCCTTGGTTAAGGACGCTACAGCTGATTCTGCTTAAGACTATATAAGGAGTAAGTGTAGGCCTACGGTTCGACGGAGAAAAGGTAATAATACAGCGGCTGGCCGCCTTCATGGACCTCAACTTCCACCTGCGGGAAGGTTTGTTCAAGCCAGTTTTCCAGTGATTCCGTAACCTTCTCCTCCGCTTCAGCACCGGTCAGAATGGTGACAATCTCATCACCGTTCACAAGCATGCTTGTGAGCAGCGCCTGGCTTGCCTCCAGCAGATCATCGGCAGCGGATACAATCTTCGAGTTGGATATCCCGATATACTGTCCGGATTTGATCTCCAGTTCCTCGATCACCGTATCACGGACCGCATTGGTGACTTGCCCTGATTTTACCTGGGAGATTGCTTCCAGCATGTTGCTTGTATTCGTGTCCACCGCATCGTCCTCCTGGAAAGCAAAGGCGGCAGCAATTCCCTGCGGGATGCTTTTGCTTGGAATAACGGTAATGTCACGTTCGCCTTCGAGCAATTCCTTGGCCTGCTGGGCGGCAAGCACAATGTTCGAGTTGTTAGGCAGGATGTAAATATGTTTCGCAGAAATGGATGAGATCGCATTAACGAAATCCTCGGTGCTCGGATTCATCGTCTGTCCGCCGGATAGAATAGCATCTACCCCAAGGCTTCTGAAGATATCAGAGATGCCTTCCCCCGAAGACACGGCAATGAATCCGTACAGGGCCATATCATCCGCGGGTGGAACCGCAGGTGCCTGCACACTGCTCTCTTCCTTAGGAATATCTGCAAACACCTCTGGCATAGGTGCAATATCCATTCCGGCGGATAGAAGATCACGGTGCTGCTCGCGCATGTTAAGGATATGAATTTGCGTAATTTCACCGTATTGGAGCGCCAGATTCAGCACTTCGCCCGGAGTCTTGGAATGTACGTGCACCTTGATGGTTTCATCATCCGATATGACGATAATCGAATCACCATTCACTGCCAGCGCTTTCCGAAAAGATTCCTCATCAAAATTGGCTTTTATAGAATTCCCGAGCAACCGGTTGATAAAAAACTCCATGTCGTATAAAAATTCAATGTCTTCCGTAGACAGCTGGGATTGTGCAGAGGACTGCACGGAGGACAATACATTGTCATGTTTGGTCAGCACTGCCGGTGCCGCAGCTGGAGCAGGAGCTTGTCCTTGCGCAGTAGCGGGTGCTGCTATGCTTCCATTTCCCATCAAATGTTGAAGGAAGCCCTCATAAATGTATACCAGCCCTTGACCACCGGAATCGACTACCCCTACCTGCTTAAGAACAGGCAAAAGCTCCGGAGTATTGGCTAACGCTTCTTTGGCTTTGGCCAGAACCTCAGTCATCAGTTCGGTTACATCCGTCGTGCGCCGGGCATAGTAGACGGCATGTCTGGCAGCTTCCTTGGCAACTGTAAGTATCGTTCCCTCTACCGGTTTGACTACCGCTTTGTAGGCTGTATCCACCCCAGTCTGCAGCGCTGCTGCGAACTGCTGCGTGTTCAATTCATCGTATTGGGCTGCATACCGTCCAAGACCCCTGAACAGCTGTGACAAAATAACGCCGGAATTCCCCCGTGCGCCCATCAAGAGACCTTTAGACAATACTCCTGCACATTGGCCAACGGAGGCGGTATTATTTTTCTTCAATTCGTTCGAGCCTGCAGTCATCGTCAAATTCATGTTGGTTCCCGTATCACCGTCTGGTACCGGGAATACATTCAGGGAATTGACGTGCTCTGCATGCTGCTGCAGCTTCTCCGCTCCGGCGAGTACCATTGCGGTAAAATCTGTTCCGTTTATAGAACGCTTACTCAATGAGAATTCCCCTTCCTAACTTCATGCCTAATCAATTCTATGATTAACTGGACATAATACACTAATTTATATTGTACTATAAGAGCCAAAAGAAATAAATGTTTTTGAAGCGGTTGACGAAGCAAATTTTGCTGTGATATTATATTTAAGTATTGTTTTACGCAGGTGTAAGTAACAAGGAGGTGTAATCTATGTCCCGCAAATGTACTGTAACTGGCAAGAAACCGGGCAGCGGCAACCATGTATCGCATGCGAACAACCGCAACCGTCGCTCTTGGGGAGTTAACGTTCAGAAGGTCCGTATCCTCGTGAACGGCAAACCGAAACGCGTGTACGTCAGCACCCGTGCTTTGAAAGCCGGCAAAGTTGAACGCGTTTAGTCTTGGATTATCCTAAGACCTAGCGATATCTCATATGAAGCAAAAAGCACCCTTTACATATGTAAGGTGCTTTTTTTCATGTTTTCTTTTCTATTCCGTCTTCAACTTTTCTGAAACGTGTTCAAAATCGCTTTAACAAAACCTCCCAAAAATCTTGGCAGCTTGAACGTGTAAAATTTCATCATTAACCCTCCCATCAATTCATGCCGTACGGTAGGAGACTTTCCTGGCGTGCCGCTAACGTAACGAATGCAGACCTCCCTTATTGAATAAGAAGAAACGATTTTGCCGTCCTCCGAAAGAGGCGGTGTTTTTGTTTCTCAAAAAATAGAAAGTTAAAGGTTATAGCGGAACATACACTTTCGAATATTCAAAAAAAGGCTACATGAGGCTTCTGCTCATGTAACCATATTTATGCGTCAGTAACTTGGCCTATACCATTAGATCAAATGTGTCGCTTACGTTTAACGCAGGGCTGCCTCAGCCGCTTCTCGAATGGCCTTGATCGCAGCAGCACGGTCACTGTGTCCGAACACTGCATTTCCGGCCACCAAAACGTCCGCACCTGCTCTAGCAACGAGCGGAGCGGTTTCTTTGGCGATACCACCATCTACTTCAATCCGCAGAGAGGTGTGATTTACTTCCCGGGCCCATTCCCGGATCTGGCGGATCTTCTTCACCGTGTGCGGTATAAACGATTGTCCTCCGAAACCGGGGTTCACAGTCATTACTAGCACCATATCTACATCTTCAAGTACCTCTCTTACAGCTGCTGCGGCTGTACCCGGATTAATCGCCACACCAGCCATTAGACCAAGCTCCTTGATCTGGTGCACTACTCGGTGAAGATGAACACAAGCCTCGGCATGCACTGTAATAATGCCTGCTCCAGCGGCTGCAAACTCAGGGATATAACGCTCCGGATTCTCAATCATCAAATGGACATCAAGCGGCAACGTTGTGTGTGCTTTTACTGCTTTTACAATCGGGGGTCCAAGGGTAATATTCGGCACAAAATGGCCGTCCATGACATCCACATGAATCCAGTCTCCGCCGCTGGCTTCGGCTTCTGCAACCTCCGCACCCAGTGC
This sequence comes from Paenibacillus helianthi, assembly GCF_001909055.1. GTDB lineage: Bacteria > Bacillota > Bacilli > Paenibacillales > Paenibacillaceae > Paenibacillus_AQ > Paenibacillus_AQ helianthi. The sequence continues at coordinate 568,146 of NZ_LVWI01000001.1, forward strand.
GGCAAAATCGGCTGATAGTATCGATGGTGCGATTGTTATCATAGGGTTAGTACCTCCGCTTTTTATCTTTCATTTCATTGTAAAACAGCTTGTAATGGTCATACCGGCTGCCTGCGATCTCTCCCGTATTCACAGCTTGAATGACATGGCAGCCCGGTTCATGCAGATGGCTGCAGCCGCGGAATTTGCATCTCTCAGCATACGAAGCAAATTCCCTGAAGCAGGTGGACAACTCCTCCACGCCCAGTTCCAGAAAATCCAACTGGCTGAAGCCGGGTGTATCAGCTACAAAACCGCCGTTGCCGATATCCATCAACTCCACATGGCGGGTAGTATGGCGTCCTCGGCCTAATCGAAGACTGATCTCTCCCGTTTCGAGTTCAAGGCCAGGGACAAGGCGGTTCAGCAGTGTAGACTTACCGACACCCGATTGGCCGGAGAAGACACTGATCATTCCAGCCAGACGGTTCCGCAGCTCATCGCTGCCGGAGCCAGTAAGCGAACTGGTGACCATCACTTCGTAACCTATGCGCTCGTACAGCGCTTTGACAAGCGCTGTGGCTTCTCCCTCATCGTCAGCCAGATCCTGCTTCGTCAGCACAATGAGGGTCTCCAGACCGGAGTGCTCAATGTGAACCAGAAATTTATCGAGGAGATTCAGGTTCATGTCCGGCTCGCGTACGGAGAATAGAAGCACCGCCAGTTTGACATTGGCTACCTGCGGACGGATCAGCTCGGACTCCCTTGGAAGCAGCTCATCGACCATGCCTTCCCCATTTTCGGTCAGAACATATTTAATCCGGTCTCCTACAAGCGGAGCAATCCCTTTCTTCTTGAGGATTCCCCGCCCCCTGCATTGCACAGCCTCTTCCTCAGTAGCAATCAATCCTTCACGGAGCGGCTTAACGTAATAATAACCGCTTAATGCTTTGATTATAATTCCTTCAGGCATACATCATGAGCCGTCCTCTCCTGATATTGCACAAATGACCCAAGTCTGCTAAAAGCTCCCGGGTCATTCTGCCAGCTGCAGCAGCTCAGGAATACCTTCTGTACTGCTGCAGCTTATATCCATTTATTTGCTTTTTCCCTTATCCTTAACTTTGTCTTTGTTCGAAGTTGTCTGTACATTGCCGGCATTATCTGTCGTCAATCCGGTCTGATTCCCTGCACCAGTGTTGCCATCTCCATTAGAAGGAGGCAAAATCTCCGGTTCTACCGTCGGATCGGCAGAAGCCGGGACGTCTGTAGGGGCCTGAGTCGGCTCAGGGGTATGCTGAACCGGTGGCTCCGGATCAGGTACGGTTCCATTTTTGGCGTCTGAATATTTAATGGTGTAGGTTGCGATGAAGTCACCATCCTGGTAGACAGAGATAGAGCCGTCCTTATTGGGAGCAAGCAATAAATTCACCGACAGATTCTGGCTTTTGGCTATTGTTCGGGTTCCCCATTCCTGGTTCTCGCCATCCTTGCGGGCATCAGCATAAATAATGCGGATTTTAGTCTTTTTACCTTCGAGCGAAGGGGCTACCGGCACTTTGAACGTATATTCCAAGGCTTCTGGAGGGTAACCTGTGCTTACCGTAATATTGATCTTCTCACCCGGTGAAGCCGTATCCCCTTTCTCATAAGGCCATTGGTTTATGACTATACCTTTTTCGTCAGAGAAGCTGGATTCCTCTTTAACTTCACCAAGAACAAGACCGGCTGCCTCCAGCATAGCCTGTGCATCTTCCTTGGTATGTCCTTTGAGATCTGGTATAGGTGTTGTCTCTTGTCCCTGGCTGACAATCAGTTTGATCGTTGCTGTCTCAGGATCGTAAGGACTACCCGTGGCCGGCTCTGTGCTTATGACCTGCCCTTCAGCAAAGTCCGCGCTAAAGCGTGGATCCTCTGTAATCCGGCTCTGTTCCACACCTTCTGCGATCAGCAGCTTTTCTGCATCCTCTTTAGGTTTGCCCGTTAAATCGATCATCGCAGGCAGCTCCTTGGCAATACTTACGGTAAGAGCTATAGAAGTGCCCTCTTTGACCATGGTATCCGGCTCTTTACTTTGCTTCCATACAATACCGGGTTCTTTATTTGCATTATATGCTTCTGTTGGTGGTTCTTCTGCGGTAAGCCCTACCTTGGCGAGCTCCGCTTTGGCTGCTTCAAAGGACATGTCAGTCACCGTAGGAACCGCCACTTCACCTACGTCGAACTTGTCGTTCACATACCAAACCAGGCCACCCATTGCGAGCAGAAGCAGTAAAGTAAGGCTGATCCAGAGCACTGGACGTCCCCGTTTCCGTTTGGCGGAGCTTCGCGGCATTTCTTCTTCATCACGCCTCATCCGGTCTTCTCCGCCACCACGGCTGTTAAGCCCCCGCTGCATCGGCCGGATCGCCGGAATAACACGGGTTCTGTCCTCATCCTCTTCATCATGGAACTGAGCCTTGGATTCGCTTCGCCGTTCCGGCAGCAGACAGGTTTCCAAGTCCTTTAGCATTTCTTTGGCGGACTGATACCGCTCCTCCGGATTCTTGCGCATAGACCTTAAAATAACATTCTCCACGCTTTGCGGAATCAGCGGATTCAGAAGCCGGGGTTCTTCAAACTCCTCTTGCAAATGCTTCAAAGCTACGCTGATCGGGCTTTCGCCCAAAAAAGGTAGTACTCCGGTAAGCATCTGGTAAAGGACAATCCCTAAGGAATACAGATCGGACTTCTCCCCCGTCGCTACCCCTTTGGCGTGCTCTGGCGAGAAATAATGCACCGATCCGACTACAGAGCCTGTCTGGGTTATAGTAGTGGACGTAACTGCCCGGGCAATTCCAAAATCCGTAACTTTAACTCGTCCATTGCGGCCGATCAGAATGTTGTGGGGCTTAATATCCCTATGGATAATCTGATTCTGGTGCGCATGGTCCAGCGCGTCGCATATCTGAGATGCTATACGGATAGATTCATCTACCTGGAGCGGGGCACGTTCTTTAATAATCTCATTCAGGTTCTTGCCTTCTACATATTCCATAACAATATAATGAATTTCATCTTCTTGTCCTACATCATAGATACTGACCACATTCGGATGAGACAAGGATGCAGCAGATTGCGCCTCCCGCCGGAAACGGCGGATGAATTCCTCGTCATGTACAAACTGGTTTCGTAAAACTTTGATCGCTACGTTCCGGTTAAGCAGGATATCATGGGCTCTATAGACGAGCGCCATTCCTCCTCCTCCAATCCGTTCGATAACTTGGTAACGGCCGCCCAATTCGTGACCGATCATTTATCCCACTCCTTTGTTTCGGGCACAGCGGCCACTCCTTGATGTTCTAGCATAGCGACGCTAATGTTATCGCCACCGCCGGCAAGCAAAGCCAGCTGAAGTAAACGGTCCGCTCTTTCTTCCAGGGATATTTCATGAATTCCTGCCACTTTGCCCAGATGCTCCTGGCTGACGAAATTGCTCAGGCCGTCACTGCACAGAAGCAAAAGTTCCCCTTGTGACAGATGAACAGGTGCAAGATCAGCCGTAACCTCGGCATCCGTTCCCAGCGCCCTGGTCAGAACATTTCTGCGCGGATGATTGTCGAGTTCTTCGAGGCTGATCTGGCCGTTCTTGAACAGCTCATTGACCAGCGTATGATCATCGGTTAACTGCACGGCTGCTCCATCCTTAATTAAATAGGCTCTGCTGTCCCCGATATGGCCGATATATCCGGTCGGACCCTTCAGAAGAACAACAACGACAGTCGTGCCCATGTTATGGTACTTCTCATCGCTGGAAGCCTCATTGTGGACTGCACTGTTGGCCTCATAGATGGCAGCAGTGAGCGCACCCTGAAGTTCTTCCTCCGGAAGATCAGGCTGAAGCCCGTCCAGGGCATTCTTTATTGTCTCCAGAGCAAGACGGCTCGCAGTGTCGCCAGCCAAGTGTCCGCCCATTCCATCGGCAATAATGCCGAGGGTATAACCGCTGCGTGTCACGCCGATCCAGACTGAATCCTCATTGACGGTACGTACCCGGCCAATGTCGCTGGCATGAACTGTTCTGATCAAATATCCTCACCCCAACTCCATATGTTTGGCGCGCAGCTGTCCGCATGCGGCCGCTATATCATGGCCCTGCTCACGGCGGATGGTTACATTAACACCGTGGTCAGCCAAAATACGTTGAAATTCAAATATATCATTGCGAGAAGTCCTTACATATTTGCGTTCAGGCACATGATTCACGGGAATCAGATTCACGTGACAAAGCATAGTCTTCAGCACTCCTGCAAGCTCCTCTGCATGCTCCTTCTGGTCATTAACACCGCCAATCAATGCATATTCAAAGCTGATCCGGCGGCCTGTCTTAGCCTGATAATACCGCAGGGACTCAATTACATCATCAAAAGGGTAGCGCCGGTTAACCGGCATCAGCTTGGACCGAAGTGTATCATTGGGTGCATGTATCGAAATGGCCAGATTGATCTGGGTATCTTCGTCTGCAAACTTATATATATTAGGCACGATCCCGCTGGTAGAAACTGTGATGTGCCGTTGTCCAATATTCAGGCCTTTCTCATGGATCATCAGACGCAGGAACCGCATAGTAGCGTCATAATTCTCAAAAGGTTCACCAGTTCCCATGATGACAATGCTGCTGACCCGCTCACCGCGGCTATCCAAAATCTGCTGGGAGCGGACGACCTGGGCCACAATTTCGCCTGCGGTCAGATCGCGTTTAAGACCACCAAGTGTAGAGGCGCAGAATGTACACCCTATCCGGCAGCCAACCTGCGTCGTTACACACACGCTGTTGCCATAATTGTGTTTCATAATAACAGTCTCTATCGCATGGTCATCATGCAGTCCAAAGAGGAATTTCACAGTACCATCCTTGGACTCCAGCTTCGTGATCTCTGTCAGAGCTGTGATGCGGAATTGTTCTTCCAACTTGGCACGCAGTGCCTTGGACAGGTTGCTCATGGATTCAAAATCATTCACCCGTTTGACGTACAGCCAGTCAAAAATCTGGCCGCCGCGAAAAGCGGGCTCTCCGTTATCCTTGGCCCACTGCTGCAACTCTTCCAGAGAAAAATCATATATTAAAGGTTTCATTAGATTCAGCACCTGTACTTTCTTAAGATATAGAAATTCAGCAGAATACGCACCAAACCATTCTTTTTAATGATATGCGTATTATTTCTCATTCTTCCTATTTTAACACAAAATTCAGAGACGGTAAAAGAAAAGCCCGCCACGCATAAAGACCAGCGGGCGGGAGACCGGAAAATGTCTTACGGAACTGCTATTTTACAAGAGTCTTTGCAGCCGGGAAATGAAGAAACCATCACTACCGTAATGCTGAGGAAGCAGCTGAATTCCTTCTCCCTCGGATAGCGCGGTCCCCCCGACTCTTTCCCATACAGGGGAGTCAAAGGTTACAGAACTAAAGCCGGGGTTATTTTTAAGAAACTCAGCTACAATTCTGCTGTTCTCTGCCTGTTCTGTTGTACAGGTGCTGTAGACCAGAATCCCTCCGGGCTTCAATAATCCTGATACGGATTGCAGCAACTCTGCCTGCAGTGCAGCCACACTGGATACATCCTGCGGCTGTTTGCGCCATTTGAGATCCGGTTTGCGGCGGATCACTCCAAGTCCGGAGCAAGGTGCATCCAGCAGAATGCGGTCAAATGATTCCGGCTCAAACTTCTGCCCAAGCTGAAGTGCATCACTGCTGCCAGTACCAATGCTATCGAGTCCAAGCCGCTTTGCCTGATCTTCAATCAGCTGTGCTTTGTGCGGATGCAGATCGTTTGCATAAATGAACCCCTCGTCCTTCATCAGCTCAGCCATATGGGCGCTTTTGCCGCCAGGAGCGGCGCAGCAGTCAAGCACTCTCATGCCGGGTCCAGGTGCAACTGCTTCAGCTACCAGCATTGAACTCTCATCCTGTACCGACAAATAGCCATCGCGGTACCAGGAACTGAGCGCAAGATTGCCGCCGCCCTTGATAATAATGCCATAAGGGCTAAGCTGGGAAGGAGAAGCTTCCAGTCCTGCCTCAACCATTTGCGCAAGCAGAGCATCGCGGGAAATCATCGTAAGATTCACGCGAACACTGGACGCTGGAGGTTCATTATTCGCGGCACACATCGCTTCAGCGGCATCCAACCCATACTGTGCAGCCCATTGTTTTACCATCCACAAAGGATGGGAATGAAGTACGGAAATGCGTTCTTCGCGGCTTAGATTCCCTGGCAAAACCGGAAGCTCTCCGGCACGCAGCACGCTCCGAAGTACCCCGTTCACCATTCCTGATATCCCTTGATGACCGCGTTTCTTAGCGATATTTACCGCTTCGTTGACAGCTGCATGGGACGGGACACGGTCCAGATACATGATCTGATACAAGCTTAGACGCAGCAAATTGCGGACCCAAGGCTCGAGCTTGGCTATGCCTTTGCTTACGAAGCCATTGAGTACATAGTCTAAGGTAATTAGCCGTGAGATACTGCCGTATACGAGCTCCGTTGCCAGTCCTGTATCTTCACGGCCAAGCGTGGACTTCTGCAAGCTGCTGTTCAGCAGCAGATTACTGTAAGCTCCTTGTTGCTCCACACGGACAAGAATATCGAGCGCCACTTCCCGGGCAGAATCGGCTGCCCGGGTACCCGGAGCACCTGACCGGGAATTCCTGCCGTTGCTTCCTTTCCCTTTGCTGCTTCGTGCTGGTCTTGCCTCTCCGTTACCGCCGTCAAGCTTCCCTTGTGGTCCTTTGCGGTCCGTGCCGCCATTCCCCGCGCTCAACCCAGCACCGTCCCGGGCTTCATCACAGCACCGCGGCTAAAGTCAGCTGCAGTCATGGCTTTTTTACCTGCCGGTTGAACTGAGGTAAGCAGCAGACTACCATCACCAGTTGCCACTTCAACTCCGTCGTCACTCACCGCAAGCACCGTACCTGGTACTGCTTGATTATTAACACTGTTCCCGTCAGGTTTATGCGCAGCCCATATCTTGAATGTTTCTCCGTTCCAAAGTGTAAAAGCACCAGAGAACGGCACCAACCCGCGAATACGGTTATAGATATCAAACGAATTCGCATTCCAGTCAATCCGTTCATCATCTCTGCTGAGATTTGGAGCGTAGGTGGCTTCACTATCATCCTGAGGAGTTGCCTGCACGCGGCCAACAATAAGCCTTGGCATTTCGTTCATGAGAAGCTCACATCCGGCGAGACTAAGCTTTTCAAACAAAGTTCCCGAGGTGTCCGTATCTTCAATGGGAACCTCTACGCGCGAGATCATATCACCAGTATCGAGGCCTTCTGCCATATACATCAGAGTAACGCCGGTTACCTTTTCCCCATTAATGATACAGCGCTGAATTGGAGCACCGCCCCGGTATTTCGGCAGCAGCGAACCATGGACGTTCACACAACCGAACTTTGGAAGATCCAGCACCGATTTAGGCAAAATCTGTCCGTACGCTGCCGTAACAATCAGATCCGGCTCATAGGTTGCCAGTTCAGCCACGGCCTCAGGACGCCGCATCCGCTCAGGCTGCAGGACCGGCAGCCCCAGAGCCAGAGCCGCTTCCTTCACCGGAGAAGGCGTCAGTGTCTTTTTACGTCCCTGCGGGCGATCCGGCTGGGTGACAACTGCGACAACCTCATAGCCCTGCTCCAGCAGCATTTGCAGAGAAGGCACCGCAAAAGCCGGAGTTCCCATGAACACTATCTTCATATCCTTCACTCCTCAGTTTCGCTGTGTTCAGCTATATACTCATACACCTTCTCGGCAATATCCGTGAACAGCACCCCGTTAAGATGATCAATCTCATGCTGAAACGCCCGGGCCAGCAAGCCGCTCCCAGTGATTGTTACCTCATTGCCTTCACGGTCAAGTCCGCGAACAGTCACGGTCTCTGCACGGCGCACATCCCCATTTAAACCCGGTATGCTCAGGCAGCCTTCCGGTCCGAATTGCTCTCCTTCCATGCTGACAATTTCCGGGTTGATCAGCTGGATCAATCCATGTTCTTCATCGGCATCTACTACGATAAGTCGTTTCAAAATGCCAACCTGCGGGGCAGCCAGTCCAACACCCTCCGCGTCATACATGGTATCCGCCATGTCATCCAGCAGTTTTTGAACATTCGGGGTTATTTTCGTCACTGTCTTTGCCGTCTTGTGCAGCACTTCATCCGGTTCTTTCACGATCAGCCTTATAGCCATACAAACACACCGTCCTTGAACATTTCTATAGTATATCTAATTCTAATCAATCTAAGCTCGCTTCAGCTCTATATTCGCATTTAAGAATTCTCTGCAATGCGTACCTATTGTAACATGCCTGATGATTACATCAACATCTGCGGATCTACATCCAGGCTGATTTGAAGTCCTGTATCTCTTACCGAATCCTCAAGTTCTTCTGCCACCTGTCGGGCCAGTCCGATCGCATCAATGGGGCCGCGCCACTTGATAATGCATTGAAATCTGTATCTGCCTTTTAGCCGGGGCAGCGGAGAAGCGACAGGTCCAAGTAAATCGAGCGCATCGGTTGACAGCTTATCCAGACTGCCGAACCAGCGTAGCTGGCGAGCCTTTCCCTGCAGGTTCAGCGCATAATTCTCTGCCATCCGCAGCAGTACGGGAAGCTGTTCGTGGGAGAGCGTAACAAGAATCAGACGGCAATACGGCGGATAATGCAGCTCCCGGCGGTGTTTCAGCTCTTCCCGCACAAAGGAGTGATAATCATGTCCGCTGGCATGCACTATGGAATAGTGCTCCGGCGTATACGACTGCACTACTACTTCGCCGGGAAGCTGGTGGCGTCCCGCTCTCCCGGCGACCTGCGTCAGCAGCTGAAAGGTCTTCTCAGCCGCCCGGAAGTCCGGCAAATTCAATGCAGAATCTGCTGTGATTACACCTACCAGTGTAACATCAGGAAAGTCCAGCCCTTTAGCTACCATTTGCGTACCCAGCAGCACATCGGCTTTCTTATCCCTGAACTGGTTCAGCAGCTTCTCATGCGAACCCTTCTCTGTGGTTGTATCGACATCCATACGGATGACACGGATACCCGGGAACAACTTCCCCAGCTCCTCTTCCACCCGCTGGGTCCCAGTACCAAAGAAGCGGATATGCTCGCTTCCGCATTCCGGACAAAGCTTAGGCGCAGGTTCAGCATGACCGCAGTAATGGCAGCGGAGGTTATCGCTGCGGCTGTGGTAGGTCAAGGAAATATCACACTCGGGACAGCCAGCCACATACCCGCAGCTGCGGCACATCACAAAGGTGGAAAACCCCCTGCGGTTCAGAAGAAGCACCGTCTGTTCCCCGCGTTCCAGCCTGCTCTCCAGAGCGGCATGGAGCCGGCGGCTGAACATCGAACGATTTCCTTCCTTAAGCTCCTCCCGCATGTCAGTCACATGCACCTTAGGCAATTCATTGCCGAGTGCACGGCTCGGCATGTGAAGGAGAACAGGCGAAAAATGAATATCGCTCTGGGAGCGGGCCGCATGATAGCTCTCCAGAGAAGGAGTCGCGGAGCCGAGAATCACTGCAGCTCCACCCTGTTCTGCTCTGCGGACCGCAACATCACGGGCATGGTATTTCGGATTTTCCTCCTGCTTATAGGAGGATTCATGTTCTTCATCCATGATGATGAGACCCAGATTCACGAACGGAGCAAAAACTGCGGAACGGGCGCCTACCGCCACCGTTGCTTTGCCTTCGCGGATTTTACGCCATTCATCGTATCGTTCACCGACAGACAGCCGGCTGTGCATCACTGCCACTCCGCTTCCGAAGCGGCCTTTGAACCGCTCAACCATTTGCGGGGTCAGAGCAATCTCGGGAACCAGCACCACAGCCTGACGGCCCTGATCCACACAGCGCTGGATACACTGCAGGTAAATTTCTGTTTTGCCGCTCCCGGTTACCCCATGCAGCAGAAACACCTCATGCCGCTGCGCATCGACGGTTGATGCGATACGCGTATATACCGCTTCCTGCTCGGCTGTCAGCGGCAATGGAGCACTGGGCTTGAAATCACGCCCCTGGTAAGGATCACGGTATACTTCAATCTCAGTGATCTCAATGAACCCCTTATCCTCCAGCGCTTTTACCGTCCCGGCTGTGACCTGCAGAACCGACAATACATCCTTCATCGGCATGGGCAGCAAGGCTTCCATCTCGATCAAAAAGGACAATACTTCTTTTTGGCGGGCTGAACGCGCCGAAAATCCGGCCAGTGATTCACGGGCTGCGGAGAGTCCAATGGCGAGATCGACTGCCTTCAGCTTCTTCTTGCCCATCTTATCCTTAATCGACTGACTCTCAGCCAATACACCGCGGCGGAGCATAAACTTCACCGTTTCTGCAGCCTGAGGAAAGGTCTTTGTCAGAAGCTTCATAGAGACTTCTCCATGTCGTCCCACAAATTCAGTAATCCGGCTCTCCTCCTGATCCAGTTCCAGGAACAAAGGGAACAGCTCATCCGTGCTGCCGCCGCTGTCTTCTGCAGCATCACCAAGCGTAATAAGCCGTTCGGCTTTACCTTTGAGAGCTGTTGGAAGCATCGCCTGAAGCGCAGAAATACGTCTGCAGGCATATCTTTGGCTCATCCAGTCCCCTAGCTCTACTAACTCCGGGGAAAGCGGGGGAAGCAAGTCCAGCACTTCCTGAATGGGCTTCAATCCCGATACTGCACCAATCTCACCAGATTCCAGCGAGACGACAAAGCCTTGCACCGTTCGGTGTCCAAAGGGCACTGCCACCCGGCTTCCCACTTCGATCCACAGCTTAAGCGAGTCCGGTATCAAATAGTCAAAAGGCCGGTCAGTGCTGCGTACAGGAACATCGACAATGACCTTGGCTATCTCCATTATAATCCTGCTCCGGCAATGCGCGCTGCCGCCAACTGCAGGACCTGCCGGGCGACTTCGTCTTTGGAGACCTGTGGAAGATCAAACACAAGGCCATTAGCATCATAGACGGCTACGATGTTGGTATCTGTCCCAAAACCCGCACCTTCAGCCGCGACATCATTAGCAACGATCAGATCCAGGTTTTTACGGACCAGCTTGTCCTTGGCATACAATTCTGCATTGCCTGTTTCCGCAGCAAACCCGATCAAAAATTGCTTATCCTTCGTTTTTCCGAGGCTCTCTAGGATATCCGTCGTCTTCACCAGTTCAAGAGTCAACGTTTCTCCGCTCTTCTTGATTTTGGAGTCGGCACTCTGCCGAGGACGGTAATCCGAAACTGCAGCAGCCTTGATCAAGAGATCGCAATCCTTCCAGCGGCTCACCACTGCATCATACATCTCCGCAGCCGATTCCACCCTCACGACTTGAATCTCCGGATCCTGTGGAGGTGCTTCATCAGTGCGCGCTGCGATAAGCGTTACCTCGGCTCCCATTGCACGTGCAGCACGGGTTAGGGCAAAGCCCATTTTGCCGGAGGAATCATTGGTAATATAACGGACCGGATCAATCCGTTCAATCGTACCGCCAGCGGTGATGATGACTTTTTTCCCGGTAAGAGGCCCGTTCACTGCAGCATGTTGTAGAGCAAAAAATTGCTCCACCACCTGCACTATCGCTTCAGGCTCCTCCAGCCGACCTTTCCCTACATAACCGCAGGCCAGCAGACCCTCACCAGGCTCGATAAATTTCACTCCCCGCTTATACAGCGTATTGATGTTATCGAGGACCGCCGGATGCTGATACATATGTACATTCATGGCCGGTGCCACCATAACGGGAGCGGTTGCTGCGAGCAGCGTGGTGGACAGCATATCATCGGCCAGCCCATGTGCCATTTTAGCGATGATATTGGCGGTTGCCGGTGCGATCAGAATAAGATCGGCGGAATCTGCCAGGTCAATATGCGAAATCGAAGACGGATCACGCTCCTGAAAGGTATCGCTGTAAACACGCTGCTTGGACAAAGACTGCAACGTCAGCTCGGTAATGAACTGCTTGGCCGAGGCCGTCATGATCACATGCACTGTGGCTCCTTTTTGCGTAAGCTTGCTGGTCAAGGCAGCCCCTTTGTAAGCAGCAATTCCACCGGTAATCCCCAATATAATCGTTTTGCCCTGTAAGCTCTTCAACTGAATCTCCCCCCTGTTCCCTTGCTTAGCGTCCATAACCATCAGATATGAAAGAAAAACTGAAAATCCTCACTTTTTGAGAAAAAAATAACAACCTTCCGGTTGTCGGTACAGCCCGGTCTGGGCTATTTAAAATAATTGACCTCTAACCCAAGAAGAAACGGCAGCAACCCATACAAATGGCTACGTCCGTTTCTGACAATGGCCTAGCAGGAATAGCTCGGACTACTCTTCTCCGCGGGTCACAATGATGCGGTCTTCATAAATCTCTTCCAGAGCAACACCGACGTTCTTATGTGATCTCGGAGCTTTGATATCGGTCTTGCCGCCTTCGCGTAGTGCTCTTGCCCGGCGGGCTGCTGCAACAACCAAGGAATACTTGCTGTCGACTTTGGTCATCATTTCGTCAATGGATGGATATAGCATGTAAAACACCTCTTCATCTTTTACTGTGATATGAGCTTGAGTTCTGACGTACCTATCATCTCACCTTACAATGTTCGGCGATGATGATGCTTTCTATTCGCTTGCAGGCCAGATCAATCTCATCATTCACTACTGCATAATCGTAATGCTGGATCAGGCCGATCTCATCCTCTGCCACGGACATACGGTGGTTAATGACATCAGGGTGCTCCGTACCGCGTCCGCGGATGCGGTCCTTCAATTCGTCCATGGACGGTGGAAGAAGGAACACAAAGATACCTTCGGGAAATTTGTCTTTGACTTTGAGGGCTCCCTGAACTTCGATCTCCAGAATAATGTCTCTTCCGCTGTCGAGTGTTCGCTCCACAAAATCACGCGGAGTACCGTAATAGTTGCCTACGTACTCCGCATATTCAAGCAGTTGATCGGCTTCAATCATAGCCGAAAACTGCTCTCTGGTTTTGAAAAAATAATTGACTCCGTTTTCTTCGCCTTCACGCGGCAAACGCGTTGTGGCGGAAACGGAATAGACTAGTTCAGGCATCTTCGGCCGCAGTGCGGAACATACAGTTCCTTTACCAACACCGGACGGGCCGGATAGTATGATCAGCAATCCTTTTGACATAGTACACTCCATTTGTTGTTATTCGTCGTTATCGTCATCTTTGCTGGAAAGACGGTGTGCCACAGTCTCTGGCTGCACAGCCGAGAGAATGACATGATCGCTGTCTGTAATGATGACGGCCCGCGTCCGTCGGCCGTAAGTGGCATCGATCAGCATGTGCCGGTCTCTGGCCTCTTGGATAATACGTTTGATTGGTGCAGATTCCGGGCTGACTATGGAAATAATTCGGTTGGCCGATACGATATTCCCAAAGCCGATGTTGATTAATTTAATTGCCATGTTCCGGTTGTTCCCCCCATAGATTACATCTTTGCTTGCTTCAGATCACTGTCATTCCAGGTTCGCTGCTTGTTCACGTATCTTCTCCAGCTCAGCCTTCATATCCAGCGTGAGATTCACCAGAGTCAGATGATTACATTTGGACCCGATTGTATTCGTCTCCCTGTTCATCTCCTGAATGAGAAAATCCAGCTTGCGTCCTGCCGGCTCGCTTCCCTTCAGCAAAGCCTTGCATTGTTCAAAATGACTGTACAGCCGGGTAAGCTCCTCATCAATATTACAGCGGTCGGCAAAGACAGCAATTTCCATTCCGAATTTATGCTCTTCAAAAGGGAACGTCCCGTCACTCAGCATGCTGAGCCGCTGGCGCAGCTTCTCACGGTACTCGTTCACCACCACTGGAGCAAGTGCTGCCATTTCAGCATGCAGCTCCTTCAGATGATTCAGCCTGCGCCCCAGATCAGCGGCTAGAAATCCGCCTTCACGGGCTCGCATCTCTAACAAAGCTTCCAGACTCTGGTTCAGACCCTGCTCAAGAATATCCTTGAAGTCCTGGTCCAGGACGGATACATGGGTATCTTCCTTGAACTCCATTACACCTGGCATCGAAAGGATGTCTCGCAGCAGCAGCTCACCTTGAATCCCAAATTCTTCTTGCAGCTGCTCAGCTGACTTCAAATAGGAACGCACCGCCGAACGGTTCAGCACTTGTGCCAACTCGGCTTCTTCGGTATGCTCCCTGTTAATGATGACATCTACTCGTCCCCGTTTGATATGAGCTTGAACTTGTCTTCGCAGCATATCCTCATAAATCGTCCAATCCCGGGGCATCCGCAGTACAACTTCGCAGTAACGGTTATTCACCGATTTAACTTCGAACGTAATCTTGTAACCGCCGAATTGCAGGGATGATTGACCGTATCCGGTCATGCTAAATGACAACGGAATCACATCCATTACACTATTGTAATTGATTCTTACTAGCGAAACAAGGGGGACAATTTACGTCCTTGTTTCTCCCACACATACTCCAGGAGCTGCACACTCATATCATAGAACATGAACGGCGTCATTAAATAGATGCCATTAAAATGCCTAGTAGCCGCATCCAGCAGCTCTTTGGCAATCCGCACACCCTCTGCACGTCCTTCTTCGCCTTCCAGACCCTGCATCCGGCTTCGTACTTCTGGGGACAGCTGAATGCCGGGAACTTCATTATGAAGATATTCCGCGTTACGTCCGCTGGCCAGCGGCATGATACCAATAAAAATAGGGATCTCCAGGTGCGCCGTAGCCTTTGCAATGCGTTCGATCAGCTCAGGATCGTAGACTGGCTGGGTCATGATATAGTCGGCGCCGGAGGCAATCTTTTTCTCCAGACGTTCAACCGCCTTGTCCAAATGCTTAACATTCGGGTTGAATGCGGCTCCGATAACAAAATTCGCGTTCTGCTTCAGCGGCTTGCCGGAAAAGGCGATGCCGTCATTCAACTGCTTGATCATCCGTATAATTTCAAATGAGGTCAGATCGTAGATGGAGCTTGAACCCGGCAAATCGCCGAATCTGGCCGGATCACCCGTAACTGCCAGCACAT
Source organism: Paenibacillus helianthi (assembly GCF_001909055.1). Taxonomy (GTDB): domain Bacteria; phylum Bacillota; class Bacilli; order Paenibacillales; family Paenibacillaceae; genus Paenibacillus_AQ; species Paenibacillus_AQ helianthi. The sequence continues at coordinate 583,171 of NZ_LVWI01000001.1, forward strand.
GGTCAATGCCCAAGGCATCGAAGCCCATGAGATGGGATTGGGTTCCGATCAGATTGCGGTCACGGCAGGCAATATGAACCAGAGGACGCAGGCCCGTACGGGCCTGAACCAGATGCCCCAGCGCCATGTTGCTCATCCGTGTCACAGCAAGCGAGTTATCCGCAAGCGTCAGAGCATCTGCACCTGCTCTTCGCAGCGCTTCCGCGCCACGCATGAACTTTGCAATATCCAGATCACGCGGCGGATCAAGCTCAACGATCACCGTGTGGCGTTCCTTGACCAGATCGACCAGTGTCGGTTCATGACCATCACGTTCTTCGTTGTCTCCCAGATGCTCCTGTACCGTCAGGCGCTCCAGCTTGTTCTGGGCTGTCGGCTCCGGCAGAGGCTGCGGCGAATACTCGCGAAGAGCGGCAGAGATCTCAGCGATATGCTGTGGCGTTGTGCCGCAGCAGCCCCCAATAATACGGGCACCCATATCCGCAAAAACCGGGGCCATCTGGCCGAAATAATCCGGCGAGGCACCATACCGGTACTGCCCGTCCACATAATCGGCGATACCCGCATTAGGATATACCGAAGCGGGGAGCCTTAAGCTGCCCTGCAGTGATTTCAGTGCACGCTTAATGCCATTAGGTCCGGTTCGGCAGTTAAAGCCGATAATATCCGCACCGTCCTGCTCCAGAATATGAAAAGCCTCCGTCAGCGTTAATCCGTCCAGGGTGCGTGCGGTCTCATCTACAGCCAGCTGGCAGATCACCGGAAGCTCGCTGAGCTTGCGGACCGCTCTTAATGCCAGATGCAGCTCCTCCACATCATAGAACGTTTCCAGCATAATCCCGTCAGGCTGCTCTTCCAAAAGCGCCGAAAACTGCTGGGCATAAAACCGTTTCAGCTCGGTGCTGGACAGGTTTGCCCGTTTACCGGCACGGATTGAACCAACCGCACCTACGACATAACCGGTATCCCCGGCAGCATGCCGTGCAATCCGTACACCTGCGCGGTTGATTTCATCCACCTTGGCCTCCAGGCCAAATTTGGACAGCTTGTCATAATTGGCAGAGTAAGTATTACTCTCCAGCAGCACCGCTCCCGCTTCAATATAGCTCCGGTGTACATCTTCAATAACCTCCGGAGAGGTCAGATTCAATTCTTCATAGGAGATGCCGACCGGGAAGCCTTTTTGATATAAAAAGGTTCCCATCGCTCCGTCTCCGACCAACACGTTATTCTTCCATGCAGAGCGCAAATCCGGCTTCACCGTAAGAACCTCCCTTAATCAGTCCATAGTTTCATACTAATGTAACATAAATCGGGATGGATGATAAGCTTTCAGCAGGCAAAAGCCATTCATATTACCAGACCCTAAAAAAAGCAAATCCCCGAATCGGAGATTTGCTGTAAAAGTAATGAGGATTAGCTTATTTTGAATTTTCCAGCCAGTTCTAATAATTCTTCAGACATTTTTGCCAGAGCCATTGAAGCACTATTGACTTCTTCTACCGTCGCCAGCGTTTCCTGCGCAGAAGCTGAAACACTCTGTGTCCCACCGGATGTTTCACTGACAATTACAGATATCCCTTCAAAAGCTGTTACCAGATTTTTGGTATCACTGGACATTTCTTTGGAAGCCTCGGAAACTTCACTGATCTCAGCGGTCACACCATGCATAGCCACTTCTATCTGTTCAAAAGCTTCTCCTGCTTCAGTGACGGAACGTATTCCCTCAAGTACCTCTTCTTCGCCTTTCAATACCCTGGATACACTGATTTCGCTCTCCAGCTGGATGCTCTTGATGACCTCAGAGATCTGCTTTCCAGACATAGCAGTCTGGTCAGCAAGCTTTTTCACCTCAGAAGCTACAACCGCAAATCCTCTGCCGGCTTCTCCTGCACGCGCCGCTTCGATGGAGGCATTCAAAGATAACAGATTCGTCTGTCCTGCAATCTCATTAATAAAGTTAATAATCGTACCGATTTCCTTTGATTTTTCACCTAGTGATTTAACGGATACGGCAACCTCAGTAGAGTTATTCTGGATCGAAGCCATTTGCTGTATCGCTGACTTAACCGCGTCAGATCCCTGTACCACAATTTGCGAAGCATTAATGGCGGACTGGTTCACACTGGAGGCACTTTCTTCAATAAAAACTGCCTGCTCATTCATCCGGTTTACCATTTTCATGCTTCCGGCAATACTCTCAACTTGTTTTTCCGTACCTTGGGCCAGATCCTCAGTAATATGAGCAATATGTTCAGTGGCCTGGCTTGTTTGTTCAGCACCGGCTGTCAGTTCTTCGGCGGATGCTGCAACCTGCTCTGCATGAGACCCGATTTCCTGAATCAGATGCCGCAGATTGCCCGACATGTGATTAAAGGAAACCGCCAAATCGCCAAGCTCATCCTTGTTCTTGATTCGAATCTCGTTAACTGTCAAATCTCCGTTTGCAATCCGCACAGCAGCTGTCTGCAGCAGCTTAATGGGCTTCGTTATCTGACTGCTGATCAGCAGAGATGATGCCGCTGCCGCAATTAGAGATATGATGATGACTCCAATTATCGTGGATTCCACATCTTTTGCACGTTGCTGCGCCATGGCAATTTTATGATCAGCTTCCGTCTGTTCCGTAGTAACCAGGTTACGGGCTACTTCAACAAATTTATCCAACACGACGCTCTGATTTACTGCAATAGATACTATGCTCTCTGATTCACCTTTATTTTTAGCGTCAATCATCTGATCGGATATTACGATGAATTGCAGTTGCAGCAAATCTAATCCGGCCAAAATCTGCTGTTTACCGGGATCTGTGATCAGTGATTCCAGCTTCGCATGATGTTCCGTGAATTTGAGGCGTGCAGCTGCATAGGCATCCATTTTTTTCGGATCTGCAGAAATGATAAAATCGGATACATCCGCATGTTCAGATTCGATGGTAGTGTTCAAATCTTTTATTAAGCCTATTGTAGCCACTTGTTTTTTGAGGAGGCTGGTATAGGTTCCGTTAATTTGCGAGAGATACATGTACCCGGTAACTCCGATAAACACCAGCAAAATCAAAACGATACCAAACCCTATGTAAAGACGCTGTTTTATACTTTTCGCTTGAAAGATACTCTGCATCCTGTTCACTTGCTTCCCTCCTCTTTCGGTCCCAAAATCTCTTCAGCCTGTGCTCTGAACGTGCTTGCAGCCTGCTCTGGTGTAATACTGCCGGCATACAGGTTTTTCAGTATGATTTTCAGAGCGTTTTGAACGACCGCATCAGACAGCGGTGCTGGCGGATCAATTGGGGTGGAGTGTTTGGCAATATAACTCATGTATGAGTATTGTTCTTTCCCCTGTTCGGTGGATTGACTGGATAATTGTTCTGCGATTTTAGTTGCAATCGGAACTCCGCGGTCACCCTTAAGAATGTTATTCGCTTCCTTGTTATTAGTGACAAAATCAACGAATTTAACCGCTGCTTCCTTATGTTTAGAATAAGAAGATACCATGATGAACATAGAAGGCTTCACAAAGTTCCCTTCTGCAGCAGCCCCCTCAACCGTAGGAAGGTTCATGATTTTCAGCGTTCTGCCCGCTTCGTCACCATTTGAAACCATTTGGTTGCTTACCAGTTGTAAAAATGCAGTTTTCCCTGTTGCCAGCGGGTTTTTCTCATCCTTGGATGAATCTGTACCGGGGTTCAGAAGCCCCTGATCCAGCCATGTTTTCGTCAGTGTCAGATATTCAACCAGGGTAGCATCTTTGAAACCAAGACCTGTTTTTTCCTTATTGTAAAAAGATTCACCCTTCATTCTGAACCAATAGGATAAATCAAACATCGCATACAAAGGATAAAAACCCGGGGTTTGAACCTTGTCTTTAAATTGCTGCATCGTTTGTTGCATATCCTGAATGGAATACGAATCCTGAAGTGGCTCTATACCATACTGTTTAAACATTTCAGGGTCATATGCGATTCCCAGAGCATTCGATCCCATGGGAATACCATACTGTTTCCCTTCATACTGTCCTGAGGCCAGATAGGATTTATCCACATCGGACAGATCAAGGACGTTGGACTTCATATACGGTTCGAGTGGCTCAATCAAGTGATGGGTGACATAGTTAAAAGCAAAATTATAGTCTGTCTGCATGATATCCGGTGTTTTTTGCTCAGCGGTTTCCATCGCCAGCTTCTGGGCTACCTCAGCAGTTGAAGAGTAATCCTCGGTATTAATTTTAATATTGGGATTCTCTTTCTCAAACAAATCAATAACCTTTAACGTGATCTCCTTACGGCTCGGCTTACCCCACCACATAAAATTCAATGTGATTTGTTCATCCGACTTCTTAACTTCTTCGTTACCTTTCCCTGTACACCCCACAAGTGATATCAACATCACAGAGGTCAAAAAAATGGCCGAAATCCTGGTTGATTTGTGTTTCATGAATGTCCACCTTTCTAATGCTAATCAAACTCTAAAAAACAATTTTCTAAAACTGTAAAAACTTATAATTTATATCGGATGATCCCTCTAATTTCTTGTGTATTTTTTCGACTTTTTTCAGCAAAAAAGCATTTGTATTGGTTGTGCATTCATTCACAATCATGCGCAAATACGAAAAAGAGCTATCTTCAAGTGAAAGATTCCGCTTGAAAATAGCTCTTTTATTGTTAAATCCTGATTGTAGGATGACCGATTAAATGTCCACCGAACCCGTGTATACCACCTGGGCCGGGCCAGTCATGTAAACATGGTTGTCTTCTTCGTTCCATTCAATATAGAGATCGCCGCCCTTCAGGCTGATTGTCGCGGTTCGGTCGGTTAGACCATTCAGCACTGAGGAGACCAACGTGGCGCAAGCACCGGTTCCGCAGGCCAAGGTAGGTCCTGCTCCGCGTTCCCAGACACGCATATCGACATGTCCGCGGTCCAGTACGGTGGCGAATTCAACGTTGACCTTTCTTGGAAACAGTGGGTGTACCTCCAGCTTTGGCCCCCAAGTGGTCAGGTCAAAGCCTACAGCATCATCCACATAGATTACACAATGCGGATTGCCCATAGATACAGCGGTGAATTTGAACTCTTTGCCATCCGCTTCAATCGGCTGGTCCAGCACAGGCTCGGCATCGATAGCCACAGGTATCTGCGCTCCTGACAACACAGGCTCGCCCATATCAACTGTAACCGTCTCCACCACGCCGTCCTTCACCTTCAGGGATACCTTCTGCTCACCGGCACCGATGGTTTCGATAACAATCTGCTCAGAGCTGACCAGTCCATGCTCATAGACATATTTGGACACACAACGGATCGCGTTCCCGCATTGCTCTGCTTCCGAACCGTCCGAATTCATAATGCGCATCATATAATCACCGCGTTCTGACGGCAGTATATAGACTAGCCCGTCCGCACCTATTCCGAAGAACCGGTTACACAGGGTAACTGCAAGCTCAGAGGCATTAGCAGGAAGCTCCTGCTCGCCGAAAACGATAATAAAGTCATTGCCAAGGCCATGCATTTTGGTAAATTCCATTGAGATTCCACTCCTAAAGGTTAGTAACAGTGAACCAAGCATACCTTAAGGAGTGGGTTTAAGCTATTGATTTTATGCCGAAATTTTTGTACTTTTTATCATTGTCCGTCCTCCGCTGCGGCTGTGGTTCTTCTTGCCGCCCCACACGCTGCCAGCTCCCATCAGGAAGGTAGGAATGCCTGCGGTAACCAGCACCAGACACCATTCACGGAAGGTAAGCGGCACGGTCTTGAACACTGGCTGGAGCACAGGCAGATACATAACTACCAGCATCAGCAGAACTGATGAGAGCACAGCCAGCACCAGATATTTGTTCTGAAACGGATTGCGGTGGAACACTGAGCGGGAGCTGCGGCAGTCAAAGACGTGAATCAGCTGGGCCATAACCAGGGTGGCAAAAGCAACCGATTGCGCCCGGATCAGCTGCTGCGGACTGCCGGGGTCAATTCGCAGCGTCAGCCAGAAAGCGGCTAAGGTGCAGAGGCCGATCAGGAGCCCGCGGCTGATGATTTTCCAGCCAAGGCGGCGGGCAAAGATGTTCTCTTTCGATCCGCGCGGCTTGTGCTCCATCAAATCTTTCTCAGCCTGATCCACCCCAAGTGCCATCGCGGGCAGGCCGTCGGTTACCAGATTGACCCAGAGAATCTGGATGGGAACCAGAGGCAGAGGGAGCCCCAGCATCATGGCAAAGAACATCGTCAGAATCTCCCCTACGTTCGAAGCGAGCAGATAACGGATAAATTTGCGTATATTCTCGTAAATGTTCCGTCCTTCCTCAATGGCCGCTACTATAGTAGAGAAGTTGTCGTCGCCCAGAATGAGCGAAGAAGCTTCTTTGGTTACGTCTGTCCCCGTGATCCCCATGGAGATCCCGATATCCGCCGCTTTGATCGCCGGGGCGTCATTGACCCCGTCCCCGGTCATCGCCACGACATGCCCATGGCGCTGCAGGGACTTGACGATGCGCAGCTTATGCTCTGGAGAAACCCTTGCATACACGTATACATTATCCGATACCTTATCGAGGGCATCGTCATCCATCCGGGTGAGCTGGCTGCCGGTTAATACAGTTCCGCCACGCTGCAAAATACCCAGCTGATGGGCAATCGCTTCTGCTGTGGTTCCATGGTCTCCGGTAATCATCACTGTCTTGATTCCTGCTCTGCGGGTGATGCTGATGGCATCGCGCACCTCACGGCGCGGCGGATCGATCATCCCGGCCAGTCCGGCGAAGACCAATTGGCATTCGGCTTCTTTTTCACTGCCTGCAACTTCACCGGAACGCATTTCCCTGTAAGCCATTCCCAGAACACGCAGCGCACCCGATGCCATTTCTTCATTGGCCTCCATCACCTTCTGGCGCAAGGTAGGTGTGCAAGGTACGACCGCACCTTCCCACAGCATATAGGAGCAGCAGTTCAGCAGAACATCCGGCGCACCTTTGGTACAGATCATTTTACCGCCCGGATGATTGACAACCACGGACATCAGCTTGCGTTCGGAGTCGAACGGAAACTCCGTTTCCCTTGTATAGGTCACAGCAAGCGACTGCGCAGTCAGCCCCATTTTTGCGGATAAAGTAACCAGTGCCCCTTCCGTTGGGTCACCTTTCAGCTCCCATACAGACGGATTGGCCGCATTCTTGCCGGTTTCACTGCTTTTCTCTTTCTCTTTGCCTTTGCGTTTGCTCCGGGTTTCCCCGGGAAAGGTTTCAATAATCTCTGCATTGCTGCACAGTGCGCCGATCTGGAGCATGCGCCGCAGGTTTTGATCATTTTTAAGGTCAATGGGCTTGCCCTTTTGCAGTACATGTCCGATTGGGGCATAGCCTTCACCCGTTACCTCTAAATTCCGCCCAGCACTCCATAACCTCGTGACCGTCATTTTGTTCTGGGTTAACGTTCCCGTCTTATCGGAACAGATCACCGAGGCACACCCGAGTGTTTCGACCGATGGGAGCTTGCGGACAATGGCCTTGCGTTTGATCATCCGCTGAACGCCGAGTGCAAGCGCAATGGTGACAATGGCCGGCAACCCTTCCGGAATCGCCGCTACAGCAAGGCTTACACCGGCAAGGAACATAGCAGCTACAGGCTGCCCATGCAGAATACCCGCAGCTACAACCACAATAGTCAGGCCGAGTGAAACATAGATCAGAATCTTCCCCAGCTGCTCCAGCCGATGCTGGAGTGGTGTTTCCTGAGATTCGGTATTCAGGATCAGATCGGCAATTTTGCCCATCTCGGTATCCATGCCGGTGCGTACAACGATGGCCCGGCCAGTTCCCCGCGTGACCATTGTGCCCATAAATCCGATATTTTTCTGATCACCAAGCGGAATTTCCTCGGCATGAATAGCTTCCGAATGCTTGGAGACGGGCAGTGATTCACCGGTTAGCGCGGACTCCTCTGCGTACAAAGCGCTGCACTGCAGCCAGCGGACATCGGCAGGAATCCGGTCACCGCTCTCCAGTAGCACAATATCGCCAGGCACCAGCATTTTGGCGGGAATGTGCTCAACCTTTCCATCGCGCAGCACCTTTGCAGAAGGTGCCGAGAGCTGCTTGAGCGCACGCAGCGAACGTTCGGCGCGGAATTCCTGGACAAAACCCAGAACCCCGTTCAGCATAATAATAGCGACAATCGTTATGGCGTCCAGGTATTCACCCAGCAGACCGGACACCAGCGTCGCTCCCATCAGCACCAGCACCATGAAATCCTTGAACTGGTTAAGCATCAGGGTAAGCGGAGATATTGCCTTCCCTTCCGACAGCTCATTGTGTCCGTTCTCCATCAGCCTCTGCGCGGCATCCTCTCCGCTTAGGCCCGATCCCGGATGAACGCCGAACATCTTCTGCAGTTCCTCTGCACCGAGCCGGTGCCAACTTTTTTGTTCCATAGTCCTACTTTCCCCTCCCGGTCGTTTCTTGACTTCCGGCGGCGCACAGCTTTTCCACCTGTTCATGTCCAAGTGTATTCATAGTCGTCCCAAAATATCACTTCTCCCATGGCTTCTCCTTTTGCGCAAATGTGTCAAAGTATGGCATCATAGAGAGAGTACTTTATTATCAGGCGACAGGAGAACATGATCATGGCATTAGACGGCATAGTAACCAGAGCGATCGTGCACGAGCTTCAATCCTTTATCGGTGCACGTATCGGCAAAATATATCAACCCAGTACACACGATCTAATCTTCATCCTCCGTGGCTCCGGGGGTGGCGGTAAGCTGCTGCTCTCTGCCAATCCTACTTATCCGCGGGTTCATCTGACCGACAGAAACAGCATTAATCCGGCGGAAGCGCCGATGTTCTGCATGCTGATGCGCAAACACTGTGAAGGCGGAACCATCGAGAGCATCAGTCAAGTTGGGTTGGAGCGCATCATTCATATCCAGGTAAGGACCCGGGATGAGCTCGGAGATGTATCGGCCAAAAAAATCATCATCGAGCTGATGGGCCGGCACAGCAATATCATTCTTACCGATCTTGCAACAGGCACCATTATCGACGGTATTCATCACGTTACTCCGACAATCAGCAGCTACCGGAATGTTATGCCCGGTATCGCCTATATTGAGCCGCCGCAGCAGCATAAGCTGAATCCTTTGGTAATCGGCCAAGAGGCATTTATAAGTCTCGCAGCAGCTGCTGAGCAGGATGCGCTGACAGCTGGCTCCGGTGAAGAGCAGGAGCCAGAAGAGATGATTGAGGGTGAGCTCGCTGACCTCTTGAAGTCGCTGGAGGAGCCCAAGGCGGACGGCTCCGGCGGTCCAGCGCCTTCAGCCGACCCTATCCAATGGATCGTGCATGCCTTCAGCGGCATCAGTCCGCTAATTGCCGGAGAGATTGTGCGGCAGAGCGGTGTAACCGGACCTGCTTCAGCAGCCGACTCCGCAGGTAGTACATCTGTCGTTTCACCCGAGTCGGATGAACATTGGACGGAAGAGATGACGTCATTATGGAGATCTTTTGACAAAGTGCTTGCGCCGGTACGGGTAGACAGCTTTTCCCCGATGTCAGGAGCAAACGCCAAAGGCAAACCCGTCTTCTCGGCCATCGCACTTACACTTGAGGATGAGCATGTGAAGCATTACAGCTCCATCAGCGCTTGCCTGGAGGATTATTACGGAGATAAAGCCGAGCGAGATACAGTGAAGCAGCGGGTTAGTGACCTGATCCGTTTCCTGAGCAATGAACGGAGCAAAAACGTCAAGAAGCTAGCCAATCTGCAAAAAGACCTGGATGAAGCCCAGGACGCCGATCAATTCCGGATCTGGGGTGAGCTGCTGTTCGCTTCATTACATGCTGTCTCCAAAGGCGACAAGCAAGCTACACTTGTGAATTATTACGATGAGGACCAGGCGGAAATCACCATCCCGCTAGATCCGCTGCTCACTCCTTCAGACAATGCACAGCGGTATTTCAAGAAATACAACAAATACAAGAACAGCCTGCTGGTGATCAACGAACAGCTGCTCAAAACCCATGAGGAAATTGCTTACATGGAAACACTACTGCAGCAACTGGCCCATGCTTCATTGAATGACATCGAGGAAATCCGCGATGAGCTAGTGGGTCAGGGCTACCTGCGTGACCGCAGCAAAAAGGGTAAAAAGAAGAAAAAAGCCACCCGCCCTACCCTGCAGGTGTTCACTTCTTCGGAAGGCGTGGAAATCTATGTCGGTAAAAACAATCTTCAAAACGAATATGTCACCAACCGTCTGGCTTCGGCCAATGATACCTGGCTGCACACCAAGGACATTCCCGGCTCTCATGTGGTGATCCGCAGCGAGTCGTTTGGAGATGCTACGCTTGAGGAAGCCGCACAACTGGCTGCTTATTTCAGCCAAGCCAAACAATCAAGCAGTGTCCCTGTGGATTGTACACTCATCCGTCATGTCCGCAAGCCCAGCGGGGCTAAGCCCGGCTTCGTGATCTACGATCATCAAAAGACCCTATTCGTCACTCCTGATGAGGAACGGATCAAGAGTCTGCCGAATACGCTCAAGAATTAAGGCATACTACGCATTGCTGCTGTAACTCTGGACTGCATTCTTAAACATAAAGAACCACCAGCCAAAAGACAGATGTCCTTGGCTGGTGGTTCTTTATATATCACGAAAGCGGGAATGGCACGAAGGGAGTCGCTAAGAACGGCATTTTTGCCGTTGCTTTGCTCAGTCGGCATATTCCAGACCACGGACCACTTCCCATGCGCAATTCAGCTTCACTTTACCTAAAATCCGGATGACTCACCCTTCAGCCGCTCCAGCACCGCGACCGGCACCGAAACGCTGCCAATCTCTCCATGAAACACAACCCCTTGGCGCGCACCGTGGAAATCCGAACCGCCAGTGACCAGGAGTCCGTATTCTTCAGCGAGCGCGAGGTAACGTTCTTCATCGGCAGGGCCGTGATCTGAATGGTAAACCTCAATGCCGCGCAGCGCACTGCGTTCAATAATACCACGGACCAGCTCATCATCCCCGTAGATTCCTGGATGGGCAAGTACCGCTGCTCCGCCTGCTTCGGCAATCCAGTCGCATGCCAGCTCCGGTGTGATGCGCGGCGGTGACACATAAGCCGCTGCGCCTTCAGCCAGATACTTGTCGAACGCATCACGCATATCCGAAGCCGCCCCGAGACGCACCAATGCGTCGGCAATATGCGGACGGCCCACGCTCTCGTCGGGCTTCAGCTCCCGTCCTATGCCTGCGGTAACTTGATCTAGCGTAATGTCGATGCCCAGTCCCTGCAGCTTCGCAATGATCGCCTCATTCCGCTGCGCGCGGGTATCTCTTTGCTCTGCAAGCCTGGACAGAAACAGTTCCTGCTCTGTATCCATGAAATAGCCCAGCACATGAATCTCTTTCCCGCCGGCTCGCGTACTGATTTCGACTCCGGGAACAACGGTAATGCCGCATTTCCGCCCGGCCTCAAGAGCTTCAGCGACTCCGGCCACCGTATCGTGATCTGTAATTGCTACTGCCGCCAGCCCTTTTTCATAGGCCAATCTTACATTCTCAGCCGGAGGCTGCATTCCGTCCGAAGATAATGTATGGGTATGCAGATCGGCTCTGCCTGAGAACCCGCTGCCCGTCTGTTCTTTTAATTGGTTGTTCCTATGCTCCTGCCCCATTATCCTACCTGCCCTTCAAGTCTATTGGCTCCTTGCTGATTCCCATTCCTCACGAAGAATCCCCATCTTAATGGCATCGTAGTACTCACCTCGCACAATCCGCGCCTTGCGTACCCGCGCCTCTTCGATCATGCCGCATTTCGCGGCCAACCCCATCATCCGGACATTGCCCGACCATGTGCCTATTCCAAGCCGGACCGTATCCATGGCCTCAAAAAGATATTCCATCCACATCCGGAATGCCTCGGTCCCATATCCGCCTGACCAAAAACGCGAATCAAACAGAACAATTCCGATTTCAAACCAGTTCGTCTCCTTCGACACCCAATATCTGCCTACCGTTCCTTTGAGTTCGCCGTCAATATCAATCACCAGACGGCTGCGGGGCTCGTCGGTATATACCAGAGCCAAGGTCTCGGTAAATTTTGACGCGAACGTTTCGTAGCTTTCCCATTCCTGCATCCCGTAAGGACCATTCCAGAGCAGATGCTCCCTGTCCTCGGCTTCATATTCATAATAATAAATGGTGCGGATGTCCTCTTCCGTCAGATCCCTCAGCGTAACTTTTTCTCCCTGCAGTACAATGGCCATACGTATCCTCCGCTCGATAATTTCAGCATATTGATTCCCATAATACCCCAAATATGCGGATGAGCGTATATACAAATTGATTATACTGTTTACTGATCTCCTGCATGGTCACGCAAAAACGTCAGAAACGTCACCGCCGAAATAGGCAGCAGCGTCGATTTGAGATGGATCGCATAAAACTGTCTTTTAAACGAAGCATCCGTAATGTTGACAATCTTCAGTAATCCCAGCGCCACTTCATGTTTAACCGAGGAGGTAGAAATAATGGTGAGTCCGAGCCCTGCTTCCACCGCCGATTTCACGGCTCCTGTACTTCCCAGCTCCATCACCACTCGCATCGCCCCCGGATCCAGTCCCTTGGCCAGCAATTGTTCTTCCATAACCCGGCGGGTCCCTGAGCCCTGTTCACGTAGCACAAACGGATGCTGCAGCGCTTCCGCAAGCGTAACTTCATCTTTCTCCGCCAGCGGGTGCACCCGGGGTACGATCAGCTTCAGCTCATCCCCCATAACCGGTTCAATGACCATATCCGGATGGGAGACCGGCGCCTCGATCAGGCCGAAATTCAGCTGATGCTTGTGAATCTCCTCCAGCAGCTGAGAGGTATTCATTACCTTCATCATAATGGAAATGTGAGGGTAGGCTTTGCCAAACGGACCCAAAAGGCGCGGCAGCACGTACTCTCCAATGGTCAGGCTTGCTCCCAGCAGCAGACGTCCCTCCAGCATATGGGTAAACGCCGACATCGCCTGGTCCGTCTCCCGCATCAGCTGAATGCTGCGCAGCGCGAACGGCAGCAGCGTGCGGCCGGCCTCCGAGAGGATTATTTTTTTACTGGAACGGTCGAAGAGCTTGGCTCCGAAGTAATCCTCCAGCGCCTGAACCTGCATAGTCACTGCGGGCTGTGTCATGTGAAGCGTCTGTGCCGCGGCAGAGAAACTTCCTCTCTCGGAAACGGTATAAAAAATATGCAGCTGATGAAAATTCATGCTCAGGACTCCTTCTATTATAAAAAACTCAAGTGGAAACGGCTTCGCCGCCCTTTTAAGGGACGGAATCCGTTTCAGCGAGAAATATAAGGATGATTTATAGCGTGAAACATATAAATTCTTATATTTTCAAAAAAAACATGCAGCCTTCCGCCGCATGCCTTCTCTGTAACTGTGCGCTCGTTATCTGCGTCTGCGGCGCTTCTTCACCAGTTTTATGCGGCGGGAATGGCGCAGCCATGAAAAGTAGGCTCTCAGATCCCGCAGCTGGGGAGTCGATGAAATATTGCCGAGAAACGTAACCACAATCATCACATACAGCGGATCTCCGGAGATCGTGGTGGCCCCTTCCAGTTCCTTGAACTGAACCACCATTGATGTGTCATTGTCGATCAAATAAGCGTGATATTCTTTCTGTGAATACGGCCTTACCCGGTTCTGCTTCACGCATTGCCATATCCACGCGCCAATATCCACGTCCTTGCCGTCTTCCTTACTGATCCGGTCTGTATAACGGCTTTTCGCATGCGGTGTTATAACAATATCGGCCACACTGTATTCATTCAGCATGATGTGAAAGGGCTCGTACACCCCCCACGTTTCCATCCCCTTGACATGCATAATCATCACACTCCACTGAAAGGGTCTTGGCATGCTCTTATTGTTGTCAATATTACCGCATTGACGTTTGTTGTTCAAGCATATCACCCTTACAGTCTATAGTGCCCAAGGTTCAGCAGGTTTTACTTACAGAGCGATCCCTGTCATCGACATAGCTGCTGCCTTTGATCATTTTGCATTTTTTCTTGAGTCTTGCCGCCTCCCCGGAGAGGTCTTCGATGGAATCGAATGGACGGTAACGGTTAGTAACAACGGCTATTGAGATCGAAACCAGCGGAATTTCTTCCACCACGCCTGATCGGCCCTCGGTCAGCACGTAATGCTGTGCTAAATGACCTGGATGATAAAACCCTTGCATCACCTTATCAAATTCCTCCATAATGGTCCGGCAATATTCCTCGTAATGATAATCATCAATGAAAATAATAAAGTCATCCCCGCCGATATGACCCAAAAACCCTTCCAGCCGCAAGGTGCAATGCTTGAGAATCTCCGCGGTGGCCTGTATCATCCGGTCGCCTTCCTTAAACCCGTAAGTATCGTTATACGCCTTGAAATGATCCAGATCTATGTACAGAACACTGAACTGCTCCTGCAGCAGCGATTTCACCATCCACTCATTTATGCTCAGATTCCCCGGCAGACCGGTCAGTGGGTTCAAAAAGCTCGCGGCCACCGCCTGGATCTCGGCAAAATTAAGCAGCAAATCCCTTACGCTTACCGCTCCAAATAGTGCCCCTTCATGGGTGACCAGCACGTAATCATAGAGATGCTCTTCACTTCTGTCCATCGCCAGCCGGCTGACCTCGGTAATCGGTGTTTTGTAATCTACAACCAGCGGTGAACCGTCCATGATCAGTCCGACGGAGCGGCCCATATACAGGGTGAAGCCATAGAGTGTACCGATCTGCTGGTAAAAGCGAATCCTCATGATCAATGCGACCGCTTGCCCGCCCTCCGTCACTGCCACACCCTGGAGCTGAGGATTGCTCTTAAAGATATGGTCTACATACGCGCATTTCTGGTGAGGGGAGATCTCTGGAATTTGTTCAGCAATTTCACCGATCTGAAGAAACATGCTTATAGCCTCCTCTAACTGGAACTTGTGGGGAATCCGCTGGAAAAGCACCCCGCACCGGCCGGTGTCCGGGCCTGCCAAGCGCATAGCCTTGTCCGAATTCAATGCCGGCCATTTGCAAATACAGCAGTTCTTCTTCCGTTTCGATACCTTCAGCAATGACCCGGGTAGCGGATCGATAGGCATATTCACTGATTAGCTCCAATAGCTCCTGCTGCTCCCGGTTGCCGTGGATGCCACGGATCAGGGATTTGTCCAGCTTGATGAACTCCGGCTTCAGATAGACCAGTGTCTTGAGGCTGTTATAACCGGAGCCGGCATCGTCCACAGCAATTCGGAAGCCCTGCTCACGGTAATGTGACAGCACTTTCTCGAATCCTACATAATCCTGGACTGCCTGCCGCTCGGTTAATTCAAATACAACCCGCTCCGGGGAGAGATTCAGCTCCTGCAGGAGACTGAGCGTTTCACCGCTTTTATGCCGGACATCGTTCAAGACTCCCGGGTGTACGTTGATAAATACAAGCGTGTCGGTCTTTGCTCCTCCTTCCGGCAGCCGTTCCATATAACGCGATAGCGAAATCCGCCGGCAATAGTGCTCGAATCTGAACATCTGATCCGTACGGCCGGCAAATTCATAGAAATGCTCCGTGGTCGGAAATTGCGTAGAGTTGGGCGGCCTGTTCAGTACCTCATGACCCATCGTCAGCCCGCTTCTCAGCTGCAGAATCGGTTGGAAAAAGGTATCCAGCCGCCCATGATTCATAATATCCAACAGGGCCGACAGCCTTCTCAGCTCCTTCACCTCGTTATGCAGCCTGCCGTTGATGTGCTGAAGATACTGGGGAATTGCCGACAGTTTTTGGGTTATTGCCATTCGTTTCGTCATTAGGTCACCTGTTTGTTTTCTCTCGTGAATTTTGTCACTCTCTTCCCAGCATATAGCGGAAGTATTAAGCAGCGATAAAAAGTACAAGGCAAAACAGAGGCATTTCGACAATTCCCACGACCTCGTCCACAAAAAAACTGCCCTGATTTGGGCAGTCCAGGAATTAGATCCCGTTCATTCTGTTTACTGAACCAGACCAACCCCGCTCTTTTTTTGTTTCAGCATCCTGGCGATCAGACTGCCTATATGAGCACCCGCTTCCACTGGAGGTGTCCCGCCTTGATGAATATTGGAGATGACCATCCGATCCGAATCAGTCATTCCGGCACACGGTCTATAACAGAGATAGGCACTCATCGAATGGGAGGTAATCAGCCCCGGCCGTTCACCGATCAGGAGCACGATAGTCTCTGGATGGAGAATATCTCCAATGGTATTCATAATTCCCACCCGCCCATTCCTTACAAAAAAAGGAGTCCCTGCCTTCAGACCCTGCACCTGCAGCGAATCCAGGAGCGCTGGAATCAAATCACCCGCATTATGCTCAATGGCACCGGCACTGAGCCCGTCCGAGACCACAAGCTGCACTTGAGGGGAAGGAATACAACGCTGGATGAGCTGCTGTATGCTGTGATCCGGCAGGAGCCGGCCCAGATCCGGTCTCCTTAAATATAGCTCTTGGTCGACCGCTCCGGAATCCACCATGAAGAGCCCCAGCTCTGCAAGCAGGTCGGTGCTAACGCTGCCGTACACTGAATCAACTGCAGCCGCATGATCATATCGCAGCTTCAGCAGTTCACGGGTGGTCGGCCGCGTGCCCGCTCTGCCCGTGCCAATTCTGGCGGGCGTCGCCTGCTTCAGCTCCTGCATTCTGTCTTCATCGCGAAAGGGCATATTTTTTCCTCCTGAACGTTTGGTTAGCTATACTTTTTTTGAGACCATTCCACCTACATCAATCTCGTCGGGTCACCGGCAAGCGCGGTCAGCCGCCCGTCCTGCAGAATGCCCATGCTCTCTGCCCACGCCGCGAATTCAGCGCCGGGCTGCAAGCGCAGCAGTTCCCTGAGAGTAGCTATATCATGAAAGCTGGTTGACTGGTAATTCAACATACAGTCGTCCGCCATGGGCACCCCGATGATGAAATTCACCCCTGCGGCAGCCAGCAGGACAGCCAGATTATCCATATCATTCTGGTCTGCCCGCATATGGTTGGTGTAACAGACATCCACACCCATCGGCAGCCCCTGGATTTTACCCATGAAATGATCCTCCAGGCCTGCTCTTATCACCTGTTTGCTGTCATATAAATATTCCGGGCCTATGAACCCAACTACGGTATTCAGCATAAAGGGCTTGAAACGCTTCGCCAGCCCGTAGCAGCGGGACTCCAGCGTTACCTGGTCAATACCATGATGGGCCCCTGCAGACAGCTCGGAACCCTGGCCGGTTTCAAAATACCAGCGGTTCTCCCCCTTCGCCGTTCCCGACTCCTGAATCAGCTGATCAGCTTCCTCCAGCAGCCGCAGGTTAATGCCAAATGAATCATTGCCGCTCTGCGTACCCGCAAGACTCTGGAAGATCAGATCCGCTGGCGCGCCCTTTTCAATGGCTCTCATCTGGGTGGTGACATGGGCGAGCACACTATTTTGAGTCGGAATGTTCCAGCGATGGATGACCTCCATCGTCTCATGGAACAGCCGGAGGATGTTGTCGGTTGTATCGATGACCGGATTAATCCCAATCACCGTATCCCCAACACCGTAGCTCAGCGCTTCATAGATTGAAGCCTTCATGCCTTTAGGATCATCTGTCGGATGGTTGGGCTGTGCCCGGCTCCCCAGTCTTCCTCTGCCCCCAAGAACCGTATTGCAGCGGGTGATAACCTCGCACTTGGCGGCGGCTTGAATCAGATCCAGGTTGGACATGAGCTTTGCAGCCGCTGCTACCATCTCACTGTTCAATCCTTTGCTGATGTCCTGAACCCCGGCCGCGTCTTGGGACAGCAGCTGATCTCGAAGATCTCCCACCGTCCAGTGGCGAATGCGCTGATATCCCTGTTCATCTACGCCTTCTTCGATGACTCTTGAGATTTCATCCTCTTCTGGAGGGAGCATAGGGTGGCTGCGGATATCGGCCAGTGTCAGATCCGCAAGCAGCAGCTTGGCCGCTATCCGTTCTTTGGCATGCTCCGCTCCAAGTCCAGCCAGTATATCCCCTGACCTCTCCTCATTGGCTGCAGCGAACAGCTGCTTCAAATCGCGGAAGCCATAGCTCTCCCCTTGTAGCGAGATCGTCAATTTCATCGGCTTCAATCCCTTTCTTTGTTTTTTCCCTCATGAATGAAAAACAAGGGTTTTTACAGCTAGCGGAATATATCCTTCACCTACAGGCTCACCGATGTCCACATAATCCCCATGCCGGGCCGCAACCTGATCCAGGCATACACAAGGCAGGTTCCCGCCCGTTATCAGATGGATACAATTCCCCAGCGCTTTTGCGATATCATTCTCACAAATGATAACAGCCATTTCCAGCTGATAATGAAGAGCCGAGGCAGCTGCAGCTTCGGCAATCCGGCGGATCATCGGATAGGTGCAGACAGAGAGATGCGGAACAATTACTGCGAACTTGCACGCCTCTGTTCCTGCACCCCCATATTTTTGTTTCCCTTCCGCAAAAGCTTCTTTTACTCCGAGCTCTATCGCGGTTAGCTCTTCACCAAGCTGGTCATGCCATGTCACACGCACCAGAGGTAGGTTCCTCAGCGGGAGCAGCATCCGATCCGCGAACACGGTTGAGCCGCTTAGCATTGCCGTGTGGACTCCAGCCCCTATAACGGTAGCCCGTTGCGCTTCTGGCGCAGCCTGTAGTTTTACAGGATAACGGATTCCGGCGATACGCAAAGCCGAGGCCAGCAGCGGTCCGATATCTCCGAATCTGGCGGCTTCAGCGAGGTTTGGCGGTGACTCCTGCTCCATAAGCGCACCTACACCACCGGATATCCAGATCTCAGCAATCTCTGTTTCAGCGCGTACCTTTCTGCTGTCAGGATTTCCGTAGATGAGTGGATATTTGCTCCAGTCCACAGTCTCTTGAATCCCCTCCAGCAGCATTTCGCTCCATCGCTCAGCAAGTTGCCGGAGCCGGCCAATCTCAGCCACCTCTCCCTCCTGTAGCATCTTGAAACCCGCAGCCTTCAGCCATTGCAGGACAGAAGGGGAAATCCGTGTGATGCTCCCGTCCCTTTCCAGCATGATCAAACGGCCCCCGATATGGAAATTGAGCGTTCGAATACAGCTCCCGCCTTCGAAAAAAGCAGCATTGGCTGTCCCGCCACCGATATCCACATTGACTACCTGTCCCTTTACGTGCAGGGAACGGGCTTCTGCCCCAGATCCCCTGCCTGCCAGCACAGCTTCCAAATCCCCGCCCGCCTGTGCAACAACGAATTCTCCTGCACTTGCAGCAAGGCTATGCAATACCACATCCGCCTGCTGCTTAAACGCTGTTTCCCCGGTAATGATAACAGCACCCGTATGAATATCATCAGGCAAAAGACCTGCATTGCTATACTCGCTGGCTAGAATCCGCTCTAATTGCCCAAGATCTATCTGCGAATCTCCAATCAGCGGTGTTCGATGCATCCGGCTTTCATAGAACACATTTCGTTCGGTAATATGAAACTGCGGAAGGCTGGACAAGCCGGATTGCCGCTCTATTTTCAAACGGCTGAACACACATTTTGTCGTACTGGTTCCAATGTCAATGCCTGCGCTTGTGAGCCATTCTTCATTCTGCATGTTCCTTGGGTTCTCCCTCCTGCTTCATATCCCTCTCTGACTTTCAGATCTACCTGTTCCTATGTAAATTATGCAAAAAAGCAGATGCCGCCCTGGCACCTGCTCATTCTCAAAGATCAGAACCTACAATCCATAATAACGGGTCTTGTCCGGTCCGTTGCTGGTATATTCTGTCTTCAGTTCATTTCGGTAGGATCTTTCAATCTTGCGCACGTAGGAGAGTCTGCGGACGTTCTTCATGACTTCCTCGGCTCGTTCCGCGTTCACATACATCACGGCGTAATGCATCTTCCTGGATACATAATGCAAAGTCCCGTATTTCTCCAGATTCCGTGCCGCCTTAACGTCACTAACCCATACAATATATCCTGTTCGTTCCGCAAACATCAGCTATTCGCCTCACTTTCTGTTCCCCTGATCAGAAGCCTATCTATCCGCAGGAGCAGCTGCCGCCGCTGCCGCATCCTCCGCCTTTGGGAGACGGGTCATTGCTTGGAACCTTAATGCTCTCCGATACCGAATAAGCAATGGTTTCTGACATGGAATGAAGCATATCATCAAGGTTTTTCTCTGCCTGCTTGAAGCGGGCAACCTCTTCGAACTGCTCAAGCTCCTGCTCTACCGCTGTAACCTCATCCTTGGCTGAATGATAGTTAGGATGAAAATGTCCAAACCGCTGTGTCTCCTCAAACAGCTCCTTCTTCCCTTGCAGCCGCTTGACCATGGCCTGGATTTCCGGGCTGGCATCCACCCGTCCTTTCCAGTATAAGTAATCCGACACTTCGGCGGATTGATTAATCATATCACCTAATTCATAGGCGTATGTCAGCACTTCGGCCATATCGACCGTATTCAATTCCGCTACGCTCATGAACTTCAACTCGTTTCTGCGTTAATGTTCTACTGCATACCGTAGACTCTCCTATCATACCATACCCGCTAGCCTAAGCAGAAGAGGAATTTCTCCGCAATTTGGGAATGATGAGCTGCATTTCCTGCCAATCGTCCGCGCCCAGCCGCATCTCCTCCACACTATCCGAATCCACGGAAAGCAGCACACCTTTTACTTCCCAAGGATTGCGGCTGATCCGTACAGGGATAAATTCACAGTCTTGTCCCTTATGGGTCAAACGGACCTTAATCCCCCATTCCAAAGCCTGCTCCATTACTTTTTGGGCAGTCGTAACATGATACTTGCGCCATTGCTTCATCCACATTTGCGGAACAGACTCGAGACCAGTAAGTATCGCCTCCTCTGCGGCATGCGGATTGAAAGGTACTCTTGGCAGTTCCGGGGCGCTTACAAGCAGACCGCGTTCTGTACCATCGACGGAAAAGACAGCTGCAGAAGACAGGTTCTCCCTACTCCCGCTGACTAACGGCCAATCCTTCCCGGGCTTTTCTTCCTGTCCTGCTATCCTCTTGGCTGGAGCCATTCCTGCTGCTCCCAATTCCTTTCGTACTAGCTCGATATCTTCCGCACGGACGATAAAATGCAATGGCCCTAAGCGGGACAGAATTCCAGCCACACGGGGATGGGCAGCGATATCATTTCCGTCTGCCTCGGAACGGCAAGACAGCAGGATTACCTCTGAGAGCTCTGTTCTGCCGATTCCTTTGCCCCACTGCACCAAAGACTGCTCCACCTGGTCCGGCAGTCCGCCCTTTGCATGCTTTGCCAGCCAGCTAATCACATTTTGCGGTGACAGCCCCTGCTCTGCTGCAGATTCCAGCTTGTTCCGGGTCAGCCGGTAGCTCCATAGATCATCACTATGCAGTAGTTCTGCACAAGCTGCGAGCATCCAGCGCTGATTGTAAGGACTCTCTGGAGGAAGCAGCACCTCAAAATCCGGTTGCACAATGAATCCGGGAGACGCGGAAACCGGCCGTTTTCCAGCTTGCTGCACTAAGGCCTCCTGATCCCTTTTTTTCTCAGCTCCGATCTCTTGTGCTGGAATGCCGCTGCTGGGGCTGGAGAACGAAGCAGGCTCGCCCGGATGGATCTCTGGTCTGACCGCTGTCCAGCGGAAACAAGCTGATCCGTCATCCAGACTTCCCAGCTCACACCAGCCGAATCCGGCCAGCGCTCTGAGCCAATTCCGTGCAGAAGCCTCCAGCGTTTCCATGGATTGTCCAAGGGCCAGTCCCATTTCAGACATCCAGACCAGAATATCCCGGATCATAAACCACTGGCCTGAATAATACCCGGATGAGGAAATGATATAGCGGAAATGCTGCTCTGCAGGCCCCAGAAGGCCGTAACGGTTCAATATCACTCCGTACAGCAGATTCGACATCTGTATGCCTGAAAGTTGCAGCCAGTTTTCCAGCATACCTGTGTCCAGAAGATACGCCGAATCTGTGCGGCGGACAAGCCCCAGGCATAGCAGGAGATCGAGCATAACCATGACCGGAAGCGGGAACGGATACAACGCTAGCTGATCCGGCGGGAACAGCCCCTTCAACTGTTCCTCCGGCAGAGTAAGCGTGGCGGCCAGACGACTGATATTTTTTTTATGGATGGCTCCTTTGGCAGTAACCGGAAGCCCTTCACTGGCGATGAACACCAGCGTTCGAAACAATTGTCCAGCGAGCTCCGGTCCGGCCTCCGCTTCAATTACCGCCACCCTTCCTGCTGCCCGGACAGGTGAACCGGGAAACAGCTTCTGTAGAAAAAAAGGGAGGTACTGACCGGAAATTTGATACAGCCGCTCCCCCCATAATTTCTGCCGAAGCTCCAGCACACCCGCCTCCCGCAGCTCCATAAGAGCCAGATGCAGTTCTACCCGGCACAGTGACACTGGAGACAATTGCTCTGCCTGAGCTTCTGTAAACCGTTGCGCGGCGTAGTTTCTGATGATTTGGTGGAGCACCAGTAATGCTTCCCTAGATAACCCCATCATAGGATGATCTCCTCCTGCTGCTCCGTCTGGACAGCATACTCATAGCCCTGCTCGGTCAGAAACAGACGGCGGCGCAAAGCAAAATCCTGTTCCCTGCTGTCTCCCGACACAAGTGTATAAAAGTAGGCCTTGTTCTCACCCGGCTTCGGCCGCAAAATACGCCCCAGGCGCTGGGCCTCCTCCTGCCGGGAACCGTAGGCACCGGATACCTCAATGCCCACCGAAGCATCCGGAAGATTCACGGCAAAGTTCGCTACCTTGGATACAACCAGAAGCCGCAGTCTTCCCTCTCTAAAAGCAGAATACAACTCGCCCCGCTCGCGCTGAGGCGTTTTCCCAGTAATCAACGGCGCTTCCAGGCTTTCCGCCAAGTTCTTAAGCTGGTCCAGGTATTGCCCGATGACCAGCACGGGTTCATTAGGATGTGTGCTAACAATCCTCGCCACAGCCGCAATCTTCGCCGGATTGCCTGCAGCGATCCGGAACTTCTCTCTTTCTCCGGCATACAGATACTTGAGCCTTAACTCATCAGGCATAGGCACAACGACTTCTATGCAGTCTACAGCCGCTATCCATCCCTGCTTCTCCAGCACCTTCCAGGGAATTTCATAGCATTTAGGGCCGATAAGAGAAAATACATCCGTTTCACGCCCATCCTCCCTGACTAATGTTGCGGTCAGTCCAAGCCGCCTGGTGGCCTGGATATCTGCTGTAGCTCTGAACACCGGAGCCGGAAGCAGGTGCACTTCGTCGTAAATAATCAGTCCCCAATTCCGCTGCGTAAACAGATTCATATGAACAAAAGATCCTCCTTTGGATCGCCGGTGCGTCATCATTTGATATGTCGTCACCGTAACCGGCCGGACCTCTCTTTTCACGCCGCTATATTCGCCTACAGATTCTTCATCCAGACCGGTTCTCGTCAGCAGCTCTTCCCGCCACTGCGTCACTGAGGTAGCGCTTGAAGTGAGAATCAGTGTCTCGCATTGGAGACTCTCCAGCACCGCCAGACCCACAATCGTCTTACCTGCACCGCAGGGCAGAACAACAACACCGCTCCCGCCCATTCCCTCGAACCTGCGGACCGCTGCGTCCTGATAGTCACGCAGACCAAAAGCATCCCAAACGGCAGCCGTTCCACTCCCGGCAGATTCCTTCCATGGCACATGTAGTGCCTGACCGTCCCGATATCCTGCATAATCAAGAACCGGGAACCCCATCCTCGTCAGTTCCTGCTTCAGCAGACCCCGTTGTTCTGCCGGACATTGGTATTCCAATGGAGCCGTTCTTACCAGACCGACCTCAACCAAGCTTGCTTGTTCTGCCAATTCGTCTAATAGCCCAGGGGTGTCAGCGCGCAGGATCATCAGCGAAAGATCGGCCGAATCAGCATAGAGTTGCAGTCTTCCGTAACGGGATACCAGAAGTTTGACTTCTTCCTCCAGGCCTGCGGGAATCCCCGAGCGCGATAGCAGGCTCAGACTCTGTATTATTTCTTCCGCAGTCTTGCCTGCAGCCGCCGCATTCCAAAGTGACAAAGGGGTAACCCGGTAAGTGTGATAGGCAGGGAGACTCTTCACAAGCTCGCAATAATCGGCCAAGTCCATTCTTGCCGCCTCAAAACCGGGATGTCCGCATTCCAGCAGCAGGGTCCGGTCCTTACGGACAATGCACGCTCCTATTCCGCTTCCTTTCATCCAAAACCCTCCAATACGAATCTGGCTATGGTCTCCCGGGACTATGTATCTTTTGAAATAAGAAGGTAGCAGGAAAAAGCCCACCCCCGTAAACAACGGACATGAGCTTCCCCTAATGCTTATCTAATGCAGATGCTGCTGCGAAATGTCAGTCAGGGCATCAGCTGCTTCATCAGCGAAAATGTTCTTCACTGCCAAATCGCCCAGCGATACAATCCCGATCAGCTTTTTCCCGTTCACTACCGGTATGCGCCGGATCTGCTTGGAAGCCATCAGATCGGCTGCTTCGTCCACAGAGGTCGATTCAGAAACAGCTGTGATCCCTTTGGTCATTACCGTTTCCACGGAAGTTGAACCAGAATGCTTCTGTGCATAACCACGGATGACCAAGTCCCGGTCCGTAATGATACCAATCAAGGTTTCTCGATCCGTTGAATCAACAACGGGGATTACACCTGTATCAGCATCTCTCATTTTCACGGCAACCTCATAGATATTGTCCTGCAGTGTCACACACACAGGATGCGTTGTCATCACTTCTTTGACTGTCTTCAAGATTGAACCCTCCTATCATGTTGTCCATGTTCTTCGGAAGTAGGGTCCCCTTAAACTGTAAATTTATGCACCATTATTTATTCATTCAGGCAGGAATCAGCCATCGCTACGAGCAGTTTCGCACCATACAACAAGGCATCCTCATCAAAATCGAATTTGCTGTGGTGATGCGGGTACACCGCATCTTTATCCGGGTTGCCCGCTCCAACAAAGATGAAACAGCCGGGAACTTCCTTGACATAATATGCAAAATCCTCTGCCGGCATGATTTTCTCCATCTGAACAACTTTGACCGAATCTCCAAGTGCTGCGGGAGCCACACGGAAAAAACGGCGGAATTCCGCTTCATCATTTACCAGCGGGGGATAACCCATCAAATATTCCATCTTAGCTTCCGCACCATAGGCCGCCGCCACGGAAGCCACGATCTCTTCCATTCTATGGCGGATGAGATAACGGGTCTCCTCATCGAATGCACGCACCGTCCCGGTGAGCCTGCATCTCTCCGAAACGATATTCTGGGCCGAACCTCCCTGAATCGTACCCACACTGACTACAGCAGGCCGTAACGGGTCTACGGACCGGCTCACAATGCTCTGTAGCTGCGTCACAAGAGCAGCTCCGGCCACAATACTATCGACCGTGCGATGTGGAGTACCGGCATGTCCGCCTTTGCCGATGATGTCGATGAAGAATTCATCCGCTGATGCCATCAGCGGCCCGGGTGCGCTGGCTACCGTTCCAAAGGGCAGCGGTGTCCACAGATGCAGACCGTAGACCGCATCCGCCCCCTCCAGTACCCCTTCAGCAATCATTCCCAGCGCTCCGCCGGGGCAAATCTCCTCCGCAGGCTGAAACAGGAAGCGCAGCTCTCCTTGCAGTTCTTCCTTCCGGCTGCTGTAATAGGATGCAGCCGCAAGCAGCATGGACGTATGTCCATCATGACCACAGGCATGCATGACTCCAGGTTTCTGTGAGGCATATTCCCGGCCGTTCTCTTCCGTGATGGCAAGAGCATCCATATCTGCACGCAGAACGACCGTTTTCCCAGGCTTCTGCCCCTTTAATATCCCGGTCAATCCATAACCCGCCTTGCTTCTAATGATCCCAATCCCGAACTCTTCAAGCTTGGCAGCAACAAATGCCGATGTCTCTTTCTCCTGGTAAGACAGCTCCGGATGACGGTGCAAATGCCGGCGCCATTCCACCATATCCGGCAGCAGCTGTTCAAGCACTAACCTCTCCATATCTGATCCATTCCCTTCTCTTGATTCCCGCTTTGGACAGGCTTTCGAACCTTCCGTTCAACTTCCATTCAGCCGTTAAGGCTATATTTCTATTATTGTAGCAGAAACACAAAAAAGAGGGTACTGATAGGCCTGTCATGCCTTGCAGAACACCGGGAAACATACTATCATGAAAAAGTACATCTATAATATTGAACATGAAATTATGATTATACTTCATAAGGGGGATATGTGCGCTATGATATTTGAGAACACGGGCCTCGTTGGATTGAAAAGCGACCTTCTCTATCTGGACGAAAGTGCCGCCAAAGCCGGGTTCATCCGCTGGCAGTGGGAATACTACCGTGCCACTTACGACTGCAAAATCGAAGACAAGCAGAACGGCGGAGAATATTTTTTACGGATCAATACACGTGCTGTCGAGGGCAAGCTGGAAAAGTCGGACGCTGTGCTCGCCATTGAAGCCGTTTACTTGGGCAAAGCCACCTTTCCTCATGGTCTGGAGTATGAATCTCCGGTTCCTACACCTGTTCTGGACGATGCAGCGAAGCATATTCTTGAACTGAAAGCGCTGCTTGAGGCTTGAGAAGTGTAAAGGGAACGACGACAAAAAATGTCAGCCTGCCCAAAAGAGGAACGCCTGATTTCCAGTTGCTTATTCTGACTCTCCTGCTTGTCGGCTTTGGACTCGTGATGGTCTTCAGCTCCAGTTCAAGCCTTACCTTAGCCAGTGAAAAGTTCGGAAATGATCCCTTATTTTTTGTTAAACGCCAGATCATCTGGGTGGTGCTTGGAAGCATCGTCATGTTTATGACCATGAATATCCACTACACTAAATTCAAGAAATGGTATGCACCAATCTTCATGATTACATTAGTTCTGCTATTGTTCGTAGCGTCCACAGAGAAAATCAACGGTGCCAAAAGCTGGTTCAGCATCGGGGGTCTCGGCATCCAGCCCACGGAGCTGGCCAAAATATCCATCATTCTCTATCTGGCTGCCCTGATTACCAAAAAAGGCGAGCGGCTTAGAGATTTGCGCACTGGATATATTCCGGTGATGGTTATTGTCGGGATTGTAGCCGGACTCATTATGATGCAGCCGGATTTAGGTTCATGTCTTATCCTTGTTGCCACCAGCGGGCTTGTCATCTACGCAGGAGGGGCGAGCATGAAGCACATTATGGCTTCCATTGCTCTGCTTGTGCTGGGTGTCGGCATTGTTATGGGAGCGAAAACAGCCATTGATTCCCTGTCACCGTCCTCAGGGACCACGGCAGGCAGCCAGGACTACAAACAGGACCGGATCAGCGCCTTCTTAAACCCTATGGCAGACGCTGAAGACAGCGGCTTCAATATCGTTCAGTCCTTGATTGCTCTTGGGGAGGGTGGAACCCGCGGTTCCGGCTTCGGGCAAAGTATCCAGAAGCTGCATTACCTGCCCTATCCGTATACAGACTTCATCTTTGCCGTTATCGGTGAAGAACTGGGATTTGTGGGGACATCCATTTTTCTGTTAATTTACCTCTACTTCATTTGGCGGGGCATCCTGATTGCGCTCAGATGCACGGATCCTTTCGGAACCCTTGTCGGCATCGGGGTCATGGGTCTGATTGCCATCCAGGCCTTTGTCAACATCGGCGGTGTCACCAACACGATTCCGCTTACCGGGGTAACCCTTCCATTCATCAGCTATGGCGGTTCCTCCTTGCTGGTTACCATGCTCTCCATGGGGATTATGCTTAGTATATCAAGAGAGACCAACCGGCCAGCCAAAGAGGAAGTCACGAAATCGGTTACTACCGTTAGACAGGTACGCGCCCGCTGACGGTACAGATGTGTCGTTTCAGCGAGAAATGAATTTTTATATGATTTCACCAAACAAAAGGCAGCCCAGGATAACCTCCCGGACTGCCTTTTGGTATTCAGGTCAGCAAGCTGCCCTCTTCAGCGGTATACCGCTTACGAAATTTCGTCGTTCTTAAAAGCCACGCCTTCTACCTTAACGTTGACTTCAACGATATGAAGTCCCGTCATGCTCTCCACAGCCTCGCGTACATTCTGTTGAAGCATCCGGCACACCTCGTGAATCGGAGTTTCATACAGAACGATAATGCGTAAGTCCACTGCGGCCTCAAGCTGCCCCACTTCAACGGTTACACCTTTTTGCACGTTCTTGCCGCTGAGACGCTTGGCCCAGCCCTCGGACAAGCCACCAGACATGGCCGCAATTCCCGGGGTCTCCAAAGCAGCCAGTCCGGCAATCTTCGAGACGACGTCATTTGATATCCGTATGTTACCCATTTCCAGTTGAAGTTGTTCCGCCATGCCATAACCCCCCTACACTCATTATCAATTATTGTAATTCGAAAACAGGCTAAAAAGCAAATGACTTTCTCGCATTTCCGTTTACACACAGGAACAATTTGGGTATATTGATTATGAATTCAACCTACATATTGAGACTGGAGTGTGCCTTACTTGAAAAAATGGATATCTCCCGCGCTGTTAGCCGTTACCTTTCTCCTCAGCGCCATCGGACATTATGCGGACTGGGACCACACGCTGCAGTTCATACTCTCTGCCATTTCGGTCGTTTTTGTAGCCGGATTTCTGGGAAGGGCTACCGAAAGTGTAGCTCACTATGCCGGACAGCGGCTGGGGGGCTTTCTAAATGCCACCTTCGGCAACGCGGCAGAGCTGATAATCGCCTTTTTCCTGGTGAAGGAAGGGCTGTTCGATATGGTCAAAGCCAGCCTCACCGGCTCCATCATCGGTAATCTTCTGCTGGTACTGGGCCTTAGTATCTTCGCCGGAGGCATGAAATTCAAAGTTCAGAACTTCAATGTCACGCTGGCTGGGCTAAATGGCTCTCTGATGATTGTGGCGGTCATTGCCCTCTTTGTACCCGCCATGTTCTTCAATACCCATTCCATCACGGAAAAAGATACGGATATACTCAGTCTCGTGGTCGCCGGACTGCTGATCGCCGCCTACATGGCCTGGCTGGTCTTCTCCATGATTACGCACAAAAAATATCTGGCAGACGTTACCGAAGACAATGATGAAGAACTGCCGAATGAGCATAAGCCAGCCTGGTCCATGAAGAGATCGATTATTTATCTGGTGCTGGCAACAGTAATGGTTGCTTTCGTCAGTGAATGGCTGGTGGGTACACTGGAAACTCTGACCGAACGTTTCGGCTTCAGCGAGCTCTTTGTCGGCGCCTTCCTTGTTGCCATCATTGGTAATGCCGCGGAGCACAGCGCTGCAATCATGCTGGCCATGAAGAACAAGATTGGTGCAGCGGTAGAAATAGCTGTCGGCAGCAGTCTGCAGATCGCTCTATTCGTCGCCCCGGTCCTGATCTTTGCCAGCTATTTCATGGGCAACACGATGGACATTGTCTTCACCACGATAGAGATTGTCGCGATCGCCGTCTCGGTCTTCATCGCCAAATCCATCATTCAGGATGGGGCGACCAACTGGTATGAGGGATTACTCCTGCTTGCCGTATACATGATTCTCGGCGTTTCTTTTTATCTCGTCTAAGACAAAAAAGCACATGGCGGACATAGGTCCTCATGTGCTTTTTTATAAATATAAGGATTATTTGTTGAACACCATACATTATCCTGCTTAAGATTACAGCATCTCGCGCTCTTCAGCTTTCTTATTCAGCGCATCGTACAGTACAGCCAGATTACGCTCCAGCTCGCTCAGTATCAGCTTACCCGAAATTTCCGGCACCAGGCCTGCTCTGACTGCAAAATCCACCTCTCTGGAGAAACCGTACATCTGGGTATCCAGCACTTCCTCATAGAGAGGACAGTAGCGTGTCGCCAGATTCTCCATCTGCACTTCAATGAGCTTCTGAATTTTATCTGCATCTTCTTGTAGAAGAGTGACTGCTCTTAGATTAAGCTGTTCCTGTAAATCCGATGAAGTCATGCATTATCCCCCCCATGTCCAAAAGTTACAGCTGCAATTGCTATTTAGTTTAATATTAGTCGAAATCGGAACCCAATACAAGAATGCAGTTTATAATCAAGCAGAAATGCACCATATTTTAGTTATATGTTTATAGAAAAAACGCCCTGCACAGGCAGGACGTCCTACGGGAATAATTGAATTATTCCGCTACCACTGTAAATTTCAATCCATGTTTGGCAAACACTTCGCTCATTGCCTTCTTTGCTTCTTCGGCATCTGCGCCATGAACATGCAGCTCGTAGCTTTGGCTGGATACAAGAGTTGTAAACAAACCAAGAATACTCTTAACATCAATGTACTTGTTCTCTGCTTGAAGAACGATAGATGAGTTGAACTGGCTTGCCGTTTGGGCAATATCCACGATTGCCGCATTGTTACTGGACATAGGAATCCCTCCGCAACTTGATTATGAAACTTAAGTCTTTTGTAACCAATTCCATGATACATTGAATCCGCTTACTCGTGCAAGGAATTTTCCTGAAAATAGAATGTAAGCCGCTAAATTCGCTTATGAACCCATTTTATTTCAGGTTTTCGGGGTTCAGACCTTTCAGTTCAGGAAGAACAAAAATCCCATCCTTGCGGATTAGCACATCGTCAAAATAGATTTCGCCGCCACCGTATTCTGGACGCTGGATGAGAACCAGGTCCCAGTGAATCGAGGACCGGTTCCCGTTATCCGTTACATCATAGGCTTGGCCCGGGGTGAAATGCAGACTGCCGGCGATTTTCTCATCAAACAAAATGTCTTTCATAGGGTGCAGGATATATGGATTGAAGCCGATCGCAAATTCGCCAATATGGCGGGCACCATCGTCAGAATCCAGAATCTCGTTCAACCGCGCGGTATCATTGCTTGTAGCTTCAACAATTTTCCCGTTTTCGAATTTGAATTTGACATTTTCGAAAGTCACTCCGTTATACAGTGTGGCAGCGTTATAGCTGATTGTTCCATTCACGGAGTCACGGACTGGAGCGCTATAAACCTCACCGTCTGGAATGTTTTTCTGTCCGGAGCATTTCTCTGCACCAATCCCCTGAATGGAGAAAGTAAGCTCTGTACCTGGTCCGGCAATGCGGACCTTATCCGTTCTTCGCATGAGGTCAGCAAGCGCGTCCTGAGCCTTATCCATTTTGGCATAATCCAGATTGCAGACCTCAAAGTAGAAGTCCTCAAAGGCTTCCGTGGTGGTATTGGCTAATTGGGCCATACTAGCATTGGGATACCGAAGAACAACCCATTTTGTGTGCTTGACGCGTTGTTCGCTATGTACCGGATGAGAATACAGGGAATTATACAATTTCATATTTTCTTCAGGCACGTCCGAGAGGTCATTAACGTTCTCCCCGGCACGTATTCCGATATAGCAATCCATTTGTTTCATCCGGTTCAGATCGATTTCCGCCCAGGCTTCAAGCCCTTCACGTGTCGCATATTTAAGCATGCTTCGCAGGACTGTACGGTCGGTAAGCTGCACAAATGCACGGCCTCCGGCTTTACCCACTTCCTCCACCACAGCTTTGATCAAATCTCTCTCGCTGCCGATCATTTCGACTAGCACGTTTTCGCCCGGCTGCACGTTTACAGAGTAGCTTACAAGGTTTTCCGCAAGCTTTTGAATCCTTGGATCCTTCATTCTTTTCTCTCTTCCTTCCTCATGCTAAATAGTAGACATACCGTTTCATTGTAGCACGCCTGTACTGGAGCGCAAGGCATGGGGGACACCGAAATTCAGCGGTAGCCATAAAAATTGACCTGTGTTAGATAAATTTCTTCTACGGTACTGCCACTTACGGTTTGGACTCCAGGACGGCTTACTTTTCGGCTACTGGTCAGGCTCTTTGGAAGGTTGCGTTTCTTATCCACCTTAAGATAGTACACCGTCTTGACGGATACCTGCTTAAGCTTCTGCTGAAGTTCATTGTTCTTCTGCTCCCATACCAGCTGCAAAGACTCCAATCCCTTGTCCGCTGTCTTAAGGTTTATCGTGGACCCTTCTGGGCGGATGGCATCCATCTGATGCTGGAGCTCTGCAGCTAGCTGTCTCTTCGATTCCGCTTCACTGAGCTCGATGCGCAACACCCTTGTTCCTCTTGCTGTACCGGCTTCTTCGGTAACCTTTTTTTCCAGATTCTCCAGTTCGTCGAGCTGACGGATCGGATTAAGCGCAGGCAGCGGATTATCTCCCTGGGCAGAACCCTTCTCCGACAGCAGGGTCCATTCGCCATTATTCTTCTCGAGCTTGGAATAGTAGGCTGGAGTTCCTGCCGGGCTTGATTTCAGCGTTACCTTTTCTCCCCTGGCCGCCGTGCGAGGTGTCCCCCTATCCGGCAAAACAGTGTAAAGACTTACCTTGTTATGTTCTGCAACAGATCCTCCATAGTATAGCGAAGCTTCCGGAGCAGGCTTGCCGTTAAGCAGCAGGGAAGAAGCCCCTTCGAAGGATACCCCGTCGCTCCCGTCCATCCCGGCTAGCGCCAGATTCAGATTCTCAGCCGCAGGTTTGTTATTTAGGGGTCCACAGCTCGTGCATAGTATCGCGGAGCCCAGCAGAAGAGTGCTCAGGACCTTTTTCTTAACATTTGTTTTTCTCATAGTATTCAAGCCCTTCAGGTTAAGAGTGTTAATATTTCTTTAGAGTCTCCTACGCACTGAGGCTTATACGCCCAAGCCAAACACAAAAAAGAATCCTCAGGCTTACACCCAAGGATTCTTCGCACCGACTTCAGCTTTTTTATTATCAATTACGACCAAGTTTCTGCCGTTATTCTTCGCTTCATATAGCGCCATGTCTGCCCGATAGAAAAGCGATTCCACGCTGACCTTCTCGTCGGTCCAGCTCCACTCTGCAATCCCGCAGGAGACGGTAACACGCGGCTTGGTCTCACCCATTACCCGATTGCGGATGCGTTCCGCTACAAATACAGCCTGCTGAACGCCAAGCTGGGGCAAATAGACTGCAAGCTCCTCGCCGCCCCATCTCGCGGCAATATCTCCCTGACGGATAGATGACTTGACGATTTCGCTTACCTGCTTCAGAATTTTATCGCCCTGCTGGTGTCCGTATGTGTCATTGACCATCTTGAACTGATCGATATCGACAACAATTAAGGAACCGCAAAAATCTGTAACCTGCTTGTCCTTAATTACTTCGTCCAGATAATGCCTCGCATACAATCCGGTCAGAGTATCACGGTTTGCCAAACGCCGAACCTCGGCATGCAGACGTGCATTGCCTACTGCAAGTCCGATATGACCAGCCATCGCCTGAAGCAGCCTGTAGCTGTCATAAGAGAAGAAATGCGGATCACGGTGGGTAAGCATAATTGCGCCGCGAACCTCTCCGCCGACACTAAGTGGAGTAGCGATGATAGAATTAGACCCGGTAGCATCCATCAGACGCGAATAGGTACCCGCCGAATTCTGATAATCGGATAGAATAAGCGCCTCGCCCGTGGCATACACCTTGCCTCCAAGACCTGCACTCTTCTCAATAATTTCGCCCAGCAGAGGATGATAGTTGCAGGCGATCGCCTCCAGCCCGCCCTTTTCTTCATTCATATGCAAAATACAGCAATAATCTGCATCAAACATATCAAGCAGCTCTTCAAAGGCATATTGAAAGATCTCCCCGAGCCGCAGGCTTTGGTTCAGACGCTGAGTGAGTTCATTGCTCATGCGCAGTTCTCGAATCAGCTGGTTGGAACGTTCATACAGTTTGGCATTTTCAAAAGCAGTCCCTGCAGTATCAGCTACCATGGTTAGAAAGCGCAAATCGACCTCCGGAAAAGAGGGCTTGTCCATCACCATATGAAATACGCCATATACCCCTTGCTTCCCGCCGAGCGGAAGGCCAATCTCAACAGAATGGCAATCATCTCGTCCGGCATACAAGGCAACTCGCCCATCCTTGAATGCCTTGGCGCACACATCATCATTGGCCCAGCACAGCGGGAGCGGTTTGACCTGAGGATGAGTGCTCCGGTGGTCCTGTGACATGAAGAGTTCCAGTCTGGCTCCCGGGTACATGGCCGAAATACTGTCAATAACCTCATTAAGCACAGCGTTCACATCTATATTGTCATGCATCCGCTGCACAATTTGGAAGAGCAGTGAACGCCTGTTGCTCTCACGCTCCGCATGAAGATGCACACCAGCCAAGTCAGACACGAACACATGCTCAAATCTGCGGTAAAAGCATGTCTCATAATGTGCCGCCATGGCTTCCGCAGTATGCAATCCGCCTTGTTCATATTGATCTTGCGGCATGGCGCAGCCGAGCAGAGCAAATATTTCCCGTTTACCACGCGAGAATATCGGCAGAACTAAAAAGGACATTTGATGTCCATCAGCCTCTTGATGTGCCGTATATAGCTCTTTTGATTCGAGGGCAAAAGCTGCCGCAGCCTCCCATTGAACCTTCCAGCTTTGCTCCGAATGGCCTATAAAATTTGTATTATCAATATATTTCCCTTCAAAATTAAGCACACCCCAGTTCCAGGACTTCGCGAATGCCGGTCCAGCCAGACTTCGCCATTCCCTGAAGCTTTCCACAATCAAACTGGCAGCATAAGGGAAGTCATAGGATACAATATCCATTTCCCTGAGCCATGCGGCGGGATCTTGATTCTCTCCGCTTGATTGCATGGTGTCCTGTAACAGCACACGATTATCCTTGCATTCGTATGCTTCCCGCTCTGACATAAAGAGGATCCCCTTTGCATCTCAAAACAAGCAGAAACGACTTTGCCGCCCTCAAATAGGCCTGTAACGTTTCAACAAGAAAGAGAAGGATAATTTTAAAATAGCTTTCCGATAACATCTAATTAGTTATATTTTACTCCCTTTCTTTAGGTATTGCATTATATTTTCCTCAAAACCGGGATTTTTTTTAGGACCAAAGAACTAACGACAAAGATAGACAAAAACTCTTTTAAGTTGCTCTTGACTTTACCTGTCATTTTCATATAATATTTATTGTTGAACAAGACTGTAACAAGTCTTAATTGGGCGTAACGTTGTGTCACCCTCACGCATCTCGTTACTGCCAGGGCAGCGGCTGAACTTCCCCGGCAGTGTGAAACCATCTAACGCTTTCACGGATACGATTTGCGGCGCAAATAGGCCCTAACATGAAATTTCAATTATAAAGGAGTCTACTATAACATGGCACGTTACACCGGACCTAAATTCAAACTCAGCCGCCGTCTGGGCATTTCCCTTAGCGGTACAGGCAAAGACCTGAAACGCCCTTTCCCACCAGGACAGCACGGCGCTAACCAACGCAGAAAAGTAAGTAACTACGGAATGCAGCTTTTGGAAAAACAAAAACTGCGTCACATGTACGGTTTGGGTGAAAAGCAGTTTAAGACTCTCTTCACTAAAGCACAAAAGCTCCAGGGTATTGCGGGCGAAAACTTCATGTTCCTGCTCGAAAGCCGCTTGGACAACCTGGTATACCGTCTTGGTTTTGCTAACTCCCGCGCTGGTGCGCGTCAGCTGGTATCCCACGGACATGTTACCGTTAACGGCAAAAAAGTCGACATCGCTTCTTACCGTGTAAGCGTGGGCGACGTTATCGGACTTCGTGAAAGAAGCCGCGCTATGGCTTCCATCAAAGAAGCTCTGGAAAACCGTTCCCACCTTCCAGGCTATCTGGAATATGCTGATGGCTCTTTCGAAGGCAAATACATTCGTTTGCCAGAACGTGCCGAGCTGTCCCAAGATATCGATGAAAAGCAAATCGTCGAATTCTACAACCGTTAAGATTTCGCTTATTGCGAAAACGAGTAAAGCCTCCAGAGCAATCTGGGGGCTTTTTTCATTTCCATTGAACAAGAGTACAGCGGGGAGAAATTCCTTCGCTGGTTATTCAGCATGGCTAGACCAAGTGCAACTTAATGAACCTCCGCTTGCCCACCTGGATAATATCTCCGTTTACCGGCATGAATTCACCATTCATTTCTTCCTGTTTCACTTCGTTTAATTTTACTGAGCCTTGCTTAATGCTTCGTTTGGCTTCACCTTTTGAGCCTGCAAAACCAATTCGGGTCAGTAGCTCGGCCAGCTGAATCTTGCCATTCTCAAGCTCAGCAGCTGCAAGATTATAGATCTCGATATTCTCGGGCAGCAGCCGCTGCTGAAAGACAGTGATGAAATGCTGCTGCGCAGACTCCGCTGCTGCTGAACCGTGGTATAGGCGTACAAAGGTATAGGCCTGCTTCATTTTGACATCCCTTGGATGTACCTTCCCTGACGACAGAGCTTCCTTCAGTGCAGCCAGCTCCTCACTGCTGAGGCCGTAACCATTTCATAGTATCTCAGCATCAGCTCATCCGGAACAGACATGGTCTTCCCGTACATTTCATTCGGATCTTCATCGATACCAATGTAGTTGCCGAGACTCTTACTCATTTTCTTAACTCCGTCGAGCCCTTCGAGCAAAGGCATCAGTATGACAACCTGCGGCTCTGCACCGTATTCCTTCTGCAGAGTACGCCCCATCAATATATTGAACTTCTGATCCGTACCGCCCAGCTCGATATCAGTCTTGTTCTCAACCGAATCCATTCCCTGCATCAGCGGGTAGAAAAATTCATGAATACTGATGGCCTGGCGCTCTGGAAGCGTTTCGTGAAATCGTCACGCTCCATCATCCGGGCCACGGTTACTTTTGACGACAAATTTACTACTTCTGCAAAAGTCATCAGACTCAGCCAATCCGAGTTGCATAGTAACTGTGTCTGCTCAGGATTAAGAATCTTGAAAATTTGCCGCTTGTACGTCGCCGCGTTGCGTTGCACATCTTCTTCACTAAGCTGCTTGCGTGTCTCGGATTTACCTGTAGGGTCACCAATCCGTCCAGTGAAATCCCCGATAATCAGCTGGACTACATGCCCAAACTCCTGAAACTGACGCAGCTTGTGGAGCACAACCGTATGCCCGATATGGATGTCCGGAGCCGAAGGGTCCAGTCCCAGCTTAACGTTAAGCGGAACCCCCGTCACTACAGACTTCATCAGCTTGCCTCTCAACTCCTCTTCCGGCACAATTTCTACCACTCCGCGTGAGACCACTTCCAGCTGCCGCTCGACTTCCTGCTGCTGCGCACGGGTCAACTCTCCCCATTTCATAATTACGCCTCCTAAAAAATCTGTTAGTGCATCCTTCGTTCCATGTTCAAATAACGCAAAAAGAGCCTTTCACTCATCCCACAAGGGACGAGCAAAAGACTCGCGGTACCACCCTAATTAAAGATCCGCCGCGCTGGACGCAGCCGTAATCCTCCACTTCATTAAGATAACGGGATCATACCCGGTACCGGACTACTGGACAAGCCAGAATTCAGATTGTCTTTCCTCCGGTCAGCTCCAGACTGTAATTCAAAGGGGCCTGCTGCCGGTTCGCACCACCCACCGGCTCTCTGAAACACATGGCTTGCCTTCTACTGATGTCCTTCCACGCCTTTATGATATCTAATTGAATCTATTTGTATCGCAGCCGCTTTTCAAAAGTCAACTACAGGCTGAAAAGCCGCCTAACGCAGGGGCGCATTCAAAATCGCCAAATTGTGCTATAATAGTTCCGTTAAAAGGAGGATTAACGTCGATGGTTGAGGAGAACAAAAAGAAGAACGTAAAGCAGCGTCCACCCCGTAGATCCTGGCTCCGCAGGTTCGGTTCCGTCGTGAAGTGGATGTTTATACTCGGCATACTCGGCATACTGTTTGCCGGTGGTGCTGTGGCAGGCTATGTCACTTCCATAGTGAAGGACGATCCTGTCCGCTCCGAAGAATTGATCCAACAGCAAGTCAGCCAGAATTCCATTACCGGCTTTGCGTATTTCCGCGATGGCCAACCGATTGGCCAGCTCCGGACTGAAGAGGACCGAAGACTTGTAGAATTCAACAATATTCCGCAGCTCGTGATTGATGCCGTTCTCGCTATAGAGGACAATAATTTCTACAATCATAAAGGGGTCGATTTCAGCGGCACCCTGCGTGCCGTTAAGCAAAAGTTGCTGAACGAATCCGTCCAGACCGGCGGGAGCACCCTGACCCAGCAATTGGCGCGGCGCGTGTTCCTTAATCTGGACCGGACAGAGGACCGCAAGATCAAGGAGATCCTGCTGTCTCTAAGGTTGGAACGCTATTTATCCAAGCAGGAAATTTTGACGGCCTATTTGAATAAGGTTCCTTTCGGAAACGGATCCAACGGCTACAATGTGTACGGTATCAAAGCTGCAGCTAAAGGGATTTTCGGATTAGATGACCTGGAAAAGCTGAATATTGCCCAAGCTGCTTATTTAGCCGGACTCCCCCAGCTCCCCTCCAAGTATTCTGCGTTTAATGGAGTTGGTGCATTTAATGAAACCGCATTTAAACGTGCCATGGAGCGCCAAAAGCTTGTACTTCGCCGGATGCTGGAGGAGAACAAAATCACTGCCTCCCAGTATAACGAAGCACTCCAGTTTGATATCAAGAGTTCTTTAGCGCCGCATACGAAGAAGGCTTACGCTACATATCCTTATTTGATGCTAGAGACGGAACGCAAAGCGGCCGAGGTCCTACTGTCCATCAATGAAGGCAATAACGGTGTGGTCGATCCGAATTCCCCTTCTACTGAAGATAACAGTGTGCAGCTGGAGGAAGCGCGCCAGCAGCTTATGACCGGAGGCTACCGCGTATATACAACGATTGATAAAAAGGTATACAGCGCTATGCACGGCATCTCCGAGGACAGCGGAAACTTCACAAAGGACAGCAAGGCGAGAGGCAAGGAACAGACGGCAGGCATGATGATCAACAACAAAACCGGGGCTATCCTGGGCATGATTGAAGGCAGAGACTTCAACATTGAGCAAATGAACTATGCTACGCAAATGGTTCGCCAGCCGGGTTCGACCATGAAACCGATAGCTGCCTACCTCCCTGCGCTGGACGCTGGATTCATTCAGCCTGCTGGCATTCTGGATGATGCGCCGATTATTCTCAAAGACGGAGGTAAAGGATTCCACATACCGAAAAATGCCAACAACCGGTATCAGGGTCTGGTCACAGCCCGTTATGCGCTTAACAAATCCTTGAACTTGCCAGCCCTGAAGCTGTTCAATGAAAAGGTTGGAATTGAGAAGGCATGGGCTTTTGCCAAGAAACTGGGCATTACCACCATACAGGATAATGATTACAACGCCCAGACCGGGGTTATCGGCGGGTTACGCTATGGGGTTACAGTTGAGGAATTAACAAATGCCTACTCCTCTATTGGGAATCAGGGGGCATTCAATGACGCCTATATGATCGAGAAGATTGTAGATTCCCAAGGTAAAATTATTTACCAGCATAAAGTAAATCCCGAGCAGGTCTACTCCAAGCAAACCGCTTATCTGATGACGGATATGCTGCGCACGGTTATTACCGAAGGAACAGCAAGTACGGTTAAGAAAAACTATAAGCACTTTAAAGATGTGCCGATTGTCGGCAAAACCGGTTCTACCCAAAATTATGGGGATGTGTGGTTTATGGGTTATACACCGGATGTGACCCTTGGCATGTGGGTGGGCTACAAGGAGCAAATTCATACTCTACAGGGCGATACCCAGAAACGGCAGGCACAGACCCTATGGACGAAAGTGATGAATGCCGTTATTGATAAGCAGCCTGAGCTTTTTGTCACGAAGGAATTCCCAAAACCTGAAGGAATCGTCAAAAAGACAGTGTCTGCATACAGCGGTAAGCTTCCTACTGACTTGACCGACAGGTTCACTACAGATGTATTCAATGCAAAATTTGTGCCGACCGCAAGTGATGACGGAATCTCCAAAGCCAAGTATATTAGCTATAATGGAGTGAACTATATCCCTCTGGATGGCACACCTGAGGACTTCCTCAAACAAAAAATTGTCGTCAAGCGTGAAAAACCAATTCAGGATCTGGTAAAGGAACTGCTTGCCGCTTTCCCATCAATGAAGGAGCATGAACCGCTGGAATATTATATGCCTGAAGATGCCAAATCCGACTTCCCTACCGAGGTTGATCCCCGTGTGGATGATGGCAGTGCACCAACAGCTCCAAGCGGAGTCAATGTATCCTACAGTACGGGCAAGGCTGTCATTACCTTTAATCCGAGCGGTTCACCGGATGTAGTCGGCTACCGCTTGTACCGTTCGCTGAACGGTGGTTCGTTCAAGAAGCAGGCTGTTCTGTCTGTTGGTGAAGGGACTACTTTTACACCAGGTACTCCGGCTAACGTAAATGCCTCATTCTATGTGGCTGCCGTAGATGTTGCCGGTCATGAGTCGGCATCCGGCAGTGTAGCAGGAGGAGTTACACCTACCCCGGAATCGACTCCACCACCGGCAGATATTCCGGATACAGAAGCGACACCCGACCCGGGAGCCGGGCCGTCAGCTACAGAGGATCCCGGGATGATTATTATCCCGCCATCGGGTGGCTCTGACGTTCCTACCGGATCGGGCACTAATGCCGCTGGTGAAGAAGTCAATGCCACAGGTAGAGGCAATGCTGCTGCTGGCGGAGGAAACGCTGCTGGCGGGAATGCCGGAGCTACAACACCTTAATATTGGTCTGCAGAAACTGTCAGACTCTCGAAACCCAAAAAACACCGCTACCGGTTCATGGCCGGCAGTGGTGTTTTTTGGTATACCTATATCGTTCTTTAATCCTCAATGGTGGACAGATCACCTGCGGGGAGATGCAGCTCCCAGGCTTTCAGAACGCGGCGCATAATTTTACCGGATCGGGTCTTGGGCAGCTTTTCCCTGAATTCGATTTCACGCGGCGCTGCATGAGCGGATAATCCCGTTTTGACAAAAGCCGCAATTTCCTCCTTCAGCTCGGCCGTGGGGAAATAACCATCCCGTAAAGAAATGAACGCCTTAATAATCTCTCCCCGCATAACATCCGGTTTACCGATAACCCCGGCTTCAGCTACCGCAGGATGCTCTACCAGCTTGCTCTCCACCTCGAAAGGTCCGATCCGCTCACCAGAGGAATTGATGACATCATCGATACGGCCCTGGAACCAGAAATAGCCGTCCTCGTCCATGTAAGCAGAATCTCCGGAGATGTACCAGCCGGGAATGCGGAAGTACTCCTCGTATTTCGCTTGGTTATTCCAGATCTTACCCATCATAGAGGGCCAAGGGGTCCGAATGGCCAGGTTGCCCATGGAATAAGGCGGTAACAGATTACCCCGGTCATCCAGTATAGCAGCTTCGATACCGGGCAGTGGCCGCCCCATGGAGCCGGGCTTGATATCCATTCCAGGGTAATTACAGATCAGCTGTGCTCCGGTTTCCGTCATCCACCACGTATCATGAATGCGCTGCCGATAGAATTTATCTCCCCAGCGCACCACTTCGGGATTCAGCGGTTCCCCTACTGACAGGACATGACGCAGACTGCTAAGATCCATCCCCTGCAGGCTTGCCTCTCCTGCCCCCATGAGCATGCGGAATGCGGTAGGTGCACTGTACCATACAGTAACCGCAAACCGTTCAATGGTCTTATACCAATCCTGCGGACTGAAGCGGCCACCACGTACAACATTGGTCACACCGTTCAGCCAAGGGGCAAAAATCCCATAAGAGGTTCCCGTGACCCATCCTGGATCGGCTGTGCACCAATAGATATCGTCAGGACGCAAGTCAAGTACAATCTTCCCTGTATAATAATGCTGAATCATTGCTCTTTGCACATGGTATACACCTTTGGGCTTGCCGGTTGAGCCGGAAGTATAATGCATAATCAGCCCATCCTCCAGACTAAGCCATTCGGGATCAAGCTCCACTGACGCTGCAGCGGTTTCTTCTTC
Organism: Paenibacillus helianthi; assembly: GCF_001909055.1. Taxonomy (GTDB): domain Bacteria; phylum Bacillota; class Bacilli; order Paenibacillales; family Paenibacillaceae; genus Paenibacillus_AQ; species Paenibacillus_AQ helianthi. Next base: position 625,034 of record NZ_LVWI01000001.1, read on the forward strand.
ATAGCTTACTAGCCCATGTTCAATATCTGCAGTGCCTCCTACCACAAAAATATGCTTCAGCGCAGGCAGCTCTTCACGTTTGACCCGATGCAGCAGCTCCGGTGTGGTTACGAGAGCTACGGCGCCGCTATCCTCCAGGCGGTCCTTAACAGCCGTTTCCATAAACGCCTCAAACAACGGTCCCGCTACCGCACCTACCTTGAGAATACCCAACAGACTGAAATACAGCTCCGGCTTGCGGGGCATAAAAATAAATACTCTGTCTCCCCGGCCAATACCGTGCGCACGCAACACGTTTCCGAAGCGGTTGGACCTTTCCCGCAGATCTGAGAACGTGTACATTTCTTCCCTTACCGCATCACTGTAGATCAAAGCCGTTGCTGCTCCGCGGCCTTCGAGCACATGCCGGTCAATCGCTTCATGAGCCATATTCACCTTGCCGCTCTCATGCCAGGAGAAGTTTTTCTCCACATCCTCCCACCGGAATTCGCTTACTGCCCGGGAATAATCCGCCATATTGGCTTGCTTCACGCGGCCCGGTAAAATTTCGCTGTGGACTTGCCCCATTACTCTTGCCTCCCTCACTCGTTTGATTTAAGCTTTAAGGGCGAGACTCTTCTCTTAAGCAATGCTGTCAATGGATCAATTGTGAATATTTTATGTCGGACCTAGTATATCACAGGAAGCGGTTACATTCTAGATTATAGTGACTGAAGGGAGCCTGGCCATGGAGCACCGCAAAATTCCTGTATCCCATATCCTTCATCAGCAAGATAGTATACTTACCGTTAGTGGACCTCTATCTCCAGACACGCTGAAAGGCCTGCAGATGCATCCTGATCTGGATGCCTTCCGTAAACCGCAGGAACAGTTGGAAGCGCTTATAGAGATAGCTGGATTGCCTGAGGGCCGTGTAATAGCTGCTGTTGCAGGCAACATGATCGCAGGATATGTTACTTTTCACTATCCTGATGAACTGGAGCTGTGGTCCCAGGGCGGTATGGTAGATCTTATAGAGCTGGGTGCTATTGAAGTAGCGGATGGATATCGGGGGATGGGGCTTGCAAAGCTGCTGATTACCAGCGCTTTTGAGCAGGAACAGCTGGAGAATTGCATCGTATTTACAACCGAATATTACTGGCATTGGGATCTTAAAGGCAGCGGACTTGATGTATGGGCTTACCGCCAGATGATGGAGAAGCTTATGCAAACCGTGGACATGGTGTGGTATGCCACAGATGATCCGGAGATCTGCTCCCACCCTGCCAATTGCCTCATGGTCCGCATCGGCCGTGAAGTGCCGATGTCTTCGCAGGAAACCTTTGACCGGGTGCGGTTCAGGCAGCGTTTCATGTACTAACGCGGCAGATCCATCTCCGGAAGGAATGTTTTACATCGCCTTCAGCATATATTCAAGGATAGCATGGGAGCATTCGGCGGCGGTTACCGTAAACTCGTGATAATTCGCATGTGCCGAACCATCTGCTTTATCAGACATGGAGCGGATAATCACAAAAGGAATATCGTTCATGAAGCAAACCTGTGCAACGGCGGCCCCTTCCATTTCCGCGCATGCCCCGTTGAAATGCTCACGGAGCCCAGCCACAACGGCTGCGCTGGCAATAAATTGATCCCCTGACAACACTATTCCCGTAATCCACTTTTGCTTCAGACTCATACAGGCCTCTTCTGCCAACTGAACAAGAGCAGGGTCTGCGGGGAAAGAGGATACCGCCTGATAGGGGATCACCCCCCGCGGGTAGCCAAGAGCGGTAACGTCCATATCATGCTGAATGCAGTCCGTTGAGATCACAATATCCCCAATGCCCAGATCCGGATGTACCGCTCCCGCAACACCTGTGAACAACACACGTGCCACGCCAAAGGTATCGATCAGAATTTGTGTCGTTACCGCAGCATTCACTTTGCCGACCCCCGATTTACAGAGAACGATCTGTTTGCCGGAGATTGTACCAGTATAATAAACAATACCCGCCTTAAGAGTGCTCACTTTGTCATCCATGCTGTCGAGCAGCAGTTTAATCTCCTCGTCCATCGCTCCAATTAATCCAATGACTTCGTTCATATGTATCCTCCTACGGTCAAAATCAACGATATAAAACATAAAAAGCCCCAAAAGGAGCTTTCTACGCACTGATATTCAAACCTATTCGAATGCTTACTTGTTCACATGATTGACAGACAAACGGAGAATCGTCTCATGCGGCAAAATAACCCTCGGGTTCTCAACAGTTTCCTTCTTCATTAGCTTCGTCAGCAGTCTCATTGCTACAGCACCCAGATCGTACATTGGCTGTGCTACTGTGGTCAGCAATGGACGAACCATGGATGCCATGCGGATGTTATCAACACTGATAATTGAAAAGTCATCTGGAACCTTAAGACCTTCATCCTGAATACTGTGGATTGCTCCAATCGCCATCTCATCGGTTGCAGCAAATATAGCCGTCGGCTTCTTCTTAAGCCCCAGGAAATACTTCATGGCTTCGACACCGGATTCGTAACGATAGTTCCCGATGCGGACCAGGTCCTCCTGATACTCAATGCCTGCCGCTTCCAGTGCTTTCTTATAACCTTGAAAACGGGCATAGCCGTTGGCAGGGTCCTGCAGTGTACCGCTGATCATCGCAATTTCGCGGTGACCATGACGGATCAGTGTGTTCACAGCATCAAATGCCGCCGTCTCATGGTCGATGTCAACTGAAGGATAGGTTCCCTTCTCATCACGTGTAGCGCAAAGCACGATTGGCACAGCAGACGTTTGGAACGCTTGAATGTGCTCTTCAGTTACCGTCCCGCCCATGAAGAGCAGACCGTCCACTTGCTTCTCCAAAAGCGTATTGATAACACGAATTTCCTTCTCTTTGCGTTTATCCGCGTTACACAAAATAATGTTGTAATGATACATGTTGGCAATATCTTCGATCCCACGCGCAATTTCTGCAAAAATCGAGTTCGAGATATCGGGGATAACAACCCCAACGGTTGTCGTTTTCTTGCTGGCGAGACCTCTCGCCACGGCATTTGGACGATAGCCCAAACGCTCAATCGCTTCAAAAACTTTCTTCCGGGTCTGCGGTTTCACGTTCGGGTTATTGTTCACAACCCGTGATACCGTAGCCATAGATACGCCTGCTTCTCGAGCTACATCGTAAATGGTTACCGTCAAATTACTCTCTCCATTGCGATAAATTTTATCGTTCGACTAATTAAAATTATGATACGACACTTTGTACAATTGTGCAATGATAACGCTTCATTTTCCTTTCAAAATTTCTTTCAAAAGGCCGAGAACGCTATCGCTATACGGAATAAAGGCCTGCTGTTGCATCATTTTCTCCGAATGATTGCTTCTAATGAACTTGTCGCATTCATAGGTTTGTCTGATATGATTCTATCGTATCAAAAAGCGCGTGAAAAATCCAACATTCGTGAAAGATTTTCATTGATTTTGCAGAAAAAATTTCAGAATCCGCTTTATTCTGCATTTATTTTGCTCTTTCTGCCGATTGAACTGTCAATTGAGATATTCTTTTTCCAGTTTCGTCCATCCACTTACGATCAAGAAGATCCGCTGCCACCCGGTAGACATCCAGCAGTAAGTCTATGCGTCCCTGTATGCCGCTCCGGATCGCGTCCTCTACCTCGGACATACCACCCGCGAACAATCCAGCAGCAAAAGTTTCTTTAAGTACACTTGCCCATTCATTCTTGTCCGCAAACGAAATATGCCGCTTAGGCGGTGATTCCCCGAGTTCGTGGATCAGCTTGCCCAGATCGCTTTTGATAAATGGCAGAGGCTCGTAACGGCCGCATTCTGTACAGGTGTAGACTGGAACATGTGTTATTTTTATCTTTGCACTATAGATCAGCGTATGCATATGTATGGTCATGATACCGCCGCAGTCACACGGTTTCTTCATTAATTGTTCCTTATGCATCTCCCACACCTCAGACTTAGTAATAAGATTCCCTGAACGGCTATCTTTAAGAAAAAAAACGAAAACTCTCCTGTTCAATTGCTATATTCGACCTGCTTCCCCTTAAACCCTTCCGATTTGCAAAAAATGATTTATTTGGCAATTAAGCAAAGTATTCCTAGGCCCGGGATGACTTCATATTTCAAATTTGCTAGAATGAACTGAAGTCAAGATTGATGAAGGGAGCTGCAAAGCATGAGACTAACCGGAAAAAAGGTCATAGCACTCGTTGACGATGAGTTCGAAGATTTAGAGCTGTGGTACCCGGTGTACCGTGTCAGGGAGGAAGGTGCCGAAGTGCATCTGGCCGGACTGGAAAAAGACAAAACTTACGTTGGAAAATATGGCGTACCCGCCAAAGCCGAATATTCCTGGGATGAACTGCACGCCGCCGATTATGACGGCATTCTGGTGCCGGGCGGCTGGGCTCCCGATAAAATCCGCCGATATAGCGCAGTGCTGAAGCTGGTGCAGGATTTCAACGCCGCCAAGAAGCCAATCGGCCAAATCTGCCATGCCGGCTGGGTGCTGATCTCTGCGAAAATACTGGACGGTGTGACAGTTACATCTACTCCCGGCATCCGTGATGATATGGAAAATGCCGGGGCGATCTGGAAAGATGAGGCTGTCGTCACTGACGGGCATATCATCTCGGCCCGCCGCCCACCGGATCTTCCGCCTTACGGCAAAGCCTTTTGCGATGCGCTGGCGGGAGAATAAAATCAATAAGCCCTGCACCTTCAGCTAGAAGGTCAGGGCTCTTATTATGCTTATGCGGCTATTTGCGGATAGAGAGGGAAACTTGTTCTTTTATCGGATTACAGGAAGCTAATACTTGCAAAAAATCCGGCGGACCCGCCGGATTCTGCTCACTGTCACTATGGGTTCCCTTGAATACTCAAGAGGTTTTTTCTTTCGAGTCGGCACCTGTCCCAAGCGGAACCCCGCTCCGTCCAGCAAAGGCTGTCAGCAGCTCCTCTGTCTGTGTGCTGGTCCGGTGCTTGAAACAGAACTTGGCCGTTTCTCTGGCTTCAGAAGCCAGCGTGTTCAAGGCGCGGTGCTTCACCTTCAGCAACGCTTGAGGCGACATGCTGAGGTTGCTGATTCCCAGCTCCAGCCAGAGTGGCAAAGACCGTTCATCTGCAGCCATTTCACCGCATACACTAATTTCGATGCCCACACTCTGCGCTGCTTCCACGGTCATCCGGATCATCCGCAGTACTGCGGGATGGTATGGATGATACATATGGGCAATCTGTTCATTCATCCGATCTACCGCCAATACATACTGCACCAGATCGTTCGTGCCGATACTGAAGAAGTCAACCTCTTCTGCCAGAAGATCTGCAATCATCACCGCTGCCGGAACCTCAATCATAATGCCTACAGGCATGTTGCGGTTATACGGAACGCCAAGTTGATCGAGTTCTTCCTTGACCTCGTTCAAGACCGCTTTGGCAGCCTGTACTTCCTCAATGGAAGAAATCATCGGGAACATCATTTTCATATTCCCGTAATGACTGGCCCGCAGTATAGCTGTTATCTGGGTTTTGAACATGTCCTTACGGTCCAGACTGATGCGGATTGCCCGGTAGCCAAGAAATGGATTCTGCTCCTCGGGAAGCTGAAAATAATCCAGATGCTTGTCTCCCCCAATATCCAGTGTGCGGATGACCACCGTTTCGCTTCCTACTTTTTCAGCAACCAGCTTATAGACTTCGAACTGCTCCTCTTCCGTCGGGAAAGAAGTACGGTCCATATACAAAAATTCGGTCCGGAACAGTCCGACACCCTGCGCCCCGTATTTGAGCGCCATATCCAGCTCCTTCACGGAGCTGATATTGCCGGCCAATCGCAGCGGAACGCCATCTTTGGTCACGGCCTCCACGGTAGCGAGCAGTTCCAGCTGCTCTTTTTTGCGCTGCTGCTTCGCACGTCTGGATGCATAATCCTCCACGGTCTGTTCATCCGGGTAGAGCTGAACGACTCCGGCTTCACCGTCCATGACCAGCATATCGCCGGTCTGAATCGGAGTCAGGATCTTGTTCTCCAGCCCTGCTACCAGCGGAATACCGAGGGCCCGGGCCATAATGGACGAATGTGAGGTTTTACCCCCCATCATGGTTACGATGCCAAGCACATAGGTAGGATTCAAATGGGCCAGCTGAGAAGGTGAGAGCTCCTTGGCCACCAGAATATAAGGCTGTGTATCTGATGGCAGTGTGACCTCCGGCGCTCCCAGGAGATGCTTCAGCAGACGGTTGCCGACATCCTTGATATCGACAGCCCGTTCCTTCATATATTCATCGTCCAGCAGATCAAACATGGCGACAAAGTGGTCAATTGCTTCCTTGACTGCCACTTCGGCCGCCTTGTACTGACGCTCGATAATACCGCGGATTTCACTCATGAATACCGGATCATCCAGAATCGCCAGATGGGCGTCGAAAATGCTGGATTCCTCCGGCCCGACAACCTCACGGAATTCTCTTTTGATAAACTCAATCTCATCTTTAGAGGTACGGATGCCTTCGTATAGACGTTCAAATTCCTTCGCCAGATCTACAGGGTTCACCTGTGTGTCCGGCAGGCTCCATTCCCAGTTCGGCAAGACAAAGGCCTTCCCGATGGCTACACCTGCTGCGGCGCCTATGCCTTGTATCATGCTTCAATCCCTCCAACATTGCTTTCATGTAAAACTACGGACATCACAGAAGACTGTCCTTTTTTAACATTTTTAAATGGAGCATAGCTCCAGGATTTTACACGGTCCGGGTTGGTGATGACCATCGGGGTAGCTAATGAGGCTGCATGGTCACGTAAAAAGGTCAGGTCAAATTTGACCAGCAGCTGCCCTGGCTCCACACTGTCCCCTTCCTTCACGAGCGCCTCAAACGGCCCTTTTAGCTGTGAAGTATCGATCCCTATATGCATAAGCACCTCCAGCCCCTCTGGTGTAGAAATGCCTACTGCATGCATGGTTGGATATACGTGCATGACCTTGCCGAAGACCGGCGAGACGAGCTCTCCCTTTTCCGGGAAAAAGGCCACCCCGTCTCCAACCAGCTTCGCGGCAAAAATATGGTCAGGCACCTCTTCAATCGGCATCATCCGGCCCTGAATCGGCGAACTGAACAGCACTTGAGGCAAATCACGGAGCAGAAGCTTGTTGATCTCTTCACGGATCAGCTCCGAATAGGTCCCGAATACGACCTGAACATTTCCGCCGCCCAGCTTGATAATACCTGCTGAACCCAGGCCCTTCAGCGCCCCCGTATCTACATTTCTGTCATTGTGTACCGTTAATCTTAGCCTTGTGATACAGGCTTGCACCTGAACGATGTTTTCCTTCCCGCCCAGCGCTTCAAGGATCAATGGTGCCTGGTAAGGGATGTTACCCGCCCAGTCGCCAAGCTCCGAGCCTTCCTCACGTCCAGGAGTCGGAATCTGAAAGCGCCGGATTGCCCAGCGGAACACATTATAGTAGACAATGCCGTAGCCGATCCCAATCGGAATGAGCAGCCAGGCTCGCTGTGATAAATGCAGATTAAGGAAGAAGTCAATGGCCCCTGCAGAATAGGAGAAGCCATGATGAATGCCGAGCGCATAGGTCAGCACCATCGCCAGGCCGGACATGACCACATGAAGTGCGAACAAATAAGGAGAAGCAAACAAGAAAGCAAACTCGATCTGCTCCGATACTCCGGTCAAAAAGCAGACCAAAGCGGCGCGCAAAAACGTCTTCTTGATTTTGGGCTTCAAATCCTCACGCGCTTCCTGAATAATGGCAAACGCAATTGCCGGCAGCGCGAACATCATAATCGGAAACAGACCGGCCATAAATATACCCGCTGTAGGATCTCCGGCAAAAAAACGCGGCAAATCCCCCTGCACGACCGCGCTGCCGTCAGGTGTAGCATAGGTTCCCAGCTGAAACCAGAACAGATTATTCAAAATATGATGCAGTCCAAATGCCGTAAGCACCCTGTAAAGAACCCCGTAGACGAAGACTCCGTATCCGCCGGTCATCTGAATATCCCGGAACATAATATCAAGGCCATGCTGCAGCACCGGTGACAGTCCAAGCATCACCCAGGCGAACAGCGCGGAGAACAGTCCCATGAACAGCAAAACAAAACGCGATCCTCCAAAAAACTGGATCGCCTCCGGCAGCTTGATATTTTTGAACCGGTTATGCGCCACACCGGCAACAATTCCGAGGATAATTCCGATTAGTGTTGCAGGCTGTACAGCCCCGTATCCCATGTTGGAAACAATCCGGTCATAAGTGAACATCCCCGCGAGTGCCGCCATCCCCGCCGGTCCGGCCTGATTGGACAACCCCCACGCCACACCGACAGCAAACAAATAAGGCATGAAATAAAATATCCCCTGCCCCGCGTAAGTAGTCACTTCGGATACCGAAGAAAGTCCCCATGCAGACCACGGCAAGCTGCCCAGACTCAGCAGAATAGCCGCCGCCGGAAGCACCATGGTAGGAAGCATAATGGCTCTGCCCAACTGCTGCAAAGATCCGAGCCAATTCAAGGTGACCCTCTCCTTTCATTCTATATTGAATGGTAAGCGCTACAGCAGCTTTTGTCAAAAGATTATGAGCGCAAAGTTACCGGGAAAGTGAGGAATTTCATGTGGAAGACTGGTGCCGGTGCACCTAATGTACTTGATTAATCAGAGTGATGAAAAGCGGTTTGATTCTGAGAATATTATGCCCCTTCGTTGGCTCCTTCCCCGGAAAAAATAAAAAAGAACGTCCCGCTCCAAAGTGAAATGGAGCAAAGGACGTTCCTCGTCTTCATTAAGTATAACAATACCGCCTGAAATAACGACGGTTCTGGTGAAAATGATCCAGCGGATTCACATTAGCCGAACCCAGCGCAACCGTGAGGAAGGAAGAACCCTTAAGTTCAGGGGTCCCGCAGATTGGCTTCACCTTAAGCACTTACAACCGGCTGCGGCCTTTCATCGTGATCGCTTCCTCAACCTTAATGCAGCGGTCCATGATCGCAATCATATCGTGCTCAGCTGCGATGTCGGCAGCCTCCTGGCTGACAATGCCCTGCTGAAGCCAGAGGACACGCGCGCCAATGCCAGCGGCTTCCCGGGCTACGTCAGCGCAGTATTCACTGCGGCGAAACACATTGACAATGTCCACAGGCTCAGGGATTTCCGCCAGCGTATGATAGCATTTCTCGCCCAGAATCTCACCATCCACCGATGGATTGACCGGAATAATGCGATAGCCCCGGCTCTGCATGGCACCTGCCACCATATAAGAGGTGCGGTCTGTTTTGTCGGAGAGCCCGACTACAGCTATATTGCCCGCGGCAGCAAGGATTTCTCCAATCTGCTCCCGGCTTGGGTTCTCAAAGCTCATGTCTATTTCCCCTTTCCGTTTATCGTGCCGTTAATAGCCTAAGCTACATGGATGCTTTTTCCACCCGGCACGTAGTCATTTACTATTACATCATACAACGCAGCGAAAGAAGATCCAAATTATCAGTTTCAGCTAAAATCGCTGACTTTGCACAACCAAACCATGTGAACAGAATCAGGGCCCCAATAATCCTTAACCGTTATGAAGGGTTCTCCAAATTTCTGCAGCCATCTTGTCTGTGCACGTCTGTAGCCGCTGTCGAGGCAAAACTGATCCATTCCTTGTTTGCGCAGATATGCCATCAATTCCTTAATCAGGGCTGAACCTATACCTTGCCCTTGATACCTTGGCAAAATGTATAAACTCCCGAGCTCGCCAACATCATCAAGCTGATTTCCAGTACATGATTGAATATCCTCACCACAGGATGCAAATGAAATCGTGCCGACGACAGCCCCATCTAGTTGGGCAACGAGGAAATAGGGCTCTGAATGTTTGGAGTCCAGAGAAGCTTCAACCATTAATTTCTTTTTTTCAACTTCATGTTGAATATCCTCTGGCAAATGTCCCAGTCCTTCTTGTTCAAAGGCATCCGAGATCGAATCTTTAAAAAGCTGAAGTACCGACTGTATATTATCCTGAGTAAGCGGATTTATGCTTAATTGACTAACTTCAGTCATAGTTATGAACACCTCTGTTCAATTATCTCTATTCTACCCACTCCACATTTGCTCCAAGCGACCGCAGATGGTCGAAGTACTGCGGATATGATTTGGCAACATGGTGAGCATCTTTGATCCGCAGGGGCTGGCGGGCGCGGAGGCCAACTACGGTCAGCGCCATGATCACCCGGTGATCATAGTGTGCATTGATTGTCACACCGCCCTCAACGCCCTCAGGCTTACCGTGGACAATGATCTCATCCCGCCGCTCCTCTACACTTGCTCCGGCACGGGTAAGTTCAGCCAGATAGTCAGTAATGCGGTCGCATTCCTTGTATCTCAGATTCTCTACATTATAGAAACGTGAGGTTCCTTCAGCAAAAACGGCAGCTGCCACCATCGCGAGGACCGCATCCGTTGCCGCATCACCATCAAATTCCACAGCCTTTAGAATACCGTTGCCCTGTACATGCACCGTACCATTCTCATGGGTAAGCGGTACTTCCATCATGCGCAGTACATCAACAATCGCTCTCTCCCCTTGCTTGCTCTGTTCGGCAAGCCGGTGGATTTTCACATCCGATTTCGTGACTGCCGCCGCTGCAAGGACAGCTGCCGATCCAGGATAATCCCCCTGTACTGTATAGGATTTGGCTTCATAGGCCTGGCCGCCCGGCACCTTAAATGACATATAGTCCTCAGCAGCGTGAACGACAATCCCTGCCTGTTCCAGAACCTCCAGCGTCTGTCCTACTACCACTTTAGACTTCAAGTCATCCAGCACAATAATTTCGCTGTCTTCTTCAAGCAGCGGGGTCAGGAACAGCAAGGCGCTTAAATACTGCGAGCTGACCGCACCTGATACTGTGATCCGTCCACCCGCCGGTTTGCCACCGCGAATCGTGATCGGTAATCTGCCGTTATTATGTTCTACCTCTACACCTAGCTGGCCAAGCGCAGTAATCAGATCGTCATGCGGCCGTTTGCCCAAGGAATCGGGATACGTATTCACAAAGGTGACCTCAGGACTGAGGGCAGCCACAGCCATCAAAAACCGCAGCACCGCACCGGCATTGCCCACGTTCAGTTCCTTCACATCGCGGGGATGGCGGCCAAAGCCCTGAATGACGATTTTCTCCTCATCCTCCGTAAGCACAGCTCCCAGATCGGCAATGCATCTGCGGATCGCATCACTGTCTTCGCTGTGTGCCGGGTGATAGATTGTGCTGACTCCTTCCGATAATGCGGCGACCAGCAGGTAGCGTGTAGTGTAATTTTTGGAAGACAGGGCTCCAAATTCCCCTTGCAGGGTGGGTGTAGGCCTAACAATAACATCCATGATCTAAGCTCTCCTTATTGTATAGAATATATATTATGTATTGCTCGGTTTGACAGGGTAATCCGCAATTGTGTTATCATGAAGGCATTCTTCTAATGAAAAGAGGTCACAACCATGAATGAGATTCCCCAAATCACAGCAGGACAATTGCGGCAGCGTCTGGAGTCAGGTGAAGACCTTGTACTGATAGACGTCCGTGAAGACGACGAAGTCGCTTTCGGGATGATTCCCGGAGCACAGCACATTCCAATGGGTGAGATTCCGCAGCATACGGACGAGCTGCCTAAGGAAGCGGAGCTCATCTTCATTTGCCGCTCTGGCGCGCGCAGTCAGCGTGTCTGCGAATACTTGCAGCAGTTCGGCTTCAAGACATCCAACCTCAGCGGCGGAATGATTGACTGGAATGAAACTGCGGATGCCTAAGTCTATCACACATACGCTTAAAAGCTCAACCGCGGTAGTGCATTAAAATATACTCCGACACTTCTGCCACACTCCGCTTCGTTGTATCGACCGTGCAATGTGCGAAACGGTAAGCATCCCTGCGCTGTTCCAGAATCGCACGTACCCGTTCCTGTGCATTGCCGGCGAGCAGCGGCCGGTTCTCATCCCCGCTGACACGGGCGATAATCTCTTCCTCAGTAGCTGTCAGCGCGACCACAAGTCCTTTTTGCAGCATGATTTCCGCATTCCCCGGAGCCAGCACGGCGCCGCCGCCTGTGGAGATAATACGGCTTTCCCCTTCCAGCATTTCCTTCAGCACAGCCGATTCGATCTTGCGGAAATATTCCTCCCCGCCTTCAGCGAAGAGTTCGGCAATACTCCGTCCTTCATTCTGTATGATCACATGATCCAGGTCAACCAGCTCATAGCCCAGCTCCTCAGCAAGCAGTGCGCCCACCGTCGACTTCCCCGTGGCCATCATCCCGACCAGAATGATATTTTTATTGGCGTAATTCATAACGACCCTCCAACCGCGACATTTGTCATATCATAACACAGGGTGAAAACATTGCACAAACGCTAAATCTCTGAGCAGAAACGGCTTCGCGATCATCAAATAGAGACCACTTCCGCAAAAAAAGGCCCGAAAGCCCCCGCATTCACGCGAGTAGCCATTCGGGCCGCTGTCTGTAGCTTAAACCTGAATTTATTCAGACAACCAGTTGTGGTGGAAGACGCCTTCCTTATCCACACGTTTGAAGGTATGAGCACCGAAATAGTCGCGCTGTGCCTGAAGCAGATTCGCAGGCAGGCGTTCTGTACGGTAGCTGTCATAGTAAGCCAGGGCACTGGAGAAGCCTGGAACCGGAACACCTTGCATTACTGCAGCGGATACTACTTTCCGCCATGCGGACTGGTAGGAGTCCATGATGTCCTTGAAGAACGGATCAAGAAGCAGGTTCTTAAGCTCCGGATTGTTCTCGTAGGCATCGGTGATGTTCTGGAGGAAGCGGGAGCGGATAATGCAGCCGCCGCGCCAGATTTTGGCCAGGCTGCCGTACTTCAGATCCCAGTTATATTCCTCGGAAGCTACACGAAGCTGTGCAAACCCTTGAGCATAGGATACAATTTTGCTGGCGAACAAAGCTTTGCGGACATTCTCAATGAACTCGGCTTTGTCGCCCTGGAATGGCTCGGTTGCCGGGCCGCTCAGCACTTTGCTCGCTGCAACACGTTCTTCCTTCATAGCAGACAGGAACCGTGAGAATACGGATTCGGTAATCATGGACAGCGGCACGCCGAGATCCAGTGAGCTTTGGCTTGTCCATTTGCCTGTCCCTTTTTGACCGGCAGCATCGAGGATTACATCCACCATCGGCTTGCCGGTTTCTTCATCATATACTGCAAAAATGTCCTTGGTAATCTCGATCAGATAGCTGTCCAGCTCACCGTTGTTCCAGTCCGCGAAGATGCTGTGAAGTTCTTTGGCATCCAGTCCAAGAACATCCTTCAGCAAATGGTAGGCTTCGCCAATCAGCTGCATGTCGCCGTATTCGATACCGTTATGCACCATTTTCACATAGTGTCCGGCACCGTCAGGTCCAATATATGTACAGCAAGGCTCTCCGTCCACTTTGGCCGAGATTGCCGTAAGAATAGGTTCAACCAGCTTATAGGCGCTTTCTTGACCGCCAGGCATAATGGAAGGTCCTTTGAGTGCGCCTTCTTCACCGCCGGAAACACCTGTACCGATGAAGCGGAAGCCTTTTTCCTCCAATTCCTTATTGCGGCGAACCGTATCAGGGAAATAGGCGTTGCCCCCGTCGATGATGATATCGCCCTGATCCAGATGTGGCAAAAGCTGCTCGATTGTAGCATCGGTTGCTTTACCGGCCTGAACCATGATTAGAATTTTACGCGGCACTTCCAGCGATTCAACAAATTCCCCGATGGAAAAAGTTCCTACAAGGTTTTTGCCTTCCGCTTCGCTGATAAGGTCATGAGTCTTCTCCGGGGAACGGTTATATACCGATACTGTGAAGCCTCTGCTCTCGATGTTAAGAGCCAAGTTTTTACCCATTACTGCCAAGCCAATCACACCGATTTGTTGTTTTGCCATCTGGTTCTCCACCCTTTGCATCTTATATTTTTGTGAAATCCATTTCTCGCAGTATTAGAATACCATCCTTTATCAGAGACAGCAAAGTTCAGCCTGCTTGAAAACGATCAATTTCATTGACAAATTCCTGCGTAAATCGTGGAAATTGCTCACAACGAGTATTTTAACGTTTTTGCCGCCAGAAGTGAACCCCTGTTCAAAACCGAAACCGGTCCTTGCCCAAAGGAGTATGCGGGTGCGTGAAAGCGGGATAAAAATCTAATGGTTGTGAGCGACGCCAAATAAATGCGCATACAACCGTTAGTAAAGAAACCTCCGTTAATGGGGCTGATTAAGCGCTTTGACCATTAGCGCAGCAATGTAACCAAACAGTTCGCTCATTCGAGGCAAATCCGTTGATCAAGCACCACTTCCAGGTTGAGCCGGAAATCCTCCAGCTAACTCTTGTTATTCTTAAGCCGATGTTTTATATTGACATAAGAGCAGGTCAATAATAAAAGAGGTGAACGGACGAGATGACTCCACGCACGAAGGAACAAAACGAAGATATCCGGCTGCGGCGTCTGGCGCAAATCCGTAAAGCGGCTGCCGATGTCTTTTTGAATAAAGGGCTTTTACTGGAAATCCGCGATGTGGCCGCGCAGGCGGGACTCGGCTATGGCACGGTGTACCATTATTACAGCAATAAGGGCGATTTGCTCCACGATCTGCTATGGGACGCGTTGGAGCGGTCCGGGGGATGGCTGGAGGCCGCGTTAGAGGCTCCGCTGAAGCCCCCGTTAGAGGCTCCACTAAAGGTTCCGCTGGAGGTCACGCGCGCTTCGGCTTCGTTGGAAACGCCGGCGGGCGGGCATTTGGGCTTAGCTGCTGCGGTGGACACGGAAAACTCGGCTGCGGCGGATTCCCGAAGCCGAAACCCCGAAACGGCCGCTGCCGCAGAGCTTGGCCCCGTCGCCGCTGCCAGCGTCCGGCTGCTGCAGCTTTGGGCGGAGGACCACGCCCTGTACCTGCTGCATAAGCTGGCCGGTGAGGGCTTTGCCTCGCTGCCTGAAGCACGCTCGGCCCTGCTCTCGGCCGCTTTCCGCCGGGAGGTGCTCGCGCCGCTGGCCAAGCTGCTGGAATCCGGGCGTGCGGCGGATGGGGCTGTCGCTCCCGGAGGAGACACGGCGGAGCTGCCGTATCGGCTACAACGCGCGGAAATGCTGCTGGCCGCCTTGGTCGGCTGCGCCTCGCTTTCGCTTCGCCGCGGAAAGCTGCATGAGGAGGCCAGGGATATCGTCCTGTTTTTAAAATTGTAAAATGGAAAAGGAGCGAACAAATACAAGATGATTATTTTAAAATCACCCAGGGAAATCGAAGAAATGAAGCCGGCGAGCCAAATCATCGCGGACTGCTACCGCGAGGTAACCAAACTGATCCAGCCTGGGATCACCACCCGGGAAATCAATGACTTTGTTGCAGGGCATATCACCAAGCTGGGCGGTAAGCAGTTTACCAAAGGGTACAATGGCTTCCCCGCCGAAACCTGCATTTCGGTCAACGATGTGGTGGCCCACGGTATTCCTTCGAACCGGGTGCTTATGGACGGCGATTTACTGAAGCTCGACATTGTCGTGGAATATGGCGGATGGTTCGGCGATTCGTGCTACTGCTATGCGGTGGGCAATATCCGGCCGGAGGCGCAAAAATTAATGAAGGTGGCAAAGGAATGTCTGGAGCTGGGGATCGCCCGGGCACTCCCCGGGGGCCGGCTCGGCGACATAACGTCGGCGATTCAACAGCATGCGGAAGCGAACGGGTTCTCAGTCGTACGCGATCTGCTGGCGCACGGGATCGGGCGGAGTCTGCACGAGGAGCCGAGCTACGAGCATATCGGCGTAGCCGGCAAAGGCATTCGGTTAAAGGAAGGCATGGTGTTTACGATTGAACCGATGATCAACGAAGGTACGTTCCATATCACGATTGACGACGATGAATGGACGGCAAGAACGGCCGACGGCAAGTTGTCAGCGCAATATGAGCATACGATCGCTATCACGCCGGACGGACCGCTGATTTTAACTGCCCAGTAAGTAAACAAGACACCCCATAAGCGGGATGCCCTGGCCTAACCTGAATTTCGGCTGTATCACCATTCAAGCATATTCAGTTCCCTTGTCAATACCAGAAGCCTGGCTTTGCATGCTGCTATCCGTTCCGTATCCTTGGCCTGAATGGCCTTGTGGAGCTGGTCCAGAACCTCATCCACCTCTAGCCTGCGGTCGCGGATCCGCTCTTCCCCATCCACAGAGAAGAACAGCTTTGTCAGCTCCTGATCAGAGAGCAGCGGGCCTTTCTGGTAGAGCACACGCTGCTGGTAGCCGGAGATTTCCACCAGCCGGATCACTTCGCCGAACAAAATATTTTCAATAATGATCTGGCGGTCGCGAAACCGCTTAACGACGGCATGCCCCCGCATATCACCAATCAGCTTCTCCATCCACTCAGACAGGCGCGCATCACGGATCATATAATCTCCCACCAGTTTGAAGCCTTCCTTAATCCGCTGGAAACGCAGCTTCACAAGCTTGCGGCCGGTGCGCACCGAGATAAGAAAAACCGTTTCATTCTCGCTCCAATAAAGGGAATAGCCTTCCTTAATCAAGTCCTTGATCAGATCCTGGAGATGCTGTCTGTCAAAGCGCAGCTCCAGATTGCAATACTCGACTTCGTCGTTTTTGTTCACGGCACTCCCCCCTAACTGCTTTGTTACAGCAAAGCCAGCTTCATTAGCTTAACTTAGAGCAGAACCGACTGCCGGACCTCAACCTGCTTTATAAAACTTTGCGTTCGTCTTGCTCTTATTTTATACTTCATTTTATGTAGCGGTAACTTGGTTTATTGACTATTTTTACCCGCTTTCTACCTTTTCCAAACGCTTTACTTCAGTTTTGCTCCAAATAACTTATCTGTAATGCAAGTACAGAGGGCTATGCAGACTTTAATCTGCTGTTTTATGATATCTCACCATTATTCATACGAGGAGACGCTGCAATGCCATTTCAAGGATTTACCACTGATGATTTTGATGTATTTCAGATTGACGGTCTGGAGCCGCGCATGAATGCGCTGATCGCAAGAGTCCGGCCTAAGCTGAACGAGCTGGGCGATGAAGTCGCCCCTCTATTATCCTCACTTACGGGGGAGGAAATGTTCCCGCATGTAGCCAAACATGCCCGCCGGACCGTTCATGCGCCGAATGATACCTGGGTGGCATGGGGTCCGAATAAAAGGGGATACAAGGCGCTGCCGCATTTTCAGGTTGGCATGTTTCAGAGTCATCTCTTTATTGTTTTTGCCATCATTTATGAAAGCACTAATAAAGTGACTTTTGCTGAGGCGCTGCTCCGGAACATGGACGACATCCAATCAGAGCTTCCAGGCGGGTATTTCTGGTCCACAGATCATTTGGATTCAAAGGGAATACCGCATGCCGGCATGGGTAAGCCCGCATTCACCGAGCTCTCGCGCAAGCTTAAGGAGGTTAAGAAAGCCGAGGTCACGTGCGGACTTCGCATCGATAGAGAGGACCCGCTGTTATCCGATGGCGGTAAGCTTCTCACCGTAGTCCGGCAGACTTTCGAGACTTTGCTTCCGCTCTACCGCATGTCCTTCTAAATTTCCGTGCGTTGTCATTCTCTGCTTAGTGCCTGTTCTGCCCGCTTCTAGACGGCAAAAAAGCCGCTGCTTCCGGAATCCTCCGGTGGCCAGCGGCTTTTGCAGTTTTTAAATACTATCTTTAATCACATCTAGCTTGTCCAGGTCTTCCGCCCGGTTCTATGGACAATAAGCAGATGCAGCCCGAACAGCAGCACCATAACAAAAGCACTGGCCAGAAAGGGAGCGCTGTGCCCCACTGAATCCCAGAGTTTCCCTGAGATCACAGGACCAGCCACCATACCGGAGCCCTGCAGCGTCAGGAACAGTCCCCATACGGTTCCTCTCTCACCCTTAGGTACCTGCTTGGCCAAAAAAGCATTCCAGGCCGGGAGAATCAAGGCATAGCTGATACCTACAAGCGCTACTGCACAGAAGGCGAGCGGCAGCCAGCGCACCTGTGAAAAAAAGGCCAGCGAGCCCGCGGCGAGCAGAAATCCGATGTTCAGGAAAATGGTTGTTCCGATCCGGTCCACCAGTTTGCCGGCCGGAATCAGTGCCAGTACGGTAATGCCGCCCCCTGCAATCAGCAGCAGGCTGAATTGGTTCGGCGTCACATGCAGCTCGGAACGGGCAAACAGGGTGACCACAGGGGTCATGAGGCCTATCGCAAAGGCCTGCAGAAAGAGTGCAGGAAACAACAAGCGGCTGACCTTCAGCGAGGTTCTGACCTGATGCCATGTCCGCTTCAAACTTTCCAGCGGTTTCATCCGTCTGCCCACGACCGCCGCTCCCTCTTCTCCCCGATCCCGCACAACCGCATGAGGCGCATGACTTCCTATCCTTGACGGCAGCAGCAGTGCAACGGCCGCGACAGCTGCGGCACAGCCCATAAGCACCAGAAATACGGCCCGGTAGCTCTGTCCGCCATGATCCATCAGAAAGTTGACTGTGATGGGGCCGATCCCGGTTCCAGCTAGTGAGGCCATCTCCACAGCACCCATGGCCGCCCCGCTGCTTCCGCTTTTCGTCGAACCGGCCAGCTCGGTAATACCAGTCATGGTACAAGGCCAGAGCGGTGAGGTGCCAATGCCCAGAATCAGACAGGCAACCGATAACCATAGTGCATCTTTGGCATAAATGATTAGTCCAACCGCCACCAGAATCAGCAGCAGAGCCCCTGTCATCGTCCAGCGGTATCCAATGCGTTCCATGACCCAGCCCGACGGGCTGCGGAACAGATTGTCTCCCAGGTATTGCATTGCAAACGAGAAGCCAACGACTGTTACTGAAAGTCCAAGGATATTCTCCATATAAACCGGCAGAAGGGCTACCAGTAGTGATCCTTTTACAAATTCCACCAGAAAAATAATTACCCACATCTCCATAATGAACGGAGAGGCTAAATTGATATGCATACGTTCAGCTACTTTGCCAGACATTCCATCACATCCTAGTATTATGGTGATTGATTTGTTATACTGATGCTTGCTTGAAAAAATTACTCTTCACGAAAGGTTGTGACAGCATTAAATGGATCAACATGTAACTCCCCTCTTCACCGCTCTCAAAAAGCATGCCGCCGGAAATCCAGTTCAATTTCATATTCCCGGGCATAAGAAGGGGCTAGGAACCGATGCCGAATTCCGTGAGTTTATCGGCGATAACGCTCTATCCATAGATTTGATCAACATCGCACCGCTTGATGATCTTCATCAGCCTACCGGCGTAATTCTTGAAGCTCAAAAACTGGCTGCGGAGGCTTTCGGCGCCGACTATACCTATTTTAGCGTACAAGGCACGAGCAATGCCATCATGACTATGATCCTCTCTGTCTGCTCGGAAGGAGACAAAATTATTGTACCGCGCAACATTCACAAATCCGTGATGTCAGCGATTATTTTCTCCGGAGCCAAGCCTGTTTTTGTCTCTCCTGTACAGGATGAGAATCTTGGGATAGACCACGGTATTACCACCAGCGCACTCGAGAAGGCCTTAAGGCGCCATCCCGATGCCAAGGGTGTACTTGTTATCAATCCAACATATTTTGGCGTTTGTGCCGATTTGCGTTCGATTGTCGACCTGGCCCACAGTTACGGCGTTCCCGTACTGGTGGACGAGGCACATGGAGTATTGATTCATTTTCATGAGGATCTCCCGGTATCGGCCATGCAGGCCGGAGCGGATATGGCAGCCACCAGTGTACACAAGCTTGGCGGCTCCATGACACAGAGCTCGGTGCTCAACCTGAATGCCAAGACCGGCCTGGTCAACCCGCAGCGGGTTCAAACCATTCTCAGCATGCTGACTACAACTTCAACTTCATACATCCTGCTGGCATCCCTGGATACCTCCAGACGTAATTTGGCCCTGAACGGCCACGAGATGGCTGCAAGAACCATTGCCCTATCGAACTATGCCCGTGATACCATTAACAGCATTGAAGGCCTCTACAGCTTCGGCAAAGAAATTCTGGGTACGGAAGCAACGTTCAATATTGACCCGACCAAGCTGAACATCCATGTGCGCCACCTCGGCATCACCGGTTACGAAACGGAGAACTGGCTGCGCCAGAAATACAACATTGAAGTTGAGCTTAGCGACATGTATAACATTCTTTGCCTGATTACGCCAGGAGATACCCAGGAATCGGTAGATAAGCTCATTGCCGCACTGAAAGTACTCTCCGCCATTCATTACAGCAAAGGTGAAATCTATGAGCTCAAGGTGCAGGTGCCGGAAATTCCGCAACTGGCACTGATTCCGCGGGATGCATTCTATGCCGATACCCAGCTGGTTCCTTTCCGTGAATCCGCTGGCTACATCATCGCAGAATTCATTTACGTATATCCTCCGGGGATTCCGATTCTGCTCCCAGGTGAAGTAATTACCCAGGATAACATCGATTACATCATCGATCATGTGGAAATCGGGCTGCCGGTCAAAGGTCCGGAGGACCGCAGTATCACGAACGTCAAAGTCATCGTGGAGGCGGACCCGATCTCCTGATCGCCTCCCCTTCATACATTCAACATACAAAAACCCGATACTTCTTCAGTATCGGGTTTTTGTATGCAAGCCTCGCAGGTCTTGTCCAATATCGAGAGGCCCACTTTGCTTCATGAAATCTATTCTTGCTGGGCAAGCAGCTCGTTGTAAGCTTCTTCAACAGCTTTCCATTCAGCTTCATCTTCAATGTTGTAAAGCACCATTTCTTCATCTTCTTCTTCCATGCGCAGAATGATGCCGTCTGCCTCAGGGTTTTCGCGTTCCAGCAGCAGTGCATATAACTTCTCGCCTACGTCGAACGTTTCCACCAGCACCATTTCCACATCTTCGCCCTGCTCGTTCGTCAAGGTCAGCACAAACTCCTCGTGCTCATGGTCGTGATCATGTCCGCAACCGCATGCTTCACCATGTTCATGGCCATGCTCATGTTTGTGATCGCTCATTGTAATACCTCACTTTGAATTGAATTATCCTACATTTGGTATCGTAACACGTAAGATAAGCAAAGGTCAATTTGAGGGTGCTCTGAATTGATCAATCCAGCGCAGTGATTACTTTCTCTGACACAAGTACATAATCCGTACCTTTGGAAGGTTTGATATAGAAGCCAACCCGGTATTTTCCGGAATCCTTGAAATCATAGGTGAACTCCGAAGTCGGAAACCAGAAGTCCTCTTTCTTCGAGCCCCCCAGTTCCTGGGACTGGATATCCTTCACGTTGCCCGACGGGTCCGTGATCGCAACCTTTACCGCCGCAACATCCTCGGTCAGACTGTCTACCTGGGTCAGCACCTTGATCTTTAGCTTGCCTACATTCACATTGCCAAAAACATTATCACCTTTAAACAGAACAATATGCACATTGGGTCTCAGGATGCTCAGTTTACCAGAACCATCCCAGCTGACAATACCCCCTGCTTCTCTGGCGGGAATGTAGGCTTTGCCGTCAATCAAGTAACCGCCATCCGATATTTCCTTGCCGTTGCTCCATACTCTGATCTTCTGATTAACGGCATCTGCAAATAATAATGAACCGCCCATTAAGGAAAACACAACCATACACAGCGCTATTTTTTTCCATCTCATCACTAGAGACCCTCCAAGTAATTCATGCTGTTAATGTATACTGTAAAAATTGCGACAAGTTGCGGAATGACAGGGAATTATTTCATTCCTTTTGTGAAGAATGATACGATAGAATAAATAGATTCGGCCATGAATTCCAGGAGGGTTTTTCACCATGACAATTGACTTGCAAATGCTGGGCACAGGGGATGCCTTTTCCACAAAATACTATAATAACAACGCGTTGCTTCAGGTTAACGGATATACACTGCTGATCGACTGTGGAGTGACCGCACCCAAGGCTATGAAGGCACTAGGGAAATCTTTCCATGAGGTGAACGAAACACTGATCACTCATATTCATGGCGATCATATCGGCGGATTGGAAAATCTGGCCCATACCATCAACCGGGAACCACACGGCGGCAAAATGACACTGCTGCTAGCAGAGACCCTGATAGAACCGTTATGGCAGCACCCTTTGCTTCATAAACTTCATGAGGAGGGTAACCGGTTCCTGTCCGATGTTTTTGATATCAAACCGCTGGAAGCGGGTATCTCCTATCCTTTGGCGCCCTCACTAACCGTGGAGCTGATCCGCACACCGCATATCCCCGGAAGGGACAGCTATTCACTACTGCTGAATGAGAAGGTTTTTTACAGTGCGGATCTGACCTTTCAGCCTGAGCTTCTGCTCAGCCTTGTCCGTGAGCGCGGGATCGCAAGAATTCTTCATGATTGCCAGCTTCGCGGACATGGGCAGGTCCACACTACCCTCAAAGAGCTGATGTCCTTGCCGGAGGAAGTACGGAAACTCATTCTGCTGATGCATTACAGCGATGAGAAACCGGGTTTTGAAGGCCTGACGGGAGAAATGGAGTTTTTGGAACAGCACAGGATCTATAGTCTTTAATAAAGTTTGACATACAAAAAAAGGCCGGACAGCAGCGTCAATGTACGCCTGTCCGGCCTTTCCTATCTATACCGCCTTAAAACTGCGGAAGCCGATCCAGATTATTGGTGGGATCGCCGTCCGCATCCCCGCGGATATACATCTCGCCATCTTTACCTTTGAACACATTCACTCCGGCAATAGCGCCTGCCTGGACCTCCTGCAACGCCTGCTGATAATCCAGCACCCGCCCTGAAGAGGTCTGGAAGCTGGTCAAATCTCCGTCACCGTTACGCTGAGCCGCAATAAACCGTTCGCGTGTACTGCTCATTTGGAATCTGCTCCTTCGCATTTGGATTGTCCATGGTCAGACTCCCCTTAGCGTGTCCTCCGAAGCAACATAATATGTACCCACTTGCCCGTTTACAGCGCCTTTTCCATCCGCACATGCAGGATACCGGCATCATAGAAAGGCTCCTGGGAAATTACCTTGTAACCCAGCTTCTTGTAAAACTCTTCTGCGTGGCACTGGGCGTCCAGAATGGAGGCTTCAAGACCGATCTCCCGGGCCAGCTCTTCCAGCGCCAGTAAAAGAACCCTTCCGTACCCCTTGCTGCGATAAGCTTTATGGACGGCTATCCGCTGCATTTTGGCCGCTCCGGCTTTATAATAGATCAGTCTTCCAGTTGCTACCGGAATCCCCTCATCCACAAGAAGCATATGATGGGCGTTGTCCCCCACTACATCATATTCATCAAGTTCCTCTTCCACTGGAACCTTCTGTTCTTCCACAAATACCTTTTTACGGATATCCAGCCCCATTTGGAGTTGTTCATCTGTAGTTACATGTACAATTTCTGCTGCCATTGTCTTTTGGGTCTCCTCTCCATAGGTCAAAATGATAGTTGACCCATTATACAGAAATTCCATTTCTCTGTACAGAGCAAGAAAGCAGGCCCTCCAGACGCCGCTATTGCGTGGAATAGACATTTTCCGGGATTGAACGGCTATATACATCCTCTAGTACCGGGGACAGCCTGTTGTCGGCCGGGTTAAGCGGCCCTTCCAGGTCAGACATCCGGTGGAGCTCCACCACTCCGGGCGCCTCATCCCGAACCGCACATCCCGCCATTCCCATAAGCACAAGCAAACAGACTGCGGCTCTCACCAGTAATCTTCTGCTCATAAGCATACTCCTCCTATCCTTTAGCTTTTTACAGCTTTGACGGTTTGGAGTGCTGCTAAACGGGGGATCACAGATTTACATTTCCCACTACATGCACCAGGTACATCAGGAAGCCGATACATCCTGCAAGTGCAAAATAGGCTGCACCGAATTTCCAGCGCGAGCTAGCCGGCACCTCATAATATTTATCGTTCTCAAATACCGTATATTGGACCTCACATTGTGCATTCAAGTGCAGTCCGTTCTCTGCCGTCACCTGGTCAAGTCCGGTCAGTTTGACCTTCTCAATGATGCACTGTACAGGAAGTCTGGCGGTTCCGTAATAATCCAGGCTTTCGTAACGGATGCCGAGATATTGCTGGCGCTCCAGATCACTGTAGGTAGTAAACGGCAAGTCCCTTTTGTGTTCGGGCCCCGGAATCAGATACCCTTGTTCCCGCAAATGCTCTACAGGAATCAGGAATCTGAACACAACCGTTCTCACCTGACTGTTCTTGCGCCGGCTGATATATTTCTTGTACAAATCATAGGCAAACAGCACCCAGATAATCAGGAACAGGATCGACTTCAGGTACAGAATCACACCCAAACCGCCAATCAGCCCTACCAGCCAGAGCCAGCGCGTGACCGCAGTCGCAATACGCCCTCCATCCAGCGGATGGATCGGCAGCAAATTCAGAAGGTTGAGGAGAAATCCGATATAGGCCAGCGAATACAACAGCGGACTGTGATAATAATAGGCGAATGCAAAAACAACTGCCGCTCCTGCGCTGCCCAAAAGCGGACCGCCAAAAGCTACATAAGCCTCCATTTTCGCATCAAGCGGCTGTTTTTTCATGGTAATTAAAGCTCCCAGAAAAGGGATGAACAACGGAGCACTCACCGGCAGACCAATCCTCTTGGCGGCGATTACGTGTCCGAGCTCATGAACAAACAGCAGCAGGACAAATCCGATGGCGAATTGCCAAGGATAGATCAGTGCATAGGCCCCTACGGAAACCATCATGGATATCAGCGGACCGGCGATTTTCCCCAGCTTTAAAAGTGACAGTATCGCCTTTCCTTTCAGGAGCAGCATGGCTGCCCCGCCTCCCAGCCATTTTAGTCCGGCGGAAGTTTTATTCTTTTGTTCATTGGGCTCTGGCAAATTCTTTGCTCCTTTTCTTCGTTTGATTCAAGATTATCATGTTGACGGCAGTGATTCCACTATTCCGGAGGGAGCAGGAGAACGAGACAAAAAAAACCTCCAGCAACCGATTACCATCAATCAAGCTGCGGAAGGGAACGGAATTCAGACTCTATTAATAGAAGAAACCGGCACCGCATCATGGGCATTCCATAGCTCCTCTCTAATCCGGAGAACCGTTCCCGAAAAAAATATTGCCTTCACCTTACATCCTGTGGTATTATAAATTTCGTTGCAGGACGGTAGCTCAGCGGGAGAGCACTATCTTGACAGGGTAGGGGTCATGGGTTCGAACCCCATCCGTCCTATACTGCATCACTCTTCAAAACTCCTTATTTTATAAGGAGTTTTTTCTTTTTGCTTCCTGTTACCACCGCACTCTGAATTCGTTAGAAAAAACTTCCCTGGAACTGCGATTATCCCGAAGGATTTAGCAGATGGCATCTGGCGCGCGAAGGAATTGCTTGCCTTTCGTCTTCTGGAGTTGGAGGAAAAAGGAGAGGCGTTCCCCGTGCCTTCCCTTCCAGATCATATTGAGCTTGAAGACTCTACAGACCGTATTGTCTTCGTTGATGTGTTCCTGCCGCCGTATAAGGACGCGGCCGCTAATAAGTCAGTAACTAAGAATTGTTCAATTCCAAAATGGATGCGTGACGCGGGTGATGCGGCAGGATTGAATTATTCTTTGCTTCTGCAAAACGCGGTTAAAGAAGCGCTTCGCATCGAAGCAAATAGCCAATAATGGCAATTGAACTGTCCGCCTGACGATGGCTGGATGGGAACCAGCCGAAACTCACTCCCCTATTTTGGAGAGTGAGTCGTGGGAACCCGCTACGAGTTGGCCGTGCATGGCTGGCCTTTATATATAATGTCCTTTGTACATCTTGGCCATTTCTTTATTTGGCAAGCACGGCCGCATTGTTATCTAAAACAGATATTTTCTCTACTTCTCCGTTATCATTGAACATAACCGAAACGTGATAAATCTTTGTTCTATCTTCTGGTTCAACGGGCATATCTGTTAAATATTTTTTTTCGACTGAATCATAAATGTAATCCAAATTTTTAGTTTTTTCTATGGCATTGTCATTACCATAAATATTTTTTATATCTTCTTTGTTCATATTAATTTCGGCACCTTGTGTCGTCTTATATATGCCTTTGGATTCCTCTCCTATTAAGATAGCTACAACGGAGTTATCTCTGTAGATAACAGCGACACCGTTTTCATAAAACACCATATTCTTTAATTTGCTTTCTTCGCTTTCTCCAAGAACCTTTTCGACATTCGCGCGACTCATACCATAACGTACAATTTCCTTATCATTATCCACCTTTACTATACCAAGATCATCAGTGCTAATTCCACTTTTTGACGCTCCACAAGCAGTCAACAAAATCAGAAACAATAATGCAAGTACCCTGCGGCTCATTATTATCCCCCTCGACAGTTTTTCTAAAGTTTACCATGAGCCGATAAAAGAAAAAAGCCCTGACCGGTGACCGGCAGGGCTTTCATAATCCCAAACGCTTGAGAATTTGTTTTTTATATTTTCAGTATTGCCCCCAGCTCAGAAGTATACTTTGTCAATTGTATACTTATCTCCGCGCGCAGCACATCCCGGGTCATTCCAAAACGCTCAGTATACCCCCTGCAATTAATATTATGGTAGATAACAAAATCAGTCTGCTCGTGCCAAGGATTTTGATATTGGATTGTTTAAGCTCTCGCCGCATCCGGTACTGGTCCTGCTTGATCCACTCCAACACAGCATTTCCGGCCATCAAATAAAGTCGCTTGAGGATATTTTTAGAATGCTCTATATCAGCTAAACTATTTCGCACCATCTGCTCCATATACTGCAGTAGTATGTAATCGCGGAGCGTGGTCCGCTCCTCAATTGTTATGTTACTCATCCAGCAAGCCCCCATACAAGAACGTTTGTTTGTATTACAACCAAACATACGTTCTTTATACAATGAGTAAGGTATCCTTTGATTGGGATAAAAAAGAATTTCACTGTGTTCACTCACTTTATTGCAGATATATACATATATGTTTAGACAATCCTTGTTAAGTTTTGTAAGGTCGATATCTATAATACATAATGAGGAGTGTAACAAATGAAAAAAATAAAGTTACTTATAGTTTTTTTGCTTATTTTTGCATCACTGCCTGTTACAGGGGCGTTCGCCGCTGTAACTAATACTCTTTACTTTAAATCTATGGCAACAAATCCAGGGCGTTCAATGGTAGTATGGTTGGATAAAGGAGAGTTTACGGGAACGATTTATTTTACTGATGGCACAAACCAAAAAATTAGCGGTAACGTCCATAAAACTTTTAATTACACTGATACTAGACAAGAAGTAGTTAACTATATTGAATTAGAAATGCCTTCAGATAGTAAAATTCTAAATATGTATATAGCCGAACAATTAAATGGTTCTGGTACTACTTTGTATTCTTTTAAACCAGATGATTATACATTGAGTCCTCCGACACCGACAACACCACCAGAACCTTCAACTCCCCCTACTCCTTCACCAACTGCTACTACGCCTCCAACTCCAACTCCATCTGCATCACCAATACCAACAGCAACTCCAACACCGTCAGCGACAACAACGCCATCAGCAACACCTACTGCAACTCCATTAGCTTCAGCTACTCCGAAGCCAACGCCAACTACAACGCCCGAACAACCAATCGACGATCGAGCTATCCTTACAATTACATTAGTTAACGGAACAGAAAAAGAATATGATCTTCCTATTGCTGAAGTTGATGCATTCTTGACCTGGTATGATGCTCGAGATGCCGGTAGAGGCCCTGGCATGTATGCAATTGACAAGCACACAAACAATAAAGGTCCCTTCAAAAAGCGTAAAGATTATGTTGTCTTTGATAAAATCCTTACCTATGAAGTAAGTGAGTACACAGCAGGCGAATAATCCTTCCCAACACTTACCCCCTCTTTCCTCTATAGCCAAACGCTATAATTGAATAGAGGAGCCATTCCTGTAATGAATTAATTTGAGGTTTGAATGAAAAAAGCGCCAGCTGTATACTGGGAAACGTTCCGTCCAGAGAACAAATTCCAGCGCAGGAGGCACTCAACATGAAGTATAAACAATCGAAGAAACAGAATCAACGGATTATGAGAATTTCCGACAAGACCCTTGTCGTAGGGGCAGACATCGCTAAGGAAACCCATGTGGCCCGAGCCATTGACTTTCGGGGAATTGAACTGGGGAAAGATTGTGTATTCTCCAATACACGAACAGGTCTGGAGCAACTGGTACAGT
>NZ_LVWI01000002.1 GCF_001909055.1 Paenibacillus helianthi
TGGACTTCCGTCAAGAAAGTGGACATAAAAAAATAGATTTATGCGGTCTTTTTCTTTTGAACTTCGCTGCAAATTGGACAGGGGAAAGATAACCCAGTGCACTGTGGATTCGCTTGCGGTTATAAAAAAACTCAATATACTGGAACATCTCATCCTGCGCTTGCTGTTTTGTTTTGAATTTGGTGCAATAGACAAACTCTTTCTTTAGGATGCTATGAAAGGATTCGATACAGGCATTGTCATAGCAATTCCCCTTGCGGCTCATGCTCGCCTTCATATGGTATTTGTTCAGGCGTTTACGGTAATCGGCAGAGGCGTACTGCGATCCCCGATCGGAGTGGTGAATGAGTCCCTTTGGGGGCCGCTTGGCTTTGTAGGCATTATCCAGTGCGCCTAGTACCAGATCGGTCGTCATTCGCTCTTCCAGTCTCCAGCCGACGATTTCTCTCGTGCAGAGGTCGAGCACACTGGCTAGGTACAGTCTACCTTGCCGGCAGGGAATGTAGGTAATGTCTGTGACCCAGACTTTGTTGGGTTCGGCTGTCGCAAATTTTTGATTCAGCAGGTTGGGGGCAATGGGGAAATCGTGATTGGAATCCGTCGTCTTGACACGAAACCGTTTGGCTACACACGAACGTAATCCGAGCTCTCGCATGTATTTCCCTACCGTCCGCTCGCTCAGGGCGTACCCTTCTTTTCGCAGAAGGTCGGTGATTTTGGGGCTGCCATAACGTCTCTTGCTATCCTCAAAATGATAGGTGATTCGCCGGAGCAGTAACGCCTTACGCTCCGCTTGCGGACTCGAGGTAGCGCTTTGCCATTTGTAATACCCGCTCCGGGACACTTCAAGAACACTGCACATCTTCTCCATTCGAAACTCGGAGCGATGATCTTCGATGAACTGAAATCTCAGTTCTTTGGTTTGCTGAAGATGTGCACGGCTTTTTTTACGATGGCAAGCTCCTCTTCAACGTCTGCAATTCGCTGCGCCCTTGCCAGTAATTCTTTTTCTTGTTCCAGCAGTCGCTGCTCGAGTTCACGAACCTTTTCCGCACTGTTTACAGGTTCATTGCCGAACTCCCGATACTTCGCCAGCCAGTTGTGCAGCACGCCAGGGGAGATGCCCAGCTCCTCACCAATCTCTACCACCGTCTTCGTCTGTTCCTGGATATACTTGACGGTTTCTTTCTTAAACTTTTCATTGTACCGTTGCCGTTGTTCACCCATGTGAACACCTCCTCGTTAAGTTCATTATTCATGCTCTCTTAACGGGTGTCCACTTTTTATTCTACTTGCATAAGAAGAGTACTCATTGCCAGCTCCATCCGGTTAAAAAAAGAGCCTCTCTTTTTTTAAATAAAATGTTTACGTGTGCACTATTACAATACCTTATAAAGGAGATTATTGAACACTTATGACACAGCGTTTATCCAGAACCACTCAGCCCGGCCTGCCGCAATATCCGGAACGGATGATCCAATTTGGGGAAGGGAATTTCATGCGTGCTTTTGTTGACTGGCAGCTGCAGCAGATGAACCGGCAAGACCTGTTTAACGGAAGCGCGGCCGTTGTTGTGCCTATCGGCCAGGGACTCGGCGGACTGATGGCCGAGCAGGATCATCTTTACACGGTGCTGTTGAACGGCATCATGCAGCAGCAGCCTGTCAATTCGCGCGAGATTATTACCAGCGTCAGCCGGGTGATCAATCCCTACAGCGATTATGAGACTTATCTGGCTCTGGCCGAGAATGACGAACTGGAGTTCATCACCTCCAATACGACAGAGGCAGGCATCGCCTATCACCCCGGAGACAAGCTGGAGGATGCGCCGCCTGCAAGCTTCCCTGCCAAGCTGACCGCCCTACTGCACAGACGGTTTGAGCTGGGCAAAAAAGGCTTCGTGATCATCCCCTGCGAGCTGATTGACCGCAATGGCGAGAAGCTGGAGGAAATTGTGCGGCAGTACGCTAATGAGTGGAATCTGGGTGAAGCCTTCCTGCAGTGGCTCAGTGATGAGAACACCTTCTGCTGCAGTCTGGTTGACCGGATCGTTCCGGGATATCCGCGTGACAAGGCCGCTGAACTGGAAAGCGAACTGGGCTACCTCGACAAGCTGATGGTAACCGCAGAGCCGTTTCTATTCTGGGTCATTGAAGGCCCGTCCTGGCTGTCTGAACGGCTGCCCCTGGCCAAAGCCGGGCTGAACGTAGTCGTTACAGATGACATGACCCACTACCGTGAGCGGAAGGTTCATCTGTTGAACGGCCCGCATACGGCCATGGTTCCCCTAGCCATGATGGCAGGGCTCGAAACGGTGGAGGATGTGATGAACGATGAAACATTCTACCGCTATGTGCGCGAGCTTTTGGATGAAGAGCTCATTCCGATGCTGGATCTTCCCGAGGAGGAGCTGCTCTCTTACGCAGACGCTGTGCTTGAGCGGTTCAAAAACCCGTTCATCCGCCATGAGCTGGCCTCGATTTCCCTGAACAGCATCTCCAAATTCAAAACCCGCCTCCTCCCTGTGCTCCTCAGGTATCAGCAGGAACGCGGCCAGCTGCCGCCGCTGATTACGCTGGCCTTCGCCGCACTGCTGCTTAGTTACCGGGGAGACCGCGTGAAGCGTCAGGACAGTGCTGAAGTGCTGGCGGTCTTCGATCAGGCGTGGAGCAATCCCTCCACATTCGCTGCAGCGATCCTGAAGGAAGATAGCCTGTGGGGTCAAGATCTGACCAAGGTGCCGGGTCTTACGGAAGCGGTTAACACCCAGTTGCGCCAGCTTCAAAGCTCCGACACCCGTGCGGCGCTGCAGCAATTGGTAGGTTCGGAAGCCTAATCATCATTGCCCATAAGGAGGGACAGCATGAAACAATTAATGAAAATGAATCCCCGCGATACGGTAGCTGTTGCGCTGCGCCCGATTGCTTCTGGTGAAGAGATCTCTTTGGAAGGACTCACTCTGGAGGCTGCCCAGGATATCCCGCAGGGCCACAAAATCGCATTAACCGACTTTGCCGTGAACGACGTTATTACTAAATACGGATACCCCATCGGGCATGCGGTCGAAGCGATCCGGGCAGGTGACTGGATCCATACGCATAACATCAAGACCAATCTGGCAGGAGAAGAAGAATATGAATATCTTCCCGAGCTTCATCCGGTCATTTATCCGCAACGTGATTTGACCTTTCAGGGCTACCGCCGCGCAAGCGGCAAGGTGGGTATCCGCAACGATCTGTTCATCATTCCCACGGTCGGCTGTGTGAACGGCATTGCCGAGCAGATGCTGCAGGAATTCAAGGCAGAACACCCGGATCTGGGCGGCTTCGATAACTTTACCGTACTCAAGCATCCTTACGGCTGCTCGCAGCTTGGCGATGACCACCGCATGACCCGGAGCATTCTGCTGGATGCCGTGAATCATCCGAACGCCGGCGGCGTGCTGGTCTTCGGTCTCGGGTGCGAGAATAATATCGTCTCTGAGTTCCGCAGCATGCTGGGTGACTATGACGAGAGCCGGGTCAAATTCCTCGTTGCCCAAGAGGTAGGCAACGAGGTAGAGGCAGGTCTCACTCTGCTCGAAGAGCTATACGAGGCAGCGAGAAATGATGCCCGCGAGCCGGTTCCGCTCAGCGAGCTGAACGTCGGACTGAAATGCGGCGGCTCCGACGGATTCTCCGGCATTACCGCCAATCCGCTGCTGGGTGCTTTCTCGGATTTCATTATCTCCCAGGGCGGAACCTCTGTGCTGACAGAGGTCCCTGAAATGTTCGGTGCCGAGAAAATGCTGATGGCACGTGCGGAGAGCCGTGAGGTCTATGAAGATATCGTCTCTCTGATAAATAATTTCAAGCAGTATTTTCTCTCCTATGGGGAACCGGTCTATGAGAATCCCTCTCCCGGCAACAAGGCTGGCGGGATCAGCACGCTGGAAGACAAATCACTAGGCTGCACCCAGAAGGCTGGCAGCTCGCCCGTTGTGGATGTGCTGGATTATGGCGTGAAGCTGCGCCGCAAAGGCTTAAGTCTCCTGCAGGCCCCGGGCAATGATCTGGTGGCGGCCTCCGCCCTTGCCGCATCGGACTGCCAGCTCGTGCTCTTTACAACCGGCCGGGGAACACCGTTCGGCAGCTTTGTGCCAACGGTCAAGGTGGCGACTAACAATGATCTTTTTGCCAAAAAAGGCCACTGGATGGACTTCAATGCCGGACCGCTGCTGGAACGCCCGATGGCCGATGTGCTGGAGGAATTCATCGCCTACATCATCGATGTAGCGAGCGGACAAAAAACGCGCAACGAGCAGAATGAAGTGCGCGAGCTGGCGATTTTCAAAACCGGAGTTACGCTCTAATCCTTATCTAATCCAAGTAAAGGGAGAATCACGATGTTTTTAAATGACGATTTTCTGCTGACCAGCGAAACGGCGCGCAAGCTTTTCCATGATCATGCCAAAACCATGCCGATTATCGATTATCACTGCCATCTCGACCCGAAGGAAATCTATGAAGACAAGGCATTCCATAACCTGACGGAAGCCTGGCTGGCCGGAGATCATTACAAATGGCGGCTTATGCGGGCCAACGGGGTTCCTGAATCCCATATTACCGGTGATGCTTCCGATTATGACAAATTCCTGGCCTGGGCCCGTACGCTTCCAAAGGCAATCGGCAACCCGCTATACAGCTGGACCCACCTGGAATTGCGCCGATTCTTCGGAATTCATGAACTGTTGAACGAAGCTTCCGCTCCTGCCATCTGGGAGGAAGTGAACCGCAAGCTGGCTGAACCGGCCTATACCCGGCGAAGCCTGATCCGGAATTCGAATGTCAAAATCATCTGCACCACAGATGACCCGGCAGATTCGCTGGAATATCACCGGCTGCTTAAGGAGTCGGAGCATGACTTTCAGGTCTTCCCGACTTTCCGTCCCGACAAAGCGCTGAATATCGACGCCGAAGGATTCCCGGCTTGGCTGGCCCGGCTGGAGGAAGCAGCAGGAGTACCTGTAGCCAATTATGAATCGTTGGTCGAAGTCTTGCGGAGCCGTGTGGAATTTTTCCACGCGAACGGCTGTCGGCTGTCTGACCATGCACTCGACGTGCTGCGTTA
Organism: Paenibacillus helianthi; assembly: GCF_001909055.1. Lineage (GTDB taxonomy): Bacteria > Bacillota > Bacilli > Paenibacillales > Paenibacillaceae > Paenibacillus_AQ > Paenibacillus_AQ helianthi. Next base: position 5,110 of record NZ_LVWI01000002.1, read on the forward strand.
TCAGGCGGCTGGTGATGCCTCACAGGTGGAGCGGATTTTTGCCAAAAGGCTGGAAGGTACGATGTTGACACCGGAAGAGATCACTGTCTATCGGACAGAGCTGCTGTCGGCGCTGATCGGAATGTATCATGATCACAATTGGACCATGCAGCTGCACCTGCACGCCTTCCGCAATAATAATACGCCGATGTTCCAGCGCCTTGGGCCGGATACGGGTTACGATGGAATTAACGATCTGTCTTTGGCTGAGGCACTCTCGCAGTTGCTGGACCGGGCCGAATGCGGTAAGGGATTGCCGAAGACCATCCTCTATTCGCTGAACCCGGGAGACTATCCTGCCCTGCTGGCTCTGATGGGCTGCTATCAAAAGGATACCGCAGGCAAGCTTCAGCTTGGCTCCGGCTGGTGGTACAACGATACCCGCGACGGCATGCGCCGCCAATTGACCTTACTGGCTGATAACAGCCTCTTAGGTAATTTCGTCGGCATGCTGACCGACTCCCGCAGCTTTCTATCCTACACGCGCCACGAGTATTTCCGCCGCGTACTCTGCGAGCTGCTGGGTGAACTGGCAGAGCGTGGTGAAGCACCGGACGATCAGACACTGCTGGGACAGCTGGTGGAAGGAATATCCTACAGTAATGCCGCAGGATACTTCGGCTTCGAAGCCCGCAGCGCTGTACACTCTTGAACCGGGAAAGGAAGCCAATTATGCCTACACTGTACATTGCCGGTGACTCTACCGCCGCTCAGAAAGGCGGGGGAGAGAAGCCGATGACAGGCTGGGGTGAATTCTTTCAGGAGCATTTTGGCCCTGAGATTACCGTAGACAACCGGGCGGTTAACGGGCGCAGTACCCGCTCTTATCTGGCAGAAGGCCGGCTTGAAGATATCGCCAAGAATTTCCGGTCCGGCGACTACCTGCTGATCCAGTTCGGACACAATGACCAGAAGGTAGAGGACCCTGCCCGTTATACCGATCCCGCTACAGAGTACCGCCGAAATCTGCTCACGTTCATTGATTTCGCCCGCAACTGCGGCGGATATCCTGTTCTGCTGACTTCGGTCAGCCGCCGCCGGTTTACTTCAGGCGGCGAGCCTGACCCGCTCGCTATCGGGCCGTACCCGGAAGCGGTACGCGAGGTCGCGGCACAGACCGGTACGCCGCTGCTCGATATTTTTGCTTCATCCCAGCAGCTATATCGCGCGCTGGGAGAAGAAGGCTCGCGGCAGCTGTTCATGCATCTGCCCGCGAACGATCATCCCAACTATCCGGTGGGCATCACGGATGATACACACTTCTCCAAGGAAGGCGCTGCCCGCGTGGCTGACCTGGTCGCCGGGGCGATCCGGCAGTCTGCAGAGCTGACTGCCTTGAGTGTATATTTGCGGCGGTCAGGGCTTAGAGCAGCAGAGGTCGTCTCCAAGCCGTAAGTCTTGCCGCTGACCGGGAAATGAATGGATCTGATCGCATGGAACCATAGGCCATAAGCCGCAAGCAGACCCGCTTGCGGCTTATAGTGCTTTAATATAGATTCTATTTATTAATAAACAGGAGGGACTATCATGACTGCACCGCTTCACCTGGGGATACGCGCCCATGATTTTGGCCAGAACCCTCTGACGGAGCTAACCGCCAAGCTCTGCCGGTACCATTTCACACACATTCAGTTCGCTGTACATAAGTCTTTTCCGGAGAGTGTCCCCGCGATATCCAGTTTAAGTCCCGGTACCGCTGCCCATTTCGGTGATGCCTTCCGGCAGGCCGGTATCCGTATTGCCGTACTCGGCTGCTATGTGAATATCGTTGATTCTGATCCCGCCCAAAGAACATTGGCTCTGGATGCATTTCGTACCCACCTCCGTTTGGCCCGGGATTTCGGTGCCAGCCTGGTAGGTACGGAAACAGGCAGTGTGGGCAAAGGATACACAACCGCTAATTTTACGGAGGAAGCTTTCCAGCAGGCAGTCATTTCCGTGCAGGCTATGGTAGCAGAAGCCGAACGCTTCGGCGTAACGGTAGGTATTGAAGCAGGGATTCATCACCCGATCTATACTGCACAGCTGGCGCGGCGTCTGCTCACACAGGTTCCCTCCAATAATCTGCAGATCATTCTCGATTGTGCCAATCTGATGACCGTGGACAATTACCAGCAGCAGGATTCCGTGATTGCGGAAGCTTTGGAGCTGCTCGGCGACCGTATTGCCGTCATACACCTGAAGGATTTCACCATCAGAGACGGTCAGGTCTTGATTGTTCCTGTTGGCCAAGGCCTGCTGAACTTTGCTCCACTGCTCCATTACATGAAATATAAGCGGCCGCATATCCAAGGCATTCTGGAGAGTACGTCCGAAAAGTATGTGCAGGAGAGCGCAGATTTTCTGCGGAAGCTGTATGATGAAGTCTAACCGGAGAATCTGACGATAAAAGTACTGATCTCATACGGCTTCATTTCATGGGTAACCGTCTGGCCAACGTTAGCTTCGCCGAGCGGCCGCTCCATCAAGTCGCATTCCTGCCAGGAATGAAGCGGATAATCACTGCTAAGCGTTACGGTGCTGCGGGTGCCTGTATACTCATGCAGGCGGACGATGAAGCCATCGCCATTCTCCGCCATTTTGACGGCATCGACGGCAATGCCGGCGGTGTCTGTCTTAATCAGCGATTTGCCGGCCCCGGTAGAATAACCGCCCTTAACCACATACAGCGGATTGTTCAGTGACCAGGCCTCCTGCACTGTGGTTGCCGCTGCCCAGTCCCCCTTATGCGGCAGCAGAGCATACGTGAAGCGGTGCTCCCCCTGATCCGCCTGCCAGTCGGGCTCGGTTGCCGACTTAATCAGCGACAGCCGCATCACATGATCCTTGATGTCGTAGCCGTATTTGCAGTCGTTCAGCAAGCTGACTCCATAACCCCGCTCCGACAGATCAGCCCACTGATGGCCCACACTTTCAAAACGTGCATAATCCCAGCTTGTATTCCAGTGTGTAGGCCGCTTTACGTTGCCGAACTGAATATCGTAGGTGGCTTCCGTAGCCCGCACCGCAACCGGAAAAGCAGTCTTCAGCAGCTGATGCTGCTCATGCCAGTCAACCCAGGTCTCGAAATCTATCCGTGCGCTTCTGCTGTACACTTTAACCCTCTGGATGATGGTGGAGTCCATATATTTCCAGGTAAATTCCAGCACCGCGGCAATCAAGCCGCATTCTATCCGTTCAACGGAGCGGAGGTCTGTGATTACGCGCATTTTCTCCTGATAAAATAGGTCAATATCCCAGGCATCGAACATCTTTGGCTTATCCTCAAAGACCTGAAGCACATTGCCGTTCTCACCTGGAGCCAGCACCTCCCGCTGTTCCCGCCGGTCATAGATCCGGCTCAGCTGCCCGGCTTCGTTCCACTCCAACACATAAAACGGCGTTGTAAGCCGCAAATCCTCCCATTCGAACGGAACCGGACGGTCTGGCATTAAGGCTGGGCCTTCCGGAGCGCCAATCTTTCCTCCAGCAGTATCAGCAGTATCAGCAGAATCTGTTGCATACGGCAGTTGAGCGGGGTCTGCTACGGACCGGGAAGTGATAACCGTACTGCCCAGCATCGGAACGGACGGAACCTCCACCAGCCATTCATCCCCTGCACGCTGGGAAGTTAGCTTTTGGCCGTCCGCAGTGCTCCACTCCAAATCCCCTGCCGCTGCTTCATAAGGAATAGCTGCCAGCTCAGTCCGCTCGAAGAAGGCTCCATTAAATACCGTGTACTGCACTGCCTGCCGTGAATCGGATAACCCGGTCAGCCCTTCTGCCGCAGCATCAGCCGCCGCGCGGCCAATCCGCTCCGCTTCTGCATATTCCAGCCGGGAGTCCTCGTACACCTCATGGATGGAGGAGCCGGGAATAATATCGTGGAACTGATTGCGAAGGATGGTATGCCAGCCTTCCAGCAGCGGCTTCGCAGGATAGCTGCCGAAGCCACCCTTTTCGGTAGCAAGCAGCACCTGCAGCCACTCCGCTTCGCGGTACAGCAGCTCCAGCTTCCGGTTCATCCGTTTGTTGTAGGCCTGGCTCGTATACGTTCCCCGGTGATATTCCAGGTACAGCTCCCCGTCCCAGGTATGAACATACTGGTCGGTACTGCGGACCGTTTCATTCAGGCGCTCAAAATACTCATCTGCCCGGCCCGTCTGGACTGCGGGAATCCCCGGCATTTTATCAAGCCGACGGCGCATTTCAAGCATTTCCCGGTTAACCCCCCCGCCCCCATCGCCGTATCCATAAGAGAGTAGCAATTCGCGGTTGAGATTCTTGTCCCGGTACTGATCCCAGATCCCCTGAACGGAAAAAGGTTCAATCAGCCCGTTATAAGTGTAATACCAGGCGCCAGAGTTTGGCCCTTCAGGTGTGGTAATGAAATGAGTGAGCACTTCACTGCCGTCAATGCCTCTCCAGTGAAACGTATCATGGGGCATCCGGTTATATTGGCTCCAGCTGATTTTGGTGGTCATGAATGTATCAATTCCCGATTTCCGCAAAATCTGCGGCAGCGCCCAGCTATAGCCAAAGACATCCGGCAGCCACAAATATTTGCAGTCCACACCAAATTCCTCCCGGAAAAACTTCGTCCCGTACAGAATCTGACGCACCAGTGACTCCCCGCTGGTCAGGTTGCAATCCGCCTCCAGCCACATTGCGCCACCGGCTTCCCAGCGCTCTTCTTCAACCCGCTTGCGGATTTCTGCATAGATCTCCGGGTAATCCTCCTTGATGTAGGCATATAGCTGAGGCTGGGTCTGCAAAAATATATATTCCGGGTACTCTTTCATCAGCCGGAGTACGGTGGAGAAGGAACGTGCCGCCTTTTCCCGGGTATGGGTCAGCCGCCACAACCACGCCACATCGATATGGGTGTGGCCGATTGCGGTTACGGTTACAGGATGCTTATGCTCAATCAGTGCCAGCTGCTCCAGAAGAAGGGACTCCGCCTCCTGGACGGAAATGTAAAAGTCTACGCTGCCCGGTTTGGACCAATCCAGCTTGTGGAATGCCCGGTTAAGCACCATCAGCAGTTCCTGCTTCTCCGGCTGATTATCCGCAAGCTGCTTGTATGTGGAGAGGGCCGCGCGGCCGGTATAATACAAATTATCAGCTGCCTCATCCAGCCAAGCCAGCTCTGCGCGCACGATCCGGTGCTCCTGGGGAACCGGACGTCCTCCGCCTTCCAGTCCCGACCATAAGCGGAAAGTGAAGTCCAGCGTCTGCCCTGCGGCATTCTTCTCCAGAAAGACCTCCTGGTGGTTGGAATCCACGCCCTGATAAGGCTTGCCGTCAATATATAGCAGCGACTCGAAGCCGCTATTGTTGCCCCCTCCGGTCCGGCCGAAGTCAAAAATTCCGACCACACGTTTCCCCTTCCACCCGGCAGGCACTTCCACGGTCCGCTGGAGCCAGATGTACACATCCCGTCCGGTCCAGTAATCCCCGTGCTGAAGCTTGCTGTCTCCTTCGAGCTGCGGAGGGTACATCCCATTCGCCCCATCCTTATCCTCCACCGCCAGCCAATCATTCAGCTTGGCAATCTCACGGTAACGGTATCCTTCCAGCTCCCGCAGCCGGGCAGCCAGCTTCTCCTCAGTCCAAAACATTTGCCCATCCTCCTCTTATAACACGTGTTATATTTAATGGAAACGGCTGCGCCGCCCTTATTATCGGGCAGCTAACCGTTTACGCGCTTTCGCCTGCCCTTAACACCGCTGGCAGCCATATCTTTCCGGCCTTCTCTGGGGCAGCTCCGGCTTCAATAAGCTTGAGCACCCGGCGGACCGCTTCTTGCCCCATGCCTACGTAGGGGATTTCCACACAGCTTAAGGCCGGCAGGCTCAGACGGTGGCCCTGGATTGTGTTGTCTGCCGCCATCACCCGCAGCTCTTCACCGATGTGCAGACCCAGCTTACTTGCTGCCCGGTACAAATCAGGAATTCCGCTGGACCAATTCACCAGCAGCGGCGGCATTGGCTTCCCGATCTCCGACAGCTTCAGGAGCCATTCCTCCCAATCCACCCGCCCTTTCAGCTCGGGAAGCCGGAACCAAAAAGGGCTCATGCCCCGTTCGCCACACCAGCTTGTATAGGCTTCCCTGCGGGTCCGCTCCGCCCAGCTGCGGACGCCGTTATGATACACCTCAGCATACACCGGAGCCAGCAGCTGCGGGGTTCCCGGCCGCAGTAAATACTCCAGAGCCAGTTCCACACTGCCCTTGTAATCGGCCAGTACAGAGCATACCCCTTCCGCCTCGGCATAGCCTTCCACGGAAACATACGGAACACCCGCCTCGCTGACCTTGGCGGCCCATTCCTCATCGTGATAGCTGGTATCATCCAGCGTCACGATGCCATCGATCTTCCGCTGGCGGTAGAGATCCACCAGCTCATCTCTCGCTTCGCCGTCCGGCCGGTGGCCCGGCGAGCAGAGCAGAATGTGATAGCCATGCGCCTCACATTCCTGCTGCATGCCCTCCAGCAGCCGCATGAACAGCGGATGCCTTGTGTCGCCGAACGCAGCCAGACTCATGCTGCGGCCCGTCTTCATACTCCGTGCCTGGGCGTCCACATGGTAATTCAATTCGCGGATTGCCGCGAGCACATTCTCGCGGGTCTCCATGCTTACGCCGATGCCCGGCGTATCATTCAGTACCGCAGAGACTACGCTGCGGGATACTCCGGCCAGCTTCGCAACATCGTAGCTGGTCACTCTTTTTTTGCCCATATCAGCACCTCGGCAAGAGTATAACACGTGTTATATTCATTGTATACCCTCATTATGGAAAAGGACTGAACGGGTATTCATCCAACACCGGCAGACAATCGGAATGCAGCAAAAAGGGACAGCAACAGTCTTTTACGGCTTCTGCTATCCCCTATTCTAAATATTAGTCCCGTTCATTATTTCACTCTGGGGGCTGCAAGCAAGCTCTCCACAATATAATCGAGCTGGGCATTGAGCGAATAAATATCACTGTAGTAGGAAAGTCCAAAATCAATCTCCAGCAGCCGGCCTTCTTTGACCGCAGGAATGCTGTTCCAGATCGGGTCCTGGGTCAGATCTGCCATCCCTTTATAGGAAGACCGGAAGATATAGTCCCCGCTGTATTTCGCGAGCACTTCAAAGGACACGGGTTCGCCGTCTCCACCGGTGGCGGAATCGATCTTTTGCTGAACCATTTCCGGCGCCTTCATTCCCAGGTATTCATAGATCACCTGCGAGCCGCGGCCGAACTGTTTGCGTGTGACCACGGCCATGCTGCGGTCATTGCCGCCTTCCATAATCGAAATGGTATGGTCAAGAATGCCGGCTTCCTGAAGCTTTTGCTTGCTTTCCTCTACGTTGGCGTGGAACCCTTCGAACAGCTTCTTGCCCTCTTCCTCTTTACCAAGCACTTGTCCAATAAAGGAGACCCGTTCTTCAGCGGTCATCGTCTCAAAAGGTACCACCACGGTTGGAGCAATGTCATGAAGCGCTTCATAAGTATCCTCCGATGGAACGATAATCAGATCAGGATTCAGCGAGAGAATGACTTCAGGGCTTGCTTCGAACCAGCTTCCCAGCTTCTGCACATCCTTCAGCTCCGCCTCAAATGCGGCTCCTTCGTACACGTCGGATACGCCTATGGGTTTCACGCCCAGTGCCAGCACATCGCCCAGCAGATAGAGCACGACTACACGCTGCGGATTCGCCGGGACCTCAATATCTCCTTTTACCGTAGAAATTGTGCGGGTCTGCGCATCAGCAGGGCTTTCCGTGGCGGCAGTAGCGCCTGCTGATGCGGATGGAGAAGTAACCGGAGCATGGGTGCCGGAAGGGGATAAACTTCCTGTTCCTGAAGAGCAGGCACTTAATACTAGGGTGAAGCATAACAACAGGGTTAGTAAAAGAGAGGGTTTCGTATTTCTGAACATGGATAATGCTCCTTCGTTAAATTGATAATGATTATCATAATCAATATAACGAAGGAAAACATCATCGGCAATGTCATATCTGGCAACTACGGATGACATTTCCGGCCAACGCTCCGTATTCTGGAGTGAATTTTTGTATTTTACAGGTGAGGCTCCATAAAATTTCTTGAACATCCGCCCAAAATAGTATCCATCCGGATACCCCACAGCGATTGCAATATCATGCAGGCTGGCTTCTGTGTTCAACAGCAAATCCAGCGCTTTTTCCATGCGGATGCGAATTAAGTATTGTGCTGGACTGGTCTGAAGGCGGATTCTGTACAGTCTGGACAACGTTCTGCGGCTGCTGCCTAAGGATTCAGCCAGGTTTTCCAGTGTGATGGGCTCACTATAGTGATTCTGCATATAACGGATGGCTTGATCCAGCGGATCTGGTCTCAGCGGCTCAAGGTTCTGGGCGTGCAGCTGCCAGAGCAGCTCGTGTGCCCATTGATAGAACAGGGCTTTGACCTGTAAGTGCTCAAGCGCTCCGCCTTTTTGCCACTCCTTATGCATGGTGTTTAGCTTATCGAATAGTGGCAGTGGATTGCCTGGAACGAAGGTGTACTGGTGATTAAAGGGATTGCTGCGCTCCAAAAGTGGAAGCAGATTTTTGCGATCAGGAAGTATTGGGACAGATTTATATAGAACTAAGTAGTACTCCAACGCCTCCGCTATCCGCAATATCTCTATCACCATGCCCTTGCCGCCATGAATGATTGTTGCGCTCTGGAATTCATAGATATAATCGTCTACAAGCACCTTGCCACTGCCGCGGATGACATATAGAAAAGCGCTGGCCGGCAGCTTGTACCTCACATCCTTAGCGCTGCCGCTGAAGGAACTGCGGCGGATATCTATAATTTCTATGAACGAGTGATTCCACAGTAAAATGTGGTCCTTCAGATTCATGGCCCTCTATCAACTCCCATTCTTTCATACCGTGATTATAGATGATAATCGTTCTCATTTGCAATAAAATGCTGTGACTTCTCCGGCCCATTCCGCAAAGGATTCTCCTTTGTCCATAGCGAAAAATACCAATCCTACGTCCCATTCGGCCATTCCTACTTGTTATGCATACCTCATCATGGGTACAATTAATTATTAGTACGTGTCATTCATACAAAGGATAGGTGAAACAAATGCAGAATTTCGGATTCGCAAGAGTCGCTGCCGCTTCCCCTGAATTGCGGGTTGCCGACTGCGAGTTTAATGCAGCGCAAATTATAGATGTCATCCGGCAGGCGGATGAGAATCAGGTCGAATATCTGGTGCTGCCGGAGCTGTCTATCACCGGCTATACCTGTGCGGATTTATTCCTGCAGCCGATGCTCCAGCAGGCTGCGCTTACAGCACTGCAGAAGATCACCGCAGCTACTGAGGGGCGCAATCTGATCGTCATTGCCGGTCTGCCTATTTCTATAAAAAGCAGATTGTTCAACTGTGCTGCCGTGCTGCAACAAGGAAAAATCCTGGGACTTGTCGTGAAGACCTGCATCCCAGGCTACAGTGAATTCTATGAGCCCCGCTGGTTTGCCGGGGCTGAGGAACTCGAGGTCTCCGAGCTGCGGGTTGGTGCAGCGGTTGTTCCCATCGGCAACGATCTGATCTTCACCTGTGAAGGCAGCGGCGGGCTATCCTTCGGTGTGGAAATCTGCGAGGATCTCTGGGTTCCGGTTCCTCCGAGCAGCCTGCTCGCCCAGGCCGGAGCCACGCTGTTGTTCAACCCTTCAGCCAGCAATGAGCTGGTAGGCAAAGCCGACTACCGCCGCCAGCTGGTCACCAGCCAGTCCGCCTCCTGCGTCGCAGGCTACGTCTACGCCGGCTGCAATACCGGCGAATCGACTACGGATGTCGTATTCGGCGGCCACTCGCTGATCGCCGAGAACGGGCAGATGCTCGCTGAATCCGAGCGTTTTACCCATGAGAGCCGGATCATCATTGCCGATATCGACGTGCCGAGAATCCAGTATTCCCGTACGGTGATGGGAACCTTCCGTGCCGGCAAGGGCGGACGCAATTACCGCGAGGTTTTCTATGCCGCTCCGGGCGTCCATCATGCAGGACGAAAGCTGGTCCGCAGCATCGCCGTGAATCCCTTTGTGCCCGGCAATCCGCAGCAGCGGGACGACCGCTGCCGGGAGATTCTCTCGATCCAGACCTCCGGCCTGATGAAGCGCATCCGCCACATCGGCACCAAGCAGGCGGTGATCGGCATCTCCGGTGGCCTGGACTCCACGCTGGCGCTGCTCGTCGCCGTTCGGGCAATGGAGCTGCTCGGCCGTCCGGCCAGCGATGTACTGGCTGTTACGATGCCAGGCTTCGGCACGACGAACCGCACCTATGATAATGCAGTCGGCCTTATTAAGGCGCTCGGAGCTTCGCTCAAAGTAGTGGACATCAAAGACGCCTGCCTGCAGCACTTCGAGGATATCGGCCATGACAAGGATGTTCACGACCTGACCTATGAGAATGTTCAGGCCCGGGAACGCACCCAGATCCTGATGGATCTGGCCAACAAGAACGGCGGCATTGTGATCGGCACTGGGGATTTGTCAGAGCTTGCCCTCGGATGGTGCACCTATAACGGAGATCATATGTCCATGTACGGCGTTAATTCAGGCATTCCGAAGACGCTCATTCAATATGTCGTCGCCTGGTATGCGGATCACGAGGCGGACGAAACCGTGAACAAGCTGCTCTACGACATCATCGACACGGGAATCAGCCCTGAGCTTCTGCCGCCATCCGCTACAGGAGAGATTGTCCAGCTCACGGAGAATATTCTCGGGCCTTATGTAGTGCATGATTTCTTCCTGTATTACATGCTGCGGACCGGCGCTTCTCCCGCCAAAATGTTCTATCTAGCCCAGCATGCTTTTGGCGATACCTATCCCAAGGAGCAGCTGTTGAGCTGGCTCCGGGTATTCATCACCCGCTTTTTCACCCAGCAGTTCAAGCGCTCCTGCCTCCCGGACGGACCGAAGGTGGGAACGGTCAGCCTCTCACCGCGCGGCGACTGGCGCATGCCAAGCGATGCTTCTGCCGCTCTATGGCTGCGTGAAGTGGAAGAACTCTAGGCGGCAGCCGCTTAACCGCAGCCATTCAGCCATTCAACAATTGAACAATTCAACAATTCATTGCATACAACCGGCAACGGCTGCGCCGTCCTATAAGGACAGCGCAGCCGTTTTAGTGTAAAATACATTTTTTATGCCGCCAGGGGACCAAGGTTGTCAGCTAATCTTAAGTTGCCTGGACTATAAGGCGAACCCAAGTGGAAAAAGTAAACCTAATCCCAGCCAGCCATCTTCCAAACGACCGCAAGTGGGAAAAAGTAAACCTAATCTGGCCGATTTGCTCCAAAACTGGTCATTCCGTATAAAATAAGTGTACAAAATCCCACTAACGCCGCGTCAGGACGGTTTTCAGCAGATTTAGTGGCACAAATTCCACTTCGCTTACGGTCACCAGCACTTAGCTTTCGGTAACCAGCTCTTAGCTTTCAGTGGCAGCCGTCCCAGCACCTCAGTGATCTCCCCTGCAAAAACACTCTGCAGAGTTCATTCTTTTCATCCCAACTTTTCATCCGCTGATGCATAGTCATAGACGTTATTCAGTACAAGCACCTGGTCGCTGCCGAGGGGGGTATGGACCGTTACCGTCTGACCGGGTTCTGCCAAGAGCAGCCCTCTCCCCATCGGGGACCAGAGTGAAATACAGTACTCATCCAGATCGGATTCACCGGGGATAACAATGCGATACGCATCCTTCAGCGTTTCCGGACCAATTTTTAGAGAAACCCAGGAGCCGATTAGCACTGCAGAACGCCTAAGCTCGTCACCCGTCCCAGTCAATATGCCCTGTACACGCTCTTGATACGTCTGAATCAATCCACGGATCTCCGCCCTGTCCGCAGGTGATTCCAATGCTACCCGATCCAGGATGCCAAAGGTATTCTCATCCAAATATACTAGCTGCCGCACCAGTTCCTCACGCAGTGAATCCGTAACCAGACTATGGCTCATAGTAGATTTCACCCGCTCTCTTCATCAGTTCCTGCTCAAAAATTTGTACTTGCCCTCTCATTTCCATCAATCCTTCCACATAGTAAAATAGATCCCTCAGTGGGGATCTATCTATTAGGATAACATCTTTTGTCAGAAAGACAATGCCCGGCTGGCCGCAATGCTCACCGCTCCATGGGTCACTGGTTATTAACTCTGTTCCGCCATGCATACACCTTACTTCGCTCGTGTAGCGCTTAGCGCTTGGCACTTGGCACTTGGCACTTGGCACTTGGCACTTGGCACTTAGCACTTAGCACTTAGCACTTAGCACTTAGCACTTAGCGCTTGGCACTTAGCACTTAGCACTTAGCTCTCTGCTCTCAGCGCTCTGTTCTCAGCTCTTGCCAGCTTCAGCCCGGCTATACATATTCAGCTCCTGCAACCGGATGAGCACCTTGCCATAACGTCCTCCCTGCTTAATCAATACCTTGCCGTCTGGATAAGTACGGCGTACATACTCGGTAACGATTCTCCGCGCAGACTCATCTGCTGTATGTCCATGATGCTTCAGCATCTGCAGGGTCTCTTCAATCGCCTCTTCGCGTGGCACCTCCATGCTCTTCATCTCCCGCGTGATCAGTGACTCGAACGAATAGCCCTTTAGATAGAGTAAATGGGTTAAATAAGCCATATCCGAGCTTTTCGCATGCACTTCCTGTCCGGACAGCAAAGGAAGAACTTCATTCATAAGACTGTGCTCCCTGCCCCCTGCATTGAGACTGATGTAGCAATACTTGCGCGCGCAGCTGAGCACACTCTCCACACTTTCCCAATCGGTAACCGCCGGAGACATGGATACAAACACAAGATCAAAGGCACCCTTCCAGCTCGTTGCGTCAAGATCCACATTTTCGAACAAGTCACGTACCAGTTCCACCTGACCCTGCGGGAACCTGGCTGTATTCTCTATGAACAGCTCGCCTAATGGAATGTTCGGCTCTACCGCTGTGACCTTCGCCCCTCTATCAGCAAAAGGAACCGTGAACCCGCCTGAAGCCGCGCCTACATCCAATACGGACTGCCCTTCAAAGGATACCCCCTGTCCTTCCAGCCAGCCGATAATCCGCTCGCTTCTGCGTCTTCCCCCTTCACTGAACACTTCTTCGTTAAATGTCTTCGCCTTGTGGTCAAAGGAGCGTGCCAGATCCGTGCCCGCCTTCCTGAATTTATTGCCCATCGCTTCCGGGTCCTCTTTCCAGGCCTTTTCCCATACGCTGGCATTGAATAAATCGGTTGTCATATCAGCTCATCCCTCTCTAAATGCTCATTTTTCTCTTCATAGATTTAAAAGACTTACTATGTCTATAATCATGCCGCAAAATAACGGCGGATGATTAGTCCACCGTTATTTTCACGGCAAGCTCGGACATTTTCTTATTCTGCAGATACCGCTCCATTTGCTGCTCCGCTTCGATCATCTCCTGCTGAATCGGACACATGCTGGAGTGATTAAGCGTACAATCGAACAACGAAGCCGTGCCTTCAATCGCATGAATGATATCCAGAAAAGAAATCTCTTCTTGCTTGCGCTTCAGCCGGTATCCCCCGTTCGCGCCGGATGCGGACTCAATGAGATCCGCCTTCACCAGCTTGGTCAGGATCTTCGACAGATACGTGGGAGATACCCCCTGCCGCTCCGCGAGCTGCTGAACTCCTATGGGCTTATTCGGCGCGGCAGACACCAGAAAGAGCATCGTGTGCAGCGCGTAATTGGTTGCCTTCGAATACTTCATCGTTCCACCTCAATCAAAGACTTTATTAGTCTATAATAGCGTTTATATAAGTAAAAAGCAAACAAAGGATTTCCACAGCCTTCCGCTGTAGAAAACCCTTTGCTCCCATAACATGATCCCTACTCGGCTAATTGAGGTTGTGGTTCCAGCTCATTACAGTTGCGGCTCCACCGCATAAGTGAAACTATAGTCGCCCGAGCCCAGCTCTAACTTCACTTTATCCCCCAGTTGTTCTGCCGAATGGACACCGGTCGCCAGCCCCAGCAATCCATCTCTTTCCCGCACCTGGGCCAGCCCCGCATTTGGGAGATACAGCTCAGCGGTGGCGTTCGGCGGCACTGAAACAGAAATCTCCAGCCGATCCGCTGCTGTTCTCCATTCCGAGCGGATACGCCCGTACATCGTTTCAAGCTCGGCTGCGGCCCAGGTTAAATCTCCGCCCGGCTGCGGTTGAATCACAAATTTTTTGTAGCCGGGGAAATCTTCATCCAGCTCAATACCGGCGACATGGCGGTACAGAAAGTCCCCGATGGCCCCATACGCATAATGATTGAAGGAATTCATGTCCTTGCTCCAAAAGCTGCCGTCCTCCTTCATCCCGTCCCAATGCTCCCATATGGTTGTCGCTCCCTTGGTCACCTGATACAGCCAGGAGGGATAATCCGTCTGCAGCAGCAGTTGATAAGCCACATCTGTGTGCCCCGCCTCACTCAACACAAGATTCAGGTACGGCGTACCGACAAAACCGGTAGTGAGATGATAGTTGCTCTCCTCCAAGAGCTTCAGGAGTTTGCCTACGGTACGTTCTTTTGCCGTTCCTTCCACCAGCCCGAACATTAACGCCAGCACACAGGCGGTTTGTGTGGACACGGATAACCGTCCGGAGGGGGTGATGAATTCCCGGTTAAAGGCTGTCACAATACGGCTGTACAGCTCTGAGTAACGCTGGGCGTCTTCTGTTTTTCCGAGAACATGGGCTGTCTTCTGCATCAACTGAACGGAATACGCGTAGAAAGCCGTTGCGATATAATCGGTATCCGTAGCGCCGCTGTAGCTGTCCGGTTTGGCATCCAGGCCCAGCCAGTCGCCGAAATGAAAGCCGGTATTCCACAAAAATTCGTCACTTCCCTGCTGGCGGATATATTCAACCCAGCCCTGCATGCTCGGGTACTGCTGTTCGAGGATACGCTTATCCCCGTAGCATTGGTAGAGCGTCCAGGGACAGATGACCGCAGCATCCCCCCATGCCGCAGAGGAATGCTCATTTTCTCCCAGAACATTCGGGATCACGAACGGAACACCCCCATGGTCCAGCTGGTCGGCTGCCAGATCCTTAAGCCATTTGGTGAAGAAAGGCGCTACATTCATCAGATACGCGGAAGTGCGGATGAACATTTGCGCATCTCCGGTCCAGCCGAGCCGTTCATCCCGCTGCGGGCAATCGGTCGGCACATCGACAAAGTTGCCCTTTTGACCCCACCGGATATTATGCTGCAGCTGGTTAAGCAGCGGATTGGAGCAGGTGAAGGAGCCGGTAGGCTCCATATCCGAATGAAGCACAATGCCTGTGAAATCCTGCAGAGCTACGTTCGCGCCAAACCCAAGCAGCTGCACATAACGAAATCCCTGGAAGGTAAAACGCGGCTCGTAGCTTTCCGGGCCTCCGCCTTTTGCAATGTACGTAACGGTCTGCTTGGCTCGTCTCAGGTTATCCGTATACACATTTCCTTCTTGATCCAGGACCTCAAAATGGAGCAGCTGTACCTGAGTTCCTCCAGGGGCCTCCAGGGTAAAATTCATCCAGCCGACCATGTTCTGCCCCATATCGAGTACGGTTTCACCTGCTGGCGTCTTAAGTAGCTGAACCGGCTGGATCTCTTCAATTTTTCTTACCGGAACATTCTCCTGTGCCACCAAAACCTCCTTGGGATGGGTGACAAGTTCTACACGGGACCAACTGCTGTCATCATAACCGGCCCTGCTGAATCCACTCCGCTCCAGACGGGCGTCATAGGTCTCACCGTGATACAGCTCCGACATTAGAATCGGACCGGCGGCAGCCGTCCAGTGTTCACCGGTGGTGATGATCTGTTCGTCCCCATCCGCAAAAGTCAGATGTATCTGCATCAGCAATGCCGGGCGGTCGCCGTACAGATGCTTGCGGTTATCCCAGGCCAGGTTTCCTTTGTACCAGCCGTTCCCGAGCCAGGCACCCACCGCATTGTCTCCCGCTGCAATCTGCCCCGTAATATCATAGGTCTGCACCTGCAGCCGGTGATTGTAGCTGGTCCAGCCCGGGGTCATATAACCGTCGCCCACCCGTGAGCCGTTCAATTCCATTTCATACAGACCCAGGGCAGTCACGTACATTCTGGCCTGAAGCGGAGTGCCATCGATGTGAAAAGTGTGGCGTACAAGCGGACATTGCTCCGCCTCTACATCCAGCAGAGAAAGCGGGGCGCTAATCCATCCGGCCTTCCATTCCTCCGCTTTCAGCAGCCCCATTTCCCAAAACGCGGCTTCTGACCAATCCGTATGCCGGTTCTCCCGGTCCCACACCTTCACGCGGTAATAATACCGCTTCCGTGAACGGAGTTCGGGCTCCATCAGCTCCACATGAGTACATTGATCCGAATAGACTCTGCCGGAAGTCCACAGGAGAGTGCTGAAATCCGGCTCTGTGGAAATCTGAATGTCATAGGACTGCTGCATCACGTTCCGCTCCACCGATTGAAGCTGCCAGCTGATTCTTGGATGGCACACATCAAGTCCGACCGGATTCTCCTTATACTCCACACGTAATTTTTGTACCTTTAACATCCATAGCCACCCCGTCTTTTCTTGGATTCATCTTGTGATCTCGAAGCGCTTTCTATTACAATTATAGAAATCAAATGACTTCGCATGACCCGTGAAAAGGACATTTCACCTGTGAAATAAGGACTTTTAGTTCCGTTAAGAAAGGGATGGACGGATGAATTCTGCAGAGCATGTGCTTAAAGGCGAAGCTTTTTTCCAAAAGAATCTGCTGCTCTATGTTAACCGTGCTACGGAGACTTACCAGCTTCCGCTTCATTCCCATGATTTCATCGAGCTGGCCTTCGTTGCCGAAGGGAAGGGGTTTCATTATACAGAACAAGAGGTTCAGAAAGCCTGCAGAGGGCAGCTGTATTTCATTCCCGTTGGCGTCTCCCATGTTTTCCGGCCTTCGTCGCCCCATTCGCTTAAAGAACCGCTCGTCGTCTATAATTGTTTATTTACAACAGCGCTTCTGGATGACCTTGCTTTCGTGATTCCGGATGCACCGATTGCAGCGTACCTCGAACAGATCAAGAATCAGCAGGTGCCCGCATTCTCCATGACCGACCAAAATGGTTCCATCGAGAACCTCTTCCTCTCACTGCACCGGGAGTACAATCTCCCGCAGACCGGTTCCGGCAGTTATCTGCTGACCCTGTTCATTCAGCTGGTTGTCACCCTGTACAGGTTACAGCATGATGAGCTGCACTTTCCGGTGACCAGACCGACGCAATTCCTGCAAATTCTCCACTATATCCAGCAGGAGTATGCCCAAGCCCTTACCTTGTCCCATCTTGCCCGGACCTTTGACTGGAGCGAGCGGCATCTTCAGCGGCTGTTCAAAACGCACACCGGCCAGACCTTCCATCATTTCCTGCAAAATGTCCGGATTCAAAAGAGCTGCGTTCTGCTGATCCAGCAGCTACACTCCCCCATTCCGCTCATTGCGGAGCAGGTCGGCTACCACGATACCAAAACGTTCAACCTGGTCTTCAAACGGATCATTGGCAAACCGCCCGGCGGGTACCGGCAGGAGGCGGCAAGCACCGGAGCGCAACCACAGACGATAGAAGCCGCCAATGACGCTACTCCCAGCGGATGACAATAATAGCAGTGGCCTGCAGATAATATTAGATTATAAGAGTGGTTGCTGCTCTGAGATAACAAGGGTTGCTGCCGTGAGTCAAAAAGCCGCCCTGTGTCATCGTAAAGAAATGACGGGGCGGCATCTTTTATGAGATATTATGTCCTATTTCTGCAGCTCCGCATCCTTTTGCTTCAGCAGGTCGCCATATTCCGCTTTATACTCCTCCAGCTTGTCCTTCAGTTCGGTATTGGACGGATCCAGTTTCAGCTTGCTGCTGGTGGACAGAATGTTATCGACTACATTATCGATTTGGCTGTCAATTGCCTTGATTTTGCTTTTGGTCACTGCTACTGCAGAATCTGGTGTCATCGTGGGCAGGGGTCCAATAGTGATGCTCTCGGCCTTAGCCAGTGAAGACGAAGATATAATCTCTTTCTCGTCCAGACTTATGGTCTTGCCGGACAAGGAGACCTTATAGCCTGCCAGCTCTCCGATGGCCCGCACCGGTGCATAGCTTTTTCCATCAATGACAATGGCCTTGTCGGCCAGCTTCTTGCCGTATACGTTTACGGTGTATTCTGCTTGAATGGTCTTGCCTACTAGACTTGTAGAGGCTCCAATCGCCTGAGTACTAATCATCAGTACCGCACCGGCAAGACAGCCGGCAGCAAGCTTTTTCATAAGAAGTTCACTCCCCGTAAAATACTATACTTGCTAGTTTACCATTTTACGGCGGGTGATGACGAGCTTTTCCCATACACTTTGGCTAAGCAAGGCCGAGAGAATGGATAATCGCAGGTGTGCAAGTCATTGAGAGGTATAATCATACGTGCCGTCTACATACCTTAGTACTTCCGGTGCTTCCTACACCTATAGTCGCCCTTATAGCCGCGCAGTCAGGATTTCACACAATGCACCATATAGAGAATGCTCGAGATCCATAGAAGCCAGCGCTGCAAGCACCGCTGCTGGCACCTCCAGTTCCGTCACCAGCCGGAGGATCTGCTCCTTCAGCTGGAAATGAATCTGCGAGCGGTTCAGCAGCGCGAAGACTTCGTTAGCTATATCGCCTGCAGCAATCCGGGCTACGGCCAGGGTTACTTTCAGGGATTCAGCCACAGCCACAGCCGGAACGGTGACTGTCAGCGTGTGAGCAGCATCATCATACGCAGTTTCAACCCCAAGCGGCCCGCTTCCAGTGACGACCTGCACCTGCGTATCGGCACAGCCTACGAAGTACAGCTTCCAGCTCCGCCGCTCCGGCACGGCTGCCTTGTTCCCCCGGGCAGGCTGAATCGTGAGAACTGCCGCTTCTCCCCATTCCAGGGTAATTCCGGTATCGCACCACTGTTCGTCCCGGTCTTGGGCACTATCCCCTTCGTCCTCCCAGAGATGAAAGCTGCCGCTGGCTCCGGCAAATACCCGCAGCTCCAGCTGCCCGGGATTAGCGGCCGATGAGGTATACTCCGTCAGGTCCGCCATCGGAACCATTGCCCCCGCCTTCGCCAGCACGGGAATATGCTCCAGATTGCGGTAGAGCGACAGCCTTCTGCCTCCGTCATACACTCTTCCGCTGAAAAAATCGATCCATACTCCTTCAGGCAGCCATGCCTTGAATTCCGCCACCCCCGTCTTAGCATGTACTGGCTGTGTAATCGGACAGGCCATCAACTCTGTACCGAAATAGTATTCGTTCGGCACCTCATAAGCTTCATGCTGCTCCGGATGATGGTAATACATCGGCCGGACGAGCGGCAGCCCCTCCCGGCTGGCATAGCGGTTCATGGTATACAGATAGGGAAGCAGACGGTGGCGCAGGCGCAGACTGTCCTTCATCGCCTCCTCGGCCATCCGGTTGAAGCGCCATGGCTCCTTGCTGTTGAACGGGCTGGCTGAGCTATGCAGACGCAGAATCGGGGAAAACACACCGAGCTGCACCCATCGCAGCGCAAGCTCATCATCGAGATAGCCCAGCATATGGCCTCCGATATCGTGGCTCCACCAGCCATATCCTGCATTCGAAGCATTAGCCGTGAAATAAGGCTGGAAATCAAGGGATTCCCACGTGACAATCGTGTCCCCGGAGAAGCCCACCGGGTAACGGTGGCTGCCCAGACCCGCATATCGGGAAAAGGTCATCCGGCGCGCCCCACGCCGCCCGCTGTCCAGATAGTGGTAGTGGTTCAGCATCCAGAGCGGATCAAGTCCGGGGATACGGGTCATCCCGCCCTGCTGCCAGTCGATCCACCAGAAATCCACGCCTTCTTCCTCCAGCGGATGGTGCAGGTACTTGAAGTAGGCGAGCAGAAACTGCGGGTCGGTGATGTCAAATTCCACGGCATCGCCTTTTTCAGGATCCATGCCGAGCTCTGCCGCAATCGCCAGATAAGGATCTTCAAAGGCCCGTACCCCGTCAGCGGGATGGACGTTGAGCGTAACCCGAAGCCCTTGATCATGCAGCCAGCCGAGGAAGCCCTTGGGGTCCGGGAATAGCTCACGGTTCCAGGTATAGCCGGTCCAGCCGCTGCCATACTGCGGATCAATATGGACCAGATGCCAGTCCATATCCATGACCGCTACGGTGAAGGGAATCTGCTCGATGGCAAACCGCTGGATCAGCGTTTTATATTCCTCTTCGGAATACCGGTAATACCGGCTCCACCAGTTGCCCAAGGCATAACGGGGCAGCAGCGGCGTCCGGCCGCAGAGACGGTAGAAATCTTTCAGACATTGCAGGTAATCGTGGCCGTAGCCCAGAAAATACAGATCTGTGTCTTCCTGACCGCGCGGCTCCACCCTCCCGTCTGCCTCCAGCAGCAGCGAACGGCTGTCGTCTATTAGGGTATACCCTTGCCTTGACAGAAGTCCATGCTCCAGCGGGATGGCCCCGTCGGCATTATCCAGTGTGCGGGCTGTACCACCCAGATCCTGCGGCGTATCGCCGAAGTACCAGACGCTCATTAGATGCCCCGAAGCATTTCTGATCCGAATCCTCAGCCCGTGCCGGGAGAACGGCTGCTTGTCATAGGTTAGATGCAGACGGTCTGTCACCACTTCCAGCTTGTTCCCATGATCGATGACCTTGAATGAAGGAACAGGAAAATCACGGTTCAACACCGTTTGGGTCGCCCGGTCTTCAAAGACTCCCTGTCCGCTATACTCCAGACGGATCAGCTCCGGGGTTAGCACGGTGAGCCGGTAGCATTCTCCCTGAATGACGGCTCCTTGATCCGCACAAGGCTCCGAAGGGAGCCTCAAGTAATCCGGAAAAGGTTGTTGTTTTGGAGGGATTTGTTCCATTTTGTAACCTCTTTTCTCAGAATGTCAGGGTGAAGGCTACTCCTTCACGGCACCGATCATCACACCTTGATTGAAGTATTTTTGCACAAAAGGATATACGCACATGATCGGAACCGTAGCCACAATTATGACGGAGTAGCGCATCATATTCGCCAGGCGCAGCGCAATTTGCGCAGCTTCCCCCGTACCTATACCAGACTGCATCTGATTGGTAATCAGAATGTTGCGGAGGATCAGCTGCAGCGGATACATGTTAGGATTTTTGAGGTAGATCAAGGCGTTGAAATACGAATTCCAGTAGCCGACGGCAATCCATAAGCCCAGCACTGCAATAATTGCCTTGGACAGCGGCAGTACAACCTTGGCGAAGTAGCGAAGGTTGCCGCAGCCGTCAATCTGGGCCGCCTCCCACAAATCTCCGGGAATACTCGTCTGAAAAAAAGTCCGGGCCACGATAATGTTGTACACGCCTACAGAGAAGGGCAGCACCATCACCAGAAACGTGTTGTACATATGAAAATCGCGGATCGTCAGGAATGTAGGGATCAATCCGCCGTTGAAGAACATGGTGAAGATAAAGAACAGCGAGATATATTTGCGCCCTACAAGATCTTTCCGGGACAAAGCATAGGCTGCAGAGATGTTCACAGCCAGACCGATTACGGTGCCCACGACCGTGTACAGGATGGTATTCCGGTACCCGATCCAGATGTTCTCATGGCGCAGCAGTTCTTTGTAGCCGTCCAGTGTGAACCCTTTGGGAAACAGCCAGACCTGGCCCCCCGCCACCGCAGATGGATCACTGAATGAAGCGATAATAATAAAGAACAGCGGGTAGATCAGAATCAGCAGAAACACTGCTGCAATGATATACATAATGGCTTCCATCACTGTATCCGAGGAGCGGTTATTTTTGATCTTCCCTATCTTCTCTTGAGCCGCAGGCTGTTGTAGTACTCCCATGTTGCTGTTCCCCTTTCTACCACAAGCTGTTTTCGCTGAGTTTTTTGGATATCTGGTTGACCATAATGAGCAGAATGAAGTTAATCACTGTATTGAACAGGTTGATGGCCGAGGAAAAGCTGTACTGGCTGCTTAGCAGCCCGATTTTGTATACATAGGTAGATAAAATTTCGCTGGAGGTGGCATTCAAGTCATTCTGCATCAGATACACTTTTTCGAATCCGACGCCCAGCAGACCACCGACCCGCAGGATCAGCAGCGTAATTGCTGTAGGCATCAGCATCGGAATGTCGATATAACGGACCTTGTGCCAGCGGCTTGCCCCGTCCACGGTTGCAGCTTCATACAGACTCGGATCAACCGCCGACAGCGCGGCTATGAAGATAATACTGTCCCAGCCGACATGCTGCCACACATCGGACCAGACATACACGCTGCTGAACC
This sequence comes from Paenibacillus helianthi, assembly GCF_001909055.1. Taxonomy (GTDB): domain Bacteria; phylum Bacillota; class Bacilli; order Paenibacillales; family Paenibacillaceae; genus Paenibacillus_AQ; species Paenibacillus_AQ helianthi. The sequence goes on from NZ_LVWI01000002.1 coordinate 27,497, forward strand.
AGCCGGCTGAGCCCATAAGATCCGGGGCTTCTTTGCCGAACAGACTATACAGATTGCCTACAAGTCCCGTGCTTGGGGAGAGCAGAATCATCATCAGGCCCACCATAACCACCGTGGAAATAAAATGAGGCATATAGGATACAGTCTGGAAAAAACGTCTGAACCGGTTCGGACGCATCTGATTCACCATCAGCGCCAGCAGGATTGGAATGGGAAAGGTTATAAGGCTGTAAACGCTGATAATCAGTGTATTTTTGATCGTTGCCGAAAATTGATACGAGTGAAAAAATTTCTCGAAATACTTGAAGCCCGCCCAAGGGCTGTCGGTAATTCCAAGCGCTGGACTATAATCCTTGAAGGCAATAAGCACCCCATACATCGGCTTATACGCGAATAATAACGTAAGGACCGCTGCCGGAAACAGTAGTGCATACAGCCCCCAGTTCCGCTTGATCTGTCCCAAGGTCCGACCTGGATGGCTATGACCGGATTTCATGAAACCCCTCCTAAAAAAGTATTGTGTAAACTAAGCCTCTCTGTTCCCTCAGTATATCGCTACATTTTCATGCCTTACGGACCTATTGAAGGTCTTAACCGGACTTTCCGCCCCTACTTCCCCTAGCATTTGAAGGGGGCCGGCGGCAACAGCGGCAAGCCATAGCTCATCCGGACTTTCACTGATGTTATCCGGACATTCAGGATAAGTTACACCGTCCGTATCCGGTTCCCTGCGCAGAAATGCCGTCCTGCACAAAGCTGGGCGCGGGACGGCATTTATCACACGATGAAGAATCTATCAATCAGTCACTTCGTCCGACAAGCACGAATCGGGACTCCTATCCTCCCTCGCGGGTCGCTGTATTTCTCAGGCTTAGGAGTTTATTTCACGTTCATATAGCGGCCATAAGCATCGGTACGGATCTTGAGAAGCTTTTCCAGACCCATATCGTTCAGCTTCTTAACATAAGCAGCCCATCCCTCTTCAATACCGCCTTTGGTGATGAACTGGGCACGCATAGTAGTCACATAGCTATCGATGTCCGTGGTCAACGTAGGCAGCTCCTGGAATTCCTCCGAGGTATACATAACGTTAGGAAAAGGCGTAGTAACATACTTGCTGCCCAGCTTATCCAGCTGCAGCTTCAGTCCGTCACCACTGTTAGGACTCAGCACGATGTTTTTCTCAAAAGACGGGCTTACATATTTAGGGCCGAAATCGCGCAGCGACTGGTCCCAATACCAGGCATCGGCACTGGTTCCTGTTGGCGGGTCCATCAATGTGTAGGTGTTGTCATCATTCTTCTTGATTACAGTACCGATCGCTCCCCAGAAATTCTGTATACTGGCTTCATTGGTATAGAACTGGTCGGCCCAACGGGCAGCCACTTCCGGGTTTTTGCAGGATGTAGTAATCAGCAGCTCATTGCGGTTAAGATTCATCCCGATCGGATTGCCGATGGTATAGCGGTTGCCGTCCGGTCCGGCCACTGGTGGAATGGTCTCATACTGATCGCTCCATTTGCCGAATACAGCATCAGGTGTCCATTGGTACGAGAGGCCGACGATTGGAGCGTCCGGATTCTGGAATTTGGCCGATATCATTGTGGCGTCCTGGGTGAACAGCTCTTTATCCAGCAAGCCCTCAGTGTATAATTTATTTTCCCATTTGAGGCCTTCTTTGTACTCATCGGAAGTAGGGTAGTAGATCGCTTTATTGTCCTTGACCAACATATTATTACTATTAAGGTCCGTGATGCCGAATGGACTGATGAGGTCATTGCTGACTTCAATATACGGAATTTCATCCGCCTTGCCGTTTCCGTTCGGGTCCTTTTCCTTGAAAGCCTTCATGGCATTGTACAGATCATCCAGTGTTTCCGGCGTCTTCAGACCCAGCTTGTCGAGCCAAGTCTTGTTGATGACCGGCTGGCGCGAGCTTTTGGGGCGCGAAGGCAACCGGGTAGGCAACGAGTAGATTTTCCCGTCGGGAAAGGTGCTGATTTTTTTCATTTCCGGTGTTTCTTTCATCGCCGCCTTCAGATTGGGCATATATTGATCGATATACTCATCCAGCGGCCGGAAATAGCTTAAATTGTTAACGATATCGGAGTCAGAAAAGGTCTGGTCTCCCAAAACCACATCCGGAAGTGTACCGCTTGCCAGCAGAATGGACTTCTGTTCCGCCCAGTCATTGGAGGACATCACCTGCCAGTCAATTTTGACATTCGAATTCTTCTCCAGATCCTTCAGCCACTGGTTCCGGGTGAATGTATCCCCCATGCTTCCCCAGCGTACAGTCAGCACCTTCAGGGTTACCGGCTCCTTGACGATCGGCAGTCCTTCCTTGTTGAAGTTACTTGCTTCGCTTGGAGTACTCGCATTCTCCTTGTTGCCGCTGCAGCCGACCATTCCCATTACCATTGCGGCCGACATAAGCAGCAGCGGCCATTTTGGGATTAATCTGCTTTTACTGTGTGTACTCATTCTGTGATCCCCCATTTCATGTGTGTATCGGCTTTACACGCTTAATGATAGCTCCCGGCGTCCTTGCATTCCGGACCCTTTGGCGGCGGTATTCGGACCTCTGCATCCGCTTACATTATTTTGAAGACTACATGGCTTATTTTTGTGGACAGGGATGACAGTATTCAGACTTTTGCTGGCAGTATCCAGACTTTGCGGCGGACTGACAGGAATTTCGCATGTAAATTCCTCCGAGAGGTTTTATAATGGCTTTGTTAGCCTATAGAACCGCCTTCATCCAGATGAAAGCGCAGGAAAGGACTCAGCGTGCAAGCCATGACCAAGAATACAGCAGGAAACAGACCGTATCCCATCCGACACTATGTACGAATCATGATGCTGGTCTCATTAGTGGTGCTGGTGCTGGACCTTGTCATCAGCCTCGCCTCCATTTCCATAGTAAAGCAGCAGTCCACACGTTATTTGAAAGATACCGCCAAGCTGTACATTGACCGTATTAATCACGATTTTGCTTATATTAATCATTATATGGGCTGGACGCTTGCGAACGATGAGAGCCTGAATATGATGAACGCTTATGATCCGGACAGCAGCGAGTTCATCAAATCAAACGATAACCTATACAAACGTTTTTCGGAGCTGCAAAAAAATTACGGGCAGCAATTCAACTTCTTCTTTTATTTGAAAAATCAGTCTTTCTTCCTCAACTGCGCACCTATCAGTATTACGTATACGGATTATCTGGAGCTAAAAAAGCAGATCAATTCCTATATCGAGGACAAGGATGTGTATGCCCATTTTTATTCCAGATGGTCACCCATCCTGGTCAACGGAAACTACTATATTATCAATATCGTTCCCTACTACAACCGCTATCTGATCGGACTGATCTCCGCAGACAACCTGATCCACCCTTTACGCCAGCTTAATCTGGGGGCGAACGGGTATGCTTCACTGGTGGATGAGAAAGGCACACGCATCTCAAGTCCCTTATCTGCCAGCGGGAAGCTGGTGCAGCAGGAGGCTAAGGGGCCAGGTCTGTTTCAGTCACGTACAACGATCAGCAGCGAATTTTCCAATACAACATTCAGTGCCCATATGATCATTCAATTCGGAGCGTTTGAGAAAATCATGATTGCCCAGCTGCTGATCCTCTTGCTGTTCTTCATGGTGACCTCCACCATCTGCGCTGTGATGCTCTTCTTCAATAAAAGGGTGCTTGGCCCGATCCAGAACTTTTCGGAGAATCTGGCTCACTTGAGTGAAGAAGGCCAGCCTGTAGACTTCAAAAGCAGCAAAATCATCGAGCTGGAGCAGGCTAACGCACAGTTCAAGGACCTGGTGAAACAGATCAAAACCTTCAAAATCGCTATTTATGAGCAGGAGCTGGAGAAACAGCGCATTCAGCTGGATTATATGAAGCAGCAGATTAAACCCCATTTTTTCCTGAATTGCCTGACCAGCATTTACAGCATGGCCCAGATCCAAATGTACGAGGAAATCGAAAATATGGCGATGTCGACGTCCAAATACTTCCGCTATACCTTTCAGAGCGGTGAGAATTTTGTCCGGCTGGAGGATGAAATCGAGCATGTCCGCACATATCTTGAAATCCAGAGAAGCCGCTACCGGGATGCCTTCAGATATCATATCGGGCAGGACGAAGCAGCCAAAGATACGCTGATCCCGCCGCTCGTACTGCAGACCTTTATAGAGAACTCCATCAAATATGCGATTTCCCGGGACCCCGAGGTGCAGATCAGACTGACGGTCCACCGCCGCGAAGCGGCGGAGGAGCAGGTGACGGTGATTCAAATTTCGGACAGCGGACCCGGCTTTGCCCCCGAGGTTCTCGAGAAGCTGGTGCGGGGCCAGTCGCTGGATCAGAGCAAAGGGACACATATCGGCATTATGAATACGCTGAAACGGCTCGAATACCTGTACTTCAAAAAAGCGGTGGTCCACTTCTCCAATATAGAGGGAGGTGGTGCATCTGTCATCTTAACTCTTCCGGATCTTCCAAGTACTTCAACATGAATGGAGAATTTCTATGAACGTACTGCTTGTAGATGACGACTATTATGTAGTGGCGGCTTTACAGAAGAGAATTGACTGGGCAGCACTGAATATCGAAACCGTATATACGGCCAACAATGTTGCCCAAGCCCGTGAAATTGTGGAGAACTATTCCGTGCAAATTCTGATCTCAGATATTGAAATGCCACAGGGAAGCGGACTTTCACTGCTGGCCTGGATCCGGGAAAATCAGTATCCGATTCAAACCATCCTCCTCACCAATTATGCCGACTTCAATTACGCACAGAAAGCCATTGAGTTGCAAAGCTTCGAATATTTTCTCAAGCCTATTGAATTTGACAAGCTGATGCTTATTATCCAGAAAGCGATTGTACGCGCCAACGAACAGCAGCATAACGAAAAGGCCATTCAGGAAGGCTACTATTGGCAAAAGAACCAATCGAAGAATCTGGAGCATTTCTGGCGCAGGATCGTGAGTGTAAGCACCTCATCCCCCATCAAGCCGTCCTTCCTCACTCATGCGATCCAAGAGCAGAATCTTTCCTATCAGATGGACGACACGCTGCAGCCGCTGTTATTCAATGTTTTTCCCTATAATGGCACCATGGGTAAAGAAGAGAAGGATCTCTTTGATTTTGCCCTGCTGAACGTTCTGGTTGAGCTGTTCCAGCACCCCGGCTTTGGGATCGAGAGTATTCTGGAGATCAAGGACTACCAGTGGATTGCTATCCTGAAATGGAACGATGCGCCGGACACCGGAACGCTTGAGGAAATCTGTGCCTCCTTGATCCAGAAAACAAACCCTTATCTCAAATGCGATGTCTGCTGCAATATTGGCTTACACGGTCAGTTGAATGAGATCGGCACTGTTCTGAAAAACCTGCTCCGGATGGATGAAGAAATCACACGCTCCCGAAATCATACCTTTACGGTGGAAATGTACCAGAAGCAGGGCAAAGCAGTCTATCTCCCTCCGAATCTGGCCCATCTGGAAGAGCTGCTGAATCAGAACAAACTGGCCGCTTTTCTGGAGGAAGTAAGCCGTTATCTCCTCGGGCTGCTGGTTAACCGGACCGTCGACACCTCCATCCTTAGCCTGTTCCGGCTGGATATTGTGCAGCTCGTGTATTCTTTTCTCAAAATGAAAGGCATTCAGGTACATAAATTATACAGCGGTAAGGCGAATGACCGCCTGCAGCTGCAGTCTCTGACGTCCATCGAGGACATGCAGGAATACCTGGATTACCTGGTGAATACCGCCATGAAATACCGGGATCTCACCGCACAGCCCCAATCGGTTGCCGAAGAGATCAAGCAGTATATTCATACGCATTACGGGGATGAGCTGACGCGAAACGATCTGGCGGAGATTGTCTATCTGAACCCGGATTATCTCGCCCGGCTGTTCAAGAAAGAAACCGGCATTGCCCTGGGCAGCTATGTGATTCAGGTCCGGATCGCCGCCGCCAAGCTGCTGCTGGAGACCACCCGGCTGTCTGTGTACACCATTGCGAGCAAGGTGGGATACACCAACTACTCCTATTTCTCCAAGCTGTTCAAGCAAGAGGTCGGCCTGTCTCCTAACGAGTATAAAAAGGAGCAGCACAGCCAGCCTGTAGGATGAGAATGTAGGGTTAATAGTTTATCTGAGAGAGGCCTGGCCTCTTTTTTTTGTCTGATTTTTCATTGAGAAATTGTAAAATGTATAATAAACTTGACGCCATGAATGGTTTATAATACATTATGTACATCAAACTTAACTTGTTATCAAAATATAGTGTAGGCGGTGTAGCGATGACGTATCAAGAAAAGAAGAGCATTGTATCTCTGATCACGGCAATACTTATTTTCGGATCTTATTGTGCTTACATGTTTCCAAAGGCACCGGAGGGGGCTGACTCAACGGAAAGCTTTCATTATTGGGGTTCGTTCGTGATCATTTTGACTTTGGTTTCAATCGCAGCGCATATCCTGATCAGCATTATTTTCAATATTGCCTTTAGGATAACGACCGGAGAAAAGGAACCGGCATTTGCAGATGAACTGGATAAACTCATTAACTTGAAGGCCACACGGAATTCTTTCTTTGTCTTTGTCCTTGGCTTTCTTGCTGCAATGGGGGCGCTGGTCAACGATCAGTCATCACAGGTGATGTTCGTGATCCTGATCGCCGGCGGATTCATTTCTGATGTAACCGGCTCTATCACGAAACTTTATCATTATCGGAAAGGAGTCTAGGATGAGTAAGAATCTTGTTGGCAATCACATCCGCAGATTACGGTTCGACCACGATGAAATGACACAGCAGCAATTGGCTGACAAGGTGGGCGTAACGCGACAGACCATCGTAGCTCTGGAAAAGGGCAATTACTCGCCATCCCTGGAACTGGCCTTCCGTATTGCCCTCGCCTTCAACTTATCTCTGGAAGAGGTATTCTTTTACGGAGATAGCACGAAAGAATAATGAATGAGGAGATGACAGTATGAATTCAAACCACACAGCAGCGAAAATAACGGGTGTCTTGTTTATTCTAGCAGCGGTTTCATCGATAGCTGGTCTTCTTTTATACGATCCGATCCTGAACGGCCCCGATTATTTATTAAAAGGTTCTGAACATGCCAACCAGGTGATACTGGGGGCGGTCATGGAGTTGATTCTTGTCGTCTCAGCTGTCGGCACTTCGATTACTATGTTCCCGCTTTTGAGAAAATACAATGAAACATTAGCCCTTGGACATCTATGCTTCAGGTTTCTTGAGGCTGTTATCATCACAGTGGGCATCATCAGTGTATTGTCCTTACTGACCTTAAGCCGGGAATTCACAACTTCTGCTGCTGTAGATATATCTTCTTTTGAAGCTTCAGGTACACTATTAAAAGCCATCCACGACTGGACGTTTATGCTGGGTCCCAATGTCATGCTGGGTATTAATACGCTGATATACAGCTATATTTTTTATCAAACCAAGCTGGTGCCTAGGTTCATTTCGATCTTAGGCATTACCGGAGCCATACTGGTGTTAAGTGCAGGCATCTTTGAAATGTTCGGAGTCTTTCCTCAACTATCCGTGTGGGGGGCCCTCTTGTCTTTGCCAGTAGCCGCCAATGAAATGATCCTTGCCGTATGGCTAATTGTAAAAGGCTTCAACTTATCCTGGCATAGATAGGCCGTCCTGGGCTGTCGCCTAACCCTCCCCACCTGAATATATCTGAAGTAGCTACGCCGGAAGGAGGACAGCTGTCGTTCTCTTTTTCGCAAAACAATCAAAATAAATCAAATAACAATCAAAATATATTGTAAAACGATAAACCATGTGCTAAATTTGATTTAACATTAATTAAATGAGGTGCATTTTATGGAACGAGGAACCACACTCTTTTTAAAGGTAGCTGTTATTGTAATTGGGCTCCCGGTTCTTGCTTTGTGTATTTTTGCGGTACCTGAGATCGCGAATTTTGCAGCAGAGTTGTATCCCGGTATGACTTCTATTAAATATCTGGTACTCATCGATTTGTATGCATCGGTAATTCCCTTTTACTTGGCACTGTATCAAGCCTTCAAACTATTAGGCTACATTGACAAGAACAAAGCTTTCTCTGAATTATCTGTGCGGATCTTAAAGAATATAAAATACTGTGCAGTCACATTCAGCATTCTGTATGTAGCAGGCCTTCCTCTCTTCTATCTTATGGCGGATATGGACGATGCCCCAGGGATCATAGTTATCGGATTGCTCATGATTTTCGCTTCCATGGTGATTGCCGTTTTTGCTGCAGTTCTCCAAAAGCTATTAAAAGAGGCCATTGATCTAAAAATAGAAAATGACTTAACAGTCTGAGGTGAAATCCATGGCGATTATAATCAATATTGATGTGATGCTGGCTAAACGGAAAATGAGCGTAACCGAACTTTCGGAGAGGGTGGGAATCACAATGGCTAACCTTTCCATATTGAAGAATGGAAAGGCAAAAGCGGTTCGATTATCCACTTTAGAGGCGATCTGCAAGGCTTTGGAATGTCAGCCTGGAGATATTCTGGAATACAAAAGTGATGAAGACATTTAAGAGTAAATAAACGGTCAAATGTATTCGAATCGTGTGCGATAGTTCAATGTTCAATACAACAGCGGCAGCCAAGGACATTATTATCTCGTCCCTGGCTGCCGCTGTTTCTATATTGCCGTCAGTCCATACTTATTCCACTTTCAGTGACAAAGCGCTTTTGGGCGTCATGGTGAAGGTTAGCCGCTCACCGCCCGGCAATTTTACAGCTACGATCTCTTCTTCTTCGCCTTCATTGAATAGCACCGCCCCAATCGATCCGTCCATGTTGCGGAAAGCAACAGAACGGATGCACTCATGGCTTGACGCGGAATCCATCCGCAGGGCCTTGGGCCGGATCACTGTGCTGAAATGCGCCAGTGCATAGTAGTCCAGCGTATAGGTTAGTTCACGGGTCTGCTGGTCGATCCGAACGATACCGCGGCAGGTGCTTGTGCCGAAGCCCGGCACTGTCGGCCCGTTATGTTCATCTAGTGCCATATTCCACAAGACGAACGACTTGCTGTGATTTCTAAGAATCTCAATCCCTGTGCGGATCACATTCGAGAAGGCCTGTTCAAAAGGCGGAATCCATTCGCCGCCTGAGCCCTCAGTGAAGTGTACCTCTTTACCTTCAAAAGCACGCTTCACCTGTGTCTGCGCCGAGGGTTCACCACCATACCAGTGCCAGGCTACCCCATCCACCTCTTCCCCGGCAGCTTCCAGCACGGACACCGGGTAATCCGGGCGGTCCCAGTTGTGGTCATAGCAGAGAATTTTACTGTCGATGTTATGTCTCAGAAATGCAGGCTTCAAGTAATCCCGTACAAAAGATGCCTGCGCCTCCGGCAGCATAAGCATGCTCGGATAATGCTGCGGTTCAAACAGCGGTTCATTCTGCGGAGTGACAGCATATACAGGCAGCCCGTGCTCTTTGTAAGCCTGAATGTACCTTACAAAATAGTCAGCGTACACACTGTAATATTCCGGCTTCAGCTCTCCGGTGATCATCGACCCGCTGGTCTTCATCCAGCCTGGAGCGCTCCAGGGCGAAGCCATCAGCTTGACCTCCGGATTCAGTGCCACCGCCTGTTGCAGAAGCGGGATGATATCCTCTTCATCATGGGCGATGGAGAACCGGTTCTGCTCCATATCGGTTTCCCCTTCAGACAGATCATTATAGCTGTAGACCGTTCTGGCATAATCCGAGGCGCCCATTGGATTCCGCAGGACCGATAAACCAATCCCCGCCACCGGATCAAACAGCTTCACCATCAGCTCGGTTCTCTGCTCCGGGTTAAGCACCTGGTTGATCAGATATGCCGCCGAATCGGTAAAAGAAGCCCCGAAACCGTCCATCTCCTGATAGGTTTGACTCTCGTCAAGGGTAACAGTGACGGTCGCTTGCTCCGCAGCTGCTGCTTCCAGCGGCTCTGGCGGCTGTTCTATGAATAACCCGTCTTCGCCTGTGGACTTGTAAATGACTAGTTTCTGCAATGTGGTTTCCCTCCATAGATGTTTTATATAAACCGAAATTAAGGTCTTCCATTCTTTGATTTTCTTCGTAACTAGGTTCAACTCAATGAAAACGTTTTTATTTTTGGCTAGAAACAGCTTCGCCGCCCAGAAAAAAGAGGCGTTATCCGTTTCAATGAGCCTTGCACCTTACATCTGGTCATTCCGGTCAAACTTCACATGACTTGAGCCTCTGACGATAATTTCGCCTTTCAGCTTCTGGGCGTTGCCTTGTTCTTTCTTCTGTATCATGCGGACCAGGTGGTCGATCGTCAATATTCCCTGCCTGGCGATTTGATTCCGCACCGTAGTTAACGGAGGGGAATAGTACTGGGCGATATCAATATCGTCAAAGCCCATTACACTAATGTCGAGCGGAACCTCGTATCCATGGCTTTTGAGCGCCTGGATACAGCCGATTGCACTGAGGTCATTGCCCGCCAGAAAAGCATCTGGCAGCTTCTCGGGAAACGCCCGGATAAAAGATTTCACCGCATTAAAGGTGCTCTCTTCCTCGAAATAGCCTTGCAAAATATAATCCTCACTCACCGGCAGACTGTACTGGCGCAATGCCGCCAGGTACCCTTCTCTGCGCTGCACACTGTCAAACATCGTATCCACGCCGGAAATATAGGCTATTTTTTTGTGGCCCAGCCCGATTAAATACTTAGTTGCTTCATACCCCGCCTCAAAGGAGTCAAAAATGATGCTGCCCATGCTCTCTTTTTGCAGCACCCGGTCCAGAAAAACCGCTTTGATATTCTCCTTGTTCATCGCATGAATGTCTTTATCGTTAATTCCCAGTTCTTCATAAATAATGACGCCATCCACACGCCTGCCGAGGATATTACTCATCACGACCTGCTTATCTTTGGTAACAAATACGTTCAGCCCGTAGCCCAGCCGGTCACATTGCCTGGACATGGACTCTACAAGCTTATAGAAATAGGGGCCTGTCACGCTGGTTGTAAAAAAGCCCAGCATCATGGTTTTTCCCGACTTCAGCTGCTTGCCGTTCAGGTTAGGAACATAATTCAGCCGCTGTGCTACCTTAAGCACATGCGATTTGGTCGCCGGATTCAGGACATCCACATCATTCAATGCATTTGATACCGTTGAGATTGAGACGCCGGCCTCCCGGGCGACGTCCCTGATTGTTATTTTTCCCATCATCCATTTTCCTTCGCTATAAAAACGTTTTTATAGATAAAATAACATAAAACCATTTTTCAGTACAATAGTTTTTCTTGGTTTATCGGAATTGAATAAACAGAGGCTTAAATCTTATTGCTTGGGGGTTTTGGCCGTAACTTCGGGGAATGTTTGGACTTCCGGCCGCTGTTATGTTTGAATTTCTCTGATTGGAACCGCTGATCGCGGTAGAAATCCAAACATAAAGGCGGTCGCTACCGCTCCTCCAGTTCCAAACTTCCCCTCCACTACTACCCTTTTTATTAAGTTTTTCAACTTCATTGATTCAGTTCCTCGTCGGGTTTACCCGCAAGCAGTTCCTTGGCTTCCTCCGCCCAGTCCAGGTAAGCCTTGTAGACATGCTCTCCGAACAGGACGGTCAGGTAGAAATACAAATGGTCCTTTTCGGTATGGAGAACGCGCTCCAGATTCCCTTTGAACATCTGAATCTGCTGAAGACTCTGTGTATGCCGTTCCTTGAAATCTTCAATCCTCGCAAGATTGCTCTCGTCCGGAACCAGGCTTCCGAAAAAGAGCTTGAGCAGGATCTCATATTTTGTATACTCCTTCTGCTCGGGAAGCATGACCCACTCCTTCAGAAGCCCCCGCCCTTTGTCCGTGATGGAATAGATGTTTTTCTCCGGGCCTTTGGAGCCGGCGCCCTTATGTTTAAGCACCAGCTCTTCGGTTACCAGCTTCGCCAGGGTCGGATATATCTGCCCATAGCCTACTTCCCAGAAGCCGCTGATCATCACATCTATCTTTTTCTTAATATCGTATCCGCTAAGATCCTCATGGTTCAGCAGGCCCAATATGATATAGACCGTAGTATTTTCCTTGGGCATGATCTTTCCTTAGGCTCCCTCCGTGTAGCTGCTCTTTGAAACGGAATCCTTCTGCACACCGAAGCCTACCCGCAGTACCCTTTTCGGGCATACGCTCTGGCAACTGCCACACAGAATACATTCATTACTTTTCATATCTCTATTCTGTACCATTTCCTGGACCTTCAGGCTCATCGGGCAAGCTCTGTCGCACTTCTTGCAGCTGATGCAATCCTCGGTTCTGGCCTCCAAATGAAGTGAGGGATAACCCAGTTTGTTCTTAAGGGTATTGCCCAGGACCATGAACGGAGCCATCCAGCAGAGGGAATGACAGAAGGATCGCCGCCCGAAGATCAGAGACACACTTACTATTAATAATACGACGGCAAAGTACGTAATGAAAGCCGGAGGGGCAGAAACCGAGATTCCATAGTCGGTAAAATAAATCGGATTGAGGTCTTTGATCCCGCCTGCACTCATAAACCCGGCCAGAATGGACAGCACCCACGGCACCCAAATCAGATATTTAATGAGGTTCTGTTTGCGGCTTGCAGGTTTGTTCACCACCTGGCTGCAAGCCTCCTGCAAGCCTCCCGCCGGACACAACCAGCTGCAAAAGGCTCTGCCAAACACCAGCGAGAAACCAAAAAGTGCGCCAAACAGCAGAAAGCTTCCGGTGGCAATACCGGCAAAGCTGCCTTGGACAATCAGATAAGGAGAGAAATAATTCAAGGTAACCGGGAACAGCAGCATTGAAATCAGCAGGAGGGTCTTTCGAGTCTTTTGTTGCCGCATGCTTCATCACATTCCATTCTTCTTAGAATAAAGGCTTCAGGCCAGAAGGTTGTATATCATGATGATATAGTTTATGGTATCAAGTTGAGATAGATGCTGTCAATGAGCTTTTTGTCATTTCCGATTGCCTGAAAACCTGCTGAAGGTATTTTTAATGATGTTGACAAGATTCATGAAAAAATATACTTTAATTAAAGTACTCTAAATAAAGTATAAGGATGGTGTTGAGCGATGAAGTTATTTTTCAAAAATAAAGCGGTCATGAGTGGTGTGTTCATGATGATTTTTTACCAGATCATAATGATCGGAGTCTTTACTTCCGGTTATAGTGCGATTCCGAAGAATATCGGCGATCTCTCGGTGGCAATCGTGAATGAAGATCAGCAGTACGGGGTGGAATTTGCGAAGCAGCTTGAGCAGGATCTGCCGTTTCATGTTCAGACGAATACCAATCTAAAGACGGCTCAGCAAAAGCTTGAGGACCGGGACATTTATCTGATTATGCACATCCCTCAGGATTTTACGCAGAAGCTTTCTGCTCCAGACCAGCAAGTTCAACTGAATTATTATATTAACCAGTCCAATCCGGCTACCACCAACAGCACGGTGCAAAATGTAGTAACGCAAATCACAGACAAAATCAGCGCCCAGTTGCAGACCCGCAGCATTGAAGGCGTGCTGCAAAACGTGAAGATGCCCGAGGCACAGGCCAAGGAAGTTGCCGCAGACATTGTGAATAAAGTGCATGCCAATGTGGTGGCCTCCAATCCCCAGCCAGCCGGGATGCATAACCAGATGGCTCCGATGTTTCTGACGATGTCCTCTTATGTCGGGGCTATGATCTACTCCATGATGGCCATCGGTGCATTAAACCAGTTAAAGGGCAAGCTTGGAAAATGGAAAGCCTTCCTTTCGCTGCAAGGTACCAATGCAATGATCGCTCTGATCGTCCCATTGATCGGGCTTAGCATTTATTTCGCCGTACACGGATATGGGGCTAGTACGTTTGTTCATATGTGGCTGCTGCACGCTCTGGAATTATTCGCAGCCATTCAGTTCACCAGTATTTTCTGCCTGCTATTTGGACAAGCTGGCATGATGCTGAATCTACCACTCTTGCTGATTCAGACCATCGCCAATGGATCGGTGGTGCCACAGGTGATGATGCCAGGGTTTTTCAAAGCCATCAGCCATATTTCCGTGATGTTCTACACGGTTCAGCTGGACTATAATTTGCTCTTTGGAGGAGGGAACTCTGCATTTCTGCTGCTTGGTCTGGTCCTCGTCGCCGTTTCGGCTCTCACCATTAACGCAGTGATCCACCATTTCAAGCCGTACAGCAAATTAAGTCCTAATGCTGCACCGCAGCCACTCTTCATGTAAAATAGAAAGAGCCGACCTGCCAATTCCGGCAGCCGGCTCTTTTCATATATCTTCTAGGAGGAGTCTTATGTCGCTTCAAATATTCATCCTTGGCATCCTGAGCGAAGGAGAGCATCATCCTTACGACCTGAAGAAGCAAGTTCTAAAGCCTATCGATAATTCATTTCCGATCAATGACGGAACTCTTTACTATAATTTTGAAATACTAAATAAAAAAGGGCTTATTCGTAAAATCAAGGTCGTGCAAAGCGACAACCGTCCCGAAAAAACAACCTATGGAATCACAGAAAAGGGCCGTGAAGCGCTGGTGGAAGAGATTTATTCCATTTTTCAAAACTTCACGAATGTCACTTCCTTGTACTCCTCTCTCTTATTCCTGGATAAGGTGGACCGCAAGAAGCTCGCTTATCTGATTGAGGAAGCCATTGAGCGGTTGAATAAAAGAAAGCTATTGATTGAAAACAGCGATCCCGAGTTGTCAACCGTTCCCGATTCCCAAAAAATCCCCGTCCGGCTGATTTCAGATCATGCCTATCATTCTGTTCAAAATGATATCAACTGGCTGCATAAGCTGCTTCTTGAAGTGCGTAGTTAAGCAAGGGAACCCGGCAGTGAAGATATTTTTTAGATACCCGGCGAAGTTCCTGGTACTCCCTTAATCTCTTCCTCCGGCTCCATATTTTTTAGCTTCCGGCTAAACAGAATAAACGGGACAAGCCCCATAACACTCGTAATCACTTCGGTTACGGTCATAGAGCAGATCACGCCATGCAGTCCGAAAAACTTTTGCAAAAGAATGATCACGGGGATATACAACACGCCCTGGGTAATCGACATGACTGCGGTCGGAACTCCTTGGCCGGTAGCCTGAAAAATGCTGGTGAACAATCCGGTGAAGCCATTGAACAGCGTCGAAACGAATGACCGGATCTCTGAATATATGGAGTCTGTTAATATTGTTGCTGGAATAGTTATGGGCGAAGAGCGGAATCAGGCCAAGGAACAAGCCCATCGACAGAAACTCAGGAACCTGCACAATTCTCAGTGCAACCCCGAATCCGGCCACCACACTTTCTCCATACTGGATAGAGTAATTGTTCAGCAGCAGCGTAGTTACAATCATAAAAGCAGCCAGCAGCTCTGAGATCCCGATTTTATATATTTCCAGCTTATCCTTCAGAGAGATTCTGTAATACTTTAAGAAGCCCTTAAAATTATCGCTTTTCTTGTCCAGATAGTAGACTTAATAGATTGCGGATCCCAAATTAGCCAGACACACAGCCAGCGCCCAGGTTTGGGGTTAGCCAAGCCTGGGCAGGTGATAATTGTGACGTTGTTACTAATCAAGCCATTATGCTGATGGGGCTGCCGGTTTGTCTTCAGCGATCATCGTCCGGTTTCTGCCGTTGCTCTTCGCCTGGTATAGCGCCTGATCCGCCGTCTTCAGCAATCCCTCCTGCTCTGAAGCATGCAGCGGGTAATGGGCGATGCCTTGAGACACCGTAACCTGCGACGGAATGGGACCCTTGCTCTGTTCCAGTGCCCTGCGGACTCTTTCTGCAACCTTGAAGGCTTCTTGCGGGCGGGTACGGGCCAGCAAAATCACAAACTCCTCACCGCCGTAGCGATGGCACACATCATCCGGCCGAAGCGAGGAGACAATCACACCGGCTACATGCTTCAGCACTTCGTCACCGGTAACATGGCCATAGGTGTCGTTCACGAACTTGAAACGGTCCACATCCAGCACAATCAGTGAAAATGGAGTCCCTGAATCGATCCACTGACTGAGCGTGTACTCCAGGGATCTCCGGTTCTTAAGCCCGGTCAGCGCGTCTGTCGCAGCTTCCTGCGTCAGTTGATCCGTATGTTCCTGAATGTCTGTCACAGCCAGAAAGACAGCCTTGGTCAGCAAATCGGCCTCCCGGCTCCAGTGCGGCTTGGCTTCCGGAATGACAATCTTCTCCTTGCCCATCTTGCTTACCAGGTCCGCCAGATAGGCAAAAGGCCGGGCCAGCCTGCGCGCCACCAGGATCACACCAATCAGCAGTACAATAAACGGAACCAGTGAATAGCCAATAATGGTCTCAATGTGCCCGATCAGCTGCCGATGAATCAGACTCATCGGCGAGACGACCACTATTCCCCAGCCGTTCGCCGGAACACTGGAGTATCCGGCGAGCAGATCGGTACCCTGAAGGTTACGAACCTCCTGTTCCCCGCTCTCTCCCTTCATCAGCTTCTGCACAACCTTGTTGCTGCTAATATCCATCCCGGAGAGCTGCTTGTCCGGATGATACAGCAAATGCCCGTCGGAATCGACAATATAATAGTAAGAGCCCAAATCGTCCACGCTGTTATTTCCGAATATCCTGGAAAGCACATTATTCTCCTGCAGATAAATCGTGCCGCCCAGTATACCTAGATATGTACCGTTCCTGCTAAAGATAGGTTGACTTAAGAACACAATCAGTCTTTTGGTGGTCGCAGTCATATATGGAGCGGATATGTAGGGCTGTCTGAGTGCCAAAGCTTCTTTAGTAGATTGAGAACTAATATGCTTGCCTGCGGTTCCTATGGTGGCCGGTTCTACGTTGCGGACAACCCCGTCTGCACCTATTACTACGATGGAATTAAAATAATTGCTGCTGTTGCGCATCAATTTCAATTGATGTTCCACTTGCTCAGGCGTCCTAACGTCCATATCGGAAAGCATCTGTGCATTATAGGCCAGACTGCCGCCAATGGATTGAAATAAGGAATCCATCGTCCTGGACATGCGGTCCGCATTAGTGAAATTCAGATGGAGCGTCGTCTCCATCAAAGATTGTCTTTTGGAGTCATAAGAGCCAACCAGCATAATGGTTGAGGTTAGCAGAACCACCAGCGTCACAAGGCCTGTAAGCAGCGATGTCAGACTGAGCTTCTTCCTTTGACGTGGCCCGGCTTTTCTCAGTGTAAGCAAACGATAAACCCTCCTTGATTTCTGAAAACTACATAAATCCATCATACAACAAATAATATCGTTATTCGACAATGAATCCATGCAAAATGGCGTGCAAATGGTCACCCCATTTAACACGCCATTATTGCATTCAGGTTCTGCTGAAAATCCCCGTCCTAAACTACCTGCTATTGAACTGCCGGCTGTTGCCCACCGGGTTCAAGTGGCAGTTCGGGCTGAGGGTTCTCTTGCTGGAGCAAATCAGATTCCTCAGCGGCGGCCCCTTGAATCATCGTTCCATTGAACAATGAGGTGATTTCAGCTGCAGTTAGTGCCCGGCTATAGATCAGAAAATCATCAATGGCACCGTTCAAATTGGGATCGCCATATTGGGATTTGCCGATATAGTTCTGAGTCGTAACGCCAAGACTTGAAGGCTTCAGCGACATGGCGGTATTCACAGCAACCTGCACGCCATCAACATAGAGGCGGCCCGTCGTACCGGACAACGTCACAGCGACATGCTTCCATTGCCCGGCGGCCAGCGGGGCAGAAGCCGTAAGCTGCTGTTCTGAACTGTTGCCTCCGTTTGTAATCGCAAACCGCATACCGCCTCCTCCACCTGTCTGGGGAGCCAGGAACATATTTGTAGTCGTGTCAGTGCCAAAATCAAAGATTCTCGCCCAGTCATTATTCGCGGTAATGCGTACCCAGGCTGAGATCGTAAAATCGTTCAGCTGGCTGAGCACTCCGGCTGGCAGAGAAGCATAAGCACTGGTTCCGCTTAAGCCCAGCGCATTCCCTGCTCCTGTACGGCCGGTAACCCAGGATGCTGTTCCCGTCAGAACGGCATGATTGGCACCATATGAGGAATCGGTCACTGTTGTGCCTGAGGATTGGTTCATTTTATAATTGACGACTATACTCGGTACCGGTGTAACCGTCCCCTGCTCAATCTTCACTTCGTAGGATGCTGCTGTACCGATATTGAGACTGGCGGTTGCCGTTTGGCCGTTCACTGCCGTGAAACTTCCGGAAGCTACGTTATTGACGGTTACATTATAGGTTCCGGCGGCAAGTCCGCTAAAGTCCACTTTCGTGATGTGGGCAGTTCCGGGTGTTACATTGCTGAGTGTGAAGCTGACGCCGTTCTTCGCTTTGGCGACTGTTGCCAGGCTGTATCTGTCACGTCCCAGGGTCATGCCCCATTTTTCCGTGATCAGATTAAGGCGCTGAAATACGCCGTCCTTCGGAACAATAATATAATTACCGCCGCTCTCCGTTACATCACAGCCGTAACCGTAGAGGCCAAAGATCGGGTCGACCGCCACATCGGAGCTAAGAATCTTGATCGCGCCAAACAATCCGAGGTCGGCTTCGCCGGACATGCCGCGCCAGCCGTTGAACAATGGGCCGCCATCCAGACCGAGTGCGCCATTGTTGCCTTTCATGGCTTGATACGTCCAGGACACCGCCCCAATATCCGCCGGATCGGAGCTGATCTGGCCCGAGTTGATGGCGTTTACATTTGCAAGCTTGGCAGCATAGCTGAGCCGTTGCTCTACCTCAGGCGCAGTGGAATTGCTCCGCACCCAATCGTCCATGGCGGTTCCAGCCAGCGATGCTGTGTATTGGAACTGCCACCAGGGTTCCCCGTTGATAGTCACCGGATCGGTATAGAAGTACCAGACAGGCATTTTCCCGCGGACTGCACGGGTTTTGGTATTGATTTTGCCTTTAATCGTATTGTTATTCTTCATCTTGGCCAGCATATAAACGGCTTCTTCACCTGTGTTGTCATAGTTGTATTCCGAACCATACGGGTAAGCCGTACTTGCGAAATTGTTGTATTTGGTGTTCATTTTTGCGATGATATCGTTCGCCTGGGAGGTGTATCCCTCATCTTGCAGCGCTTTGATAATCTCCGGAGTAGTTACTTCTCCCATCAGACCCGTGTTCCAATTATAGGCGACCGGCCCGTCATAAAGAGCCTTCATAATGTTATAGGCCCGCAGCAGATACGTGCTGCTCGGCTCTTTGTAGCTGATCAGGCCAGGGTACAGCTTAGAAATCTTATACATGCTGAAATACGTGTTGTAAATATGAGGGTAAGCATAACCCCGGTACGTTGGAGTATCATTCGGAGGGGCCATAAGGAAGTCCGGCACCAGATAATCGGTGTGATGTCCAGCCATCAGGTTGTTCCAGATCGTGGTATCCAAATACTGATCGAGTGCTGTGATTTCTGAGGTGACGGGTTTCTGGACATTTTTCTCGGCAAGGAATTGAGCGTGTGTGTATCCCCAGTCATCTCCCCAGCCCCAGTACCCTGCAAAGTTGTTGCGTTTGGTGTTCGACTGCATCATCCAGTCGTCGAACGCTTTGTCCCGGATATCTCCGGGCACATTCCACTGCTGGTTGTTCACCATAAAGGTCGCATGACGCTGAAGTGCGGCATCCACAGCTTCAATGGCGTAGAACTGCAGGGTTGTCTTTTCACCGCTGCCATAATTCACTGTAATATTGTTGGGTCCCAGGTGATTCATCTGGAGTGAATACAGCTTGTGGTCACCCGATGCAGTGCCAAGTGAAGTCACGGTGGTTTCAGACGGATATTGTGCGGTCACGGAGGAAATGGTCTTGGAGGTGCGGAGATCAAATTTAGCGGTCTGATTGACCGGCACGATCATCCCGGGGACCACGGTGGTATCTATCATCCCTTCGGAATACAGCCGGTCTTTGACGGCCTGCTCACTGGCGGCTTTGAAAAATTTGAAGGCATAGGTCTTGCTAGCTCCTGGTGCCAGGGTCAGGCTGCTGTTCGGCAGATATCCGCTGCCGGTGCTTTTGATCACATTGGAATGGATGTAATAGACCGAGAGGCCTTCGACCCAGCCGCCTTGATCGCCAGCCCATTTACTGCCGGGATGCTGCTGAATGCGCCAGTTATCCATATACTCAAAGCCTGCGCCGGTTGTGCTGTCCGGGACAAGCAGGAGAGACGGACCGATACCGCTGGGCCGCTGGGCGGTGACATAAGAGCTGTTATTTCCGATGAAGGACTGGGTGACCACCCGTGTTTCATAAATCTGCTCATTACTGCCTCCGGTCCAGAATTCATTAAAGGGAAGCGGCAGGCCAAAGTCTCCGATCTCCAGAGTCTGTGTGCTGGTATTAGTCACTTGAATCTGCCAGAGCAAGTAATCACTTACAAGAGAATAGCTTTCATTCACGCGGAAATTGCGGATCCCCTCCGCATTCGTTGAGTTTTGATAGGTAATGTTGACAGTGTTGCCGGATTGGCTTTGTGTACGGGCATCGGCCGACTTATTGGTCCAGGCTTTGGTCCAGGCACCGTTATTCAGCCGGTAGGTGAACATCAGCTCGCCCAGCCATTGATGGTCTGCCGTATTCTGGTTGGGAGCATTTGTAGCGTTCATAACGTAGTTGGTAGGAAAATTATCTCCGGTCAGCTTCAGGCTGGAGATGTCGCCATTGGAACCGGTACTGACCTGGAAGTTGCTGTTCGACAAATCATAGGCAAAGGCAGGCTGGGCAAACCACAGAAATCCTGCGGCGGCGGCAGTGAAGACTGCACTCAAAACTGTCCTTCTTACAGAACGGACCTGAATCTTCTCCAGCATAAATTTAACCTCCTGGTTAAAGCGGAATGTACAGTATTTTTCTACTCCTCCACTACGCTTGATCCCTCTCTAAACCTATCTCCCCCCTTTCAGAATCTCTTTGCCCTCCATCGTATTGCTTTAAAATTGTTGTAATTCATCTACCATATTACAGTCTGTGCTGTAAAAGAAAATCGAGATTTCCAACCTTATTTTTAATCATTTCAACCTATAATGGTTGAACAGTCTATGAACTGGCAATTCGTCATGAATCGGCAGGATAGTCCAATTCATTTCGCGAATAATCTACATGGGAGTATTTATGAGGTTGGTGAATCTGACATTATCCGAAAGGGACTGAATCATAATATATGGGGGGGATTGCTTTGGAAGTAGTAATAAATAACACAATGATTCAGCTGATTCAGGGAGATATAACAACGTTAGAAGTGGATGCAATAGTCAATGCAGCGAATACAAGTTTGTTGGGTGGAGGTGGTGTAGATGGAGCCATCCATAAAGCTGGAGGAAAAGCAATATTAGAGGATTGTATGAAGATCCGTAACCAAAGAGGCGGTTGTGGGGTTGGAGAAGCGGTAATAACAACTGGAGGAAACTTGAAATGTCGATATGTAATTCATACCGTTGGTCCTGTTTGGAATGGTGGAACGCATAATGAAGAAGATAAGCTAAGGAACTGCTACAAGAATTTATTGATTTTAGCTGACGCTAATGGAGTAACTAGTATTGCTATCCCAAATATAAGCACCGGAATATATAATTATCCGAAGGATCTTGCTTGTCGTATTGCCGTAGATGAAGTGACGAAGTACTTACTAGGTAAAAAATCAAAAATAAACAAGGTATTATTTGTGTGTTTTGACGAAGTGAATTATGAAAACTATATGATTGAATTAAGGAGACTTTTTTAGTATTTTGAAGACATCGCCTCCATCATCTAACACCGTATCCGCGCTTAGGCCATGCAGCTTTTCGGCTACCAGAGGGAAATACGGAGAATTGGCAAGGGCAGGCAATCCTGGGCGGCTAAGTTCGACCCGAGGAAACTCCAGAAAAGAGGGTAGATATGAAGAAATATAAGAAATATATACTAGTGTTATTTGGTTTCATGATTATAAGCGCTTGTAATAAAAGTACAAACTATCAAACTGTCGAAATAATGGGTCCCTCAATGGAACCGACATATAAAGAGGGTCAAATAGTTAAGGTAGAAACGGATTATTATACTCAGCATGAAATAAAACGGAATGATCTTGTGTACTTTCATATAGATCCGAAAAATATAAAGTATGTTAAACGAGTTGTAGGGTTACCAAACGAAAATATAGAAGTAATGAAAGACAAAATACTAATCAATGATGTTCAAATCGTATTGCCGGTTGCTATGGCAGACAACCCAAATGTTGGTAAATACAAGATAGGGGCCCATCAATATTTTGTAATTGGAGATAATTATAGCAATAGTTTGGATAGCAGGTCCTTCGGTACGATTAGTAAAGAACAAATCCTGGGGAAAATCATAGAATAAACTAGCACCAACATTTACGCTGTAATATGAAGGAAGGGCATTGATGCTGAACCGAACATCCTTTTATATAATCTTTTTCATTATAATTCTTATCTTGCTATCCATAATCGAGCCTTCCGTTAAGATGGGATTGTTCAGTGCTGTGCTAATTACATTGTTCAAATATGTTGACACCTTCTTACATGAACTTGGGCATTTTTTTGCAGGGAAGCTGGTTGGGTATGAAATAGAACGTGTAGTAATCGGAGATCGGAAACCCATTTTTAGTGTAGTCGTCTTTGGAACATCATTTATATTTTGCTATGGCTTCGGCGGGTTAACTGTTCCAGGTACCCGTGTTAAGATCAGCAAGCTGCGTCTTTCTGTTTTTGCTCTCGGAGGGGTATTCTTTCAGATTTAACTTATACCCAAGAACCTTTATCCAAGATGGAAAGGTATACCTTAGTGATGGATTACTTTTTAAAAAAATAATAATGATGAACAAGACAGTTCAATAAGGAATGACTACGGTCACAACCGTTCCCACCCCGGGCTCCGATTGAATCTGAAGTTCCGCCAGACCTCCGTACATCAAATTCAGCCGTTTTTTGACATTTCGCAGTCCAATACCTCCGGCGTCATGAATCAGCATGTCCTCGATATGGTCTTTGGACATCCCTACCCCATTATCTGAAACGGTAAAATACAGCCGTTCTCCGGATCTCCGTCCTGTAATCATAATCCGTCCCCCGCTCACAACCGCCTCCATACTATGGATAATAGCATTCTCGACAATAGGCTGGAGGAACAGCTTGGGAACCACCTTCCCGGGAGGCAGATTCTCCATATCGTATTCCACCTCAAACACTCCGGCATAACGTTTGCCCATAATATGTGTGTAGCTCCTCAGCCAGTTCAGATCGTCCTCCAGCAGAACCTCCTCCTGGCCGTTGTTCACGGTATACTGGAGCATAGTGGATAGGCTGACAATCATTTGGCTGATCTCGCTCTCCTCCCGCTCCAGGGCCATCCAGTTGATGATATTGAGCGTGTTGTATAGGAAGTGGGGATTGAGCTGGAGGTTGAGCGCCAGCATCTCTGCTTCTTTCTCGCGTCTGGTGCTTTTGTAATTTTCCTCGATCAGCTCAAGAATCCTTTCGTTCATCTGATTGTATCTCTTCACGAGAATGCGAAATTCCAATTGCGGCTGGTCTGGAATCTTGGTGGAAAAATCACCGGCCCCGGTTAATTGAATCGCGGCCATCATTTTTTTGATCGGTTTCGTCAAATGGCTGGAAATTACATAGGCAATGCCCACAGACAATAGAAGCAGGACCAGAGTAATGCCTAAATCCGTATAGCTGACGGTCGGCAGGTTGCGGACCAATTGGCGGTACGGGACAACATATACGGTTACCCATCCGGTGATCCCGGAAGCGGCATAACCAATCAACACATCCTCTTTTCCCTGCTTGACCAGGGCAGTCCCTGATACGGATGTGAACTGATCCTTATACCATCCGTTCGCATCCGTCATCCCCAGAAGTGAATTGTCCGGGTAGGTGACGATCTGTCCCTCTCTGGAGACCACATAGAAATAGGACCCCTGCACAGCAGGCGTCTGAGCCATATACTGCCGGTAATACTCTTCATTAAAATTAATCAGCAGCACCGGCCGTTCCACACGCTGAGGCCAGCTGCGGCTCATGCCGTCGATGACGGGTGAAATGTTAAGCAGCCGCCCTGCAGAGAAAACCATGCGGAATTTGGCGTCCATTCCACCTAATTGAGGCTGTCCGTAGATTCTTGTCCAATCGTAGGTGGGGAACCACAGCAGGCTCCCCTTCACCTCCGCTATCTTTTGGTATATATAGGAGTGTACGAACCCGGACGGCGGAACGGAGACAAACGGTGAATTGGTGGTATAGCCCGTAGCGCCTCCCCCGAAGCTGTAATAACTGGTAACCAGCTGCACAGAATAGAAGTCCTGCTCGTTACGGAAATACTTGTTCAGAATTTCAGTTGCTTTGCGGTCCATTCTTAGCAGCTCTTCATCGGTCCGGGGCTGCTGCCGGTCAAAGAGGGTGAATAAGTCCGGGTCTGAAATGAGGTCAATGGTTCTGGATTCGATATGATTCAGCATCAAATCGCTGATCTCTGTTTTCTTTTTCACGATCTCGAGGATACTGTCTTCGGCATTGCTGACTATGATATCCGAGCTCGTCTTATAGTTGATGACAGCGTTCGTCACCGAAGGGATCGAAATCAGCAGCACAAAACAGAGGATCAGCTTGGTTCTCAGCTTCATATTTTTCCACAGATTCCGTTTGTCACGATAGATGTACCGGTATCCAGCCATATTTCCTCCATAAAAACCGTCTAGACTTCAGTCAATCTGCGCGTCAAGGCGCGGTATTCTTCCGGTGTGAGACCCGTTTCCTTTTTGAAGACTCGGTTGAAATATTTGACATCATGATACCCTAGCTGCTCAGCGATCCGGTACACCTTCTCATTAGAACTCCCAAGCATTTCTTTGGCCTCATTCAACCGGAGGCGGGTTACATATTGATTGAAGGTCAGCTGGAGCCGGCTCTTGAAAAACTGGCAGAAATAGCTGGAGCTAAAGTGAAACATGGCGGCGACCGCTTCCTGGGAAAGGTCCTCCCTATAGTGCTGGTCAATATAATCAAGACACCGTGACATCACCCCCTCCTTCCGTTCCCGCTTCGCTTCCGCCACACTATGAGCAATGTCCTCCAAAAGCCTGGCTGCGGACGCAATCAATTCCGGACAGCATCGAATGCCGTTGCCCAAGCAGGAGGTGCGCTGCAGCAGAACTTCCTGCACATCCTCTCTTATACTTTCGAGGTCATAAATCACCCTGGACAGAAGGTGCTTGACTTCCCGCACCAGTTCTTCCGGCAAAGGCGGAGCCCCTTCTCCTAGCATCCGGCAGACCGCTTCCTCTGCTGCAGGCCCGAAACCTGAAAGCCCATCCCAGCCTTCGATTAACTCCTTTAGCCTGCCTGGAATCCGGGGATCGGAGGTAAGCATCCGGCCGGCGTCCAGCCCCCCATCTGCCGCCAAGTATACTTGCGGCTCCCCGGGCTGTGCATAAAAGCAGCATGCAGCCGCATAGCGGGCTTCGGTATACGCACGGGTAACATCATCGTATAAATGCTCTGAAGGAGCGCTGATCCCCACAGGCAGCCCGAGCCTTACAAGCATCTGGAGCATGCCGGAGTCAGGTTGTACGCTACTTGCCACCACCAGCAGACCGGAGTCCTGCCGGGAAGTAAAACCCGTATGGAAACCAAAGGGCCGCAAGCATTCCATCACCTCTTCCGCAGCCCTTTCCCCGTTGATATAGACCACCAGCAAGGTGCCGGAGCCGCTGAATCCAAGCATAGTCAACACTTCTTCTCGGTCTGCCGGGGTCCTTAGTTTCCCTTCCAGCCAATGGTTCAGGAGGTGTTGACGATAGGCGGGTTCTGCCACATCCAGCCGGATGGCAAGCCGTTCATATTCCTGCCGGGTGGCGTACTCTTCCTCCAGGCTCTTTTCCGTCTTCTCAAGAACAGCAATGAACTTCTGAGGGTCAAGCGGCTTCAGCATATATTCGGAAGATCCAAGACTCATCGCTTTTTGCGCATATTCGAAACGGCTGTATCCGCTTAAATAAATGACCCGCCGCGGAGCAGGCTGAGGCGTAAGCTGTTCCAGGAAATGCAGTCCGTCCATGAGCGGCATCCTAATGTCGGTGATAATAATCTGGAAGCAGCGGGCGCTGCAGATCTCAAGGGCCTCCCGGCCATTCCTGGCTGTAACGATCCCGTATTCCGGACGCAAGCGGCGCAGCATGCCGGAGAGTCCGGTGAGGTGAGCAGGTTCATCATCTACCAGCAGAATATCGTACATGCCGTTCCCCCTTATCAGCCCTTGATTCCGGTCATGGCAATCCCTTCAATAAAGTGGCGCTGCGCAATCAGAAAGATCACCAGCGAAGGGATCACAATGACTGTAGTCGCAGCCATCATCAGATTCCACTGTGCAGAGTAGGAGCCCTGAAATAAGGTCAGTCCCTGCATTAACGTATAATTTTTCTCGGAGGTAATGAACGCCAGCGGTCCCAGGTAATCATTCCAGTTCGCCAAAAAAGTCAGCAAGCCGATCACAATCATCGCCTGTTTGGCCAGCGGGACGATAATCACTGCATATATCCGTACATGTCCCGCACCATCCACCTTGGCCGCCTCGTCCAGCTCGCGCGGGATGCCCAGAAAGAACTGCCGCAGCAGAAAAATATTAAACACCCCTCCGCCGAACCAGGCAGGTGCCACCAGCGGAACAAAAGTGTCCGTTAAGTGAAGTGCGTTCCAAAATACGTACTGCGGAATCATGACTACAAAGAACGGAATCATAAGTCCGGTTAATATCACCCCGAATACCTGGTCCCGCCCTTTCCAGTCGATACGCGAAAAGCTGTAGGCACACAACGAGGCGGAGAGCAGAACCCCCAGGATCGCCAATGAAGTAATAATGACGCTGTTCAGAAAGAAACGGCCAAACGGATACGCATCCAGAGCCGTACGGAAATTATCCCACTTGAAAACCTTCGGAATAAACCCCGGCGGAATCTGATACAGCTCCCCCATATCAATCAGTGACGTCCGGACCATCCAAAAGATTGGAAACAGGCAAAACAAACTTCCAATACCAAGCAGCAGGTATATCATTGCTTTATTTATCCACGATTGCTGTTTCACCGCTGCTCCCCCTTCCCTTCGTAATACACCAACGATTTGGAGAAGAAGAAAATCAAAGCGGTGAACAGGGCGATCACCAGAAACAGCAGCACAGAAATCGCACTGGCGCTACCCATCCGGGAGGATTTGAACCCTTCGTTGAACAGGTACAGTACATAAAAAAGGCTCTTGTTGTTCGGTCCGCCCTGCGTCATTACCGAAGGCTGGACAAACGCCTGAAACCCGTTAATAAAGGCAATAACCGTGTTAAAAAAGATGATGGACGAGGTCATGGGGATGGTAATATAAAACAGCTTATGGAGCCTGTTCCCCCCGTCGATCTCTATCGCTTCATACAACTGGGAGGGGATGCCCTGCAGTCCGGCCAGAAAAATAACGATGGTATTGCCCAGCGTCCAAAAGCTGAAGAGGATCAAGGTCGGAACTACCGACCCTGTATCCCCCAGCCATTGCGAAGTAGGCAGATGAAGCTGCTTCAGCAGGGCGTTCACAATGCCAAAATCCGGCTGCAGCAGCCACATCCAGACCATGGAAGAAGCAGCTAACGGAATGATGACCGGCAAATAGAATATTCCGCGAAAAAAGGCTCTGCCTGCAATTTTCTGATTCAGCAGTACCGCAGCAAAAAAGGAAATGATAATGCCTAGAGGCACACTGACAAATACATAATAGAAGGTAGCTTTGACCGCTGGATAAAAGAAGGGGTCGGCACCCGTAAAAAGGGTCTTGTAATTGGCAATGCCGATCCACTCCGGTACCATCCCTACACTATAGTTGGTAAAACTCAGATATATGCTTGCAGCAATTGGAACAAGCACGAACAGCAGGTATCCCGCCAGTACCGGCGAAGCAAACAAAAGTCCGTAACGCAGCTCCTTGGCAGCCTGGTGTTTTCTGCTTGAATGCCGGACCGGCTTCAGGGTCTGTACCCCATTCACTGCATCCTCAAGGGGAGACATCATAACGCCCTCTGATTTCCGGCTGAATCTTTGCCTCAAGCTCCTTCATCGCCTCCAGGGCGGTTTTCTTGCCGAGCCATACCTCATCCATGCCGGAGAAGGTAATCGCATTCACTTTGGAGAAATTTTTAATATAATACGACCCGTTCGGCACCCCGTTGTTCAGCAGATTATTCATCATCGCATCCTTGAAGCCGGATGGATGAGCCGGATTGTTCTCCGCCCACTTGGCTACCAGCCCGGGATCGGTATACCATTTGGTCATCGTAGGCATCCACAATCCGCCTTTATAGAGGTCTATGGCGCCTTCCGGATTCTCCAGAAATTTCGTCAGCAGCCAGGCTTCTTCCCGATGCTTGCTGGATGTATAGATGACAGAAGCTCCGCTGATTCCCATGGGAACGCTGCGTTTCATCTTCGGAAGCACACCGATATCATAATTGACTTTGGCGGCACCGAGGTCCAGATTGATCCATTGGCCATGCATCGACATCGCTGCAAGCTTCGATTGCAGGGCAACCGCCTGGGAAGGAATCGACTTCATTTGCACCGGAGAGGGTGCCACATGATACACGTTAATTAAATCCGCCAGACGCTGGATCGCTTCCGCCGCTTCCGGCTGGCTGAACCCGAATTTCCCGTCTTTGGTCACCCATTCACCTTCATTGTTAATCACTGCCGCATGAACAGGTCCATGCCAAGTTTCAAAAGAGACGCCGAACTGCTTGATATTATCCGGATCAAACCCGGGATCGGCGGCATTTTTACCGTTTTTGTCGAGGGTTAATTGCTGGGCGACTTTTACGAATTCATCCCAGCTCCAGGCCATTTCCGGCTTGGCAGGAGGATAATTCACCTTGGCTTCATCAAATAGATCCTTGTTGTAGAACAGCCCGAAGGTTTCTCCGGCTGTACTGATTCCGTATGCGAAATCCTCGGACGACTTGAACCAGATATAATCCAAAAAGTCGCTGCGCTTCAGGTCCTTATCCGCATCCAGCAGTTCAAACATATTGACGAACTTGCCGTCCTTTTGCCAGGGGTCTGCCAGCTCGCCATGCATATAGCCCAGATCCGGTGCTTCATTCCCGGCTACCATAGCCGTAATCTTGGCATCATAATCCGCTTCCGGGATATGAATGGCATCTACTTTGATGTTCGGATATTTGTCTGTGAAGGCCTGGGTTGCCTTCTCAATAGCCGCCTTCTCCTGCGGACTGCCCCAGAAGGTGAATTTCAGCGTTACGGGTTTCCCTGACTGCTCTGCGTTTCCTTGATCCTTCGCTGCATTTCCCTTATCGCTTTCATTCTTGCCGCCAGCGTTTGAACATCCCGCCAGCAGGGTGACCATCAGCAAAATTACGGTCAGTAGCCCATATAATACTTTTCCCCGCCCTCTTCCATTGAGCTCCATCATAACCCTCCCTAAAAATTTTGTAGCATACGCTTCCTTGAATCACTTCGTTAAACCCGCTTCGAAATCGAATGCTTAAATGTGTTGATTGGGTTCCTGTTCTCATCATAGGGAATGCGCTTACATTATGAAATTCCAAATTTTTAATAATGGTGGATTATTTTCGGATGTTGGGTAGAAAAAAGAAGGTGCCTGGACCGGACCCAAGTGCACCTTCTTTACTCTCTTATTTAGTTCATAGCACGTAAAAAATTATACATGGCCTGGGTGCTCTGCGCCCGGGACACGAGTCCTTGCGGGTCAAACCGCCCGTCTCCTATCCCTTGCATAATGCCGTGAGCCACTGCCTGAGCCACTTGTGATTTCGCCCAGACCGAGATTAAGGCACTGTCCGTCAGATTTTGTAATCCGCCGCGGGAAGCCGCTTTACCTGCCTTGTATTCGTAAGCCTTAATGAGAAGCACTGCCATTTGCTCACGGGTTATCTCGGCATCCGGTGCAAAGGCGGTTGCTGTTACCCCTTCAATCAGCCCGGCAGCATAAGCTGCTGCCACGGATTTGGTGTACCAGCTTCCGGCTGGCACATCCCGGAACGGAAGCCCTTCACCCGTGTCCTTCAGTTGAAGTGCTCTGACCAGCATCGCAGTAAACTCAGCCCTTGTTGTCGTTTGGGCTGGAGCAAAGCGGCTGTCCGTGAGCCCCGTAACCACATGTTTGGCACTGAGCGATTTCAGTGCTGTATACACCCAGTGGTCAGGGGCAACATCTATGAATGTGGCGTCATAAGACAACACGGCGTAGGTGCTGAAATGATCCAGCATCAGGACCAGCTTCTTGCTGGCCTTGTCTGCTGTCCCTCCCACATAGCTCCATTGTGAGGTGTCTCCGTTCTTCAGGTACACCCCAAGCCATTCCTCATTTACAGCCGAAGCTGCATAGGGAAGCATGGCCCGGACCCCTTGGGAAAAGGTAGACGGTGTGATTTCCGATCCGTCCGCTGTACGCAGCACCAGCCCGAATTCATAGGCCGTCCCTTCTTGACGGTAGATGCCGCTTCCATTCCCGGACGGGACTGCTCCATTGGGAACAGGCGCAAGCGTAATCAGAATTGCTGCTCCGCTGCGTTTAGCCTCTGCCAGCTTCGTTCCAAGCTCTGTCAGAACAGCAGCCGGAATCTGAATAGAGGCTTCGCCATCCCGGATCACCAAGGCTCTGTTGCCCAGCAGTGCTCCGGCATGAACAGGCAGTGAAGCCTGGGTCTGTCCTGGACCCAGCGTGATCTCCATAGCAGCAGCCACCGGCCCAGAAGCGAATGCTTCTTCACCAACCACCTTCAATCCGGCAGCCGGAGCTGCTGACGATGCCGGTACCGGCGTTGGTGTTGGTGTTGGTGTTGGTGTTGGTGTTGGTGTTGGTATCGGCGTCGGTGTCGGTGTTGGTGTGACCGTCGGACCTGTCACGGTAACCTTCGCTCTGGCTGCCAAATCCGTACCTTCCACTGCACCGCTCACTGTGAAGCTTCCGGCACCGGCATACTGATGCGGGGCGATAGTCTGCCAGACTACGGGGACCGTCCGGGAAGTTGAATCGCTGTATACTGCCGTAACTACCGACGGCAGCAGCGGTGCATTCCCAGCTGTTGTCACGACCTCCACATCCTGAAGGCTCACAATGACAGGGGCCTCTGAATCAAGCACGGTAACCTTGGCCACCGCGTGCTGATCTGTTCCGCCAGCGGTTCCAGTCACGGTGAAGCCTCCCGGCACCGCATACGATACAGGGTCAATGCCCTGCCAGATGACGGAGGTTTCACCAATCGTATGATCGGAGTACGTTGCCTGTACTACCGTTGGCAGCACCGGAGCGACCCCTACTGTTGTGGTAATGTGTACCTCTTTCAGCTCCACAATCGTTCGTTTCACAGCTTCAGTTACGGTTACCGTGGCTGCTGCAGGCCAAGTAGTGCCTTCCACTTGTCCTGAAACCACAAACTCTCCAGGCCGTGCGTAGTCCTCTTCCGGCACACTGTTCCAGCTGACCTCAGCAGTCCCTTCACTTCCGTTCTCATATTTCACTTGAACCGTGTCCGGCAAGACAGGTGCAACGGTTGCCGCCGTCGTTACGCTGACCGGTTCCACGCTTTGAATGTCCTTGTCTTCATACAATGCTTTTACCTGTGAAGCGTCCATTGCCCCGCTGTAAATGCGGAAATCATCAAGCCCGGCATTCAGCTGTGCCCCGTTGCCATAACCGGAGACACCGATTCGCTTCACATCGTTAGTAGCTGTAATGGAGCCCGGCGAACCATCGGTGTCCACCTGCTGGGCCACGCCGTTTCTGTAGATGACTCCGGTCTTAGTCACCGCATCGAACGTGAAGACCACATGGGTCCATTCATTCAGCGGCAAAAACGCCTCAGGCGACTGTTTCACATAGAAGCCGTTTGCTCCATCTACGTATACAATACTGGAGTTTCCGTTATAGGTAATAAAAAATCCGTTGCCCGCGTAGTTGCCCTCAGGCTTGAACCACAGCAGCACATTCTCCTTGTCATTCATGGCACCGGTGCGTTTGACCCAATAGGACAGCGTCATACTGCCTGGCTGGAGGGCAGGATCAGTGCCGGCAGAGATATAATTGCCGCCCGCTCCACTGAAGGTCAACGCTCCATTCTTATGCCCCTGAGCTTCCCAATCGAGACTGCCAAGAACCGTTCCTTCATGTCCGTTCCCCGAAGCATCAGCAATGGCAGTACCCTGACCTTCATCGAAGTTATAGCGCAGCACAAGCTCAGGAAAAGGGGGGATCACCCTCTTAGTTACGGTAACCCTAGCCTGAACCGCCGTCTGTGTTCCGATAACGGTTCCGTTTACGGTAAATGTAGAACCCTCCTTGTCATACAGTGCAGGAGTTACCGTCTCCCACTGTACGGAAACTACAAACTGGCTTCCATCCTCCAGGCTGGCGGTAACCGTTGACGGAAGCTTCGGCGCCTGCTTGGCCGGTGTTGTAAGCACTACATCCTCTACCGAGATAATGTGGCCTGCAGGGGCAAGCAGCGCAGTGATTTCATCCGGACTCAGCGCTCTGCTGTAGATCCGGAAGTCGTCGACCAACCCATCCATATACGGGTCGGCAAATTGCGATTTGCCAATGTAGTTGTTTTTGGTTTTACCGAGATCTGACGGTTTGAGCGTCAGATGGTCATTTCTGCCCGCCTCCACACCGTCGATATATAAGACCCCCAGAGAGCCGGACAATGTCACGGCTACATGCTTCCACTCGCCGGCAGGGAGAGCCGGACCGTCAATGGTCTGCTCTTGACCCGGGGCATTCCCGCCGGTCGAAATACCGAACCGGGTAATGGAGCCGGCTTTGGGTGACAGGAACATATAGGTGCTTGTTCCGGTGCCAAAATCGAAGATCCGCGAATAGGTTCCAACGCTGTCCATCTTCACCCAGGCTGACACGGTAACCGCATCCGCACGGCTCAGCAGGCCTTCGGGCATTTTCACATAGGCATCCTGGCCGCTCAGCTCAAGCGCATGATTGATTTTGCCCGGAAGCCAGGAGGCGGCTCCCAGCACACTGCCGTCCTTACCGCTTCCGGAATCATCGGCTGCCACTGTACCGGATGTTTCATCGAAGTCATAATGCACAAGCAGCTCCGGCAGCGGCGGCGGTGCCAAGGCTGTCACCGTAACCGTATCACTGCCCTCAAGCTCCGAATCGCTTACAGTCAGCTTGAACACATAAGTTCCCGGCTTCGTTGCCGTGAACGAAGTGAATAGCGCCGCACTTTTGCCAAACACAACCTGACCGTCTTCCGGTCCGGACACCAGGGACCATACCGGGGTCAGCGTTCCCTTCGGCAGACCATCGTCTTTGGCTGTACCGCGAAGCATGGCATCGTCCACTTGCAGCGTGTAGGTGAAATCTGCTCCCGCATCAACCGAGGGGACCTGATTGTCATCCGGCTCTGTGGCACTCAGTTCTACCGTATATGCAACTGCCGGTCCGGCTTCAATCGTCAGCTTCGCTTCATCCCCGAACGCATTCAGCTTGCCCGCAGGCTCACCATCGATGGTGATAAGATAGGCGCCTTTTACCAGACCGTTCAGGGTAAGCGTCGTTTCATGTGCATAGCCAGGTGTCAAATTACGCAGGCTGAACTTGGCATAGTCCTTATTGGCAGACAGTCTCGCTTCGGTAAACTGATCTTTATCCAGCTCGGTATAGAGCTTTTCGGTAATCAGGTTGATCCGTTTGAAGAGACCGTCTGTAGGCGTGATATCGTAATAGACGGAATCCGTCACTGTAACATCCGCCCCGTAGCCTGTTACCCCGAAGATCGGATCGACGGCAATGTCCGCACTGAGAATCTGCAGCGTACCGAACAGCCCCAGATCCGCTTCCCCGGTCATACCTTTCCATCCGTTCAGCAGCGGAACATTCCGGCCGCCGCCGGTTCCATTGGTGCCGTTATTGCCCTTCTCGGCCTGGTAGGTCCAGGCTGCAGCTCCGTAATTCTCCGGATCATCACTGATCTGCCCGGAGTTGATGGCACTGAGGTTAGCCAGCTTGGCCGCATATGACAACCGCTGCTCCTCTTCCCGGTTGGCTGTGGAATGATAGCGGATCCAGTCGTCCATCGCATATCCGGCCAGCGACACGCTGTACTGGAAGTTCCACCAGCTTTCTCCTGTAATGGTTACCGGATCAGCGTAGTAGTACCAGACAGGCATCTGTCCACGTGAGGCCCGCGTCTTGGCATTGATTTTACCCATCATCTCCAGCGCTTTGGCCTGTTCCAGGTCATTGTCTTTTTGCATCTTTGCCAGGGTGTATACCGCTTCCTCCCCGGTGTTGTCATAGCTGTATTCCGAACCGTAAGGGTACTTATTGTTTTTGAAATTATTATATTTGCGGAGCATCTTGGCCCGGATATCACTGGCTTCGTCCACATAGCCTTCACTGTCAAGCGCTTGAATGATATCCGGTGTGGTCAGCTCTCCCATAAGTCCAGTCTCCCAGTTGTAAGAAACGGGGCCTTCATACAGAGCCTTCAAAATATTATAAGCCCGCAGCAAATAGGTCTCCTTGGGATGCTTATAGGCAACCAGCTCAGGGTAATTGGCGGCAATTTTGTACATGCTGAAATACGTATTATAGATATGAGGATAGGCGTAACCACGATAAGTAGGTGTTGTATTCGGCTCCTTCATCAGGAAGTCATGAATCAGATAATCCTCATGATGGCCATTCATCAGTTGGTTCCAGATGGCCGTTTCCAGATAGTCATCCACTGCCGTGATTTCCGAAGCTACAGGACTCAGGGCATTTTTTTCGGCTAAAAACTGTCCATGCGTCAATCCCCAGTCATCGCCCCAGCCCCAGTAGCCGCTGAAGTTATTCCGTTTGGACTTCGTGTTCATCATCCAGTCGTCAAACACTTTGTCGCGTATATCCCCGGGGAGATTCCACTGGGTTTGTTCAACCATAAAGTTCGCATGGTCCTCCAGCGCCCGGTCAACCGCATCGATACCATAAAATTGCAGCACGGTTGTGAGACCGCTTCCATATTGGACCGTAACATGCTGCGGCCCCAGCTTGCCCAGACTGAATTCATAAATGTGATGATCTCCGCTCTTCTGCTCAAGCAGGGGAACATCGGTCCCGTCATCCAGCTTCACGCTGTGAATGTCAGCTTTGGTGCGCAGATCGAACTTGGCCTTCTGGTTCAACGGCACAATCATGCCCGGGACAACGGTTACATCTATCAGCCCTTCCTGAACCAGCATGTCCTTGGCTTCCTGCTCGTTCGCTACAGCAAGCAGCTGAAAGCCGTAGGTTTTGCTCTCCCCGGCAGCCAGCGTCAGGCTGGTATGTGGCAGATAACCCCGGTTGGTGGATTTGATCACATTGGAATGAATATAAAAGACATTCAAGCCCTCGATCCATTTGCCTTCATTCTCGGGGTTCCAGGCCCACTTACTGCCCGGATGCTCTTCATTGCGCCAGCGGTCCTGATACTCAAAACCCGCACCGGTAGCGGCATCCGGCAACAGCATCAGATAGGAGCCAATCCCGCTGGGTCTGCCTGCTGTAATATAAGAACCGCTGCCCCCAACAAAGGAGTGGGTGACCACACGAGTCTCGTAAATGGCGTCCCCGTACGTCCACTGTTCATTGAAGGGAAGCGGAAGCCCAATATCTCCGAACTCCAGGCTTTTGCCGCTGGTGTTAGCGACATGAATATCCCACTGGAGTGAGCCATCTGCTTCCATAGTATAGGTTTCAACCAGCTTGAAATCGTGTATTCCGCCGGCGTTTGCGGAGTTTTCGTAGGTGACTGTCACCTTACTGCCATCCTTGTCTATGGTCCGGACATCCCCGGATTGATTGGTAGATGCCTTGGTCCATTCGCCTCCATCCAGGCGATAGGTGAAGAGCAGCTCGCCGAGCCACTGATGATCTGCTGTATCCTGCTCGGGTGTTACTGTCTTGTTCATCACATACTCGGTCGGGAAGGCGTCGCCTTTGATTTTCAGCGATGAAATTTCACCGGATTGCCCGGTTTCAATGAGCAGCTTGTCGCTTGTCAGTTCATACGCGCCGGCTTTCGACGGAAGAAGAATAATGGATAGCACCGCCAGCGTCCAGAAGACCGCTCCTGTAAGTATCCTATTCGGTGTTAATCTTGGCTGCTGTGTTGCATCAGAAGTCTTGAATATCATGCTTGAATCATCCCCTTCGATGTATGTTATTATCGTTGTTATACGTATTCAACTGTATTCAGCACTACTGTTCTTCCCCAATCCAGACGGACATTTCCCCTTCCCCGCGATTGGCCCAGGCAAAATACGGAATGAACTTCAGCTGCACCTCCCTGCTCTTCAAGGGGGGTCCACTGCTGTACAGCTCCTCCCCCCAGCCTGCTTCCGGCAGCATCCGTCTACCGGAAACTGAAATCGTCCGGATGCCCTCAGGGAAACCAGCTTCCTCTGCAAGTGAATATTCATTGCCCTGCGGCAGCCGCAGCTGATACAGTCTTGTGCCGTTATCGGCCTCCTCCAGGCAATAGACGAAAGGACCGCGCTGCAGGGCTACTTTGGAAAAGGTCTGGCGGATATGCGGATGACCTTTCATCGGCGTGACCGGCATCGCAAACTGCAGCTCAAGGGTATCACCGGATACCCACTTGCGGGTCAGGTGAATATATCCGTCCGCATTTCCTGCATGATGCGTCCGGGATTGGCCGTTAAGCGAAACCTGGACTTCATGGCACCAATCCGGCATACGCAGCGCAATCGTAAATTCACTGGCTTGTTCAGGAGTAACGCTCAAGCGGACTTTGCCATCCGAAGTATAGCTGGAGATTTGTTCAATAACAGCGGATATGCCATTCATTATCCTTGCGGTGCGGCCCCCGATGTAGAGTTCGACGTATAAGATATCGCCTTCCGTTGACGTTGAATAGATGTAGTCTCCGAGCGAGGCGATCAGACGGGCCACATTCGGCGGACAGCAGGCGCAGGTAAACCAGCCTTGGCGCACAGCTTTTACATGATTGTAGTTCTTGTTCTTACCCAGTACTTCCGGATACACCTCAAGCGGATTCACATAGAAAAACTTGGTGCCATCCAGGGACATTCCGCTGATTACGGTATTGTAGAGCGCCCGCTCCATGACATCTGCATATTTGCTGGTGTGCTCCAGCTCCAGCATGCGCCGGGCAAAAAAGATCAGCCCCACGGAAGCACAGGTTTCGGCATAGGCCAGGTCCGGCGGCAAATCATAATCCGCGGTAAAAGATTCCCCCTGCTCCATGGACCCGATGCCGCCCGTAATGTACATCCGTTTGTTCACAATGTTGTCCCACAGCTTCCGGCAGGCTTCCAGCAGCCCGGCATCCTTGGTCTCAAGGGCAATGTCGGCCATCGCCGTACACATATAGACCAGACGTACCGCATGCCCCTCCGCTGTGGTCTGCTCTCTGACAGGCAGATGCGATTGGCTGTACAGATGATCATGAACCATGGACAGCTGGGGGAAATGCAGGGTCCGGCCGCGCTTTTTCCATTCCTGTTCAAAGTAATGGGGCTGCTGTCCCCGCTGGTCCAGGAAATAGCGGCTTAACTCCAGATACTTCTCTTCACCTGTGACCTGGAACAATTTCACCAGCGCCAGTTCAATCTCCTGATGGCCGTCGTAGCCTTGCAGCTTGCCGGGCTCGGCTCCGAATACGGCTGCAATGTAATCCGCATACCGGCTCACCGCGTCGAGCAGCTTTCTTTTGCCGGTGGCCCTGAAATAGGCTGTTGCCGCTTCAATTAAATGTCCAGCGCAATAGAGCTCGTGGCATTCCGCCAGATTAGTCCACTCCTTGCCCGGTTCTTTTAGCATAAAGTAGGTATTCACATAGCCGTCATCCCTCTGGGCTTCAGCAAGCAGCTCAATGACGCCGTCCGCAATCTCCTCAAGCGCAGAATCCCGCTTAGTCTCCAGTAAGTACGCCACAGCCTCCAGCCATTTGCCTACATCACTGTCCTGAAAGACCATTCCGTAGAACTCACCTGCCTCCCGGCCCGCCGCAATCTTGAAATTACGGATCGCATGGCTGGGCTCAGCCCCTTCAACACGGTCGTTCAGCGCCTCCCACTGATAAGGAACCATAACCTCGCGGACCAGACGGATATATTCCGACCAGAACGGATCATGAATCTGAACCTTGCCTGAAGCCGGTGTGGTATTATCATTCATTAATGGAACTCTCCTCTCATCTCTGTTACAGATCACCTGCCCGTGGCAGCCTTACAACCTTACCCCTTGACTCCGCCAACCGTTAACCCTTCCATGAAGAAGCGCTGGAAAAATAAGAACAGAACCAGAATAGGCAAAATGGCCAGGACGGCTCCCGCGATCAGCGCTTCATAGTTATTGCCCAAGGGAGAGACAAAGGAGGCCAGCCCGATCGGCAAGGTGAATTGCTCGGTCGTCCGCAGCACGATCAGCGGCCACAGGAAGTTATTCCAGCTGTTCATGGCCTGCAGGATGGTAATCGCCCCAAACGCCGGGGCCATCAGCGGCACCATGATTCGGAAGAAGATTCCGTACTCCGAGCACCCGTCCATCCGGCCCGCATCCATGAAGTCCTTGGGCAGGCCAAGCGCAAATTGGCGGAAGAAGAAGATGGGCAGCGGGGAGACCACAAAGGGCAGAATAACCCCCCAGATGGTGTTGATCAGCTTCAGCGAAATCATTAGCTTATAGAGCGGCAGCAGAATAATCTCCACAGGAATCATCATCACCACGAGCACCAGAGTAAAAATAAAATTCCGGCCGCGAAAACGGTACATTCCCAGCCCGTAGCCTACCATTGAAGAGAACAGCAGGCTCAGCAGGGTGAACAGCGTGGTAATAAGCAGACTGTTCTTATACCAGCCAAAATAATTGCCGGCCGCCCCCTGCCCCGAAAAGATGCTTTTGTAATTGTCCAGACTCATCAAATTGAAATCCAGCCGGACATTCAGGCCGTAGCGGAACAATTCTGTAGCAGGCTTCAGGGAAGCAAGGAACAAGGCATATAACGGAAATAACATCAGGGCCGCCAGAATCACAAATAAAAGCACAAGCAGCAGAGAGGAGAAGCTGAATTTGGATTTCTCAATAGTCCGCATGCTCTAGTCCTCCTTCTTAAACATGCCGGTGAGCGTTAATTGAACCAGGCTGACCAATAAGGTGATCCCCAGCAAGGTGATCCCGATGGCCGAACCAAAACCAAGATTGAAATACTGGAATCCCTGCTGATAGATATATCCGACAATGGTCAGTCCAATGTTTTGCGGCGAAGGCTTGCCAGCCCATAGCATATAGCTCTCGGTGAACATGGCATAACCGCCATATATAGTGATCGTCACGACATAAATCGTGATCGGCTTCAGCAGGGGGATCGTAATTCTGATTAATTTCCGGAAAGCGCCAGCCCCGTCGATGTCAGCCGCTTCGTACAGCTCGGCGGGAATGCTCTGAAGTGCAGACAGGAAATATAGAATATTGATGCCGATCCACCTCCAGCCGGCCAGTACAAGCAGGGCGAACATTCCCAGACTGGAGCTGTAGAGCCAGCGCTGGCTGGATATCCCGAATAGATGCAGAATCGTATTCATCAATGCGCCGTCAAGCTCACCAAAAATGAGACGGAACACCACACCTGCGACGACTACAGACGTAAGCGCCGGAATAAACAAGGTAGATCTGAAAAAATTGCTCCATGGCATCTTTTTCGAATTAAGCAGAACAGCCAGAATCATGGGCACCGGTATCAGCAGCAGGAGTGTCCAGATTGTGTATCGGCTGCTGTTGTAGAGTGCCGCTCCGAAATCCTCATTCCAGAGTCCTCTGTAGTTATCAAGTCCGGTAAACGACACCTCTCCCGGGAGCACTTCCTGAAAGCTCATAATTCCCGCATTAATCAGCGGGTACGCAAAGAAGACGGCGAATGACAACAGAAACGGGAATACGAACACATAGGGTGCCATTTTTTGCGAATTTCCCAGCTGATAACTCCTTCTTCTTGGGTTTTTGGTCAACTCTCTTTCTATCTGCATAACCAAACCTCCACTCTTTTGTGCTGTGAATATTTCCGGAAAATGTATGGATATGAAGGAGAATGTTCCATTCCCCTTCACAGCTTGTGTGCGCTTTCATATGTGGGGAAATCTTATTTCAGGCTGTCCTGCACTTCCTTCAGGACCTTGGCCGGGTCCTTCATGTCAATGAAGATTTGCGGCATCGCTTTGTTGCGGATGGCATCGAATACCTCAGGCGATTTCTCACGGATATGGACCGGAGCAATTTCATCCTTGACGCTGAGCAGCGTATCAAAGATATCCGTACCGAAATAATCGGTGAATTTGTTCGATTCCTTCATAGCCGGATCACTCCAGACATCCGTACGGATCGGGTCGAAGCCCAGCTGCTTCCATACCTGCAGGTTGCCTTCCTTGGACATCTTGGCGTAAGCCAGGAATTCCTTGATCAGATCAGGATTTTTCGCCTGATTGGTAATCGAGGTTGCGGTCCCGCCCATCCCTGCGGAGCGGTTGCCGCCTTCTACCCAAGCCGGCATCGGACGGATGATGACTTTTCCCTTGAGATCCGGAATATGGTCGGTGAAGCGGTTCATGAACCAGAATGGCATGAAGACCGAAGCGGCGCCGCCCGAATCCATATAGCCGAAATATTCCTCTGTATCATGGCCGGCGCCAGGAGCGACAGCAGCGACACCTTCCTTCACCATCTTCTGGAAGAATTCCATCGTTTTCACATTGACCGGTGTATCCACAGTAACATTGCCGTTCTCATCCACCTGATCAGAGCCCTGCTGGCTGATCGCCGGCCACCAGGACCAGTTGCCGTTGCCTTCAAATGTGATCATCGGCTTACCTGTCTTATCCAGCATCTGTTTGCCTGCCGTCTCGAAATCAGCCCAGGTCTTGATCGTATCAGGATTGATTCCTGCCTGGTCAAGCATTTCTTTGTTGTAATACATGACGGTCGCACCCACATGGTAATCAATACCATAGTACGTTTTGTCTTTGCTGTAGATTTCCACTCTCGACTTCACAATGTTGCCAAGCTCAGGCTCCACAATGTCGTTCAAGGACACGAGCTGCGGCGTTCCCTTCATAAAGTTCGGAAACTTGCTCTGCTCGATATCGACCAGATCCGGTGCGCCTACACCCGATTGCAGGGCTACCAGCAGCTTGGTGTGCATATCGTCATAAGGTATGGTGGTCGCTTCCAGCGCAATGGCCTTATCCGGATGGCTTTCGTTCCAGCTTGCCGCCATGCTCTCATAGAACTTCTGATGCGCGTCAACAAAGGTCCAGAATACTACTTTTTCCGCTTGAGCAGGAGGTTTTGCTGTTTCACTGCCTTCAGTTGCCTTACTGCCTTTGTTGCTTGCTGCTGGCTGGTTCGTAGGGGATGTCTCTTTATTCCCGTTACCACCGCAGCCGCTGAGCCCCATGACCAGAATCAACAATAATACCGTCGTGCACAGAAATGCTTTTTTCATTCAGCTTCCTCCTTGAACGATATATACTTAGCCCTTTACGGGAATAAGCCAGTATTTTGCATTTCATCCGTCAGAAAAAACAACTTCAACTTTTAGCTATTCAACTTTTTAGAAAGCGCTTTATTAATAATAATACATGTTGTATCATGAAAAAAAACGCAGGATTCCAACCTTATTTTTAATCATTTCAACCTGCTTGGAGGAAAAATAAAATGAACTCGCCTATTCTCCATTTTATCTCTCCGCCTATTCCCTACTTCGTCGATTGCGGACATGCCACCTATGCCGCAGGG
Organism: Paenibacillus helianthi; assembly: GCF_001909055.1. Lineage (GTDB taxonomy): Bacteria > Bacillota > Bacilli > Paenibacillales > Paenibacillaceae > Paenibacillus_AQ > Paenibacillus_AQ helianthi. The sequence continues at coordinate 69,376 of NZ_LVWI01000002.1, forward strand.
GATGTTCACATCAACCGCAACTGTATCGGCGTATTTGATCTTATCGTTGTGCTGAAGGGAATCCTCCCCGTCGGTGAGGACGGCAAGGAGTGGAAGCTGCATGAAGGTGAAATCCTCATTCTCCGTCCGGACGGCCATCATTACGGCTCTGCACCCTGCACCGAGGATACGAAGATCATCTGGATTCATTTTCAGACCTTTGGCAGCTGGAAGGAATGTATGAGTATGGATGAATGTCTGGAATCTCAGGTCACACTGATCGAGAGCCATAAGCAAAAAGCCTACCTCAATCATGCCGATGTCTGCTCGATTTATATTCCCAAGCATATGAAAATCTCCAGGAAGGCGATGGAGGTGCTGGACCTGTTTTTTGAGCAGGAGCATGAGCCGCAATCCCTGCGCAACTGGAAACGCCAGGCTTCCTTCCAATCCTTCCTCCAGCACCTGGACCGTGACCTGGCCTCCCCTTCCGATGCTACCGCCATTCAGCTTGCCGAAAAGGTGGAATTGTTCATCCGCCATAACTATACCCGGGACATCAACAATCCCATGCTGCAGAAGGAACTCAATTATCATCCGAATTATTTGGCCAAAAGCATGCTCAAAACCTATGGCATGACCCCAATGGCTTATCTGCAGAATTACCGTGTGGAACAGTCCAAGCGCCTTCTACTGCAGACCTCCTGGTCCGTTACCCGGATCGCCGAGGAGGTGGGCTTCCACCACGTTTCCCATTTCTCCTCGTGCTTCTCCAAGAAGGAGGGGCTATCTCCCTCCGGCTTCCGCAGCAAATTCATTCAGAAACGCTAGGCAAGCAAATAGGGAATAAAAAAGGGAAACCAGGCGATGAATTGCTTTGCTTTAGGAGGAATATTCGTATGATTACTTTCAAAAGAATTTCCACTGGCGTAACCTCCTCGTTTTTTCAAGGAGCTTAGCCACACATTTCCACCTGCTTGTCAAGTTCTATTTTTTCGTGCAAAAAGAGCGGGCTATCTTTTTGATAACCTGCTCTTTTTCTTGATTTTTGGCCCTACGCCTTAACTTAATGACATGGAGTAGTGGCGTCACCTTATTGATCTACATACCATACAGCAAAAGATAGATATGTAACTCTCAAGCTGTTTCTTTTAATTCAAGATATGACGGATTTATTCGATACTGGGTAGCCCCACCAAAAAAAGTTTAACTAATAGCTGTATATCCCCATGCAAAAGGTTACTTTGGAACATCTGCTGGATAAACATTAATCATTAATCTTTCCCATCTAGCCATTTGTTTATATAGTACTTATTAGAATTTATGCGGAGTTTATTAAGATGATCTGCTATACTTCCTTTATTGATAGACCTATAAGAATTTATGTCCATAGTTCCATCATCTTGCCACTTGCAATATGGGCAAATATCATAACCTGTTCCTTCAATCTTATCATAAAGTTCTGTTAAAGTTTTAAAACCACAACAAGGGCAAGTAAACAATTCTTCCACTTCACCAATAACTTCAACATCATATCCTGTAATAGCATAAACTATTTCTGATAAAAATCCATTACTAACACCTTGAAAATCCACCTCACTTAGTTCCATATTAATTTTTGAAGAACCTTCTTCAAAATACTTTGGCAAGTCTATCTCTTTTTCAACAATATCACGTACTGAGCATATTAATTTAAAGAAATTTTCCCTGGATATATTTCTCATTCAATTAATCCCTTTCCTTTTAACATTAAGATTACAGCATCATCAGAACGACCATCCCATTTATAAAATGACTTGATTTTACCTCCTATGCCAGTCCCAACGAATATAGATTTAGTAGACGGCTCATATCTATATATAAATGCTCCATCATTCACTTGTATAATACTATCAGATTTACTAGTTCCAAATTCATAAGCCATGTTTGAGTATTCTTTTGAGGATTTTGCCCCAAATTCATCACCATGTTTTTCATAGTGCACTTTTAATTTCCCCTTACTCCATAAATCAGCTATCTTCTCTGTTGGTCGCCATAAGGATTCAGCTTGTTGATTAGGTTCACCCGTCCCCTCAGCAGCACCCTCCTTTTTCTCCAGATACTGTTCTATTGCTTTGATCACAGGCACTACAGTATTGAGATCTGAACTCGCTAATTTGTCTAGCGGTGTTGCCCCTATCTTTGTATGAAGTCCTTTAAGCTGAATTATAAGTGCGCCAATGTCTATTCCAGGATCTTCTATCTCAGATCCATCGTTTCCAGCTCCATACTCCTTTAATTTCTCTATCCGAGTCTCAAATCCCTTTATGATTACTGCTAAGGTTTGTGGATCACTAGCCATCATCACCACATGTCCGCTGCCACTCTTTTCGACCCAGAGCTTGTGGCTTTCTTTGCCGATTTTGAAATTGACCAGCAGGCCGGAGATGGCATTCTTGAGCTTGCCAGCTCCGGCCACCGCGAGGTTGACTCCGGACTTCAACAGCTGCTTGCCGAAGGCTAAAAGGCGGGAGTGAACGCCTCCCTTAACCGTGCCGAGGAAACCGCCGCTGGCTTCTTTTTTGGCAGCACCTGCTCTTCCGCCGGCTTTTTGCTCTTCTTTTTGGCCTGGGCTGTCTTTGCTGCCTCCGCCTGAGGTCCCGGACAGATTAGCCAGCAGCTTCGTGCCGTTGCCGAAGACACTACTCGCCTGCGATTCAGCTTCATCGACAAGAGACGTCGCTCCGCCGGTGGCTTCGTCGATCATCCCGCCTACCTTTTCCACAGGTCCCTGAAGCGGCTGCATCAGGCCCTGGACCGGGCCGGACGCTGCGATCTTGTTGATCAGTTTGTCCGCGAAGGGAATATGCTGGCGAATCAGGTCAACCAGCGATCGGCCTGCCACAGCTTCAATCCCCTTAAACACGGCTTTAATCAGTGCTGACGGCGGATTGGTGATGATAAAATTCAGTACCATATCCACGCCTTTGTTGGCCAGGACCGTCATGAGCTGGGCCGGTTTCCCGAGCAGCTGCACCTTTGCTTTAATCCCGCCAGCGGCTTCGGTTACCTTCTCCCGAATCCCCCTAAAAAAGCCTCCGGCTGCTTCCTTAAGCTTGTCGGCCCCCTCATTAAGGGCCTCAGCGGGATTCTTCACGACCTCCAGCGCCTGAACAGCACCGGCATATGCCATACTGAAAGGATTAAACCACGACTTGTCCGATATGTTGATAACCGGAAGAGCCTTGTTGATGGCCCCGGCAACCTTGCCTACAGTCTTTTGCAGAATCCCGAACACTCCCTCAAGGAGCTGCAGCACCTTCATCAGCCCTTTTTCCTGGCCTCCGCTTTTCGGAGCCTTGCCAGCGTCCTTGTCCTTCTCCTTATCGTCCTCCTGGCCCGTCTGCAGCGGCTGAAGTTCACCGAACAGCCCCTTGACCAGAAAACCGCCCATTCCCGACGGATTCAGGAACTGCTTCACATTCTGCACTTTGAAATTCCGCAAGGTGTTGACCACAGTCATGACCGAGTTCGCCTGGCGCAGAAGCTTAGGGAGTGTCGATGTCAGCCAGATGCCGATTTGAACCAAAATACTGCCTCCGCCTGTCGCAAAAGCGGCAGCAATTTCAGCAGAAATTTGTGCAATCTCCAGGAACTTGCCGAAATTCACTTTAAAGTCCCCGTTCAGGAATTTCCCGATTCCCGACAATATGCCGTTATACAGCGACTGGACACCGGCGAACAGCTTATCCACCGTGTTCCCCATGAAGTCCAGGGCGGTACTGACCCCCTTCTTCAGGAGGCTTGCGGCAGCATTGACGGCTTGAACCGCCTTATTCACCGCACGGTCGATCCAGCCGTTGATCTTCTTGGCAATGCCTGGAAAACGGGCGAATATTTTATTGGCTAAGCCCTTCAGCACGTTCCCGAAACCTTTAATAGCGCTGACAATCAGCTTTCGGCCTGCTTCAATCAGCCCCACAACGGCTTGCTTGGCTTTATCAAAAATGGTTTTGACTGCCTTCCGCAGCTGGGTGAAGAGGAAGTTCATGCCTTTTTGAATGGCTTCCCCGGCCTGCCTTCCTTTTTCCTTGATCCATTCCCAGGGGTTTTTAGCTTTTTTCTTTGTTTGCTCGCCTTCGTTTTCACCTTCCTTTTGCTTCTCCTCTGCCTGGGTCTTCGTGGTCTTATATTCCTGCCGGGATTCGCTTTCGGCTTCGGACAGCTTTTTCTTGACCTCGCCTTCCTTCTCATCCTTGATCCCGCTAATCTCCTTGTTCTTCTCTGCTGCGGCTGTACCCGCTTCACGGTCAAACTCCCCGCTGGTGGCCTTGATCTCTTCCTGCCACTGGCTTCGGTACCCAGAGACCTCTGCTTTGACTGCAGCCTGTTCGCTTCGCTGCTTCTCTGAAGCTTCAGTTTTCAGCCGTTCCACTTCGGCCTTTGTATCACTTTTGGCAGTTGTGAGTCCGCTGTCAAACGGTTCCTTCCCTTTTTGATACTCCGCCTGGCTATTCTCCATATAGGTCTGAAGCGGGCCATCCAGCTGAGGGTTGAGGTAGCCGGCAACATCGGGCGGGATCACACCAGTGGATTTCAATTGAAAAGCTGGCGGAGCCACGGAGCGGATTGCAAGCCCGGATTTGAGGATGGCATCGTCCGGCTTGGGTAGGATCCGGTCCTCTCCGAAATCCTGCCGGGTCTGCTCCAGCTCGGAGTCCTGTACAGTCTGCATATGCTGCGTGGCCTCTGCCTGATGGCTCTCCACCTGAAAGGGGTCCGCTTCACCCGTCAGACCAATCTCCGGCGGAGTTGCTGCAAATCGGCTTGCTTCCGCCATAATCTGGTCAGGATCTGCCTCCTCCGGGCTTTGGGGAAAGCTAACCATCCCTGTCGAGGTATCCCCGCCTTTTTTCCCGCTCTGAAAAACGGGCAGTTCGGAAGCGGGCACCGGACCGGCCGCTGCCTGCTTCGGGGAATCAGCAGCTTCAGTATCCTTGCCGGGTGCGATTCCGGTTGGTGTCGGAATTGCAGGCAGCGCCTTCTCGGCCTGCTGACGTTGCTGCTCTAACGCTCCCCCCGAGACATTCACCGCTTGAGTGTAAGCCTCCACGATTTCTGACGGAGCAATGCTGCCAAGCTGCTGGATCACACTGCCCGGATTATCTCCTTTAATATTTACAACAGGAGCTTTTGCTGGTGCCTTTCTGGCTTGCAGCGGCAGGTTAGCAGACAGCGGATCAGAAGCAGCAGACTTAGGCCGGGCCGGAGCTGGCTTGGCTGCGGTCTTTCCATCCGGCTTGGTTTCTTGCTTCGCACCTGACTTGGCTTCCGCCTTTGCTCCTGCTTTGCCTTCTGGCTTTGCACCTGACTTGGCCTCCGCCTGAGCTTCCAATTTACCTTTTAACGTGGCATCTGCGCTTGCCTCCGCTTTTGTGAGTGGCGATAGCTTACCTTCAACACCCTTTTTAAATTCTGTTGCATTCCTGTTGTCTTTTTCAGTTTTTGGGCTGGTCTTTTCAGCCTTTTCAGGCTTTGCAGCTTGTGCTGAAACAGGCTGGGCCGAAACCTCTGACTGATGTGTTGACGGTGACGCTTGCTGTATTGAAGAGTCTCGTGAAGCGGCAGGTAAGTTCTGAGATTCTTTCGGTGTTGTATCCGAGGTTATGTCCGTTGCCTCTGCCTTTCCCTTGTTCCGCTTGCCTTGGTCAAGCAGCATAAGAGCGCTCCGAAGGCCAATGACACCCGTGAGCATAGCGAACTCACCGGAAGTTACCGTTTCCGGGGCGGTTAAGAGGCGGTTGGTTAGCCGTTTGAGCTCAAGCGGGGTTCGTATTTGCGGCTTCAATGCCGCTTTGTCAGCGAGTGGAGCTTGTGCAGAACTCTTTTTTATCTCAGTCTGCTGCTCTGCTGGCTTCTGTACAACAATCTTGCTTGACATAGAGGGTTACTCCCTGAATATTCCGTATACAAGTAATGGTAATTTCAGGAGTTGATTTACAGCTTTTTTTAAAAAATTTTCTTAATAAAACGGCTACACCGTCCTTCACTGGACAATGTAACCGTTTTAGACTTCAGCTCTTAAATTATCAAAGAAGCCGCTTCTCAGCGGCTTGAATTGAATGTAATTTTATATATTTCCAACCTTTATTCTGCCGGCAAATGCGGTAGATGCACCCAAAAAACCCCCGCCCAGAGCTTGTGATAGACAAGCAATGAACAGGGGCTTTTATAATCAAAACCATGATTTCCTTTTTGCTTTTACAAATGATATTTACGGATGAAATAAGACGGTGTGCAGCTCCAGGCATGACAATAGCTGTTAATTAAGTAACTTCCATAAGGAGAGAAATTTTTGTTCTCCGGATCGTACAGCTCCCAGAAGGTATCCGCTCCGTCTTTAACCATCTGTCCCCAATATTTTTTGATCTCCAGCGTTGCTCTTTCCCGCTCGCCCACCTGGATCAAGGCCTCAATCAAGTGATGCATCATATAAGGAGTAGACAAGGATAAACCGGGTTTCTCCTCGAGCAGACGCACAAGCAGCTCTTTCCCTTTCGCTTCATCTATTACACCGGCCAGTATCATCCAGATTTGCGAGGCCCAGGAGATTTGCTGTTGTTCTCCGCTCACGAAGTAGTGCAGTTTATCACTCCACAGAAATTGCAATGCTGCCGCTGTGAGCTGTTCAATTCTCAACTGCAGGAACTCCTGATTGTGATCCTCCAGTATTGTCGCAAGCTGCAATGCAGACTTCATATTATAGATTAGAATCGCCTGGGCGGAGGCTACTTTACTTAATTGATCCTTCCAATCAATAAATGCCCACCACGAGTTATCGTCTTGTACGATATCATGCGTATCCAACCGTTCCAGCGACAATTCGATCTGCCGAAATGCGGTTGGCCACAGCTCACGAAGCGTGTCCATATCCTGCGTAGCTTCATAATAGTCACTCAGCGAAGCAACAAAAAAGAGCGAATAGTCGAACAGATACGTATCATCGGGAATGACCACAGGCTTCATGAACAGGTTAGCCGAAATCAGCCCTTTATCCGTTGGATACGCGGCAAAAAGATACAGGCAGCGTTTGACCAAATCGTAATTTTTGAATGTTTCGTAATTGGCGAGCGCCTGCAGCCGCAGATCACCAAGCCAAAGTCTGCGGTCCCGCTTGGGACCATCTTCAAAAACCTCTTGCATGCAGTCTTCCAACGTTTTGATGCTGACCTCGTCAATCCGCGCAAGCTCCCCGTCTGGATGCTTCAGCGGAACAATCATTTCAGGTGAGGCCGAAGTGACGGTTGTACAGGAGACATCATCGAAGGTCACCTTGTACTTCACGGAGGTGTCCAGTACCTGAAGTTTCAAATACCTGAAGCTATAACGGCGTTCCATATGCAGTGTGTGAGGCAATACATCCAAATGATAGGTTTCCTCCTGCAGCCAGGAACGGCTTAACCAGCCCTTGTATTCGGCAAAAGATTCCCCCATTTCAACCGGCATTTCTCCCAGGGTAACCTTTAAAAAAAGCGGCGCATCAGGCGGACTTCCATCCGGCCCAATATGAAGCGACAACTTGCCCACCAGGTGTTTGCCGAAATCCAAAATGACCTCATCCCCTTTTCCAAGGGCAAGCGAAGGCAGTTCATCGGCCGATTGTACAACCTCAGTTCTCCAGCCATGAACAGCTTCCTCAGAGGCTATGACTTTAATCAAATGCTGCGGACGGCAAACCTCATAGAATAATTCAGGAATAAGCCGCTCTGCCGTTGCGGCAAAAGCTTCATTCTTCTTTATGTTCACTGCTACACTCTGTTGAATAGCTTGGGACATCATCCAACCTCCTAATCTAGATTTATCACTAAGCAGATCAACCCTTTACCGAACCAACGGTAAGCCCGCCCACGAAATATTTTTGCAGGAAGGTAAATGCGATGAGCAGCGGCAGCGCGCACAAGATGCAGGCGGCGAACAGCACGTTCCACTGTGTAGGGTTCTGCTGGTCACCCATGAAACCGAGCATTGCCAGCGGCAGCGGTGATTGCGAAGCTTTGGTAATGAAGATCATATTAAAGAAGTAGTCATTCCAGATCCATACGCCCTGCGTAATAATAACCGATACAGTAACCGGAATCAGCAGTGGAAATACGACTTTCCAGAACCGGTAAAACAGTCCGGCCCCGTCGATATGCGCAGCTTCTTCCACTTCCTCCGGTACTCCGCTGCGGATAAACCCGGTATACAGGAAGGTGGAGAATGGCAGGCTGCACGTAATGAACATCAGAATGGGTGTATATTGCGTGCTCGGAATATGCAGGCTGTTCAACATTTGCACAATCGGAATCAGAACCATTTGACCGGGAACCACAAGTCCCGAAAGAAAGAACAGATAGAGAAACTGACTGGTTCTGCTCTTGATCCGGGCCATCGGGTAGGCAGCCATCGAAGCAATCAGTACTACGACGATCACGGAAATGCCGGTCAGGACTAGACTGTTCATAAAGGCCTGCGAAAAATGCATCCGTTCAAAAGCGGAGCGGTAACTGGACAGCGAGAATTCATTGAACAAGTTGACAGGATTGCTCATATTGTCCGGGGAACGCAGCGAGGTGGACAACGCGATAACCAGCGGAATCAGATTGAGCACCATTACGGCAATAACCAGCAGTTGAACCAGTGCCTTTTTCCCTAAGGTCCGGCCGCTTGGCCGTCTCACCTCTTCCCGCTTCGGATCGGATGCAAACATATTTTTGGTTACCGACGTCATGCCGACACCTCCCGTTTGTTCATATTGAGCACGAAGATTCCTGTGATTACCATAATAAATAAGAAGGACAGGATGCCAAGCGCAGAGGCTTTGCCGAACATTTGCTCCGTGAAGGCCATTTTATAAATTGAGAAAATTAGGGTGTTAGTCGAAGTTCCGGGACCGCCGCTGGTCATAATGAAAGGGAAGTCAAAGGCTTTCAGACCATTGATTAAGCTAAGTGTAATATTGATCGTCACCGAAGTGGCAAGCAGCGGAAGCTTGATATTTCTCAATAGACGCCACGGGCCGCAGCCGTCAATTTCACCCGCTTCCAGCAAATCCTTGGGAACGGTCTGCAGACCGGCCAGAAAGATAATCATGGTCGTGCCAATATTCTTCCAGATTTCCACAAAGATAATCGAGTACAAGGCGGTGGAATAATTGCCGAGAAAATTGATATTTTCAGTATTAAAGCCTATCTTCGACAAAAGGGTTGTAATCATTCCGGTATCAGGCATGTACACATAACTCCAGATAAAACCTACGACAATTGCACTGAACAAGGTTGGGATATAAGAGATAGAGCGGTAAAAACCTTTTCCGCGAATATTCATATTGAGCATCAAAGCAAGTCCTAATCCAATCAAGTTGCCTAAGCCGACACTGATAACTGTATACAATATAGTGTGCCACAGCGAGGTTCCGAGTGTTCCGCTTGCGAACAAGTCTTTAAAGTTGTCCAAGCCGATATAATTAAAATCCGTGGAAAACCCGTTATAGTCGGTAACACTGTATTGAAACAGCTTCAGAATCGGAAAGATCCAGAATATCAGGTAAAATACCAAAGCAGGGATGGCAAAAAAGTACATCGTTTTTTTCATTACAGTCCGGTTCATTTCTCTCATCTCCCTTTTAATCCCGGATGCACCGGCCATTACTTATGGCCGGTGATCCTTTAAAGTTGTATGTCTATTTCTTGCTCTTTGCCAATTCCTTATACTTTTTGTCCATTGCCGCAGTCACTTCCTCCGGCGTCGTCTTCTGTCCGCCGATAATGTTGGCAAACTTCGCTTCCATTTCTTCAGCGACGCCCGTCATCCACATCTGATTGGGGAAATAAACGGAATTTCCGTTGTTGTTGTAATCGTCGAATACCGGTTTGAACAGTTCATGATTGAGCGGAACATCTTTGTATACACTGATGGAAGTATTGGACTTCACCCACTCCTTGAACAAGTCGGATTGACCATCGTACCAGTAATTCAAAATCTCCTTGGCCACATCCATGTTCTCCGATTTGGCATTAACGGCGTAACCGGCGGATGTAGCCGCAGCAATATAAGTAGGCTTGCCGGCATCGTTAGCCGGAAGCGCGAAGAACCCGCGTGTGAACTCAGATGCGCCTTTAGCCGTCAGTGTCGGATAATCCCAGGTTCCGTCAAACACCATTGCAGCTTTGCCGTCAATAAAATTTTGGGCTGCTTGAGCGCTTCCTAGTCCAAGTGAGTTTTTAATGACATATCCCTTATCATAAAGCTCCTTGAACATGGAAACCGTCTTCACCCATTTAGGGTCAGTCAGTGAAGTCTCTCCGGTTTGCAGCTTGGTGTCAAACTCTTTGTCATCCGGGTATACGGTATTCGCCGCAATTTGATACATCCCGAATTGAATAAAGAAAGGGTCTTTATCCCCGAGGACGATTGGCGTAATACCCGCATCCTTCAGCTTCTGACAGGCTTCGAGGAAGGACGGCCAATCCTTGGGCTGCTCGGTAATCCCTGCCTGCTTGAACAACTCCTGATTATAGTAAACCCCAAGCATATCCATACCCGATGGAATCGCATACTGTTTCCCTTCATACGCCATGTCTTCCTTCGCGCCGGTGCTGATATTGTCCAGGAAGGTCAGGTCAGACAGATCAGCGGTAAAACCTGCTTTCGCCATATCGTTCACAGCAAGCGATGCATTTCTCGGGAACACAAGGAAGATGTCGGGTCCTTGTCCTGCCGCCAGCTTCGTACGTACAGAGGTAATATACTGCTCATCCGGGTATTTTGAAGTTTCCAGCGTTACATTCGGGAATTTTTCCTTAACCAGCTTAGGAAGAATGTCTAATACAAAATCCTGACCGTCCGGTGCCTTAGTCCCTGACATCATTAAAGTAATCGTTACCGGTTTAGCGCTGGAACCGCCTGTATCCGCTGTGTTGCCGTTTGAAGCAGCCGGCTCGTTGTTAGAACTGGAACCACAGCCGCCAAGAAGTGACGCAGATAAAATCAAAGCGGTGAGACCGGCCCAAAGTGATTTTCTAGCTTTCATAGATTAAGACCCCTCTTTCGTTTCCGTTTATAAAGTGCACTACTGTTTACGCTTTCATTTTACTATCAGAGGAGGTATACTTACTTTGGTCATTTGAGTGCACTATTTTTAGATTGCATTCATTAACGTTTTCAGCGGAAGGAAGAATTGGATTGCGATTCTTTAATATCAAAACCAAACTGTTTCTGGTGCTGCTTGCCGTTTCCCTTATCCCGATTATTGTAATTGCTATTAGCTCCTACCGGAGTTATACCGAACTAGTGAATAAGCAGACCTCCTTAGTGGCAGCGACAACCATTGGAAATGCGGTCGAGAGCATTGAGGGCGTCCTGCAAAATATTGAGCGGATCTCGATCACCTTCCAGCAGCAATCCTCCAGTTCAACGGAGTATAGAACCGTCAGTGACGAATTGAAGCAGCTCCAGGCGACAAATGACTCTTTCGAAATCTATACGATCCGCAACAAGCTGAAGCTGATTTTTCAGAATGTGCTGCTGGGTTACGACTATATCAATGGTGTGTACCTCTTTACGCCGGATGGTAAATTTATCAGTTATGGTTCGGTAAGCGACCTCAAGGCAGATTATAATCCGCTGCAAGACACCTGGTACCAGAAGACGCTGGCTAAACAAGGGGAGCTCTACATCGGGGATAATAAAATAAAGCCTTACTTCATCAATGCCAAACCCTCTATTTCCTTCTCTCGTGCAGTTTACGATATGAACACGGGGGAATTTCTTGGCGTCTTTATGCTGGATTGCAGTCTGGACATTTTCAGCGGATTGAACCGCAATCTGGCAACGAACCTGTCTAACATTTATCTGGTGAATGAGGACGGGACACTCCTCTTTGAAGGGTCCCAGAATCCTGCGGGTTCTACGCTGCCTGCCGAACTGTGGACCAAGGCCCAAAACATGAACGGCGACCAAGCAAAATACTATAATTCCGATGATATAACGGTAATACAAGCCTTCCCCAGCAACGGCTGGAAAGTCATTGCCAATCTTTCGACCTCCAAGCTGTATAAGGAATACGGCATTTCACAGAAGCTGATTATTTATATTTCCGCCACCTGCGGTGTGCTATTCCTGATCCTTTCCATTCTTCTGTCCGTATGGATTACACGGCCTATTATCGAGCTCAGCCGTACCATGCGCAAAAATAAATCGCAAAAATTCATTCCCTCCAAAGCCAAATACAAACGAAACGATGAGATCGGCATTCTGTACACGGAATATGACAAGATGATGCAGGACATCGACCTGTACATCCGGGAGAGCTACCAGAACCGTATCCTGACCCTGGATTCGCAGATGAAGGCACTGGAAGCGCAGATCAATTCACATTTTTTGTACAATACGCTTGAGTCCATTAACAGTATAGCCGAGATTGAAGAAGTGGAAAGCATCGCTATTATGACCAAAGCACTTGGCGATATGTTCCGGTACAGTATCAAGACGGAAAGCGAGCTGGTCCCGGCCTCTGAGGAATTGCAGCATGTGGACAATTATATGGCAATCCAGCAAATCCGGTACGGAGACAAAATCTCTTTTCACAAGACAATTGACGAGCGGGTGCAAAGCAGTAAAATCCTGAAGCTCATTTTGCAACCGCTGGTGGAGAATGCGCTCTATCACGGACTTGAAAATAAAAAAGGTAAAGGCAGCATTACCGTGAACGGCTGTAGAGAAGGACACGATTTGGTGTTTGAAATTATCGACGACGGGATCGGCATGACGACAGCCCAAGTTGCCGAGATTCAAGCCCTGCTGGCCGAACCCCCGGAATTTGGCGGCTTTGGACAAAGAAATAAACGGAGCATCGGGATTAAAAACGTCCATTCGCGGATTGTGCTGTACTACGGTCCCGGATATGGACTTACCTTTGAGAGTCTGGAAGGCTTGGGTACCACAGTGAAAATCACCATCCCGGCAAATTAAAGAAAAGGACGGATCCAAATGCATACTTTTATTGTGATCGACGATGAATACCTCGTTCGAAAAGGGCTAATCAAGAAGATCCAGTCCTTTGAACAGGAGCTCGTCCTGCTCGGGGAGGCAGAGAACGGAGAGGATGCGCTGGAGCTCATCGAGCAAACTGATCCTGACCTGATTCTGACCGATATGCGGATGCCGGTGATGGATGGCAAATCCTTGCTGCGGGTCATGCAGGAGAGATATCCTCTTAAAAAGATCATTGTCATCAGCGGACATTCCGATTTTGAATACATGCAGGAGGCGATCTCCGCCAGAGTAGTCAGTTATGTACTCAAGCCGTTCAGCCGCGAAGAAATCCATCAAGCGCTGCGCAAAGCCATTGATTCGTTAGCATCGGAACGTGCCGCCAAGCAACAGGCTGCATTATCCAAAAGTGAAAATGAAGCCATGATTCGCCAATTGGATCAGCAAAAACTGCTGCATCTCATCTTGGATGAGCAAACAGGCAAACCTGTTTCTTTTCATTCTGAACAGATGAACCGTTTCGGGGCTGCAAGTTTCTATGTTCTGCTGACCGTATATAGTTCCACGCAGATCAATCCGGATCTATTTGAAGTTGGCGTTCATGAAGATTACATTTCAGTTCCGCACCCTGTGAACGAACATTTGTTATTCGTGGTATTCGCTTCTTATGAGCGGGTTTCCTATAAAGGAATGGACGCTAGCTTCGCGATTCAGTCCGCCGATAGATTTTTCGAGCCGCTTTGTGCCATTCCCTATAATAAAGTATTTGCGGGGCTCAGCGCTGCTAAGTCCAATATGGCCGAACTGTATCAGGCGCAGAAGGAATGCTTAAGCGCAATGAACAGCAAGGGGATCATGGATTATGGCTCCATATTCGTTTACAACGCCGAAGACTGTCCTTCGGAAATGCCTTTATGGAATAAAACCGGGGACTTGATGTTCTATTTGGAAGCCGGACATTCCTCTAAGGTTAGGGAAAGTGTCGTCGATTTCATTACTTTTTATATGCAACTGCCGAGTGCCACACTATTCCAGCTCAAACACCAATGCCAGGAACTGGCTGCGGAAATCAAACAATTACTCGGATTACGTCTTCCGGCTACTACCTATCAAACGACTTCTTCCAGCATGGAGGCTGTACTTAATACATCATTTGACCCGGAGGAAATCCGGCAGTATTTCATGGCTGTGCTGCCAGACTTGGCGGAACTGCTTAAAGACAGCACACCTTATTCTTCACCGAATGTAATCGATAACGTGAAAGTTTATATTCACAGAAACTATTTGCAGGATCTGACCTTGGAGAAGGTTTCCTCTTTATTTTTTATGAACTCCAGTTATTTAAGCTTTTTGTTCAAGGAGAAGACCGGGGAGAATTTCACGGATTTCATCAACAAACTGCGGATTGAACACGCCAAAACTTTGTTAAAAACTACGGATGATAAAGTATATATCATTGCCGGCGCGCTTGGTTTTGACAATGAGAAATATTTCTTCCGCCTGTTTAAAAAGAGCACCGGTCTCACACCGGAAGCTTACCGAAACCAGCCTTGAGCGCATATGTTACCAACCTTTGTTCAGCATACAATGCAGTCGCCGCAAACCCAAAAAAACTTCTGTTCAACGCGTTGTGATAAAACAAGCGGTGAACAGAAGTTTTTTTGCGCTGGGCAGTTGAGGGTGTACTAGTCCCTGCTGCATATATCAACGAATGGTCCCATTCCATATTCATCCGGTCCAAATAACCGCTCAGGTCGATGCCGTAGTATCCTGCCTTGCTCACCCATTCGTGAACGGACTCCGCATCCCCGAAGCACAGCCGCTCAAGCAAATGTTCAGTGATAGAAGTCCTGCTCTCCTCTTCTAATATTTTGCTGGAAATCTCTTTGGTGATTTCAACGATAATGGATTCGCGGGGAAGCTCGAACACTGGCATCCGCAAATTGTCCGCATACGGCTTCAGGTACTGTATCACTTCGGATGTCATCTCGTCATTGGCCAGAAAAATAATGCCGGAGGTATTTTTTTCGGCGGCTTCCTTGAGCAGCTCGACAAGACTGTCCACATCGCACCTTAATCCCAGACCACCAAAAAACAACAGCTCCCCGCAAAAAAGATCTAAGGGGTTAAGGAAAATGCTTTAGATTTTCAGTATTGACCAATGCGGTCAAGAGAATTACAATCAATTTGACCGCATTGGTCAATATCATTGGAATGATCGATGCTTATGGTTAATATAGTGATACCCCTGAGGTGATACCATTGTTCTCCAAGTTTCTAAATCTAAGTAAGGATAAGCAGGACCGCATCATAAATGCCGCCTTACGAGAATTCGCGCTTAAAGGTTACCAGAATGCCTCCACCAATGAAATCGTGAAGCAGGCGGGAATCTCCAAAGGTCTGCTGTTCCATTATTTTAATAATAAGAAGGACCTGTACTTATTTTTGTTTGATTATTTTATAGAAATGCTAATGGAGGAAATACACGCACACATCGATTGGGATCAGCGTGATATTTTTATCAAGTACAGGAATGTGGCGATCCTTAAATTCGGATTATTTCAGAAATACCCGAATGCCTTTGAATTCATAAAGAGAGTGTATCCTGAGGATTCCAGTGAGGTGAAGCCCGATTTAGAGAACCGGAAAAAAGAGTTTTTGAACAAGGGCTATAAAGATTTGTTCGGTGATATTGACCTCACCCCGTTTAAAGAGGGAATCGATATCGAAAAAGCGGTAAACATTATCTATTGGACTATGGAAGGGTTCGCCTACCGATTGCAGGCGCAGACGGCTTCAGTCCCTGTGAGTCAAATTCAGCTAGAGGATATCATTGCCGAGCTCGACGTCTACAGTGAGATGCTTAGACATTCTTTTTATCAATAGTTCCGGGAGGTTCTGCCATGAATGTGATTGAAATTAATCATCTGACCAAAACGTACGGTAAGTCCAGAGGCATTACGGATATCAGCTTTAATGTAGAAGAGGGGGAGATATTCGGATTCATCGGGCCAAACGGTGCAGGAAAATCGACTACGATCCGAACCTTGCTGTCCCTGATTTACCCGACTAGCGGCAACGCCAAGATTTTCGGCAAGGATTGCATTGAATTCGCTCCTGACATCAAAAAGGAAATCGGGTATCTGCCTTCGGAAGTCTTTTATTATGACAATATGAAGGTGTTCGATCTCTTGAAGTATTCGGCCAGCTTTTACAAAAAGGACTGTACGAAACGAATCAAGGAATTGGCGGAAATCATGGACCTTGACTTAACGAAGAAAATCGATGATTTGTCGCTCGGCAACAAAAAAAAGCTGGGGATTGTCCAAGGGCTGCTCCACGAGCCCAAGCTGATCATCCTGGATGAGCCTACCAGCGGCCTGGACCCGCTTATGCAGCAGAAATTCTTTGAACTGCTGGAAACGGAGAACCAAAAAGGCGCAACGGTTTTATTCTCATCCCATATTCTCAGTGAAGTTCAAAGACTCTGCAACCGTGTTGCGATCATCAAAGAAGGGGCTATCGTTACGGTCGAAAAGATCAGCACCTTACAGGAAAACAACTATAAAAAATTCAAAATCCACACGAAAACAGCACTCGATAAGGGGTACTTCGATCTGCCGGGCGTCAGTCAATTAGAGGTTAAGGATCACCTGGTTCACTTTCTGTTCCGGGGCAACCTCAATGGGGTGCTCCAAAAAATAGCAGAAACGGACATCACCAATGTATGGATCGAGGAGCCGGATCTGGAGGAGATCTTTATGCACTACTATGTAAAGGAGGATTAGAGCACTGATGAATATTTTCCTGCACGAACTGAAGGCTTACCGGAAATCCACGATCATCTGGTTACTTTCTTTAATCGCAATCATGGTGCTGTTCATGTCCCTATTCCCTTCTTTCCACAAAGATGCCGGGGAATTCACGAAGCTGCTTGAAGGCTATCCCGAATCATTAAGAAAAGCAATCGGGCTCGATTTGAACAATCTCTTTACGATTATGGGCTTCTATACGTATTCTTTGACGTTCATCGTTCTGGTCGGAGCCATCCAGGCTATGAATCTGGGCACTTCGATTGTATCTAAAGAAGCCCGGGAGAAAACAGCGGATTTCCTGTTAACCAAGCCGGTTACACGTTCAACGGTTATTACGGCGAAGCTGATGGCAGCATTCGTGTCCTTAGTCATTACCAATATTATTTATGGAGCGGCGGCCTATGGGATGGCTTCACAGGTGAAGGTGGAGGATTATAGCTTGAAGATGTTTCTCCTGCTCAGCTTAAGCATCTTGTGGGTTCAGCTGCTCTTTCTGGCCATCGGAATCGTGATGTCGGTCATGATCCGCAAGATCAAATCAGTGCTGACGGTTTCACTGGCTACAGTCTTTTCCTTTTACTTTATCGGGATGATCGGAGCAACAACCGGGGATGCCAGCCTGCGTTACCTGTCGCCCTTTAAATATTTTGATCCGTCCGAAATCCTAAAACATTCAGGATACGAGCTCTCCTATGTAATCACCGGGGCCGTTATTATTGGGATTGCCATCTCAGCCAGCTACTACGTGTATGCCAAAAAAGATATTCATGCGGTGTAAAAGGGGGGATCATTTGTGAATATATTTTGGAGAGAAATGAAATCGTACCGGAAATCTTTAATCTTCTGGAGCATCGGTGTGTTCCTCATGGTAGCCTCCGGCATGGGTAAATACGCGGGGTTATCCGCCTCCGGACAGTCCATGGGCCAGATGATGGCCGATATGCCCAAATCACTGCAGGCGATATTAGGGATTGGAAACCTGGATCTGAATACAGCCAGCGGATATTACGGAATGTTATTCGTCTATTTGCTATTGATGGCCACGATTCATGCCGCCATGCTGGGGGCGAATATCATCTCTAAGGAAGAGCGGGATAAAACCTCGGAATTTCTATTTGTTAAGCCGGTTTCCAGACATCACATCATCACCTCCAAATTATTGGCAGCCTTAGTCAATATCATTATATTTAATCTGGTTACTTTATGGGCTTCTCTACTTATTGTAGGAAAGTACAGCAAGGGGGAGTCCGTTGCAGGGGATATCACCATGACCATGCTTGCCATGTTTATTCTACAGCTCCTGTTCATGTCCATCGGAACGGCAACTGCAGCTGTACAAAAAAAATCCAAGGCCGCCGCATCCCTTGCCACAGGAATTCTTTTGCTCACCTTTGTATTGTCGATTGCGATCGACTTGAACGACAGGCTTGCAAGCCTGAAATACATCACACCGTTTAAGTATTTTGAAGCCAAAAATGTGATGTATGGCGGAGGATTGGATGTCGTCTTCGTGCTTCTGTCGGCAGCGCTCATTGTGGTGCTTGTCGCTGTGACTTATGTCTTTTTCAATAAAAGGGATTTGTAGAAGTGCAGCGTGAGCCATTTCACGGCACACGAATAAGCGGAGACCAACATGGCCTCCGCTCTTTGTACATCCTATCCGATCGCTGCCTTTTTATACGCTTTGCTGAACTCAATCCACCTTTGCACCATAGGAGCGCAGGAACACAACGGCTTGCTCCCTGTCCATCCGCACTCCTTTTACCATCAGCGCTTTCATATCCACACCTTCCAGCTTAGCCCCCCGCAGATCAGCCCCGGTCAGGATGGCTTTGCCCAGCATGGCTCTTGTCAGATCACAGTCTCTCAGGTCAGCCTTGGCCAAATCACTCTCCGACAGATCCGCTTCAAAAAAACGGATGCCCCGCAAATCCTGCTTGCCAAGCTTGGTATACCTCAGATTGGTGTAGGACCAGTCTCCCCCGCTTAGTGTAATGCCATCCATCTGAGCGCCCGCGAAATCAGAACCGGTCATTTTGCAGGAGATGAACTTGCTTACAAAGAGATTCGCACCGCTGAATTTACAATTTTCGAATGCAGATTCGGTGTGGATCGAAGCATTCAGGGCTGCACCTTTAAAATCACATTCGATAAAACGGCAATGGGTGGTATCGATTTCTTCCAATGAGGTGTTCATGAAGGTGCAGTTAGTAAATGTGCAGCGGATCAGCTCGCCATAACGTAAATCATGCCCGTCAAAACGGACATCCACAAATTCCCGGTCGTTGTACTGGTACATGTCTTTCCTCCGATAACAGTAAGCTATACAATGTGCATAAAAACGCCATCTCACTAATTTTATCATATCTATGTCAAGTGTTTTTTCCATAAGCTGTATTTTCAATGAAATATATTTTTAGCGGGTATGCAGCATAACCCCACTCGTTAATCGGACAGGCCCTCTCCCTGAGATCGCTTATATTGCCGGTTCGCCTTGAAGGCGAAGATCAGATAGAGCATAATCACCAGGGGCAGAAGCCATGCGCTCAATCCCCGAAGAAGTGCAAACGGCGTTTCGAACAGAAAGGCCCGCCAAAACCCAACTCCAGTCTTCTCCCATAACCCAGGGGTCAAATAGAGGGCTTCGGGATCGAGCAGAGCCGCCGGCTTGAGAGTACCTGTAGACATCAGTGCTACAATAATCGGAAAAAAAGACAAGGAAATCGAGAACCACATCTCTGACAAACGTTTATACCGCCCGGCTTTGGAATCGGCATCCGAAAAAATATCCTCGCTTCCCTGATCATTCACCATCTTAAAATACTGATATCCCGAACTTTTCGAACCCTGGATGTGCTTCCAGCCGCTATCCTCGAAGAGGGCACGATAATCCTCGAAATCCTCTTTCTTGACAAAAGCACGGTAATCAATCTTTATTCGGCCAACCTCCGGTACGGCTTCGTGAAATTCGTAGCTGAACAAAGATTTTCTGACAAATCGCCAGCCCCGCCCAGCCATATCATTCAGCCATTTCTCTTCATGTTCTAAATTCGTAAAACACTTACATTTCCGCATGAGGTTCCCTCCCGTCTGAGTTCCAAATTCTTCGCGTGATCTCCATCATGTGATTCATCCGTTCATAGTCCCGGAACATGACCGCCCGCCCTTCTTCTGTAATCACATAGACCTTGCGCCGGTTATCTACCGTGCCGACAGGTTCAATGAATCTAAGCTTAATCAGATTCTCAATCGCACCATATAGCGTGCCCGCAGCCATTCTTACCTGTCCTCCACTAAGCTCTTCAACCTTTTGCAGGATCAAATACCCGTGCGCCGGCTCATGCAGGGCGAGCAGGATATAATAGACCGTTTCCGTAAGCGGCAGATATTTGTCTCTCCCCATATCTCTTCTCCTTTGGATATCAAACTGTACATGTGGCAAGCCACTGTATAGTTCAACTGTATAGTCATACTATATACATTCCAACTGTATATTGCAACTATATATTACCAATGGGGGGGATATGTATGACCATAGCTCATGGAGGCAAGTCAAAAGTTCGAAGAACGTTCTGAAAAAGTATGGGTTATGGATTCAGTATTTCTCCTGCACTGAACGTAAAAGGGCCGCCTAAAGGCATCTTTTGAAAAAAAAGTTATGAGAAAAAATATCCAAAAAAAATGTAAGAACAGACTTGCAAAGTTTATTCCAGGGTCTGTTCATCACTTGTGGAGAAAAAGAGAAAAGACCTTGGAATATTTCCAAGGTCACATTAAATATAAAAAATAATAGCAGCTTTTTCATATGGACAATCAACCATACGACATTTGTAAGTCACTTGCGGTTAATAATTCATTTGTCTATTTTAGTATTGATACTCAGTCAGCTCTTTTTAGTAAACACTTTTTCAACTGATTAAATATGGAGTTTCATTTTATTTATATCCAACTCCCATCATCTTTGCATTGAACCTTTTCTATTTCTTCGTAATTGAAATAAGTTCCAAACGAATCATCAACCACACTTTCCTTATATCTTTCAAGAAAATATTTAGATATATTAAAGGCTAATTGTTCACTACCAATACCATTACTGATATCAATACTAAATGATGTTTTAGGAACTAAAGAGTATTCTTCAAGCAATATTGTTAGTTCGTTCTCATCAAAATTACTACGATCATTGCCTCTATAAAACAACCACACAGCACTTTCTCCTCTACTAACGATGCCTTGAAAATAGGTTTCACCAATTTGCTGCTTATCTCCCCCTAAAGAAATTATCTCATTCCAAAACTCACTCTCTTCAATACTATTCCCCGAGATGAATGTAAGTGTTTTTGACATATCGATCACCTTTTTCCATTTATTAACTTTAGTAAATCATCCATATTCTGAATGACTATTACACCAGCCTTTTTTATTCCCTCAATCTTGGTTGAATTTAAGTTAGGTGCATAAAGGATAACACCCTTATTTTGTGGATTCATTGCTGATTGAAAATACTTTTCAAATTCCGAGGCAGTCTTTGATGACTACCTGCTGTAACCTCAATAATATATTTTGATGTTTCAACATCAATATCACCAACTACACGTGCTTCACCTAATATTTTTTCCCTGAAGCCCACTACCTTGTTACCTAGTATTTGAGCAACTTCTCCTTCTAATGGTGGATAGGCCATAGCCGCTTCATTAATTAGATTTAGTGTTGTCTTTGCAGCATTCTTAGTCCAATTCCAGATACTCTTCCAACTGTGGCCACTTGGATTATAATAAATAAGAGGATTATTTCCCACATACGTATACAGATTGAAACTCAGCGGATTGTCAATCTGCCCCTCATACGTATCCTCATTTATAAACCGCCCCATACTCCGATCATAGTACCGTGCACAGAGATAATAAAGCCCGGTTTCAGCATCATATACTTCTCCGGTGTACTTAAATGAGTTCGAAGTTCCCTCTACCTGGCTGGTGATGTTCCCCCACTCATCGTAGGTATAATTATTGACGACCGCTCCACTGGTATCGACCATCTGCACCACATCACCATGTCCATTATACAGGTAATAGTAATCCTTCGACGCCTTCTTGTCTTTCTTCACCAGCACTCGGTCACCCCGGACAAAGTTCGCTTGCTCTGTATACACGCCGCTGACGATCTTCTCTTCGGTAATGACTTGACCCTGGAAATTATAGTTCACCTGGGTCTGTGTATTGCCATTCGTCTTCAGATAACGCATGCCATCCGCATAATACTGGAAGTTTGTTGAACTGCTTCCCTTGGTCACCGAGGTTAACGTATTCTGTAAATCATAGGTATAGCCCGTATCCACCGTGTCCAGACTCACTATAGACAACGTGCTGCCATTGCGGTCTGTTTTAGCGGCCAATTGACCTAACTTACGAGGGTTAATTTCGCCAGATTCATTAGATACTGGATGAGTAATTGTTATACAAAAAACCACATGGAGCTGTTTCACTCGCATGTGGCTAATAATACTATTTGTTAAAAGGATGATGTGGACATTTGGTACAGCAGTGATCTGCTTCTTCTTTGTTTATTCTAAGTTCGGTCAGTATGTTAAAGTTAGCTATTTTCTCTCTTTCATAATTAATATCCATGCAAAGACCTAATTCAATACCCTTGTTCAATAAAGGACAATAATAATCCTCTTCCATATTTGCTTTACCACCTTCAATAAAGCCTTAATAGCTTCATCAAAATTTTGCTTTCTATAAGTTGATACAACCTTACCAGCTCTATTGAGTACTACTACGATGCCTTTTGTGAGATAAAAGTAATTATCAGTAACCTCTTGTTCTAATACCAGAAATGGCTTGGCAACTTTGATTTTGTTTACTCATGCAATCTTTTACTTATACTAGGATTGAGTATAAACATTTATCCGCTTCTCTCTAGCTATGAGTGATACAAATAAATGGTCAGATTAGTACTTAATAATGAAATCATTTTTCGTACGTCCTCATAAAATCCCTGTTCTTCTTTTTCCGTATACCCAATCAAAATCTTTAGGAAAATCAATTTCCTTATTCTCAATCTTCATTAATGGTTTCTTTAAATCATTACATTCACTCGAGTTGTTTTCCAAAAATGTATTTTTCACTTTAAATAATATGGCAAATAACTTTTTTCTATTGTATTGATATTTCCCATTTGATCAATTAAGTCCCATTTATTTGGTTTTTCATGTTGAGCAAACCATTTACCTCCATTTGACAACCATTCTCTCTGGTAATGTAATAAACCTAGCTTTGTTAAATCATCAATTCCATACTCTGCACCACAACATGCGCAAACATCAAAACTTGGTGATTTCCCATCAATTCCCCAAGGTAACTGATTTATTCCTGCATACCCACAAATATGACAAATAAATCCCACCATTTTGCACCTCATTAACTGTCTAATATCGCATCCAAGTAACTTTGAACTGTTTTAAAACCTTGCTTTGCCTGGGCCCTCATAAATGAAGTTAATAAAAATTGAATACTCTTTCTATCAGCTTCAGATAGATTCATATCATTTTCGATTAAATGCCCCAAACTCAGCGGATTATCAATCTGCCCCTCAACCATATCCTCATTCATGCGTTTGATTCAGGGAGAATTGTCATGATTCCCCTGTATTTTCACTCTCTGCGGAGAGCATGCCCGTCAACAGTAGGATAACTTACGCCGTCTGCCTCTGTATGGATTATTGCCCATCCTGCAGTATCATCAAAATGCTCTTCTAACAGCGCAAGTCCCACCCGTTATACAGCACATTGGCATAGGTCTTGACCACATTCGTGGTGCTTAATACACGACCCTGTGTATTATATGAATAACTATCGATAAGGCGGATGGATCACTTTCACTGGCATACCATAATTTTGAGTTCAAAAAATGATAATTTGGGCTCATAGTGGGATTATTCTACCGGCTGTCCAGCATGGGGCGAGTGGCGGTTAAGACATTCCCCCAATCATCATTACTGGTTTCGCTGTATCATTACGTCTTAATGTAAATTAGCATCGACGTTGTGGTACGTCAATAAGGACTTTGAAAATTCAAAAAAACCACATGGAGTCGTATACTCTGATGCGGTCAAGCGATGATCTCGTTTATTTTTACAACAACATTCGTTCAATTATTTTTTTATTTTCATTACTTAGATGTATACCCCGCACTTTCTGATTGAGATATTCATTAAAATCCGAGAAATCTAAAATAGTATTTTTGTCATATACCAATTTAATATTTTCTAACGCTTTCTTTATCAAACTTCTCCCTTCTATAACATTTCCCTGATCAATAAAAATCCTTCCTAATTGTATATATGATTCAACATTATTTGGATCAAGAGCAATGGCTTGTCTTAGCATCTCAACTTGTTTTTCTTTATCCGTGACTGCGAAATGCCATGATAGTATTAACCCTTTTATGGAATTCACATATGTGTTAGTAGCATTAATATTATTAATCTTACGAACTAACTCCTCATCAATTCCAGCCAAATGATAATAATGAACACAGCATTCCAAAATTGTTGCTGCCCCATTCTTCTCATCCTGTTCATAAATTCGATGTATACAAGCGAGGCTCTTAGGATAATCAACTAAGGGAACGGTTAGTACAGTGACAGCTAGACGTAATAATAAATCGATGTTATTAGGATACGCTAAGAGTTGCTGCTCAATGATTGCCTCAACCTTCTCTATCTCATAATTCCGAACTGCTTCAGATATTTTTTTTCAAATTCATTCAATTTTTCTCCCCCTATTGTCCTTTAAACATATCAAAATTTATAAGTTTCCCATCCTTTATGTAAATTCTAATTTCCGATTCAAACCCATTGATCGTTGTTCTAATTTGTAGTCCCCTCTTTTATAAGCCCTTTTTCATTCATTTCTTCAAGAATTTTAAATCCGGCAGAAAAGACATGTGATTCTTCAATTTAATAGAAAAACCACATGGAGTACATGTGGTTTTCAACCTATTCAGGCTATCAAGAATTTTTATTTCATGGCGTAAAGTAAGCTTTATCCCAGGATTTGGGGCCTAGTCAGGGGGATCTTCCATCTTTTTTGATCCAGTATTGAAATGTTTGCTTAGAAATCCCGATTGCTTCTGCAGCTATAAATTGTAATCCGATCATCTCAATTACCATACCTAGTATGTCTTATGA
Source organism: Paenibacillus helianthi (assembly GCF_001909055.1). GTDB lineage: Bacteria > Bacillota > Bacilli > Paenibacillales > Paenibacillaceae > Paenibacillus_AQ > Paenibacillus_AQ helianthi. Next base: position 94,374 of record NZ_LVWI01000002.1, read on the forward strand.
GTTTGGTTATATATTGCCTTGCTTAGAATATCAATTGATTTTTTATAAAGAAAAACCACATGGATTTATACCCGGATGTGGCAACGTTCTTCTTCACAATGGTTAGAATTTAATGTGGCTGCCGATTAATCTGGCAAACGCATTAGAACCGCTCTCAAAATATTCTGTCCTCGTTCGTTACTTAATAACTCTTTAGGCTGTATATTTCCTAATGCTGGAACTTGTTTATGAAGCCATTTTGTAGCTTCGTTTTCACCAAATCTATAGCATAGTACTACTGCAATATCCTCTGGCAAGGTGATTTCACCCAATTGAGTTTTATAATCGACGTTCGCTCCCCTACAAAACTCCAAGTAATCTTTCCAATCCTCTTCTTTATAGCCTTTGAGAAAAACGTCTAGTTCCACTATTAGCCCTCCAATTAATTCTGGTTATTTTATTGATGTTGCGTCAAATAGAATTACATTCAATCCACCATCAGCCCTTGCTGAAGGTGCAATTATACCGTTATCGTTCATACTTTTAGCAGTCTGACCAAGTTGTTGAGTAATTGTATAGTCATTACTTAGAATGTCATCCAACGTTACACCCAGCACTTTTCTAACCTCCGGATTGGATAAATCTAATAGGTTGTGTACTTTAACATCAAAAGCATGCATTACTCTTCCTTCCGTCGCTACTGCCCACGTGTTTAGCTCAGCATCGACTATTTTTTCTCCTGTACTGAAATACAATCCCCCTGTGCCTTTACCAGTGTATCTATGCTTAGTATCAATATTCCCTTGATGGATTTCTAATGGGTTTGCACCTTTAGTCACAGAACGATAAAGTGTTCCTTCAAAAGTAACTCCACTTACAGTTGATGCCTTAACTGACATCATAGCCCCTTTTAAATAAAAATCAAGCATTATTGCGTCTGCTGGAGGTAATGCGTTTACTGCGTCTGATATAGACTGAAGAGTGTTATTATAACTTTGCTTGTAGTCCTTTGAATTGTTTGCTCCAATTAGATAATTAGTTACTACAGTCCATCCTCCAAAAGTAGCTGCGTCTACTCCGCCATTTAAAAATCCAGACAACTTATCTAACCAATCATGCCCACTTGGATCAAAGCGTGTTAATGGATTATTACCAACATACGTATAAAGATTCAAACTCAGCGGATTATCAATCTGCCCTTCATACGTATCCTCATTTAAAAACCGTCCCATACTCTCATAATACCGTGCACTGAGATAGTACAATCCAGTTTCGGCATCGTATATTTCTCTGGTGTATTTGAAGGAGTTAGAGGTACCCGATTGAAAAGGTTGTGCTTCAAAACCCCAACATTTCTATACGATATATAGTAAAAAAAGCATCTTCATTAAATGCAAATTTTCTTTCTTTAACCACATAGTCATCTTCAAATATTTCTATAATATCACCCATTGAGATTGTTGGGATCGGGATTTGGGTCTCTTATTCAAAGATCAGAATATCACTTTCAAAATCAAAAAATCTTGTCAGAAACACTTCTACCGATGGGAATTTTGGTTCATATTTTGAAATCGGCATGCTTATATTCTCCTTTTACTTATATCTAGTGGAGTTGTAGTTAAGTGTGCACAAAACGCGCATCCTCTCGGATTACGTATATGCTGTATTCAGTATACTGCCGTCAGTGAGAGCCGGATACGTAATCGATATCACCTGATTATTCACCAAGTAGCTGTACTGCACATTGGCGACGCATTACTTGTGAGTGTCGAACCACCGTTAGTCTGTCTTGTCCAATCGCTGCTTATCATACTGACCATTCTGGGATTCCTGTACCAAGCATTGAACTAATTACAGCTATCAAATAAGTTGCACTATAATACTTTAGTCGTTTCTTTATTGTGTTCACACTCCTCACCTGCAATCAATCAAGAACCTTTGGGTCCCCCAAGATAACCCAATAATTAATTTCATCATATCCAATGATTTCAGCGTTTACTAACAATCCTTTATGCATATTGCGTTTTTGTGAGTTTTCTGCACATTCTTCAAAGTCAGCGACCCCCAAAGCATCATTATCGGGAATACTAACAATAACTCCCTGAGGATAAAAAACTTCAATATAGCCGACTATCTTTCTTCCGAGCGTAAGTAGTTCTTTTTGTTCACGCCATCTTGTCAGTTGATCTTTATTAACAATACTCCACACTTTTTCAAATGTTTCCTTAGAAATTCTTTTTAATTCCGGATTATTTAAGGGTAATTCTTTTTCTGACAGGAAGAATTCAAATTTCTTCAGATTGGAACTCTTACTGTCTTTTCCTTCCTCCAATAAAATCTGTCTATATGTGGTACCTTCATCGTCCACCTCAAAATACCAGTCTTTTCTCCCCGATTTTTCATTCAAATAAATCATAAAAAATCTCACCCCTTTTCATGCAGCATTCAAATGATCAATCTCCCCATAAAGCGGAGCTTTAAACAATTATCCGCTTCTCTCTAGCTAGGAGTGGTACAAAATATTTAATTAGTCAGATTAGTACTTAATACTGAAATTATTTTTCGTAATTCCTTATAAAATTCCTGTTCTTCTTTTTCTGTATACCAATTAAAATCTTTTGGAAGGTCAATTTCCTTATTTTCAATCTTCATTAATAGTTTCTTTATATCATTACATACATTAGAGTTGTTTTCCCAAAATGTATTTTTTACTGAATTCATTGCATTAATAAGTTCACCTTCGTAATGTTTACCGGCAAGTGGGTTCAAAGACAATCTTAATATCGCCTCAGGAATCACATATTTCAAGTGGAAATTCTGCCTCACTAATCTTGCAATTGAGCCATCAGACAAATCTTTAAGCTTAATATCCATTATGCCTGCAAACCATCCTGATAATGGTACGCTTTTCTCAACTACTATTTTTTCGTGAAATCCTTCAAGTCTGCAAATTTCATCAATGGTAAGTTTTCTGTACTCCAAGAGAATCACCTCCAAATATCTGATAATTCCGGATGCCCAATGAATAAAAGTTATTCCCCCTAACACAATCCATTCGTTTCGGCCTCGTTACCAAGTGCTTCACTTGACCACCTGGTGGGATGAATTGTTTTCCGTCAGTGCCGCTTTCAACCATTATAAATGCACACTACTCCGGTCTTTTGCTATCGAAATTCATATAAACCAAAATAATTTATCAACGCATTATAGCAATTGTTCACATCTTATTTGTTCTATTTGTAAATTTTTAAAAACTGGAAAAATACTATCCAGATACCAACTAAAATCAGTAATGTCGATAGCATCTTTTACTTTGATTTTCTTTCTTGCTATGGATAAACTAAACATCATTTGGTTTGTGTTAAATATTAGCAACTCACATCCGACTTCAGAATCTACCCGAAATAGCTCGATTCCAATGATTTCTCTCTGTTCTCGCTTTTTTTTCAAAATATCAAAGAGGACATCTCTATGGAGAGTAGTAGATGTCCATTCGAAATCATCATCATCACCCAAAGGTAGTATGGTAACCTCGCCATTTCTGTTGATGTAATTCCAACCTTCGTTTTCAAAGTTCTGAAATAAATCAGTTATTGATAAATTTGTACGACTACGCTCGCTTAAATAAATATTTATCGAGGCTGATATTGACATAAGTTCTCCTCCTTCTTATTTACCACTCAGTAAATTTAATTCCCTTCGTTATTAACCTATCTTTTATAGCTTCTGGAATTGGAGTGTTAGAGTGCAGCTCATATGAAGCACCATTCTGAGTTGCAATTTTCAATTGACTTCCCATGTCTGATTTAACGTGTCTACTATTCGGTCAAACTTCACTATCGCTCCACTGGTATCGACCATCTGGACCACATCACCATGACCATTATACAGGTAGTAGTAATTCTTCGACGCAAATTCCTTAAAATGATTATTTCTTTGATAACAGGTCTCTAATATAAATTGCAAAGGTTTCAGTCTTGTAATAAAGGTCTACTAAATCACATTCAGTTTTTTGAATTGGATTATCCCAATCAAAATCTTTAATAATATAAATAATAAATTTGTTAATTCCATCATACCATCCAATATCTAAGATGAAATTGTCAGGGTATTGTACTTTAAACATATCTTCCTTTAATCCATCATCTTCAAAATCAAATGGTTTGTTAATATCGATATGAAAATCTTCGTATATTACTTTACCGGGATAGAAGCTTAACTTTTCGAACATCTTCAAACCATTCTCCTTATTTTGTATACTTTTTATACTCTTGTGGGGGTTAAGCATTTCCATATTTGTCCCATATTTGTATTTCGCAGGTCCACTTTCATCGGAAACACCATTTATGCAACTGGGAAGTTTATCCAACCAGTCATGATCTGTAGGATCTTTCCGAATTAATATCAGCAGATTATCAATCACACCTTCAACCGTGAGGCTTTCTTGTCATTAGATTCACTTCCGGCAAACACCCTATTGAGATTGCCTAATCCCCTCACCAGCGCAAAAAAGCAGCCCCCCCCTTTTAAGGAGATAGCTGCCCAGCCGGCAAAAATCGAAACCACTTCAGGTCGAACTGGCTGCCTGGAAGGAACAGGAGGGTGACGGTCCGTGGGCCGCTGACCGGTTCCAGAATAAATTCGCGCTCCGTGTAGTTGCCGCTGCCGGCGAATTCCACTAGCTGCTTGGAATCGCCACCTGGACCGCTGAACAGCAGGTGAAGCGTGCTGTTCTCCAGAGGGGAACGTCCGCAAATGACAATCCGCGAGCTTCCCTTTACACCAAAGTCCATCCCCTCATAAATGAGGGACACATTGTTGCCGATGGCTTCAATGGCGGACTCTGTTACGGTGAAGGTATCACCGTAAATCCGGCTGTTCTCAAGCGCGCTCAGGTGCTCATAAGCTTTACGCTTCTGGACAAACTGGAAGCCTTTCAGGTGGATCTTCTGCCGCAGGACGAAAGAGAGTGAGGTGATTCCTGTCAGACGTTTCGGCAGCTTGTAGGTTTCCTCCTGGTATACATTCCAGCGGGAAGGCTTTTGGTAGATTACCGTGGACAGCCGATTCGCACCCGGCTCTCCGGGAAGGCCTTCCCATATTTCAATCGGGTACTCGCCACCGTCCAGGGAGAAGATAGGCAAGATGATTTCATCCGCTCCATAGTCGCCGAAATCAATCCGTTCGAAACAGATCCGGCTCTCCCCTTCCCGCGCGGTGGCAACCCCCCGTTCATTCCCGTTGGTCAGGTTCGTACTGGCGATGCTGTGATAGCCGGAGGAGACAAATTCATAAGGGTCCAGGCAGGCCTGCCCCAGTCCTTCAAGCTTGAATTCCACCAAGCTGTACAGCCGGATACCGTCAGCACCATTCGTTGTCCCGCAACGGATGTACACTTCGCCATCCCCCAGACCGGTAATGACGGCTTCATGCCCCTTCACCTCAATCGAAGCGATATTCGCATCGATTCCTGCAGCATTCGTAATCCGCCACTCCACCTCCTGGAAGGTGGCATTCTCCGGATGGAGCTTCACGCGCACCGGGAGCGCGGAATGCTCCGGCGTTAGAGTATTGCCCTCAGGGCAGATAATTTCCAGCTTGCGCACAGGAATTTCCGCAGCCTTCTTGCTCTCCACCTCCGCAGATTCCCCCTTGCCTTCCAAAGGGCAGTCCGCATACAGGAACAGTTCACCGTCACCTGAAGTGCCTCGTGCCGGAGCACCTGAATGCAGTATAAGTTCTGCGGGAGCTATCTCCGGTGAAGTCGCCCGCAGAGTGATTGTGCCGGGCTCCAGTGTACCGGCAATTACAGCGAGCAGCTTGCCGCTGAACATCCTGCGGTTCGTACCTTTGTAGGGATCGTAATCGGTGCTGTCACCATTATCTAGTCCGATCAGCCGTCCTGGTCCTTCTAGGCTCAAGTGAACCCGGTTGTTGGCATTCTCCACCTGGAGTCCTTGCGAATCCTGCGCCGTGATGGTTACGAAGATCAGATCCTGGCCGTCTGCCGTCAGTTCATGCTTATCCGGTGTAAGCACCAAAGAAGCAGCATTGCCGAAGGATAAAATTTGCTCCGAAGCCACTACATTTCCCTGTTCATCATAGGCAACAGCACGGAGCACCCCCTCTGAATAAGGCAGCCGCCATTCTCCCAGCAACTTGTGGCCATGAACATGGTCAATATCATAGGTGCCCCTGGATACGTCATTGAAGAATAATTCAATCCGCGGGGCATTGGAGCACACCCGCACATCAATGAGCTGTCCCTCCGAGAAATCCCAGTAAGGGAAGATATGAATCATCGGATCCGTTCTGTAATCGGTCCATTCTGCCTTATAGATGTAATAAGAGTCCTTTGGAAAGCCCGCCGTGTCCAATTGGCCGAAGTAAGAATTCTTAGTGAAGTAGGGTGTAGGCTCGCCTATATAGTCAAAGCCGGTCCACAGAAATTGTCCAAGAGAGTACGCAGCGTCCCGGTCTGACGTAATACAGGACTCTGTGCTTTTGGCCCCCCAGCTGGTGGAGCTGTTGCCCAAGGAGGAGCACTGTAGATCGTCATCTGCCAATACCGGCTGGGCCAGCGGAAAATGATAGATCCCCCTGCTTTGGACCGTAGAGCAGGTCTCACTTCCATAGATGAACCAGTCTGGATGCTCCTCATGCTGTCGGTCATAATATTTCTCACCGTAGTTGTAACCCGCCACCTTGACGATATCGGCGCACTTTTGCGCGTTGTCCCACGGCATGTAATTCGAACCAATTGTAACGAAGGCATTACCCCGGGGATCATGGGCCAGCACTTCATTCTGCAGCATCCGTGTCAGCTCCTGGCCGCGGTCATCGGCGTGGGTATCGTAGATTTCATTGCCGATGCTCCACATGATCGGCTCGGATGGTTGCGGTCCCGGCGTACCCAGCTGGCGATATCCTTCTTCCACCACTCCGGGAAGAACCGGGCATAGTCATAAGGAGTCTTACATCGCTCCCACATGTCAAAAGCATCCGAGACGATGAGCATACCCATCTCGTCAGCCAGTTCCATCAGTTCCACGGCAGGCATGTTATGTGCTGTCCGGATGGCATTCACACCCATCTCCTGCAGCAGCACGAACTGCCGCCGCAGAGCCGTCTTATTCACGGCTGCCCCCAGGCAGCCAAGATCATGATGCTGGCACACGCCGTATATTTTAACGTATCGTCCGTTCAAGAAAAATCCCTTTTGACTATCTAGTTCCACCGTACGGAATCCAAAAGCCTGTTCTTCCACTTCCATGATCCCGTCCTGATCCAACAGCTCCGTACGGAGGGTATAGAGGTGGGGACTTCCAATATCCCAGAGCAAGGGCTGTTCGATAGTCAGGCGGCTGAGGGCATGTACCTTCTGATCTCTCTCCTGGGCAGGAACGGCAGATTCCTCCTGCCTGATCACTGTTCCACATGCATCCATAACCGTATGACGGAGTTTCAGTCCAGTCGTACCCCGTCCTTCCTCTACCTGCAGTTCACAGTCCACATCCACGGTCCAGGACCCGCTATCCGTCCGCCGGGCTGCAATATATATACCATCCGGTGCAATATGCGTCTTTGGGGTTATTTTAAGCCACACTGAGCGGTAAATTCCGGCACCCGAGTACCAGCGTGAATTCGGAGATTCATGAATCACACGCATAACAATCGTATTGTCTCCACCGGACAGGTAAGGAGTAATATCGAATTCGAAGGTAGAATATCCATACTTCCATTTACCAGCCACATGTCCGTTGACGTACAGGGTAGAATTCATGTATACGCCTTCAAATCGCAGGGACCACAGCTGATGAGCAGGCACTTCGGCCAAGCTGAGGGTGGTTCGGTACCAGCCCTCACCGTCTTCATAAAGCGCATGCGTGTTGTAAATCAGCCAATCGTGAGGCAGCGTTACCGGCATCCAGTCCGCGTCCGCAAGCACGTTAGCAAGCTCTGAACCGAGCGGCTGCTTGGTGAAATGCCAGCCTCCGTTCAGTTTTCTTTTGATGCTCATGGATAAAGTTCCTCCTGTGCATGGTTTAAGAGAATGACATCGGCCAGCCTTTCAATGCTCTGCCATAACACTCTTTTTAAACAATTACATTACACGGAATGCCGGCTGATCTTTCACGAAATGTACCGGCACATCCGGAAACTCTGCTGACAGCTGCTCTGCCAGATATTTCATGCCGGGCGCCTCGCTCTCCGCGTGACCCAGCATAATCAGTGCCTTGTCCCGTCCCTGACGGGCAGCGTCTCTTATATACTCCGGCGTCTCCCATTCCGGTCCTTCCCCGGCGATGATCAAATCCAGAGATTCTTGATCAAATAATGGGATTGCCGAGGAGCCGCCCCCTCGATAGCCGACCAGAATACCCACTTTCACGCATGAAGCAGTCAGATTGCCTGCAACACGCACATAGGGGATTTGCAGCTGCTTTTTCAAATATTCCGCAATTTCTTCAGCCTTCATAACCGGGATGGTCAAAATAGATACAGACGGCCGGTGCTCGGTAACATATGTCTGCCAACCCAGCTCCCGGATAAGCCCTTCCACGATCCCGTCCGGTGTATATCGGTGCAGGTAATCATGAAACCGGTAAATTCCGAGGTTTGAACAGGCGATAAGCTCGGCTTTTTGTTGATAGACAGGGTCCTGTTCCAGTTCGTCTGCGTGAGGCTGGTGGCTGTAAAATACGCCTTCGTGCGTGATGATCAGGTTCGCTCCCAGCGCAATTGCCTGTTCAATGACAGACTGGGAGGCGGAAAAGGCCGTAACGATTCCCTGCACGCCAGTCTCCGGGTCTCCCGGCTCCAGCTTGTCTACGGTCTGTTCAAGCCTGGTGATTCCTTTGGTTAAGTGATCGATGATGTGTCCGAAGGTAAGTGTCATATTCCCTCCTGTATAAGTTGGACCTGAAAATAATGGGTGGAAGCAAGCGGGTCTATGAAGATACTGATACTGATTCTATTCGATGTCGAATCTCTTTCAAGGTTAAGTTACGCCTTCATCAATGGAGGCTTATCGTCTACTGTGACCCGAGTATCAGTATTCATGTCCCTGCTCCCCTCTCAGTAAATAGTGCGTTTGCCGGTATCCTCAATACCGCTCTTGCGGTAGAAATACGTACTGATCTGGTCACGCCATTCCTTGGCATGACTGGCCTGCCCCCTCAGACGTTCCTCCACTTGCATGTACAAATCCTCCCGGACAGTTCCTTTCAGGCTGCTCCAGGAAGCCAGCAGCTCTGCCGCACGTTCCGCCCCTTCGAAGTGGGTATCGTAGATATGCTGAATCACGGTTTTGCCGGAATGCAGCACATGGGTATACGGAACATGGTGGAAGAACAGCAGCAATTCGTCCGGGCATGTCTCCAGAGAATCATAACGTTCGCTATTCAGGCCTATATATTGGGCGCTGTAGCCCGTTCCGGTCTTCACGGTACGGTCTACACCGATCCCTTGGTGGTCCGCATAATGATAGGTGCCCCACTGCGAATATTCATAGCCGTCCACATTCGGCCCGTAATGATGTTCGGGATTAATCATCCAGCCTACGCCAAGCGGTGCCGTATAGGATTCATAGATTTCCAGCGAATCCAGCAATATCCGGCTGACCACACTTGAAACGTCCGGATCTGTACCGAAGGTCAGGGAGATCCATTCACTGGCGATTTCCTCTGCCGTCAGCTCCGGATTCCAGGCCAGACGGCCGTATCCGTACAGATTCGCCTGAGCCAGCAGGTGGCCGGTCCAGTTCCGGTCATTGCCTACATTGGACACCGCTGCTATTCCGCTATGACGGTTGCCCCACAACGATCCGTCCACGATATGCTTCACCGGAGACGCCGCTCCTTGGGCATAGGTGTTGAATTCCAGGACCTCTTTCCACTGCGGAACCAGATAACAGACATGGCGCTGCTGTCCTGTATATTCCTGGGCAATCTGAAATTCGATGACCTGGTTTGTCCGCTCAAGTGCCCCAAACAATGGGGATACCGGCTCTCTGACCTGGAAATCCATCGGACCGTTCTTGATCTGCAGAATGACGTTATCCTTAAATTTGCCGTCAAGTGGTTTGAAATGGTCATAGGCCGCTCTGGCCCGGTCCGTCTTGCGGTCACGCCAGTCCTGCTTGCAGTTGTATACGAAGCAGCGCCAGATGACAATTCCGCCAAACGGTTCCAGCGCTTCAGCCAGCATGTTGGCGCCATCGGCATGGTCCCGGCCATAGGTGAACGGCCCCGGACGGTTTTCGGAATCGGCCTTCACCACAAATCCGCCAAAATCGGGAATCGCCGCATACACCCCGGCTGCTGTGTCTTGCCACCACTTGCGTACTCCAAGGTCCAGCGGATCAGCGGTGCACACTTCCCCTTCATGCATCGGACCAGCAAAGTTCACGCTCAGGAACAGCTTGATACCATATACCCTGAACTGATCGGCAATGCTTGCAACCTCGGGCAGATACTTGGAGATGAACAGCGTTTCAAGCGCATGGACATTCACATTGTTGATGGCAATAGCATTGATCCCTGCAGAGGACATCAGCCGCGCATAATCACGGATTCTCTCCACATCGTTTGTAAAATGGTTGTTATCATAAAAAAAGGATCTGCCCGCATATCCCCGCTCCACGCTTCCGTCAAAATTATCCCAATGATTGATCATCCGCAGCCCATTCACCGGGATAATAACTTCGTCCAGCCCTTCGATTTCCTCCAGGTTGCCGATCAGCCGCAGCAGATGAAATACTCCGTAGAGTACACCTGCCGGTGATACGGCTCCAATAGCAATACAGCCTTGTTCTTGGCTGGTGCGGATCGCAAAACCCTCCGGACCTACAATCCGGACCGTTTCTTCCCCGAACACGCTGCCGATCAGCGGATTCCCGCCCTGGAAGGTTCCGAATACTACAGATAAACCCGTTGGAGCCTGTTCTCTCACTTTCACTGCCTGTATGCCAAGCATGGATTCAATGCCTCTTTGCCATTCCCGGAGGGCAGCCTGAACCGTATCGTCCTCATCGGTTGCCTGTACTGCCCCGCACCATTTCACATATTGATCCTGGAGGCGCCCGGACGGCAAAGAAGGATAGCTTAACCATGCAGCATAACCACCGTCAGCGATTCTATTATGAATAGCCTTGGAATGACTCATGCAAAGGGTTTCTCTTTGATCTTGGTCAGCGACCGGTTGCCTGTGCCTTCAAGCAGCCACAGAATGGCCGTAACACCCCGCGGATAATATTTGCTGCCGCCGATAAGGCCGGAGAGAATCTGATCACTCCAGCACCAGTAAGACAGCTCCGGATGGAGCAGCCAGCGGACATGTGCCGCATCTGCTGCAAGGCCGCGTGCGTCCCAAGGCACATCCAGAATCTCGCGGGCAATGAACTGGGAGAGATAGATTTTGCTGAGCCAGGAATTATTGCTGGTCGAAGACAGCTTCCAGCCGCCATCCTCGAAAAGGCAGACTCCGGGAACCAGCACGTTGCTCAAGTGAGTGTTCAGCGCATTCAGATAGCCGGCAAATCGGCCATTCCGGTCAAGCGCTTCTTCACAGCCTGTGAACAGAGGGAACACCAGTCCTTCGATTGCCGGAATAATACAGGACTCGTTGTCCTCATTGATGATGGCTGGAATGTACCCCTCACTGTTCAGCTTGGAAGCTATGGAAGCAGCGCATTTGTCCGCCTGCTGTCCGGCTGAAGCCGACAGTTCAGCCCATCCCTCTTGCTTGAAAAACTTCTCCAGTGCCACGTAAGCCGCCCAGCACTTGCCTGCCATATAAATATTATTGCGCGATTGACCCAGTGAGGTATCCAGACTGTCGTAAGTAGTAATTTCAGCCCCGCCCTGTGTGCGGTTGCTGTCCAGACCCATCAAGCCATTTCGCAAATGACTCTCGGGATGGTCACGGTTCAGCATGCTCTCGAAGCAGGCACGAAGCGTCGGCAGCATACCGCCGATGAATTCGCGGTCCTGGGTCTGTTCGATATAGACCAGCGCCGAGCACAGCCAGTTAACCAGCTCTTCATGGCTCATATACGAGAAGCAGTCATCCAGCCCTGCCATCTCATAAGCAGAATACTGCGGCCGCGAGAATACGTTGGCTACGCCGACATCGTGGGTAAAGGTGATGCCTCCCGGATATTCCTCGGTTCCGCCAGGAAATACAACCTTATCCTTATAGCTGTAGCGCTCCACGAACAATTCCAGTTCATTTCTGACCGTCCAGGGATTCATAACCAGTTCAAAAAACAGCTGATCCGCCGTCAGATCCAGTGTGTTCATCATCCGGTATTCGCCTTCGTTCACGATCCAAATGGGCTTCCCGTCTGCTTCCAGCAGCTGGGTGCTGCCATAATAGCTGTGAATCGCATGCGCGAGCATGAAGGACTGGTCTTCGGTAAGCCGGGCAGAACCGATCCAGTCATTGCCGGATTCACAGGAATCGATCAACTCGTCAAAATGCTCCAGGGCGTACCCTGCAACAGCTTCAATATTTCTAAAATAACGGGTATACGCATAGCTGGCATCTATTCCTGTTGTAACCAGCCCGCCCCGGTAAAAGCAGATAGCAAAGCGGTACGTCCGCTTCTCACCCGCAGGAACCTCCATCATAACCGCACCGGTTCCACCGAGCCCAAAAGCAAGGTTATGCTCCAGCTTGGCTTCAAGTATTTTCTCCATGGTGAACCCGAGGGCAGTCTGCACCCCTGCATCCTTACAGGCAATGGCTGTCAGCCGGCCTTGGCCGATGCCTTCGAATTCCCCGCCGCTGGTGTCACTGAGCCTGCGCATGGAGTTGTAGGGATCGCTGCCTTCGTAACCGAAGAATCCTTTTCTCGCAAAGGTTCCTTGGGTATTATCCAGTGTCAGTTCAGCGAAAACGGCCGGAAGAATGGCTGCTTTCAGTTCCTCCGCATCAGCGGAAGCCGGATCCGGAACGGAGCGGACAGGCGAGTAGATGGTAAAAGTCAGATCCCCCGCCTTCCAGGTGTCTGTTGCTGAACGCAAGGATCGGGTTATCGCCTGGTCTTCAAACGCTTTCAAAACAATCGGGGACGGCTGATACCAGCCGCTAGGTTTATCCTTATCATTTCCTCCCGGCGGAGCAGGGAACACCTCCTGCAATTCCTTGGCGGTTTCGTCGGCCTTTTCGATATCATATCTGGCGCCTGCATCCTCCACATGCTCGAAAAAGGGCAGGACTTCATAGGTTTCGCCATCTCCGGACTGGAATCCAACATACACATTCTGGTCCGCCGGCTTGCCCAGCTCCAGTCCAAGTCCCCCATTCTTCCCCTTGAACCCCAAAGTGAAACTCGCAAAGGCCCCAATCGGAGAGTGCTGAACATTATAGAATACATTAGTTTTCGTCATAAAGACTCCTTTCTGGATCTTCAGTTTCATATCTGCTTGCTTCCATTGTATAGGTTCATCCTAACATGGCCCTCCGGGGTGAGAACATTGTCAAATCAAGCAAATATTTACCCAAATCAAGCTGGAGGCCTGCTATACTAATAGATACACTTTTGTTCAAATATATAGTTTTGAAAGGGGAGACTCCATGGTTTCAGCCTTTATTCCGCCTGTACTCGGGCACAGCATCAGCGAAACGATCATACCCGATGTGAAGACAACACTGAATTTATTCGGAATGCACCTACGGAAGGTGCGCGGCGAGTGGGCTTATCCCGTTCATGCGCATCCGCAATACGAATTTAATTATGTACTCGAAGGAGAGCAGTTGCTTGTCGTCAACAATCATAGCTATACGCAGAAGGCCGGAGATCTGGTCTTATTAAGACCGGGCGACTCCCACTCCAGCAAAAGCGGCAATGGCAAACCCTTTACTTATTTTTGCATTCATTTTGATATCGACGACAAGATTCTGATCTCACTGTTAAGCCGGCTTGACCATGTTCTCTTCGAATCCGGAAGCACCATCGCCCATAAATTGGGTCCCGTCTTCACCAGGCTGGTAGAGATCTCAGGTACCATCTCCGGAGACATCACGATGTCCCAGCGGATGAGGCTGCAGTCTGCGGTGTTTGAGCTGTTCGGTCAGCTGTGGGAGGCCTTCTCCATCGAGGCCAATTTACCCGCTTCGGGCACTTATGAAAAGGTGGAGCTTGCCCACCAGATCCGCAGCCGCCTGCAGGGACTGGTCTATCAGCAATTTCAACTGGAGCTGCCTTACGACAGCCATTACGGTATAGATGATATTGCTGCAGAGCTGGGGATCAGCGCCTCCCACTGCTACCGGGTATTCCGGCAGGTGTTCGGGGTGTCGCCCAGAGAATTTCTGTCCGAACAAATGCTTCACGAGGCCAAGGTGCTCCTTGATGATTCAAGCTTGTCCGTGAGCCAAATCTCAGGCCTGCTGGGTTACCGCGACATTGCCCACTTCAGCCGCCAGTTCAAACGCTGGTACGGCAAATCGCCGCGGGAGTACAGGGAAGAGTAAATAATTGCGGCAAAATAACGGCTGGCGGGAAGGACACTTAATCCCCTGAAATCTCCTTGTACTCAAAATAATCAAAATCCGCAGCTTGAAAGGTTCCGCTGAGGTCTTGAACGCACATTCCGATAAAAGTTCCCGTAAACCTGATATACGCCGGGAAATCATCGGACAAATGACATAGATCCAGGCTTGGGCCGATTTTCTCCCAGCTTGTATTGCCTGCACTGTAATAAAACTGAGCGGACTCCCGTAGGATGATTACCTTCAGCCGGCAGCTTGCTCCAGGCAGCAAAGGAATCTGCGCACAAACAGAATCATCAAAAACGCCGTCCATAGATCGGACGATGCCCAGACACTTGCCCAGTTCCTCATCATGGGTAATCCGTAAATACACGTAATCCTTCGTATCATAGTAGATGATCAGACCGGCCATCTGCTGGAAATGCTCCGGTTCGAATTCCATCCCGGTTTCAGCACTGCAGCAAAAAGCCTGCTGGCGCATGGCAACCAGACTCTGGCGGTGCAGGGAGCTCATGGACTCTCTTCCCAACAAGCGTAGAAACCCTGGCCGTTCCCTGAGCGAAAGCCAGGATTCATCGGCAGGAACACGCAAGGTGCTCCAGCGGATATCCAGCACCGGCTTGTCAAAATCATCTCTCTCCGCAGGTGACGGAAAGGGCTGAGCCGGAATATCCGGGCCTTCCACTGTAAGGGAGGGCTGGTTCGTTCCATCCGCAAGGGCCAGCCATTCATCTTCTGTGAAGATACAGCGTTGAATCGCTGTCTCCCGGCCCAAATTGCAGTACTTCTCCTTCACCGGACGGCCGCACAAGTGAACCATATACCATTCATCTGTATGCGTATGGACCAGACAGGCATGCCCTGCCTTTTGAAGCTCCAGGTCCCTGTTGCCTGCTGAAGTCAACACCGGATTGCGGGGATCGGTTTCATAGGGTCCTTCCATATTCCGTGACCGGGCAACTGTGACAGCATGGTTATACTGAGTGCCCCCCTCAGCCGTAATCAGGTAATACCAGCCGTCTTTCCGGTACAAATGAGGGCCTTCCGTCAACCCGAGCTCTGTACCCTTATAGATAGGAATTACCGGCCCGATCAGCCGTTTCAGCGCTGTCGAATACTCCTGTAGAACAATTCCGGCAAAGCTGTTCTTGTGCGTCCGGTGATCCCACAGCATATTGACCAGCCATTTACGCCCGTCCGTATCATGGAACAGGGACGGATCAAAGCCGCTGCTGTTCAGATAGACCGGCTCAGACCAGGGACCTTCGATATCCGGGGCGGTAACCAGATAATTGGGAGTATCCTTGAAGGCTCCCTGTCTGCTCTTGACGTCGGTATATATCAGATAAAAGATTCCATTGTCGTAGCTGAGACACGGTGCCCATACTCCGCCAGAGTCCAGGTCTCCTTCCATATCCAGCTGCGATTTGCGGGTCAGCGCATGCGTGAGCACCCGCCAATTCACCAGATCACGGGAATGGTGGATTCGGACACCGGGAAACCATTCAAATGTAGAAGTGGCAATATAATAATCCTCCCCGGCTCTGCAGACGGACGGGTCTGGATGAAACCCGCGGAGAATCGGATTCTGAATCAGATTTCTGCTCATCATTTCCACCCCAATGCCTGCCGGCCTGCTTCGAGCGCGGCAATGATTTTGTCGGTATCATACACGCAGCCTTGCCAGGTTCCGCCACTGGCGGCCTGCAGCGCTGCCCACAGTCTGGTATCGTCCGGCAACCCCGGATCGACAGCAAGGAACGGATGGGCGGTCCGGGAGGCCAGAATCTCCACTCCTTCTTCCGGTGAGCCCGGCTGTTCGCCATCCCCTACCAGATTCACACTTCCTTCAAGCTTGACTGTATCGATAATGACCTCTACCCAGTCGCCATCCCGGAGTCTGCCAAGCGGTCCTCCCGCCAGCGCTTCCGGACCGATATGTCCGATGCAGGCCCCCGTGGACACACCGGAAAAGCGGGCGTCGGTGATCAGTGTAACGTACTTGCCAAAGGGCAAGTGCTTCAGTGCGGATGTCAATTGGTAGGTCTCCTCCATTCCGGTTCCACTGGGTCCGCGGCCAATGACGGCAAGAATATCCCCGGCTTGGATGAGTCCGTCCTTGATGCTCTTAATCGCGTCCCTTTCCGCAGTAAAGACCTTAACTCTCCCCACATGCCTGTATACGCCTTCACTGTTCAGAACCAAGGGATCAATGGCTGCCGATTTGATGACCGAGCCTTCTGGAGCCAGATTACCTGTCGGAAAAGTCATTGTGGAGGCAAGTCCCTGCCGTGCAGCCTCCCGGGGACTCATAATAACAGTATCCGGATCAATGCCATCCGCCTCTCTCAAACGGCTTCGCATATCCTGCCGTCTCTGCGAGGTTTCCCACCAGTCCAGATTTTCTCCAAGCGTCCTTCCTGTTACCGTCCGAACCGAATCGTCAATCAGTCCCAGCCGGCGCAGATGGAGCAGCACTTCAGGAACACCTCCCGCAAGAAACACGCGGATCGTCGGATGCGGAACAGGTCCGTTCGGCAGCACACTGACCAGGCGCGGGGTCTTTCGGTTGACTTCATTCCAATCTTCAACGGTTGGAACGCGCAGCCCGGCGGCATGGGCGATGGCAGGCAAATGGAGCAGCAGATTGGTGGACCCTCCGAACGCCGCGTGAACCACCATGGCATTGCTGATCGCCTGGTCTGTCAGAATATCCTTCATGACCATACCGCTATGCTCCATATGCAAAAGCGCACGGGCAGACTGGCGCCCCATATTCTTCCACACAGGCTGCCCCGAGGGGGCCAGCGCAGAATGGGGAACCGACATGCCGAGCGCCTCGGCAATTACCTGGGCCGTCGCGGCAGTCCCCAGAAATTGGCATCCGCCGCCGGGTGTTGCGCAGGCTCTGCATCCGAGGTCCGCTGCCTCTTCCAGGGATAGCTCTCCATTGCTGAATCTGGCCCCGATGCTTTGCACTTTACCGGCATCCTCTCCTTGAACAGGAGGCAAAGAGACTCCCCCGGGTACAATTATTCCGGGAAGATCCCGCATGCCTGCCAGCGCAAGCATCATCGCAGGTAACCCTTTATCGCAGGTAGCTACCCCCAGTACCCCTTTTCGTGTAGGCAAAGAACGGATCAACCGGCGCAGCACCATCGCCGCATCGTTCCGGTACGGCAGGGAATCGAACATGCCCGACGTTCCCTGGGAACGGCCGTCGCAGGGATCGCTGACATAGCCCGCAAACGGAATCCCCTGATGTGCAGTAATCTCATGTGCGACTTCCTCCATCATCAGGCCAATTTCCCAGTGCCCGGTATGGTAGCCAAGAGCCAGCGGACTGCCATCCTCGCGCCGAATCCCCCCCATCGTGCCCAGGATGAGATATTGAGGCCGATTCAAGTGGAGCGGATTCCAGCCCATGCCCGAATTCTGGGTCATTCCGAATATTTCACCGCTTGGGGCACTTCGCAGCATGTCACCCGTTATAGGGAGTCTGCCTAGCGGCCCTGCCGCAGCTGTATGTACAGGTGCTGACTGTTCCGGTGCCTCACACATGATGTCTTCCAGGCTTATTTCCATTCTGAACCCTTCTTTCTTCTTGTTTGGATGTCCGGCATTAAGATAAAGACAGCTTCTTTGCCAAAAGGATAACCGCTTCAGTGACAGCTTCCTGTTTATCGGCATACGCATGTCGCAGCATGGAGGCGCTTACTGCTGCTGCCGCATTCCCGGAAGCATCGAGGATAGGCGCAGCCACACAGCAGATCCCTTGAATAATCTCTTCCTGATCTACGGAATAACCGCTGCTGCGGATTTCGACCAATTCCCCCGTAAATTCATTCCAGTCTGTCAAGGTCTGTGGCGTGACCTGAGATAAGATCTTGTCGGGGTACCGCTTGTCTAACTCATCCGGCGGCAGCAGCGCAAGCATCATTTTCCCCATTGCTGTCGCATGAGCGGGAAACCTCATCCCCGGGCTAGACTCCAGCTTCACCAGCGATGGCCCTTCCTGCTTGGCCAGATAGATAATCTCACTCCGGTCCAGTACCGACAGCTGAAAGGTTTCGCCAACAGCCTTAACACTCTCTGAGGAAGCCTTCAGAAAATGCTCCACCAGGTTGTAATTCTGCTTATGCGACTCATTGAACACTGTATTGAGATACGCGACCCCTTCCCCGAGCGCATAGGCTTCCTTCTCATCCCGTTTCACCCATTTCAGAACTTCCATCGTCCGCAGCAAGGAAAACATCGAGCTTTTATTGATGCCCGTTGCATCGCACAGATCGGTCATTTTACATTCCCCCGGCTTCAGGGAAATCGCATTCAGAATCAAATCGGCCCGTTCCAAAGCAGGAACCCAATATTTACGCTCCAACCCATCCATCCCCTCTCTATAAAACAATAATTGATAAACCCCATCAGGTTCAATATAATAACCTTGTGTTTATATTATCAAACCTGGAGGCGAAATAAAATGAATATTATTCATGCAAATGCAGGCATTATCCCCCCTGTTCCCACCATATTGAATGAAAAGCAGAAATTTGACCGTTCTGGAATGCAGCTTTTGATCGACAGCTTGATCGACAAAGGTGTTCATGGCTTTTTCTTCCTGGGAACCGCCGGAGAGTTCAACCAATTTGATGCGGGGGAACGGGAGGAGATTGCGGAGTTTTGCATTGACTATACGGCAGGCCGCCTCCCGGTCTGGATTGGAACAGGCAGCAATACGACCTCCGAAGCCATCCGCCTCACCCGGCATGCTGACCGCAGCGGGGCTACCGGCGTTGTCGTTATCAATCCTTACTACTGTAAGCTAAGCGGGCAAAGTTTGTTTACACATTATGCCTCTATTGCCGAAGCCTCCGGGCTGCCTCTGATGCTGTACAATTTCCCGGCCCTTACCGGCCAGGATTTGAGTCCTGCCTTTGTCAGCCAACTTGCAGCCCGATACTCCCAGGTGGTTGGCATCAAGGAAACGGTGGACCAGCTAAGCCATATCCGGCAGATGATTCTGCAGGTTAAGGAAGTGAATCCGGCATTTGCTGTGTTCTGCGGCTTTGATGAATATTTGCTGCCGACCCTTGCAGCAGGCGGAGCCGGGGCGATTGCAGCCAGTGCCAATTTTGCTCCGCAGCTTATGCTGGGCTTATATAAGAGCTTTCAGAATAATGATTTGTCAGCGGTGCTTGAATACCACCGGAGAGTGATTCAGATTCCGCCGCTGTATACGCTGGATGATCCCTTTATCCCGTCAATCAAAGAAGCAGTGCGTCTCTCGGGTGTTCCGGTTCCTGTCTTCAGCCATTCCCCGGCAACCCCATGGAACGAAGCGAAAGAACGGCAATTGAAACAAATCTTCAGCAACGCTGGGATTCCTTGGGGCTGATAGGGCAGGGTTGTTAAGAGCAAACGGCCCCCGCGACTCCTCTGTGAGCACTTTACGTGGTCCATACCTTATAAATCTGCGATGATGTGGACAGGAGATCCGATATGGGGACGGATCAGCAGATCAATCGGAGAAGGTGAATTTTCCGCAAAATAACATCTTCCCTGTCCGCTTCATTCTGCAGACGGGCCCGATTGCTCTTGCAACGCCTACAACTTATCCTCTGGAACCTCCAACTCATCCCCGAATTTTTGTCATGGCATAGTTTCCTCGTAAAGAAATAAAAAGAAAGATGAGGCAGACCGTTAAAATGGCCCATCTCATCTTTGGGAATTATAAAAGAACCCGCCCCGCAGCAACCCCACGATCAAACTCAGGTAGTCACCCGCTTGACCAGACTGAACTGCAGCTTCTGCTGCACGGACTCTGCTTGGTTCAGCTTCCCCAGCAGCAGATAAAAGGCGTTCTGCGCCTGGGCGGCAATCGGGTTGTCAATAGAGGTGATCCCCAGCGTATGCGCGAGCTCCGTATTGTCAAAGCCGACAATCGCCAAGTCTTCCGGGACCCTGATCCGCTGCCTGCGCGCTTCATTCAAGAGCCCGGCCGCCACCAGATCATTGGCGCACAGCACGGCATCCGGATGTTCTCCGCCGCCAAGCAGCAATTCCCGGACCACCCGCTCTCCATCGCGGATCGAATAGATGCCGGTAAGCGACCATTCGTGCCGTATAGGAAGATGGTGCTTCTTCATCATCTCCTCATACGCCGCAAGCCGGCTGAGCGTATTCATGCTGCTAGGCCGGCCAAGCACGTTAGCAATACGGGTGCACCCTTGTTCAATGACATGCTCCACACCCAGCTTGTACCCGTCATATTGGTTCATGGCGACCGAGCGGATCTCCGGAAGCTCCATCCGCTGCCAGGAGACAATCGGGCCGTATTTGCAATAAGAGCCTAACAGGGCATGATCGTTGACACAAGTAATAATGACCAGCGCATCCACTCTTTTTCTCCGCAGTTCCTCAAAGGCCTTCAGTTCTTGCTTCGCATCTCCGCCCGAGGTATAGATAATGGTCTGATACCCGTTCTGGCTGGCCGTCTCCACAAAGCTGTTCAGAAAAGGCAGCATCGCTTCGTTGATCCCCTCCGCACACATGCCGATCTGCAGGGTTCGCCCTTTCGACAAGGAGACGGCATTGCCGTTTGGAACGTAATCCAGCTGCTTCATAATGGCCAGAATGGTATCCCTTGTCTCCGGACTGACATGAGGGGAGTTATTCAGAACCCTGGAGACTGTTGCTTTGGAGAAGCCTGCCAGCTTCGCAATTTGATCCAGATTCGACATGATCTATCTCCTTACACCCATAATCTTTTCAAAATAACACTTGACATGTAACGCGTTACAACGGTTAGCATTCAACCTGAAGGAAACAATATTAGCTTACCATAAATCATCCAATACCCTATCAAAGGCGGGATCTCAAATGAGTGTACAATTTCCGGACGGATTTCTGTGGGGCGGCTCCGTAGCCGCGAACCAGTGTGAAGGTGCTTATCAAGAAGACGGCAAAGGCTGGTCCACCCAGGATGTGGCTCCGCAAGGCATCAAAGGCCCGGTTACCGAGGTGCCTACCGAAGATAATCTGAAGCTCACCGGCATAGATTTCTACCACCGGTATAAGGAAGACATCCGGCTCTTTGCCGAAATGGGCTTCAAGGTGTTCCGCACCTCCATTGCCTGGTCACGGATCTTTCCGAATGGCGATGAAACCGAGCCGAATGAACAGGGGCTGCAGTTCTATGACGACCTGTTCGACGAACTCCATAAATACGGCATTGAACCACTGGTCACCCTCTCCCATTATGAAACACCTCTGCATTTGTCTAAGCAATATGACGGCTGGGTCAACCGCAAGCTGGTGGGATTTTATGAGCGTTATGCAAGAACAGTGTTCACCCGTTACAAGGATAAAGTGAAGTATTGGCTGACCTTCAACGAAATCAACTCGATTCTGGAAGAGCCGTTCATGAGCGGCGGGATCTATACTCCGAAGAAGGAGCTTAGCAAGCAGGACCTCTACCAGGCTATACATCACGAATTCGTTGCCAGCGCCCTGGCGGTAAAGATGGGTCATGAGATTAATCCCGAGGCCAAAATCGGCTGTATGGTGCTGAGTATGCCGACCTATCCGCTTACACCGAATCCGGATGATGTGATTGCAGTCATGGAAGCCGAGCACAAGAACTATTTCTTTGCCGATGTACATGCACGAGGCATCTATCCAGGCTACATGAAACGTTTCTTCAGAGAGAATGGCATTGAGATTCATATGGAGCCGGGAGATGCTGATATTCTGAAGCACACGGTGGATTTCATCTCCTTCAGCTATTATGTGAGCCTCTGTGAAACAGCGGATAGCAGCAAACGTGCGGAATTGGAAGGCAATCTGTTCAGCGGTGTGGCCAATCCATATCTGAAGGCCAGTGAATGGGGCTGGCAGATTGATCCGCAGGGCCTGCGCTATGTCATGAATATGTTCCATGACCGGTATCAGAAGCCGTTGTTTGTTGTAGAGAATGGACTGGGCGCCGTGGACAAGCTGGTTACGGGTGAAGATGGCCTACCGACGGTCGAGGATGATTACCGGATTCAATATTTGAACGATCACCTGGTTCAGGTAGGTGAAGCCATTGAAGATGGCATTGAAGTCATGGGATATACATCGTGGGGCTGCATTGACCTGGTCAGCGCCTCTACAGCCCAGATGAGCAAGCGATACGGGTTCATATTTGTTGACCGTCACGATGATGGCTCAGGCACCTTGGAGCGATACCGCAAGAAATCCTTCCACTGGTATAAAGATGTCATCGCCACGAATGGTCAAAGCCTGCAGCGCAGCAACTAAGCCATATTCAGAAAATTTGTACAGTTGGAAAGCGTTCTGCAACACAGCTAGAAACAGGACAACGGGAAATGAGACCCGTTGTCCTGTTTTTTTACATAAAGATCATAACTAAGGACAATAAATGCATAAATGGTTACATATATTGGGATTGCATTTCACGTTATACTTTCGTGTAAGCGTTATCAACCATAAAGATGGAGGTGTTATTTTCTTGTATGCCCGTATCATTACCCTGATGAACAATTTGCGGCTCAGAACCAAGCTATTCTTGTCCTTTGGCTGTGTCGCGCTGGTTCCGGTATTGATTGTGGGGGTGTTCCTGACGAGTGAGCTGCGGAATATGGCGATGGGCAATGCCCTGAAACAGATTACAGCCAATGTAGACCGGGTGAAGAAACGGACCGGCGAAATGCTGAATGTCCCCCTCGACATCGCTTACCGTCTGTCCAATGACAGCCGCTTGGAGGAGGCCGCCAACCACCGGTACGTGTCAGTATACGATGTGGTGCAAGCCTACTGGAACTACCCCGATTTTCGTGAATTCGTCCGGCTGTACCGTGAAATCTCCAGTATCCGCCTGTATATCGATAACCCGACGGTTCTGGACAACTGGGAGTTTCTACAGGCGGATGAGCAGGTCACACAGGAGCCCTGGTACCAAATCGCGATGGCCCAGAAGGGGCTCGTCTGCTGGAATTATATTCTCGATACCCGTGATGGCCAAAATTATCTCAGCCTGATCCGCAAGGTTGATTTTTTTAAGCAGCGGACCTCCGGGGTTCTGGTTGTGAACGTAAATACGGACAAACTTAACAGCATCCTGAACCAGGAATCCTTTGAAACCCTCATTGTGGACGAGAACGATCACATTGTGGCCTCCAACCGCACGGATACCCTCGGCAAAACACTGAATGATATTGACTTCAAGGCCGTATCCGCTGCCGGACAAGGGCCCTATGACGTATCGATTGACGGCAAGCCTTTCAAAATGCTGATTGATGACTGGCAGCCGGGAGGAAGCCTGAACAGCCTGCGCATCATCTCGATCTTCTCCGTGGAAAGTATTGTCGGGGAGCCCAACCGGATTATTTCGCTGGCTTCTTCAGTGATTATCTCCGCATTAATTATGGCCGTTCTGCTGATCTACTATTTCTCGCGGCTGCTCACGGGACGGATGCTGCACCTAAGCAAGCATATTTCCAAAGTCGGGTCCGGCAATCTGGAGGCCACCCTTGTGATTGACGGTAAAGATGAAATCGGCCAGCTGGCCAGACAATTCAATCATATGGTGCGGAACATTAACGACCTGATGCGTGAGGTCCAGGAATCCAACCGGCAAAGAAATGCCACCCTGCTGAAGCAGAATGAGATCAAATTCAAAATGATGGCCAGCCAGATCAATCCCCATTTTCTGTTCAATGCCCTGGAATCCATCCGGATGAAGGCCCATGTCAGGGGACAGGCTGATATTTCGCAGGTTGTGCGGCTGCTAGGGAAGATGATGCGCAAGAACCTGGAGGTCGGCAACGGGATGATCAGCCTGCAAAGCGAGCTGGAAACCGTGGGCTGCTATCTGGTTATCCAGAAATTCCGCTATGATGACAGGCTCGCTTATGAGCTTCACGTAGATCCCAACGCAAACCTTGTGCAGATTCCCCCGCTCATTATTCAGCCGCTGGTGGAGAACTGCGTGGTCCACGGGCTGGAAGATCAGATCGACGGCGGCATGGTCCGGGTGGATATCCGTATTGAAGACGAGCAGCTCAAAGTCCAGGTCTCAGACAATGGAACCGGCATTTCCAAAGAGCGGATGCAAGAAATCCGGGAGATGCTTAAGGACAAGGATGACTATGAAACCAATAATATCGGGATGCGCAATATTCATTTGCGGCTCAAGCTGACATACGGCCCGGAATACGGGCTGACCCTGGCAAGCCAGAACGGCTTCGGCACGCAGATCAGCTTTGCGATTCCCCTGAGGAGAGATTCTTATGTATAGTGTACTGATTGTGGATGATGAGCTGGCGATCCGTGAGGGACTTGCGGCACTGCTGGATTGGGAGAGCCTGGGCTATCAGGTCGTTGATACTGCAGCGAACGCCATAGAAGCGAAGCAAAAATATGAGCTCTATTCCCCGGATCTGATGATTGTCGATATCCGGATGCCCGGCAGAGACGGTCTGGAGCTTATTCAGGAGCTGCGGGAAGATGACCCGGAGATGCACATCATCATCCTCAGCGGGTATGCGGATTTCAGCTATGCCAAGCGTGCGATGACTTTTGGGATCGACAATTATCTGCTGAAGCCGGTGGACGAGGATGAACTGCATCGTTATCTGTCCACTCTGTCCGCAGAGCTTGCCGCACGGGTCGTCCACCGGAAGAAGCATGCCGCCGTCAAAATATGGAGCCGGGAAATGCTGGTCCAGTCCCTGCTGATGGAGAACAATCCGCAGGCATCGCCCTCCATGGATGCATCGGTGCTGGAATCCGGCCTGCTCTGGGATTCCTATCAGGTCGTCCTGATCCGGCTGCTGCTTCAGGACCACGCGGACAACGGCCCTTCAACGGCTGTCAAGACGAGGCTTGCGGCCAGCTTCGAAGAACAGGAGTGGGGCATTGTCTTCTCACTGGACTCTTATTTAGGCGTTTTGCTGCAGCCTTCGTTTCAGAAGGAGCTTGTACGCAAACTGATGGTCCAGAATATTCAGGAAGCTGTAACCGCCCAAGGGCTCGACTGTATCATAGCCGCGGGCGATATGGTGGACACGCTGCAGGAAGTCCCCCGCTCCCACCAATCGGCGCTGGCCCGGATGAAGGAGCATTTTTTCTACGATGAGCCGGGGATGATCGGACCGGACTCCCTCAAGCTGAAGCAAGGGCTGCCTGTAAACAGCGAGGAAGTGGAATCCGGCCTCACGTCTGTGATGGAACGGCTGTTTTTTGCCATGGATATCGGGAGCCGTGAGGTCCTATCCTCTCTGATCGGGGAAGCCGGAGAGCTGATGATCGCCGCCTGTTATTCTGAAATGGCGATAAAATCGCGTTATGTACGCCTGGTCACCTATCTGATCAACAAGCTCTCACTCCATTACAGGGAGCTGGACCAGCTGCATAGCGGAATGGATGAGCAAATTGAGCAAATCTACAAGCACACCTCCCTGTCCAGGCTGCAAGCGCATGTCATACATCTTCTGGAGCAATATGCAGGCGGAATAGCCCATGACGATATGGAGGTCTTAATGAAACGGATGCTGGACCTCATCCACCGCCATTCCCATGAGAATCTGAAGCTGGATACACTGGCCGAAGTGTTCACTTACAGCAGCGCCTATCTGGGCAAGCTTTTCAAGAGCAGCACGGGCCTTTCCTTCAACAGCTATCTGGACAAAGTCCGCATCGAAAGAGCCAAGGAACTGCTGGACCAGGGCTGTAAAATCCATCAGGCCGCAAGCGAAGTCGGCTTCAGCGATGTGGATTATTTCCGGGAAAAGTTCAAGAAGGTTGAAGGCGTTTCCCCCTCCGACTATCGCAGAAAAAGCTCTGTATGAACTCTTTTTTTCAGAAAACGCTTACGAAAAAAGCGGATTCCTCCCGGTTTTTTAAATCAAATGTTCGGGTGTTTCCCGGATTGCCCGTGGATTATGATAAGGCCATATCGAAGGAGGGACATAAATGAAAGCGATTACCGCTAAAGTCGAGCCGGTGCCTAAGAAGCCTGCCTCACGCTTTTGGCCAAAGTTCCTGGAGCAGAAATATCTCTATATGATGTCTGTTCCGTTTGTGCTTTGGGCATTTGTATTCAACTACCTGCCTTTGTGGGGATGGACGATGGCGTTTCAGAAATATAAGCCGGGTAAATCCTTTTTCGAGCAGAAATGGGTCGGGCTGAAGTACTTCAAGGAGCTGTTCCAGGATGAGCAGTTCTTCAACGCCCTCCGGAACACACTGGCAATGAGTATCATGGGCCTGCTGGCCGGATTCATTATTCCCATTATCTTCGCCGTCCTCCTGAACGAGTTGCGGCTGATGTTTCTGAAACGTTTTGTACAGACGGTCTCCTATCTGCCCCACTTCGTGTCCTGGGTGGTTGCTGCCGGGATTATTACCAAAATGCTCTCTACCGACAATGGTGCGGTTAACGACCTGCTGATGAGTCTGCATCTGATTAGCGAACCTATCCAATTCATGGCCAAGGGCAACATGTTCTGGGGCATCGTCACCGCTTCCGATGTCTGGAAGGAAACCGGCTGGAACACGATCATCTATCTCGCGGCCATCTCGGGCATCGGCCCGGAGCTGTATGAAGCAGCAAGAGTAGATGGTGCCAGCCGGCTGCAGCAGGTGCGGAACATTACCTTACCGGGTATCCGGACGACGATTGTAATCCTGCTGATCATTTCCATCGGCCACTTAATCAGTATCGGGTTCGAGAAGCAGTTCCTGCTGGGCAACAATCTGGTGCGTGACTATTCCCAGACACTGGACTTGTACGCACTGAACTACGGGCTCGGCATGGGACGCTTCTCCTTCGGTACAGCCATCAACATCTTCAACTCTGTGGTGAGTGTGATTCTGCTGTTCGTCGCGAACGGTATTTTCAAAAAAATAACCAAGGAAAGCATCATTTAGGAGGCCCTTATGCTGAATAATAAACTGGCCACCGCGTCCTGGTCGGACCGCATCTTCGATTTGGTAGTCTATGTTGCGATTACCGTGGTGACCATCGCCACGTTATATCCTTTTCTGAATGTGCTGGCGATTTCTTTTAACGACTCTACGGACAGCATCAAAGGCGGGATTACCGTTTTTCCCCGCGTGTTTACGTTCAAGAACTATGAGACGATCTTTGCCTATTCCGGGCTGATGACCGGTCTCAAGATTTCCGTTCTGCGTACAGTCATCGGCACGATCCTCGGACTGGTCAGCGCCTCTATGCTGGCTTTCACCCTGAGCCGTGTGGACTTTCAGGCACGCAAGCTCGTCTCTACTTTTCTGGCACTGACAATGTATGTCTCGGGCGGTCTGATTCCCTTCTACATTCTGATCAAGAATCTGCATATGATGGGGACCTTCGGCGTATATGTCCTCCCCGGTCTTGTCAGCGCATTCAATGTATTCGTCATCCGTTCCTTTATCGATGGCCTGCCTTACGCCTTGCAGGAATCCGCCAAGCTGGACGGGGCCAATGACTTCACCATTTACTGGCGTGTCATTCTTCCGCTGACCAAACCGGCGCTGGCGACCATCGCCCTGTTCCTGGCCGTCGGCCAGTGGAATGCCTGGTTCGACACCTATCTCTACAACGGTTCCAAGGACGGGCTGACTACCCTGCAGTTTGAGCTGATGAAGGTCATCCAGAGCACGACCACCAATGCGGATAATTTCCGCGGCCGCAATATGACCGAGGTGATGGCGCAAATTTCCCCTGAATCCGTCAAAATGGCGATCACGATCGTGGTTACCGTTCCTATCCTGGTCATCTATCCGTTTCTGCAGCGCTACTTCGTCAAGGGCATGACGCTGGGTTCAGTAAAAAGCTAGTCCGCTTGCGGTATCATCAGGCTTTGCCTGTGTATACAATACATTTTTGACGAGAAAAAGGGAGGGTTTCTATTCATGACAAGAAAGAAAGTGAAACCGTACGTGCTGCTGATGGTCTTGACCTTGCTCCTCAGTGTGCTGGCAGGCTGCAGTGGTTCGGGCAATAAGAAGAATACGGCAGACAACGCCGAGGCTACTAAGGCTGCTAATGGAGGCAATGCCAGTCCAACTGCAGAGGCTACGGCGAAAGCCGAAGATTTAAGCCCTCTCACACTCTCCTTCTTCGCAGAAGATCCGAATCCGAACTGGAATAATATGAAGGACGATGTCAGTAAACAGATCACGGAAAAAACTGGCGTTACTCTCGATGCGGAATTTGCTGTGGGCGACCCGCAGCAAAAAATCGCCCTGATCGCAGCAGGCGGCGAATATCCCGACATCATCTCCGCCAAAGCCGATATCGGCAAACTGGTCGATGCCGGAGCGGTGATCGATCTGACGGAACTTATCGATAAATATGCGCCCAACATCAAGCGTGTGCTCGGCGACAACCTCGCCCGGGCGAAGTATACCAATGAAGACCAGTCCATCTATGCCATTCCGACCTGGGCAGCGGTAGATGAGAAGAAATTCGTGGCCGGCGGCGGATTCGAGCTGCAGCACCGGGTGGTGAAGGAAGCCGGATATCCGGAGATGAAGACGGTTACGGATTATGAAAATGTGATCAAAGCCTACCTGAAGAAGCATCCGACCGATGAGAACGGCAACAAAAACATTGGGGTCTCCCTGAACGCGGATGACTGGCATATGTACATTTCTGTAACCAACCCTGCCGTGTCCACAACGGGCGGCTCGGATGACGGGGAATACTATGTTGATCAGGAAACACATGAAGCGATCTACCACTTCCGCCGTCCGGAAGAGAAAGAATATTTCCGCTGGCTGAACCACATGAATGACATCGGCCTGCTCGACAAGGAAAGCTTTGTGCAGAAGTATGACCAGTACAAAGCCAAAGTCGCCACCGGACGTGTACTTGGCCTGATTGACCAGGACTGGGACTTCAATGACGCCCAGCAGGCACTGAAGACAGCAGGCAAATTTGAGCAGACCTACGGTCACTATCCGGTAACGCTAAAGAAAGAATATAAAGAAACCAGCTTCTGGCCTACCGGCTTCATGGGCGGTTACGGGATCTCGATTTCCAGCACCAACCCTGATCCGGTCCGCACCATCAAGTTCCTGGACTACCTTGCATCCGACGAAGGACAAATTCTGAATAACTGGGGCATTGAAGGCAAGCATTATAAGGTCGAGAACGGCAAACGGGTGGTTCCTGCCGATGTTCAGGACCGGATCAATAATGACAATACAGCATTCACCAAGGAATCAGGCATCGGCTTCTATTGGAATATGATGGTCCACTATGGAGACGGAGCCAAGGATTCGACCGGCAACTATTACACCAAGAACTTCCCTGAACAGCTGGTGCTCGGCTACAGTGACGTTGAAAAGGAAACCTTAACGGCCTACAAAGCCACCACCTGGAAGGATCTCTTCCCGAAAGAAGAAGAATTCAAGGAAAAAGCATATGGAGCCGCATGGAACATCGCCATTCCGGGCGAGGATGAGGTCTCCATTCTGGGCAACAAAATGAGAGACATTACGTGGAAGCGCATCCCTCAGGCCATTCTTGCCAAACCGGCTGACTTCGATAAAATCTGGGATGCCTACATGGCAGATCTAGACAAAGCCGGAGTGAAAAAAATGGAACAGGGCTATACCAAATTTGTGCAGGACCGTGTTGCATTGTGGAGCGGTAAATAAGAGCAGAGTACACCAGCAAAGGGCGGCGTCCATCGCTTTAAGCCCATCCTGCTCAAAATAACATGGGGTGCCCCAAAGTCATTTCATGCTTTGGGGCACCCCTGCTTCATATTATTCACTACATGCCCACAGCTGAGGAAATTGCAGCAAAAACCGCCGCCACCAGCCAGAGAATCGGAAACAGCTTGAGAATCACCTTCAGCCATTGTCCAAAATTGATACGACCGATGGCCAGACCTGCCAGCAATACCCCGCCCGTTGGAGAGATCAGATTCGTCAATCCGTTTCCGAACTGATATGCGGTTACTACCGCTTCGCGGTTAACGCCTACAAGATCGCCTAAAGGTGCAAGCACAGGCATCGTTAAAGCTGCTTCCCCCGATGAAGAAGGGACCAGGAACGTTATAATATTATGAACAATCAGCATGATGGTGGTGAATAGGTAATTCGGCAACCCCTCAAGCATGGTTGCAAGCCCGTTTAGAATAGTATCGATAATCATCCCGTTCTCTGCAACGACGAGAATTCCCCGGGCCAGGCCAATGATTACAGCAGCGTAGATAAATTCTCCACAGCCTTTGACAAAATTCTCGGCGATTTCCTTCTGGTTCATCCGGGTGACAATACCCGAAAAAATGCCAAGTGCAAAGAAAAGTGCGCCAATCTCAGTCATATACCAGCCTTTGTTCAATATCCCCCATACAATAAGCCCCAGGGTGACGATAAAGCCCCCAATAATGAGTTTATCCCGGTTCGAGAAACTAACGACTATCCCATCGGTATCCTTGATAAAATGCTGACGGTTAAGAATATCGTTCTGGAAGACTACCGATCTCTCCGGGTTCTTCTTCACCCGATGTGCATACCACATGGTAAAACCGATTGAGATCGCCGTAAAAACAACCCATTCAATAAATCTCAGCCATAACTGCGGATTACCCTGCACGCCTGCTACACCTTGTGCAATCAATACAGAGAACGGATTGACGGTTGATCCGACATAGCCGATCTGTGTTCCGAGGAAAAGGATGAGGATCGCCGTCATGGAGTCAAAGCCCAGGGCAAACATCAGCGGGATAAAAATAGCGTACAGCGGAATGATCTCTTCACTCATCCCAAAGGTGGAACCCCCCAGGCTGAAAATCACCATGGCGATCGGAATCAACAATATTCCTTTAGTTTTGAGCCTGCCGGCTAAAGCCATGAGCGCTCGGTCAATCGCCCCAGTCTGCAGAATGATTCCAAAGGCTCCGCCTACGATCAGGACGAAGGCAACAACATCGGCAGCATTGATAATGCCTTCCATCGGCGCACTGGCAATTTGGGCAAATCCTTGCCTCAAATCCCCTTGCTCACTGATTTTGGGAACGGTATGATAGGTTCCCGGGATAATGGCTGTCCGGGAAGACCCGTCCACCATAACCTCCTGCCGGTCGAATTGGCCGCTCGGGACAATCCAGGTTAAACCGGCAATTGCCACTATAATCAGAAAAATCAATGTATAACTATGAGGAAGGGACCATTTAAATTTACGTTTAGCCGTTTCCATTTCTATCCCTCGTTCCTGGAAGCATCATAGGTGATTCTACCCGCGCTAATTGTCAAAATCACATGTGTGTCTCTAATCCCGGTTGCTGTTGTATCCAGTAGATTACGGTCAAATACTGCTATATCAGCTGCTTTTCCGACTTCCAGAGTTCCTGTACACTCTTCCATGCCGCAATGTCTGGCACCGTTAACAGTCCAGGCCTTCAAGACTTCAGATGCCGGCATTCCCTGCCCGGGATTCCACCCTCCTGGCGGCGATCCATCAGGAAACAACCGATAAGAAGCCGCATATAGCGAATCAGGAACACTAGTAAGGAAAAGTGGTAAATCCGTACCAATCGTAATCGGAACATTGGCTTCAAGCATGGACATATAATTATAAAACCGGCTTTCATTTTCTTTTCCGGCTACGGCCGCCATGTAAGCATCCTCGTAGGAAGGATTTAAGAGCAGGATCTGAGCATATACCTCGGCAAATATCCCATTCTCCCCCATTCGCTTAATATCATCAGGATGAGGATATTCCAAATCGCTGATTGAATGTCTTATCCGCTGCTCTCCCCGCTTGCGGTTACAGCCTTCGATCAGGTCTAC
This sequence comes from Paenibacillus helianthi, assembly GCF_001909055.1. GTDB lineage: Bacteria > Bacillota > Bacilli > Paenibacillales > Paenibacillaceae > Paenibacillus_AQ > Paenibacillus_AQ helianthi. The sequence goes on from NZ_LVWI01000002.1 coordinate 126,666, forward strand.
TGCCTTGCGGATCGCTGCATCCCCTTCAGCCGTAAGACAGCATTTTATTCCATGACTGTCCGCTGCTTGAACAGCCGCTTCAATGGCTTCGTAGTCAACGGGCCGCAAGGTTGTGACACCTGGCATATCAGCATAAGGCTCCAGCATATCTCCCGTGTGATCGGCTACTACACCATCCATCATCAGCTTATATCCCTGAAAACGAAGAAACTCCCCTTGATACCGCTCTTTGTACTGCAACCCTGCAGGAATATCAATCGGCTGCAATACAGGTTCAAGCGCAAAATGAACCCGCAGCGGCAGCTCCCCTGCTGCTTCCAGCTCTTCAAGGACCGGCAGCAAACCGCTGTGCCTGTCAAAGCCTATATCTTTTATAGAAGTGACGCCCCGCTTGGCAAGCATCCGGGCGAAGTCCAAAAACTCTTGTCTGACTAATGCCCTGTCCTGCATCATGTCATTCAGCAGACGGGCACGTGATTCTGCACTGCATTGATCCGGCGCAAACTGATATTTCTGCTGGGCGGTTTTATTCATCCAACAATAACTTTTTGTCCGGTTAATGGCGATTACAACCCTTTCAGGAAAGGCTTCGTCCAATAAGCTTTGCTCCGGAGACTGTCCCCAATCCTCTCCGCTCCATCCGTAAGCGTATACATTTTGACCTGAAGGACTTTTTTCTGCTTCTTGCTTAAGCAGTTGCAAGGCTTCGTCAACCGTAGCCGCATTTGTCAGATCGACACCACGGTGCATAGACATGTAACCGGTAAAAAACACATGGTTATCATGCACGCCAGGCATAATGAAAGCATCCTTCAGATGGTGAACAAATGTTGCAGGCCCAATCCAGTTTTCTGCTTCTTCCGGATGGCCAACCGCTACGATACAGTCACCTTTCAGGGCAATAAATGCCGGTGAAGCGCTATTCTCTTTTCCTGTAAATACTGCATTAGACAACAGGACTCTATCTGCTAAACCATGTGCAGCTGCATCCATGATTTCAACGCCTTTCTGCCGAATAATAATACGACTTATAACGTTATATAGAACCTTCTGCTCCTCACTTACCGCAAGAAGCAGAATGAATTACAATGTGAATTGATAACGGTCGCCGATGATATACTGCTTGCCCACATGAACAGGCTGACTGTGCTGATCATAAATAATGGTATTCATATAGAACAATGGCTGGCCAATCGGAATCTCCAGTAATTGAGCCTGCTGCTCATCGGCCAAGGTAATTTGCAATACCGTCTCTCCCGGCTGGTTGGGATCAATCTGATAACGGTCCCGCAGCAGATTATACACCGAGCCTTCCAGATTTTCTTCCATTAAAAATGAGAACCTGTCAAACGGATAATAGTTATTTTCCAGCATTAGCGGTCTTTCACCGGCATATCTTTTGCGTTGAATATAGAGCACCGGCTCACCCTGCTGAATTTGCAGCCGCTCCGCGGTTTCTTGGTCGGCCCTAATCTTCTTCCTCTCGGTAATGATGCTGTGCGAAGAGACTCCATTGGCACTGCAGGCTGCCGTGAAACTGATAATATGCTCAATCTTGCGGCCAATCTTGAGCGCATTGACAAAGGTGCCCTTACCCTGGCGTTTCGTCAAATAGCCTTCACTCACTAATTCCTCGATAGCTTTCCTTACTGTTATTCGGCTGACATTGTAAGTCGCGCTAAGCTCAATTTCAGTAGGGATTTTATCTCCGGGATTAAAGGTTCCGTTCGCAATGGCAGATTGGACTGCTTTTTTCAATTGTATATATAGGGGCTCTACCTTTTCTGAATTTAACATCCTTTACCCTCACTTGTTATATAACGTTATATTACTCTATGGTTAGAATAACAAACGATTCTCTTATTCACAAGCAAAGATCAGAACGCTGCCGTTATTAGTAACGGGCCCCGAATCCAAAGGAACCTTCTACCATACAGCTCTTGGCCGCTAATCGGGAGCCCTCCTGCATGGCCGCTTGAATATTCCCATCCTTGATCATACTGATTAAAAAGGCTGTAATATAAGAATCTCCTGCTCCCATCGTATCCACGGCCTCAATAAGCTCCGGGGTCTGATAATAAAAGGATGCCCCATCATAGGCAATGGATCTGTCGCCGCCGCGTGTTGCCACCAATATCTGGCCGTCTCTTCTGCGTTTGGCTTCAATATAATTCCGCGTCTCTTCGTCTGTCATATGGCTGCAGGAAAAGAAAGCAAAATCCGCATTCCCGATATACCGTTCTACCTGCTCATCCTCAAAGTCATCGGAGAAATCAAAAGAGAGGGGAACCCCCAGTTCATTCAGCTCCGCAAGCAGATGTCCGGTGTGGCTGTACAGCCCTGTATGCATAATGTCAAACCCGCAGATATATTCTTTGTCGGCTTCGCTCAGTAGAATAGGATTAAGTCTGGTCACTCCGCCTTCGTTGCTGCCCAGGAATATCCGTTCCCCATTCTCCAGCGTTACACGTGCACAACCGTTCTCTCCGCTGAAATGCCTGCAATGTGAGATATCGATCGCAAGCTGCTGCAGTGTATGCTCCACAAGCTGTGCTTCGTCATCATCGCCAAAGACCCCGAGAAAAGCCGCCTCTACACCTTCCCCTTTGGCAAAAACACTGAAATTGAGCGCATTGCCGCCGGGATACATTGTACGTTGATGAACATACTTGTCTACTACATTATCGCCAATCCCTAAGACTTTCATGGTTGTACCTCCCGTTTAGTAGGCTACTTTTCCCATATAGCGTCGGGTTTCCAGCGGATGATTTCTCACATCGGCAAGAGCCTCGCGATAGACACAAATAATACTGTAGAATAATACCGGATTAAAGAATTCTACAACTTCATCAGCAATCGTACCAATTCCAAGCTCTTTGGCATCAATCACTTCGACTTTCGCCGCATACTGGTTCAGGAATGTCCGGGCTCGTTCATCCAGCTCACGGGTGCGGCCCTCATTGATCATCAGGATAAAAGGTGTTTCTTTATCCGTCACTTCAAAAGGACCATGGAAGAATTCACCGGAGTGAATAGCAGCAGCATGAACCCACTGCATCTCCATCAAAGAGCAGATGGCAAAGCCATAAGCATGTCCGTACGAAGCTCCACTCGTCAAGATATAGTAAAGCTCCTCATTGCGGTACTTATCGGCAAAAACACGGGCACGTGGAGCAACCTGCTTTTTCCCCTGGTTAATGATGCCGTTGATTGTTTCCAGGCCTTTTTGAAAAGCCTCAACATGCGCATAGCCCTCGACCACATGCAGCAATTGAGCGGCGAGATCCAAAATGATTGCCATCGGATTGTTGATGACGTTGCTGTCATCTCCCCATTCATACAGGAAGGAATAATCGGAGTAATTCAGCAACGCGGCTTCCTTGTTGTGGGTTAAGCCAATGGTGTGGGAGCCATGCTCTTTGGCCGATTGCGCCGCAGCTACCGATTCCGGCGTATTTCCGCCATGAGAACAAACGATGACTACGGATTGCGCACCCAGACGTTTAGGCAACGCATGAACAAACTCATTCGCCGTGTATAGTCCTGCTACCAGCTTTTTTGCTTCACTATCAAGAAAATACTTGGCTGGGTACATATCAACCAGTGAACCCCCGCAAGCTACAAAATAGATCTCTGAAATTCCTTCAGCCACTTTTTCACGGATACTTTGAACAACTTGATTTACGTTCATTTAACTCTCTCCTTTTTATATAACGTTATATAACGTATTGTTTACGAGATAAATATAACCGCTTTCAAAAATGCTGTCAAGTCTTTATTCCCCTGGAATATCCGAGAAGCTGACCCCCGCATAATTGTCTTTGCCGTAATCCAGCCAACGGATATCAGTGTGCTCCGGCATAAAGACCGATCCGTCAAAGGAACCGATGAAATACTGCGTCCGTGATCCGTGATTCAATTGGTCATTGTCGCCAATGCTGACCAGGAGCACAAGCAATTGCGGCCTTGCCAACACTACAGGAAGTCCGAGATTTTGTTGTTCACGCCGCTACACGGAATCGAAGCGTAGGAACAAGATAAGGGGCTGGCGGTCTTTGGAAAGACTGCCAGCCCCTTAGTAATGATGAAATTTATGTTACTTGGCCAGAGGAAACCCGAAATACCGCTCGGCGTTATTATAGCAAATGTCCTGAATGATACCTCCGAGGAATACCAGATCCCTTGGGGCTTCCCCGCTCTTGACCCAGCCCCCGACCAGATTGCAGAGAATCCGCCGGAAATACTCATGCCGCGTATAGGACAGGAAGGACCTGGAATCCGTAAGCATCCCTACAAAACAGCTCAGTAGACCCAGATTCGACAACGATGTCAATTGCTTAAGCATGCCGTCCTTTTGGTCGTTATACCACCAGCCCGAGCCGAATTGGATCTTCCCCTTGATTCCGTCCCCCTGAAAAGAACCCGCCATAGCAGCCAGCACATCATTCTGTACCGCATTCAGATTGTATAGAATCGTCCGCGGAAGCTCTCCGGTCCGTTCCAGTCCGTCGAGCAGCTTGTACAAGCTGTCCGCGTAGCTGCCATCCCCGATGGTATCGAAGCCCGTGTCCGGCCCCAGCTCTCGAAACCTGCGCGAATTCGGGTTGCGGATCGCTCCGATATGCAGCTGCATCGCCCATCCGCAGGCAGCGTATTTGCGCCCCATTGCCAGGAACAAAGCTGTTGCATACTGATCCGACTCCAGGTGGCTTAAGGCTCCTCCGCTCAGGCGTTTACTGAAGATGGCTTCCAGAACGGATGGCGCTGCCTCCGCAAAGGGAAGATGCGAGAATCCATGGTCGGAGACCTTGCAGCCCTGCTTGTCGAAGTATTCAATCCTCTCCAGCAAAGCGCGTTCCATAAGTGCATAAGAAGTGATAGCATAGCCTACAGCTTGCTCCAGACTGCGCACATAATCCGGAAAAGCATCCGAATCTATCTGCAGCGCTTTATCCGGCCTGAAGGTCGGTGTGACTCCGGTCTGGAATTCCTTTTGTCCGGCGATTTGCCCATGGTAGTGCAGATCGTCAGCCGGATCATCCGTTGTACAGATCCATTTCACACGGGAACGGGTAATCAGCCCTTGCGCCGTGAAGCCGTCCTGGGCAATCAAGTGATTGCAGTGGTCATAAATCCGCCGCCAATTCTGCGGATTCAGCTGCTCCTCCACGCCAAAGTAAGCTTTCAGCTCCAGCGCCGACCAGTGATACAACGGGTTGCCTACGGTATAAGGCAGCACCTCGCTCCACTTGGCAAACTTCTCTTCTTCTGAAGCATTGCCTGTAATATATTTCTCTTCAACTCCGAACGTTCTGAGCGCCCGCCATTTGTAATGATCTCCGCCCAGCCATACTTCAGTTATACTGCCAAACCGCTTATTCTCAGCGATTGCCCCCGGGTCGAGGTGGCAATGATAATCGATAATGGGCAAAGCTTCGGCATACTCATGGTAGAGTACCCGGGCTTCTTCTGACTGCAGCAGAAAATCCTCATGAATAAAAGCCTTCATCGTCAGGCTCCCCTCCCCTTATCTCAAATACTTCTCCAAAGTATCCCGCACGGCTCCAGGACCCGCAAGCATCTCCAGGAACATGCCCTCAATCTTGCTTCCGAGGCCAATCGCATAGAGCGGGACACCAAAGAGCTGCTCATCTTCAAGAATCGGGCGCACATTTGCGGCCCGGTCTCCGAGGGTAACCCCTTGAAGATGTCCCTGCAGTGTTTCCAGCAGCGGATCAGGACTCAGTGTGAAGGCTTCGCCTTCATCATTCACTCCAAGCAGATAACGGCACCAGAGCGCAATGGCCAGCGGAATGGCTGTCAGCTGCGCGGGGTCCAGATCCTCCCGGCGGATATATGATTTAATTGTTTCTCCGAACCGGATACCCACCTTCTGCGAGGTATCGGTCGCAATTCGCTGCGGCGTATCGGGGATGAACGGATTGGCGAAACGCTCGGTCAGCACTTCGTCCAGGAACTGCTTCGGACTGAGAATGCCCGGGTCTACAACAACCGGCAGACCTTCCTTATACCCGATAATCTCCACGAACTTCCGCAGGGTATCATCCTTCATCTCATCCGCGATCAGGGTATAACCAAGCAGACAGCCGGATACAGCAAGCGCAGTATGCAGCGGGTTGAGGCAGGTAGTGACCTTCATCGTCTCCACATTATTGACCGTATCCCGGTCGGTGAAAATAATACCCGCTTCCTCAAGTGGAGGGCGGCCGTTCGTGAACTTGTCTTCAATCACCAGATATTCACTGATCTCCGCGTTGACGAAGGGGGCAGTATAGGTATTCTTGGAGGTAATGATTACATCCATACCGCCGATTCCCTGCTCCAGCAGCGCCGCCTGCACCGATTCCGAAGGGCGCGGTGTGATTTTGTCGATCATCGACAGCGGGAAAGCAATCAGTTGCTCGTTCTCCAGATAAGCCACGAAACCTGCCTCAACCAGACCCTTAGCCGCCCATTCCCTGGCAATCGTCACCACACCGTTCTTCAGCTTGTCGCCGTTATGGGAGCAGTTGTCCATGCTGACAAAGGTCAACGGATAAGCACCCTTCAAATAACGCTTGTATGCAAGAGAGGCCACAATGCTCATGGCATGAACCGGCTGCTCCGGTCCGCCCTCGATGTCCTTGTCCACGATACCCAGATACTTTCCGTTTGGACCCGTGAGCGAGTAGCCCTTCTCCGTGATGGTGAAGCTGGCCATTTGCAGGCTGGGGTTCTCGAACACTTCCGTGAGCCGGCGGGAATCTGCTTCACGGCTCTTGTCCGCTGCAATTCCCTCTACAATGCTGCTGACGATTCTTTTCTGAAAACCGCCGCGTGCATTCATCAGCACCAGCAGAGTCAGATTGTCAAATGGCTTGTAAACCTTATCGATCATTTCAAAATCAAAGGTTTCCGCCGCGATGATACCTGTATCCGCCTTACCGCTATCCAGCAGCTTCTGGTGGGCATTGGCTACAAATCCCCGGAAGATATTGCCTGCACCGAAATGAATCCACTCTGGCTTCTGCGCCGTATTCCTCGCCACCTGCTCATAGTCGAACAGCGGCAGCTCTACTCCCGCAGCGGTCCAGGCCGCCTCTTCCCTTTGGATACTGCTTCTGTTCAGGCGCAGCATTTATTTCGCCCCCTTGACGTTGTCCAGGCTGTCCCAGACGCCAAGTAAATACATGATACCCAGCGCTCTATCGTAGAGCCCATAGCCTGGACGACAGTTTTTCTCTTCGCCCCAGAGATGACGCCCGTGGTCCGGACGGACATAGCCGGTATAACCATTCTCATGGTAAGCCTTGACAACCTCCGCCACATCGACGCTTCCGTCACGCCCGCGATGCGACACCTCAATGAAATCGCCATTCTCATACACCTTCACATTGCGGATATGGGCAAAATGAATACGGTCATGGAACTCGCGGATCATCGCCGGCAGATCGTTCTCCGGATTCGTGCCAAGTGATCCTGTGCAGAAGGTCAGACCATTGTACGGGCTGTCCACCAATTTCAAGAAGCGGCGGATCATCTCCCGGTTGCGGATAATGCGCGGCAGCCCAAAGATCGGCCAGGCCGGATCATCAGGGTGAATGGCCATTTTAATATCCACTTCTTCACACACCGGAATAATGCGTTCCAGGAAATACTTGAGGTTCTCGAACAGCTTATCTTCGGTCACATCCGCATAGGCTGCGAACAGCTCATCCAGCTTCGCCAGACGCTCAGGCTCCCAGCCCGGCATGGTGAACTTCCCGGCTCCTTTAAGAATCCGGTCGACCATCTCACGCGGGTTATCGGTAATGGCAGCCTTTTCATAAAAGAGGGCATTAGAGCCGTCAGGCAATTCCTTGTAAAGCTCCGTACGGGTCCAGTCAAATACCGGCATGAAATTATAGCAGATTACCTTTACGCCGACTTTGGACAGCTTGCGGATGGTGTCGATATAAATATCGATATATTTATCACGGCTCGGCAAGCCGATTTTGATATCATCATGAACGTTGACACTCTCCACCACAGCCGTGCTGAAGCCCTTGCTGGTGATTTGATCGGCGACTTCCTGAATCCGCTGCATTTCCCACACTTCACCGGCTACTTTCTCATGCAAAGACCAGACGATACCCATAACCCCCGGAATCTGCCGGATATGGTCAAGCGTGATATTGTCATTGCCCTCACCATACCATCTCCACGTCATGTTCATTGATATACCCTCCTATGGTTGTCATTCTCACTAATCTTGTATACAAGATTTTCTTGATCATAAGATAAGAACCATCTGTTGTCAACACAATATAATCAAGAGTATATAAGCACATTAACGTTTATTATTTCCGAACATCATGTATACTAGTGTTATCCTTCATTAACTATTGAAAGCAGGAAGAGATATGTCGATCAAAGCTGAAATCATGAATACACTGAAGCACGAGATTCTTACCCTTTCCCTGAAGCCGGGCACCATTCTGAGTGAAACCGCCCTTTCCGAACGTTTTCAGATTTCGCGGACGCCGCTGCGTGATGTACTGAAACAGCTTGCACTGGAATCCTATACCGATATTTATCCCAAAAAGGGGAATATGGTGTCCTACATAGATCTTGAATCCGTTGAACAGATCACTTATCTGCGCAGCACACTGGAGAAAGAAATTCTTAAGGATCTCTCTTCACAGCTTTTGCTGACAGGACTGCATGAGCTTAAAGAAATTCTGGAGAGGCAAAAAGAGGTCATTGGAAAAGAAAACGACATCGATTCCTTTCTGAATCTGGATGATGCGTTCCACCGGGCGATGTACCGGCTTGCCGGACGTGAGTTTCTATGGAATTTGATTCAGCAGTCCAATGTGCACTACCTCCGCTACCGCAGGCTGCATATGCTGAAGACCGAGAAGCTGGAGGGAATCTGGAAGGAGCACCAGACCCTTCTTGAGCTTCTGGTACACAAGGAGACAGAGAAGATCGGCCCGCTGATCCACCATCATCTCCGGGAAGATATCCATTCGCTGGACTTCCAGGAGAACTTCTCAGAATATTTATCAAAGGGTGTATAATAGTAACAACTTATTTTAAAAGGATGTCATACGATGCTTCTTGCTGTGAACCGGACGCTTAACCGAATGATGCCGCTAATCACTCCGCTCAGTGTCTTGACCGGAGTACTCTGTGGAAGCTCACTTTCCTCTTATACCTATCTGGCTCCCTGGCTGTTCGCTTTTATGACGTTTGCCGGAAGCATCAGTCTCGGATTCAAAGATTTCGTGAACGTACTCAAAAAACCGCTGCCCCTGTTCGCCTGTTTATTCATTCTGCACATTGCCATGCCGCTGTTTGCCGCAGGGATCGGGAATGTGCTGTATCACACGGATGAATTTACAATCACAGGCCTTGTACTTGCCGCAGTCATTCCAACGGGGGTAAGCAGCTTCATCTGGGTTAGCATTTACAAAGGAAATACTGCACTCACTCTGTCCATCATTCTGATCGACACTATGCTGTCTCCTTTTATCGTACCGGGCGTATTGTCATTGCTGATTGGAACTAGCGTAGAACTTGACGCGGGCGCAATGATGAGCAGTCTGTTCTGGATGATTGTTGTCCCTTCACTGGCGGGCATGGTGCTTAATGAATGGACCAAGGGCACTATTGCGCCCGTGTGGAGTCCGCGGCTGAATCCAGTCTCCAAGCTCTTCATGGCAGTGGTTATCATCATTAACGGGTCTGTGATTTCCCCTTACTTGGCGGACATCAATCTGCATCTGGTTGGCCTGGCCTTCGTCATTGTGCTTATGGCTTCCACCGGTTACATGCTGTGCTTTCTCACGGCGAGGGTTTTGCGCTGGAATGAAGCAGACGAGGTCGCCCTTATCTTCAATGGAGGCATGCGCAATATCAGCGCCGGCGCTGTGCTGGCAGTGTCCTATTTCCCCGCTCCGGTGGCTGTCCCCGTCGTGCTCGGCATGGTGTTCCAGCAGCTGCTGGCTTCACTCGCAGGGTTTCTGCTCAGTCACCGCACCAAGGTCAGGAATTCTGCTGATCAGACCACTGCTGCATAGGTTTTGGCTCAGTTGTTAATTCTCCCCATTAACATCTATAATCAGGCACAGAGGCACCTTATATTCCCATTCTCATGTTCACTGTTTCTCCTAATCTGCACTATTGACCATTGGAATATTGTCACATATTATTACACCTATAAATAAATTCAAATTACTGGAATTCAGTCAGGTGGTGCTTCCTTGGTCCCTACTACATCCACGATTCGCGATCATTTAACGGTGTATCTGTCGAAGCAGGCAATGTCCATTAATCAATTTGCGAGTCAATCCGGCATTAATTCAGGAACGCTCAGCCGGGTGCTTAACAGTCAACAGCCGATTGCCATGAATCACCTGGAGCGTATCACCAAAGGAATGCAATTACCGGAGGACCATTTCTTCAGCCTGTATGTGGACGAATGCTTCTATCATTCACCACCGACCTGGCGGCGGTTGCGGCCATTTATTTTGCGTTCAGCGGCATTGGACCGCCTTGACTGTATTGAACAGGTAGTTCATCATCTGCTTGAGAATCTGACCTATGCGCCCATGCTGTTTGAAGTAGCAGAAGGGCTGTTCGAGCAGGGGCAGTGGCAAGCTGCTGGTTTGTTGTATAAGAATGTGAGTGTAAGTGAGAAATATCAGAATTCCGAGCGGCTCGCGGTATGTCAGTTCCGCTTGTTTCGGATTGCCTTGGGAGACGATCAGACTCTTAATCTGCAGGCGGCTCTACTCTTTGAATGTTATGTGGACCGGCTGGATGAAGCGGATCAATTGGATGGGTTGAACCACTTGATCAATGTTTATTATTCTCTTCACAAGTGGCAAAAAGTGGATGAACTCTCGCAGGAAATGCTCCGGTTAGCCACTCTTCGTTATCACCTTCAGCAGCACTCTAACCGCAAACAGAGTAACGAGAAAAAACCTGTTAAACCACTCTATCGCTACATCCTCTACTCGCATCTGATGCGTGCAACTGTCTACGAGGAGAACAGGGACTACAAGTCGGCACTTCAATTCGTAGCTCGCTATATGGATGGAAGCTGGGTACAAGAAGACGATGAAGATGCCAAGAGGACTGTAGCCCAGTATCAGGAGTGGGGCACCGCGAATACCATGCTCTATGGATTAATGTCAGGGCAGCATGAAATACTGCCAGAATATGTGGAATATATTGCTCCTCAAAAAAATGAAATTTTTCTTGCTTTATATAATATCATCATATCGGCTAACCGCTATGATTGGAATGTCGATCATATTCTTGAACGGTTTGCCGCCTATATTCCTTACCGGACAAACCTAACAGAATTCGGCGAATACAATCAGCAGGTTATGGAGGATCAATACGCTCGATTTCTCATTGAATTAGCAGTCTATCATTTACATAACAAGCGTAAGAAAGGGATTTCCTTGATCCTTCAAAGTTTGGAATCATCTGCTAGAATCAATAACGATAGTAATGTCATCAAATGTGTTGATCTATTTGAACAACACCGGCATCAAACAGATGAAGAAGAAAAAGAGCAGTACAAACTTCTAATTAGAAAGGTGCAGGTCTTAAATGAAAAGAAAACTTATCGTACTTCTAGCTTCGTGTAGCCTGGCTGTCGCAATTATTGTACCTGTGTTTACCATTGACCCAGCAGTAAACAATAATACTCAAATGTTAATTGAAATTATGGGACACGGTGCAGGTGGCGACTGATTCTCCCTCCTGAACGCCTCGCATCACACAAAGACCGCAAGCCCTATCTGCTTAAGATAGACTTGCGGTCTTTATGTTGAAGCCCGTTTTAATTCACCGACTTATCGTACTGAAGATAGACAACATGCGTTTGCAGATATTCGTTCAGGCCATGTTTGCCGTCTGCGCCGCCGATGCCGGATTTTCTCCAGCCTGCATGGAAGCCTTGCATGGCTTCAAAGTTCTCCCGGTTAATATAGGTTTCCCCGTATTTGAGACGCTTGATGACTTTCATGGCAACGTTCAGATTCCGGGTATACAGAGAAGAGGTCAAACCGAACTCACTGTCATTGGCAAGCGCGATCGCTTCATCCAGGTTCGAGAATGAAATGACCGGAATGACCGGGCCGAAGATTTCCTCTTGCACGATCTCCATTTCATTGGTGGCACCGGTAATGACCGTTGGCTCAAAAAAGCTGCCTGCACCCTCAATTTTTTTACCGCCAAGGGCGATTTCAGCCCCCTCTTCTACGGCGCGGTCTACCTTTTGCTGTACGGATTCCTGCGCCGCCTTGTTAATCAACGGGCCCATTTGAATATCCTTGTCTTTCAGCGGATCGCCATACTTCACCGCTTTCATGGCTTCAACCAGACGGGTGGTGAATTCGTCTTTGATCTTCTCATGCACGTAGACCCGCTCCGCACAGTTGCAGACCTGCCCGGTATTGATCACCCGGGAAGCCACAATCGCCCGGATGGCCAAATCCAGGTCGGCATCGTCCATAACAATGGCAGGGGCCTTGCCGCCCAGCTCCAGACTGACCTTGATGATATTCTCGGCAGCCGCCTGCATCACCTTTTGTCCGGCCGGCACGCTGCCGGTAAGACTGACCATCCCGACTTTAGGGTTGCTGGCCAATTCATTACCGACCTCTGCGCCTCTGCCCGTGACAAGGTTGAATACCCCTTGGGGAAGACCGGATTTGTCGACAATTTTGGCAAAGGCCACCGCATTGTTCGGAGATTCGGCGCTGGGCTTGACTACAATCGTGTTGCCGGTAATGAGCGCAGGGGCCATTTTTCTGGCAATCAAAAAGAATGGAAAATTCCAGGGCAGAATGCCGGTAGTTACCCCAATCGCCCGTTTGAACACAAAAATATTCTCATTATCACGGTCACTCTGAACAATTTCCCCTTCATAGCGGCGTGCCCATTCTGCCATATAATCCATATAGTCCGCTGTGAAGTTAACCTCTACCGTGGACAATTCCAGTGTCTTGCCTACCTCCTCGGAGATCAGTCTGGCAAGGGTATCCGCTTCCGCCCGAATCCCCTCGGCAATGGCATGAAGATACTTCCCTCTCTCCACCGCAGGGGTTTCTTCCCAGGCAGTCTGGGCCTCATCCGCTGCAAGGATAGCACGCACGACATCATTCCCTGTAGCTTTGGGAACCTGTGAAATGACTTCATCTGTTGCCGGATTAGTTACATCCATCCACTCTTTGCTTTCAGATTCGGTAAATTGGCCGTTGATGTACATCAAATGCTTTTCCACTGTTTCTCCCCCTTAAGGTAGATTGTTCCATTTGCCCTACCATAGTGTAAACGTTATCATTATTTTTTGTCAACAACATTCACATTTATTATTTGTTTTTGTGTTGTTTTTCATTGACTTTTTGAGTTAAGCTATTATCACGAAGGTTATGATTGGAGGGGCAGGAATGAAAGTCAGTATATTTTCCACTTGTTTAGTAGACCTCATTACCCCGAATGTCGGAATGGCTATGGTTGAAGTTCTCGAAAGGCTGGGCTGTGAAATTGATTTTCCGGCCTCGCAGGTGTGCTGCGGTCAACCCACTTATAACAGCGGTTATCTGGAGGATTCCAAGCTTGCCATGAAGAACATGATGCTTGCCTTTGAACACTCGGATTATGTCGTAGGTCCGTCCGGCTCTTGTATCGCTATGTTCCATGAGTACCCGAAAATTTTCAAAGGTGATCCACAGTGGGAATTGAAAGCGGTTGCTATAAAAGAGAAAGCTTATGAGTTTACGCAGTTCATCGTACGGGTGCTTGGCATCACTGATGTGGGTGCAAGGCTGGACGGAACTGCCACCTACCACCGTTCCTGCCATATGACAAGACTGCTGTGCGAACGGGAAACCCCCTTCCTGTTACTTGAACAAGTAAAGGGACTCCAGCTGGAACCGCTCAAGAACAGCGATAATTGCTGTGGCTTTGGCGGAACCTTTTCAGTGAAAATGCCGGAAATCTCCGGGCAAATGGTCGATGAAAAATGCGGCTGTGTGGTGGAAACCGGAGCGGATATTCTGATCAGTTCAGATATGGGCTGCCTGCTCAACATCGGCGGACGCCTATCCCGCAAGGGCGAACCCGTAAAGATCATGCATATTGCAGAAGTGCTGAACCATAGCCATGCTGCTGTTGCCAGAGGAGGAAACCAGACTTGAGCCTGCAAACGGATAAACGGGATTTCAACACACGCACTTCAGATGGCCTTGATGACCTATTCATGAGGAGCGCAGTAGGTTCAGCGCAGGATAGCTTGAAGACCAGGCGCCTGTCCGCCGCCACCGCTCTCGGGGATTGGGAACAATGGCGTACCCTCGGCCAGCAAATCCGCCAGCATACGCTGAAGCATCTGGATTATTACCTGGAGCAATTGGCCATTAACGTTGAGGATAAGGGCGGGCATGTCTATTTTGCCAAAACCAAAGAGGAAGCAAGCAGCTATATCCGGGACATCATCGTACAAAAAAAAGCTAAAAAAATCGTCAAATCCAAATCGATGGTCACCGAGGAAATTGAAATGAACCGTGTTCTGATGGAGGCCGGCTGTGAGCTGATCGAGACCGATCTGGGTGAATACATCCTCCAAATGGATGATTGGGACCCGCCTTCGCATATTGTAGCCCCTGCGCTGCATAAAGACCGGACACAGATTAGCAGAGTGTTCACAGAGAAACTTGGATATACCGGCGATGATACTCCCGAGAACCTCGCCCGTTTTGCCCGGACGGTCCTGCGGCAGAAGTTTCTGGAGGCGGATGTCGGGATCACAGGCTGCAACTTTGCTATCGCTAACCTGGGAGCCATTAATCTGGTGACCAATGAAGGCAACGGTGATCTCACAGCCGCCATACCGAAAACACATATCGCGGTAATGGGCATGGAACGAATTGTGCCGACGCTTGAAGAGATGGAGGTTCTGGATAATCTGCTCTGTCGGAGCGCGGTAGGGCAAAAATTGACCAGCTATATCACGGTGATGGGACCCTCGGCAGCGGGGGAGACTGATGGCCCGGAAGAGTTCCATTTAGTTGTAGTGGACAACGGACGGTCCGATATTCTCGGAAGCGAGTTTGGTGAAGCCCTGCAATGTATCCGCTGCGGTGCCTGTCTTAATGTATGCCCTGTCTACCGTCATATTGGCGGGCATGCCTACGGGTCCATTTATCCGGGTCCGATCGGAGCGGTAATCACTCCGCTGCTGGGCGGATACGATGACTATAAAGAGCTGCCTTTTGCCTCCAGTCTGTGTGGTGCTTGTACGGATGTCTGTCCGGTCAAAATTCCGCTGCATGAGCAGTTGATCCTGCACCGTCAAAAAATCGTGAAGGAGCATCGCACCGGTGCCGCGGAAAGACTCCAGATGAAGACGGCAGGAAGGCTGCTGTCTTCCCAGGCTTTATTCGGCAAAGCGCTGCGGTTTGCGAACCCCGCAAGCCGATTGATCAGCAGACATGGCCGCATTGTGAGAGGACCGGGACTCATCCGCGGCTGGATCAATACCCGTGATCTAAGCCAGCCGGTCAGGCAGCGGGACAGCTTCCGGGTCTGGCTTGAACAACGCAAAGGAGGCTCGGATCAATGACAGCATCGAACAGGGACTCTTTTCTGAATACAATTGCGTCCAAGCTGGGACGGGAAAGAATCTATGACGTTCAGCGTCCTGATATGCAGGACCTGATGCCGGGCAATTCCAGCAGTTTAACAACCGGTGAATTGGTAGACATCCTTAAGGAGCAATGCTTCTTCATCCATACGCAGTTCATTGAATCGACTCCGGAGATCTTACAGAGAACATTAAATGATCTGATCGACACCAACGGCGGAGGGGCTGTAATCACTTCCGGGGATACCCGGTTTGCCGAGTATGGGTTGAAATTCGCGGCTGGACTCGTCTGGGAAGAAGCGGCTGGAAGAGAGCAGAATATTATGCGCTCCGAATCGGCCAATACGGCAATTATCTTCGCTGACTACGCACTAGCCGAGTCAGGAACGATTGTTGTGGAGAGCCGCCCGGATCAGGGGCGCTCCCTCCATTTTCTGCCCGCCCACTATATTGCGGTGATTGAAAAAAAGCGGCTCGTGCTCCGCTCCACCCAGGCTGCAGCAGATCTGAACCGTAGGATAGAGGCGGGTGAGCCGCTGGGTTCATCTATCAATTTCATCTCCGGTCCTTCAAATTCCGCTGATATTGAAATGCAGCTCGTTGTCGGGGTACACGGCCCCTTGAGAGCAACCTATGTGCTTATTTAGTGGGTCCAGTTGAATTCCCGCTGTGTACCAAGTCCCAACCGCCAGGCTCCATCCTTATAAACTATGTAACGTGAATTTGAGAATGTTAGCTCATCATTGCGGAATGTCTTGTGAATCAAGGCGGTTTCGCCATGATGACCCCTATCTATTTTCAAGTTCTTTTTTCGTTGCTCATTGTGCAATTTTGCCCATTGTGCAATAATGTATTTTAGACCATAGAGCGCAGACTGTTCTGTCTCAAGAAAGGAGGCCGCATGGAACTTGAACCCCAACCCGACACTTCGTGATAAAAAAAAGGAAGCCACCGCCTACGCCTTGGCTGAAGCGGCCTTTGAGCTGGCGCTGAAGCAAGGCATGGATGGTTTTATCGTCGACGATATTGTTCAGCAAGCCGGCTACTCCCGGCGAACGTTTGCCAATTACTTCTCGTGCAAAGAGGAAGCGGTAGCGGAGTATTTTATGGGCAGCGCTTCGAAAGAGGATCAGAATATGCTGTTCGCGGGCTTGCCTCCGGACGCAACTCCGCTGGATGCCTTGTACAAGTTGCTTAAGCTGCAATTCACCTCTGAGTTCCTGCATAAATTACGGCAATTCGTATCGCTCGCCAATCAGTATCCGTCCCTGGAGCCATATATCCTCAGCGTATTCCGCCGCTTGCAGATCGCTGCACAGGAGGTCCTAGAGCGTTTCTCCCGTGGGCGGTATGCCGACGGATACACCCATCTTCTTGCCGGTGCAGTCTACGGAGCGTTCGTGCCCATACTGGACGGACGGATGAACGTGCTGCTGCCGGGAGAAGCAGGGGATGAACGCTCCGGTGCCATGCCGTTCGATCAGTATTTGAATTCCATGTTTGCTTATTTACGCAACGGCTTTTAAAACAGAGATAAAAAGGAGAAACCATCACATGTCTACTTTTCTATATCGGTTGGGTAAATCGGCTTATTCCAAGCCGTGGTATTTCCTCGCAGCCTGGATCGTCGTTCTCGGTGTTGTTGGCACTTTGTTAGGCGTTAATGGCATACAGTCCAGCTCCGAAATGAAAATTGAAGGTACCGAATCGCAAAAAGTGCTGGATATGCTGGCTAAAGAGCTTCCCGCCGCTGCCGGCGGCCAGGCGAGCGTCGCTTTTACCGTACCGGACGGAGAACGTCTGGACACACCCCAGCGGGTAGCGTTACTCCAGAAAGCTATCCATGATGTCTACAGTATGGACTATATCATTAACCCCGTAGAACTGGCCGCCCAAGCTGCTGCGGCTGCTCAAGCTGGGGGTACAGACCCGTCAGCGGCAGCAGGCCAAACAGCTGCTGCCGGACAGACGGGCGCGGCGGGGCAAGCAGCCGCAGCGGACCCATCTGCTGCTGCCGGACAGACGGGTGCGGCGGGGCAATCTGCCGCGGCGGACCCATCTGCTGCTGCCGGACAGACGGGTGCGGCGGGGCAATCTGCCGCGGCTGCCCAGGCCGCTCCTTACGGCCCGCTGATGGCTGACGGCGTTCCGGTTCCCGGAGTAATGCTGTCCGCTGACGGCAGCATCGCCCTGTTCCAGTTCCAGTTCACCGTTCAACAGACGTCACTGCCATCTTCCGTACCGGATAACATCATCAAGACCGTGACTGAAGTCGAACAGGCAGGCTCCGGCATCACAGCCATTCCGAGCGATTCACTGAAGAGTATACCGGCTATCGGCTCGACCGAAGCAGTCGGCGTAGTCGTCGCTGCGGTTATACTCTTCATGACGCTGGGCTCTGTCGTTGCCGCCGGTCTGCCGCTGATTACCGCACTCCTCGGCGTCGGTATCAGTGTCGGCGGTGCTTTTGCCCTCTCCAGTGTAATCCAGATGAATGACATTACACCGGTACTCGCTATTATGATCGGTCTGGCGGTCGGTATTGACTACTCGCTCTTCATCGTTAACCGGCAGCGGCGGCTCATTCTTGATGAGAAGTTAAGCGCGGGTGAAGCGGCAAGCCGCGCACTCGGCACCGCCGGCAGCGCCGTATTCTTCGCCGGCCTGACTGTTATTATCGCCCTGTGCGGCATGCTGGTCATCGGTATCGGTTTCTTGTCGACCATGGCTCTCGTTGCTGCTGCCAGTGTTCTGATCAACGTCCTGCTGGCGCTAACCCTGCTGCCTGCGCTGCTCGGTCTGGTCGGTGAAAAGATCTGCACCGCCAAAGCCCGCGCAAAAAGCACGGCTTCCGGAAATAAAGCCAGCCACAAATTCTCCCACCGCTGGGCAAACACTACAGTGAAATACCGCTGGGTCATCATTATTCTGGTGATTCTGGTTCTTGGAACAGCGGCAATTCCGGTAACGAAAATGGAGCTGGGCATTCCGTCCGGCGCTTCAGCCAACCTGGACACTCCAGCTCGCCAAAGCTATGACATCATCTCCAAAGGCTTCGGCGAGGGCTTCAACGGACCGCTGCTCCTAGTGGCTGAACCGAAGAACCCGTCCGATAAAATTTCAATGCAGACGCTGGGCAAGCTGGTTCAGGAGCTGCAAATGCATGATAACGTTACGCTGGTGTCCCCAATGGGCGTCAACGCGACCGGAAATATCGCCATTATCAGTCTGATCCCGAAAACCGGCCCTACGGATACGGAGACAAGGAATCTGGTGCAGGATCTGCGCGATCCAGCTTCCACTCTCGCCTCCGGGAATAATATAACGCTTGGTGTGACCGGCTTCACCGCCATCAACATCGATATGTCTTCCAAGCTTTCCGACGCCTTCCCTCTGTATATCGGCATCATTGTGATCCTGTCCCTGATCATCCTGCTGCTCGTTTTCCGGTCGGTCATTGTTCCGGTCAAAGCAACGGTCGGCTTTATTCTCAGCGTCCTCGCTACCTTCGGCCTGACTACAGCGGTCTACCAGTGGGGATGGCTGCACTCCCTGTTTGGTTTTGACACGGGAGGACCGCTGCTCAGCTTTATGCCGATTCTGGTCACCGGTATTCTGTACGGGCTGGCGATGGATTATCAGGTATTCCTGGTCAGCTCCATGCGCGAGGCTTACGTCCACGGACGCCATGGCAACGATAGCGTAGTTCACGGCTACGATCTCGCCAGCCGCGTTGTGCTGGCCGCAGGTGTAATCATGGTTTCCGTCTTTGCCGGCTTCATCTTTGCACCTGACGCGATGATCAAACAGATCGGCTTCGCGCTGGCCTTCGGCATCCTGATCGATGCCTTCATCATTCGTATGACACTCGTTCCGGCCGTTATGGCGGTCTTCGGCGACAAGGCCTGGTGGCTTCCACAATGGCTGGACCGTCTGCTTCCGAACCTCGACGTCGAAGGGGATAAGCTGATCGCCAAGCTCCATGCCGAGAGCGACAGATCCTCTTGATTATATAAAAATGCTCAAGCAACGGGGTGCAGTTCATAAGCCGTGTAATGGCTTTGAACTGCACCCCGTGTTTTTTTTGGAGTCGGATAGGTGAAGACGCTCCCGAACGAAACGTTGTTCCAATCACTGATATGATCAAGACTCAGTCAGGAAGGTCTGTAGTACCAGAGTCAGGTTAGCTACTCATTCGTGAATTCCTGGGCCGACACATTAATACTGTCCACATTCGGTCCTTCCGTACCGGTAGTCACCACTTTAACCGTATTGGTTCCGGTATTCATGGGAACCTGAATGGTTTTTCCTCCCCAGGTTGACCAACTGCCGGTTGCTGCAAAGGCGGTATTGCTAATGACCTTGCTTCCGTTCACATACACATCCAGGTTTCTTGTGCCTGTTTCCAGTGCATAGCGAAATTTTACATTTTTGTTCCCTGCAATAGCACAGTAGACGCTGCTCCACTGAATGGAGGCATCGGTTGAGGCATTGAAGTTAACGTACCCGGTACCGGTATAGCCCGAATTGGTAGTTTCTGCCGCGGCATTCGTTAATGTTGTGCCTGTTTCAGCTTCATAAGTGGTGCCAGTGTCTGTACCACTGTCGTTTCCGAGTACAGCTACAAAGGTGGTCACACTTTGGGCGGGGAGCTGGGCTGTAAAGGAACGGTTCGACACATTCACGGATGCTCCGGAGGTAACTTTTCGGCTGGCGTCCGTGATCCATGTGGATACGCTCGATACCGTACCATTCTGCAGCACAAAGTTTTGGCTTACAGCTGAAGTGCTTTTGTTAATGGCAACAATGACAGCTTTGTTGTCGCCTTTGTATGCTGAAATGTAGACGTTCGTATTTGGATTCTTTGTGGCGTCAACTCTTACATATCCAGGACGGATGAATTTGGAGAACTGAGCCATGCTATCCCCGCGCTTACTGATCGTACCATCCTCATTCATCGGACCGTACTGTCTACGGATGTACCACCATACATATGCCTGGAAGTCAGCCTCTACCATAGCATTGTGCATATGATAAGCAACTTCCAGTGCCTCAGGCCAGCGGTTCGCAGAGTTATTGTCACTGTTGGGATAATACACTTCCGTCATCCAGAGCTCTTTCCCTGCTCCTTTTTGTTTGAAAAGCGGATAAGGAAAGTCACTAAACGAAGTGCCATATGTGTGCGTACCCAGAATATCCATATTGGCAAGTGCCTGTGAATCATTCAGGATAGGGTCCGACATATTCTTCAAATAAGAGAACGACTCAGGTGCTATAACCCGGCAGTTAATCGACCCCGCATTATTTTTCATAAAAGTAAGCATTTCTGCTGGAGTCCACCAGGTCCAGGTATGTGCATAATCCGGTTCATTTTGAACAGAAATCGCATAAAGATCCACACCGTTATTCTTCATATACGTAACGAAATCGTTCAGATGCTGCGCATACGCGGCGTACTTATCGTACCTGAGCCGTTTGGCGGACGTATCGCCGTTGTGATTGAAGGTCTCCGTCATATCACCGGGAGGATTCCAGGGCGAAGCAAAAACTATGGCTCCGTGTGCGACTGCAGATTTTGCAGTTTCCACTTCTTTGTACCAGTTATTTTTATTGTCATCCACATAGATTCGCAGGACAGAAAACCCTAACTGGTTCGGTCCATTGCCAAAAGCCGTTTCTCTTTGCGCTGCGGTCAAATCTCCAGCCCAAGCCGGGAGGTTAATGCCTCCAAACCCGCGGATCACTTGTTTCTCTGCTGATAAATTAACGGTCACATCGCTTGCTGCTGAAACTTTAGGAGGCGTAGGTACCATCATTACCGACAGCACAGTTATACATGCCAATAATGTACACAGTGATTTTTTTACCCCTGAAATCATTTTTCTCATCTCCTCATCGTGTAATTTCCGCCAAACCCTGCTCTTGTCACCTCCTGTCTGATCGAAGCGGCAGCCGTACCTCACCTAAGCTTGTCCATACTTCTTACAGTACTTGCAAGCGCTTCCTTTTCCTGTATTATAATAAGTATCTGCTGTATAATCCTTGCAAATAAACGCTACTATATTGCGCGGATACCTATAATCCCAAAAGTTACAATAAAAGGATTGAATGCTATGGATCAGGAGACAAACTATATTTTCGCACCTATTAAAAAAGAACTAATTTGCTTTCATAAAACAACAGATACGGAGCTGATCAACCCCGCCTTGCCTTATCACCGCCACGATGCTTACGAAATATATTTGTTCCTAAGAGGCAATGCTTACATGTATCTTGAGCAGTCCTGCTACAAACTGGCCCCTGGCGATTTAATCATCATCAGCCCCAGCGAAATGCACCGTTGTATCTGTATCGACAATCAAATGTATGAACGAATAGGGCTGAATATCAAGAAATCTGCCTTGGAGAAGCTTTCAAGTCATCGCTCGAATCTATTATCCTGTTTCGAATCCCATCCCTTCGGACAAAACAATCTAATCCGGATCTCCCAGGACCAAATTGTGATGTATTGCGGGCTTGCAGAGAAATTGATCTCCTGCCTCAGCTCGGAGGCATATGGACAGGATCTTCTGGCGGAATCCTACGCAACCCAACTGCTTGTGTTCATCAATACCCTGTATCCGTCTGCCACATACCAATCGAACAATCTCATGCCGGAGCTGGTCAGCAAGACCATGACCTATATCAAGGAGCACCTGGTCGAATCTATTTCATCTGAGCAGCTGGAGCAGGAGTTTCATTACAGCGGCAAATATATTAGCCAGCTGTTCAAAGAGCATACCGGACTTACGATACGCTCCTACATTGTGGACAAGCGCATCTCACTGGCTATGAGCCATCTGGCCGCAGGCAAGACCGTTGCCGAAGCCTGTGAGCTGTCCGGGTTCAGCGACTATGCTAATTTTATAAGGAGCTTCAAAAAAATAGCCGGCATGCCCCCGGGAAAATATAAAGCGGTTAAACAGGCTTGAGAGGCTCTTTCAACTCTTTACACAGGACCAAAAAGAAAAAAAGCCAGAGGCAACTTAAGTTCGCCTTTGGCTTTTTTTGTCTAATTCGGGGTTATTGTGAGTAGTAGATTAATCAGTATTTATCAATCTTGTACCAGAATAAGGGCAGCGGGAACCACCCTGTAGGCACATCCACTGCCATATAGCGACTGTGCTGTGTAAGAAGAAGCGCCTGAGCCTGCTGCTTATTAAGGACTACTGCATCCGGCTTAGCAGACCGCTCAACAGTCACGCCATCCGCATCCACCCGTGCAGTAACCGGCTGACCGTCCATGACTGCGGAGAACTCCCCCTGGACAATCCCTGTCGTCTTAAGCTTAAGCGTCAGATAAGCCTCTAATACATTGGCGAAATCCAGAATATGATACATATCAGAGTTCTCGATAACATAGTCGTCAGCAATGCTGCCAAGAGCTGTATTTAGAGAAATGTCATATTCCGGCGTAACAATAGTGATTCGCTCTGCTCTGCTATATCCCCTGTAAGCCTTGATCGTCCGTGCAATATCGTCCGCATTTGCCACTGCGAATTCAGATATTTCATCGCCTGCTTCGTTTACAATCAGATACCCGATCAGCTTGCCTTTATCCAGGACACCCAGGGCCTTTTGATGGAGGCTGTTGAAAATAAGCGGCAATTGCTGTAAGTTACGTTCAATATAAGCCAGCCTCGAGGTGTTCATGCTATGCGCAAAGGCTTCTGCTCCTTCAATCTCGAATAACGGGCTGAAGGATATTCCAGTGTCGTTCACATGTCTTAAGCCATGGCGCACATTGGCCTCTCCCACGAAATACTTGAACTTTACACCGCCAAGCGTGAAGCCGAAATACTCATATCTCTGTCGCTGACCATATAACACAACCATATCACACGTATTGCGCAGTTCTTCTAGCCACATGTCCATGAGCGCCTTCATATGCCCTTCGCCACGCGCACGCGGATGAACCGATACGGTACCCAAATAGCCGGTTCGCAGCGTATAATCACATACCGTCAGAGGCTCTGGAAAAACGGCTACCTGTGCGCGCAGCCTGCCTTTCTCATCCACAGCAACCTTATGCATAGCTGAAGAATCCACGTTCTTGTTATAGGCTTTGGGCATCAGGGTTTCAAAATCCAAGCGAAAAGCATAGTTGGCCAAATCTATGCATTCCTCACGCTCATTCGGAGTTGCCGTTCTGTATTTAACCATTTTGCCCTACCCTTTCAGTGTAAGTATTTAACTCCCATCCTATAACTATGATTCTAGATGCATATGCAATATCCTGCCGGGCAACGCAGCTAAGCACCTACTCAAACCAGTTGCGCGATTTCTATCCATTAACCTGCCGCATGTCATTCCGATTCCCGCCGCCTGGCCGCGGCCACATCAATCATATGCTTTAATACGCGCCATATTCAAAACAGTCAAAATCTGCCGCATTGTCAGAGGCCGTACCGTTACTCGTACAATACATTCCTATGCAGCAGCCCACAAATCCGCCTGCCACTTCGGTACTCAAACTACTCGTATCTATATGTTCTGCAACCAAATGATATTGCTCTCCATCCGTGCTGTAATAGAAGCTTAACTCCTGGCCTCTTGCAGCTATCTTTAAATACAACCGCCGAGCATCTACCTCTACCTGTGCAACATTCGTCTCCAGCCCATTGATACAGGTCACAACACGTAAGGCTTGTCTGTCATCCTGCAACACGCGCTCAAACCGGATATGATACATTTCATTTTGAATGACGGCCAAACCTGCCGATTCATGGATGCTCCGCGCCGCAAACTCCATCACCGCTGCAGCCATATAGTCAAAATGCTGTTGCCGCAAACAGACAAAGCTGAGATTGTCCTGATCCTTGAACGTTTGAGGTTTTAGCTTTAGCCGCAAATATCCTTTACGTTCTGTCAAAGAATATAAATCCGCTTGCGGATTCCTTAAGAACATCCATTGAAGTGCCAGATTATCACTGTCAAAATGGTCGCAGCGCAATTGCGGCTCCACCGGAACCGGCATCAATCCTATGACCCCCTGCTCCTGCAGAATTCCCCGGCCCTCATTGACTACTGGCCATCCATCCTCCCAAATCACTGAAGCAAGAAACGTCTCCCGCCCCAAATTACTATAGCTACCTCCATAAGGACGTGAAGCGAGCATCACCATATACCATTGACCGTCTTCAGCCTGAACTAAATCAGCATGCCCCACATTGATAACCGGATAATGCTTGCCCAGATGACGATGCGTAATGATCGGGTTGTTGGGATTCCCGGTATAGCCTTCTGTCAGCTTCTGGCTGCGTGCGACGGTCACCGCGTGATTCGGCCCCGTTCCTCCCTCGGCAATCATTAAATAATAGAAGTCATCTTTCTTGTACAGATGTGGCCCTTCCGGCCAGATCACATCTGTCATAGCACCTCTCCAAAGGACATAGCTCTCCCCCGCAAGCTCCATGGTCTCCAAGTTCAGTTCCTGAATCCATACTTCCCAGTTGCCGTCATAACGCACTCCAGTTGAGTTAGGCCTTGTACCCAAATAATAGGTTCTTCCGTCATCATCAAAGAAAATCGTGGGATCAATCCCCACCGCTCCTTGAATAAAATAGGGCTCCAACCATGGCCCGGCAGGATGGGTTGCTGTAACAACGAAATTTCCGCCGTGGGTTACATTGGTCGTAATCATATAGAACATGCCCTCATGGTAGCGTAGGGTTGGGGCAAAAATCCCCCCTGAGTGCCTGGCCCCCTGTAAGTTCAATTGTGAGGGGCGGTTAAGCACGTTGCCAATCTGCTTCCAATGGACAAGATCACGGCTATGGAAAATCGGCACCCCAGGAAAATAAGCAAATGTCGATGTCACCAAATAATAGTCTTCCCCCACCCGGCATACTGAAGGGTCCGGATAAAACCCTGGCATAATCGGGTTATTATAAGTAACGGAATTGTGTTCAATCGCAGTTGTCATTCTTTTACTCCTCCAGTCCTAGTCCAGCTTATCGAAACAGCACACAATTCCCGGATTCCCGGAAATATTTGATCAATTTCTCAATGGGACTGCGCCCGCATTTCAGTTGCTCGCCGAGACAGTCTATACACAGGAAGTCTTGGGCGTTACGCGTAACAAGCTTCAGGTAAATCGCCACATCATCCGTCGTTAAGGGAACTCCGCATGTTCTGCATGTCCTATTCCTATTCATGTTCATGTGATCCTTTATACCAATTTCGCCCGCACAATCAGACAATCATGAGCCGGAACTACAGGAGCATATCTTTCTCTGAATACGCCGATTTCTTTATGCTCCCAGCAGTCATACAGCGACAGCGATTTTCCGGAAGCATAGGGGAGTCCGATATCCCAGAACTGCAACGACATTTCCCTTTGACCATCACTTAAATTGAAGAAACCTATCGCCACGTCTCCGTCAGTTAACACTTTTACCAGCATAAATACATCATCTGCATGAAACCATTGCGGTTCCGGCTTGATGCGATAAGCACCGCGGCCCTCCACATCCTGATTAATGGCAATCAAATCCCCGTTCATCAGAATATCTCTGGTGGCCTGGTTGGTTTTCCGGATGTCACTGCCAATCATCAGCGGAGATCCCATCATGCTCCATATAGAAAAATGGGTCTTGTACTCCACATCACTACAACCGCCGATTTGGCTTCCGATAAAGTCGCTGTTGCTGCCTCCATACATGCCGACAACCAGCATATCCATATCATTATGACAATATGCTCCTGTGTAGCAGGCCTTATCAAGCTGTGACAAAGCTAAACTCTTGATGGAATCCCAGCTATCCTGAATATCCCCTGTGGACCGGTACATATGAGCGCCGGATTCACGAATCCAATGGTATACATTGTCCTCACCCCAATTGCATGCTGAGAACAGGATGTCTCTTCCGCAGTTTTTGAGCGCCAGGCTCATTCGTTTGTACAGCAGTTCCCCCGATATATGTCTGGGCTTGAAGCAGTAATCATACTTCAAAAAATCCACGCCCCATTCTGCCAGCAATTCCGCATCCTGAAATTCATGTTCAAAGCTCCCCGGATATCCTGCGCATGTATGTGTTCCTACACATGAGTACATCCCAAACTTTAATCCCTTGGCATGAATGTAATCTGCAAGCGCCTTCATTCCGTTCGGGAATTTGACCGGATCAGCAACCAGCTTGCCATCGTTGTCCCTTTCTTTCAGGCTCCAGCAATCATCAATAACAATGTACTCATATCCCGCATCCTTGAACCCCTCTGCAACAAGTGTATCGGCGGCTTCCCGGATAAGCTGCTCATTAATGTCCCATGTAAAGGTGTTCCATGAATTCCATCCCATGGGCGGTGTCAAGCCGAGTTGTTGTTTGTTCATCAAAGTATTCATCCTTTCGTGTAATCCAGCTACACCGTCCTTTACTGGACAGCATAGCTGTTGTGGATTGCAGATCCCTATTCCCCAGAAGGGTATGGATGAATCTTCTGAATGGTGCCGTCCGGATTATAGTGCAGCTCCGTATATTTGACGCAGCGCTTATGATTGACACCCTCAGACAGGGAGCTGTCATGGTAGAACAGATACCACTTCTCTTCAAACTGAACGATGGAGTGGTGCGTAGTCCAGCCGATAACCGGTGACAGAATCTCACCCTTGAAGGTAAAAGGACCTGCCGGATGCTTGCTGACCGCATAGACCAAGGTATGCTTTGTGCCTGTCGAATAAGACAAATAGTAGTAGCCATTATATTTATGAACCCATGGCCCTTCAAAATATCTCCGGTCCTCATCACCAGCAAGAATCGGATTTCCTTCTTCATCCACAATGGAAATTTCTTGCGGCACCTCCTGTAAAGACAGCATATCTTCGCTTAACAGCGCCACACGCGGCCCTAGTGCAGGCTGGTCAAGGGCAGGCCCTTCCGCCCCCGGGCGGAAGGTGCCGGTCTGCCATTGTTCAAGCTGGCCTCCCCAGAGGCCGCCAAAGTAAATATACGCCCGGTCGTCTTCATCCACAAAAACAGCAGGATCGATACTGAAGCTGCCGGGAATATAGTCCGGCTGCGGCGTGAACGGACCTGCCGGAGATGAAGCCGTCGCCACACCCAGACGGAACACCCCCTCCCGGTCGCGGGCCGGGAAAAATAAATAGTAAGTATTGTTCTTATAGGCGGCATCAGGCGCCCATAGTTGTTGCGACGCCCAGGGAATCTCGCTCAGATGAAGCACTTGCCCGTGATCTATCACAGGGGATTCAAAATTCTCTATGGATAGGACATGATAGTCTTCCATTGCATACTGGTCACCGTTGTCATTGTCCGGTCCATTATGATCCAGGTCATGGGAAGGATAAATATAAATTTTGCCTTCAAATACGTGGGCGGACGGGTCCGCTGTGTAGATGTGGGTTACGAGTGGCTCGTTGGGTTTGGGCAACTGATTCATGTATAAATCTCCTCTTCTTGAGTATATTGGCTTGAAAGAACATCTCTTCGTACTGAAACTAAGACAGCAGGAAGAATAGAAGCCTTTTCAGCAACCGCTTACAATACATATTGTACTGTACTCTTCCAGCCGTCACCCATACCAAAAGTAAAGAATTCTCCCTATAAATCTTACACGTTTATTGCAGGACTACCGGCAGATTGCAGATATCAACATGGTATCGGACAACACAAAAGATCGTATGGCGCATAATTACATGAACGCCATACGACCTTCCCCCGTTCCAAATAATCTCATCTCACTGCAGGCTTTCCTGGCCGCTTCCGGCTAATTCACCTTAACTAACTGCCATTGCTGATTCAAATCGCCGCGGTACAGGTTCTGCTGCAGCTTCGCGCCGTCAGCACTGGAGGCTCCCGTGACCTCAACAGCCTTGTTGCTGTTCATGTTGAGGATGCTCCAATAGCCATTGCTTAGTCTGATCAATCTGAACTGCTGGGCGGTATTGCCTAAATCCTGCATAAGCTGAATCGCTTCCCCGTTATTCTTCGATCCGTTGCGGACATCCATTACCTTGTTGTCGGAAGAATTGACGCTTCGCAGACGGTAATAATTGTTGGAAGTGCCCAGATCCGTGGCAATCCATTGCTGTGCTGGCACATTATTGTCCGTCCATTGCTGGAGCTGAAGCGCATTGGTATTCTGTCCGCCGGGGACATCAATCACTTTGCCCGATGCCCGGTTGACGATTTTGTATGTCGCCCCGCTGGTCACTCCATTCCAGATCCCGTTCCAGGGATTAAACTGCGCCCGCTCATAGTACCATTCGAATATAAACCGGGCCATTCCGTCCCGGGCGGCATTTCCGTCATAGAGCAGCCCGGCTGTCGGGTCAGCGAAGGAGCTTCTTGTGCCGGGCTCCAGCAGGAATCCGTTCATATGGACGGCAATGCTGACATTTCCCGCTGCGGTAAATATGGCTTTTGTATTCTTGCCAAATCCTGCATTCGATCCGTTGAAGAGATCCCAATAAGAAGAATCCCCCGGCTGTTTCTTGAACCAGGTCGTCTCTGTGATATTAATCGGGTATTTATCGGCACAAGGCTTGATACTAGTGTCCCAAATTTCCTGCAGCGGCGTGTAATTGTCATAGGCGCCGTAACCCGGATACCAGTGCACGGCGTAACCATAATTGTTCAGAGGGTCCGTAAGCGGATCGGATGCGGTCAACTGATAATGCTGATCCCATCCAAGGCCCGAAGCCCAAATCACGTTATCTGCCCCTTTGCTCCGTATAGTGGAGATCAGGGAGTTCTGGAAGTTTTTAAGGGAGTTCCAAAAGGCCGGGAAATTAGGCTGAGAGGGATTCCCTCCCCATTCGCCGTTCACATCGCTCAGAACCGGTTCATTAATGAGCTCGAACATCACATTGTCCGCACTTTTTATGGCCGGCTGGGAAGCGAGATAACCCCAGATTTGATTGAATTTGTCCAGATTGCCCTGAGTTGTTGCCTTGTTGTCCTTAAGCGTGAAGTCGAGGCCCAGTGTGACATACAGACCTTTTGTCTTGGCATAATTGATATAAGGGATGATAACATCCTGGGTAACCGACTGCAGACCGGCAAAATTATACGTACCCGCCGCTACATCGCCCATGTCTTCGCGGTCAATGAACAGGCGAACCTGATTCATGTACCAGCCATGGCTGTTGCCGTACTTGGCCGAGGTGCTGGTGAAGGTGTCAGTGATGTCCTTCAAATACGCAAGGGTTGCCGCGTGCCGGTTCCCTCCGTTGCGGTCCAAATAATAGCTGCTGTTCTGATAGGTCCAGTAAGCACCGCTGGGCTGATGCCAGCCGCTGAGCAAAACCGGCTGTCCGCTGCTGTTCACCAGTTGATTACCGCTCACATGGAGCTTGGACACAGGCATGCCCTCCCATGCCTGTGCGGTTTTGCCGCTGGAGAGCATAGGCGACAGAATAAGCGCCAGCATTAGCAGCAGCTTGATCGCCCCATTCATTTTCCTCTTTTTCATAGATACCCATCTCCTTAATTTTGTAGAGTAGCACTTAATTGTAATTATTGTAAACGTATACAAATAAATTGTACTCTCTCTGGAAACGGGTTAACAACCTGTGTAACTATAGCTGTTCGACTGTCAAATTATAGATTGGCATGCAGAAACGGATTCACCGTCAATTCTTATATTTTAAGCAGAGACTCCCGGTATTCCTGGGGGGTCATGCCCGTTGTCTTCTTGAAGAAACGGGTGAAGGAGTGGGGGGCCTCATAGCCTACACACATCGCTACATCGCGTATTTTCAGCGTTTCATTGCCTAACAGTTCCTTCGCTTTAACAGACCTGCAGTTGTCGATGTACTCGGATAAGTTGATCCCCTGTTCCTGTTTGAAAAACCTGGACAGATACGTAGGGTTAAAATAATGCAGCTCTGCCAGCCGAACCAATGACAAGTCCTCGCTCAAATTGCTGCGTATATAATCGCATATCCGTTCGATCACCTCCGAAGACCGTTCCTTTTCAGCAGAACTCCTAAGCCGGAAGATATCGGCGGCAAGCTTCTCCAGTTCATTCATGCCTTCATTCAAGGACAAATGCTCGTCAAGCCGCATCAGCTTGCCATAATCATTGACGAGGCCGTGGATATTCCAACGGTTCATATAGGATAGAAGTACAAGGGCGACCGTATAGTACATCTCCGTAGCTGCTTCTACACTAACCGCCCTATGAAGACCTTCCTTGATTTCACCCAACGTCTCCAGGAATCGTTCCTGCCTCCCGGCATCAAGATGCGCTGCCAGATTCTCCACCCGCTGATTGAGCCGGACGCCTGCCTCCTCTTTCACCCCATCAGGCTCCAGCCGGCCCGTCCGATCAATCAGCACCATAGAGATGCCGTCTCCAATTTTCACTTGCTGAAGCCGGTGGAGCCTGTCATATTGCCGGCTGATTCCCCTCCATTCACAGGCTGAGCCACTAACGGCAAAAGCGATGGTCAACCCGAGCGTCTGCCGGCAGGAATCCTGGATAAGCTCCAGCGTCCCTTCAAGATACCGCGAAAAATGGCCATTGAATGCGGCTGCCGCATGATCGAAGGGTTGAAGCAGCCATAAGACATCCCCGTGTCTGTCGAGAATCCCGGTATGCCTTGCCATCTCCGCCAGAAATGAATTCCAGATGACTCTGGAAGAAGTTACAATCTCGCTTCGATCCAGATAAGAGATCCCCCCGGGATACGTCAGACGTCCGAGAATCAGCATAACCGGGGATTCCGCATCCAGACTTATTTTGAGCTTGCGGAAATCATTCTTCAGCACTTCTGTATCCGCGCATAAGGTATGGCTGTCCTGTAGCAGGTGATGAAGGTAGTTGCCTTGCGCAATAACTTCCATCGCATGACGTTGTTCCTGTGACTTCTCCAGAAGCTCATTCAGCTTGTTGCCTTGTTCGATTTCCAGCAGCACCTCCTGAACTGTCTCGACAATCTTGTCGAAGCCTTCTGTCTTCAATAAGTAACGGGCATTAGGAATTTGTAAGGCACTGTAGGCGTAATCGAACTCGCTGTAACCGGTCAGAAAAATGATCTTGGAGCGCGGCCAATATTTGCGGATGTGCTCAGACATTTCGAGCCCGCTCATCCCTGGCATCCGGATATCCGTAAGCACAATATCTATTCGTGTACGTGAGAGCCATTCCAGTGCCGATTTCGCGGAATATACTTTATATACATCCAGCTTGTCCGGAAGGAGCCGGTTAAACACTTCGTATAAGCCGTCCGTTATTATTTCTTCATCGTCAACGATCAAGAGTCTATACAAGCTCTTCGCCTCCTGTCAGCCTGATTCTAATCACGACTTTGAGGCCGTTCAGCCCGCTTCTATCCACAAACAAGCCGCTGCCTTCCCCGTAGATCAATTGGATGCGCCGGTGGATATTAATCATACCGGTGATCTCATACGATTCGTTTTTTTGATCCAGCCGTTTTCGCAAAGTTTCGATTCCGTCATCGGTGATCCCGCTGCCGTTGTCCTCCACAATAATTCTGACTTCCGTTTCCTCCTTCTCAAAAGAAACACGAAGCTCTCCCTCATCCGCCTGCTTCTCCAGGCAGTGCTCATAGGCATTCTCGATAATGGGTTGAAGAATAAGACGAGGGACCCGGATGTTCTCCAACTCTTCGGGCAGTTCGTCAAACTGGACATGAATGCGCCTGGAGAACCTCATTTTCTGGATCTCCGTATACATTTGTGAATGACGGGTCTCCTCTGCCAGCCGGACATTATCTTCTCCGTTTCGGGTGATAAATCTGAAATATTCGCCCAGCATATTGGAGAACGCCTCAATCCGCGTAATATCCCCTTGCTTGGCCAGCGAGTTCAGGATAAAGAAGCTGTTGTATAGAAAATGGGGATTAATTTGTGACTGAAGCTGCTTAAGTTCTGCACGCTGCATCATGAGCTTCTGTGTGTAATCCTGATCAATAAGCATTCTGAGCCTGCTGAGCATTTGATTAAAACGAAGATACAAATATCCAAATTCATCTTTGCGGGCATGGACAATCTGAATATCCAGCGAACCGCTTTCCATCTTCTTGAAGCTTCGTACCAGCACAAGCAATGGCTTTTGAACGAGCTTGTAAGTAGCATAGGAATACATAAGAACTGCCAGAAAAGATGCTGCGGCGAACAGCCAGGCCCAGAGTACAAATTTGGTTAACGGCCGTTTGACAGCCGTTTCCGGCAAGTAGGTAACTACCGCCATTCCCAGCTTGCCTGAAGAGAAGCTGTCGACATGGTATCTCATACCGTCCAGTACCCTGGTTTTCTCAAGCTTCCCTTCATGCATGGCCTGGTTATAGCTCTGAAGCATCTCCTGAGCGTTGCTTCCAGTCCCAAGCGCATAACCCGACTGCATCGAAACCAGCAGCGATCCGCTCTCAGCGTAGGCGTTGATCTGCTTCAAGGAGTCCTTCAGCTTCTCGTTATCGAGTTCAATCTGAATGATAAAGAGCGGAGGCTCCCCCATTCTGCCGCTGGACTCGGCGACGCTGAGCTCCAGGAAGTTGTTCCAGTTGATGAGCCGGCCTTCTTTTTTCAGATCAACGGACTG
Source organism: Paenibacillus helianthi (assembly GCF_001909055.1). Lineage (GTDB taxonomy): Bacteria > Bacillota > Bacilli > Paenibacillales > Paenibacillaceae > Paenibacillus_AQ > Paenibacillus_AQ helianthi. The sequence continues at coordinate 159,877 of NZ_LVWI01000002.1, forward strand.
GAAGAAATTATATTTCCCGCTGTCCAAATCATCGATGGCATTCATAGCCGAAATCGTTTTATCAATCGTACGAATATGGACATATACATCGCTGATGTAGGCACTGCTGTTCTTTAGGGAAGTGACCCGCTGGGTAATGTAATTCAGGCTCTCTCTCTTTTGGACATCGTCCATGAATTCCCATGTCACAGCAATCTTGTTCAGCTCGGTGTCCTGGGCAAGATCATATTGCTGGATTTCCATCCATTCAATCTCACGGTTCAGGGCCTCCAAATAATAAGTTAATTGCGACAAAGTGGCTCTTGATAAATCCTGGCTTGCATTTTTATAGCTCCAATTGTATAGATAGAGACCCAGCAGCAGAATCGGAAGAATAATAACGAGATAAGTAACAACCATCCGGATAAAAATGGTATGGCGCATGGACTCGGCAGGGAATTTAAGCAAGCCATCCGCCTCCGTTGCCTTCCGGGTTCAGGTTCCTGTTCATTTTCCAGCCCCGCCTTTCTCCGCATACCACTGATTGACCTCAGCCGTTATTTGTTCACCGCCGAGCTTGTTCCACTGTGCGGCGAATTCATCAAATTGGCCGATCGGTCGTCCCTGAATGATATCCAGAAAAGCATTGATCTGGAGGTTGTATAAAATATTCTGCTTCTCGATCATCGTTTCCGTAGGGGCTCCGACAAAGCTCTCGTACAGAAGCTGATTATTTTTCTCATACTGGTCAAGGATGGAGAATGCCCCCGAAGCTCCATAAGTCAAATTCCATCCCCAGCCCGTCTCGCTTTCCTTGCCGCCGGCTTCGTAGGCGGCGATTCTTTTCTGAATCGTCTTCGCTTCATCCTTGAGCACGGCGGCATTCCCGGTGAGCCGGAATTCTTCAAGCTGGCGGAAGGCCTCGAGATTCTTCAAGACCGGATATGGAGTCACGGGCGACAGCTTCCATACCGCCTGAGGGGCATTATAGTACGTCTCATAATCACCGGTCACTCCCCAGTTTTTTTCGAGATGCAGGTTGAACAGCTTGACGAGTGCTTCAGGATGCTCATACCCCTTGCGGACAGCCAGAAATTGGTTGGTGCTGAACGGAAGCGGAACTTTAGGAGCTGATCCAGACCCGGAAACAAGCGGAAAAGCTTTCCACTCCGCCTGCCAATTGTGTTCACGACTGGTTTGAACCAGAAACGAACTCCACTGCTCTCCGTACAGCATGCCGATTTGTTCATTCTCAATCTGTTTACTGGCCTTCACACCGTCTTTGAAACCAAACTCTCTGTCCAGCTGTCCCGTGCGGTACATCTCCTGGAGTTCCTGTAAGGCGGTCTTAACCTCCGGCTGAATCCCTCCATAGACAAGCTTTCCACTCTTGTCCTTGATCCAAATACCGGGATAGGCGTTATACCCTGCCATAAACCCGGTAAGCCCCATTACCGGGTCCCACAAATATTTGGTTAAAGCGAGGCCGTACGTGTCCCTCCGACCGTTCCCGTCAGGATCCCTCTCTGTAAACGCTTTCGATATTGCCAAAACATCATCCATCGATTGCGGCGGCTTTAGCCCTAGAAGGTCCAGCCAGTCCGTGCGAATCCATATAAACATGGCCCCTTCAATAGACGAAGTGGTCTCCGGTATCGCCATCAGCCTGCCGTTAATAGTTGCGGTGTCGAATGGGCCGCTGCCCTCCTGGCTCAGCACTTTTCGGGTCAGCGGAGTTGCATAATCGTTGTAGACCTGGGTAAGATCCTGAATCAATCCCGCATTGCTGAGCACTCTGAGCTGTGAAGCGTTCACCCGGACAATATCCGGGATATCGCCGGAGGCCAGGGAAGCGCCGAGCTTTCGGGAATAGATGGAGCTCCAGGCGGTCCAGTCATACTTAATCCGGATACCCAGCACATCTTCGTAAAGCTGTGTCCAGCGGTTATCCTCCAGCGTCTCCCCCGGCAGTTGACTCAGCATTTCTTCAAGCGCATCGTTATTTTCACGCACGAAAGAAAGCTGAATGGGCTGCTCGTATTTGCTTAGTCCAGGCTCCTGGTACAAAGACGATTTCTCCTCTATTCCATCTGAGACTGGATGCTCGGAAGGAAGGTTACCGCTTCCCTCGCAAGCGGTCAACAGTTGAACGGCGATACATGCTGTGACAGTCCAATGGACTCGGTTCATGATTGTTTTCGGCACCAGTTGCACCCTCACTTTGCAAGAATATAAATCTACCGGAATATTATATTATCCAAGCAAGTCGAAGGGAAATGTAAGGTGCATTTCTTGATTAGCTTACCTGTTCTTTACCACTTTTTCACTATCGCCGGTTTGAAGCCTATCTAGAACCCTGTGACCGCCTGGAATGCGGGTTTGGCCTGGAGCTGCTTGTCGAACAGCAACGGAGCCTCGGTGCGCACGACGGGAAATGTACTCAGCCAGGTATGGTCGTCCGAGATCCCCCAGAACATGACCCCGCTTAGCAGCTCCTTGCGGGTTCTTAGCGCGTCGAACAATTCTCCGTACCGTTCCGCCTGCTGCTGCAGAATATCCCCGGGAACATCCGCGCCTACATCGCTTAGGTCTTTATAGACATACAGACTCATATCCAGCTCGGTAATCTGGTTATCGAGCCCCAAATCGTGGAACTTTTGCATGGATTCTATAATACTCTGGGTGGAAGGGTACTCCAGATTAATATGGGTCTGGTGCCCGACCCCGTCGATCGGTACACCCTTCTCCAGCATTACCTTCACCAGATCGTACAATCTGTCCCGTTTAACCGGATTGTCTGTTCCGTAATCATTGATATACAGCTTGATGTCCGGTCCTCCAGCCTTGCGGGCAGCCCGGAAAGCCGTCTCGATAAAGCCGGTACCGGTAATCTTGTACCAGTTGCTGGCCCGCATTCCTTCCGGGTCTCCCGGCTCAATCACTTCATTCACGACGTCCCAGGAGGAAATGTCATGCTTGTATCGTCCGACAACGGTGCTGATATAGGTGTCGAGCCGCTGAAGCAGCAGCTTCTTGTTCGTTTCGCGTTTCTTCGCGTCGGTCTCATCGGCCATAGCTTGGCCTGCTTCATCCCTGAAGAACCACTCCGGCGTCTGACTGTGCCAGACCAAGGTATGGAAACGCAGCCCCATGCCGTTCGCCTTGGCGAAGGCAACGATCCTGTCGGCCCGTTCCCAGGTGAAGCTGCCTTCTGCTGGCTCAATCGCATCCGGCTTCATTGCATTTTCGGCAACAATCCAATTGACCTGCTGCTTCAGCAGCTCCGCTGTCCGTCCTTCCGTCTGTTCAGGTTCAATTGCTGCTCCCATGCGGAAGTAATCAGCATAGACTGCAGACAGCGACAGAAGACCCGTCTGAACCGGAGGTTCAGACGAATCTTCTGCGGATACGGCTCCAACCGTCTGCTTCGCTTCACCGGAGGGCTGCTCCGATACAGCTTCCGGCAACGTAGCCGGCTCCGGGGTTAGGGAGAATGCTTGATCTCCCGGCGGTCCCGGCACAAGAGAAGCCGGAGTGTTGCCTTCCGCCGGGACGGGCGGGCGGGCCGGCAACAGGAACGCTGCGGCAAGTACAAGAATTAGGGCGAGCATGGCGAGAAGCCCGCGCCTGCGGTTACTATTCATAGCTTATGCCCTCCTTTTAGCCGACAATGCCGGTGCGCTCTATACTTTCAACAAAGTAGCGCTGCACGAACAGGTAAATGATAATCAGCGGCAGAATCGCAAGCAGTATCCCTGTATCCTGGACCATGCTCAAGTAGAACGGATCGGCCTTGGAATTGGCTCCGTCCTCCAGCATAATCGCCAGATTATAAGGCAATGAGCCTAGTTGGGTTGCCATCACCTTGCTTGAAGTCAGATAGGTTGTCGTGAAGAAGCTGTCGTTCCACTGCCATACAAACGAAAAGAGCAGTACCGTGACAATGGAAGGTATGGCATTGGGCAGCATAATTCTGTAGAAGGTTTTGCCCACGCCTGCTCCGTCGATATAAGCCGCTTCCTCGACCTCTTTCGGGATTCCCCTGAAAAATTGCCTGAAAATAAAGATGTACAGCCCTGCCTTCAGCGAGTTGGCAGTGGCTGACGTTAAGATAAACGGCCAGTACGTGTTCAGCAAATTGACCGTCTTGCCGGTCAGAAGCGGAACCAGTCCAAGCAGGCTGAAATCTTTTAAATTCAGGTAGACTGGAATCAGAATCGTGATGGGCGGTACTAGAATGGTAAGAATAACCCCAGCGAACAGAACCGACCTTCCCTTGAACTTGAGCCGGGCAAACCCGTATCCCGCAAGCGCGCAGGAAATGGCTGTCAGCAGCGTGGTCAGCGTTGAAAGGGTAAACGTATTGAGCAACGCTTGCCAGTAATCCATGATATCGATCGCTTTGATAAAGTTATCGAGCGTGTAATGCTCGGGAAGCCAGATGACGATCGGCGAATACAGATCGCCTTTATCTTTGATGGCCGTGGATATCTTCTGGAGAATCGGGTAGAGGATAACGAACGACAAGCCCGCAAGGAGGGTCAGCCGCACTAAGGACCAGATCCATTTCTTCCAGCGTTCCAGCGACAGCAGCCGGGTCGCAAACATTAGGCCCATCCCCCTTTTAATCATAGTAGAAGACCTTTCTGGAAATCAGGAAGCTGCTGATGACCAGAATCAGCGTCACGGCAGCAAAATATAGCCAGGCCATCGCGGAGCTAAGACCGAAATTGAACTGGGTGAAGCCCGTTTCCCGAATCAGATCCGTCATTTTGTTATTCGAAAAGGAATCGATAATGGTGTAGATGACATTCACCAGAATGAGCGGGCTGACCATGGGAAAGGTTATTTTCCAAAAAGCCTCATACCCGGTCGCCCCCTCCATCTTGGAGGCTTCATACAGCTGCGGTGAGATGGTCTGGATACCGGCCAGGAAAATCAGGATTTGCACACCGGACTGGCTGACAATGTCGTAAATGCGACTTACCGCGTTGCTCAAATAGTCGACAACCCATTCGCTCAGCCCCGCGTCCAGCATCAGGCTTTCCAACTGAAAGGTGCCCATTCCGTGGATGGCTCCAGCCCCGGCATTCTGTTCGTTGACGGCTTGAATTAGGCTGGTACTCTCCAGGTTCAGAATCACGCCGGAAGCCAGGATAACCGGCAGAAAGAAAATGGATCTGGCCAGTGATCTCCCGATAAACTTCTGATTCAGCAGCACTGCCAGAAACAGACTGAAGATCACAATGAGAGGCACATTGATGATCATGTTCAGAATCGAATCCGCCAGGGAGCGGTTGAACTCGGTATTCACCGTCAAAGCTTCCAAATAATTTTTAAAGCCGCTGAAATGAACAATCAAGCCGTCGGAATTGGCCTGCACCGAGCTTAGGCTGTAGCGCAGGGAAGATAAAAGCGGAATCAGGAAGAAGAAAATGAATCCGAGCAGCCAGGGCAGCACATAGAAAAAGCCCAATAGCGCTTTTTGTTCGTTGTAGGTTCTGCGATTCAGTCTCAGTATGGATTTCAAAATTGCTCACCACCCGTAATATAGCTTTCGGCCTCAATCGTCCGGCCTTCGGCAAGCACTGCGGTACGATTATAATTAACAACAACATATACGCCGTTTTCGTAGGTGCTTTTATAAACGCCGTCTGCCAGCTTCTCGTGTCCGGTCAGCCTCTGATTCTGAACGTTCTTCAAAACCCCGTTCACTTCCAGGTACATTTCGGCGGCCTGGTTGATCCATTGTTCATAGTTGACCGCATACAGGTCATCGAATTCCGTGTCCTTCACCTTGTGGTTCTGCTCATAAATCCATTCATAATAGACGCCGGAGCCATATTCCAGGCTCTTCAGGATATATTGCTTCGAGTTGGTATATGTGGACAGATTGTAAGGCTTGCCCGTGTAGTTCACATATCCCCGGACGACCATTGGATAGAACGGAATTTCCTCATCCTCCAGCTTGAACCGGCTGCTGGACATCGGCGCATCCGTGATGTCGGACAAGTAAGGAAGCGCATAGGCATTTCCTCCGTCGGCCATAATGTGCAAGGACTGCTTGGAGATCCGGTCCAGGGACTGAATGGATATTTGCTCGGACTCCCCCCGGTCGATTTCGTGATCTCTGCGGAAATCGCTATTCAATTCATCGGCCATATCCCTTAATACGATGCCACCGGTATCAAACGGTTTCATTCCCTTCAGCGTGGCATCCACATAACCGCCGACCCTATCTGGTGAGATAATGTAGGAAGGGGTGCGGGTACGGTCCCGCCTGTTCAGTGCCATATTGTAAGGATATACGGCTGCCGGGATTTCACTAAGCATTCTGGAAGCTTTCTGGTTAATCTTGAAGCCCGAGGTCTGGCCTGCCTTCAGGAGCGCAACATCAGGGAATAGCTGAACCCCTTGTTCCCTGGCGAATGCCGCCAGGCGGTTTAGACCCTTGCTGCCGCCGAGCGCCTTGTCAACAGACAGCTGATCGGGCACTTTATGATCCAGTCCCCGATTGAACCAGCCTGCATATTTAAGCATGATATTTTCAATGCCGCGCTGCTTCATCTGCTCCAGCACAGACTGGGCATCCTCAAATGTGGTCAGCGGCTCCAGCGATTGATAAGGGATGCCGAGCACATGCTTCGTCTTGGTAATGCCGCCCACCAGTTCAAGGTAAAAGGGCGTGTTCACCAGAGCTTCCGCCGTTTGCGCTTTGGGCAGTCCGCCATGGTCTGTCAGATAATTCTGGTAATAACGTGCCATGCCCTGGTAGGATGCATCCGCACCGCTTAAGAACGCATAGCGGATTACATAATCCGTCTTGGGCATTTCCTGCTGAAATCTCGGCAATGTGCGGTTCTGGTCTGACGCGGTCAAGGTGACATCTCCCTTGGCAATTAGCGTAAAGCTCGGATACACATAGTTATAGCTGTTCACTCTTCCGCTGGTATCGGCATTAATGGTGGCAAACGGCGCTCCCTGTTCAATAATGCCCAGCAACGCGCCTTCCTTCCGGATCAGGCCGAACACCGGCAGCTTGACTTCCTGCTGCTGCGCGTAGGCGTCCGTTGTTTCCGTTGCTCCATCCTTCCCGTAAACGGCCTGCTTGTAGGCTGGATATTTGGTTTTGCCATTGTTGAAATGAATCAGCGCCCCGGAGCCATCCGGTACAAACAGTGAACCTTGTTCATTACGGCCGCCCGCTCCAAAGAAGCTCAGGACCGAGATATCATTGACCGGATAATCCGCGGGATAGCGGATATCCGCCGTCGGAACCTTCACCACCAGTTGATCCCCGTCAAGCGAATATTCAATCGACAGCTGGAAGATACGGGGCACCGGCTTGGTTTGGCTCAAGTGGTTCTCGGCAATATCCTGCTGCAAATCTTCCTCCGTATACCCCGCTTTTTCAAAGCCCTTCAGTGTCCGGTCCAATTGAAGCCCCTTCAGCGCTTCATCGTTGCGGGTATACACGCCTTTCTCCTCATCGAGAGTGTAGGCGATTTTCATGGTACGCAGCCCGGTTTTATCCATCTTGCTCATGATCTTCTCCTCGAACCGCGCCTTGCTCATCTTCATCGGCAGATCTTCGGCCGTTTTGGCGGTAGTTCCGAACTGGTAGAAGACCTTGACGCCTTCTGGCGTCTGTTCCATTTTCATTTGCTTATTGGCAACGCTGTCCGTATACGAATTGACAGAGCTGACCTGTCCCAGATAGTTATAAAAATCCAGCTTGATCTGCGCGGACAACAGGTCTTTATTGTCTCCGCTTGCCAATGCATCTGCTTCCCGTTTGAGCGGATTGCTGTACCAGACCGTTCCGTCCGATTGCTTCTTGACGGCTATGCCGCCCGTGGCTTCATCCATAAACAGCCGGAGGTGCTCATTCTCCAGAACACCTTTCATGCCGTCCACACGCGTATCGTCAAAGGCGGATTTCAGACGGTCCCCTTTATCAAAGGACACTTCAAGATCCGGTTCATGCCCGCTCGTCTGGCTGCTTGAACCGGACGATGTACAACCTGCCAGCATACTCATGCTTAAGAGAATCGAGAGCAGTATGATTAACGGCTTCCTCATTCCCGGTCCTCCTCCTATCCTCTCAAGACAATTTCTTGGGTTATGGTTGAGATAAATTCAACAATCTGCTGAATCAGACTGAAAAAAAGCAAGGCCAGGAAGGCCATAAAAGCCATAGCCACTACTGTTAACAGAATCGTTCCGATCGTCTTGGACGGAGAAAACTGATGAACCGTCATAATTCCGACAAACAGCAGCAGGCCCGACCATATCACGGCAAAGTTTTTGAAAAAATAATAAAAAGAGCTTTCCTGCGCAGTAATGATATTGCTGACCCAAATCCACGGAAAGTTGATAAGCACGATCGGAATCAGGGCAAAGCAAGTGGTGATAAAAATTTCCACGAACTTCCCTTCCCCGTCCATCAGCGTGGTCAGCGACCAGTTCGCCACACACCAGAAGAGAACGGGAACCAGCACATAGGCTGTTTCCAGCAGGCTGTTCAGATCCTTGGGATTGTTCAGATTCACCAGAAATCCGCTGTACTGGCTGCCCAGTATATTGGTCAAAATAAGCATAAACAATATACCGAAGGACAGGATCAGGCTCTTTTTTTGACTGCATTCATATTTGAGATCCCAGTATCCGTTGAACGGATGAACAATGACATACAGCGGAGTGTGCAACGCTTCTCTGTTCAATGGAGTACAACCTTCTTTCTTGCCCTCATTTTCCGGTACATTCTCCAGATCTGCCATATAATCACCAGGGCGATGACAACGGTCATTATGGTGGAGAAATGTTCGCGTAGCACTTCTTTACGGTAGAGCAGGAACGCTTTGGAATAGTTAGTCCGGTCCATACTTCGCTTGAAATACTGAACCGCCTCCTTGTATTCGCCTTTCCGGAGATGAGCCTTGCCTATGCCGGCATAGGCATACTCCATATTCGCGTTCATGTTCACAACCTTGCTGAAAAGCTGGTAGGCCTGTTCTTCATCGCCTCTGTAATAACTTCTAACGGCGTCGTTCAGCGTCCTCCCGTAATCGGTGGTCTGAAATACCGTGATTTCCCCAAGCGTCTGGTCCAGCACAAGGATGTCATCGCCGTTATGCTCTATGGCAGCAGGGGTATTGAATTCACCCAGACGGTTGCCGAGTCCGCCCAAAATAAACATCAGGTATCCATCGCCATTGTAGGTAAAGACCCGGCCCCGTTTAGCGTCAAGCACCGAATACATCTCGCTGTCGCCCACATCAATATCCACAAGACGGGGAGCGCCGCCCGAGAGCGTCGAATACATGATATCGCCGCTGGGCTTATAGTAGCCCTCTCTTCTCAGGATATCCGCACCCTGCGCGTTCAGCTTCTTGATCGGGTCACCGTATTCGTCACCATTAGTTGCATACAGGAAGCCTTCATCATTCATATCCAGATTGGTAAATTCGGTTGGTGTGTACATGACCATTTGCTCGCGCTGTGCCTGGGTCGATATGGATTTCCAGAAGTAATCCACGGGATCCACATGCACCCGGTTCGCGCCCATGAACGATTTAAAAGCGCCGTCCGCACCGAACTCCATAAATCCGTCGAAAACACCAGCAGACATGACATAGATTCGGTTAGCCTTATCCACGGCTACGCGGACAGGCTGAAAATCAAAGTTCGCCTGCAGCAATTCGGATTTCGGCGATTCGATGACACCTACCGCATTGAACCGGCTGTCAAAATGAACGATACGTTTATTCCCCGTATCTGCGACATAAATCTCCTTCTGGTCTGTCACAAAAATCCCCTGCGGATTGTTAAAATGATCCGCCTTCCCTTTGAGCAGAAATGAGTCCAGGGTTCTGACGGATTTGTAGTTCTGATCCAGTACAACAAACCGGTTATTGCCTGTATCCAGCAAATAAATCTGCTTGTCGGACGTAACCTGAATATCCTGCGGATTCTTGAAATCGCCTGCACCGGAGCTTATGCCCGTTATTAGCGTGGTTGCCTCATAGGCGGACGGAGCCGCCACATTATCCCCCCAGTATGAATAATTGTAGGAAGGGGCCGCGCTCTCCGCCTGGACAAGTTCTCCTCCAAGCCCCAGGCTGACCAGGCAGCACAAGGCCAGCAGACCGGCTTTTCGTTTCTTCATGCTTGCGACCATTGGTTACCGTTCCTCCTTTCTACTCCTTCATACCGGAAGTGGCCATCGTCTGGATAACACTGCTCTGTGAAATAATGAACAATAGAATCGGCACTGTCATCAGCAGCAGAGCCACCGCCGCCCCTACCCCGGCACGCGCAATTCCTCCCTGAATAATCTGGCTTAACGCATAATGAAGGGTCTTCAGGTTCTCACTGTAGATGAAATTGCCTCCATCCGTGCCCCACAGCGCCGGAAATTGCAAGATCATAAGCGTCAGCCATGCCGGTTTGACATTAGGCATCACGATTTGCCAGAACACCCGGTATTCATTCGCCCCGTCAATTTTGGCAGCTTCAATCAGTGCGTCCGGAATCTGCTCCATAAACTGCTTCATCAGAAACAATCCCAGGGAGAACGCCAGTGAAGGTACGATGATCGCCGCTTGTGTATTGATCCACCCCAGCTGGGACATCACCAGATAGTTGGGAATGGCCGTAACATGCGGCGAGAACATCAGTGACAGCACCACAATCTTGAATAGCATACCGGAGCCTGGAAATCTGAACTTGGCTAGGGGATAGGCCGCGGCTGATGCCAGCAGGATATGCCCTGCGGTCCCCACCAGCGTAATCAGCAGTGTATTCGCCACATATCTGGAGAAAGGCACCCAAGAATTCCCCATAATTAATACAAGATCCGTGAAATTCTCCATCGTCGGGTTTCTCACCAGGAAACGCGGCGGGAAGATAAACAGCTCGTCAAGCGGTTTGAATGCATTGTTTACGGCATAGACCAAAGGAAGGACCATGAACGAGCCGAACATCAGCAGCAGCCCAAATAGCATAAAGCTGACAATAAAAGATCGGTTCAGCCTTTTTTGAGGGCGAAAAGCCCCTATAACTCTTGCATACAGGGTCATTCACCCACCTTTCTCAGCAGTTTCTGGGTCAGCATATTGGTTCCAAGCATGATGCCGAAGAGTATGGTCGCAATTGCGGAGGCATAACCCATCTCAAAACGGAGCGTCCCGTAATCCATCAGATGGGTTACGACCGTATGCGCCGCGTAGTTGACGCTCGGGAACCCCGCAAGTGCTATAGATACATCAGCCACCGCGAAGGAGGCGGTGATCTGCATGACGGCACCGAACATCAGTTGCGGCCGCATGGATGGCAGCGTGACGAACCATAACTCCTGCCAGCGGTTCTTGATCCCGTCCATTGCTGCTGCCTCGAACAGTGATGGGTCAACGGTCTGCAGCCCGGCGATAAAGGCCAGAAAGCTTGTGCCCAGGCTGAGCCAGAGCTGAACGATAATCACAATAGCAAGAACATATTTCTCATTCTGCAGCCATTGAACCGGTTCAAGCAGCACGCCGATTTTCATCAGGAAACCGTTGAGATAGCCGTAGCTGTCGCCCGAGAAGACGATCAGCCAGATAAAGAACACATTGCCCGAAATGGAAGGCGCATAGAATACCAGGGTCATAAGCGCTCTGACAAAGGGCGACAATTCATTGATCAGCCAAGCGAACAGGAAGCAGGCGATATAGCTTAACGGGCCTGTGATGACGGCGAACAGAAAGGTGTTTTTGAGCGCAATCATAAAAACATCGTCGCCCAGAAACAGCCTTGAATAATTCTCCCAGCCTACGAAGCGGGGCGTCTCCAGCATATTGAAGTAGAAGAAGCTTAACCCCAAGGAGACGACCACCGGAATGACTGTGAACAAGAAGAAGATAATCATATAGGGGCTCATCATGAGATAATAATGCTTGCTCTTCTTCATTTCTTTCCATAATAGCGCCAAGCGGGACTTCTTGACGGGACTGGCCAGCCCATGTAAGGCTGGTTCAGTGGCATTTTGTATGTGTACCATCGGCTTACAGCCTCCAAACTAATACGGGAGTTTAAATTCCTTCCGCTTGATCTGAATTTCATCGTTAATATAGATCAGATAATCCGATAAAGCTTCGCGCGGATTCACGTTCCCGTTCACAACCTTGCGGAACGCATTGTCCAGATGTCTGCCTGTGAAGTAGCCGCCGGGAACCTGCGGGTTGCCTTTCACCCATTGCCACTGGCTCTCCAGATTGATATAATCCTTCACCGGCCATGGTAATTCCTCAAGCGCCTCGATATTGGCAGTCGGGTAGCGGGCTGCCGCGCCCATCAGACCTTCCATTTCACGTCCGTACTGGACCTGGGTTGCCTTGTCTGTCCACCATTTCATGAACTCCCAGGAGGAATTCTTGTCCTTGGCGTTCTCCAGCAGCATGACTCCGGTCGTATGGCTGGCCACGCTGTGGTCAACCGTACCGTCCGCCTGAGGCGTACCTGGAACGAGGGTGAATTCCCATAGATTGCGGATTTCGGGAGCCATAACGGTAAGGCTGTTATAGATCGTGTAATCGGCAATCCCAATCGGCATTTCCCCTGTACGGAAGCGGTTCGGAAAGTCCGCCTTGACCGGGAACTTGTAATTGGTATAGAACTGGGTCCATTTGTTGAATTCTGCCATGGAGATCTCTGAGTCCAAGGCGCTTTGCTTCTGGTCGTCCGTATACAAATGTCCCCCATTCTGATAGAGCAGCATGGTGAAGGCCGCATTCGGCACCAGCGTGGCATTGTTCAGCGTATCTTCGAGCGGAAGATAGAACTCCAGATTATGCCTTTGCAGAACGGACACCACATTGTATACATCCTGCCAGGTTTTGGGCGGCTCCAGACCAAGCTCCTGCAGAATATCCTTCCGGTAGAACAGCATAGGGAATATCTGCTGCTCGGGAAGCCCGTAGACGTTTCCGTTGTACTTGTATGGCGTCAGAGCGCTGTCACGGAATCTGGAAGCGACCTCTTTGAAATCAGCAAACCCGGATAAATCCGCCGCTGCTTTTCTCATTGCATAGTTGACGGGAAGATCCTCTCCAATCTGCATGGCTACGTCCGGCCCTTCACCCGCCAGCGTCGCAGGCAGCAGAATATTGGGCGGCACCAGTCTTAGAGAAACAGAGATGTTCGTATCCGGTGTGAAGGTATCGTCAATCATGCTCTTCATCACTTGGGCCTGATCCCGGCCGGTTGAAATCCAGACCGTGATCGACTTCTGCTTCTTCGCCACGTTCCCGATGCTGTCATAATCCGCGGTATACGAAGCAGTAAACGCACCCAGTTCATGCTTCAGCTTTTGGAAGAAGGTGGCCTGTGCACGGGGAAGCTTCTTGCCTGGAGCCGAGACGATTAAGGAATCCAGGGTCAGCGGCTGCTCCAGCACGGTAAGTATCCATGTTCCGAGTCCGCCTACATTGGTTTTGAACGAAGTCAGCCGCTTGGCAACCGTGCCCGGATTCTTCACCATATCCTCCAGTTGGGTCACCATAGAGTATAGAATCGACACCTTGTCGCTGCGTTCCCCGGTGGCCTGCTCCAGATAATTGCCGACACTTCGAATGATATCCGCCTGTTCCCGGAACACTTTGGTCATATCCGGAATCCGTTTCTCCAACTGATAGTCGCGGAACTTGTCAGGATTGTTGGAGGTAATTGCCAGAATGTTGCGGTACATTTCATTCAGGGTCAGTACACTGGACTGGATCGTACGGACCAGAGGCGCGATATCGCCTAGTGTGACCGTCAGCCTTAGCGTGTGCGTCCCTTTCGTGAGATGAAACAGATAAGGCTCCTCCCCGCCGAGCACGTTCATTTTCCAGCTGGGGCTGTAATTGAAGCGGATCTGCTTCATTTCCTTGAACGGATATTCACCATCAATCGTCAGACTGCGGTTGGCGTAGACGCCCCGAAGCTGATCCTGCTTCTCCTTGAGTGCAATCTGGTACAGCCCGTCTTCAGGCGCATTGACCTGCCATTCTATCCATTGACCGGGCAGCTTCCAGTTCACACCCCCGATCGTATTAATCCTTATACTGGAGACATGGTAAGGAACAACTGTCGGACTGGAATGGTCTGACAACGGGTATAAGGTCGGTGAGGATTTGGCAGACGCTGCTTCCGCCTGAACCTCCATATAGGGTTCAGTTACAGGCTGCAACCCCTTGACCTCATAATCCTGTTTGACTTCTGAATAGGATTTGACCTTCTGATCCTGAAACAGCTCAATATAATCAATTGCCATAGGCTCACGGAGTGCGGTAAGCGACAGATTCTGGTTCCCCTTCTCCAAATAGAAGGAATACGGCTCCTCATAGAAACCTTCGCTGTCTGCGAACACAGAGGATTGCCATACCGGCTTCTCCACCTGTCTGGGGCGGAGGTCGTTGCCGCGGTCATCCCTTTTGACTTCGGCCTCCCGGTTGCCCCAGACCCGGTCGAACAATAAAGAGTCTGCGCCCTTGAACGGCGTCTTCTGATTAATGGCGAAGGAGCGTTCAATCGATGAGCTTTTTCCTTCTATCGGGTAATAATGAATGCGTATGTTGTACAAGCCGGTTTCGGTAATCGGCACATCCCAGCTGATCGTTCCCGATTCGGGAGTAATGACTGCGGCACCGCTCAGCCCCTCAAACTGCTCTTTGACTTCAAATGGCTCACCCTGGGTCAGGGAGAAAGCTTCTCCCTCGATCCGGATATCCTGATCCGGCCTTTCAGCATTCTTATATTGCTTCAGGTAAGCCTCATAGCCGCCTTCAGCCAGATCATTCGAGACCGCAGCAAACTTGCCTTCCTGTGGCGAATCGGAATGAACGGGAGGCTGCGAGGAATTAAACATCCAGAACGCCCCGGCCAGCAGTGCAACAACTAATATAATCGCTGTGCTCCTATTTCGAATATTCAACGTTCTCCTCCCCTTAAGCGATGGATCATCATTGGGATTAACAGTCCGCCAGGCTGGTGTTTGCAGCCAACCGGGGACTGTTAATTTATAAGGCTATCTGTTTATTTTTTGTAGACAGCATCCACAGAAGCCTGAACCTTCGCTTTGTATTTCTGGATGACAGTGGACGCTGACGTTCCTTTATTAAGCTCGCCCAGCAAGTCGTAGTAAGGCATCGTCGAGAATGTGTTATGGTTCGTAAGCCTCATGCCGCTCTCTACCAGCTTCGCATTGTTGATATCTTCCTCATTGTCATAGGTGCTTTCCAGTGATGCCTGTTTCGGATATTCGTAGATCGATTCGATGTCGTTGATCTTCTCCCAGATATAGAGCAGCCATTCCGGGTGCTCCGATTTCTTAGGAATGGTCAGGAACTGGACACTGGATTCCACGCTGTGATAGGTGGAAGCGCTTGGCCCTTTGGGAAAAGGAACAAAGCCGATATCATAATCCTTCATATCCGTTTTGAACCCGCTGGCTTCATAGTCCGCTCCGGCATACATCAGTGTGTTGCCCTGCCGGAAGAATTGAGCCGGTTCTTTCCAGTCACCGCCCTCTGTCGGTCTTGCCACCTTCTCCGCTCCCAGCTTGGAGATGAACTTGAAGACCTCAAGGGTTTTGGGATCATCCAGATTTTGCTTGTCATCCACGGTAAGATCGGTTTCATTCGAGGCAAGCGCCATATCCAGGAAACCGGAGGAGGCCAATCCCCAAACATCAAGTTTTCCGTTGTTATCGGTATCTTTATTGGCCTCTTTCGCTACTTGAGAGAAGGTATCCCAGTTCCAGTTATCTTCATCTACATATTCCTGGAGTGGCTTCATTCCCAGCTTCTTCATCA
Organism: Paenibacillus helianthi; assembly: GCF_001909055.1. GTDB lineage: Bacteria > Bacillota > Bacilli > Paenibacillales > Paenibacillaceae > Paenibacillus_AQ > Paenibacillus_AQ helianthi. Next base: position 175,689 of record NZ_LVWI01000002.1, read on the forward strand.
GGGTCCGGTTATAAAAAATACCGCTAATCAGATTGCCAGTGTTCTCTGAAAAGCCATACCCCTTGCCGTTGTATTGGGAGAAATCACTGGTCATCTCCTGGTTGAAAGCATTCTCATTCTTGGTATACTCGTCAACCGGCCAGAACAAGTCCTGCTTGGTCAATGCCGGGATCATGTAGGCCTTGCCCATTCTGACAATATCTCCAAGAGGCTCGCCGGCTACCAGTGAAGCTACAACCTTCTTCTGGTATTCACCGAAGTCGAGCGCAACGTACTTCACCTTGAAATTATGCTTCTTTTCCAGCTCCTTCAGGTTTTTCTGGCGCTGGATATTATCCGGGTTGTCCTCTGGAATCGTCATATCCCACCAGGAGACAATCTTGATCGTTTTGCCCCCCATATCAAAATCCATTTCCGGTGTGGCGTTTGTCGGTTCTGCGCTAGCCGATGCTTCCGGGCTGACCTCTGTCCCCGGCGTATTCGCCGCAGTTGTAGGTTTGGCTGACGCCTCGCCGCCGGCATTGGTGCTCTTACCGGAGCCCCCGCTGCATGCAGTCATCGCAGCAACCAACATCAAACTAGTGAATACTGACATTACTTTCTTTGCTCGCATTATGTGCCCCCCCAAGTATGAATGACTTACCTCGAAAGTTTAGCGCTTACATTTCCATGCAACAACCTGCCTAACTTCAGCAGTTCACCCGACAGATTATAGGTCCGGTCACAAGCCCTGTACACTTGTTCAAGGACTTCATTTATCTGGTAAACAAATGGTACCTGCCTCAAGAAATGCACATTGTAGCCTTTTCGTCTGTTGCACATAATGGATGATAAGCACTATTTTATGAGCCTGGTCATCATTCCTGGAAGCCAGTCACTTGATTGTTAATCCATTCAATTCCTCTGGAAAGCGGGGTCTTCATATTGTATAGAATCTTATGTATCGAGCGAAACAGCCAATTGAGAGAGATCGCTTCGTATATGGCGGGTGGCTTGATTACGGATTTCAGCATACACCTGCATGCCGATTATTCGTCCGCTATCCTTCCGTTAATCCGGAGAGAAGACATTTCGCTCATACTTCTTAATATTAGGAACGACCATTTGACGGGAATGGGACTCTGTGAGCAAATTCGCAGGGAAAGTCCGGTTCCAATCATTCTTTTGGGAGGCAGCAGTGATTTTGATCTGGCGCGCAAAGCGCTGATGTTTGATGTAAGCGATTACTTGACCGACCCCGTTAACCCTGAAGAGCTGGCTAGAAGCCTGGAAGCGGTCAAACGGAAACTTGGACCCCTGAGCAGATCCAACACTCCGTCTCAAGCCGTTGGAGAGGCAGCCGGGGAAAGAGACTCCGCCGCCTCCTGTTCGATCATTAATACGATAAAACAATACGTGGATGAGCAGCTGCACCAGAATATTACCCTGAAACGGATATCCGATTCCCTGAATTTCAACTGCGCTTATCTCGGACAAAAATTCAAGCAGCACGAGAACATGTCTTTCAACGAATACCTGCTGAGGCAGCGCATGGAGAAGGCGAAGCTGCTGCTGGAAACCACCGAAATGAAAATCTACGAGATTGCGGACGCTGTCGGGTATACGGAAATGGACTGGTTCTACAAAAAGTTCCGAGAATATACGGGGACGAGTGCAAACGAATACCGAAAGCAATGCTTCATCACGGCCTGAGCTGGATGGCTTATGCAATTTTTTAGACGGAAAATAATCAAACGGCTGCTCGTCCTTTAGTGGACAACGCAGCTTTTATTCATAAATATTTTCCATTTATACTAATTTTTTTAATATTTAAAGTTTAACTGTTATCCCAAATTAGTTTTATCTAATAATAGATCAATAAGTCGTGAGGATCGGTCATTGTTTGAACGAAAACGATAATTTATTATAGTTGCATGGTTATGTAAGCGCTAACATGTAAAAGGGGGTTAGGGTAAATAGCATTAGGATTAACCCACGGCCAAGCCGCAAATGGTTCATGGAAGGAGGAGTGCCTGTCGGCCAGTAGGCTTAGGGTATAGCAGTCCTGTGAAAGGCTCCAATTATACAAAGGGGGAGTGAACCGATGCGTAGTCACAGCATGAGAAGCAATTCTATTCGTAAATTTCTTTATATTTCGCCCTTTATGGTTTTACTTGCTGTCTTTGCATACTATCCGCTCTATGGCTGGGTATATGCATTCTTTGACTATATGCCGCCGATTCCGCTGTCACAATCGCCTTTTGTCGGGTTGAAATGGTTTCATTCCCTGGTAGAGAACCAGGTAAAGGTCGATCAGCTGCTTCAGGTCATCAAAAACACCTTCGGCATCAGCGGGCTGAGCATACTTTTCTCTTGGCTCCCCATGATCTTTGCCATTTTCCTGACAGAGATCAAAGCCGTCCGTTTCCGCAAATTTATCCAGACCGTAACCACCCTTCCGAACTTTATCAGCTGGGTACTGGTCTATTCCCTGGCATTTTCCATGTTCTCAAGTGAAGGAGTCGTCAATGGTTTTTTGAGCCAGATGGGGCTGAGCGACTCTCCTATACTCTTTCTTCAGAACTCGGACCATGTCTGGATTACGATGTGGATATGGGCCACCTGGAAGTCACTGGGCTGGTCGGCCATTTTGTATATTGCGGCGATTATGAGTATTGATGAGTCCCTGTACGAAGCGGCTTATGTAGATGGTGCAACAAGAATGCAGGTCATCCGGCATGTTGTTCTGCCAAGTATGCTGCCGACTTATTTTGTGCTGTTGATGCTCCAGATTGCCAGCTTCCTGAACAATGGGCTGGAGCAATATTTTGTTTTCCAGAATGCCTTCAACAAAGACACCATCCAGGTATTGGATCTATATGTATACAACCTGGCTATGGGAGGCGGCAGCTATTCCGTTTCCGTCGCGATCAGTATGCTGAAAAGCCTCATTAGTGTTGTGCTTCTCTTTTCCGTAAACGGGCTGTCCAAATTGTTAAGAGGGGAGGGCATCGTATGAGTGACAACCAGACCGGTTTGACGCCGAATGCCAAAGAAAATAACATCTCCCCCAAAATTAAAATGCAGGTCAGTGCAACCGACAAACTGATTTCTGTCGTGATCTACGTGCTGTTTTCTCTCTTTGCATTTATGTGTGTCTATCCGTTTTACTCCATCATTATCAATACCATAAGCGCCAACGATCTCAGTGCCAAAGGTGAAATTGTGTTTTGGCCAAGGCAGATCCATTTCCAGAACTATGTTGATGTGTTCAAAATACCGGGACTGTGGAATGCATTTGTCATTTCTTTGGGGAGAACGGTAATAGGTACACTTTTGACTGTCGGGGCCTCTGCCTTTTTGGGGTTCATGTTTGCCCAGGAGGATATGTGGGGGAAAAAATTCTGGTACCGCTTTACCATTATTACGATGTTCTTTAGTGCCGGCATTATCCCCTGGTATCTGACCATGCGATCGCTGCATCTGACCAACAATTTCCTGGCATACATCCTGCCGTCCATCGTAGCCCCGTTCTTCATCATACTTGTAAAAACGTTCGTAGAATCCACGCCGAAGGAATTGCAGCAGGCGGCCAGCATTGACGGTGCCGGGATTATGACGATCTTTTACAAAATTATCTTGCCCATAAGCAAACCGATATTGGCGACAGTCGCCATATTCTCGGCAGTCAACCAGTGGAACTCCTTTCAGGATACGCTGTTGCTGGTTACCGACAGTAAATTATACAGCTTGCAGTTTATTCTGTATAACTACATCAATCAGGCCAGTTCCTTATCCACCATGGTCAATCTGCAGAATGCCGGATCTACCGCCATGGCCAGTCTGTCCACCAAGCAAACCACTACATCTATTCGGATGACTGTTACCATTATCGTTGTCGCTCCTATTTTGCTGATTTATCCAATTTTCCAAAGATTCTTTGTAAAAGGAATTATCATTGGTGCAGTCAAAGGTTAAATTGCACCATTATGATAAATTAATCATTTGGGGGGCTGTAAATGAGTAAACACAATAAGCTGGCAAGAACATCATCAATGCTGTTCGGCACCACCCTGCTTCTGGTAACAACGATATTGAGCGGATGCAGCAGCAACGCTAATAATGCGGGTACAGCAACGGGATCACCTACTGCGGGTACAGCCACCGAATCATCCAATCCGGGTACAGGAATTGATCACAGCAAGCCTTTGACCATTAACGTATTTGACAATGCCGCAAATTACCAGGGTGAGCAGACCGGATGGTACGGAAAACTGATTAAGGACAAGTTCAATATCACTCTAAATATTCTATCTCCGCAGGTTGCCGGCGATCAGCTATACAAGACAAGGTCGGCATCGGGAGATCTGGGAGACCTCCTGATTATTGATAACAGTCAGCTCGAGGAATTAATTCCGGCGGGTATGATTATGGATATCACGGATAAGATCAAGAATACGGAGTACCTGTCCAAATATGTGGACAATCACTTCAAGCCCTTCAATACTGCATTCGAAAGCATTAATCCAGACGGCAAAATTTATGCGCTGCCGACCTTTACATCGGACACTTCCCCGACCACTTTCTCGGAAGAACTCCCTTACTCAAGTCCGCTTATGCCTTGGGATTATTACAAGGGAATCGGGGCTCCCAAGCTGAACAATCTGACCGATCTTCTGAATGCCCTGAAGCAGATGCAGGCGAAGTATCCCAAAACACCTGACGGCAAACCGATCGTTCCAATTACCTTGTGGAAGGACTGGGATAACGGAAGTATGGAAAATGTTCGTTGGCTGAGTAACTGGTACGGTTATGAACAGCCCGACGGAACCTCAACCTTACAGTTAAACGCAAAAGGCGATATCGTTCCTCTCGTTGACGACAACAGTATGTACAAGAAGATCCTCCAGTTCTATTATGACGCTAATCAGATGGGTCTCGTTGACCCTGACTCACCGTCCCAGGATTGGAATAAAGTCTCTGAAAAGCTGACTAACAAACAGGTCCTGCTCTTATGGTATTCATGGCAAAGAGGCTTCTACAATACCATTGAAAGAGGCAATAAAGGTGACGGCAATGTGGCCATTCCGATCGCGGATACCCATATTATCCAGAATAGTGATGCCTACTTCGGGAACGGAAGAGTATTTGCCATTGGTTCAAAAGCAAAGAATCCGGAAAGAATCATTGAATTCATGGATTGGCTGTCCTCACCGGAAGGCCTGCGCTACTATACCAATGGATTTGAAGGCTTCAACTATGAAAAAACAGCTGATGGCAAGTTTAAGCTGACTAAAGTAGGACAAACGGCCTTCCAAGATAATACCCCTGTTCCAGATCAATACGGCGGCGGAGGATATCAAGACGGCCAGAGTAAGCTCAATACTATGATTATGAGTGACTTTGTAGTAGATCCCGATACGAAGGAATTCTACAACAGTACCTATTGGAGCTCAACGATTGAGGCAAACAAGACGGTTTTGACTACGGAATGGCAGAAGGCTTACAATGCAACCACTCCGACAGAGTACTATCAGAAAAACAATATGATCGATATCGTGCCGAACATTAATACCAGTCTCGGGTCGGACTCCTCAGACATCAAGAATAAACGCAGTCAGATTTCGGATGATGTGAAGAACACTTCCTGGAAAATGATATTCGCCAAGGATCAGGCAGAATTCGATAAGCTCTGGACTAAGCTGCAGTCCGATGTAGTGGGTCTCGGTTGGAATGACGTTCTTGCCGTAGATACAGAAAGAGCACAAAAAATCGTAAAAATGCGTGCCGATGCAATCGCCAACAAATAGATTATTATTGCTCAAGCGCATGCATCTCTTCTGTTCTAACTAAGTGGAAAGGGGCTAAAACGCAAGGGGCTGTCTCAAAAGTAGATTTTCTATGGAGGGGGATCGTTCTCTTCATTCTTAAAACCACAAAAAGTGAGCAAAGTAGCGCTTCTCCCGTATTTGGAGAAGCGCTGCTTTGTGTTTTTGGTCCACTGTGGCTTGCTTTAGCAGATTATGGGCAAGCAAAAGCCACCCGACTTCGAGGGTCACTTTTCCCATCCCTCGAAGCAGAAATCGCCGGAAGCCCCGGTTGTTCTTCAGTTGTCCAAACACACTCTCCAACGTTTCCTTGCTTTCTTTGCGGAAATGCAGCGTTTGTCTGGCTGGACATGCTCATGTATCCCCGGCTTCGTCGTACGTCCAGTTCTCAATCTTTCCGATATTCTCTTTCCAGGCTTTGCTCTTTTCTTTATGGTAGCTGCCGTATTGGACCACGGCCTACACGTGTTCGTTTTCCAAATACGTCAAGTTCTCTTCACTGCCGTAGCCTTCATCCGCATGAAGGTTGCATCCGGGTCCTTCTTGCTGAAGCTGTTTCGGTCCCCCAGCAGGGTTTGGTATTGCTCATATTTCAGCAGTCTGGGCAGCAGATCCTTGCGGAGCTGCCAAACGGCTTTTTTCAGGGGCTTATCTTTGGACATTCACGACACGAACGAGGTGGTAAGAAGGAATGTCATCTTCCAGAACCATTGGCAAGCAAAGTTGGTCCATGCTATATTGAATGTACAATGAAATCGCTCCTTTGGAATGGTTGGGTGGTACCTCCATTTTACCAAAAGAACGATTTCTTTTTCGTGTTATTGAAGAGTGAAAATTCGTATCCCGCTTAAACAGCGGAGAGGACGGACTGATTGTGGAAAAGCGGCAGCGGTCGCCTTGGTCTCCGGATTTTCACCGCTAAGGGGAATGAAAAAAATCTGGAGAGCACAGCGATTGGAACAACGGTCCGTTCGCGCAGCGTCCACCCAAGTGCTCACGTTGATCCTACTTAAAAACAGGGGGCTATCGTTTTCGGTTTTTAGACCCAAGAACGGTCCCATAACTAGAATATTCTACTTAATCCTTGAACCGGTCCGCTAAAAAATGAGCTTGGAGAACTGATACAAGCCGTTCTTCCAGACCGGCCAATCATGGTCGCCGTTCTCCTCTACCCAGATATGCGGCACGGAATGCTGCGACAAATAAGCATGCGTCCGGTCGCTGACATTCTTGAGACTGTCCAGATCCCCACACGATAACCAGAGCAGACTGAGCAGCTCGGCGGCCTTCTGCGGTTCCGGAAGCAACAGCTCAGGCAGCTTCGTATTGGGAGCCGGAGAGAACGCCCCGATCCAGGCGAAACGGTCCAGATGGTTCAGACCGATATTCAGGGATTGACCTCCGCCCATGGATAATCCGGCAATGGCACGGTGCATCCGGTCTGTCCGAACCGGATAATTCGCTTCGATATAGGGGATTAGATCATGGAGCAAATCCGATTCGAAGGTTTCAAACGCCTGTACCTTGTCTGGAGCAAAATGATCTCCTTCTGCCCGGTCATTCAACATCGCCCGGCCGTTCGGAAGTACCACAATCATGGGCTTCAGCATTTGATCCGCATACAAATTGTCCAGAATGATCTGAGGCTTGCCGTGATTGTACCACTCTGTCTCATCTCCGCCAATCCCGTGCAGCAGATACAAAACGCTATATTTTTGCTCAGCGGAATAGCCGGGAGGTGTATAGACCATTGCCTTCCGGGTGTTGCCTACCGCTCTAGAGGGATATTCTACGGTATGGATTATTCCCCGGGCAATGCCTTCCCTCTCCTTGTCATATCCGGCTGGTGCCGTTTGCATCGTATAATCTGGAATACTGTCGTTCATTGCCGTTCATTCCTCTCTTAGATATGAATGGATTGCCGTTTGAAATATTGCCCGACCAGAAATTGCATAACCTCACCTGGAGGTTTCTCCTCAAATTCTGCCTTGTCACCAAAAGCCATGCCGTAAGGCGTTTCCGGCGTACACGGTCTCCAGAGAGGCAACTCCTCACCGGTGGAATCCTTGCCGTTAGGATCACCCGTGCCAATGAAATACGCAAGATAATTGCACATCTGGCGGGCAAGGTCATAATGTTTGCCCACAAAAGGCCGCCAGCATTTGGCCAGCGTTTCGAAGTGGAACCACAGATCCACCGAATGGAAGGTTCCCGGATCATCCCATCCGGGAATGTCGGCATCAAACGTGTAATAATACATCGGAACGCCGCTGCCGGAATCGCTATTGGCCTTAACGGCAACACGGACCGCATATTCAATATTGCTTACGGAAGCCTTCTGGATCATTTCTTCCAGCTTTCCTGAATCAACGCCGCATAACTTAAGGTACTCTTCCGCTTCGCCGCCGAACATTTCAACCGCCATGGCTCTGAATTCATCCACGCTGCCGGCACCTGGAACAGCAAAAAATTCGGATGAGGTATTTCCCAGCATGACCGGCACTTTATGGTGCTGCCCCTTTAGAAAAAGGTCATACGGGTCGCCCGGACAGTATAACTGGTCCATGACCGTGCCCCAGAAGCTGCCGTACTCCAGCATTTTATCGCGGATATAGACGGCATCCAGCTTGCGGGCCTCTTCCAGCGTCGACACTCCCATAAATTCAAAGAACGCTGCGCCCTCCTCTTCAGCATCTTTCAAGGTCCGGTGCTGCGGAGGCACCGGGTTGTCCGGGTACAGCGGAGTAAAGATCCCGCTCATAATCACGGCCCGCTGAAACAACCCTTCATTCTGCGGCGAGGTCAGTTGGCTCAGCACACTTCCGCCGCCGGCTGATTGTCCGCCGATTGTGATTTGGTCCGGGTCTCCGCCAAAAGCAGCGACATTGCGTTTCACCCACTGTGTGCCAGCCTGCTGATCCAGATGTCCAAAATTCGCGGGAGCATCGGGGGATTCTGCAGTAATCTCAGGATGGCTCAGAAAGCCAAATGCGTTCAGACGGTAATTCACAGTCACAACGACAATCCCCCTGCGGGCAATGCGTTCGCCGTCAAACTCCATTTCAGCAGTATGGCCAACCTGTAGTCCTCCGCCAAAATACCATACAAAGACAGGAAGCTTCTCATCGGCGCTAACCGCCGGTGTCCAGACATTCAGGTACAGACAGTCCTCATCCATCGGAAGATCCGGGTCGACCGACCATTCGCGGGTATAAATATTATTCACATCTATGACTGTCGGGGCCTGCATCGAAATAGGGGCAAAATCATATGCCTTCAATTGCCCTTCCCAGTTCCGCACAAGCTGGGGGGCACGCCAGCGGTTCTTCCCTACAGGCGGGGCCGCAAACGGAATTCCTTTGAAGCTGGTAATACGTGGATCAGCTGCCGGCAACCCCTGAACGATACCATTTTCAACACACACCGCTCTTAACATGCCATTACTCCTCTCTGGATATCAGCGCTTAAGCACACAGGAATCAGCTTGTTCTGTTTAAGCAACCCGCATTTACCTCACGGCTACTTCCATAAATACCTTCTTTAGCTCCCGGTTCAGATCTTTATCTTCTGTCAGATCCAAAACCGGAACACCGTCAATATCAAAATGCACGCGGCGCAAGCCTGAACTTCTCGGTCCGTCAATCCCCGGTCTTGCATGATAAGCATTCCAAATGACCCCATCATCATCTGTCACATAGGAGTTGTGGCCCGGCCCATATTCTCCGGGAACACTTCTGGAGGTCAGCAGCGGATAATTCCCTTTGGTCCAGCTGCGGGTGTCCAGCAAATCTGCATCCTTATCGGCAGTCAAGAGACCCACAACATAGGTTGCATCCACTGCCGCGCTGGCAAAGGTCAAAAATAATTTGTCTTCGGTGTAGAGGGCAAACGGCCCCTCATCTACAAAAGTATGATTATTGGCCCACCCGTAATCGGGTCTGGTCAGAAGTACCGGATCACTGGTCAGCTTCCACGGCTCCTGCGGGTCAATGGTGGCGATATAGATCCAGGCTCCAAGATCGGCAGGCACGAACTGGCGCTCCGACCATGCGGCGTAATGCTCCCCGTTCCATTGAATGACAGTCATATCGAGGGAAATGGTTTTGCCTGCTTCGCATAAATATGTACCATCTTTCTTCACTACACGCTTAGGCATGGACCAGTCAGCAGCACACATCGGATTTCCTTCTGCACGTAACTTCATGACATGCGACTCTTCATGCAGGAACTCCCCCGGTGTTGCCGCATGAAAGAGATATAGCTCATCCTCAATGCTGTGAAATTCCGGTGCCCACAGCAGTCCGCCGATCTGTTCATAGGTGTTCGAATCCAGAATCAATACTTCCTCGGCATCTGCCAGCCCGGGGATGGTATCCGCTTCCCGCATATATAGCGTGTGATTTTGGTCCGCATCGTTGGTAGCAATGAAATAATACTTCCCTTTCCATTTCGCTATGCAGGGATCTGCACGGTCGAATGCAACCGGAAACGGGTAATGATCCTGATGGACTTCACCGGAAATTCTATAGGTTCCAGCCTTGTCCCAATGGATTTCTTCCGTATTCCAATCCACTCTTTTCAGCGCTTGGGTGCCGTCACTGTAGAGAGCCGTTGCCCGGATCTCATCCAAATCCTCTTCCGATGCGGCTGTCACGCGGTCTGGAACTTTAATGGCAATGTTGGTTGGAACCGTAAGCTTGCAGTAGAGCCTGCGGGCTATTTCTTTCGATACCGGGATGTAATTACGCGGCAGGACCCCCTCAATATCGGCAAGCACTGCCTCCAGGGTAAAAGGCTGCGCCGCTTCCGGTGCTGAGATTTCCTTCAGACTCATGATATCGGCTATAAAATTCTGATAACCGTTCCCCCGATCATCGATCCAGCGGATCAGGTAGCCTTTCCGACCGGCATCGTACTCGCAGGAGACATCGCTTACATAAGTATCCGCCTTAAGCTCCAGCAGTCCAACTTCGTTGTATTGCAGCAAGTCACCGGAGGAGAACACCAGCACTTTCCCCTTACTCTCTGCATCGGCTTCGCCTTCTGCCTCCGTACGGACTGCGATGACCCCGAAATTCCCCTCGGAGGTGTGGAACAGATACGGATTCTTCAAGCTCTTGGCCCGGAGTGTACCATCCTCATTCTCTGTCGCCTTAGCGAATAAGACCCCTGAATTATGGTTTAATTCCTGAAAAAGAAGCCCGTCGTTGCAATAAGCCAAATGCATGCTGTGCGCCAGCTTCGGAGCATATACCATATCCTCCTGAGGTATCCGGGTATAGCAAAGGATATAATTCCGATCTTCGTGTTGTTGTGGTATCATTAACAAATGCCCCCCTCCATTATTGATAAATCCTAATGACCATTAACTACCATTTGAGCATTGAAATTCAGAATGTTTCCCCAAACGCCCTTAATACACAATATAAATTATAGAAAAATACTGAATCCCAAACAATGATATATCCTGCTCATTAATTGATGTATCCGAAGAAAGGAGAAGCCAATGCCCAAGATTCATTATGTCGAATTTGACGCTACTCATCCTGACGATTTTGTCTTCAGTATTCCCGATGGCCATGATGCCTGGCTTCTGGTGCTCACACAAACTCCGGCGTTGTTTGAAGTGAACGGGGAATTGAAAGAGTATCCGGCCCACTCTGTTATTCTTTATCCTCCTAAGCACACTATCTATTATCGTGCTTGTTCCAATAAGTACGTTAACGACTGGGTCCGTTTCGATGCGGACGAATCCTACATCACTGAAACCACTTTGCCTGTTGGTGTCCCATTCTCGCTGCCGGACCCCAGCTATTGCCATCAGCTGTTTCAACTGCTGACCTTTGAGCATACTTTTCAGAATGATTACAGGGAACTGTCCATCGACTACCTGTTTCGAATTATCTTCAATAAGCTGTGTGAAGCGTCCCAAGACAAGCTGAACCCGCAATATTATAATCTTCTAAGCTTGCGTAAGACGCTTTACAATAACCCCGGCCATCCTTGGACCGTTTCCTTAATGGCAGAGTATCTGCATATCAGTGCAGGCTATCTGCAGACGATATATAAATCCACCTTCGGGATCTCCTGCATGGAGGATGTCATTCATTGCCGGATTCGGCTGGCCAAAGAAAAGCTTGGCTTTGGTCCACATAAAATTGCCGAGGTCGCAACGCTTTGCGGGTATGCCAATGTGGAGCATTTCTGCAGACAGTTTCGGCAGCTTACGGGTTACTCCCCCAAGGCTTACCGGGAGACTCTCGTCTCCAAGGAACCAAAGGAACCGGCTGACAAATGATTTGAGAGCGGCTCCCAGGTTCAGCTTGGGCAGCCCCTCTCTATTTTCCGGGTTCACCAAGGACAGGCAGCGCCGAATCATCACGTAAGAACAGGGGAATCTGATGTAGCGGCGCATCCGACAGGATGACCTGACCGCCTGCAAATTTTTCACGGGTATAGGCATGGGTCCAATGGGATCCTGCCGGCAAATATACCTTGCGCTCCCTTACACCTTCGAACAGCACTGGGGCGACTAGGAGATCGGGACCGAACATATACTGGTCTTCCACTTCCCAGGCTTCCGGGTCCTGAGGGAAATCATAGAACAAAGGACGCATCGGTGGTGTCCCCTTCTCATGAGCAGCCTTCATCAAACCAGAGATATAGGGCTTCAGCCGTTCTCTGACCTGCAAGAATTCCTTGAATATGTCGTATGCCTCTTCCCCGTAGCTCCATACCTCATTATCCGAGCCGCTGCCGCATACGCCGCCCCCCTTCGTCCCGGTAGGCGGAACAAAAGGCTGGCGGTCGCCATGAAGCCGAAAAACCGGAGAGAACGCACCGTATTGGAACCAGCGCACCATCAGCTCACGGAACGAAGCGTCTTCCAGATTGCCGCCGTGAAAGCCGCCGATATCCGTTGTCCACCAAGGAATGCCCGCCATAGCCATACTTAGGCCAGCTCTCACCTGAATGCCCAGAACTCTGAAGCTGGAGTGTATATCTCCGGACCATACGAGAGCACCATATCGCTGGCTTCCCGCCCAAGCGGAGCGCACCAGATTGATGATGCCCGATTGTCCCTCGGCGGACATTCCGTCGTAAAAGGTCTGGCTGAACTTCACCGGATAAATATTTCCAATTTGCTTGCTGGAGCCGATATGGTAACGGTAAATATCGTGGTCGTAGACAGTCAGTTCAGGCTCTGCCTCATCGAGCCAGAATACCCGTATGCCTTTGTCATAATAGTTCTGCTTAATCAGTCCCCATAGAAACTGGCGGGCTTCAGGGTTGGTTGCATCAAATATGGAGTTTTGTCCAAGAAACTGGAATTGGGTGCGGACACCGCGGTCGGAGCGGAGCAGATATCCCTTTTCCAGCATCTCCTGATAGTTTTCGCTCTCTGTTTGTACAGTCGGCCATACGGAGACCATTAACTCTATCCCCAGCTCCTGCAGTTCTTGCACCATCCCCTCAGGATCAGGCCAGTAATCGGGGTCAAATCTCCAGTCCCCTTGATTCGTCCAGTGAAAAAAGTCTACCACGATAACATCGATAGGCAGATTCCGGCGTTTATACTCCCTGGCCACCTCCAGCAATTCTTCCTGGGTACGGTACCTAAGCTTGCATTGCCAGAAACCCATGCCGTAGTCCGGCATCATCGGTACCGTTCCGGTAGCCTTGGCATAGGCTTCCTCGATTTCGGCAGGAGTATCACCGGCTGTGATCCAATAATCCAGTTGTTTAGCCGAGGGGGCCGTCCATTCCGTAACATTCAGACTGAAATGCGCCTGCCCGATTGCCGGATTGTGCCACAAAAAGCCATAACCGGCACTGGAGAGTACAAACGGAACACTGATCTGGCTGTTGCGGTGGGTCAGCTCCAAGGAGCAGCCCTTTAAATTCAAGAATTGATGCTGGTATTGCCCCATGCCATACAGCTTCTCCGAAGGATCCGCTTCCAGCCGGAGCTTCACGGAATAATCACTGCCGCCGGGAATGGCCCGGAGTTCTCTTCCTCCATATTTTAATTGATAGGTATCTTCCGTTTCGTTAAGCAATAGTTTGCCATGCTGGTTATAATAGAAAATCTGCCCCTTGTCAGTGATCTCCGCCTTGATATTTCCGTTAACAATCGTCGCTTTCCCCTTATCGATGGTTACCTCACATTTAATCGCCGGTGCAGGCAAGAGCGCCCAATCATCATCGGTGATCTCCGAATAGGAAGCCCGGACACGCAGCGCATGTTCACCCCAAGGTTCGATCCAGACTCTTTCATGGTCATATTCTCTAATCAGTCTTCCATTCTCTTCACGAAACATAGCACGATACCTCCAACAGTTCTATAATAAGGTTGCAACCACATTATAAAGAGTGCAGAACCGCCATACTACACATAAAAGTACGCATCTATCATACGATATTACGTTTTATTGGAGGAGTATATAATCGTGGAATCTTTCGAAGACCAGCCCTATCCGTGGAAAAAAGAGCACACTGACATTCCGGAGAATCTGTTTCCGATCAACGTTTTTCATATCTACTTTCCGGACCGGAGCATTATTCCGCCCCATTGGCATAACCATCTCGAATGGATTCTGATTACCAAAGGCAGCTTCCGGGTCCAAGTCGGCCCAAATTCCAGTGAATTAGTGAGGGGAGAGGTCGCCTTTGTCGGCCAGCCCCAGATCCATGCCGCTTATCCAACAGAGGATGGCAGTGAGTTGTATGCAATCGTCTTTAACGAAGCCTTGCTAAATGGAATGAGGGATTATACTGAAATCCAGTACATCCGTCCGCTTCTGGCCGGTGAGATTCTGCTGCCCGCCTTCTACCTCATTCATGAACCGGTTACCAAGTCTATCAGGGAATGTATGGAACGCATTATTCTCAGCTATCAGAACAAAACCTTTGGCTATGAACTATGCATAAAAGGCGATCTTTTCTCCTCCCTGGGCCTCGCTTATCCACTGGCGGAATTCACCTCTCCAAACTCAAAGGCAGCGCACGGGGAGACAGGGATTCAGCCTGTGTTGATCCATCTTAGCAACCATTTTCATGAACCGCTGACGGTAGAGGAAGCTGCCCGGATATGCTGTGTAACACCCAATTATTTCTGTCATTTATTCAAAAAAACCACTGGAAAAACGTTAATCGAATATGTAAATATGCTTCGGATACATGAAGCCTGCAGACTGCTTCAGCTTAACCGGCACTCTATCCAGGAAGTTGCCTATAAAGTCGGCTTTTCTAACCTGACGTACTTTGGACGGATGTTCAAAAGGATCACCGCTATGACTCCGAGCGTCTACATAACGCATTTTATCTGACCATAGCGGGCTGTTTCCTTTTCAATCTTTAGGGCTTAATAAAATGAAAATAATCGAAATCGGTATACCCGCCGGACTGATGGGTCGCGTAATGGAAGAGTCCAATTCTATACCCCATAAAATGATCCAGCGTGAATTTCATATGCAGCGTCCGGCCGATTGGCTTCCACACTGTCCCGTCTTCCGAATAGAAGAACTGCGCCTGGTCGAGGCTATCCTCAAAATTGAAGTCAATTCTGAGATACACCCGTTCACCGGTGAACACGATGCTCTCCACCGCCACCTCGCTGCCGTCGCCGCCGTTAACACACATATCAATACTGAACTGTCCTGGCTCCCCGGCTGCGACCCTTACCGTACCAAACCCGTTCTGCAGCGCTACCATTCCTGCCCGGTCACCGGGCTTCATTCCCGAGATCTCCAGCACTGTCTCCGCGCTGCAGGCCGGACCTTCCGTACGTTGCGTCAGCGTATTGCGGGCAAATAGGATACTGTCTGTGAATGGACCGGTGCGGAGCCGCAGATAGCCCGGCCGCTCTGTCACAGACCACAGCCCATGGTCAGGATTATGGTTCCACTGCCAGTTCAGGGCCAGCCGGTTGCTCTCATAATCGAACTCATCGCTGATGACCAGAGGCTTCGGTTCCGCCACAGGAAGCTTTGTCTCAATACCTTGAGGTACTGAGCCATTATTCCTGATGATCGGCCAATCGTTCTCCCAGCTCACAGGAAGCACGCAGGGAATCCGCCCGACAGCATCATGATCCTGGAACAGCACAGCATACCAATCATGATCCGGGGTATCAACAATACCGCCTTGAGCCACACCATTATTATGGTAGCCGAGGTCATCATCCAGAATAATTTCCCGTTCATAGGGACCCAGAAGTTCCCGTGAACGGTAGCATATTTGACGTCTGCGCATATTTCCGGTTCTCGGCCATTCAATAAAGAACAAATAGTAATAACCGTTCAACTTGTACGCATGACAGCCTTCAATCCGCAGACCGATGTCAGTCCGGTCGCCTTCGAGCAGCAATTGATCGGTTCCCCCCGGCTTTACAGCCGTAAGATATTCTGTCAGCTCCTTAATCCGGATATCCCCATTACCATAGATCACATAATTGCGGCTATCGTCATCCAGCAGCAGGCCCGGGTCATGGTGAAGCCCCGGTATCACCGAACGCTCCCATATTCCATGTTCAATATCCTCCGTGCGGTAGATATAGAATTGGTCCATGTCATTGGATGAAAAACAAACATAGAATACCCCGTCTTTGTGACGGAGCGATGCCGCCCAGGAGCCTTTTCCGTAAATACCTTTCCCGTCCAGCAGCCGGTGGGCATCATTATCCTCAAAGGTATCAAATACATAATTTACAATTTCCCAATTCACTAGGTTAACTGATTTCATAATCGGACAGCCCGGCATGGAATGCATACTCGTGCTGACCATATAGAATATAGAACCAACTCGGATGACGTCAACATCGGGAACATCTGCCCACATGATAGGATTGGTTATAATAGCGGTATTCACTGTACAGCCCTCCCTGTATGAACTCCTCTACTCCACGAACTGCCATGATACAAGCTTAAATAATGGAACCCCAGTTTTTCCGGTGAACACCAGATACAGATCGTGGATTCCTTCCGCTCTGTTAACCTCCGTCTTTAACTCTATCTGATTCTCCGTTCCATCCGTAGCGGGAACAGGCAGTTCCCCAACGAATAGACCTGCCGGGTCATCCAGATGCAGCTCAATCATACCGCCGCCCTCTAGGCTTATGACAGAAGCACTGAATGCTCCGGCACCTTTACTTCCGAAATCGACCCCGGATAACCCGATCCAGTCGCCATTGCCAATATCCGTTACAATCCGGTCTCCCACTGCCGCCTCGAATTCCGTCATTACGCCCGCACTCCATCCTATCGTCACCGCCTGAACACGTTGATACGGACTCAAAGACTTGATTTGCTGTACACCTGTATAGTCTGCTTCCACATGCTGAATGGAACCATCCCCATTATGGAAAAGGCGGCCCAGATGCGTTGAACGGTAGCCGTTCGCAATGCCCTGTGCTTTGGACAAGGTTTGCGCGTGATAGGCGATGTACCATTCATCATGAAATTGGAATATCGCATGATGGTTATTACCTGACACTCCGAAAAAATGCCCCGGGTTCTTTAATATCGTCTCACGGTATGTCCAGGGACCCATTGGGTTGTCACTCGTCATATAGGCAATCTCACCCGCAGGAGGACTGCCTTCCGGACGTTCCCCGTCATAGAAATTCGAGCAGTAGGTATAGTAGTAGACTCCGTTCCGCTTATGTATCCCGGCATCCTCGAACATGAACGGGGCGGGAATAACCTCAGCAGTACCTACTACGCTGGTCATATCCTCCCCCAGCATCATGACCCGTGCTGTGCCAGGCTCGGCGAACTGTCCTTCCGGCACTCCGCCTCCGAAATAGATGTAGCCCTTGCCGTCATCATCCACCAGGACCGCCGGATCAAACAGCCAGGTTACATCCTCAACTCCTGGAGTGGACCGCAAAATAAGTGCCTCTCCAATAGGGTCAACCCACGGTCCCACCGGACTGTCACTTGTCAGAACGCCGATACCGCTGGCATTGTTGGCGAAGTACAGGAAGAATTTATCCTTGCCTCCGATCACCTTGTGGACCGCCGCAGGCGCCCAGGACTGGGTAGCCCACTTGGCCGCTCCGTCCGGCCCTGCTACTGCAATTTCGCCATGATCAGTCCAGTTGACTAGATCACTGGAGGAGATTACCGCAATCTTACGGATACTGCTATAAGTATTTTCTTTGATCGTACCGTTCCCGTCATACTCCAGTGCATCGTGGGTCATGTACAAATAGACCCGGTCTCCAAATACCAGGGCATACGGATCGGCCCCATATCGGTTCGCAACCACCGGATTCCCGTTAGGCGGAACCTTTCCTATGGCTTGATTCAATTGAAATACCATTCTAAGTCCTCCATTTTTTGAATTTCCCGAACTTCATCAAGTATTATCATATCGAGGCAGCCAGATCGGCAAGCCGCCCGAACGAGGCTTTGGGCTGCTGTTGTACGTCAAACAGAAATGGCCAGTTTTTACGCCCGCGAACCGGGAAACCATCCAGCCAGGTATAGTCATCAGCTACACCCCAGAACGTAACGGAATCAATGACCTTTCTGTATTCCAGCAGAACGGCAAAAATCTCCGCATAACGTTCTTCCTGAAGCTTCAGCATCTCAACTGTTGGCGCTTTCAAATCAGCCCGTTGATCTTCGAACCGGAACATGGAGAGATCAAGCTCGGTAATGTGGATTCTAAGGCCAAGAGAAGCATATAACTCAAGCGCACTGCGGATTTCGTCAATGGTTGGGCCATAGATGTTCCAGTGTGCCTGCATGCCTATCCCGTGAATAGGTGTATTCTGGTCGAGCAAACTGCGGACCAGCTTGAAGATCTTGTCGCGTTTGACAGGATCGGTCTCATTATAGTCGTTGTAGAACAACAAGGCGCCCGGGTCTGCCTGATGGGCCATTTCAAAAGCCTCACGGAGATAGTCCTCTCCAAGGATTTCGAGCCATTTCGTATCCCTCAAGTATTGGTCCGATTTATCCTCAATGGCTTCATTTACTACATCCCAGGCATAAGCCTGCCCGCGGTACCGGCCCACAACAGCGTTGATATGGGTTTGCAGACGGCCGAGCAGCTGCTCTCTGGTGCACGGCTCCCCCTCTGAATTGCGGAACATCCAATCTCCTGTCTGGTTATGCCAGAGAAGTGTATGGCCCCGGACTGCGATTTGATGGGCCTTAGCGAACTCAAAAATCCGGTCGGCTGCATCAAAGGTAAAGATCCCTTCTTGCGGCTGGACTTCCTGAGGCTTCATCACATTTTCAGCTGTAATGCTGTTGAAATGCTTAGCAATGAAAGGCGCTTGAGCAGATAAAACGTCCATGCTGACCGCAGCGCCCATTTTGAAGGCGTCCCGGAACACTTCATGCAATGCGGGTAACCCGCTATTTGCCTGTGTCATCTTGTATAACCTCCTAATTAGAATGTAGAACAGACAGTTAAGTCTATAATATCGCTTTTGTATGCGTTTACCATTACCAAATTAAAGAAGCATACTCATCCTTTTTCAGCTTCAGCCTGGTTGCGGTAAGCGACTGGTTTCAGTGCGGTCCGCTTTTCAAACTCTCTTAAAAAATGATGGTAATGAACATAACCCACATTCTCTGCAATCTTCCTGACGGTCTCGCCCGTTTCAATTAGCCGCTTCTTGGCTTGTTCGATGCGCAAATTATGAATATATTCAAGGATGCTGATATTATTCTTTTTAATAAACGCCTGGCCCAGGTATACCGGATTGATATAAAAGTGCTCTGCGATCTCTTTTACAGTCAATGGTTTGGAATAATTGTCCTTCAAAAAGTATTCCACCTGTATCAGCGGATGTTCGGATCCGCGCTCCTTATGCTGCTTGATATATTCCATACATGAATTCAACAATTGCCTAAGGATGTCTTCCAGCACTGCGAGCGACTTGGGCTTGGTTCTAAAAAACTCAAAAGAATCACTCCATTGCTCAGCCTTCCCGCCGAACTCCTTCACCAGCTCCATACTTTTCAGCATGATATCGATGCTGGTCATCTGTACAACCTCAGGCGCAGTTCTATTCCGTTCAAACATACTGAACATTTCCTTCAATTGGTCCCAAGCCTTCTGCTCCTGCAATCGTTCAACTGCGCCCATCAGTTCCTCTGTCAGATCTGCGGAAGGCAGACGATAGCTAAGCTGGCTCCGGGCATCCAAAGTTGCATCAATGGGGCCGCTGGCTTCCGAATAGAAAAGATGGCGGGCGGCAGCCCCAGCAGCCAGCATATAGGCTACGGGCAGCTCCCGTAGTGACTGCACATTCGGCCCGATGCTCACATATCCCTTTACACTGTTCCTAGACAATTCGGTATATACCCGCCTAGCCAGCTCCGCTGCCCGCGCCGAGCTCTCCACAACAAGCCCCGCCTGATCGCCGGGCAAATCAATGAACAAGGCACCCACCACCCCAGCGAACTTCCGGCAGATTTCCGTGATATTGCATTTGGGGCCATTCACATGTATATAAGTCCAACCCGAAACCGCCTCGTCCAGACGATCCATGAGTTCGGCAATCTCCTCTTCCGGCTCCGTCCACTGCCCTTCGAGCATACGGGCGATCGCAACGGGAAGAAGCCGGCTCGCCAGCATGTCCTGCTGCATCTTGTGCTTGGCACGCATTTCCAGCTCATCCGTAATGTCAGCAAGCGCCTTCTCCCATTCCGCATCAATGACAGGCTTCAGCAAATAGTGTCTTACCCCATAACGGAGTGCTGTCCGTGCGTATTCGAACTCGCCGTAACCGCTGAGGACGATAAAAATGGGCTGCTCTATGTCCAAATCGCGTACTTGCTTGATTAGCTCTAATCCATCGATGCCGGGCATGCGGATATCTGTAATCACAAGATCTGGCGAACACTCCTCCACCATGCTTAACGCTTCTTCCCCGTTCTCACATGCGCCGCAGATTTCAAAGCCCAGCTCCTCCCAATCGGTCAACGTTCTTAATCCCTCTAATGCAATCGTTTCATCATCCGCTAAAACCACTTTAAACATGGGATTCCTCCACTTTTGGGTCTAATGCCAAGTCTATGGGGATTTGAATTGTGATCGACGTCTGTTCATACTCGGTACTCTCAATGGTAAAGCCGGCGCGGCTGTCATAATACATCATCAGGCGTCTATAGACATTTCGGAGCCCGACATTTTGTCCGGAGTCCTGGTCTGATTGCAGGTGGGACTTGATCCATTCCAGCTTCTCGTTGCCGATTCCCTTTCCGTTGTCAGTCACAACAATGATTAAAGATGCGTCGTTCATGGAAGCAGACACGTGAATCTTCCTTGCACCTTTGACCGATTGCAGACCATGCTTGCAGGAATTCTCCACCAGTGCCTGGACGCTCATTTTGGGAATCCGGCAATTCAGTACAGAAGGGTCGATATCAATGTCGTACGTGAACCGGCTCTGAAAGCGGAATTTTTCAATCTGCAGATACATTTCAATAAAAGATATTTCTTCCCCGACGGTAATCAGATCGTCCTTCCAGCTCAGCAGCCTGCGCATAATAAGGGCCAGATTCCGGATCACATCGGTGACCTCTTCATACTTGTATTTCTTACAAATGACCAGTATGGCGTTCAGCGTATTAAAAAGGAAATGCGGGTCCACCTGACTTTCCAGATAGTTCAACTCAGCTCTTACCTGCTCCAGCTCGAGGTCCTTTTTCTGAATTTCCAGCTTGTACACATCATTAATCAGATTGCGGATTTTCTCCGTCATCAGATTGAAGCTACGGATGAGACCGCCGATTTCGTCCTTTCCCTCATACATATCAATGCTCTCGAACTGTTCATATTTGACAAGCTTCATATGTCTGTAGAGCAATCTCACCCTCAGATTATAGGATCGTATAATCACAATGATCAGCAGAGTTGGAATAATTACGGTCAGCACAGCAAAAATCAGCGATAGCCGTAGCGCACGGCTCATCTCATGATTGACCACTCTGCCTTCCGGAGTTCCGATCAGCCTCCAGCCTTTCGTATATCCCGCATTGCCCAAAGTACGGACAATCTGCTTGGACGATTGACTGTCATCCGTGTCCATGTTTAATAAAACGTTTTTATCCATGGAATAATAGGAATGATCCGATTCCAGCACCACACGGTTCTTCTCATCCAGGAGCTTGAACTGCAAATAGTCGTGTTCCTTCTTGAACAGCTCTTGCACATTGTTCAACCTCAGATCGATTCGCAAATACTTACGGTAGGGCTGTCCGGTAAAGTTATCCAACTTGCGGATAAGGCTGACAAACACTTCCTGCTGAGGCGGATTGAGCGGGTTAGTCCCCTGATAAGAGGTTAATAGCACCTTGTCCGAGCCACTGGTTATTTTACGGTACCATTCACTCTTCTTATCGTTGTCTGACAGAATAAAGTAACTGCCGCCGTTCTGAATCGTCGGATTGGTAGTATAGACGCCCATCCAATAAATATAGGAATGCAGGTTATTATATTGCCACATCTTATCCCTCAGAACACTGTTGTAGGCATCATAATAAGCCTCGTTATCGGGATAGGTATAATCCATGATTTCATTGTAGGCACGGTCTGCTGCAACCGTGTTGCTTATCGCCACACATTCATTCACAATTTGCATAAAATCATAGACCACCCGGTCTACGGAAATCTCAAGGTTCTCTCTTTCACGGGCATCCACATTACGGCTGATCTGGACATAGAAGAGGGCGTTAATACTGAGTATAGGGACAAGAACGCATAGCAAATAGATAAACAGAAATTTGTATTTGAGCGGGATATCATTGACGATGGCTGAGGGTTTCCTTTTGCCCTTCATGCTGTTCCCCTCCTCCTCTCCCTTGAATTAGCCCTTCTTGTACACCGAAGGCGAGACGCCATTCAGCGCTTTAAACTTGGCAGCGAACAAATCCGCATCCGAATATCCCACACGCTCCGAGATATCCGAAATGCACATATCCGTCCGGCGCAGCAGTTTCTTGGCTTTTTCAATTCGGTATTCATGAAGAAATTCGTTAAAAGAGATGCCATAACGTTTCTTGATTCGTTGTCCCAGATAGGCAGAATTCACATGTAAATGCTTCGCAATATCCTGCAGCTTCAGCTTCTTCTGATAGTGCTCCCGGACATAGTCGATCGCCGCTGTAACGAGCAGGTCCTCCTGATGGTTGTCCACTGAGGCGAACCATTCGGCAACCTCGTACAGATCCTCCTTCGTCTGCTGCTCAAGCAGCGGCAAACAGCAAGCGGTTACCCGGGGTGGAAACCATTTATCCGCCCAACTTGCCGAGTCTCCTCCCCTTACATCTATTTCACGGAGCAGTTCAGCTTTGATGTTGCTCAAGAAGGCATCGATCCATGCACTTGAAGTACTATCCGCCGAGAAAATTTTAAAGACATCGCTCAGTTGGGAGCTTAATGGGTCAAGCTGCCCTTCGGTAACCGATTGGAGCAGCGATTTCTTCAGCCCCGCCGGAAGCAGCGCCATTTGATCCTTGTCCTGCTCCTGGAAGAAACCAGTCTCGCAGTTATTCAAATCTGATCGGCATAATTCAGCCGCGAGCGCTTCATGATAGGCCACATTCAGAAATGCGGTACCGCGATGCTCAAGACTTGCCGAGAAAAAAACCGGACCGCTATATTGAGTCTGCATTTCATTGAACCAGTATTCCAGCATCGTTGGGTCAAGCTCCGGGCCTTCCGGCGGAGAAACCAGCAAATAGCCATGCTTATGGCTTCCGGCCATAAAAAGATATACGGATAGATTACGGAACATCTCCTTGACACTCATGGAATAGACTTGGCTTCGCAAGTGTGAGCTGTCGAGCGAATCCCCCTGGGCCAATACACAGCATATCCGGGAGCCGGGGTGTATACCCAGCACCTGAAGTGCCTCTTCCGCTTCTTCTTCAGCATTCTCCCGCGTGAGAAGACGGGATACGGTCTCCGCCTGTATAAAAGCGGAAACTAATTCCTGCCGTGAAGCAAGCTTGCGCTCCGCGCGTATTTGTTCGGCTACAGTCTGCAGTGCCTCTGTCAATTCTCTTTCATCTAAAGGTTTGGTCAAATAATTGGATACACCGTATCTAAGGGCTTCCTTGGCATACTCAAAGTCAGCATAACCGCTAAAGATGATGAACTTCGGTTGGAAATCGCTTTCAGCAAATATCTTAATGAGTTCAAGGCCATCGATCACAGGCATACGTACATCGGTTATGACCAAATCAGGCCGTGTGCTATGAATAAGCTGCAGCGCATCTTCGCCATCCAGGGCCTCGCCGCACACTTCAAAGTCCAGTTCCTCCCAGTCGACCAGTAGTCGCAATCCTTCAAGCATCAGCGGCTCATCGTCGACAAACAGCACCTTAAGCATTGGCATCACCCTCTTTATTTCTAATTTTTTTGATTACAGAAAGCTAAGCCTTGTGGAACAGGAGAAACCGCTTCGGCTGCTGCCGAAACGGTATAATCCCTTATATTAACCATTTAAATAATTATTATCCATTTATTCTTTAACACTACCCAAATTTAATCCTACCACGAAGTACTTCTGCAAAAAAGGGTAAACGAACAAAATCGGCACTGCCGTAACAATTGTGATGGCTGCACGGATGGAAGCCGGTGTCACCAGGGCCTGCATCTGATTGTGCTGATTGCCTGCCAGCGCAGAAGGATCGTTGTTCGTGCTCATGGTGGAACCGAGCAGCTTCATCATTTCATATTGCAGTGTACTCAGTTTGATATCCGATGAAGCGTACAGGAACGTGTCAAACCATGAGTTCCATGCGCCTACGGCGATGAATAGAGCTACGGTTGCCAGCACGGGAGTACACAGCGGGAAGATGATTTTCCAGAAGATTCTGAATTCTCCCGCCCCGTCGATTTTCGCCGACTCTGTGAGGCTGCCTGGAAGGGACCGGATATACGTCCGGAGGATAATCAGGTTGAACGCGCTGACCATGCTTGGAAGAATATAGACCATAAAGCTATGAAGCAGGCCTAACTCTTTAATAAGGAAGTAATTCGGAATCAGTCCGGCATTGAAATACATGGTCAGGATGAACAGCATACTTATTTTTTTACGGAAAATGTATTGCTTCTGCGCCAGTGTATACGCTAGCATCGTAGTCAGAAAAACGCCTAATACTGTCGAGAGCAGCGTGCGGGACACGGAGATAAAAGCGGCATGATAGATCGTCCCTGTGATAAAGACGGCTCTGTAGTTCTCTAAGGTCCAGGCACGGGGCCAGAAATATACTCCCCCGGCAAGAGTGTCACTGCCGTCATTTAAAGAAACCGCCAGCGTGTGGAGGAATGGATAGAGCGTGATGGCAACCACAAAGAGCATAAATATCGTGTTGATTGTATGAAAGACAATCGGCTCAATGCGTCCTGAACTTTTCGTCACAGCTTTCATATGGGCTTCCTCCTCTATACTAATCGCTCTTCGCCGAGGCGTTTTGCGATATAATTTGCGATGAATACGAGAATGACACTGACGATGGTTTTGAAGATCCCTGCCGCCGTAGCCAGAGAATAATTCCCCATAGAGATACCATACTTCACTACAAAGATATCAATGGTTTGCGACCAGTCCACAGTAAGCCCGTTACCAAGCAAATATTGGAGTTCAAAGCCGGCATCCAGAATATGTCCGATGTTCATAATGAGCAAGATAACGAATGTGGCTTTAATCCCAGGAAGAGTGACATAGCGCATCTTCTGAAAACGCTTGGCGCCGTCTATGGACGCTGCCTCATACAGAGAAGGATCGATCGAGGTAATGGCTGCCAGATAAATGATGGTCCCCCAGCCCACCTCTTTCCACACGTTCGAAGCCCCGACAATGCCCCAGAAATATTTTCCTTCACTGAGCCACATAATCGGTTCTTTAATGAAGTGAAGCTTCATTAAGATGATATTGACAATTCCGTCATCAATCGACAGCGAAGTGGCAACGATGCCCGCTGCGATAACCCAGGACAAGAAGTGCGGCAAATACGAAATAGACTGAATGATACGCTTGAAAAACTTGACTTTGATCTCATTTAGCAGCAAAGCCAAGCCGATTGCCGTAACAGTGCCAAGCACAAGGTTAATAAAGCTCATGGCGACCGTGTTGCGCAGCACCATCATAAAGGTCTCATCTGAAAATAGAAAGTTGAACTGCTGCAAACCTACCCACTCTTGCTTGCCGAAGGATAGCGCCGGGCGGTAGTTCTGAAAGGCCATTACCCAGCCCCAAATGGGAGCATAGTTAAAGATAATTAAATAAATGGCAATCGGCACGGACATGAAAATAAGCTGCTTCTGCGTTTTTAGCGTCTTCCAGCTAAGACTCACACCGATTTCCGGATCGACTCTGCGTTGTCTGGTCTTCTGGGTTTTGACCGGTTTGTCCAGTACGGTATCAGACATGTAGTGTTCCCCTCCTGTAAGATCATTCTCTCCATACTATCCGGATTAATGAAGAGCGGGAAATACGATTTCCCGCTCTATTCTTTGTCTTGAAATCGACTACTTCACACTCCAGTTTTTAATACGCGACTGGATTCCTTCATTTATGCGGTCTTCATAAGCCTTGATGTCCAGCTTATGAATGTGGTCGACATAATCTTGCCAGACCCCATCAAATTCAGCCGGACTGGCCATAATAGCCTTCGGCAAATATTTAATTTGAAGGTCATTCAGTTTGGACTGCGCAAGCTTGGCTGCCGAACCGTCCTTAAGAACGATGGAGTAAGCAGGGAAGTAGATATTATTTTCTTTTGGTTCCTTGAAGAATTCGGACCATGTTTTCTTGTTATACGCCTTCAGGATTTTCTGATCAGAAGGTTTCAGACTGTCGAAGAATTCCTGCGGCTGAGTTCCGGCATCAGCTGCATTCCCGTCGCTGTAGGTACCTTGAATTTTCGGCATATAACCAAACATAGTCGTGATTTTGTTAGCCAACTGCCAGCTTGTTTGATCTGCGTTCGTCCGCTCTTCCGGCGTCCGGTAGAACGTGCCGTCTTCCTTCACTTCATAGTCTTCGCCTTTGATTCCCCATTGGAGAGTTTTCTGCCAATCTTCTGTAATCATCTGATCCAAGAATTTGATAATCCGGACAGGGTCCTTGGCATTGATCGAAATACCTAATCCGCGGTTGGTGCCGACCGCTCCGCGGTCACGATACCATTCCTCAGCGCCCGGATAGAGCAGAGGGAAGCCGATATACGTATTTTCTCTTTTGCCTTGAGAGATCAAAGAGGTTTCTCCATCCTGGAAGTTCCAGTGCTGGTCAAACATACCGATGACCTTGCCGCTTGCGATTTTGGCCAGGTACTGGTCGTAGTTTTGTACGAAGGCTTCTTTATCCATCAAACCTTGAGCGTTAATTTCATTAAGCTTCTTATAATAGGTCTTGGAAATGTCCTTATCGGCAAAAATCTGCGCTTTGTTGTTGTCTACAATAACGCCCCCGTCATTCGGATGGCCCGCCAAGTGCTCAGGAGCGTTCTGAAGCGGGAATACACGCCAGTCGAAGTTGAGCGATTCAAATCCGATCATATCCGGGTGCTTTTCTTTATATTTGGCAATGATATCGAAGTACTCATCCAGAGTCTTGGGAGTCGGATATCCCATCTCCTCAAGCACAGACTTTTGAAGCCAGAAGCCTGGTCCCTGGTAAGTCGGTTCGGTAATTTTACCTTGATATACACCATAGCTTGGCAAAACGTAAATATGTCCGTCGGTCTCATCCTTGATCTGATTCCAGACCGCGGCATAATGCTTTTTCAGGTTGGGAGCGTACTTCTCAATCAAATCTTCAAGCGGAATGTACGCCTTGGCATTGAGTAATTTGTCATCGCCCGACATTATGTCCGGGTAGTCGCCTCCGGCAATCATAACCCCCAGCTTCTGCTGCAGGTCGCCCACCAGAAGCTCCGTTTTGAAGCTGACGCCGGTTTTTTCTTTAATCAGTTTGAGAATCTTGTTGTCCTCCGTAGGCGTCTGCCCGGGACTGGCCAAAAATACTGAGAATGTTGCCGGAGCATTGTCGTCTCCATTTGCCGCTGGGCTTGCTGTTGTTCCCCCCTTGGCCGTGTTGCTGTTAACATTGGCTGCACTGTTGTTCGCGTTGTTCGAGCTGCAGCCTGTCAGTGCCAGCGCAAGCGCGAATGTACCAGCTGCTAATGCCCGGGCGGAACGTTTTGCCGTTTTATGCATTTTGTTATGCCTCCCCTTTTTGGCTAGTTGCTTTTTGTTTACTGTCAATCACCTGGTGACAACTTAATTATACCTTTCAAGAATGCGCTTCCAATTCATAAACTATAGTTCTTCCCCCCTAAAAATACGATAAAATGAAAACGCTTGCTATTGGTATGCACCTTAGTCTTGCTAAAATACACGGCTTGTCCCTGCTGAATTACAAAAAATAATTTTTCTTAGGTGAAGCCCCTTCCAAGCAGAATAGGGCTGGCGTTAATACGCCAACCCCTGCCAGCACAGTACTATTATACAGATAGAATCACCCCACGGGTGATTGGCTTGTTTACTTACCGGGTGAATGTATAGGAGCTTCCAGCTTCTCCGGTGAACGAAATGTAGTCCAAACCGGGGGCTTCCAGGCAGCAAGGGCCGGATACCGTGCAAGTCACAACGGTTTCCGTAATAAGGCCCTCCGTCCAGGTAAAATCGAGGGTATAACCGCCCCTCGCCCGCAGGCCCTTGACGCTCCCTTCGCTCCAGCTTAGCGGTAATGCCGGCAGCAGCTTGATTTTCCCGGTATGGCTTTGCAGCAGCATCTCGGCTATCCCCGCCGCTCCTCCAAAATTGCCGTCAATCTGGAACGGCGGATGGTTGTCGAACAGGTTGGGCAGCGTGGAATGCTCCAAGAGAGCGCGCAGGTTCGCATAGGCCTTGCCCCCGTCCTGCAGTCTGGCCCAGAAGTTGATGATCCAGGCCCGGCTCCAGCCGGTGTGGCCGCCGCCGCTGGCCAGCCTGCGCTCCAGCGTCGTCCGGGCGGCCTCGGCTAGCTCTGGCGTATGCTCCACAGTGAAGGTATCCCCAGGATATAATGCAAACAGATGGGAGATGTGGCGATGCCCCGGCTCGACCTCTTCATAATCCTCCATCCACTCCTGAATCTGGCCATATTTTCCGATTTGCGGTTTGGGAAGACGCCCCAGAGCGGCGGCGAGTTCTTCCCGGAATGCCTCGTCCCTGCCGATAATCTCCGCACTTCGGATACAGGCCCCAAACAGTGCATCTATAATCTGAAAATCCATCGACGCCCCGGCACAGAGCACTCCTGACTCACCGCTAGGCAGCTTATAGGTATTCTCAGGGGATACTGACGGGCAGGTAATCAGCCGGCCTTCGGCGTCCTCCATCAAATAATCGAGCAGAAATTGGGCCGCCTCCTTCATCGTCTCATACGCCTGCACCAGAAAATAACGATCCTCGCTGAATCTGTAATGCTCCCACAGATGCAGGCACAGCCACGCTGCACCAAGCGGCCAGAACGAAGCGGGAAGGTAGGTATCCTGCGGAGCTGTGTCTGCCCAGATATCCGTATTGTGATGCGCCGTGAACCCCTGGCAGCCGTACATGACCCTGGCCGTGACTCTCCCTGGCTCCCGCATCCGCTCAATCAGATCAAACAGCGGCTCATGACATTCAGCCAGATTGCAGATCTCCGCAGGCCAATAATTCATTTGCGCATTGATATTGATCGTGAATTTGCTGTCCCAGGCCGGAGTGAAGCTGTCATTCCAGATTCCCTGCAAATTCGCGGGCAAAGAGCCTTGACGGCTGGAGGAAATAAGCAAATAACGGCCGTACTGGAAATAGGTCGCTATCAGACCCTTATCCTCTTCTCCCTTCTGAAACCGCTTCAGCCGCTCGTCAGTCGGCAGTACGTTCTGATGCGGGTTCTCCGGCAGCGTCAGTGCAACCCTTCCATACAGTCCGCGGTAATCTCCGATATGCCGTGCCTTCAGCTCTTCATAAGGAACCAGGATCAGCTCGTCCAGCCGTCTCTTGGCGTAGAGCTCAGGATCGGGATAGCGGAACGTGGTTCCTGCGGCAAGCAGCAGCGTGACCGAGCTTGCCCCCTCCACAAGCAAATACTCACCAATGGTCCGGCAGATACCGTCTTCTGTGACTGCCTTCAAGGCAGCAGCAAAGGAGCTGCCTCCCTCACCGCCGCAATCTCCGCGCATCGCGAGTCCGCTGTTCTGCCATTTCTCTATTTTCTCCAGATATCTCCAGTCGTGGCGGTTAAACCTCGCCTTTAAGGAAATTCCGTCCTTACAGTCGGTAGTAATTCGGATGGCAATCACCTGGTCCGGGTAGCTGGCAAACATCTCACGGGTATACCTAGCCTCACCGATCCGGTAACTGATCCGGGATATGCCGTTTTCCAAATCAAGCTCTCTTCTGTAGTCTTCGGCAGGCTGTCCATGCCTGCCGAATGACAGCAGCAGCTCTCCCAGCGGCAAATAATGCCGCTGCGCTTCGGGAAGACCTGCCATCGACATGGCAGCCAATTCTTCAGCCTCCCGCAGCCTTCCCTCCAGAATCAGCCTGCGAACTTCGGGCAAATGAGGCAGGGCATCTTCGTTGTTGCGGTCTCTCGGACCGCCGTACCATACAGAATCCTCATTGAGCTGCAGCTTCTCCTCGGCTGTACCGCCAAAAATCATGGCACCGAGCCGCCCGTTTCCAATCGGCAAGGCCTCATTCCATTCCAGCGCCGGTTGCCTGTACCATAACTGCTGCTTATGTTCCATGCTTGTCATGATTGTTACGCTCCTTCAATCCGCATAATATGAACTTACCGATATCGGTACTGTGCTTAGTCCAGCTCTACTAGTGCCTTGATTACCTCGGATTCAGGCTTCAGCCAGTTCTCGAACTGGCCGATCATGTCCTTGAACCCGCTGCGGTGGGTAATGTAGCTGCCGACATCAATGTATCCGTCCCGGATAGCATCAAGCACGCGCTCAAAGTCCTCCCGGGTGGCATTTCTGCTGCCCTGCACCGTCATTTCGCGGGCATGAAAATCGGGGTCACTGAAGGTAATCGTGCCTTTCACCAATCCGACATAGGTTAGCGTTCCTCCATGGCCGACAAGCCCAAAAGCACCTTCCATGGAAGAGATGTTGCCGGTAGAATCGATGACATAAGGCAGGAAGTTGCCGTCAGTAAGCTTGGACAACTGCTCCTTCGGCTCCCGTAGAGCGCTCACCGTATGCTCAACCTGCGCCCATTCCCTGCAAAAGTCCAACCGTTCGTCGTTTACATCCATACCTATTACCTTCGCACCGGCGTATCTGGCCATCGCCATCACTCCAAGCCCAATCGGTCCGGCTCCGATCACCAGCACTTGATCACCAGCGCCAAGTCCGGAGCGCCGTACTGCATGCGCGCCAATCGCCAGCGGCTCCAGCATCGCCGCCTGGTCCAGCGTCAGCCCTTCCGTTTTCAATAGGTTCTGTACAGGCAAGGCTACCCGCTCCCGCATTCCTCCGTCCAAATGAACGCCGAACACCCTCATTTTCTGACAGCAGTTGGTTTTGCCGCTCAGGCAGGCCCGGCATTCGCCGCAATGAAGATAGGGAATGACACTGACCTGATCGCCTACCCGCAGCCCTTCCGGGTTGTCGCCGATTTGCTCAATCGTTCCAGACAGCTCATGCCCAAGCACGCGCGGGTAAGTGAAATAAGGCTGATTGCCCCGATATGCATGCAGATCGGTTCCGCAAATGCCGATTCGGCGAATCCTTACAATCGCTTCGCCGGCCTGAAGCTGCGGCTCCGGCAGATCCTCCCTATACACGAATTTTCCGATTTCCTCGCAGATAATTCCCTTCATTATAATCGCTCCCCGTTCTGATCTGGTCCTTCGTTCCACTCCGGCCGGCCGCTCGGCCATGTTGCCCCAGCAACCGGCTTCAGAATTTCCAGCACTTCCTCCAGCAATTGTTCGTTCATCGGCTCTTCTGTCCACAAAATATTGTTGCGGATATTTGCCGGGGTCGCCGTGCTTACCAATGTTGTCGGAATCTGTTCATTCGCTGTAGAGAATTGGACAGCCAGCTTCGCAATGTCCTCTCCCTTGCCCCGGCAATATTCGGCAGCGCGTTTACAAGCAGCCTGGATGTCACCACTCGCCGGGTGCCAGTCAGGCACCTGGCGGGTACTCAGCAGGCCCATGGAAATAGGCGATGCATTCATCAGTCCGGTTCCCTGCCGCTCCAGTATTGGAAGGAGGCGGAGCAGCGTGGTATCGTTCAGGGAATAATGGCAATACGACAGGATCACATCCAGCGTTGTACGGGACAACACCATTTCGAAGATATTCAAAGGCAGGCCAGTCACGCCGAAGAAGCGGATCTTCCCGGATTGCTTCAATTCCTCCAGAGCCGGAATTCCTTCTTCCATCACCTGCTCCATTGAACCGAATTCGATGTCGTGCAGCAGCAAAATATCCAGATAGTCCGTTCCCAGCCGGCGCATGCTTTCTTCCGCGCTGCGGATTACCCTTTCCTTGGAGAAATCAAATTCATCCTGACCGTAACGTCCGGCCTTCGTGCTAATCATGTACCGGTCCCGCGGAACAGTCTGCAGCGCCTCTCCCAGCACCGTCTCCGCTTTGGTCAACCCGTAATACGGAGATACATCAATGAGATTAATCCCCATGTCGATAGCGGTATGAACCGTACGGATTCCCTCTTCCTTCGGAACTTCCCGGAATACGCTTCCAAGCGAAGACGCCCCGTAACTTAGCACAGAAACGTCCAGCCCGGTGTTTCCCAGCTTTCTGTATTTCATCGCATTGAACCTCCATGGTTACTATCATTTTATTTTGTAGAATCTTGCAGCATTCGCTCCGAAGATTGGCTCCATCTCTTGCGGCGACAGCCGCTCCCGGAGAACCTGCCGCAATCCCTCAATTACCTCATCATAAGTTGCAGCCATGAGACACACGGGCCAATCGCTGCCGAACATCAGCCTTTCGGGTCCAAACAGATCCAGTACTCCATGAACATAGGCAGTGAAATCCTTTTGCGTCCAGCCCTGAGGATCAGCCTCCGTCACCATCCCGGAAAGCTTGCAGTAAATACCAGGATGCTGCGCAATTTCTGCCATATAGCTTCTCCATGGTTCTATACTGCCCGAAGCAATCGGCGGCTTCGCCAAGTGGTCAATCACGCCTCTGAGTCCGGGTACCCGTTCCAGCAGCTCTATAAGCTGCGGAAGCTGATCCGCCAGAACAAGCAGGTCGACGGGAAGATCCTCTTCTGCAAAGTATGAAAGCGCTTCTACATAAGGGGTAGATAAAAGAATGCCGGGATCGTCCATCTCCTGTATCATCACGCGAATTCCGGTGAATTTCGGATGCTCGCAGAACCTCCGGTATTGCGCTTTGAATGACGGGTTCTCAAGGTCCAGCCAACCAATCACGCCAGCTATGGAATCGGTTTTCTCACTTAATTCAAGAATGAATTCGGTTTCCTCCACCGTAGGCGCAGCCTGTACCACAATCGTGTGGCTGATCCCGTGTTTTTGCAAATGCGGCTCAAGATCGGAGGGTAGATAGTCCCGGAAAAGCACCGGAATTTCGGGTGTAATCCATCCGTAATCGTTTCTGTCTATCTTCCAAAAATGCTGATGAGCATCAATATGCATCACCCCACCTCCTTTTCATCTCATTCTAACATCCGATAAAAGAATAAAAATAGCCTAAACAAGCAAATTTATACCTTATTTTGATATAATGACTGTAAGAATCTATAGTTCAAACAAGGAGGCAGTTCAATGAAACCGATCCGTAAGGTTTTTGACAACGAGTTGCCGTTGTCTCTGCTTTTGGACTACAAGGAAACGAAAAGCCAGCAGCGCGAGCTACCCGACCATCAGCATCACTGGTACGAGATCGTCTACGTCTACCGGGGAAAAGGGACGTTTTTTATCGATCAGACGTTTTACGAGATGCGCCAGGGTGATGTCATCGTCGTTCCCGGAAATACAGTGCACCGGGGATTTCCCGACAAAGAGGAGCCTGTGACGTCCTCCGCCGTTTTTTTCAGCCCGGATCTTGTTCATAATCACGCATTCAGTGAGGTATACACCTATCTGAAGCTGTTTGATACAGCCAAGAAGAACAAGCAGTACAAATACAATCTGTCTCCTGAACACGCCAAAATATTGCAAAACGATATTGATGCCATCCACGGCGAATGGGAACAGAAATATCCGGACGGCGGCCAGGCTATGACGCTGCAGCTCCATCTCATGCTGCTTCACTTAAACCGGTACTGCCTGCCGCAGTCCGCCGGGCTGGACGCCCCTAACGCGTTGGTGCCGGACTGGTTTCGCGAAGCGCTTGCCTATATCAATGACCATCTGAACGGGCCGCTGGAGCTTAGCGCGCTGGCAAAACGGGCGGCCGTATCTCCGGCCCATTTCAGCCGTGTCTTCAAGCAGCGGCTGGGCATGAATGCGACTGATTATATTTCGACCAAACGGATTTTTGCGGTCAAGGATGGCTTGCTCCAGTCCAAGGACAAAATTGAGCACATTGCCATGACCTGCGGCTTTGAGAGCATGCCCCATTTTTACCGCACGTTTAAAAAATATACGGGCATGACTCCCGCCGCTTACCGGAAAGGCAGCAGGCCACACTGAAGCACTCCTTGTTCTTTATTCACCGCTTCAAATCTACTTCACTGACAGCTATAGGTTCACCTTGATAAGTAACGATGCACCTTCCGGCATTCCCGGTGAATTCTACCGCAAATGGTCTGACCGCCGGCATACCGGCATAGCTTCCACTGCGCTTCCCGATCGTAAGGATACGGTCCGCTTCGCTCCACTTCATCTCAATCGTGGCGTACGAACCATTCTCATAATTATAGTTATCCCCTTCATCTTCATACAGTGTGAATGAAGCATCCAGGCCAGAATATACCTTCAGGCCAATCAATGCTTCGGGCTGTTCATCCGCATATTGGACATCCGGGCCAACCGGAATAATGGAGCCAGCGCGGACAAAGAGAGGGAGCGTCTCCAAATCGGCTGTAGCTTCAAATATCAAGCCGCCCTTGATCCGTTCATCACTCCAGTAATCGTACCATTCTCCGTCCGGCAGGTAGACACTGCGCTGCTTGCCTACCCCCTGAAGCTCGCGGGAGCCGGGACCATAATACATCGCAGTTGTGACGGGTGCAACCAGAAAGGCCGGGCCGAACATGAACTGATCAGCAATATCATGGACCCGCACATCTTCCCGGTAATCGAAAGCCAGCGCACGAAACATCGTATATTTGCGATGTGCGACGGCCCCTGCCATAGAATAGATATAGGGCATCAGCCTGTAGCGGAGCTTCAGATATTTCACCAGCGTGTCGTACATCTGCTCGCCCTCTTCGCCGAATCGCCACAACTCCCTTGGCGTATCTGTTCCATGGGAACGGAACATAGGCAGAAAGGCCCCTAGTTGGAACCAGCGTACATACAGCTCACGATACCCCAGATCTGCAACGCCTTCGTCATAATCCCCGTTCCAGAACCATTGATCTTGGTGGTTATGAACGAAGAATGCGCCGATATCCAGTGTCCAGTAAGGGGAACCTGTCACGCAAAAATTAAGGCCGTCTGCAATCTGCTTTCGAAGCGTTTGCCAATTGGCCGCTATATCTCCCGACCAAGTAATCGTACCGTAACGATGCTGCCCGGCATAAGCGGAACGCGTCAGATTCACGACCCGTTTGCCTGTGTCCGCCGCACGCTGGCCTTCATAGATGCCCTTGGAATGCAGCAGCGAATAGGCATTGATAACCCCAGGATCGAGATAACGCTTGGATTCTGCCGTGTTAATCAGCATGCGCTGCTCGGGTTCCGGCTTCACCGCGCCTTTCCAGTCGGCCTCGAACGGCTCGGTACAGTCGCACCACCAGGCGTCAATCCCATGGGAGAACAGTCCGGTATTGGCTTGCTTCCAGTACAACTCCCGCGCTTCCTCCCGGAAAGCGTCATATGTAGCCTGATTGCCGAGCAGGAAGCCGTGTTCATTCATTTCCTGGTGATTATCGCCGCCGGCCCCCATGATCGGCCATATAGATACCATTAGCTTGGCGTTCAGAGCGTGTAAGCTATCCATCATTTCGGAGGGGGTTGGAAAACGCTCCGGATCAAGTGTTTTTTGTCCCCACAAATTGCCCGTCCATGACTGCCAATCCAGTACGATGCAATCCAGGGGAAGCGAGCGGTCACGATATTCTTGAACTGTAGCAATCAATTCTTCCTGGGAAACGTAGCGTTCCTTGGATTGCACATAGCCGAAAGACCATTTCGGAAGCATCGGCGCTTCCCCCGTCAAATGCCGGATTCCGCCAATGATCTGATCGAACTCCGGGCCGTAAATCACATAATAATCCATCTCCTCATCCACATCCGTCCAGAGATATGAACCGAATGCATCATCATGAAATGTCATGTACGAATTAGAGTCTACCAGAATTCCGTAACCGCGCGTGGACACAAGGACCGGAACAACCGCTTTCATATTTTGCTGATATAAATACTGGTGCTGGCCCCGAAGATTCATCATTCCCTCTTCATGTGAGCCAAGTCCATACAGGGCCTCGCCCTCCTGCCATTCGAATTCCAGCTTCGTATGATAGGCTTGTCTGTCGAGCCTGCGGTTTATCCCTTCCGCTCTTGCACGCAGGCCATCCGCCCCTTGATCGGTTTCAACCTTATCGGCCGAAGCATCAAAGAGTGTACGGTATACATCCGTTCTTTCAAGCGTTTTCCCGCCTCTGGATGGTTCTCTCGTCAACAATCTCCCATTCGCATCCCAATAACTGAATGCACAGGTCCATTTGTCCACCCGAATAGTGAGGAGAGCAGTCGAAATTTCCAGATAGCCAGGATGGTCCGCAACCGTCCAGAGAACGCCCTCCGCCTCTGGGCGGCTCAATACTACGAGACTCTGTTTCCCGCTTAATTCCGAATCCAGGGTATACCGAATTCTGGCAATGCCCGGAGTACCAAAGGAGATATGCATGATTCCTTCTGTAGTCTCCAACCTGACGCCATCCGAACCGGAATCTACATGCTTCAGTTTCACAGTTTATCCCTACCCTTCCTCATGATTTTGCTATAGTATAATGATATTATTGTTGATAACCGAATATCTAACATATAATTGCGAATCATTGATACAATATTGCGATTTGGGGAGGCATTATGTACGAGCACCGTTACCGGGAGATCAAGCTGCACGGCCAGCCCGAATTTCCGATTCATATCTACCAAGTGGAGCATCCGGCCAGCGTTCATTCCATCCTTCCTGTGCATTGGCATAATGAGATAGAATTAATCTATTTGGCAAAAGGTACGGCTACCTTTCATATCGAAAACCGGGAGTTTGCCATTCAGAAGGGAGAGTGCCTGATCGTTCATCCCGGAGAACTCCATTCGGGGATTGGCTCTGCCTCTGACGGCACTTGCTATTATTCTATCGTGTTCAAATTATCTTGGCTGTCTTCCCCGCAATCGGACCGGGTTCAGGAATTATTCTTTGAACCCATCCTGCAGGGAACTGCCAAGCTGCCCGCCCTGTTATCTGCTGCAGACGAAATCCACTCTAAGTTGCTCGTTAGCGTACGGGAGGTTCTGAGCCGCTATGAGCGCCAATCCACCGCTTACGAAATGAGCTTGAAGGGCCTCCTTCTGCAGTTCATTGCAGATATTTACCAGTACGGCCTGATAGAGAGCAGCAATGAGTCAGGAAGCCTTCACGGACGAGAATACAACCGGCAGATCAAGCAAGTACTGTCTTATATGGAGACACATTCAAGCGAGAAGCTGGAGCTGGATCAGCTTGCATCCGTTGTATCGCTTAGCCGCTCCCATTTCTGTACTTTTTTCAAAACGCTGACTGGAATGCGGCCGATGGAATATTTGAACTATATCCGCATCAACAAAGCGGCCAGTCTACTCCGCAGCGGATCGTACAATGTATTGGAAGCCGCGCTGGAGTCAGGCTATCAGCATGTCAGCTACTTTTCTAAATGCTTCAAATTTTATATGAATATGACGCCTTCGGAATACAAGACCCGTTATTCTACCGGTCTTTAGCCATGGCATATGGGCCATACAGAAAGCAGCACCAGAGGATCTCCGAGTGCTGCTTTCTTTTCCAAGGCATATTCAGATTTCGCTTCCGGTTATTCTAAAGTAAATGAAGCCAGACTAGCGCCGCCATTACCGGTATACGTCAAATACAGTGCGTGTACACCGTCGGGAATGGCCACTTCCGTTGCGTATTCCTTCCAGACATTCGTAAAACCTACCGGTATCCGCCCCAGTGCCGGTCCGTCCCATGACGTCTTCACTTCGAACTCGCCCTGGCAATACCCGCGCACCATGATTTTGACCCGGTTGACTCCCTTGCACGCGAAATATTTAAATCCGGCGGTAGCCGAATCCGTCATATTGGCAATATAGCCGATTTCCTCGTCGCCATCTCTGCCATCCTGGGTAATCTTCGGAAACCGGCTGTCCATCCACGCACCCATAGGGCCGAAGCCGCCGGTATACATTTCCTGCTCTTTGCAGAACAAATGACAGGCCAGATATGCCGGATATTCTCCCCGGCCTTCAAGCGGCCCTCCGTTCGGGCCGCAGGATGTAATTTCCACCTGAGGAATAGTGCCGTCCCCGCGGAATTCAATCCGCTCAATACAGCCCTGCCGGCAGAATGCGGTCCCATTGGTATGCCGGTGATAAAAAATGTACCATTCACCTTTAATTTGGGCAATGCTGCCGTGGTTATTGCCGCCGTAATACATCGGCATACTCGCCGGCTTGTACGTATCGATATGAAGATCACAATTGCTTACAATGACTCCCTGGTACTTGAAGTCCTTGGTCGGATGCTTGCTGGTCGCATAGCACAGCTCATGCATGGAGATCGAGGAATAGATGAGGTAGTAGATATCTCCCCTTTTGCGGATGGAAGGCGCTTCAAAGAACTCGTAACCTTCGAATCCGCTCCCCTTGCTATATGGCTGGCTCGGCACAACAAATACAGGCTCTTCAACAATCGTGAGCATATCCGGGCCAAGCACCGTTGCCATTGCGCCATGTCTGGAACGGTCTCCATACCCGCAGAATCCGGTGTACAGGTAGGTTTCCCCCCCTTCGGTCAGCACAGCAGGGTCAAACTGCGGCTCGTCGCCTTCCCGCTCTCCAAGGCGTGTTCCGTCGGCGTATCTGACATAACCGTAGAACTCATACTTGCCGCCCGGCTTGTCGCAGACAGCCACCGAAACAACGGGAACTTTGTCCAGAACATAGTAGAGATAGTACCGCCCGTCCGGCCCCACGGTGACATCGGGAGCATACAGGCACATGCTGCCTTCAGGATTAAGCGGGTCATCCGTAGTCCGGTAGGTTACACCCTCATACCGCCAATCGGCCAGATTGTCCTCCGGTGCCGACCAGCAGGCATAGTCGTTCAAGCAAAAAGCGTGTCCGTTAAATCGGTCATGCGAGCCATACACATATACTCTGCCTTCAAAAACATACGGCTCGCCGTCGGGGATATATTCTGAAGACGGGAGATATGGATTGAATCCTTGTTTTTTCACCATCGAAATTTTCATCCTTGTCATTTATTAATTTTTTCTGTTCTGTGGAAGCACAATCACTTGCATGGAGCAACTGGCATAATCCGGGTGCACATCTCTTTCTTTCGCCACATCCAATACCGGTACGCCCTGGCGGTTAAAATGGACTCTGTGCATAGCGGAGCATCTCGTGCCATGCTTCACCAGTTGTTCTTCTCCGTGGTATAGCATCAGTACATTGCCATCATAATCTCTGAAAAAAGAATTGTGGCCCGGCCCGTATATGCCTTCGGTCGAATAATAGGACAATGCAGGCGTGCTCGCCTTGGTCCAGGCGTTGATGTCCAAATAATTGCTTCCCCGCGGAATGCTTAAAAGCCCCACGGTATAGGTGTAACCCGTCGCGGCCCCGCCGGAGTAGGCGATATACACCATGTCCTTCGTAATAAGCGGGTACGGACCCTCATTGTTGATAGTCCCCTGAATATTCTCCCAGCCGAACAACGGACGCGAGAGGAGCACCGGCTCGCTGGTCAATACCGTGGGGTTATCTTCATTGATTGTCGCAATATAGAGCTTGGAGCCGGTGTCAAGCGGCGTTCCGATGCCCTTGCGGTAGGACCAGACCAGACATGAAGTACCGTCTGCCTTGAAGTAAGTCATATCCAGCGTAATGCCCTCTTCCGCCAAATAAGCGCCGTCCGCCCGCTTCACACGGACCGGTGTACTCCAATCCGCTGCCTTCAGGATGTCACCGCCCTTGTTCAGCTTCATCATGTGGCACTGCGGACCCCATACTGTGCCGCCTACGGCAAACAGTATGTACAATTCCCCGCCGATAATGTGAAATTCGGGAGCCCAAAAGGTCTGAATGAAGTTCTTCTCCTCGTTCAGAGCAAGAATGACAGTTTCTTTATGTCCGGTAGCGAATAATCCGGACATAGTATCCGCCTCGCGGACATAGATGCCGATATCATTTACATTGTCATTGGTCGCCAGGAAATAATACTTGTTGTGCCATGGCAGAATGACCGGGTCGGCATAGCCGCTTACCAAGGGGAACGGAAACTCATGAGTGACCACTTTGCCTTGTACGGTATACGTTCCGGCTGCTGTGTAATCAATGTCTTCATCGTCCCACGCCACCTGCTTGTCTGCAGTGGAGCCGTCCGAATAGACAGCCGTGGCTTTAACCGCTTTCAATTGATCTGCGGATGTAACGCTTACAGTGTCCGGCACGCGAATTTCAGTATTGTATACCGGCGTCCAGGAAGCCTGCACCGAGCGGCCGATGCGGCTGTCTACCGAGATTGCATTTCCCGGATTCGTTCCGGGCAGCGGCTTGTCGGGCCGTTCTACCGAAAAGGCTTCCGCCTGCTCCGGCGGCGAAATAAGGTCCGGTTTCATCAGGTCGGACAACCGGCTCAAATAAAAGTTCCCTCCATTGTCCTGCCAGCGAATTTCATATTCTTCACCCGATCCGCTAAGCCCACAAACGGCTTCTTTGACGAACAGCTCACTGTGCAGCTGCACCAAACCATGATGATGAAAGGTAACCAGATCTGGGGATGTCCACAGAAGAATATGCCCTCTGCTTTCTTCGTCATCATTTCCGAGTGCATCAACTCTTACCGCGACAATGCCGAAAGAGCTGTCAGCCGTACGGAACAAATACGGGTTTTTGAGTCCTTTTTCATGAATCACGCTGTTCTCATCGACGGTTGCCATAGCGAACAGTATGCCATAGTTCCGGTTCAACGGTTGAAATTCGTTATTCTCATCCGAGCAGGCAAAATGTACGCTGTTGCTGAGAGACTCAGTGTAGTCCTGGTTAGGTTTGCGTGTATAGACTGTAAGCTTCATATGATTTTGCACTATGCTCATAACAGCATCACCCTTACAATTTTTTGGCTTCGCGGTTTATCCCTTACAGTATAGTGAAGCGCCTTGACCGAAGTCCATGACATATAGCCACTTAACATTGATCTATTCTTAGATGTTCCTAAAATGATTTGCGGAGCGTAGAACCAGGCCCGAATCGTCTATAAATTTTAAGGAAAACGCTTTAATTTCTATAGTTCCGGTTATGTTATACTTTGGGCAAAACCCTATCCATTGGAGGATTATTATGAATAGCTTCAAAGAAGGCTCCTTTTATACGGGAGAATACAGAAACCTGTTCAAAGAGAACGGATTGTCGGAAGAGGCCATCCATCAAAGACTTGACGACACCTGGAACGAATTGTTCTACGGCGCGCCCGATGTCCGAATCTACCATCCTATGGGTGACGATAAGGGATATATCGTGGACACCGGCAATACAGATGTGCGGACAGAGGGCATGTCCTACGGGATGATGATGGCTGTTCAGATGAACAAGAAGGAAGAGTTCGACCGGCTGTGGAAGTTCGCCAAGGTCTATATGCAGCATACAGAGGGCCGTTACAAGGATTATTTTGCTTGGCACTGCAAGCTGGACGGAACGCGGCTGTCACCCGGTCCGGCGCCGGACGGAGAAGAGTTTTTTGCCATGGCGCTGTTCTTTGCCTCCAAGCGCTGGGGTGACGGGGCCGAACCGTTCAATTATTCCGAGCAGGCCAGAATTATTCTCCGCGCTTGTGTTCATAAAGGGGAAGACGGAGAAGGCGATCCAATGTGGGACCCGGCGACCAAGCTGATCAAATTCGTTCCTGAAACCCCTTTCAGCGATCCCTCCTACCATCTGCCGCATTTCTATGAATTATTTGCCCTGCAGGCGGATGAACAGGATAGAGCTTTTTGGAAAGAAGCCGCAGCCCAAAGCAGAGCCTATCTGCACAAGGCTTGCCATCCGGAAACCGGCCTCTCCCCCGAATATGCGAACTATGACGGAACTCCGGCTGAACCCCAGCCGCATGGAGACTTCCGCCACTTCTTCAGTGATGCATACCGGGTGGCGGCCAACATCGGGCTTGATTATGAATGGTTCCGCAGCGACCCTTGGCAGGTGGGGCAGTCCAACCGGATTCAGGCCTTTTTCCGGGACATTGAAGTAACCGATTACCGGCGCTACACCATTGACGGCCAGCCGTTTGAGGAGCTATCCCTGCATCCGATCGGCCTTCTGGCAACGCTGGCCATGGCCTCGCTCGCTGCCGATGGACCGGATGCCGGACATTACGTCAAGCTGCTCTGGAATACGCCACTGCGCACCGGTGACCGCCGGTATTACGACAACTGCTTATACTTCTTCAGCTTGCTGGCCCTAAGCGGAACCTTCCGTATCTATTCTTAAATACCTAAAAAGAAATCGCCCTTTGGATATAATGGAAGCACCGCTTTCCATCCCCAAAGGAGCGATTTCTTTTTTGTATTCTCTTCGGAAGCAGCAAGCGAACAGACGGGACAAATAGGAGGGATTGACCCCAATTCAAATGTATTCGTATTTTTGGTTACGCTTTCATTATGAGGGAGCCCATATGTATTGACAACGCTCACATTTTTACTTCACTTCTCCCGTATTGACAAGAATGGGGACTACGCTTCATTCACGCATCTCCGGCAAGTCCGGCCCGCCGGGTGCGCCGTCATCATCGGCATTCCCCTCCACTTCATCCTCATCTCGGTAAGAGCCCGGCGTAATGCCAGTATACTTTTTGAACACCTTGGCAAAATAATGCTTATTTTCGAAACCGACCTTCTTTCCGATGGCGTTCACGGATAGCTGGCGCTGCGACCTGAGCAGCTTCTGTGCTTCCTTGATGCGGAATGCGTTCAAATAACTGACAAACGTGTCGCCCGTTACTTTCTTGAACAGGCTGCTGATGTAGTTCGGATGAAGTTTCATCAATTCGGC
Source organism: Paenibacillus helianthi (assembly GCF_001909055.1). GTDB lineage: Bacteria > Bacillota > Bacilli > Paenibacillales > Paenibacillaceae > Paenibacillus_AQ > Paenibacillus_AQ helianthi. The sequence goes on from NZ_LVWI01000002.1 coordinate 218,945, forward strand.
AAGATGGTCCAGGGACAGATCGTTCATATAATGGGTTTTGGTATAAGCCAGAATGCGTTTGGCATGCCCTGAGCACTCCGGATCGGCTTCGGAGGGAAGCTCCTGTTCAACATGCGCCAGCAGAGCGGCAATCTCATTCTTGTCAATCGGCTTCAACAGATAATCCACGACTCCTGTGCGGAGCGCTTTCCGTACATATTCGAATTCATCGTAACCTGTAAGGATAATAAAACGGTCGCACAGCCCGCTGTCTCTGGCCTCCTTGATCAGCTCGAATCCATTTTTCTCCGGCATATGAAGATCCGTAACCGTCACATCCGGCATGTAGTCTTTCATGAGATCCAGTGCCTCAAAAGCGTTGTTCGCCTTGAATACCTCTGCCCCGAGCGGAGCCGCTTCACCGATAATCTTGACCAGTCCGTTAAGGATCAGCGGCTCATCGTCTACAATCAATACTCTCATATCCGACCTGTCCCTCCTGTTGCGATGATGATAGTCAGGCATGTTCCACGGTCCGGCCCGCTGTCAATGACCAGTTGCGAGGAACCGCCGTAGAACGATTTGATTCGTTCGCTGACATTGAACAGACCCACGCCTCCCATGTTCTCCGCGACGTCTCTGCCGCCGCCCCCCCTTGCCAACCGGGAGCGTATTGCCGCCAGCTTGTCCTCCTGAATGCCTGTTCCGTTGTCTGTAATGGAGATGAAGATTTCGTCTCCGGTTTCCCGGACTTGGAGCTTAATATGGACGGGCCGAAGGATGGCGGATGCTCCATGAACGATGCTGTTCTCGACCAGAGGCTGGAGCATGAATCTTGGACAGACAAGCTGTTTCGCATCCATGGAGACGTCGACCTCGTAGGTCAGTCTGTCCTGGAGCCGCATCTTGTGAATATTCAAATAGAAGATAACCGTTTCGATTTCGCTGGCCAGAACGGTCCGGTCCCCTTCCGAGGACAGGCTATAACGCATCAGCTTGCCGAACCAGAACGAAATATCCGCTACCTCCTTGTCATTATTGGACTCAGCCAGCATCCGGATCGTCTCAAGAGTGTTATAGAGAAAGTGCGGCTTGATCTGGGCCTGAAGCACTTTATACGCCGCTTCTTTATTCCGAAGCTCGGACCGGTGGACGTTGTTGATCAACTCATCCATGCGCTTGATCATCGAATTGTAGGTCGAGGTCAAAAATCCGATTTCATCCTGGCGGTTAGGCTTATCGTGCTTGCTGATAAACTGCTTCATATTGTCATCGTCCAGATTGCGCATGTGCCTTGCAAGGAGCAGAATGCGTTTAGTAATCGTCGATGCGAGCGCATAATAAACAAATGACAAAGCCGCCAGAAGCGCAATGATGGTAAAGACCAGGATGATCTCCTTGCGCTTAATTGTGCGAAACACATCGTCAACCTTACCGGTCACGACGACCCGGACGTCCAGTTCCTCAATATACAACTGATTCACAATGGTTTTATTGTTGATGAAATAGGGCCGGGTATCATTTGAACCAAGCAGCTTCCAGGTTGCCTTGTCAATGCCTGCGGCGGCGCCTTCCGCAGACGCAGGCACCCCCTGCTCGGGAAGCAGGAAGGCTTGCCAATTGTCTCTCCCCCCAGCCGCCTCGTACAATTTCCGGATTAAACCGCTGCCGATGCGCAGCTCAAGAAGTCCAATTTTCTCGGTAAAGTTAGAGTTGTAAATGTTCTGATAGAACATAAGCGAAGGCACAGCCGCCCCCGGATCGGCCATCTTCCATATTCCTTGACCGGGCTTCAGCGTACGCGCGACCTCCTTGCCCCGCGAATCCAAAGCTGAGATATCCAGAAACCGGTCAGTAATCGGAAGCACCCGCTGTTTGGTTTTATAGATCCGAAAGCTTTCAATTTCCGGATTAATAAACAGCGATTGAGTGATAACCGGACTGATATAACGGTTATAGGTGTAAATGCTGTACGAATCGGATTCATACACTCCGTCCAGATAATCCGTGACATACGGGTTATATTGCAGCATACGCTGGATAGAGTCGATTCGGGTCAGATCCATCTTCATATTGGCATGTGCCTGCTCCAGTATTTTCTGACGGCTTTGGACGAATTGATTGGTCAAGTTGCCGTAGATTTGTGAATAATAGTAGTAACCGAATATGACAACTGGAATAAAAATCAGGATGACATATCCCAAAGTGATCTTACGAACGATGCTCAAGGTGACGAATCCTCCTGAATCCCGGATTGATTACTTCTAAACGTACCATGAACAAGCAAAATCCGGTAGAGGCATGGCACCTCTACCGGTTGTCCTTGGTTTGCTTACTTGAACAAATCCTTCTTTTTCTCATAGACTGTGTTGGCCCAATCTACCAGCTTCTGCAGCCCCATATCCTCTGCGTTCTTAACCATACTGTTGTAATTCGCCACTGCTTCCTCTTCAGAGTTCGCAAGGTAAATTTTCACCTTCTCGTTTTTGACCATCTCGTCAATCTTGGTCTTAATCGTCTTCTCTTCAGAATCGGGCTGTGCCTGGATTAAGCCGATTTGCGGCTTATAAACAGTGATGGCTTTTGTTTCCATCAAGGCCTTTGTCTTCTGTAAGCCGGGAACATAGGACAGCATGCCTTCCGTAACCCCGTCGTTGTACAGGTACCACCACTTGATGCCGTTGCTGTTAACGAAATCCGCATCAGAAGGGTTATATTTCAGATCCGGATGCCCTTCATTGTTCCAGGTCCAATGCTCCCCTTCGACGCCGAACATTGTCAACTTCTTGCCCTCATCACTTGCCAGATATTGAAGAAATTTGATCGAGGCTTCCGGGTCTTTATTTTTCTTGGTGATGAACGTTCCCGCAAACCCAAGCCCCGAACTTACAACCTTTGCATCTTTCGACAAGGCGCTAGGCAGCATTTTGAACGTGAATGAGCCGCTTCCGCTGCTTTTGATCTTTATGTTATCCGTATCCGCTGTGGCAACCGTATGGCTGTGGGCAAACGCTTTTCCGTTGGTCGCATACTGGTCATCAATCTGATCGTTCGCCAGCGCGAAATTTTCTGCCAGAATGTATCCGTTGCGGTACAGACTGTTCATAAACTTGAAGAACTCCAGCATTTTGGGCTGTCTAATGGAATAGTCGACTTTTCCATTCTCTTCATACCAGCCATCCAGGAGGACGCCTGTGCCGAACTGCTCAAGGAAATATTGCTCCAGCCAGTCTTTGTCCATGATGAGCGGCACCATATCCGGGTATTTCTTCTTGACCATACCCAGCACTTTCACAAAATCATCCAGCGAGTTGATCGGCGGATTGCCCAGCTCTTTCAGGATATCTTCCCGCACAGCAATCCCCGGATGGCCGTCGCTGCCGATCGAAAATTTGTTCTTCGCCATTTCTTCCTGAGTGGCGAAGGAATTTCGAATCGTGTAGAAGTTGCCGTCGTCCATAGTATGGATCGCAATTCTCGTCTTGTCGATCTTGAAATCCGGCGCATATTTCTCGATCAGCTCATTCCATGGATAGGACAGCTTCGAATCCGACAGCCGGTCTATGTTCGAATAGGTGAAAACAAGGTCCGGGAGGTCGCCGGAAGCGATCATCAGCGGAAGCTGCTTGTCATCCGTAGCGACGGTAACCTTCAGCTTCACACCTGTTTTCTCCGTGATTTTATCTGCAACGGGTCCTTTCCATTCTTTCACCGGATACCAGGGAGCGTCGATGAACAGCGATAATTCCTTCACTTCGCCACTGCCCGAATTGCTCGTGCCGGCTTTGTCCCCCTGAGCTGCATTGTTCGTTTTGCTGCCCTGGCCTTCGTTCCCGCCGCCGTTGCCGCAAGCGGATAAGAGCGAAATCATCATGATGGCCGCCAATAAGGCCGTAAGCATTTTGTAGCTTCTGATTTTTTTCAAGCTAACTCCCCCATTTGTTAATTAATATATTAAAGCAAGCGCTTTAATATTGAAACTGCTGTTTCAGCCCTTTACAGAACCAAGCATAATGCCATGCACGAAATACTTCTGCAGGAATGGATACACACAGATAATTGGCACTATCGAGACTACCATCGCTGTTACCTGCAATGAGAAGCTGGTAACGCCTGCCGAAGCACTGTTAGCAGCGGCAATCGCATCCATAGGAGCATTGCTCTTGTTAATGACCTCCATCATGCGGAAGGCAAGCGTCCGCAGGTTCTCCGACTGAACGAAATAGGCAGAGTCCAGCCAGGAATTCCATTGGCCTACACCCATGAACAGTGCCATTGTGGCAAGAAGCGGCATCGAGACCGGCAGGATAATCCGGAAGAAAATAACGAATTCGCCCGCGCCGTCAATGTGTGCGGATTCCTTCAGCTCACCGGGAATTTCCCGGAAGAACGAGATGGCAATGAGCAGGAAGAACGTGCTAAGCATCGACGGTATGATATAGACACCAAACGAATTAAGCAGACCGATCGAGCGCAGCACTACGTAGTAAGGGATCAGGCCGCCGGAGAAATACATCGCAAAAATGATGATTGCAAAATAAAATTTGCTGAACATCAGATCGCGGTGCGAAAGTCCGTAAGCTACCAGACTTGTCAGCAGCAGCCCTAATGCTGTACCCGAAACCGTTCGGACAACCGTGACCATGAAGGCACGGTACCACTTAGGGTCGTCCAAAAACATTTTATAATTTTCCAGAGTAAAGCTTCGCGGCCAGAGATAGACGCCCCCCAGAAGAGAATCCGATCCTTTGTTGAATGAGGCGATCAGAACATAATAGAACGGGTACAGCATGACGAGCGTGATAATGAAAAGGACGCTATAAATAAAGCCTTCAAAAAGCAGATCCTTTTGTCTTTGACTCTTGAGCACGACTCTTCCTCCTTTCCCTAGAATAAACTTGAGCCTGACATCCGTTTTGCGATAGAGTTACTGGAAAATATTAATACAACCGAGATAACCGACTGTATTAAATCAATAGCCGCTGCGTAAGAGAACCGGCCGTCCTTCAGCCCCACCTTGAACGCATAGGTCTGCACAATCTCCGAAGTCGGATTATTGATGCTGTTGCCGAACAGGTACGCCTGCTCGAAATTGGAGCCCACCAGTCCTCCTCCAAGAATACTGCCGATCGTGAGCACCAGCACCACCACGATGGTTCCCTTCATCCCCGGCAGCGTGATATGACGGATGCGGGCAAGTCTTCCTGCCCCGTCGATCTCGGCCGCTTCGTACAGTGCCGGATTGATTCCGGTAATGGCTGCCAGGAAAATGATCGTCCACCAACCCATTTCCTTCCAGACAGCGCTTCCAACTGCAAGTCCCCAGAAATAGTTCGGGCTTGTCAAAATATTGAGCGGCTCGTGGATGAAGCCGAGGCTCATCAAAGCTTTGTTGACTATACCTACGTCTGCGGACAGAAAGGCATAGGAAACACCGACCACCACGACCCATGAGATAAAATGCGGTAGATAGCTGACCGTCTGAACGAACCGCTTGAAGGCCATGTTCTTCACTTCATTAAGCATAATGGCGAGCAGAATCGGCGCCGGAAAAGCGAAGATGACTTTCAGAAAGCTCAGTACCAGTGTATTACGGACAATCTTGCCGAACTGATAGTCGTGTATAAATTCATCGAAATACTTCAGTCCCACCCAATCACTTGTAAAAATCCCCTTAATGCCGCTTGAAATACTGTAGTCTTTAAACGCCATCAAGATCCCGAACATTGGTGTGTACGAAAAAACCACCAAGAACAGCATACCGAGTCCGACAAATAAATGAAGCATCTTTTGTCTTTTGAATCGCTTCCATAATCTGCCGCTGTCGGTCTGCGGGCTAGTAAGCTGCGTCTCCAGTTGCATATGCGACCCTCCTTCTATATGTAGTGTACCTCCCGAACAACGACGGCATAAGCCAACATTCTTAAGAAAGCGTTGTCATTTTTGAATATACGCATGCTACGGGACAACGCGTTCAATCCAAAAAGCAGAGAATCTCCGCTTAACGGAAAATCTCTGCTTTTTTCGCACCGTAGCATTCCATTCGTTTCACATAGGTTTCATAGTAATGCGCCTCACTGAGCTTCAGGCCCTCCAGATGCGTTCTGTCCCCGGTGAGCCAGATGTAGTATGCCATAGCAGCCATGTCCTAGACCGCCGTATCGCACTCGCTAAATCCTGTCTCTCCGGGGGGCTCAGCATTACCGAAGCCTGTTATCAATCCGGTTTCAGTGACTATGCGAATTTTATCCGCAGTTTTACCAAGACCGTGGGGATATCACCCGGCAGGTTCGCCAAGTCATAACCCCCGGCTGATTGTATATCAGTCAGTACCTGCCCTGATCAAGTCATGTCATCCCGAAGCGCGTCAATAATATTTTCTTTTTTTATCTTGCTAATGGCGTACAGCATTGTAATGAACACTACAAAGAACACGCCGAACACGCTGATTCCAATACTGCGCCACGGGAACACAAAATCGATATTGTCCGCCCCGCCGCCCATCCCTTTGTAAATCAGCCAAGAAGAGATTACCGCTATGGGAAGCCCGAAGATTAGCGCCCTCATACCATAAAAGGCACACTCGAAATTCATCATCTTTTGGAAACCACGTTCAGACATCCCCACAGAGCGGAGCATGGCAAGCTCCCGCCGGCGCAGCTTGATATTCGTGGAAATCGTGTTGAATACATTGGCAACCGCAATCAACGAGATCATAATGATAAAAGTATAAGCGAACACGTTGGCAATGAATATCATATTACGGTTCTCATCAAATATTTTCGTCATATCTAAAATGCTGTACGAGGCTGTAATTCCCGAACCTTTGATCATCGCTTCCATTTTAGCCATCGACTGCGAAGGATTCTTTGACTGAAAGGTCAAGCCTTTACCCTGAATATCTACAGTGGTGTCGGGGTTTTCAAACTTTTCTTTGAGCGAATAGGGGGCAATCACCTGAAGCACACTTGGCGTCTGATTGAAGCTCCCTAAGATGGGAGGCGTATCCGGCAGCGCGGCGTTGACAAACGTAATGCTTACGTTTTTCCCCTGTTCCGGCTTTGGTTCGCCATTTGTTTCGGGCTCGATGGTAAGATTCAGGGAAGAACTCGTGAACACATCGGGAATCTGGTCGGCCTCCTCCTGATTGCCGCGGCCTTCCACTTTGGCGACGCCGATCAATTTCACGTTTTGCCCGGTATACTCCTCCGCGGGCAAGCCCAAGCCTTGGACAATCTTCAGATAGGTGCTGTTATCTAAAAACTGGATTGTCATTGGCAGATTCACCGTTTCGTCCGGCGAATGTGTCCCCGCGGATTCCCGGTAAGCGTCTGAAAGGTCGCTGCCTTTGGCAGCGCAGAAATACTTCATAATAACTTGATACGAGCTTTCGTAAACGCCATCGGCGGTTTTTAGTTTGTCGTAAAGCCGCAACATTTCGCTGTCGTCCATATCACGTGTGCCAAAACCGATATCATAAGTAGTAACCTCTGTTGCACCCGCCGACGCCTGCTTCAAATTTGTTACAAAGGCACTGGTCGATATAAATAGCACTACGCTTAAAACAAGTGACAGCACAATGCTGCGGTAGCGCTTTTTGTTTCTTTTGAAGTTTCTCAGCGCAAGCGTACCTTCCAGACCGTAGATGCGCTGTGCCAGTTTTGAGGTTTTGACTGCGTTGGCTTCCACTTTGACCTCGTTCGTCTGGCGAATACACTCCATTACGGGAGTGCTTGCGGCCTTCCTGGCCGGGATATAGGCCGAAATCAGGATTGTGATCGTGCTGACTGCCACCGCCGCGAGGATTGCGGGAGCGGACAACGTCAAGGTCAAAGGAACACTGTTGTAGAGAACGTTTGCGAAGTTCTTGGCGACGACGCCAATCACAAGTCTGATGCTGGCTATGCCGACGAGAACACCAATCGGGATGCCAATGGCGCCGATACAAAACCCTTCAAACAGCACCGAATGACGCAGTTGCTTTGCGGTGGCTCCCACCGACGAGAGAATCCCGAACTGGTGTGTGCGCTCGTTCAAGGAGATGTTGAAGGAATTGTAAATCAGAAAAATCGAACCAAGCATGATGATGAGGACTACAATACCCCCGGCTGAGTACAGAAGCGCGTTCAACACCTTATCGCCCGAATCGTCCGAAAGACCCATGAAGCGCAGCACAGTATTATTCAAGATGTAAGCATGGCTTCCAGCTGTACTTTTTGCGTAAGCATGAACTTCACGCGGGTTTTTCAGCGTGACAAATAAGCTGAGATCGTCCGCCGTGTCTGCAGCATCTGTGGTTGTGATTACGGTGTATCCCGGCGCGGAATCTTCCTCAAAGCGGGGCGTTTGGCTGATGCCGACCACCGTGTAAGTCCTCTCGCCCTGCGGCACAAGAGTTTCACCCCCGGATGTGTACGGATCGCTCTGGCCGAGCTTTTCCTTTCCATTCATGCGGCTTCCCACAGCAAGGGAAAGCGTATCGCCCACCGCATATTGAACGCCGCCCTTTGTCATGACGCTCCCCGAAATAAGAATCTCCCCGCTGTTTTTCGGCAGCCTGCCGGAAAGCAGCGTGATGGGCAAGGTATCAAAGGCTTCCTCGTTGTATCCGGCGATAAAAAGATACGGCCTGTTGGGGTTTTTCCCGCCGTCAAGTGTTGCGTAGCCGATATTTTCAAAGGTTGCGGTGTCTGCAACTTTGTCGTTACTTGCCTGTTTCGCTACGAAAGAAGAATCTACATCCTCAAATTCGACGTGCCAGCCGCCGTACTTCTGGGCCGCGCCGTCTGCCATATAGTTCAGCAGGGAAACGCCGAAGGTGGCTACGCCCGTGATCATGGCGGCGGACAGAATAACTCCGATGATCGTGACAATCGTCCGGGTACGGCTTTTTTTCATGCTTTGCAGGGTCACTTTGTTGAAAATATTCATGGTCGTACCCTCTCGTCTCGCACTACTTTACCATCCGAAATGCCGATTATACGGTCTGCTTGCAGGGCGATATTTTCGTCATGGGTGACGAGGAGCAGGGTCTGCCCATATTTTTTATTGCTTTCCTTCAGCAGTTTGACGATTTCATGTCCATTCCGGCTGTCCAAACTGCCTGTGGGTTCGTCGGCAAGCATGACCGCCGGGGCGTTCATCAAAGCACGTCCTATGGAAACGCGCTGTTGCTGACCGCCCGATAGCTGATTGGGTAAATGCGTTTCCCGGTCTTTTAGCCCAAGCAGTTCGAGCAAGTCATTCAGCCGTTCCCCGTTAACCTTCCGCTTGTCCATCAGGATCGGCAAGGTGATGTTTTCCACCACATTCAGAGTGGGAATAAGGTTGTGAAACTGGTAGATCAGCCCGACCTGCCGTCTGCGGAAAATGGCGAGTTTTTCATTGTTTTGGGCATATACATCTTGTCCGTTCAGATACACTTTTCCGCTTGTCGGCACGTCCACGCCCCCGATGATATGAAGCAATGTCGATTTGCCGGAACCGGAGGAGCCGATGATTGCGGTAAACTCCCCCTTTTCGATGGTAAGCGAAACATGGTCAAGTGCGGTAACCTGATTTTCGCTCTTGCCGTAGGTTTTGCATAAATTCTCAATTTTTAAAAACTCCATTATGTGAGTCTCCCTTCTCATGCTTTACTCATATAATAGAACCTTCAACTTACATCTCTGTGACTTTCAGGTGAGAGATTCGTCACTTTGGGAAACGAATGGCAAATATCGCGCCGCCCTGCGGGTGGTTTTTTGCGGTAATCGTCCCTCCCTGCCGTGTTATGATCATCTTGCAGAGAGAAAGTCCAATCCCGTATCCTGTAGCGTTTGAGCTTTTTCCACGATAAAACCTGTCAAACAGGCAAGGTAAATCTTCTTTTTCAAAGCCCGCACCGCTGTCGTGAATGCCAATCTCGGTATACAATGGGGTGTCCGTGCAGACAATCTCAATCTTCCCGTTCTCTCCTGCGCTTTCCATACAATTTTTGAGGATATTTTGAATCGCTTCCGCAATCCAACCTGAATCGCCCTGAATTGTCATCCCTTGCGGTGCATCTATTTGTACATCCATACCGTGCAGTTCCATTGGGATTAGGAGCGGGCGAAGCGCGGTGCAGATCAAGTTATTTATATCTATCGGCTCGCTTTGGAACACCACAATGCCCGCGTCCAAGCGGGATAATTTCAATAGGGAAGTAATCAGCCAATCCATCCGCACAAGCAATTCCTCTGTTTCCCGTACAAATGCTTTCCGCTCGTTATCATCAGGGGTATTCGCTAACAACGACAGAATGAGGTTCACGGATGTGAGCGGCGTTCGGAGTTGGTGGGCGATGTCGGCCAGCGAATCGGCAAGATGTTCTTTTTCTTTTGTCAGCGCGTCGTTCTGCTCCCGGATTCGCAACGTCATTTTTGTTATTTCGCTGTGCAGAATAGACAGTTCACCCTCATCCGATTCACCAATATACAGGTGGTCAGCATTATGAAGGACACGGTCGATTTGATTTGAAATTCTTGCAATGCTTATGTATCGGGCTTGGGTAAACACGAAAAACACTGTACCAAAGGCAGCGGCAGAAGCAATGGACAGGATTCCCGCCGCTGTATTGATTGTAAATCCCACTATTACAGCGGCGGCAGCCAGCAAGGAGAACCAAATGACAAACTGCCCGAACTCTTTATTTCGAAGCATATTCGCCACCCAATCTATACCCCGTCCCGCGAACGGTCAGAATGATTTGCGGGCTGGCCGGGTCGTCCTCTATCTTCTCCCGCAAGCGTTTGATGTACACGGTCAAGGTATTGTCATTAACAAACTCGCCCGCCGCGTCCCACAATTCGTCAAGCAGCCTGCCCCTCGTGATAATACTTTTAGGGTTGCTAATAAACACCAGCAACAAGCGGTATTCTAATGCTGACAGAAAAACCTCGTTGCCGTTTTTTTTCACAATGCCGCTTGCCATGTCGACGTGAAGCCCGCGAATTTCAAAATCCGACCCGGAACGCCCGCTTTTTCGCAAGGCGGTTCCAATTCGCGCAATCAATTCACGCGGACGAAAGGGCTTGGTGATATAGTCGTCCGCTCCCATGTTCAGACCGGTAACCACACTCGCTTCATCACCGGAAGCCGTCAGAAAGATAACGGGAATATCCCCTGTTTCTTTGATTTCCGTACAAACCGTAAAGCCATTTCCGTCAGGCAAAGAAATATCAATCAACGCCAAATCAAATTTATTCCCGGAAAGCGCGGCAAGGGCTTCACTCCGCGTAGGGGCGTGAGTAACTGTAAATCCCTCCGAGCGAAGCAGCAGTACAAGGTTTTTGGCGATTGCCTTATCGTCCTCAACTAAAAATATCCGTGGCATTAGTGAGACCTCCGTTTGTGTGTTAGACCGAATGCATATTACATCTGTATTAAAAGGTTGTCAATACTAAAGAGCACGCAGGGCAATTGTGGCTTATAGGCTCCCGGAACCTCCAGCCGAACTGAAGGTTTTCTTATACAAAAAACGCAAGCCTTCTTAGAGCAGAAGACTTGCGTTACAGAAAATGAGGATGCGCATAATGAGAAGGCTGTGCTTCCAGGCATCAGCTTTTAATAAGCTCTGTAGGGTTCATGCCGGTTATTTTCTTGAACAGTGTGCTAAAGTAAGGAATGTTCTTATAGCCGACCCGTTCCGCCACTTCATAGACCAGCATTTTCCGCTCTATAAGCAACTCCCGTGCTTTCTCGATACGAACCCGGGTCAAATAGTTATTGAAGGTCTCACCGGTAATATTTTTGAAAATAATGGATAAATGGTTCCGCGAAATGAATACCTTATCCGAAAGCTCGGCGAGTGTCAGTTCTTCCGCATAGTGTTCATGAATGTAACTGGTCATAAAGTCGACAACCTGTCTATGCTTGCTACTCCCTTTCCATTGCCTGCTGCTGCAGATCCTGGTGATTTTGTCCATCAGCCAGTTAGCCAGCTGATCCGGTACGATCAGGCTGCTGATCTCCTTGGCAATCTGGTCATTGGTGAATAGGTCATCCAGTACAAACCCGGATTCATATAACGAGTAGGTTATAATTCCCCACAGCTCACTTCCAAGCATCTGTACGTATCCCTGTGACATCCCCTCTTGTTTTTTCATTTCCGTTATATATTCCAGTACAAGCTGATGGGCCTCCGCTTCCTGCGATGTCTTCATTGCTGTTGCCAGTTTATAGGAGAACTTGACCGGAAAGAGAGCGACACTTCCCGGTTCACTGCTGTTCTCCCGGTATCTATACACTTCATGTGCGGAAACGACCCGTAATACTCTTTGATCCATCGCGCGGAAGGCTTCCTCCGTCGAGTCGGAGAGCTTCATCCATGTATCCTTCACTCCCCCGATCCCTATCCGTGTCACCAGCTTAAGATAACCGCCGATACTGTCATTCAGCCTGATCCCCAGTTCCTCCAGTTTATTCTCTAACTCTTCGGGATGCTCTGGACCCGGATGAATAATCAATAATGATCGGGTACTATGCAGTTCTGTGTATTCCAGCTCCGGGAACACCTTACGTGCTACTTCACAGGCAATATTGCTTACTGCAAACCGGAACAAGTTCCAGTCGGAGACGGATAAACATCTGGCCCGTTCATCACGGATCAAGTCGATACCGACCGTGACATGCTTGCGTTCCTGCCAATACAGGTATGACGGCGGAAGACGCGTGCTGTCTTTGTAGGCATGGTCCAGGGTTCCGACAGCTGCTGAACGAACCCACTCCTTTTCAACAAAAGGCTCATACAGCGTCATTTTACACTCAAGCTCCCACTGCCTGGCCCGCTTCTCCTCTTCCACTTCAAGCTCCTGGATGACTTTGGTTAAGATCGACTTAAGCGTTGGCAGACTGATCGGCTTAGAGACGTAGTCGCTCACCTGAAACCGTAGCGCCTGTCTGGCATGCTCAAAGTCTGAATAACCGCTAAAGATAATGATTTTCCCCTGAAAACCTTCCTGCCTTAGCTGCTCCATCATATCCAGGCCGCTCATTACGGGCATATAAAGATCAGTGATCACAATATCCGGACAGGCATTGCGGATCATTTCCAGCCCGTCCTCCCCGTTCAAAGCCTCCCCAGCCCATTCAGCTCCCAGGTCATCCCAGGGAATCGCCCGTCTCATCCCCCTCAGAACTTGGCGCTCATCATCAATGATTGCAATTTTCCACATTACCGCTACCTCCTTAAACTCGGTAAGTACCGAAGCATGACGATATTTGCTCTAAACGGAATTTTCAGAATTAATCGTTCTTGCTAGGAGGTTCTATCAGCAGCGGCAGCAACATTTCCACCCTTGTTCCCCCTTCTTCACGTTCACTAAGCGTTATACCATAACTTTCTCCGAAATACCCGGCGACCCTCTCTCTCACATTGCGTATACCGTAACCGCCTGTATGACGTTTATGAGGGCTGTGATCGGTCTGCTTCAGTCCGGCCCCGTTATCCTCAATGACAATGTGCAGAGCATCTCCGGTTCTCTCCATTTCGATAGATACATAGCCGCTGCGTTGCTTGTTGAATCCATGAACGATGGAATTCTCCACGAACGGCTGCAGCGTTAGCTTCGGGATGTATAATTCCTGCAGCTCGGGCACCGCCATAATCCGGTAATCCAATCCATCCCCCCAGCGCAGCTGCTGAATTTCGAGGTAACACTCTATATGGTGCAGTTCATCTGCTATCTTGATAAAGCTGTTGCCGTTGGACAAACCGATTCGAAACATACGGCCCATCAGCTCCAGTATGCGGCTAAGTTCATTTTGTCCGGCCTCAATGGCCATCCAGTTGAGTTGATCCAACATATTATACAGAAAATGGGGATTGATATTGGCCTGAAGCGCCTCAATTTCGGCTTTCCGCTGCTGTTCGTAACGGCGTTCAAGTGAGAGATACAGTTCTTCAATCCGTTCGTTCTGCTTGCGGTAGCCGGAGAATAAATAACCGAATTCATTCTCATAATCCACCGGAAGTTCGACATTATCGCCTCCTACGGAATACATACGCATCGCAGTGACCAGATTCTTGATCGGCTTTGTAAACTGCTTGCTTAAAAAATGGGTTAGGAGCAATACCAGCAGCACTGCAGCGATACCGATCAGACCAATCCACTCCGCCAGCTTCAGGCTGCTTGCCGTGATCTGTTTCCAGGACGTGAATTCGATAAGGGTCCAGATGGAATTATCCATTCTGGAATAGACGAGCAGTGTGTCGCGGGACCCACCGGTTGCCGGGATATGGACATAACCCGATTTATTGCTTTTTAGATCAATCCACCGGGACCAGTTATTCGGGTCCAGCGTATCGCCTATTTTCATAATTTGCTGTCCTTCACTATCCGCCATGATCCGGTTAGAGCCGTCTGAATTGCCGGTTAGCAGCTTCCGGATCTCATTGGCCTTGATGTGGACGACAAGGACACCTAGATAGTCATTCTCATCTATTATTTTTCTGGAAAAGCTGAGCACCGGAACCTCACCTTGCGCGCTGGGGAAATTATACTCTTTGGACCAGCAAAAATCGCTTTTCGCCAGACAACCGGCCCCTACCTGCTTGTTCAGATCCGCAAGGTTCCGGAACTGGATGTAGCTTTGCCGTTCACTTTGAATAGGATTATCCATATACAGGTCAATCCCTTGAATCAGCGGAATCGCATAGGTCAAATTGGCGAGCGCACTTTCTACACCTGCACGGCTGCGGTATCTCTCAAATTCATCCTGCCTGTTCAAGAGAAAATTAATCAGCTCGCCGTCGCGGGAGCTGGATAGTGAAATCTGCTCAATCATAACCAGCCGGGTCGTAATTTCATTATTCAGCTCATCCAGCAGCTGCTGCTGGTAATGGGAGGTAGTCTGTACGAGCGCCTTGGAGGAATTGCTGTAGCTCGTCCATGCAGTAATAACGATAACCGCAATAAGGACGATGGCAAAGCTATGAAAAAACAGACGGTCGATTCTATATTTTTTAAAAGGGTTGGTCACCTGCTCTACCTTCCTTCGGGCTCCTGTTCAGACACAGCAAACGGTAAAGCTGCGAAGGGCATTCGACGCTTTACCGTTAACGGACGGATGTTTTTTTACATCTTATCCTTTAATTCCTGTTGTCGCAATCCCTTCAACGAAATACTTCTGAAGGAACATGAAGACGATGGTTGCCGGAACAATAGATACCAGTGACATGGCAAGCAGTTGCCCCCACTCCTGAGCGGATTGAGAGTCATTAATCATCCGAAGCGCCAGCCCGACAGTATACTTGTCTACGGTATTGATGTACAGGAGATGCCCCAGGAAATCGTCCCAATTCCACAGGAAGCAGAAAATCGTCACGGTAACGATAGCCGGAAAGGCCAGCGGCATTACGATTCTCCAAAAGATACCGAACCAGGAGCACCCGTCAATTTTAGCCGATTCGTCTAATTCTCTCGGAACACCGCGAATAAATTGAATCAGCAGGAAGACGAAGAAGCTGCCGCCTGCCCCCCCAGCGAGCAGATGGGGAATGATAAACGGGAGATACGTATTCACCCAGCCCAATTGGTAAAACAGTGCGTATTGAGGGATTATCAGTACTTGTCCAGGCATCATTAAAGTCAGCATCAGGATGGAGAACCAGAAGTTCTTGAGCGGAAAATCCAATCTGGCAAAACCGAAGGCAACCAATGTGCAGGATAGCAGCGTTGCTATGATTACAGCAAATTCAAGTCCAAAGGTATTGAGATAGAAATCCGTAAACGTATGTCCGGGAACCGAATTCCAGCCTTTGGTGAAATTGCTCCATTGCGGGGCAGCCGGGAAAATAGACGCCGAGCCAAGCTCTGTGCTGTTTTTCAGAGAAGCACCTACCCACCAAAGAACCGGATAGACCATAATAAGGCTGAAGAGAATCATGAACAGATGACGGAGAGCCGGCTTGAATTGTAGGGTTGTCATTTACGTTTTTTCCCTCCAGTGTCTGTTTCATAGAATACCCAATACTTCGAGGTATACGAGATCAGAACCGTTGCCGCAATAATTCCAACCAGCATAATCCATGCCAGAGCGGAAGCATAACCCAGCTCGTAACGGCTGAACGCCCGTTCGTACAAGTACATTGCATATACATAAGTGGAGTTCATCGGACCGCCGTTCGTAATTACAAATGCGGAAGTGAACATTTGGAAGGCGCCGATGACGGCCATAATCAGGTTGAAATAGAGAATGGGCGACAGCATTGGCAGGGTGATTTTGAAGAATTGGGTTACCTTGTTAGCCCCATCCACAGAAGACGCCTCGTACAGATCGTTTGGAATCTGCTTCAGGCCTGCCAGAAATATAACCATGGTGGACCCGAATTGCCAGACTGTCAGCAGAATCAGCGTACCAAGCGCTGTATCGGGGCTTGTAATCCAGCCCTTCCCTTCAAAGCCAAAGATGCCAATCAGTTTGTTAAAAACTCCGTCAACACCAAAAATGTTGCGCCAGAGCAGCGATACCCCTATACTCCCTCCGATAAGTGAAGGAAAATAAATCGCCGTGCGGTAGAAGCTGATTCCTTTGACCGCCTTACTCAGGATCATCGCAACAAAGAGCGCCGCTATAAGCTTTAGAGGCACGGAAGCCAGCACATAAGTGAAGGTTACCTTAGCGGATTGAATGAATTTGGGGTCCGCTGTAAAGATGCGCTCATAATTGCGGGTCCCGATCCACTTCATCGGCTGCATTAAAGTGTAGTCGGTGAACGAATAGTACAGGGATAAGAATAACGGATACGCCGTAAGCGCCAGAAACCCGATCAGCCAGGGCGAAATAAACATATAGCCTGCAAGCGGAGCGTTCCATCTGCTTCGAAAATACGAGCTTTTTTTCGTCTTGACAGCAGGTTGGGCTACAGTGGCTGTGGAATGGTTCATCTGTGGTCACCTCTTGTGGTCAATTTTTATACTTTAAGTATATAATCCGCTCATCGCCTGCTAAAGGAGGGGAATGCTCGAATTCTTTCAAAATATAACGACAAAAAAGAAGAAGCGGTATCCACCGCTTCTACACTACAATGATCTTTAATAGATGGTTCTTCCCCATTGATCGGCAATTCCGCTTTTCCGGAGAAAGTACGTATTGATTCGGTCCCGCCACTCTTTGGCATGATCAACCTGCTCCGCCAGGCGGTCTGCTACTTGCCTATACGCCTGTTCATCCACATGTTCCTTCATAAGTTTCCATGCAGCCGCCAGCCCGTCTGCCCGTTCCGCACCTTCAAAATGTGTATCATAAATATGCTGAATCACCGTTTTGCCGGAATGAAGCACATGAGTATAAGGGACATGGTGAAAGAACAACAGTAGCTCATCCGGACAACTCTCAAGCGACTCGTAGCATTCCATGTTCATACGGGCATATTGGGAGGTATACCCGGTCCCGGTTGCTGAGGTGCGGTCAACACCAATACCATAACAGTCTGCAAAGTGATACGTACCCCACATTGAATATTCATATCCATCCACATTCGGGCCATAGTGATGGTCAGGATTGACCATAAACCCGACGCCCAGCGGGGCTGTATACGATTCATAAATCTCCCAGGAGTTCATAAGGATATCTAGTAAGGTCTGAACCAGCAGCTCATTGGTGCCAAAGGTGAGTGTAATCCATTCCACAGCCATTTTCTCGGCAGACAGCTCCGGATTCCAGGCCAGACGGCCATAACCGAACAGATTTGCCTGTGCCAGCAGATGGCCTGTCCAATTGGTGTCATTTCCAATATTGGAGACGGCGGCAAAGCCACTGTAGGCATTGCCGTGAACACTTCCATCTACAATGCGCTTGACCGTAGTTCCTTCTCCACGAAGATGCGTATCAAAGTTCAGAATCTCTTTCCACTGCGGCACCAGATAGCACACATGGCGTTGCTGTCCGGTATACTCCTGGGCAATCTGAAATTCGATCACTTGATTCGTATGCGGCATGGCCCCCAGCAACGGAGAGACAGGCTCTCTGACCTGAAAGTCAATGGGCCCATTCTTCACCTGGAGAATGACATTGTCCATGAAGCGGCCATCCAGCGGCTGGAAATGATCATAAGCAGCCCGCGCTCGATCTGTTGTACGGTCGCGCCAGTCCTGCTTGCAGTTATACACGAAGCAGCGCCAGATGACGATGCCGCCATGCGGCTTCAGCGCTTCTGCCAGCATATTGGCGCCGTCGGCGTGATCTCTTCCGTAGGTGAACGGTCCCGGACGGTTCTCCGAATCGGCTTTGACCAGAAATCCTCCGAAATCAGGAATGGCTGCATATACTTCCGAGGCCGCAGCGGTCCACCATTCACGCACGCCGGCATCCAGCGGATCTGCCGATGACAGGCCGCCAAGCTCAATCGGGCTGGCATAATTAATACTCAGGAACAGCTTGATGGCATAAGCGCGAAGGACCGCGGCCAGCTTCACCACATCCGGCAGGAATTCCGTTAACAGGCGGCTCTCCACCCGGTGAACATTTACATTATTAATCGCGATGGCATTGATTCCGCTGGAGGCCAGCAGGCGGGCATAATCCTGGATACGCTGAAGATTACCCGTAATCCGGTTATTCTCATAAAATATCGATTCCCCGGCATACCCCCGCTCCACACTCCCGTCCATATTGTCCCACTGGTTGATCATACGCAGCTGATTTACAGGGTTCTCAAGAATATTCAAATTGTGGACAGAGCCCCCTGTACCCATGATCCGCAGCAGATGAAATACTCCATATAATATCCCCTGGGATGTAGCGGCTCCGATGGTAATGTTACCAGTAAGACTGTCCGTATGAATCGCGTAGCCCTCCGGTTGAATCGCACTGCTTACTTCTTCACTGAATGCTTCATCTATCCCTGACCCAGTCCCGAAGGTTCCTATTATGACACTACGAGTTTTCATAGTTTTCCCCGAGACAGACACTTTTCCTCCTGTGATTCCCTCCAGGCCTTGAGTCAACTCGTTCACTGCGGAACGAATAACGACATCATCTCCCTCAGCCACAACAATATGTTCATATCCCGCATATGGATTGACATTTGCCTCCGGTGTGACCCGGCGGTACTGTAGCCAGGCCAGATATCCGTCTCCCGGGTGATTCAACTTAGAATTACTCATCTATAATCCTCCCTATCCCTACCGATATCATGCAAGGCCCGGAACAAGGTTGTTCCGGGCCTTGCTTGCTGAATTATTTTTCGTAAGATTGCGATGCTTCTTTCAACTGCTCAAAGGCTTTCTCCGGCGTGACTTTTCCAAAGCTGAGCTGATCCCGGACAAGCACCCAGTCTTTGTCAATAAAGTTTGTCCAGCCGCCTGCTCCAGCCGACCAGGTCTGGCCATCCTTTTCAGTAGCACGGAGGAGTTCTAACCCAACCTTATCCAGATCGCTCATACTTGCTTCAAGGGCGGCAGAGATTTCCTTGTTAGCCGGCAGGCCGCGGAATGTTTGCAGAATGTTCCCTGCCTCCTGGGCATTCACGAACCAATTGATGAATTTTTTAGCTTCTTCAGCATGCTTGGAGTTTTTGGAAACGGACAGATACATCGATGGTTTCAGCCATCCGCCTGCTTGTTCAGCACGCGGCATGGTTACAAGCGCGTAAGCGCCTGGTTTAATACTGTCCCAAGTCCCCAGGTTATTGGAGAAGCTGTACCGGAATAATACTTTGCCTGCTGCCATCAAGTCCATTTGCGGATCATTTTCCTTGTCGGATGCGTTTACGTCCGCCGGAGGCACCAGTCCATCCTTGCGCAGCTCTTCAAACTTCTTGGTCCAGTCCAAGAAGGTAGCCTGATCTACGTTAAAGTGACCCTCATCCGTGATAACCTGACCTTTACCTTTGGCATATTGGTAGGCCGAATACATAAAATAGTTGCCTGCATAGTCCAAGGTAAAATATTGTCCTCTTGGCAGTTTGGATTTGGATTCCTTGGCTAAAGCGAAGAAATCATCCCATGTCCATCCATTAGCCGGATTCGCAATCCCCAGCTTATCCATAGCGGCTTTGTCATACACCATACCGAACGCTACCGAACCCAGAGGAACAGCATATTGCTTGCCGTCAAGCTGGCCACCAGCCAGTAATTTTGCATCAAACTTACTTACATCAACCTCTGGAGCCAGCTCAGCTAATTGCTTGCGTGACATCCAGTCCGGCATCCAGCCCGGATCGAGCTGAATGATATCCGGTGCATTATTCGCTGCAGCTTGAGTAGATAATTTGTCCAAGTATCCATCCATACCGGAATACTCCGGTTCAAACGTAACATTCGGGTTATTCTTTGTATACAAGTCCAGTGCTGCCAGAGTAGCCTCATGGCGCGGCTGGGATCCCCACCACATAATACGCAGCTTGACAGGTTCATTGCTTGGCGCAGCCGTTGCAGCAGTATTAGTACCGGCAGGCTCAGCGGTAGATTCCGCATTGTTTTTTGTCCCGCCGCATGCTGTCATCGTCCCCAGCAAGGCTGTCATGGCCAAGACTGTAAGAGAACGCTTCCATTTCAACATCTTTAACCCTCCAATTGAAGTCTGTATTGTCTTGCTACACCGTTATAGTAACAATTATGAATTGAAGTTCATATAAGAGCGATGCACGATTTATTTTAAAATCTCACGGAAATAAGATTTGCAAGAATTTCGAAGGAGACAGAAACAGGGTTGTCCCATAAGCCATCAGAAATGGCTGGGACATTCCCTCTTTTGGTAGTGGATAGACGGTTATGCTTGGTGAGGACGCTCCGCGAACGGACCGTTGTTCCAGCGGGAAATTTAACGCAAAGCAGCGATCCTCCAATAACGGGAGAATCGCTGCCTTGCTCACTTATTGTAGTTTTAAGAAAGATGAGAACGGTCTCCCGTAATAGAAAACCCACTTTTGGGACAGCCCTGTTACAAAAATTACAAATATATGAATGGCTCCTTCGCATCTACAAAGGTAACCGGGAGGCTGCCGACCAGTGGTTTCAGCCATTCCGCCATATACTTCATCCCCCATTCCTCGGACCTTTCATGGCCAATCACAATCATTGCTTTGTTCATGCCGAGCATAGAGGCATCATTCACGTAAGCGCATAACGTCCACTCCGTGATATCACCGCAAATCATCACATCCAGATCCTTTTCCTGCATAAGCTCCATTGGCATTTGTTCCCTGCCCAGCCCGAGGCTTCCGCCTCCAACCAATATCCCTATGCGGGCGCAAGCAGCCTCCGGATTCCCTACGATCTGAATGACCTTCATTCCCAGTCTCTGTTTCAGGAAGCCTGCCAGCGCTCCAACCGTGGTCTCTTCGATCTGATACCCCCAGGAATCGTTCCCGTCAAGTTTCTTGTCCTCCCATTCCAGCTCCTTGAGAAGACCGTCATAAATTCTGTCCGTATCCGCTAAATGCATGTGGTCATGAAATCTCCAGATCACAATCCCGTTATCTTCAATCCATTTCCGTTTGGCCAGATACACAGGGTCCGACTGAAGCCAGTCCAAGGTGTCCATTCCGGTATAATAGGTGGGCTCATGGGTGATAATCAAATTCGCGTTGATGGCAATAGCTTCCCGGATGACATCAACGGTCGCCATAAACGTAGTAACGATTCCTGTTACTTCCATGTCCTCATGGCCGCTCGCGAGCACATCACACGTCTGCTCCAGCTTGCGGCCGCCGCAGCAATCAAGCAAAATCCGGTCAATAACTTCCTGCACTTTCATAAGCTCGTTCTCCTTTCATTTCTCTCCTCAGCCTTTGACTGCACCAATCACAACACCACGGGTCAAGTATTTCTGCATAAAGGGCAGTACGAACAGTACCGGCACAATGCCCAGAACCGCCATTGCCATCCGCACAGCTGTGCTTGGCAGCTGTGCTGCCTGCGCCCCGAGCACACTGCTGGCCTGACCGGAGTTGAGGAATTGAATATTGTTCATCAGCTGCATCAGCAGATTCTGAATCCCATATAACTGCGGTTTGGATACAAAATACAGCGCGTTGATCCAGTCGTTCCAATAAGCGAGTCCCATAAACATACCGACAGTTGCCATAACCGGCATAGACAAGGGAAGCATGATCCGAAAAAAGGTCCGCAGCTCTGACGCGCCATCGATCTGGGCAGCTTCAATGATTTCCAGCGGTACATTGTTTTTGAAATAATTCCGCACCAGCAGTACATTGAAGCCGTTGGACAGCAGGTTGGGAAGGATCAGCGCGAGCAGGGTGTTTTTAATATGGAAATATTGCGTCCACATAATATATGATGGAACGATTCCTCCGCTGAACAGCATGGTGAAGAACACGATAAACGCCAGCACATTGTGGTATTTGAAATCTCTTCGGGACATGGGATAAGCTAACATGCTTGTTATCAGAAGTCCAATCACAGTTCCCATTATCGTAACGAAAAATGATACCCCATACGCCCTAATGAAAATATATGCTGAGGATTTGATATACAGGTACGCTTCAAAACTCATATGCTCAGGGAAAAAGCTGTATCCGTTTCGAATCAAAGTCGTTTCATCGGTGAACGATGCAATCACAATCAGAAGGAATGGTAAAAAAGCAAAAACCGTCAGCAAGATCATCACGATCGCAGAAAAAACAGTAAACGTTCGCTCTCCTCTTGTTTGTATCATCCGTATTTCCTCCTAGAACAATGCGTTTTCTGGATTAACCTTCTTGACGATGGTATTGACCGTAAGAACAAGCGCAAAGCCAACCAGTGATTGATACAAGCCGGCTGCGGCCGACATTCCGATATCATTCAGCTGCATCAAGGCGCGGTAGACATACGTATCAATCGTTTGTGTGGTGCTGAACAGCGCTCCAGAGTTCATAGGAACCTGATAGAACAGTCCGAAATCAGAGTTGAAAATCCGTCCCATGGACATCAGCACCAGTACAATGACTGTCGGCTTCAGCAGCGGCAAAGTAATCATACGGATCTGCTTCAGCTTGCCGGCGCCATCAATTTTGGCAGACTCATAGATGCTCTTGTCAATTCCGGCAATGGAAGCGAAATAGACAATGGAGCCGTAGCCTGCCGTTTTCCAGATCTGAATCAAAACCAGCAGATAAGGCCAATACTTCGGCTCTGAATACCAGTTGATCTCTGGAAGACCGAGCGGACGAAGAATAGAATGATTCACAAAACCGCTATCTGCATTCAGAAAAGCGAAGACGAGCAATGAAAGGACAATCATCGAAATCAGATTTGGAAGGATCAAGCCTGTCATAAAAAACTTCGAGTACATTTTATTCAGCAGCTCTGACATGAGAATGGCAATGATAATCGAAACAATCGTCCCGAGCGCGATAAAGACCAGGTTATAGAGAAGGGTATTTCTGGTCATAATCCAGGCATCGCTAGTCTGGAACAGAAAGGTAAAGTTCTTCAAACCAATCCAGTCACTGCCGAATATACCTTTTGCGTAATTGACATCCTTGAATGCGATAAACACCCCGAACATGGGAAAATAGCTGTTAATGATAAAGTAAAGCAAACCTGGAGCAGCTAAAATCAATAAAGGAAGTGTTTTTTTGAGAGGCTTTGATTTAGCTTTGGCTGTCATGTTGGATTCACCTCCATTGCTGAAGGCAGAGCTTCTATTGGCGGCTCTACCTTCAACAAGCTTATAGGAATAATTATTTTTGCGCTGCAAGCCATTTATCCAGCTGTTCCTGCTTGCTGTCAATGATCGCCCCAGCGCCCGCATCTTTCAGCGCACTATTGAATTTTGGAATGATCGTCTCCGGGTCTACCGAGCCGCTAACAAGAGCAGGCAGAAATTGGCTTACTACGTTGTTCACAGCACTCATCTGCGTTTTCACTGGGCTTTGATCAAAGATAAATCCGAAATAAGGTGATCGTTCCGTATCCTTGTTTTCCTTAAGCTTCAGTTCAATATCCGACCAGTTGATTCCCTCGAACTGGTACTGAAGGGACTCAGAACCTACGATTCCTGAACTCAGCATCGCTGTGTAGGGTACCGTATTAGCGTCCTTGCCTTCCGGGAATTTCACATGATGCTCATCAACCTTCAGGTAATCCTCCCCTTCAACCCCATAGAGAATGGTATTAATCAGATCTGTGTCGGTATACAGCAGGTTCAGGAATTTAACAGAGGCTTCCGTTTCTTTAGAGGTGCTGGATACCATCCAAGTTACAGCATTAACGGCACTTGTATCGAAATAGAACGGGGCAATTCGTTTGGTCTCCATTTTTTTGCCGGCTTGCGCACTCAGGGTTTTGCCCACCTCCATACCGCTGTAGCCGCCAAGGAAGGAGAAACCGCGTCCGGAAGATACCATCTCCATGGCGTTAACGGTAGTTGTTGCGGTATCCTTCTGTAAATAACCCGCATTGTACCAGTCTCTCATCATCTTAACCCCGTTTTTGAAAACATCGGATTCATAGAAATTAACGACCTTTCCGTTGTCACCGATTACGACACCGACTCCGGTTGTATCTGTCAGGTAATCTACCTTGCTCGCACCTTTCATCAGATTAACAAGTCCCGTATCAGTTGGATTCACATTAATCGGGCCAAACGGAACCACATCCGGTGACTTCTTCTTAACGGCAGCGAAGACGGCAGGCAGATCCTCCACCGATTGAATAGTGTCAGCCGAAACACCTGCATCTGCCATCATATCGGCGTTGTAGATGATATTCGTAGGCAAAGCCATCCCTTTATTTACCGGAATCCCATAGATATGCCCATCCATCGTTGTGGTTTTGAGAATATCCGGTCCGAAATCCTTATCCAGAATTGCAGTCATTTCTTTACCATACTGGGGAAGAAGTTTTTCAAGCGGAGCCACCTGACTTTTGGACACATAGTTGGAGAATTGTCCGAGAGTAGTGAAGATATCCATTTTCTCTCCGCTCTGGAGCGCCAGGTTGACTTTCTGGGCATAATCCGCCGGACCATATAGACGGAAATCCACTTTGACTCCGATTTTTTTGGTTGTGATTGCATTGATTGCGTTCGTCACCTTGCTCAAATCATCGGGAATCCGGTTGAAGGACGGCAGGGCAAATACGATTTCAGCAACTTTTGCATTGTCATTCCCGGAATTCTTGGCCGATGTATTCGAATTGCTACCGCAGGCCGAGAGCAGTGAACCGCATACTACCATGGACAACAACAGTGAGCCTAACCCCTTTTTATTTTTCATGATGATGCCTCCTGTTCTGTAATTTCACTTTCATTGTACTTCTTTGGAGGATTGCAGGCTTTCAAAAAGACGGGCTGTTTTTTCGAAAAACCGTACTGCAGCAAGAAGCTCCGCTTCTCTGTGGAAAAGCGGAGCTTCCTGCTATCTAGCAGTTTTGTGCTTTGAACGATAGGCTATCGGTGTTTCCCCTGTCAGCTTTTTGAATACCGTCGAGAAATAAGAAATCGTATCAAATCCGGCGTCCATAGCAATCTCGCCTATGCTCGCCGTGCTCTCAATGAGCATTTGCTTCGCGGCTCTTATGCGGAAGTCGTTCAAGTACTCCTTGACTGTCTGCCCGGTCTCGTTCTTGAACACCTTCGCCAGATAATCCGCTGTCAGATATACGCTTGCAGCGACATCCTCACGACTGAGGTCCTGTCTGTAGTTTTCTTGGATAAATCGCTTCGCTCTCTCGACAACCCCTTCGGACTGCAGTACTTCTTTGATAGAATCCACCGTTTTGTCCGTAAGCGCCTGAGCCCACTTCATGAAGTCAAACACACTGCTGTCGGCTTTCTGGGCCAAGCTTTGAGTCACATCGTCGGCAAATAACCGATGCGCCTGAATATGCTGCCGCGAGAGAAGGGAATAGACCACTTGCAGGAAGTCCTCCCGGATCGAATGGAGAGTTGTTGAATCCAGCTTATTCAAGCTTGTCAGCAATTCCAGCTCTTTCTTCAGCCGGTTAACAATCTGGACCTTCTCCTTCTGGACAAACAACAGGGTGAACAGCTCCATATCAAGGGTAAAGCGGTCCGTAATATCATAATGAAAAGGTTCATTCGGCAAATGTACTTTCCCTCTGAAAATGATATTCGACTCATCCAGCTGCTCCAGCTCCGTTTTGACCTGTGAGAGTCCTGAGACCGCTGTTTTCTCACTGAAATAACAGGTAGCCGTACACTTCAAATATTGCCTGCACATCAGAATAATATTCTCTGCGCTGTCCTGCAGCCACTTCTTATCGAGTGGGCTCTCAATAAGGATTGCATTGTAGAACACTTTATCGACTTGGTAGGCAATCATCCGTCCTAAGCTGACCTCAGTGATGAGAATTTCAGAAATCAGGTTAGAGAGTGCATATTGGAAGATACTCTCGTCCCACTCACTCTCGATCTGTGAACGCGGAACACTTACGAGAAATAGAATATATTCCGTATGGACAGACAATGATAACTCACGTTTCTGTACTTCACTCTGAATAAGATGAATTCGGGGAGACAGAGTGGCTGTCAGCACATCACTCCAGAATCCTCTTTCGACCACATCTTTGTTCTTCAGCCATGCAAGCCCCATCTTACTGTATTCGCCCATCATCATCTTTTTCTTCAATGTATCCATGGACTTCCGCAGCGCCGCTTCCAGTTCCTGCTTATCCAGCGGCTTGACCAGATAAGAGTCGGCGTCGTACGAGATCGCCTTGGAAGCAAAGCTGAAGCTCTCATGACAGGTTAAAAATATAAAACCTCCTTCATATTGGCGGTCTCTAGCCCATTTGATCATATCAATACCGGAGCCTCGCGGCATTTCGATATCGCAAATGATTACATCAGGCTCGCCGTTCTCGAATAATTGTTTCGCATCCTGTATATTATGAGCGGTCTGCACCTCGGTAATTCCAAATTCATCCCAATTCACAATACCGAGCAGGGCTTCAACTGTAGGTATATCATCATCAATCAACATACAACGCATATTATCCCCCCTACAACTCTGGGTGGCCGGATTCAGGTACGGGTATCCACATTTCTACTCTTGCACCAGACGTCTCTGCATTAGAGAGCTTGAGCAGGTCGTCACGCTTGTAGAGCAGTTGCAGAGTTTTGCGGATATTGGCAATGCCGACCCTGCCCCCATCCTCCATTACCTCCTCGATCTCCGCCTTGCTTAGCCACTCTGAAGAGAAGCCTCCTCCGTTATCCTCAATCACAATACTGACAAATGGTTTTCCGTCTCTTGTCTCTGACCGCACTCGTATGAAGATCGATAGCATTTCTTTATAGAACATCGCGTGCTTGAACGTATTCTCAACAAAAGTCTGGATCATGAATTGCGGAATGGGCACTTGGCGGGCTTTCTCATCCATCTCTATCATGAAAAACACTTGGTCCGGATACCGGATTTCTTGCATCCTTATATAATTTTCGGCGTGCTTAATCTCTTCCTCCATCGAGACTTCCACAAGACCTCCCTTAAACATATATCTAAGATGTTCCGAGAGGCAGTGAATCATCCGCCGAATTTCTTCATTTTTATTGTGATACGTCAAGCTGGTTATTGTCGAGATCGCATTCAGAAAAAAGTGGGGCCTGATTTGCATCTGCAGATATTTGATTTCCGCGCGGCTGATTTCGATCTGTTCTTCATAGGATTGAATCTTCAGATCCTTGATTTCACTAACCATGGATTCGAGCGCATGGAACAGCTTCATAAACTCCAGGGAGTACGGTACACCCTGAGGAACCTGGTATTCCAGCTGCCCCTGCTCAACCACCTTGGCCGCCTTCACCAACTCGAGGATCGGCTTCAACACATCCCTTGTTAAGAACCTCAGTACGAGCGGTACAATGATAGCCGAAAGAACCGCCAATAAGGCGATGCCCCACTGAATAAGCTTCAATCCCGAGAACGGGCCCCCCTTGGCAACCATATTTGTAATCTGGCCAAACTCTTCAATCGGTTCGGAAATAATCAGAAAGCTGCGCTGATACTCTTTGGTTAAGCTGCCCAAGGTCGTATCTGCCTTTTTCAAGACGATATTATTTGCAGATAAAATGCTCCCCTCTGTATTACTCAATACATAACGGTTATGATCATTGCTCCCCCTGTCTACCATCGATAAAAGGGTGTCCGCTTTGACTAACGTTCCAAAGCTGACTTGTGAGTAGGTGATATATTTGAACAAATAATAATCACCCTGGATCTGGAACACCTTCCATTCATCACTTTCATCCGCTGGACTGGAGCTGAACTTGTGCGTATTAAGGAAATCGACCAGAGCCAGCTTACCCGCAGATGGAATCCGGCTGCTGAATTGTTCAAGCACGAGCTCTCCGGAAAGTCTGATAAACATGCCATCACTGGAATAATCGTTCGCCATTTTTGCCAGCAGGTTATTTTTGAGCTCCTGCACTTTGAAGTACCGGCTGCTCTCATCCAGGTTGGCTACATTCACAGCAGCATCAATGTTATTATCAAATACCTCAATTAAATCTTTGGAGAAATTGTTGAAGTTATTATGAATATTGGCCTGATAGAGGGCAAGTGTATTACGCGAGCTTGTTAGTGCATTGCTTCGTACAACTTCCAGGGAGTAAATATTACTCAGAACAAGGATGGACAACAGGATCGCAAGAATAACTGTCATCTGCAACGAAAACTTGAACACGATACTGTTTGTTCGAATCATATCACCATTTCTTCCTCCCCGGAATTCAGCAAGCCCCTGAGCCGATATATTCTCAATCGGACCCAGGGGCGTACTTGTATTAGACTTTCAGTTATCAAGACTTGAAGCTTTTATATAGAGTTGCTGTCTTCTCCAGCCCACTGCAGTGCCGCCTCAATGTACTTATCCCAGAAGTTCCAGTTATGATCGCCTTCACTTTCATGATACACATGTCCGGCCTGTTCCCCTTCAAGAAAATCATGGAACCGGCGGTTCACGTCCAGCAGGAAATCCTCTGTCCCGCAGGCCATATACAGCTTGGGCAGCTCAAGTCCTTTCGCCTTGAGGTCCAGGACAAGCCTTTCCGGGTCTTTATCACTGCCAAGCAGCTGGCTCAGATCACCAAAGGTGCTTGTGTAGTAACTATAACTGGCGATACCGTCATTGTAATCCGGGGACACATTAGCAACTTTATAAGGCACCAGTGCCGAAGACAAGGCTATAATACGGCCGAATTGATCTGCATATTTCAGACCGTTGCGGATTGCCCCATAGCCGCCCATGGATAAACCGCCTATCCATGTATCCTCGCGCGCCGCAGACAGCGGGAACAGCTTGCGTGTGAAATCCACCAGCTCCCTGCCGATATATTCCCCGTAGTATTCTCCCCTGTTCTCATCGTCCAGATAGAAGTGATTTTCTCCTGCGGGCATAAAAACCGCAACCTGATATCTGTCCGACAGCTCCCGGATTCGTGAGAAGTTCATCCAATCGTTATGGCTCCCGGAAAAGCCGTGCAGCAGATACAGCGCCCTCAAAGGTTCTCCCGACCATACCGGCAGTCCTATTCCTTCAGGCACATCAACCGGCATTAATGCATTGAACGTGACTTCTCTTTTCAGACATTTGGATTGAAAGCTTAGTTGTAGCGTAGCCAAAATAACCACTCCTTAAATACGGAATTCGTATTATACCAGATAAGTAACAGCAATGCCTTGCTCATCCACATATTCAACAACGGTTTGATAGGTCTGCAGGTTGATGAACAACTTACAATACTTCTCACCTTGTTCCCATAACAACCGGACCTCATCCGTTGCCGCCTCAAGCACCTGGAACGTTCCTCCGAAGGCACTGTAAGTATTGCGGAAGCGAATCAGCTTCATTAGCCGCTTCACAACATCCCGTTCAAGCCCTTCCTCAATTTCCTCCAGGGTATAATTATGGCGGTTGATTTCGCGTCCTTCACCCGTCAGGGTTACCTGCTCCAGATCATTGCTGCCGGCCAGCAGACCCACATAATAGACCTGCGGAATACCTGGTGTGAAGAATTGAATCGCTCTTGCAGCGAGATAAGCATCGTCATCTTCATTCAGCGCGCTATAATACGTGCAGCGTATCTGATGGACATCGAATCCGTCTTGCGCCTTATGCTCCTCCGACAGAATCAGACTCAGATTCGCTCCCCTCTCCACACAGAGATCAACCAGCTCCCGCGCTTCCTTCGTGTCGATCAGCTCATCAAGATCCGGCTTAACAGGAATACCGTCGTGACAGTCGAGCATGGTGAACTGCTTATGCGGGCGGGTCTTCAGATAGGAATAGAGTTCCGTATTGGACCTGCCGGTGAGTGCCTCAAGCACCCGGTAAGGCAGGATGAAATCATATATCCAGCACCCGTATTCCGATAACTTGGCTTGGATGCTGTAGTGCGCATGGACCTCGGGCAGCAGCTCTATATCCAGCGAATCCGCCATTGATTTGATCCAGCCGAGAAATTCATAAATCTCCGGCTCCACAAAAAAACAACTGGTTCCCAGCTTCTTGATCACGTACCCGACCGCATCAAGCCTGACTATTTTAACATTTTGTTGCTTGAAGTTCTCAAAAAATAACCGCAGCAGCTCCCGGGTCAACGGGGAATGGACATCGAGATCAATTTGCTCGGAAGGATCTGTTTTGCCAAAGGTTGTCCAGACCTTCTCTTCCTCACCGCTCCCGCTTATAGAAAAGCTTGAATAAGGCAGGGGTCTGCGCAAAAACATCTTCTCAATATCCTCCCGGACAGGCTTACCATTCTCCCAAATCTTGTCCAGAGTTATAAATAAATCAGCATACTCAGAAGCGCGGCCTTTCTTCAGGAAATCCTGAAAATAAGGAGATTGCCTGGATATGTGATTCACCATCAAGTCCACCAGCACATCGAATTCTTCCCCTATCTCCCGGATATCCTCCCATGACCCGAAGCCCGGATCGATTTCCAGATAGGTCAGAGGAGCAAATCCGCGGTCCCCGGAGGAAGGAAATGGCGGGAGGATGTGGATTCCGCCTTCGAAGAGGCCGGTGAATTGTTTGCGCAGCACCTGATGAAGCTTCTTCAGGTCCCCGCCCAGCGAATCGGGATACGTAATCAACTGTACTTGATTCTTCAGTGTCATCTGAAACCTCCTACAGGTTAAATTGTTGTTTGATTTCTTCCAGAGTTGGCAGATTCACTACCGCACCCATGAATTTTAGCTTGTACGCGCTGACGGCAAAGCCGAGCTCCAGTGCCTCTCTGAGGGTATGCCCCTTGACGACAGCCGCATAAAATCCGGACCAAAAGGCATCACCTGCTCCCGTCGTATCTTCAATTTCGGTAGCTTTGGTATCGAACGTCAACGTTTCTATGCCGTTCGATACCATTGCCCCTTCTTTGCCCAAGGTCATCACCACCAGCTTGGCGCCAAGCTCCAAGAACCTCCCGACCTGTTCAGCCGGAGTACCTGGCCCAAACAGACGCTCTGCATCATCTTCCGAAGGTTTGATAATATCAACTTTGGGGATGATAGATTTGACATAGGAGACACCATCTTCACCCTTCTGCCAAATCAAGGGGTGATAGTTCGGATCGAAGCCAATCAGCAGCTTATGTTTTTTTGCTATCCCGATAACCCGTTCAACCGTATAACGCGATGGAACTCTCGAGATCGGCCAGCACGAAAAGTGGACAATTTTGGAATGGATCAAGGCTTGTTCCAAAGCATCATTGTACACCAATTCGCTATCCGCTCCGCGGTAAAAGATCGGAATGGGCGTTTCCTGACTCTTCGTGATCACCACCATGCTGGTAGATTCATCCACCCGCTGGACTCCGCTGGTATCTATTCCTGCCCTTTGCAATCCCTTTACCAGAAAAGCTCCAAGACCATCCCGGCCAACCGCCGAAGCCACTTGAGACCGGATGCCAAGCTTATTCACATTGATGGCAATATTGGAAGGTGACCCTCCAAAAAATCTCGTATATCCGTTGCATTCAAAAGCATCGCCATAGTCATTAGAAATCATGTCAACCAGAAGTTCTCCAACCGTTAACACATCATTTGCTTTATCTTCAAAGGGTATTGCCTCACCGAGATTAAACACACGTACTCCCCCTAAAACTCCAATATCCTTTCGTCATATACATTCTATTGCTTCTGCATACGCAATACTTCAAAAAAAACGTTCTTTTTTTTCAATTCAAAGACAGATCACTGGAACAGAGCCAGTGCTTACGGATTCAGAGCTCTTGCCATAGCGTTGATATAGTCCTCTCTGGCACGCCGGCTAATCCCGGCGGTTGGAACGGCGTGCTCAAAGCCATGATAACCGCCGGGATAGAGATGAAATTCCACGTCGACGCCGGCCTGAGCCAATCGGGTGACATATTCGATCGTTTCGTCGCGAAACGGATCAAGCTGTCCGACGCAGGTATAAGCGGGAGGCAGATCAGACAGATTATCCGCCCGGCTGGGTGCAGCGTAAGGAGAAGTATCTCCGCCGGCAGGTCCGCCAAGATACATCTCCCATGCGGCCAGGTTATTCGCCCGGTTCCAAACCGAAGAATGTGTAATCTCATGGCTGGAGAGCGTATCATTGCGATCGTCAATCATCGGATACAGCGGCATTTGGAAGCAGAGGACAGGACCTCCTTTATCCCTCGCCATTAATGCCAGGGCTGCGGCCAGTCCTCCTCCTGCACTCGCTCCGCCGACTGCAATTCGGGCCAAATCGACATTGAGATCATTGTTAATATCGGCCAGCCACACTAACGCCGCGTAACTATCCTCAATGGCTGCCGGGAACGGATGCTCAGGTGCAAGACGGTAGTCGGGCGAAACGACGACACAGTTGGCTGCTATAACAAAGCTTTCACATAACGCATCATCCCCACTGGGATGGCCAAGCACATATCCTCCGCCATGGGTCCAAAGAAGAGCTGGTAGTGCATTTTCATTTCTCTGAGCCGGTTCGTAGATTCTAACCAGCATTTGGTATGAACCGGCAACGGACAGAGATCGTTCTGTAATACGAACGTGTTCCGACTTTTCCGCAGGGTATTGAATATATCCTCTGGCAGAATCCAGATCACCCGGCAAATGAAGTGGCGGCAATTCTGCAACCCCTTGTTTTAACTCTGGAGCCACTCGGTTCATAAAATCCATCTACGTTTCCTCCATTATGATTTTTTAGTTGAATCCAGTCTTTCCTTTTTCAGAATTTGCTTCAAAACTTGCAGTGGTGCCACTCATTCGGCTGATAATTCATCTCCTACCGATTTGTTTTATGTCGTATCACGTTCGATAAGAGTCACCGGGAACGTGTTAACCATAGAAATTTCTTTGCCTTCGATTTGCTGAACAATCAACTGAATGATAGAGTCGCTCATCTCCTGAATCGGCTGTCTGACCGTGCTAAGACGCGGTGAGATCAGTGAAGCGATCTGAACGTCATCGTAACCTACAATTTTGATCTCTGAAGGAATATCCTTCTTCATCAGGTAACAAGCTTGAATGACCTCTGCTGCAATCACGTCACTGCTGGCGAATACTCCGTCTATTTCCGGATGCTCTTGAAAGTAAGCGATCATTGCAGCAGAGTTCCGGGTGAGCTTGCTCCCTTCAGCATCCAATTGCAATTGCAGCGGCTCTAAGCCTGCGCTCTCCACCTCAGCTTCATATCCCTGCCTTCTCTGGGCAGCGAGCAACGAACGATGCTGGGGACCGTCTATTCCACGATAAATGAAGACAGGATGAAGGCAGCCCTTGTCGATTAATAATCTCGCGGCGAGTTTACCACCTGCTAAATTGTTCGAGGTGACCACAGGAATATCCTCCGAAATCACGCGATCGAATGAAACAATCGGCAGGTTCAAATGTAGATAATGCTGGACATCCAGCACTGCACTGCCCATGATGATGGCATCCACTTGATTCTTTTTCAGCATCTCAATGTATTCCATTTCTTTGGAGACATCGCGGTTGGAATTACATAACAATAGTTTGTAACCCTTATGATGCGCGTAATATTCAAGATGGTAAGTAAGTTCAGCAAAAAAAGGATGCGAGATCGTCGGTATGATCAGACCGATCATATTCGATCTTTTTCTGAACAAGGCCCGGGCCATTTCGTTCGGCTGATAATTCATCTCCTTCATCACCCGGTAGACCTTTTCCTTCGTCTTTTCACTGATATAACCTCTATTATTAAGTACTCTAGAAACGGTATTAATAGAAAGCCCTGCTTTTTTCGCGACGTCTTTAAGATTCGGCATATGTACCACCTTGTTTTTAAATCCAATTTATATTTGAATTCTGCGCGTATTTCAGCAGTTCATTTGAATGCGCATTCATTTCTATTGTCACTTTATGATAACCGGTTAACATTTTTATGTCAACCGGTTATCATAAAGGAAAAGCCGAATGATCTAAGGCCAGTAAAAAGAACAACCATTCTAATCAAATGGCTGTTCTTATATTAAACCTGAAAAGTATGAAGTTAACCGGATGCATTTATATTCTGTTCTAATTGCAGGGCCGGATCGGCTTCTAACGTTTCAATCTTCACCCGGTGAAATTCCGCTGCACCCTGACTTACGAATATGGCAAGCTTCCCCTGCTGAATGTCGTACATTCTGGCACTCATCGCCACATCTCCGTTAACATAAATTTCGCAAATCGTGCCGTCTATAAACACTTTCAGCTCATATTCCTGTTCCGGCAGCAGCTTGAGCGGACGTTCGAGCTCCACATCATAAGGGAAGGTTTTACCTCCTTCTTCAGATTGCATAATCGGCCCACGGAAGGTAATTCGGCTACGCTGGGGCTCCAGCGTGATATAGTAGGCAAAATCAAGAGTTTCGCCTGCCCGAAGCATGAATCCCAGACCTTGGGTTGATCCCGAGAAACATACCGTTGTAGAGATCTTGCACTGATCAGGCAATTCCTCCTGTGTGATACAACCTGCAAAGGCATAAGGAGATTCACAGAGCAGCCCATCGTCTGTGATCGCCCAATCTCCGGCGATTCTCTGAAAGTTCGCGGGTACCTGTTGGGCAAATGCAGAGTCAACCGTTGCAGGCACGTTCACACCAAGCGTTCCGTCTGAACGTTGAATGATTTCATGTACAATCATATTACCGCCCCAATCCCAGGTATCATAATCCTTGCCTGGAGATTTTGGCGGATTCCAGCCGAACAGATCGTCATCCTTAGTCGGATTCCAGCCGAACAAATACCGTTTCTGCCCATCGGATACCGATTTGGCCGCATAATAAGCACGCCCATCAAAAGCCTCTTCCTGCGGAGTCATCCACGGCCCTTTTAAAGACCGGCTCATCCGGTAAAAGGTCCCGAAACGCCCCGTATACGAAGAATAAATCAGATACCACCAATCGCCCATGCGGAACAAGTCCGGGCATTCATGTGCGCCTACATGCAAGTTCGGTGCGTACAGCGGCTCACGGTACTCCCAATGCTTGAGATCCTTGGACGATAGGAGACCGGTGCAGCCTTTCCGGTTCGTTGGTCCTTTTGCCAGGGCTGCAATCAGCATCCAATATTGGCTTTCTTCTTCATTCCAAAATACAAAGGGATCACGCCAGTCTGCCAGCTCATAAATTTCACCATCCGGACCAAAAGTGTCTTCAGGAATCGGTTCCCATGTTTGCAGATCCTTGCTGATGGCGTGGCAGGCCAATTGTTTCCCTTCGGGAAAGATACAATAGAACATGTGATAGACATTGCCCACTTTGAGAATATGGCCGGTCCCGCCTTCGATCTTGCAAGCTCCATCTTCCCTGTAATTCACGAAATCTTTCGTACCAAGCAAATGCCAGCCATGATCGAGGCCTTCCCGGAAGTTACCTCTCCACCCGTGCAGATAGAACAGCTTGAACTCCCCATCTTCGTAATAGGGAATAATGTCCCCTACCCATGCATTTTCCGGACGATAAAAAAATTCCTTCATTAATTTATTCCTCCTGTTCTACACTCTTTCGTAAATACTGGATTCCCCTTTGACATCACCTTGCTTCCCCGGCCTTCCTTTTGCAGTAATTTATTGATCTTGTCAAGCAATAGTGAGATGACATGTGCACTTTCTGCACGGTTTACAAGTTCATGTGGCATGAATAACTGGTTCCCGCGACCGCTGATGAAGCCAAGCTCCTGTGCAGCAGCGACCGCATTTGCAGCCCAGCCGCTGATCGTACCGGCATCTTTGAAATTACTCAAGCGACTAGCAGCAGCGTTCTGTCCTGTGTGGTGCAGATAGGCTTTGTAAATCATGGACGCCATTTCTTCACGACTTACGGTGTCCTCCGGCGCAAAGGTATCCTTGTTTCTTCCGGTGACAATTCCCGCTTCGTATGCTGCGGCAATGGAAGAAGCGTACCACTTCGTGGGTTCTACATCCTTGAATGTAGTTAAGTTCATCCCTGTTATTCCGAGTACACGAGTAATCAAAGAAGCGAACTCAGCTCTGCTTACCTTTTGTTTTGGAGCAAATATTGTATCGCTCACACCCAAGACCATTTGCTTTGCTGCCATCCTTTTTATAACATCATGGGCCCAATAGGAGGCATTCACATCTTCAAATGATTTATCATAAGTGAGGACGGCATACTTGCTGAAATGATTCACCTTGACCGTCCATGTACCGTCCGCGTAGGTTCCACCCAAATATTCCAGTCGGCCGTCATCTGCGACGTAATAAATGCCCGTTAAATCTTGGCGGGAATTCTCCTGTGCACCCAATCTGATGGTGACGGGTTTGGAGAACTTCTCAAGCGTAAGCGCCGTTCCATCGGCCTTCACGATTGACAATTTGAAGTCGTAGACCTCCCCGGTTACAGAGATATCTGCATGATTCTTCTGTCCGGCCCACGAAAGTAATTCTTTGCTCTGCTCTGAAGATAAAGTTCCCATTTCAAAAGAGATCTTCGCCTGTTCAAGCTCGCTGCCCGTGACCCGTGCCTGTAATTCCTTCAATAACTCTGCTGGAACTTCGATCTCCACATCTGTATTTTTAACTTTCAGGGCATTCTTGCCGTCATTTGCCGCGATGGACACCGGAAACATCACTTGCCGCTCTCCCTTTGCCATCTCGAATGACAAACTGTTTTGACTCTCAGGTTTGCTTGCCGGAATCACAGGCTGATTCGGAGGACTGGTTGGGACAGCTGTATCGGTTGGATCAGTTGGACCACTTGGATTAGTTGGGTCAGTTGGACCGGCAGGGCTAGTTGGATCAGTTGGGTCGGTCGGTTCATTCGGATTCGTCGGATTCTGTACCTTAACCGGCACATTGAAATCATCAACGTTAATATGTCCGAAATCGCCTGTGGATTGGTCAACCATCTTAATGTAAAGCTTCTGGCCGATATACTGTGATGCATCCCAAATCTTCCGTTGATACTCCTCATAGTTGGTGGCGGTTTCTTTAAATAGTTCTTTCCCGTCCGATGCCCGGACCAGCGCTACATACAGCTTATCGATATCACGCCCGCCGCTGACCAGGAAGTTGATCTTGCCGTTCCCGCCAAGGACGAAATTCTGCGATTTCATTGTTCCCGTTAAGCTGTCTCCGCCGGCTTCCT
The DNA here is from genome assembly GCF_001909055.1 of Paenibacillus helianthi. GTDB lineage: Bacteria > Bacillota > Bacilli > Paenibacillales > Paenibacillaceae > Paenibacillus_AQ > Paenibacillus_AQ helianthi. The sequence goes on from NZ_LVWI01000002.1 coordinate 256,442, forward strand.
CGTTGAAGCCCCACAAATGATAGCCGCCTGGAATTTTATGCGAAGGATTGAAGTAGATCGTGTCCCAGAAAAACTGCGCATCGGTCACATGGATATCCTGGAAAGCATCTCCTTCTGTAATCCAACCGGTTAAGTCTCCTGTGGCAAAATCATGATTGGGCAGATCTGTAATATCGGTATACACTGAGTTATCCCAATTGTCAGGCACATCGACTGGAGCCGCCGGCTCACCCGTCAAGGCATTCATATTCCATACTTCCATCGACTTGACCGTTATATCCTTGTCGGCCCAGACCTGTAAGCCCAAGGAGTCGTATCGGCCTACATAGACGCGTGTTGTTAGCTTTTTCTTATCATTGGCAAAAGCTTCAACAACCGAGCGGTCCAGGAATATATGAAGCTTCAAGTTCTCTCCGTCCAGATCTACGTATCCGCCTTGAATACCGTCCACGCGCACATCCGGATCAATGCTGCTCTTGGTCCGGTCCACATTGAACGTCCCATTTGTTTTGTCATAGTAAATCAGCGTTTCCTCCTGGCCGTTCTCGGAGCGCCGCACTTTAAGACCGAATTTCTGGGCTTCACCCGGATCAATTTCCATCACGATCTCCAACATGTCGCCTTTGACACTCCGGATCAACTGATTGGCGGCGGCCAAATTTTTGTCCGAGAAATCAACCACCTTATCTCCCCTGAGACTTTGCAATTCTTGAATCGGTTCAATACGCAATTGATCATGCTCATCCAAGCTTAGGGAAACTGGCAGTGCCAGATTATGAGCCCAACCGGCTTGATATTCGGCTTGCGGTGTTCTTACATTCTGCACCATGGAGTATACGACTGTTCTACCGTCAGGTGTAACCATACCGCTCTCTGCGGTTAAATAGCCGTCGCCCACATCCATTTTAGAAGGCGCATCCTGATCGGGAATAAACTTGAAATGATCCCGGTCCCAAGTACCAATCCAGTAAAAAACCTCAACATCTCTTTGCACATCGTTCGCCGGAGGCACTTGCTCCGGTTTCTCATGGGGGTTAACCATAAAAATATACTTTTGCTTGCCCGTGCTATCCTTACCTAACGGCAGTAATACCGGCAGTTCCCATACGGTACCGAGCTCCGGATACAGGCTTCTGTCACTTACGTATAAAGGCCCCTTATACTCCCAGTTGTACATATCGCCCGAAACATACACCAAAGCTGTGCCGCTGCTGAAGTCTTGAAGACCGGAAGTGACTAACTGATACCACTTGTCTGTCTCTTTGTCATACCATACAAACGGGTCCCTGAACTCGTTATGAATACCGTTTCCATTCTGCTCTGTAACTGGTTCAGGATATTTATCCCATTGCTCTAAGTTAGGGTCCGACAAATCAGACGGAGTCGCCAGACCTGTTCTTTGGTTCGGTGACAAAGAGTCATTGCCGGCAGTGTAGAACAGAACGGGATTGCCGTTTCGATCATAGGCTGCGCTGCCTGACCATGTACCGTCCGGATCAAGCGTGCCTGCTTCAGGGGCAAGAGCCGGTCTCACATTTTCCCAATGTACCATATCATCGCTCACCCAATGTCCCCAGTGGATCTGATGCCAGTATGGACCTTGCGGGTTATGCTGATAAAATAAATGGTATTTGCCTTTATAATAAATGGGTGCATGTGCTTCATTCATCCAGTTTTGAGGAGGCATCGCATGGTACTGGGGACGATGCTGATCACCATCAAACACACTAGGATCCTCATCAATGTCGCCATTTGGAATTTGTGGAACCGAACCGCCATGAAGTGTCTTCACACTCTCATATTCAGCAAGGATCTCCTGACCCGTAAGTGCTTTGTTCTGCAGCTTCACTTCATCGATGAGTCCGCAGAACATATTGTAGGAGAACAAGCCCGCAAACTCTACAGGTCTATTGTTTTTCCCGATCATCAGATTTTCCATAGAAGGTGTAATTGGAACGTTGACAGGGGTCGCCTCAGAAGCTACTTCCTGACCATTTAAATATAATTTAATGATTCCGTCCTTTTTGTCGAACGTTGCCGCTACGTAATTCCACTTGTATTTTTCGAGCGGATGATCTTTGACCCATACCTGAATCCACTGGCCGCCAATCCCGACCTGCATCGACCATGTTCCGTGCCGGTACATGCCAAGTGCGAATCCTTCTGCTTTGTCCTGATCGGACTGGCTCACGATTCCAGACAGCTTTTTTCCGTCCCCCCATTCGTAGCTGCGCGGAGCGACCCATGCTTCAAGCGTTAACGCGTCGCTTACAGGAATGGTATCCTTTGCTTTGACCTCAACATCATTCGAGTATCCATCGAATAGCAAGGCACCTCCTTTTACTCCGCGTGAGGTCCATCTTGGATCCTTCGAGGCCATATATCTGGCGTTATTAAACACATAGTTCACGTCATGTTCAAGATTACTTACTTCCTCCAGTGCCTTCTTTCCTGTGCCTTCATCAAAGTTCATATAAAAAATGTTACCCGTACCATGAGCTTGAAAAGCATCAACAGCAATACTGGCTTGATTGGATTGATCGACAACCTTAACATAGAGCCTCATATTGTAATGCTCCTGCATTTCCCAGGAAATCTTCTCATTCGCACTGACATCCCCGGTCTTCTCAAGTAATGTGTTAGTGCTGGCATCATATAATGCGACGTAGGCTTCCTGCGGATTATCGATGCCTACAACAGTGAAGGTGATCGTTCCGGTTCCCTGAAGCTTAAAGGTATTAGACGTAATAGAACCCTGACCTTCCAAGGTAGACTTGGCAAAGAAGCTACCCACTTTGCCGGTCCCTGCTTCATTAGTGACTTGAAAAGCATTACCTTCAACGGCCCAGCTCTCTAAATTTCCGGTTTCAAAACTAGGATTCTGGATTTCCGTCGGCACAATATTATCCGCCATAACTCCTTCTTCGGGTACAAGTTCATTGAAGGTATTGAAGGCGTCGGCAAAGAGCAGTCCCCAATCCGAGGCTGCATGATCCACGATTTCTAGATACAGCTTCTTTCCGATATACTTCGAGAGATCGGTTTTATATTGCTCCATATTCGCGAGTCTGAGGCCCTGTGCCGGATCCGGAAACCCGGACTCGTTAAATTCGGTATTTCCGTACCTGGCTATCAAGTCTCCGGTATCTGCATCGACAACACTTACATAGGCCTGCTCCGTATGCTTGCCTCCGCCCAGTCTGAAGGTCATCCAGCCTGTGCCGCCCAGCTCGAAGGTGCTGGATCGAAGCACACCTGTTGCAGCTTCGGCGTATTTCCAGCCGTTTAAATGGAATGTACCTTCCTGGTTGTACGGGATTTGTTCTGTCCACCAGGTGGTTTCGTCCGATACACTGTCTGGACCAAACGCATCACCTTCCACAACGGTCCATCCTGTCAAATCTCCGGTTTCAAAGCTTGGATTCTGGACTTGATAGCGTTGGAAATCCGGCTTAATATCTTTGGCAACAATGCCTTTGGCTGGCTCGGATTCATGGTACATCAAGAATGCGTCCGCAAAAATCAATCCCCAATCGGAGGTTGCATTATCGACGATCTCCACATACAGCTTCTTGCCCAAATTGACGGAGAGATCCGCCTTATACTGCTCCATATTGGCAAGCCGTAGACCCTGAGCGGGGTTCGGAAAGCCGACGTCGGCAAAAGCACTATTGCCATACCGGGCAACGACTTGTCCCGTCTGGGCTTCTACGATATTCACGTATACTTTGTTAGGGTTTTTCGCACCGCCAAGCTTGAAGCTGATCCAGCCGCTGCCGCCCAGCTGGAAGGTGCTGGAACGAAGCACGCCGGTCGCAGCCTCGTCATGCTTCCAGCCGTTAAGATGATAAGCACCTTCCTGATTGTACGGGATTTGTTCTGCCCACCAAGTGGTTTCGTCCGATACACTATCTTGACCGAACGCTTGGCCTCTGACAACCGTCCAGCCTAACATATCCCCAGTTTCAAATCCTGGATTCTGAATTTGATAGACCGCATCTGTAGCTGATAATTCCAAACCATCCCTTGGCGTTTGATAGACTGTATCCGTAACTGTTGAGCCTATTTCTACCTTTGGAATAGTTGCTTCCAGGGTTCCAGCTTCGGCTGCGGCCGGGATTCCGGAAGCTGCAAGCTGAAGAACCATCGCCCCTGCAACCATTCTGGAAATCCAAGGTTTTCTGCCTTTAACTTTTCTCATTCAAGAGCCTCCTTCAAACCTAATTTCGAGATGCTCTCCTTATACAAGGACGAATAGTTAAGATGATGAAAGGAGAGATACCAAATAAAGCGCTTCCAAATCAAAGGAATGTAAATCTTCTTGATCATTTATTCCCTGAGCCAGATGGCAAGAAGCGCCATAGCGCTTCTGCTACCAAATGGACTGCATATTCCATATTTCCATAGATTTAATAAGCGGTTCTCCATCTCCCCAGATCTCCAGCCCCAAGGCATCCTTACGGCTCGGATATACCCGGGTCGTCAGACTTTTCAAACCGTTGGCATAGGCTTCGACCATGGAGCGGTCCAAATAGATGTGAAGCTTCAAATTTTCCCCCAGCAGCTCCAGCTTACCGCCTTGAACCCCACTGCACTTTTCACCCGGATGCCGTGTCGTTTTTGTCCGGTCTACCCAGAGCTTAGCTTCGTTAAAATCATAATACAGCAGCGTTTCTTCATCTCCATCCGGTGTACACCGGACTTTGATTCCTAGTTGTGTAGTATGGCGGGGCTCCAGTTCCACTTGAATCTCAAGCATGTCACCTCGAACATCTTTTAGCGACAGATTAGCCTCAGCCAAGGAATTGTCACGAATCGATAGACGTTGAGTACCGCGCAGAGACTGGAGCTCCTGAATAGGCTCGATTCCCAGCCGTCCGTCCTCCCTCAGATAGACACTTAACGGCAAGCCGCCATTATGGGCCCAGCCCGATTGATATTCAAGCTCGGACGTCCGGTCGCCTTGAGCTATGGTAAATATGATTTTTCTGCCGGTCTTCGGATCTACCATGCCGCTCGGTCCGGTGAAATGGAAATCTCCGACGTCGATCAGTTCCGGCTCTTCTTGATCTGGAAGAAATGAAAGATTGTGTGTATCAAGCTGTCCAATCCAATAGAATACCTCGACATCGGCTCCCTTTCCCACGGGACTGACCAGTAGAAGATGTTTATGTTGACCCTGTTTGTCGGTACCCAGAGGAAGAAGCACAGGAAGTTCCCAGATAGGCCCAAGATAAGGGTACTTCTGAATATCTGCTTGATAAAATGGTCCTTTGTACGTCCAATTCAGCATATCCTGTGAGGCAAACCCAAGCGCTGCTCCACCTTCGCCTTCGATCCCCGATCCGACCAGTGCAAACCAGCCGTCATCATCCTTCCAGACAAAAGGATCACGGAAATCTCCGAATGCGCCTATTCCCTGCTTCTGTACAATGAGCGGCTCAGGATGTTTCACCCAATGAACCAGATCCGGGTCTCCATCCTGAGCATAAGTGCTCCGCGCAAGCGCAACACTCTGATTCGGTGAAGCACTGTCATTTCCCGCCGTAAAGAACAAGACAGGCAAGCCGTCTGCATCATAAGTCGCGCTCCCCGACCAGATACCGTCCGGTGCCAGCTGATCCTTAGCGGGTGCCAGGGCTACAGGAAGATCACGCCAATGTACCAGATCTTTACTTACCCAATGTCCCCAATGGATATGATAAAAGAACGGCCCCAATGGATTATGCTGATAGAACAAATGATATTGCCCGTCAAAATAAATCGGCGCATGAGGTTCGTTCATCCAATGAGCAGGCGGGCTGACATGGTACTGCGGTCTGTGCCGATCCGTCAGCAGAGGTGTGCGGTCCAGCTTGATCTCGTCATATGGCACGCGCGGATGGACGCCTCCATGTGCAGAGTCCAGCACATGCTGATAGGAAGCAGCCACTTCCTCTGCACTTAAGGCCCGGTTATAAATCTTCAGCTCATCGATAATCCCGCTGAACATCTGAAGGCTGAAGACTCCAGCCAGCAGGCTGCTGTGATTATTCTTGCCGATGAGCAGATCCGTGCCAAATGCTTCAGCAAGACGGGAACCGCTCGGCAAATTCGTCGAAGCGATTTCACTGCCGTTCAGATACAGTTTGATTGTGCCAAAGGTTCCATCAAATACAGCATTCACGTATGACCATTCGTTCTTGGGCAATTCATAGCCGTCTGGTGACCAGAGTTCCCTCCAGTCTCCTCCTTCCAGCCCAACCTGGAAGGACCAAGACCCGTGCCGGAACATGCCTAGCAGATAACCTTGCTTGCGCTCCATATGGTGGCGGTTCACAATGGCAGTCAACTTACCTTCATATCCCCAATCATAGAAGCGCGGCGCTACCCATACTCCGATACTTAATGCTGACGCGGATTCCTGATCAAGTTGTGTATCTTCTTCATTGACAGAATGGACAATAGAAGTGGAGTAACCGTCGAACAGGAGTCCGTTTCCCGCTACTCCGGGTCTCCACTGCGGACCGGACTGTTCAGTAAACTCCGCTTGATTAAATACGTACTGAATGTCATCCCGGACCTCAGATACGCTCTCCAGAGTACTTGCTCCGGTACCTTCATCAAAGGCCCAGTGCATCACCAATCCTTGATCACCGTTTATGCGGCTCATGCATCATTCCTCCCTTAGTTCTATTCTGAGACACCCTCCGGAATTTGGATGGATTTAAGAATATGGATCTGAAGCGAATCCAATACCACTTGCCGTGATTGCGTGCTTACTTCAACCTTTTCAATTGGAGCATCAGGGAAAATCTGATCCGTCAATGTAACCAAGCCATGATCTGCGTACACTTCAACCGCATTGCGGTCCAGCCAGATCTGCAGCTTGATCTTCCCATTCTTAGATACCCGTCTGGCACCGTGCTTGTTTGCGAATGAAGGATGGAAATCAGTCACACCTGAGTTCGAGCGGTCGATGAATAGCCATTGCTGAACTGGATCATATCCGATAACAATCTCACTCCGCCCAGAAGACTTCAGCCTAATATGAACCTCTGCACCGGAACTGATATCGATATCCGCTTCTATTTCCAGCAGATCTTCATTCATTTTCTGTATAAAAGAGGACGCTGAAGTAACTGTGATTCCCTTCCAGCCCATTGATTCTTTGCGTAGCTGCTCTATTTCCCGGACAGGCATTTGGGACAAAGACACATTCCCGCTTTGCTTCGTCAGTGACAAGACGCGAGGCAGAGTCATGGCACCTCTCCAGGAACCGGTAGGTGTCTCGTTGGCATATTTCCAGTTGCTCATCCACCCGATAATCACACGGCGTCCGTCTTGCTCAGGGATATCCGACCAGGTAACTCCCGCATAATTGTCTCTACCATAATCCAGCCACAGGATATGATCGGCCGGATTGTCATTAATGAACGTATTTCCGTCGAACTCCCCGATAAAATATTGCGTACGTGATCCTTCGGGACAGCTTGGATGATCTCCGATGCTTATGAGGAGTACCCACTTGGAAAGACCGGTGTCATCAATCGGCAATTCAAACAGATCGGGGCATTCCCAAACACCGTCATGCGAGCCTTCTTCCTTGCCGAATTCTCCTGTCAGCGACCATTCACGCAGATTTTCAGATCCATAAAATTTAGCACGGTCTCCCGCAACAAGTACCATAACCCACCGTTTACTTTGCGGATGCCAGAACACCTTCGGGTCCCGGAAGTCCACTATATTCTCCTCAGCAAGTACAGGATTGCCCGCATATTTTTGCCAGGTTTGACCTTTATCGCTGCTGTAGGCTAAGCTCTGCCGCTGGCGCGGCTGGCCAGTAACTGGACTTGTATCCGCATGGGTAAAGATCGCTATCAATCCATGAGAATCTTCGAACAAGCCGCTGCTATTATTCCAGTCCACTACACAGCAACCGGAGAAAATAGCTCCATGTTCATCCGGGAATAAGGCAATAGGCTCATGCTGCCAGTGAACCAGATCTTCACTTATGGCATGGCCCCAGTGCATCGGACCCCATTTATTGCTATAAGGATGATATTGATAAAAGAGATGATAGCTTCCCTCATAATAGACTAATCCGTTGGGATCATTCGCCCAGTTGGAGGGTGGTGAGAAATGAAACCCCGGTCTGAAGCGCTCATCATTATACTTTTTAGTGGACTCTATCATCCGGTTAATCTCCTCTGTCGTCGGCATGGACCCAAGAGCCCCCTTTCGAGTGGTAACTAACGCTCCGCCTGCGTTGGCAAATGTCAGCATGCTTAGGATCTGTTGGTTGGTCAGATCATGCAACGCACTTCCGGCTTCTAGAATTTTGTACAACAGGCAGCCCAGAAAAGCATCGCCGGCCCCTGTCGTGTCAATGGTCTTGACTTGAAAACCCGGCACATATCCATCCTGACCAGCTAAACGGTAATAGCAGCCTTTTTCCGCCAAAGTGACGACGATTAGTGTAATACCATATTGTTGCTGGATTTCTAGTGAACCTTGTTCAACATCGCTGGTACCGGTTATAAAGGAAAGCTCTTCTTCCGATATTTTCAGGATATCGGCATAATTCATGCCCCAAATAACATTCTGTCTGGCTTCCTCCTTGCTGTCCCATAACGCAAACCGGAGATTAGGATCGAATGAGAGCAAAATTCCTGTTTCCTTAGCCTTAAGCACTGCCGTCTTTGTTGCCGTACGGGCAGGTTCATGGGTCATGGACAATGAGCCAAAATGTAGAGCCCTGCAGCTTTCAATCCGGTCAAGCGGGACATCCTTCGAGTGTAAGAAGGTATCTGCTCCTGGCTTTCTGAAGAAACTGAATGACCGGTCTCCTGTATCATCCAGATGGACAAAGGCCAGCGTTGTACTCGCTTCATTTGTAAAAGAAACTTCTGACACATCCACACCGCTGTCTAGCAGGGTATTGTGCAGCAAGGAACCGAATTGATCCTCCCCGACCTTGCTAATGAGTGCAGATTTGGCTCCTAACCGGGATAGCGCAGCGGCCACGTTAGCCGGAGCCCCTCCTGGATTACATTCAAATTGCTCGTTCCCCCCTGCTGTACGACCTGCTGGAGTAAAGTCTATTAAGACTTCTCCGATAGCGATAACATCAAGCACAGCTTCTCCCCACCTATCATCTATTTATTTTTTTAGATTTGCGTTATAGCGATCCAGTCCGGTCTGATAGATCTTCATCAATTCGTTCAGACCCATCTTATCCAGAGTCTTCAGATAGTTGTTCCACCCTTCATCTGCACCGCCATCAACAATAAATCTACCTCTTTGGGTATTTACATATTTAATCAGTTCCGGCTCAATCTTATTGATTTTGTCCAATTCCTCCGGTTCAAAGAAAATACTTGGATAATTTTCCTTTTCCATGTAAGGATCGTAATATTTCTCTAGATCTTTAGCACGCTGCTGGGCCCGTGGCTCCAGATCTACAACTTTCCCCAGATCCTGGATGGTAATAACGCCTGGTCCACCTGCGCCTGGTGCAACTTTTTGACGGAATTCACCTGCAGAGGCTCCCTCAGGAAGCGGCAGATTCACCAATTTTCCGTTTTCGTCTTTCTTGAATACAACATCCAGCGGGCCCCAGTGGATTTGGGCAGCCATGTAAGGTTCGTACTGCTGATCGATCCAACGCATGGTGATTTCCGGATTGCTGTTTTCTTTTGTAATCACAAAAGCCCCGCGGCCCGGACCACCGCCATTAGCACGTCCAATGATTTGATCACCCTTCGGTCCCTTCAGCGGAGACAGCAGAACATAATCCTTACTGCGTTCGGTTCCGACAACCTCTTCAATTTCCCACCAGATATAAGATCCAAGCGTCTCATCCGTTGTTTTACCTTTTGCCAGATACTGTGCTGCATCCTGGGTGAAGGATTCCGGATCAATCAAGCCCTGTTTATACCATTTTTCATGAAAATAATTAAGAGCTTCCTTATATTCAGGCTGAGTTGCGGTAAAAATAACTTTCCCGTCGCGGACGACACGGTGCTCCAGATTATCCGGAAGTCCGAATGCCCCGAAGATCCCGGCAATATCCATACACCACTGCATGTGCATAAAGCTTAATGGGATTTCATCCTGCTTACCATTACCGTTCGGATCCTTTGTTTTAAAGGCAAGTAGAGCTTCCGTGTATTCATCCAGTGTTTGCGGTACTTTCAGCCCCAGCTTATCTAACCAGGCTTTATTGATAACGTGAAAGAAGGGATTGGTTCCGAGGTTGTTCTCTTCCCATGACGGCAGTCCGTAGATGTGCCCATCTGGCGCTGTAATTGATGATTTGATGTCAGGCCGGCGGTCGAGAAGCGCTTTCAAGTTAGGCGCATATTGATTAATTAAATCTTCCAGAGGAATAATGGTTCCGTCTTTGCCATAATTAATTAGCTCGTAATCGGTAAATCCAGCTCCGTAAAAAGCATCCGGCAAATCTCCACTAGCGAGTAACAAGTTTTTCTTTTCTGTATAATCAGTATCTGGGATGTTCTCCCAATTGATCTTAACGTTTGTTTGCGCTTCTAGTCGTTTGAAAATTTCCATTTCCGAATATTCCGGTGCCAATGCAGCCTTCGGAGATACCATTCTTAACGACACTGCTTCTTTAACAATCGGAAGACCGGTTTTGTTGAACTTCGCTTCTTGATCCGGACTTTTAGCCTGATTCTTTGAGCCGTTACCGTTTCCTGAACATCCACTTAACGCAAATGCTCCGGCCAGCACTAGAATCCCCGCACCCTTGAATAAAGATTTCATTGTAAATAACCTCCCTTGAGTTCATCCCACAAGATAATTACACATTGCTCTTTCTTTGCATTTGTCTGAATGCTGCTGTACATCCCCCCCTTCAAGCACCATGTCAAAATCAGCCCTTGATCGAGCCAATCATCACGCCTTTAACAAAGTACTTCTGAAGGAAAGGATACAATATGAGCAGCGGCAGGCTGGATACCATGATGACACCGTATTTGATCAGTTCGGTAACGCGCATCTTCGCTGCATAGGATTCTACATCAAGCATCATGCCAGAGTTGACCTGATTCTGAACAAGAATGTTGCGAAGCACCAGTTGGAGCGGATATTTACTTTCATCGTTCAGATAGATCAGAGCGTCGAAGAAACCATTCCAGAAGCCAACAACATGATACAGCACCATTACAGCCAGGATGGACTTGGATAAAGGCAGGACGATGCTCCAAAAGAATCTTGTATTGGAACATCCATCTATAGATGCCGCTTCCCACATTTCATCCGGTATGGACGACTGAAAAAAGGTCCTCACGATAATTACATTGAATACACCGCCTGCTCCGGGAATCACAAGTGACCAGATCGTATTCAGCATATGAAGATCCTTAATCAGCAAATAGGTTGGAATCAGCCCCCCACTAAAAAACATAGTAATCAGCAGAAACCACATAATTACAGATTTTCCTGCCAGATCTTTACGAGCTAACGGGTAGGCCGCAAATACAGTCACCGCAACTCCAATTAACGTTCCCAGAGTCGCATATAAAATTGAATTGGCATAACCTATCCATATGGACGAATCACTGAAAATCCGCTCATACCCATCCAGCGTGAAGCCCTTAGGAAACAACCAAACTTCACCTGAGTAGATATAATTAGGATCACTGAATGATGCAATCAGTACAAAGTACAACGGAAATAATACGAGCAGCATAATTACGGTCAACAAAAGATAGTTGATGATGTCAAACCATGCGTCTCCTCTGCTCTTTCTCTTCAATAATTGATTCAATATGAACTCCTCCTTACCAAAGACTGGTCTCTGTCATCTTTTTGGCGATCCGGTTTACGGTAAAAATCAGGATAATATTAATAAATGAATTAAACAGGCCAACTGCCGTAGAAAAGCTGTACTGAGCCTTCTGAATCCCCATTTCATACACATAAGTTGGAATAATATTGGAGGTGGCATAATTTAAATCACTCTGCATAAGGAACGCTTTTTCAAAACCGATGCTCATAATGTTGCCGAGTGCCAGAATCAGCAGGATAACGATCGTAGGCAAGATGCTTGGAATGTCCACAAACCATACACGTTTCCATTTACTCGCTCCATCCATAATTGCAGCTTCATGCAGTTCGGGATTGACCCCCGCAAGAGCAGCAAGGTAGATAATGGTGGCAAAGCCTGTCTCCTGCCAAATCCCTGACAATATATACAGAGGACGGAACCAACCTGCATCAGCCAGAAACAGAATGGGATCTCCTCCGAACAAGGTGATGACGTGATTCACGATTCCGCTGTTTGGAGACAAAAACACATTGAGCATACCGACGAGTACAACGGTAGAGATAAAGTGCGGTGCATAGATCACGGTCTGCACAAATTTTTTGTAGGACTTGCCCAGCATTTGGTTCAGCATAATTGCGATGATGATAGGAGCCGGGAAGCCAAACAAAAGTGACAGAAAACTGAGTGTAAGCGTGTTCGTGATGATCGTCCAGAAGTTATAGGAATTAAAAAAATCTACAAAGTGCTGGAATCCTACCCATTCACTCCCCCAGATCCCCTGGCTTGGTGAAAAGTCCTTAAACGCAATCTGCACACCGTACATTGGATAATACTTAAATACGAGATAAAGAATAATGATCGGCAGCAAAAACAGATACAGTTCATAGTCGCGTTTAACTCGACTCCATCGATTACGATTTGGTTTGATCAAAGAATGATCCGTCCCGCTGGTTCTTGAATTCACCCTTAAACTCCCTTTCATGTAAAAGTAATCATTCATTTTGAAACGTTTCCAAAATAGTATTGAAACGTTTCCAATTTAGAAAAGAAAAACGTCAGATCGTACATCCAAATCGATGAGCTGATGTTTTTCCGATCCAAGAAGATCAGGTAGTTTCACCTTTCTTGAATATAACGGGGATACGATACACTTGCTGATCCAAGGTAATATTTTCGATCTTGCTAAAGAGTAATCTGATTGTCATGCGTGCCATTTCTTCCACTGGCTGTCTGATCGTTGATAGTATAGGATGAAAATAAGGATTATCCTGAATCCCGTCGTAACCGATGACCTTTACATCTTCAGGAACACGTATACCCTGCCTGCGTGCTCTTTCTATATAGTTGGCGGCTAACATATCAGTAATAGCGAAAATACCATCCACATCAGAATGCTTATCTAAGAACTCATTAAAATAGGCATTGTCGTCCACAATGGGGTCCGGCTTCTCATAGATCACATAATCGACTCCCAAGGCTTGTGCCTCATGAATGAATCCTTTTTTCCGGTTCATGGTTTCACTGAAAACAGAAGTAACACTTCCAATAAAAGCTGGTTTCCGCGACCCTGCATTCACCAGTTCCCTTAAAGCTAATCGTCCTCCCTCGTAATTATCCGAAGTGACGCAAGTGATTTTCTTGTTGAAGTGTCTGTCGATACTTACAATCGGAATGTCGTTGCTAATATTATTCTCGATATCGTTGTAAGTTATGCCCACAATACCAGCCACTTTATTTTGCCGCAGCATATCCAGATAATACAATTCCTTCTCGGGCTTTCCGCCGCTGTTACACAGCATAAGCTTAAAGCCTTCCCGATCCAATTCATCCTCAATGTAATAAGCCAATTCAGAAAAGAACGGATTCCAGATACTTGGAAGCAACAAAGCAACCATCTTGGATTTCTGCATCTTAAAGTTTCGAGCGACTTCATTAGGGAAATAATTCAGTTCTTGTATCGCTTCCTCTACTTTTCTGCGTGTATTAGGTTTCACAGCGCCAGAGTTGTTAATGACTCTGGACACGGTTCCTACAGCAACACCAGCTAAGTTGGCTACATCTTTAATGCTTGTCATTGAACACCCCCGAACTCTCTTATGGAAATTATAATATCACCAAAGTGGAAACGTTTCAATAGTTAATTTGGAAACGTTTCAATACTATAATTCTCACCAGCACTTCCCCTTCGGATTCGTGGAAGGGACGCCATAGGTACGGGAATCCGCATCTACCAGAAAGGCTTAAACAAGCTGCCATGTGATCCTTGTCAGCCAGCAGCAACATATACTAATCTGTTCCTGCCGCCAATGCCCGGGAGGCATCAATAATGTATTTTAAGTATAGAACCTTTAATCCAGCTCCCGGACATTCGCTTAAATATTGCAAGATGGTCTTCACATCAACAACCGCATTTAATTATTTAGTTCACATATGCTATCAGACGTTTAATCATGACTGCAGCCTGTGCCCGATCTCCTGAATCCTTTGCCGCAAAATGGTCGCGGGTTAATCCCTTCATAAGTCCTGAAGCAACCGCTACATTGACACTGTCCATTGCCCAGGTACTAATAGATGAAGCGTCCGCGAACTGATTCAGAACATTCTTTACCGCTGCCGGTTTCTGACCAGCAAGTGCCGCAGCGCGAACGATCAGCACTGCCATTTGCTCACGCGTAATCTGTGTGTCCGGCTGGAAGGTACCGTCCGAATAACCTGTAATCAAACCAGCTTGAGCAGCGGTTCTAATCGGCTCCGCATACCACTTTGTTTCCGGAACATCTGTAAATTGGACGGGTGTACTTGAAGCGCTTAGACCCAGTGCTCTGGTAATAATCACTGTAAATTCAGCACGTGTCGTTAAACGGCCGGGGGCGAACTGCCGGCCGCCATCACCCTTGACCAGCAATTTATCCGCTAATAATTCAATATCCTCCTTAGCCCAATGGCCGCTGAGATCGGAAAATTCCGTAAAGGTATACAGGTTAGCCGGAAGTTCGTCGAGTGTGACAACATAGTCGCTCTGATATACTTTCTTCAAGTGTTCAGCAGCGTTTGTAGTGCCATCCTTGATGAAATCGCCTGTCCAAGTGCTGAAGAAGCTCCAGTACGCACCATAAGCCTGCAGCATATCCGGATCGGGTATCGGCCCGTTTTCCGCCAATCCGATTAGCTTCTTATTATTCACCAAAGAGCTTAGTCCCTCATACTTTGCAATGCTGGGGTTGTAATCACCTGCCGGGTTATACGTATCCACACTGGCAATATCCACGACATCGTCTCCCGGATACCATTCCGGTTTCTCGGAATTCCATACCCAGATCAGATTGTTCAGATGGTGATAATGGGTTAGCCGGTCAACCATCAGCTTCCATAACCGCTTCGCCGGCTCCGGTCCCTTTGCTCCCCACCAGAACCATCCGCCCTCTGCCTCATGCAGTGGCCGCCATAACACGGGAACACCTGCATCCTGCAGACGTTTCAGCTGGAGTGCGATATTATCAATGTCCCTGATAAGCAGGCTGTAGTCCTCAGAATCCGGGTGATCGAGCGCATATTCCACATCAAAGGTTGTATGCTCAGTGTAGAAGCCCCTCCACCATTCATTGCCGGGCTCATTCCCACCAATCCCCTTGGGGGCATTCCAATGCCAGCACAGAGCTACAATACCGCCGCGTTTGTACCAATCAATCATTTTTTCGACCTCAGTTGAAGTGGCGCCATTGTCGACACGGGAAGTGGAGTAATCCATTAAATCCGTGGACATTATCGCCGGAAATCTGCCGGTCTGCTGTCCGATCCATTCGGCATCCTCCAATGTTTGCTGACCCGATATGATTTTATGGCTATACTGGCTTGCCAAATAATTCATCAGCGCCTTGGCTTCAGAGGTCGCTTCCGGGTTAATTAGTTTGCCCGTCACGGCATTGCCTTCCGCTTTATCGGCAGCCGTCAATTTGACATAATCAATATTGTACCAGCCCCAGTTCGCTGAGAACTCGATCGTGTTATCGCCTTCCTTCAGCAATGCTTTTCCGGCGGAAATTTCGCTGAAACCTGTCTGCTCCGGCAGAGAAATTTCCGAAGTTTGCCCGTTCACAATCATACTGGTTTTCTTCTCACCGTTTGGAGCACTGTAGCCTATTAGAAGGTTATACATTCCTGCCGAGGGTGCCTTGTAAGTAAAGCTAAGTGAACCTGATTGCTGGAATGCCGCATAACCTTGGCCGGAATACCCTTTACCTTGGGTTTCTATTGAAACGCCGCCGCTCATCACACCTTCCTCCGCTTCCAGCATGCCCCCTGCCTGAGATGCCCTGGCCGCTTCCAGCTTCAGATATTCAAGGCCATAATACCCCCAGCCCCGGTTGACCTTGATGGTATTCTTACCGGCATTTAACATCACTTTGCTAACCATTTTTTCAGCCCTAACCATACCTGCTGCAGGTGCATCCAGCGTTAACTCACCAGTACCAACCCCATTAATTTGAATGCTCGTCGCTTTCCCGCCATAGCCTTCAGGAATATAGTAGCCTATACTCATTTTGTACAATCCCGCCTCTGTAACCTCTACAGTAAAGGTTGCACTTCCGGCCTGCTCCGTAGAGGACGCATTTTCAGCGAAAAAGAATGAGAGGTACCCTTCGCCATTATAAAGCCGATCCTGATCTTCAAAGACATTTCCGCGCTTCTCGATGCCATAGCCATCTAATACTGCATCTGCATAAGTAAGTTTGATAACGCCTGGTTGGCTGTCCGACTCTGCAGCGGAAGCTGCGGCCTCCGAACGATTCGCACCTGAATATACCAGTAAAGAGAAGACCAAACTAAAACATAATAAGCCTAATAGTAATCTCTTAATCTCCAGCCTCATTAACGTACCTCCTTGAATATCTTTGATAGCAATAGGATTCCACCACACATTAAAGCGCTTACATATATGGCAATAAATTTAGCCGTTGCCGCTGGCGGAACAGTCTATCTCTATCACTCATCATAGCAATGGGCCCGTTTCCCTCGCACAGACGTTGGAAACGGGCCCGGATGAGCAACTAGATTACTTTGAAGACCACAATTTAATACGGTCCTGGACATGCTTGGTATAGGCTTCTTCCATCTCTTTCACTCCGGCCTTATCCAGATCTTCCATGTAGGCGTCCCAGATCTTGTCGAATTGCTCCGGCTTAGCCATCACTGCTTCCGGAATTCGTTTCCAGGTAATATCCTTCATTTTGGCTCCAAGAATCACAGCAGGATCGTCGCTGGCAAGTGACATCGTATAAGCCGCACCATACGCTCTTGGCTCGAATTCCTCTTCTGACGGGAAGAGTTCCTTCCAATGATCCACACCGTATGCCTTCAGTACTTCCTTTTCCGGTTCACTATAGCTCGCCGTCAGCTGTTCCGGAAAACTCCGGGTGAAATAGTTTCCGGTTGAATCTTTAATCCCGTCCCCGTAATGAACCATCATATTCCAGTAAAGTCCGACACCCGATTCTTTTTGGAAAGCGGCGTTATCATTATCCATACGTTGCTGCACTGCCGGAATAACCTCACGTTTACCGTTTTCCATCGTATAATGCTTCCCTTCGATTCCCCAGTTATTGAGAATTTGACCCTCTTCCGAGGCCAAAAAGTCAAGGAACTGAATGGCACGTACCGGGTCCTTACACTTGCTGGAAATCGAGATCCCATACCCTCCGTCGAAGCCGGCCGGCCAGAAGCTGGTATCCTTGTACTCTTTACTCAAGGTAACCGGATAATGACCATAAGTCTGACCAAACTTACCTGCCGCCTTTAATGCATTCTGTGCATCCCCGTAATCCCATTCCGGATCCGCCAGCCCGAGAACACGGCCCGAAGCCACTTTAGCTTTAAACTGGTCGGTTTTCTGCACGAAGCTTTCCGGATCCAGCAGACCGATGTCGTTCATATGATTCAACCAGCGGAAATATTCCTTTTCCTCCGGACGGCGGAAATGATAAGTTGCCTGGTGCGTTTCCTGATCGATGTAATATTCGCCGTCGTCCGGTCCCCCGGTTGTCTGGAATCCCGAGTTGGTAACCTGATACATATGCCAATCGTCCCCGTTTAGTGAGAGCCCGATATTTTTATTTCCGTTCTCGTCCGTCGGGTGTTTATCGATGTAATCCTGAATAACCTTTTCGTAATCCTTCACTGTTTTTATTTCCGGATAACCGGCCTCTTTAACTACACGATGCTGGAGTTCAAATCCGCCGTCGGCTTTCATTTTCTTCTCATCCACTGCTGACCAGGTTGGTATGGCATAAATCGCCTCATCATCCAGGCTGTACTTGGTCCGTACAAGCTTATCTCCTAACATTTTTTTGATATTCGGAGCATACTTGTCGATTAAATCTGTAAGATCGATGACCGCACCGGCGTCTACAAGCTTGCCGACATCTGCCTTTGCAGCTAACAGATCAGGATAGTTGCCTGTTGCGGCAATCAGTGAGATCTTCTGTACCGGATCACCGACAGCAAACTCTGCATCCAGGGTTACACCCGTCTTCTCCGTAATAATCTTGCCGACTTCATCCTTCATGTTATTCCAATTCGTGCTGCCGTCCTCCGAAAAATAGGTTAGCGTGATTGGCTTTACATCTGTCCCGGACGAAGAATCTTCCGCGTTGCTGCCCTCTCCGGCAGTAGAGCCATTATTCCCGCTGCATCCCGCAAGTGTCGACGCTATAGTCAGCGCCACCAAGGAAGAGACAACAAACTTCTTTTTTTCCGGCTTCATGAAGCAACCCCCTAATTTTATGAATTCGATCATACTTCGTATGAGACAGGCCTTAGCCTGGACACACCACAGCTGAGAGGTACTAACTCTTTACCGCACCGAGCGTCATACCTTTGACAAAGTATTTTTGTAAAAACGGATACACAATCAAAATCGGAACTGTAACCACAATAGTAATCGCCATTTTCACCGACTCCGGTGAGACCTGTGACATCCGCTCAGCCATGTTAGCAGTGTCTTGGGAATTAGTTGCACTTGTAGTCGTACTCTGTAGAATTTTCATCAATTCATATTGCAGCGTGGTCAAGGACTCATTACTGCCGTTAAACAGATACGTATCGAACCATGAGTTCCACTGGCCTACCGCAAGAAACAGGGCCACGGTCGCCAATGCCGGCTTGCACAGCGGCAGAATAACGCGCCAATATATCGTGAAATCGTTAGCCCCGTCCAGCTTAGCGGATTCCTGCAATGCAAACGGCAAACCGTCGATGAACGAGCGGATGACGAAGACATTAAACGCGCTTACAAGACCAGGCAGAATATAAACAGCGAAAGTATCAATCATGTGAAGATCTCTCATCAGAATAAATCCCGGAATCAGCCCGCCTGAGACATACATCGTGACAGCAAGAAACATGGAGACAAATCTTCTTGCCTGAAAATCGCTCCTCGCCAGCGTAAAGGCCAGCATTGAGCCGCTGATTAGGCCTGCTATTGTACCAATAACCGTCCGCAAAACTGATATTTTAAAACCGGTAATCAGACTTCCATAAGTAAAAATCAGACTGAAATTCTCCAGCGTAAACTGTCTCGGCCAAACGGTGATACCTCCCCGGACCGTATCCACCGAATCGTTAAGTGAGATGGCCAGCACGTTTAAGAACGGATAAATCGTCAGAACAGTTACAACAATCATGGATACATAAACAATGATTTCAAGAAACCGGTCATGTGCTGATTTCGCCTGACGGCTTTGTTTTAACCTGCCGACCTGCGTATTGCTGTTGACAACCCCCATGTCACCCTTCCTCCCTACATAATGCTTTCATTCGTAAAGCGCTTGAATACTCCGTTGGCCGCAAATAACAGCATCAGGCTAATCACAGAATTGAAGATGTTGATTGCTGTTCCGAAGGAGTACCTTCCCATGGCCAGACCATAATTAAGCGCATATAAATCAAGCACTTCAGAGTAATCGATGACCAGGTGATTCCCCAGCAAAAACTGTTTCTCAAATCCCGTTCCGAGCAAATGTCCGATGGACATAATCAGCAGGACTATAATCGTCGGCCGGATCCCCGGCAGCGTAATATGCCACATTTGTCTAAGACGGCTCGCACCGTCTACCCTTGCAGCTTCATATAATTCGGGGCCAATGCCGGATATGGCAGCGAGATAAATAATCGCATTCCAGCCTGTTTCCTTCCAAATATCCAACCCGGTGACAATCCCCCAGAACAGGTGGCCTTGTGCCATGAATTGAACCGGCTGATCCACAATATTCAGGCCAAGGAGGATATCATTGATTACTCCGCCATCCGTAGAGAGCATCTTACTGACAATCCCTGCAGCCACGACCCAAGAGACAAAATGCGGAAGATAGGATACAGTCTGCACGAACCGTTTCATACTCTGCACACGTACTTCATTAAGAAGCAGGGCAAAGATGACCGGTACGATGAACCCGGCGATCAGTCCCATAAAGCTCATTGCCAGCGTATTTCGCAGCACTTGATAGAAGTGCTCATCCCGGAACAATGTTCGGAAGTGCTCAAAGCCTACCCACTTTTGATCAAAAAAACCGATTCCCGGCTTATATTTCTGGAAGGCCATTGTCCAGCCCCATAAGGGTAAATACTGAAAGACAAAGACCCACAGCACAAAGGGTATAGACATGTAATACAGGTATTTCTGATTCTTCAGTTGCTTCCACGCACTCTTCCTTCTTTTTTTGTATGCGTTTTCCGTTCCTAGTGTTATCGTTTTCATAGTTCCTCCCCTCTCTTGTTTATCATCATAATTCAGAGGAGAGGTGTATCCCATACTACGGATTTCGGGAAAAATCATACACAAACTATGGATTTTTATATTCGGACGGAGAACGGCCCTCGTATTTTTTGAATTTGCTGAAAAAGTAATTCACGCTCGCGTATCCGATCAGCTCAGCCACTTCATAGACTTTCATTCCCTGGGCCAGCAGCTCTTTGGCTTTTTGGATCCGGACTTTGTCCAGGTAGGTATTAAAGTACTCTCCGGTCTTACTCCTGAACAATTGCCCCAGATACGGTGTGCTGTAGTTCAGCAGGCCCGCCAGTGTTGATAGCCTTAAGTCTTCTGCATAATGTCTTTGAATAAAGTCGATCATTTGCTTAATCTCCTGTTCTTTGCCTTTCGGCCCGGAGTCCTCCATAAACTCCAACAGGAAATGATGGGTCTCTTCCAGAAGATCCAGTAGATAATCATACTGATAAATCCCGTTTAAGAAGCGTGAAACGGACTCCATTTCTTTGGGTTCTATCCGGGAGGAGGCTGCGAGCCTATGAATAATCGCGTTTGTCAGGAAGAAGAAGGATTGCCTGACCGACTTCTCCTCTTGTTCCTGTCTGTAAAATAAAGCAGCAGCCTCCTTGAGAAGCAGCATCACCATGGATTTATTACCTGCATCCAAGCTGTAATACAAGCGGAATATTAAATTATCCAGCACCTTTTCATCAGCTTCACCGCTCAGACAGGGATACTCGGGAGAAGACAACAGAATAAGGCCTGGCTCCAGAAGCCGGTCATTAAAGCTAAAAAAGGCTTGTTTAACCGCTTGCCTTGCATTCACATAAGCGTTGTAAATATGCTCGGGTTCAGTAACAGTTCCTCCGGTCGCAGCAATAAACCGGGTATCGCCAGCGATGCACCGGATCTCATCGTATAGCTGATCACGCCGCTGCCTTCCGTGTAAGGGCGCGTTGAGCAGGAGAATAATATACGGGGAGCTTTCAGTCACGATCCCCATATTCCGCTCCTCCATCCCTTGCTTCAGTCCTGCAGACAGCTGGCTTAAGGATTCCGAACGGTCGGCTTCAGATACACGGGGAGATATGACTACGATCTCGTAGTGGCTCCATAATAAACCCGTTTGTCTGATCATGCTTCGCAGCGTGGCCGGATCTTCATTCTTCTCCGGGTTGAGCAGCTTTTGCAGACACAGCTCCGGGTTATTCACCTGCGTCCTATTCCAGTCCCTCCGCAAACGTTCTTTCTCGATCTGCCCGCGTACGAGCTTGAGCGTAGCTGTCATTTCTGCGATATTGACTGGTTTAACGAGATATCCCGCTACACCGTACTTGATCGCTTGTTTGGCATATTCGAAGTCGGCATATCCGCTAAGAATGATGCACTGCATCTGATGATCCGCCGACCGCAAGTGCTGAATAAGCTGAAGGCCGTCCATAACGGGCATCCGAATGTCTGCGATTAATAGTTCAGGCTCTTCATCCTCGATGATCTTCAATGCATCTCTGCCATTGCCTGCGGTGGCGGCGATAGTGAAACCAAGGTTTTCCCATGCAATCAGTGTCTGGAGTCCCTGTCTCAGCTTCGGTTCATCGTCCACAATAACAACCTTAATCATTATCTACGCCTCCAGGAATAAAGAATGTAATCGTGGTGCCGGTTTCCGGTTGACTTTCGATACTTAAAGCACTGGATTCCCCATACATCAGAACGAGCCGGTCGTTTACATTTCGCATACCAATCCGCTCACTCTCTTGTTCATGAACGTCTTCTGCAAGCTCCGCCCGAATCCCGGCCAGCCGTTCTGGCGGGAAGCCAGCACCGTTATCAAATACTTTAATTAAAGCTCCGTCCGGTATTTTCTTCACTTCAACAGTAATGACAGCTCCTTCTTCACGGTTATCCAAGCCATGTAGAATAGAATTCTCTACCAGGGGCTGAATAATTAACGGAGGAACCGGCAGCTCCTGCAGGACCGGATCAACCGTTAGGTGATATTCCAAGCGGTCTTCATACCGGAACTTCTGCATATCGAGATAACAGCGTACGCGCTCGATTTCTTCCCGAAGGGGAATATTGCCGCTCCCAGCCTCCAGGCTGCTCCGCAGCAGGGTACTCAGCAGCCAAACAGCCTCCGCGATATCGTCCTGCCTGCGGATATGGGCTTCCATCCGTATGGATTCCAGGGAGTTAAAGAGAAAATGCGGATGAATCTGACTGGCCAGCATTTTGAACTTGATCTCGCTTTGTCTCTGCTCGATAAGATTCTTCTGGGCATTTGTTTCCTGAACTTCCTGGACCAGATCATGCACGCTTCTAAGAAGCGTATTGAATTGCTTGGACAACAGGCCGACTTCATCTTTACCGTCAATATGGATATACGTTTCCCAAGATCCCGAACCCACTTTGGCCATATGCTTGCTTAAACGAAGCATTCTCCGGGACAACAGTGTAGCAGAAGCATAGATAAGCAGGACAGCAAACAACAGGCTGACCATGATCACAACTGCACCCAGCAGAATAACCTGATCGGCTTCACGGGTAATCCCGGCAACGGTAATGATAGAGATCACGCGCAGCCCGTTCCAGCTGTTCGGCGGATTCAGAT
Source organism: Paenibacillus helianthi (assembly GCF_001909055.1). GTDB lineage: Bacteria > Bacillota > Bacilli > Paenibacillales > Paenibacillaceae > Paenibacillus_AQ > Paenibacillus_AQ helianthi. The sequence goes on from NZ_LVWI01000002.1 coordinate 279,590, forward strand.
CCGCTATAACCACCTTGGAGTCTTTCCCTTTAACGACCGTGTTATAGCTTCCCTCCTGATTTAAAAGGATCTGTTCATCAACCTTGATGTCCGACAGATTCATCCCGGTCAGTTCCGCTTCATTAGATCCGACAATCCGGTTTCGGCTATCCACAATCAAGGTAGTAAATGATTCCTGATCCAGAATCGAGCTTAATTGCTGCTGATCCACATTAATGACCAATACTCCCTTTTTACCTATGGCATCCACGGGGAAAGAGCGAATGAGACTGATAGATTCTGTATCACTCTGTTCATTCTTAATGAGATTCCAACCGGCCAGTCCCTTCTGATCGATGGCTTCCTTATACCATGTTTGGTCCATAATGCTTTTGCCCGGCTGTATAAATTCCCAGTTATTCAGTGCAGTCGGGTTTTCGACATATACCCGGATGCCGGATATCTCCTTGTACAACTGGATATAATCGCGAATATCCGTATATTCACGGTAAGCCTGAATAACTTCACCGTAATTGGCATACTCCCGCGAGGCTACCTTCTTCATCCGGTTATCCACGGATAGACGGTAGGAAATGTCCAGCGGTACCTTAATCAGTTCCTCCGTACGCTTGCGAACGCGATCTACATTATCCGATACTTGCATAAAGGCATTATTAATTACGATCTCCCTGAGCTTTCCGGTTAAATAAAGTCCGGATAACAGCAAAGGAAGTATAGCCGCTGAAATAAAGGTAAACGCTAGTTTTTTCTTCATTCTCATATCATTCATCATGCGGATAAAATACATGGTTAACCCTCCCAGGCCAATGTTAACCGCTACATACCAAATACCCCTATTCATACAGAAAGGGGTATTGATTGGTTGAAGATATTTTTTCTGCGATTGGCTAATCCTATAAATCAAGCAATAGTTGGCTTTAATGCCCTAACTCTGAACCATCCGCTTTCATAATCCTTTTGTTCATAAACAATCGGTAGTCCAATCTGCATCAGCCTGTCTCCGCCATAGTTGTACTGTTCATCACTGTGCCCCGGACGAATCTCATATTCCAATTCCGGATGAAGGCCGGCAAGACGCAAAAATCTCTGAGGCGCGTTTGGCACGGCCATCACCTGAAAGTAGTAAACCAGTGCTTCTTCTTTATTGCCGGAAACAAACATCCAAGCTGACTCGTTGCCTTCGAACGGGCTCTTTAGACGGTACAAGTCCCCACTCTGTACCAATCCGCGTATCTCCTTATAGGTTACGATTTGGCGCTTGACCGTCACTTTGTCCTCTTCAGTGAACTTCGTCAAATCAAGCTCATAACCAAAGTTTCCAGACATTGCGACATCCCCCCGGAAATCAAGAGGGGTTATTCTCCCAACCTGATGATTAGGCACAGCGGATACATGCGCTCCAATTGCACTTACGGGATACACAAGGCTGGTACCATATTGAATCTTTAGCCGTTCTACCGCATCGGTATTGTCACTGGTCCAGGTTTGCGGCATGTAGTATAACATCCCAGGATCAAACCTCCCGCCCCCACTGGAGCAGCTTTCGAACAGAATATGCGGAAATGAGGCAGTAATACGCTCTAACAGCTCGTATAACCCTAGAACATAACGATGAGCAGTCTCGGATTGACGTTCCGGCGGCAGGCCAGCCGAGCCAATTTCCGTCAGACACCGATTCATATCCCATTTCACATAAGCGACAGGCACACTTGAGAAAATAGCGGAAAGTGAGTCATAAATATAATCACGTACATCTTGGCGGGTGTAATCCAAAACGAGTTGCCATCTGGCTTCACTGCGTCTGCGCTCTGGAACATGAAGGCACCAGTCCGGGTGTTTGCGGTACAGCTCGCTGTCCGGCGAGATCATCTCTGGCTCAACCCATAGCCCAAATTCAAGGCCCAACTGGTTGATGCGCTCCGCCACATCGGCAAGACCGCCTGGCAGCTTCCGACGATCCTCGTACCAATCGCCAAGCGACGAATTGTCAGAATCCCGTTTTCCGAACCAGCCGTCATCCAGCACAAAAAGCTCGATCCCCAGCTTGGCGCCTTCTTCTGCTATTGATATCAGCTTCTCAGCATTGAAGTCAAAATAGGTAGCTTCCCAGTTATTGACCAATATCGGACGTTCTTCGTCCCGGTATCTCCCCCGGCACAAGCGGGTCCGGTACAACCGGTGATACGTCCGTGACATTTCTCCCAATCCTTGTCCGGAGTATACCATAACAGTCTCCGGAGTCTGGAAACTCTCCCCGGGACTTAACAGCCAAGTAAAGTCAAAGGAATTTATACCGATGCTAAACCGGGTAGAGCCGAACGAATCCACTTCCGCCACTGCTTCAAAGCCACCACTATAGACAAGGCTAAAACCAAAAGCCTCCCCCTGGTATTCGTTCGTTTCCGAAGTGACTAGCGCAGCAAATGGATTCATTTGGTGGCTGCTCATGCCCCTTTTACTATCGATTCGGGTCTCCCCTTGATGAAGACCTTTGCGGGTGATATTACCTTCCCGAGCCCATGCACCTGAAAGATAAGTGATCTCAAAATCGCGGTTACCCGGAAAATCGACACTGGCACTCAAGGCACGTCGAAGCCGTAACTTCTTGTCTCCCTTATTGGATAGACGAGCCGAGCGGACAATGACGTTACGGTCTGCGTAGATACAGTAACTCAGCACAACTATTAGACCCGAATAAGCATCCTTTAGTTCCACTTCCAATGTATCCGCTTCAGTCTCATCCTCTGTATAAACAGCCGGCAGTCCGGTTAAGGACGGTTTGCCTTTTATTTGCTTGTACCCCATATATTTAAGCTCTGTGATGCGTGTTCCATCCTCAAGTTCAACCTGGTATACCGGATTCCGGAAATCTCCGCTCCCATATTGCGGGTATTCTTGCGGCAGCCGGTCTAATCCGGCATTTACCGGGGTATGAAGCATCAGTTCAGTCATAGATTCCCGGTGTATCAGCCTGCTTCCCCAATAGACATGTACTGGATACCCGTTAACGATCTGAAAAATATAACTCATGCCGGACGACTGCAGATGAAACAGCCCTTCCTGCTCTTGTACGAATATGCCCATTGAAAATCCCCTTCTTTCTAGTTCATGCTATTAAGAGTTTATTGCTTCCAACTATTAATACATGGCTTAATACTTGATAAGCTTATATAATATAGCAGTCAGTTCTATAGAAATAATATATAAAATAAGCCATCTAGTACATGGCTTGGTACTCACTAAATATATAATAATGCTAGATTATTATACCCAGGAGGCTTACTGTGCTCGAGTATTTGCCACGTAGTAAACAACACACAGAATTGCATACTACTCAATTCGGTATTGAGGAATGTATACCGGGTCACTTTTTTGGGCCAGCGGTGAGAAGTCATTATCTACTCCATTATGTATTAAGCGGACAAGGGATTTTTGAAGTCGAGGGAAAGAGGTATTCCTTAAAGAAGGGACAGGGGTTCTTAATTTTTCCGGATATTATTACTTATTATCAAGCCGATACAGCAGATCCCTGGACTTATTGCTGGGTTGGCTTTAACGGAACCTCGGCGGAGCTGCTCCTCAAGCAAGCCGGGCTAACCAAAGCATCTCCAATCATTCACTATGATAGAGATGATATGATTTACCAGTACTTGCAGTTGATGAACGAATCAAGAGTATTCCATAAAGCCCGGGAAACCAGACTGACAGGGTTACTATATATATTGTTATCGCAGCTGGTGGAGTACGGCCCGGTGGCATCCCCTGAAGTTAAAGAGACCCGGGCAGAAATCTACGTTGAACAGGTAAAAGATTTTATCGAAATGAATTATCCTCAGAGCATTACTATTGAGGACATTGCCCAATATATCGGACTTAACCGAAGCTATTTGTGCTCATTATTTAAGGAGCGAATGTCGGTCAGCATTCAAAACTACTTAATTCATTATAGAATTAACAAAGCCTGTGAAATGATGGGGCATGCGGAACTTTCGATCGCTGATATTTCCCGATCCGTAGGCTATAATGATCCACTGCTCTTCTCCAAAATGTTCAAAAAGGTAAAAGGCTCTTCCCCTAAAAATTACCGGACGGAGATCCAGGCTCAAATGCAGGACGACACTCAAGAATCCATTATCCAGATTGAAGAGGAGCATTTATTTTATAGTTACATGCCAAGCTCAAATTAGCACGCACCAGTAATGAAACAACTTGCCTTAGTCTTAACGGTGCATGCACATTTGGACTTATCTGTATTGAATGGTCAATTTCATTGGTATTTCCCACTTCAGTTATATCGTTTGGATAACATATTTCGGGTACATGTTTATGCAAATCTACGTTAATATCATTATTTTTTAAGAGGAAACGGGTCTGTCAATAATTTTGTGTAAACTCTTTAGCAAGGAATTCCCCCGAGGGGGAATTCGCGACACTAGCGTAAGCACTGGCCGATCCGTTCCCGAAAGAAAACGGAGAGCTGGAGTAGCATCTGACCCCAGTTTTGGACACGGATTTGCCGGGAGGAGTAGATGCGCTGGGTGTAGGCGTAGATAATAACTTTGGTGAGCATTTTAGGATGGTAGCTGTCACGGCCGCCGCCAGGGTAGGCCGCGTCAAAGATGGCGTCGTCGAGTCGATTCACTGCTGCGTTCACGACACGAACGAGGTGATTTGGTGGGATATCTTCTTCTAAATCCATTGGCAAGCAAAGTGGGTCCATGGTATATTGAATGTACAAAAGAAACCCTCCTTTGAAATGGTTGGTCGCACTTCCATTTTACCAAAAGAGTGGTTTCTTTTTTGCGTTTTTATAAATATTGTAGGATGTTTCCCGCTTAAACAGCGGAGAGGACGGAATGATTGTGGAAAAGCGATAGCGTTCGCCTTTGTGTCCGGATTTTCACCGCTAAGGGGAATTAAAAAAATCTGGACACAAGAGCGATTGGAACAACGGTCCGTTCGCGGAGCGTCCTCACGGAGCACAACGTTTGTCCGACTCCAAAAACAAGGGATGTCCCAAGTAGCCATTTCATGGCTTTTGGGACAGCCCCTTTCGTCTATAACTCTTAAATCATTTCTCACATCAATTTCGTTGCATGATTCCAGCCAATGAGGTAGCATAATTTAGACATTCTTCGCTCTTGCACAACCGAAGAATTATTCTTTTTAAGGAGAGTGGCAACGATACCTACGATATTGGTTGCTGACGACGATGCGAACATTCGCAAACTCATCTGTTTATTTTTGCACAAAGACGGATTTGCAACGATAAACGCCGCAGACGGAAAGGAAGCACTGGCCATCTATACCTCCACGCCAGTCGATTTGGTCATTCTTGATATTATGATGCCGGTCATGGACGGTTGGGCATTATGCGAGGAACTTCGAAGAGCCAATCCTGATCTTCCGTTACTAATGTTGACGGCAAGAAGCGAAACCTGGGAGAAAGTACAAGCATTCCAGCTCGGGACAGATGACTATTTGACGAAGCCATTCGATCCGCTTGAGTTGATGGCTCGCGTCAAGGCACTGTTGAAAAGATACCGTATAGGTTTAACGCAGACCATCCAGTTAGGCAACGTCATTCTGAACCGGCAGACTTATAAAGTCATGAGAGGTACAGAGTCGTTCACCTTGCCGCTTAAGGAGTTCGAATTATTGTATAAACTTGCTGGATTACCGGGACAAGTCTATACGCGGGAGCAATTAATCGATCAAGTTTGGGGGATTAATTATACTGGCGATGATCGAACGATAGACGTGCATATTAAACGCCTACGCGAACGTTTCGCGGCTATCTCCGATTTTCGTATCGAAACGGTGCGCGGACTTGGCTACCGGCTTGAGGTGCAGGAGTGATGAGTTCCTTATATACACGCGTAGTCCTGACCTTTCTGGTCTCCGTGATCGGGGGCACAATCATTGCTTTTTTTGCTGCAACCTGGATATTTCAAGATAAATTAAACGAAAACCTGCAACTCACCTTGCTTGACTTTGGCCAGGATATCGTCCGCATCTACGAGACATTGCCGTTACCTGAAGCAGAAATATTTATAAGTGAAATGAAGCAACTCAATTCCTACCACATTCGAATCTATAAAGCAACGGATCAATTCCAATCCTTCGGAGAACTTAAAGGACAATATCCTTTCCCGGTGACTACGGAACAAGTGAAGAAAGTGCTGGAGGGGGGAAAGGTCCAAGTCAATGGGATTGATACGATCTTCTTGGGATTGCCGATAAAAACTGAAATGGGCAGCAAAGCCATGTTTGTAGAGCCCCTCACTTCCTCTTCCACCTCATTTTTCATCAAGTTTGTTGTAACTTTTTTGATTTGTTCGTTAATAGCAGGAAGCCTATTGATTCTAATTTCCGCGATGTTTCTGGTGAGACCGATCAAAAAGCTGACAGAAGCGACCCGGCTTATAGCTGCTGGAGATTTCAACATCAAGCTTAATATTAAACAAAAGGGTGAGATAGGTACTTTGGCTCGTAGCTTCGAAGAAATGATGCACGATCTACAGCGGCTTGAGCAGATGCGCAGGGAATTCGTGACAAACGTGTCCCATGAAGTTCAGTCTCCGCTCACTTCCATTTCCGGTTTTGCTATAGCGCTCAAGCAGGTAGACCTTCCGGATGACGAACGAAGCGGTTATCTCGATATTATCATCACTGAAACTGCACGAATGTCCAAAATAAGTGATAGTCTGCTAAAGCTGAGTTTGCTTGAATCTCATTCATTGCAAATGCGGCTCTCCACACTCAGTCTGGATGAACAGATCAGACGAGTAATCGTCGCTATTCAACCCCAATGGTCAGCCCGCAACATTCAGTTCGATCTTGATTTGCAGCCCACCAAAATCACGGCCGATCATGACCAGCTAAATCAGGTGTGGACCAATATCCTCAGCAATGCCATCAAATTTTCCAAGGATGGTGCCCGAATTAGCGTCAGGATCAAACAGAATATCAAGAACGTGACCGTCCGCATATCGGATTCGGGTATTGGTATTCTCCCGGAAGACCAAAAGCGTATATTTGACCGATTCTTTAAAGCTGATCGTTCCCACAGCCAGAAATATGAAGGCAGCGGTATGGGACTGGCTATTGTAAAGCAGATCGTATCGCTTCATCAAGGGGACATCCGGGTGGAGAGCGAATACGGAAGAGGAACGACCTTCATAGTCATCTTGCCAATCACAACACCTGCAGGGTAATTGGATTTCATGCCTTCTCTAGGCTACGACACCATGTATAAACCTTCTTGCATGTGATGATGCAAACTTTTTTGGCCTGTTCATCCTACGTTCATGTTGTAGTCATTAGGGGGACATCTTGGTTGGTTATACTGTCTTTAGCGCCCCCGTTAAGGTGGCCTAACATAATGATGAAGACAGGAGTAGATGCGAGAGTGAAACCAGGAGAGGTAACAAAGATGAGTATGGGGACAACAAGAAAAAGAATTACTATAGCTGCTGCGACTCTCATGCTGACGATACTTGCTCCAATGTCTGCAATGGCCGCACCGACTGCCATGAATAACAACAGCAATCTTACGTATGAGACAACGAAGAACAACGTGATCGAAAAAGCCAAATTACTGACCGAGACGTACGGGACGACAAGTCTGCAATATGCGCTCATCGATGGTGGAGAGATTGTGGTCTCCGGTCAAACGGGCAAGAATGATATCAACGACAAGGTACCGCTTACTTCGAATACGATCTATGGCATCGGTTCAACCAGTAAAATGATGCTTACAGCCGCTGTAATGAAGCTCGTTGACGAAGGTAAGATCGATTTGGATGTGCCTGTTGTGAACTATATGCCTGACTTTACAATGAAAGATAACCGATACAAACAGATTACACCCCGTATGTTGCTGAATCATTCCTCTGGTCTTCTGGGCACCTCAACCAGCAATGCCACACTGTACGGAGATAATGACACGTATTCACATGATACGTTTTTGGAGCAATTGGCGATTCAACACCTGAAGGCAGATCCCGGCGCATACTCAGTTTACAGCAACGATGGCTTTACGTTAGCCGAGATTCTGGTTGAAAGAGTTAGCGGTATCAGCTATACCGCATATATACACAACTATTTTACGGAGCCTTTGGACATGAACCATACCAAAACACCACAGGATATGCTTGATCCGGCAGAAATGGCGGGAATCTATTCCCCTTTTTATAAAGGACAACTTCCAAAAGAGAATTATAATGTCCTCGGTACTGGAGGTCTGTATTCCACCGCTGAAGATCTGGTCAAATTTTCACGAATCTTCACGGGAGAAGTTAAGGGTATTCTTTCAAGTAAGTCGGTAAAAGCCATGGCACAAGAAGAGTATAAAAGAGGCATGTGGCCTAAGGATAGCGATTCGCTTATGTCTTACGGATTAGGGTGGGATAGCGTGAACTTGTTCCCATTCAACGAATACGGTATTCAGGCCGTTATAAAAGGAGGAGATACGTTATCTTATCATTCTTCATTAGTGGTGCTTCCAGGATATAACATGGCTGCAGCGGTTATCTCTTCAGGCGGGTCAAGCATAACCAATCAATTCATTGCGAATGAATTATTACTCAGCGCACTTGAAGAAAAGGGCATGATTACAGAACGGAAGCCGGAAAAATCATTTGGCGTGCCAGTGAAGGCAAATATGCCTAAGGAAATCTCCAAGTATGCAGGTATATATGGTGGCAATAATTCGGTTACGAAGATCAATATAAATACGGCCGGACAAATGACTATATCCTCACTCACAGCTCCGAGTAATCCGGTTCAAAAATACACATATACTGCGGATGGTAATTTTGTTAACGACGAAGGTACAGAAAAGTTAAAATTCGTTGTGGAGAAAAATGGGAGTACCTACCTGTGGTCTCGATCCTATATATCCGTTCCAGGACTCGGACAGCTGGCTTTCTCAGAATATAATGCGGAGAAGCTTACAGCCAATACATTATCCAAGGAGATTAACGCTGCATGGGCAAAGCGCGATGGTAAAAAATATTATCTGGTGAATGAGAAATACACATCAATGCTCTATCTTAATGCTACATCGATCCTGCCTATTCATATGAATAAAGAGAATCCAGGGTATATGTCCAATAATAAGATTATTGGAGCCAACGAAGCAGCCAATCGATTGCAGATTCCTGGTACTGCCGGACGGGATACGATGGACATTCATTTCTCCAAAAAGAACGGAGGAGAGTATCTTACATTTTCAGGTTATGTATACGCCAGTGAGGAAATGGTGAAACCAATCTATTCGGGTAAACAATCCGCAACAACCATCCAAGCAGATGGATATGCCAAATGGTTTTCGGTACCAGCTACTGTGAAAGGAAAAGTCATGACCGTGAAGATGCCTGCAAATGGGGGATTTGCGGTATATGACCAGACAGGTATTTGTATTAATCACAGCGTGGTCAGCGGTAAGAATGAAGTTGTCTTACCAGAAAACGGCCGTATTGTATTTGCAGGTGAGGCTGGCTCCCAATTTGAAATTTTATTAAAAAAGTAAAATGAATGGATTACAAACGGCTGTACAACATACAAAGTCAACAGGAGAGAACCATCATGATGAAAAAAATATTAATCATTTTGCTCAAAATATTCGGAGCCATAGTTATTGCTTCTGTATTATTTATTGCCACTGTTTTTATTATTAATGTATTTAGTAACAAATCGGAGGAAGGGAAAATAAAACCCTATGGCCAGTTTGTAGCGGTTGACGGGAAAAACATGAATGTGTTGATTCAAGGAAAAGGCGAAGAAACGGTGGTATTGCTTCCCGGATATGGAACACCAGCTCCAGCCCTTGATTTTAAACCGTTAATTGATGAGCTATCTCCCTTATACAAAGTCGTCGTAATTGAGCCTTTCGGTTATGGATTAAGTGACTTAACTGAAAAAGAGCGTACCACTGAAAATATGGTTAGTGAAATTCATGAAGCTTTACAGCAACTTAATATTCATCGGTACACGCTCATGGTTCACTCCATTTCAGGGATTTACGGACTGGATTATGTGAACAAATATCCAAACGAAGTCAGTGCGTTTGTCGGAATTGAAAGCAGCGTTCCAACACAAGGCGGTACGGACGATCCATTCCCGGCAGGAACGTATAAACTGCTTAAAAAATCAGGGTTCTACCGCTTGTTAATGAAACTGGCCCCTGACCAACTGCTTGCACCCGACGTTGATGATGAAACCAGAGAACAAATTAGAATGCTTTCACTCAAAAATACGTTTAATCCGAACAACCTGAATGAAGGCGAAAATTTTGGTCCTAATTTCAAAGCAGCTGAGAACTTGTCCTTCCCCAAAGAGCTTCCTGTTATTTTCTTTTTACAAGCGAATGATACCGAAACGGAAAATTGGATACCTCTTCATGACGAGCAAATAAAAAACTCAGTACATGGAAAAGTGATGACATTTGAAGGAGAGCACTATTTGCACTATACCCGATCCAAAGAAATCGCGGAAAATTTCAGGAGATTTATGAATGAAATAAAATAAAAGATATCAATGAGTACCAAAAAAAGACACGTCGTCCATGGATTTGGATGAGGTGTACTTTTTTATGTCCGTACTATCGAAGCCGATAATCCCTAAATTTACTCCTTATCAACCGTTCTTCGCTCCTTTGGTTCCGAACTCTTGAATTTTTACATTCACCTTAACTTCAACCGGCATCTCGCTAAATTCTTCATCCCAATCTTCTTTCAGCTTATTCCATATCCTAGGATTTTCAATTCTGACTTTTGTTCCAAAACCTGCTACATCTACTTTGAGGCTCTTTTGCATTTTGGAAAGTGTCTTCCCAACCGATTCCCTTATGGATGCTTCTGTTGCTTGTTCTGCTCTCTTTATCAATTCTGATTTAAATGCATTTCCGGGATCCACCCAATCTTCCCGTAGCTTTCCTACTGTATGTATCTTCACTTCAAAAGAAATGTGGTTTCCTTTGAATTTAGGTTTGATTTTGCTTTTTATAGTTCGAATTTCATAGACAATAGCTTCCCCACTCTTCGGATCTGTACCCTTTACGATTCCGTTTTGCCTCTTTTCTCCTTTCAATATATTCAATCCTGCAACTTCCTCTTCATCTAACCATCCGATCATTTTAGCCAAGCTGCCTTTAATCACAGCTCCCCCTGCAGATTTGACGCCCGCGTCTGTAGTTTCTACACCAGGAACAATGAAGCTCGTCTTTCCCGTCAATTTTTCCGATATATCGCCTAATTTCGATTCGCTCGGCATGGTCAAGGAGGTTTTGTAATTATCCGATAATGCTCTTAATAACAAAGCAGGGTTCGTGGAGATCCCACGCTTTTCAAATATATCCTTGGCATTCCCTTCATCTATTACTACACGAATGGAGCGTCTAGTGTCCGTATTGCGTAATACAAAATTGGTAATCCGTTTTAAATCGATATCCCTTGCTAACGCCTGGCTAATTACAATGATCCTCAAATGTTCATAAGAGGGAGGGCGGTCAGCTCGTGTCGACATTTCACGAATGTTTTTTAAAACAGTATCTCCTTCGCTAACGAGATTGATGTAATCCTTTTGCGAAGTTCCAGTATCGCTAGCGGCAAATTGTTTCGGAACGGCAAACTGATGAAGCATGGAAATCGATTGATGATTGCTTTCCTTCTCATCCGATTGATCAAGTCCGATGCCAAGCACAATCCCGACTTCTTCAATCTCCTTTCGATCCCAACAACCTGTAAGGAAAACCAGTAAAAGGAGAAGTGTATAGATATAGAGGGTCTTATCCGTTCTCAAGGCCAATCCTCCTTAGCTTGGCGATAACCCATAAGCACGGCACCATGATTGCGGTAATGAACAGAACTGTTTTCCCAAGAAAATCACCAACAGCAAATACGCTATTTAAATCGCTAGGAAACATCGCAACGAGATAAATAACCGGTAAACTGGCATATGTGAATGCCCGATGCTTCTTACGAAAAATCTGACCCAGCCCGAGAGACCCTGCATACTGATACAGGACAAATGACGTATACATCGAGATTACCCAAAGAACAGAGAACAAAGATTCATACCTTTCGAAGAACCCACCCGGTAGTTCAATGTTCATCGCTACAGACATTGTTGGCCACGTTAAAGTTTTCACTTCATCAACGGTTAATGTAGCTATGGCAATCACTACGACCAAAGTATACAAGGGAATAACCAGCGCAATACCACCAAGTACCGTTTTCATCGCTTTACGCGGTTCTTTCATCAAAGCGGTGAAAATAAGCATAATTTCGAAACCGGCGAACGAAAAGATAGAAGGTTTGATTCCTTTCAATACAGGCGTCATTCCTTCCCCTAGCACCGGACGAATGTTGACTAATTCGACGTCTTTCAGGCTGAATATTATTAACACCAGTAAAAATATAATAACCAATGGAAGAAATAGCTCGGTTAGACGTGCAATTGGATTTATTCCCCCTACTGTGAGATAAGTTCCCAAACTCAAAAAAACAATCATTATTACCTCTATTGGGGTCTTATCTAATAAATACATGTGGATCACTTCTCCCATAAAACGGAGGGAATAGCCTGATCCAATAATATAATAGAGGCTTAGGAAGATCGCGAGAGCTTTGCCCAGTAGCTTTCCTGCGACCCTTTGACTATATTGGTAAATAGTTTGACCGGGAAATCGCTGACTTAATTTTACAATCATATATCCGGCCAGCATCGCGAGTAAGCCGCTTAAGACCACGGAGATCCAACCGTCGGGGGTTCCAACTTCCTGGGATATTCCTCGTGGTAAGACGATAATTCCTGTTCCGATCATACTCTTGGATACAATCATGAAGGTTTGTGAAGCCGTTATTTGATCCTTTTGATCTGCATCCATAACTATTCTATCCCCTTATTCCGCTATTGGCGAGTGCGGTCCTGTGCTTTGTTCATTTCCGGGCGCCGTTTCAGGATTCTGGTGGGTAATCTTATGAAGGAATCTTTCCAATCCTTTGGAAGGAGGGGGGTGAATGGAGACATATAATACACTCCAAAGCTCTTTAGTTTAACAAGATGAACCGTAATAAGGATATAAAATAATATAATCCCATACAAGCCCAAGACTGCAGCCGAAATCATCATTGCAAATCGAAGGATCCGGACCGCAATCCCAGCTCCATACTGCGGAAAAGCAAAAGAAGAAATTGCAGTCAAAGCAACCACAATAACCATAATAGGACTCACGATGGCTGCCTGTACGGCAGCTTGACCAATAACTAACCCTCCTACGATACCAACGGCCTGTCCAATAGGCTTTGGCAAGCGAAGTCCTGCTTCTCGGAGGAGTTCTAGCGTAACTTCCATAATTAACGCTTCTATAATCGAGGGAAAAGGAACTCCTTCTCTTCCAGCGGCGATGGAGATAACTAGTTTCGCAGGAATGAGCCCGTGATTATAGGAAATTAGTGCAATATAGAGCGCTGGCAGAAATAAGGCAATAAATGCGGCACCAGTTCGCAAAATGCGGATTAATGAAGCCGGAAGCCATCGTTCATAGTAATCTTCGGGTGAAGTCATCAATATGTTAAATGTGACAGGAACAATCAATGCAAAGGGTGTCCCATCTGTCATCAAGACAACACGTCCCTGCATTAAAGCACTTACCACCCGATCGGGTCGTTCCGTATTTTGAGCCTGCGGAAATGGAGAAAGAACATTATCTTCGATCAGCTGTTCAATTTCTCCCGATTCCAGAATCACATCAATATCGATTCTCTCGACACGTTCCTGTACTTCCTTTACTAATTCGGGGTTGGTTAATCCTCTTATATACATTAGGGACAGGTTCGTTCTTGAACGGCGCCCGACAGTATAGTTGATGATCGTGAAGCCAGGGTCCTTGATGCGTCGACGAAGCAGAACTGTACTGCTACGAAGGTTCTCAACAAAACCATCCCTTGGTCCGCGTACGACTGCCTCGGTAAGAGGTTCTTCTATGGCTCTTTCTTTCCCTTCGGTTAGACCCAGGATAAAGACATTAGCAGTACCCTCCATGAATAATGCGGCGTTTCCAGATAATACTTCATGTACGCAATCGTCAAGGCTGAGAACTTCCTTAACTTCTGCACAACAAACAACAGAATCCATGATGCTGTTGTTCAATGCATTCACATTGATGTTTTGTGGATTAAGTATTCCTTGATCCTGCATCAACGGTTTAATTACCTGTTCAACTAAAGCCATCTTATCCACCAAACCATCAACATAAACAACAGCCGCATTCCACTTTAATGGACCAGCTTTAAACTGACGAAATAAAACATCTGAGTTATGCCCGATTATTTCTTTCATCGCCTGCAAATTATGATTCAGTTCAGCTGTAAACGGAATGGATGATGGTTGAGATATTTCTTGCTTTATGAAACTTTTTTGGGCCTTCTCTTTTGGATTAATGCCCAACCAGCGGGAATTCCCCCTACTTCCTCTTTCCAACCAATGAAATACTCTTGATACTCCAAATGGAAAAGCGAAGGAGAAAAAAGCGCCTAACCAGATGTCCGGTTTAATAAGATAAGCCATGACCTTATACAGCATGATGATGGTCTCACCCTTTCATGGGAATCAAGAAATTCCATTCTTGCTAAATTAGCATACCCATTCTTACTATATTAATTCGGTTGCTTATTCGTTAAGAGCTCGCGATTTGTTAAGCATTCTTTCCTTCATTTAATAAACGCTTTAGCAAACGAAGTCCTTCATTCAACTCAGTGATATCGTTGGGAGAAGTCAGCGAAATTCGGACGAACTGACTGGACTCGTCCTTTTTAGTAGAGAAACGGTCGGAGTGATACACCCGAATGCCATGTGCCAATGCGCTCTCTTCAAACTGCCGCTGCCCGTGATGCCCGGATAACGGAAGCCATCTAAAAAAGCTGAATGGATTTTCATGCGGATTGCAGATTTGGAAATACTGTTGAAATAGGTTGTTGCGTTCCTTAGCGATAGCGATCTTCTCCTTAACAATCCTTTCTGCGTTTCCCGTATGAATTAATTCAGTGATAACTTCAGCATTTAAGGCAGACGTTTTGATGTTCATGTTGAAAATCGCGTACGTCAGTTTCTCTTTAAAAGAGTTAGCGTACGCTAGAAAAGCCACACGTATCCCGGAGCTGAGCGACTTGGCTATGCTTGAAATGTAGAGAAAATTGTCCGGTACCCAGTGAGAAACAGGCAAATAGTGAGGGGCAAGGAACGCATAGATGTCATCTTCTATGAGTAAAAGATTGTTTCTTTTTATCACATTTGCGATTTCTTGTCTGCGCTTCGTATCCATCATGACGGCTGTGGGGTTGTTGCATGATGGGACTAGATAGATGCCACGAATTGTATTCATTCCACAGGCCGTTTCCAGGCGATCCGGCAGCATCCCCCAATCATCTCCTTCAATCGGAACAAGCTGAATGTTCAATATATTCGCCAGCTCGATAAAATTCGGATAAGTATACCTGTCTACGGCTATTTTATCTCCAGGATGAAACAAAGACGCCAAAATCAGCGTCAGTGCATTCTGACCTCCAGATGTGATGGCAATGTTGTCTACATGAACGTCCAGCGAAAAATTCTGTATCCATTTCCTAGCAGCCATTCTGTGATAAGGCATACCCAGCGGATGACTGTAATCCAGCAGGTTCTGCAAGTAGTCTTTTCCGGCAATACTTCTAATGGTATCTGCAACCATCGTGTTTGAGCTGTCCAGCGGTTTAATGATTCCCATTTCGATATACTGGTTATGTTCTAAATGCTCTTCCAGAAAAATAGCGTTACGAACATTGGGAGTAACAAACGTACCTCTGCCTATCACTGCATAAATCAGCCCTTTAACTTCACATATCTTAAAAGCACGCGTAATGGTACTCAGATTCACATCCAGATAATCCGCTAGTTCCCGTTGAGGCGGCAGCTTGGTATCCGGTGCCAGAAAGCCATTGATAATGTCATACTCAAGCAGAGTGGCAATCGAACGGTAAATAGGGGGCACAAGCTTCTTACGCTCCGGCGTCCAGCTCATCGGGTAATTTTCAAATGAATTTATCGGCATAACATCCTCCAAAGATTGTATTGCATACAATAATACCATTGAAGCCATACAATTTACAGTGTACAGTAATTCATATCAATAACTTATGATCAGGGGGAATACAGATGAAATGCTATGTAGTAGATGCATTTGCAGAGAAGGTTTTTGAGGGGAATCCTGCCGGTGTATGCATTATGGAGCAATGGATATCCGATGAATTAATGCAGCAAATTGCTTCAGAAAATAACCTTTCCGAAACAGCTTTCGCCGTCAAAGAAGAAGATCACTATCGTCTAAGATGGTTTACACCTGCTGAAGAAATTGAACTTTGTGGTCATGCCACTCTGGCTACCGCTTTTGTTATCGCCAACTACTATGAACCTGATGTTGAACAATTTACTTTTCACAGTTTAGGTGGGGAATTGACGGTCATTAAAAAGAATGAATTGTATGAGATGGATTTCCCAAGCCGGATGCCGGAACCGTTCACATTCACTCCTGATATGGTAGAGGCTCTTGGTGTAACCCCTCTCGAGACCTATCTGAGCAGAGACCTGATGTTCGTATTGGAGACTGAAGATCAGGTTCGAAACCTGAAACCGGACTTCTCCAAATTGAAAAATTTACCAGATGGATTAGGAGCAACGGTAACCGCTAAAAGCACTCAATATGATTTTGCGTCCAGGAGCTTTTTCCCAAAATTGAATGTGAATGAAGATCCTGTATGCGGTTCAGCACACTGTAACCTTATCCCATACTGGGCAGAACGTTTGGGCAAGCAGAGTATGGTAGCAAGACAGCGGTCCAAGCGTGGGGGTACCCTTTACTGCCAGCTGCAAAAAGACCGTGTGAAAATCAGCGGAACGGCTGTTCTTTACTCCATAGCTGAACTGCAAATCGATTAACCCTCTTGAGAATATATGAGCAATCCAATATAAAAAAAGGCCTTATCCTACTGTTTGCCGCAACTCTATTCATTTGCATGGAAAGCCGATCTTTTTCTTTTTTTAGGTCACTATGTAAAAAGCCTTGAATCCATCCTTAGTAACAAATCATTTGTTAACCTCTTTCATAGCGAATCAAGGAAATCATTGCCCATATTCCCAAAATGGGACCGATGGAAAGTGCTGAAAATGCCCATTTCCACCCTACTATGTTCACTAGGACAGGAATGAAGTATATCGAAATGATGGTAACTGCAAACCCAATAGCCATTTGAAACGTTAAACTTGTTCCCAGGCTTTCTGGTTTTGAAAAGTCTGCGACTAAAGCTGAAAATTGGGCAGAATCTGCAATAATCGCCATGCCCCAAATGGAGGCAACGCTAACGGTTATCCAAATTGGAGCGTTGAATGTAAAGCCAATCGTTAGGGAACAAAGTGAACTAATCAGCAATGCGAGTATGGAGAGCCGCTCTTTTCCTATTTTTTCAGAAACCCATCCTCCAACTACAGAACCGACATAACTTCACGGCTATAGGATAAATACTAGCCATCGCTATACCAGTAAAGAAACGCAAAATCAATCCCGTGGTAGTTCCTGAGCTGAGTGAAAACAAACCATTTACAATGGCCCCAAATACAGAAGCAATTGCAAAGATGTGTCTTGGATCGAAACGATCCGAAATACCCGACAAGGCTATGACCACTGCCCCGATAATAAATCCGATCTGTACAGATGTGGTCATCCAAGAGCCTGACAGCATCCATCCCCCATTCCTTTTCCAATTGAGGAAGTACTGCTGAAGCACTAAACCAAAGGCTTAAAGCAAACAATTCGGCCAGAGCAATCCAAAAGAGCGCAATCCATTTGTAACGACTTATATGATTACTATTTCTGGAGCTTGAGCTAGATCCCGACATAACCCTTTCCACCCTTTAATCCTATTTTGAAAAACAGAGATTTGTTGCATAATGTCTACGAAAAACAAGCGGCAGAATCTCTATTGAGATATCTGCCGCTGTCATCTAGGAATTAGAACCTGTCATGTAGCCTGAAGCACAATAAGGTATTACTCCCGCCAATTCGTCAGGTCCGTGTGTTATATTCCTCAACTGCACGTTGCAGAAATTGTTCAATCTCTTCCCGCGATTTACGCAATTTGTTGACATAGCGGGTAAGCTCACTGCCGTCAGCGTAGGCAACAAAGCTTGGAATACCCAAGATGTTTTGTTCTTCACTCACTGTGCCTACATGGTCTACATCCACCTCGATGAGATTCAGATCCTTTGCGAATTCCCCTTCAACATCTGGCATGAATGGATCAATGAACTTACAGTCCCCACACCAGTCTGCTTTAAACACAGCAACCGTGAGTTTTGGGGAGTTAATCGCTGAATCAAATTCTGACTTCGATGAAACTTTTCTCATATTAGCAGCTCCTTTCGCATGAACCGATCGAATTCACCATACCAATCGGTGCTCTTCAATATAGTTGGTGGTCAGATCATCTCCAGAATCAATCGACACCTTACCCTCGGTACCTACGGGAACCCCTGCTTTTACAAGCAGTTGACCAATATGGCAGTCTTTTTCAGCTTGTAGAATCAAGGCTTCTGCCATAGTGACATCCTCATTTGATGCTCCCGAGTTCAAAACAACATGAGGGCGATGTGTGATACTCAGTTGATCCCCTTTGGCTATGTTCCCCTCAGTATCCATGAAGAATCCGGCAATGGGCACTTTTTTGCGATCTAGCATGTACGCCAGTGTCATAGTATAACAAGCAACGGCAGAGGACATGAGGAGTTGTTGCGGTTCAGCCCCTTCACCACTTCCTCCTTTAGGAACAGGGATGGCAATTTGCGTTTTCAAGTTGTCACTTTTTATACGTCCATCGCCTTTTGCATCTTTGTACCAAACTGTATTCATATTAATTTTTTGATCTGCCATTCGAATCTACTCCCTATAATAATTTATTTATTCATTTAACTATTAATAGTGGTTCCAAAGAATCGATGAATTTCTCGCTGTCCATGGCTGCCATGGCTCCACTCCCAGCTGCAGTAATCGCTTGACGATAGCGGGTATCCTGTACATCTCCACAAGCAAACACACCTGAGATATTTGTCATGGAAGTGCCGGGTTCTGTAACTATATAGCCGTTTTCATCCGTTTCAATTTGTTTATTCAAAAATCCGGTATTAGGATGATGCCCGATAGCTACAAACACACCATTTGCAGCTAGAATTTCCTCATCACCTGAGACATTGTTTAGGACTTTCAATCCGGTCACTCCACTTTGTCCGGCAACCACTTCAAGAGGGGTCTTGTTTAAAGCCCACTCAATTTTAGGGTTTGAACGAGCGCGATCTTGTATAATTTTTGAGGCTCTTAGTTCTTCTCGACGATGCACTAGAGTTACTTTGGAGGCAAATCGCGTTAGAAAGTTTGCTTCTTCCAATGCAGTATCGCCTCCACCCACTACAATGAGTTCCTTATTCCGAAAGAAAAATCCGTCACAAGTGGCACAAGTACTAACTCCCCGGCCTACGTTTTCTGCTTCACCCGGTATTCCTAAATATTTCGCGCTGGCACCCGTTGAAATGATCAGAGTTTCAGTAACAATTGCACCTTTGCCCTCCACTTGGAGTTTAAACGGACGGTTTTTCAAATCCACTTCATTAACCCAACCCGTAAAAAATGTTACCCCAAAACGCTCCGCTTGTTTCCGCATGTTATCCATTAGCTCAGGACCCATGATGCCTTCTGGGAATCCAGGGTAATTTTCAATTTCAGTTGTTGTTGTTAACTGTCCACCAGGTTCGGGTCCCTCAATAACGAGTGGACTCATATTCGCTCTGGCCAGGTAGATCGCAGCGGTCAGTCCGGCTGGACCTGTGCCAACAATTACAGATTTGTACATGCTCTATCCCTCCAATGTTGATGGAACAGTCGTTTATATGAACTGTGTCCGTCAATTTATTTACTATTCAATTGATTAATTGAATTATAGCATTTAAATTCTTATTCGTCAACACGGGGGATACAGCTTGCTCATACACCTACATTGAACTGCTCCATTGTTACTCTTTGGATCGTTAAAAGAAACCGACAGAGCAAAATCGCAGTGTCGGCTTTTCTTGATCGTCCATTTTTAGTTCGAGTTCATATTTCTTAGAGAGTACTATAAATCCGAACTTCGGGGTCAGCTTGCAGCAGATCATTAAGTCCAGCTACAACATCCTTATTGAACAAATCACTTTCCAGGTAGGCTTTGGCGTCTGCTTCACTACGGAAGCCGTGCAGAACTTGAACGTCTTCGTCACGTACTAGTAGTTCCTTTGACACAGCACCAGTAATACCTGAAAGGAAAGGCTCCTTATATGCCATATAAACATTTGCTGCTGCCTCGCGTTCTGGTACATTCACTTTCAATGTAATTTGAAGATAAGCTTTTTGCATAGGACTCGTACCTCCAGTTTTTTTGTAGGTTTGATTAATTATTAAAATCTAATAATCAATCGAACAATTGAATTATATTTTATTGCTCTCTATTCGTCAAGTCGATATCAGATACTTTTATAGAACAAGATCACTGTGTTCACACTTTCGAAATGGGTGTATTCCTATAAACTTTGTCAAATTACATTTTTTTCACTTGACTACAATCGGCTACATGTTAAAATTCTAATATTCAATTGATTGACCAAACGCTCGGAAAAATAAATAGTAGAACATCTATACAATACGAAGAGAAACGAGGTTGATAATGATGGAAGATATGCTAAACTCTGCGAAGGTTTTTAAGGAAGATCTCTATAAACAATTAGCCAGAATCGGAAAATGTTTGTCCAGTGACAAGCGTCTTGAGATCTTGAATGTGCTATCACAGGGTTCTAAAACAGTAGAAAAATTAGCGGCTTGCACAGAGATGAATATTGCGAACGTATCCCGCCATCTTCAAGTTCTGCTTGATGCCAAACTGGTTAAGTTCACAAAAAAAGGGACTTACGTGATCTATTCGTTGGCCGATCCAGAAATCATAGAATTTCTTTCGTCTTTATGGCGAATCAGCGAAAAACAACTCCCGGACATCGGCAGGATGAAAGATGACTTCTTGAATAACCTTAATGATGTTCAAACCCTTACGATGGATGAGGTTATGCAGAAGCTAAATAACGATTCCATACTTCTGGTGGATTTACGTCCCAAAGAAGAGTATGAGATGGAGCATATTGCGGGAGCCATTTCGATGCCGATGGAAGAGTTAGAGGGATTAATACAGGAATTACCCAAAGACGCAGAGATTATCGCGTATTGCAGAGGCCCGCTATGTGTATACTCAGCCTTGGCAGCACAAAAATTACATTCTGAGGGGTTCAAGGCATATCGCATGGATGAGGGTCTAAATGAGTGGCAGGAGCATTTTCAGTTGCATTAAACTAAGAAAACTTACGGGTTGCAGGATTAGTCTTTTCAATTCGAAACCCACAAATAAGACTTCGGGGCTGCTGCTACATGGCTCTGAAGTCTTTTTTGGTAAGTATAAAAAACCACTTGTTCATATTGAACAAGTGGTTTTATTGACCTCTATTACACATACGCTAACATGGAATAACAGCGTAACCAGGTTGAATATTCATTTAGAGTAGATTAACCGGGGTTAGAATCGCCATATAATTAGTAACGAGTGAGTCGTAATACCCAATATCACCAGAAGATCTAGATAATAACTGCGCACCTTGAACAAAAGCTACAATTGTTTTTGCCTGTTCCATTGCACTCATAGAAAAAGTGAATTCCCCTGATTTTTTCCCTTGATCTAACACATGTTCCAGCCAGACTGCGTTTGCGTCAAAAAACATATTCAGTTCCTCACGGATTTCCGGTGGGAATGAATTCAACTCTGCTGCCATCATTGAGCATAGACAAAGCTTGGTGTTATTCTCCAGCGTATCACGGTATAGACCAAAAAAAAGCTGAATATTTTGCAAACAACTATGTGGCTGATCGCTGATATGCTGTAGCTTATCCATAAACTCTTTGCGATATCGGAGAAGGACGGCTTGTACCAGATCTTGTTTGGAAGGAAAGTGATAATGTATGCTTGCTTTGCGAATACCTATAGCTTCCGCGATATCAGCATAGCTAAAACCGTTATATCCACGTTCCTGGACTAATGTAAGCCCTATATCCATAATTTTTTGTAATGTATTTTTATTTGTATTCATAAAAGAAATCTACCATTCGGTAAATATACTGTCAAGACGGTTTCCTCCTTTTTCAGTTTAATAAAAAGCCAACCACATGATGTGATTGACTCATAAGAAACAGAATTACTTATCTAAGGCGGGCTGTAACTCCGCCATCAAGAGGAAGGACGACGCCTGTAATCCATGAAGCCGAATCACTGGCAAGGAACAGAATCGCTTCAGCAACGTCTGCAGGAGTTCCGTTACGTCCAAGAGGATGGAACGCATTAAAGGTTGGCAGTACTTCAGCAACTTCTTTCTCGGTCATAAAGCTGTTGTAGATTGGAGTTTCGACTACAGCAGGTGCTACAGCATTCACCCGAATCTGATCACCGGCAAGTTCAACAGCCAAGTTGCGAGTTAATGCGTGACGGCCTGCCATCGCCGCGGAATAAGCAGCAGATGGAGTGGATTCAACGGCTTGGAGTGCCCACATCGAACCCGTGTTTACGATGGCTCCTCCTCCTCTTTTCTTCATTTCCGGGATCACGGCTTGTGAAGGAAAGAATGTTCCCTTCACGATCGTATCCAGATACGATTGCAAATCCTCGGGTGTGTGCTCAAGCACAGGCGTTGGAACAAATTTACCAGTATTATTCACCAGAATATCAATTCCTCCAAAGGCATCAACAGCGGCTTGAACCAGTTTCTTAGAGGTTTCGGGCAGACTGATATCGCCGGTTACAGCCAGTACCCGCTTACCTGAAGGGTCAATTTCCAAGGCTGTCTGTGATAATACATCTTGCCGGCGGCCGTTAATAATTACGTTTGCACCTTCTTCAAAAAAACGTTGTGCTGTTTTCTTGCCAATACCGGTTCCGCCGCCTGTGACGATGACTGTTTTATTTTCGAATTTCATTTATTACATCTCCTCTATTCATTTTTTTGTATTCTTGTCATAGAAACGCCGATGTATTCAATCGGCTGTATACCATTTTGATATCCAAGAGAATTTCACTGGATTGATTTTATTTTACCTACTAGTAGATAGATTGTCAAGTTCGTATTATATCTTTTCAATACAATTAACCCTTTTTATTCGCCCGATGCAACTGAACAAGGTAGATCACCGATGACAAAACTCCTGCCAGAGCTAGTCCTGCTACAATGGCGATTGCCACGTACATATTAGGTAAAAGTTGATTGGACTCCATCGGTTCATGCGAGCTATTGAGCACAGCGGTTATGACAGCTAAAGAGATAGCGCCGCCAATCTGCAAGCTGGTATTGACAAGTCCTGAAGCCAATCCTTGTTCTACAGGAATGACATTATGAGTCGCCTGGATATTTACCCCTGGGAAAGCAAACACAAAGCCAATACCAATTAAGATCATGGTTGGCAGGAGGAAATTCCAGTACGGCAACGCAGGGTCGACCCGGAAAAATAAAAGGTATGCGATTGAAACCAGCACTAAGCCAATCAGAATTGCCATGGGTGTACCTATTCGCTTCATCACACGGTCAATACGCGGGCCAAAAACGACCTGAAATAAACTTGAAGGCAAAAATGCCAAAGCCACCCAAAGTGGTGACCAACTTAGTGAATCTTGTAAATATAGAGTTGCAATAAATTGGAAGGACATAAAGCTTCCCAGCAGCATCATTGCGGCAAAATTTGCATTGACTAGCGACATTGAACGGAAAATACCAAGCCGCACCAGAGGCTGAGGATGTCGTCTCTCTACAAGTATAAAGGCAAACAACAACACAACGCTGGCAATGATCAGAAGAATCGTCGTAATAGAAGTCCACCCTTTAGCAGGAGCCTCTACAAGTGCGTATACCAACACTAACAATGAAGCTGTAATTGTAAGTGAACCCCAGAGATCAAACTGCTTCATGGTCACACGTTCTCTAGAAGCATGTGGCACCAGTTTTAAGCCGGCAAGTAAAAGAATAAGAGCGACCGGACCAGGAGCCAACAAAGTAAAGCGCCATCCAATTTCTGTGAGAAGCCCTCCGAATACAAGCCCTAAGGCAAAACCGGTCATCCCAATGATGGAGTAAATACTAAGTGCACGCATTCGGTCAGGTCCTGCTGCAAATGAGGTGCTTACAATGGACATTCCCGCAGGTACCGTGAACCCCGCTGCAATCCCTTTAAGGAGTCTCAAACCGATAAGTGCGATCTCATTACTCATGAAAGAACTGACAATCGATGCCAAACCAAACACAGCAACTGCAGTCAGAAATACTTGACGCCGGCCAAGTAAGTCGGCTACACGGC
Source organism: Paenibacillus helianthi (assembly GCF_001909055.1). Taxonomy (GTDB): domain Bacteria; phylum Bacillota; class Bacilli; order Paenibacillales; family Paenibacillaceae; genus Paenibacillus_AQ; species Paenibacillus_AQ helianthi. Next base: position 304,083 of record NZ_LVWI01000002.1, read on the forward strand.
CCCCTAAGAGCAGAAATCCGCCGTACCCTAGAATGTAGGCATTTACAATCCATTGCAACGATCCCGTGGAAAGATGAAGTTCGTTACCAATTGAAGGTAAGGCAATGTTAACCATGGATAAATCGACTCCATCAAGGAATAGCGCCCCTGAGACGATCAGAAGAAGTCCCCAAATTTCAAGGCTCCATTTCCTCTCTTGGTTCTCGTTCTTATTCTTTGCTACTGCTCCTTGTTCTAGCACAATATCACTCCTTTATAGATTGGATAGGTAAAGTAATTGATCTACAAAATCGGCAATACTCTGCCACAAGTATTGCCGATTTTGTAATGATCTCTTTTGATTTATTCGGAATCGAGTTTGGCTATTTCAGCTAATAATGCTTCAAATTTCACAAGATTTTCACTCGGAAATATTCAGAACAGCACGGAATCGAGTCGAAGCTGACATCATTTTATCGTATGCTTCGCTAGCACGATCTAATGGGAATGTTTCAATCATGGGACGAATATCGGTAAGAACACTAAAATTAATCGTTGCTTGAATTTCTTTCGCTCCGCCTGTAAACGAACCTTTTACAGTGTTAGGACCTTTCAAAAAGTCCATCGCCGACAATTCCAATTGCTCACCAGAACCCGCCACAATGATTAGTTCGCTATCTTGACCCAACCCGTTTATCAGAGATGAAATAGCTTTTGCGTTTGGTGCAGTAGCAAGGATGACCTTTGCTCCTCCTAAAGCTTGTAGTGCCTTTGCAGGATCTTCTTTTTCCGAATCAATATAATGATGCGCTCCAAGTTGACGTACAAGATTTTCTTTATCACTTCCTCGAGAGATAGCCACTGTGCGATATCCTGCCTTGTTTGCGTATTGAACCGCAAGGTGCCCCAGCCCGCCGATACCCTGAATAGCTACCAGATCACCAGGCCGAGCTTTACTGTTTCTGATGGCACTGAAGGTCGTTTCACCAGCACACATCAGTGGAGCAGCTTCCAACACCGAAATTTCATGCGGAATACTGGACAAACTATCCTGGTAAGCAACCATATATTCAGCATAACCACCGTCAATCGTTAATCCCGTTACATGGCTATGTCCCCCATGCCATCCAATACCGACACGTTCACCAATCTTCCACTTCGTTGCACCCGCTCCAAGCTCTTCAACGATTCCAATCACTTCATGTCCAGGTATACGGGGATATTCCGAGGCCAAACCTCCAATAGCCATCGAGTCTCCATTGCATACCCCGCAAGCTTCAACACGGAGCAGTACTTGTCCTTCTGCAGGCTGCGGAACCGGAACCTCAACTAATTTCATTTTTTCACCTTTGGCAGGCACTTGTATAGCTCTCATCATCTTCACCAATAGGACCTCCTATAGTTTTTTTAAGGTTTGGACTTCCTTAGCATAGAATAAATAAAACAATTATTCAATTACTTAATTGAATAATATATTAACTAGTTTTTTGGGCAATAATCTTCAAGACTGCAAGTTCAGCTGACTGGAGTGCGCCTTCTAGATGACCGCCATGCTCTGGACTTGCTTCTGTTCCAGCGAACACCATTTTGTTTTCCCATATACCAACTACAGGCGGTTCTCCATAAACCGGGAAATCTTGTAGTGGAATACTGTCTTCGGATACTGCCGTTTCAGAATCCTCAGACCAATCTTTATAAAGAACAGTCCTTGCATTTTTGGCCGAAGGGCCGAAAAGCCTAACCAACTGTTCCATGACCTGTTCTAAAACCAGCTTTTCCCCTAGCATATGGCGGTCTTTCGCGGACATCCCAAAGAAACCAAATAATGCACCCGAGCCTGTGTTAGGCGAAGTATCATGAATTTCTTGCAAAGGTCCTAACCAACTCGATGCAAAACCCGAAAGGCCGTCTTCTCTCCAAAAAGGATAATCATAGACAGCTATTGCTTTGGCTTGTCCTGCCATCCATGTCGGTTTGTTGATAAGGGTTGCTTTCAGTTCAGGAGGAAGTTCAGGAACAAAATGAATATGCCGTGCAATAAGCCGAGGCGGTAATGCCAGAATAACAGCACTTGCAGTAAATTGTTTGGTATGCCCATCTGCAAGTTCTGCTTGAACCGTGATGAAGTCGGGATCATTCAATTCAATTGCCGTGACACGTGTTTCTAATTCAAAGATCTCTGGTGGCAGCTTGCTAGCCAACGCGTCAATTAAAGATTGCACCCCTCCTGCAAACCGCAATGATCTTTCCATGGAGTGAACCGGGAGGATATGGCGCTCAGGTGCTTGGTTTTTATAACGCTCAAATAACATGGCCCCTTCGGTGTGCTGTTCGAAAGTTTCCAGGTGCAGTTCTTGAACGAGACGGGTGATTGTACGCTCATATCGCGGCCAGAACCAGGTGGGTCCAAGATCGAATTTCCCCAATTCAGGATAATCGGGACTCAGGGAACTCAAAGCCCTGCCTCCAATCCTGTTTCGAGCCTCCAAAATCCTACATTCAAGACCTTGCTCCTTAAGTAAAGTGGCTGCCCGCAGGCCGCTTAAACCTGCACCAATAATTATCACCGGGTTCTTCATTCTTTTTATCCATCCTTTTGAATATTTTAATATTCATGTTGACATGCTTTAGAAGTCATATCACATTGTGCAGTTGTTGTAACTTTCTTTCTAATTGTTCAAACTGAACAAACCTTCCTTCACGAAGATATTCTTTCTGGTCAAGAAACATCATGATCGTAGGAACTGTAAAAATCAAAAATTTACCTGCGACCTCCCCTACCCGACGGGCATCTACGTGCGCAAGCTTTATTTCGGGAAAGTTACTGAGCAATTCTTTGAGTTTGGGATAAATCGCATGACATACATTACAATCCTCTTGGGATACATACAACATGCTGAATCGGTTATTTTGAATAAAAGTATCGATTTCTCCCACGGAAGTAATTTCTTGGACATTCATTGTTAATCACCCGTCTTTCTGGAAATACAATAGTCTTTTCCGAATGACTTTTATGAACCCGATCCATTAATTGAGAAACAGGAGCTACTACTAAGTACAGATCCTGGAATCCCCGTTTTTGTAAAATGCGGGTCGCCTTTTTCCCTTTCAGATATTGGCCGGTCAATATGACTACGCTGTCCTTTGGAGACAAATCCTTTTCCCAAACAAAGGGCAATCGACCCAGGGATATATTAATGGATTCCGGTACATGCCCTTTATCAAAGTCGGATACATCTCTAATGTCAAGTAATTTGATAGGATCAGGCACCTGGATTTCGCTTGATTTCAAAGATAAGATGGTCACTCCACAAAGGAAGCGGAAATGTTGAATAAGCCTGTAAATTATAAGAAAAGCTAATAGCATAGTAATAATCATTTGTCATCCCACCCTGAAACACGACTTAAGCATTTAGGAATTAAGAATTCCATCCTGTATTTACTCCATCCTTTAAATTCCCTACTCTTCATCGCAAGCATTCCACTCCCTGGTTCCTTCTTCTACACGATAAGCTTTAAAGCCCTGTTTTTGTATATAATCAACAGCTTGGGATGTAATAGAGCAGTATGGGCCACGACAGTATGCTGCAAGCTCTACATCAGCTTTATTTATTGTTTTCAGGTATTCTTCCAAATGTTCAAAGGGTACAGAGATGGCACCTGGAATATGAGATGATTCATATTCCTCAGCGGGTCGAATATCTAAGAGAATTACTTTTCCCTGCTTCATTTTGGCCAATAAGTCGTGTTTCGAAATACTATGAACACCTTCATATTGTCTTTCCAGCTCATCTTTAATCTGTTTTATGTCAGCGAGTCTATCCTCGCACAAATTCCACAATGAAGTTAAGAAATGTGTAACCGATGGATCACTAATGCTATATATGACGTACGTACCTTTCTTGTAGCTCTTAACCAACTTCGCATCCAGTAAAATCTGTAGATGGCGGGAAACGTTCGCAACACTCATGCCAGTCTGTGTAGCCAAACCTTCAACCGATTTTGGTCCATTCGATAAAAGGTCCATGATTTCTAGTCTTTTGTCACTGGATAAACATTTTCCAATTCGAGCAAATTGCTGATATAAACGTTCTTTAATATCTGATTCTGGGCATCTTTTTTCCATATTGTCCCCCCCTTTTTGTTGCAGATTATTATGTCCAATTAAAAAACAGCAATCCAAAACTTTATGCACGTTATCATTATTTGCAGAAAAACGACGGGTCTGATACATCAAAACCGCCGTTTTCTTCTTAATTAATTACTTCACTAACCCTAAGATTTTTTCTCTAAGAGCTTGCTTTGGAGTGATCCCCACCATTGTCTCAGACAATTTCCCATCTTTAAATAATAGCAGTGTAGGAATGCTTCTAACTCCATACTGTGAAGCCAATTCGGTTTCTTCATCAACGTTAACTTTGCCAAGAGTCGCCTGTCCCGCTAACTCGTCAGCCAGCTCATTTACGATGGGAAGTTGCACTTGACAAGGTCCGCACCATGGTGCCCAAAAATCGACTAACGTTACACCGGTGTTAATATTAGATTCAAAAGTTTTTTTTGTTAAAGTTACTGCTCCCATGAACAGAACCCTCCTCATTTATATTATCAATTATTCAATCGATTAATTGAATTATAGCGCTGAAATACAATCCCGTCAACCCCGTAAGTCCATGTTCGTGTCAGAGGAATTTTATCGTATATAAAATTCAATTTAAAATTTCCATGATACTCTTAGGAAACGTTTCTTCTGCCTTTGTTCTTTTCTCATAAAGATTGTACCAAGCCTCCGCTACCAGATCCGGGTCAAAGCCAGTACCCTTCTTAATCAAAGGACTTATGGATAAATGTCCGACATATACCCCGAGAGGAAGCAAACGTTCGTGTAAATTAAGGATATAGTTTCGGAGTCCTGACATGGCTATACCTGTATTGCCGAACAGGTGGCTTGGGCTCATGGCTGAAAGATCACTTGTGAAAAGAAGCGCCCCTTCGCCTCGAACTGTCATTTCCGGAATAACTTGTCTTGCAGAGTTGATGGCACCAATGACAACATTGTTAAAAATTTGAAGAACGCTATCGTCTGTCGTATCCAGAACAGGTGTTACAGAAACACTTCCATTATGCGGGCTATACTCCATGACATCTATTGAACCGAACGTATCTTTAATATGTTGAAATGCCCTTGTTAGCTGTATTTTGTTTGTAATATCGGCAGCAAACCCCTGAGCTTCTATCCCCATTTTGTTGAGCTGATCAGCATATTGATCCAGCTTCTCCTGTGTCCTTGAAACCATAGCAATACGGAACCCTTGCCTTCCAAAAGTCTTGGCCAATGAGAAACCAAGACCCGGTCCAGCACCAATGATAGCAATTGTTTTCATTTGTCCATTCTCCTCTACCTAATGATCCGACCAGAAATAAAGAGCACCTAAAGAAGCGCTCTTTATTTCGATTCAATCAGAGATGCCCCTATTCTATGGAGTATTATTCAATCACAAATTCACTATTGAGTTGGATGGCATTAGCAATATTCCAGCGGTTCGGGGATGTGCGTATGACCGTCTCATGAATTCGGTTCCATTGCTCTTGCGTCCCGTCCCCCGACACAACTACTTTATACTGCAGTTCTTCATATCCAGGTTTAATGTTCTCGTCTAGGCCAAGAAATCCGCGAAGATCCAATTGGCCTTTGGTATGAATTTTCAAAGATTTCAGATGGACATTCTCTAATGAAGCTGCCGCAACATAACCAACAATCATACAAGCGTTAAGTGCTGCCATTAGATACTCCTGTGGGTTAGCAGCTAGATTCGCTCCCAATAACTCGGCTGGTTCATCGATTAGAATCTGAAAATCCCGTTCAAGCTTTTGCTCACCAAGCATCATTTCTTTAATGGACGAGGCTGAATTGGTTCCCCCAGTCCACTCTGTTGTCACTTGAAATTGCGCTATTCCATCCTTTGAGTTCTGCGCTACCGCTCCTGCAAACTGCTTCAGAGCATCTACGTCGAGTCCGTTAATAAGCCCGCGATTATTATTCATTTGATATCTCCTCATCTTTCTTCTAATAAAATTATCTCAAACGAGCTGTAACCCCACCATCTAATGGCATAACTACACCAGTAATCCATGCAGCAGAGTCACTGGCGAGAAACAGTATAGCTTCCGCAACGTCCAATGGAGTCCCATTTCGTCCAATGGGATGGAATGCGTTAAAGCTTGGAAGTACTTTGGCCACTTCTTCTTCACTCATAAAGGTGTTATAGATAGGCGTTTCAACAACAGCAGGTGCTACAGCATTCACCCTAATATTATCTCCGGCAAACTCAATCGCCAAGTTTCGAGTCAGGGCATGCCTACCTGCCATCGCTGCTGAGTATGCCGATGACGGTGTTGATTCTACTGCTTGGGTTGCCCACATTGAACCTGTATTAACAATTGCGCCTCCCCCTCTTTTTTTCATTTCAGGAATGACAGACTGGGAAGGATAAAACGTTCCTTTTACAATCGTATCCAGATAAGATTGCAAATCTTCTGGCGAATGATCCAGGAAAGGTGTTGGGTTAAACTTACCAGTATTGTTCACCAGCACATCTATGCCACCAAAAGCATCCGTAGCCACTTGAACCAGTCTCTTGGATGTCTCCAGTCGACTAATATCTCCCGCAACTGCCAATACCTTTTTGCCAGTAGGATCAATTTCCAGAGCAGTTTTTCTCAGAACGTCTTCACGACGGCCGTTAATGATAACATTCGCACCTTCTTCAAAAAATCTTTGCGCAGCAGCCCTTCCTATTCCTGTTCCTCCACCGGTAACAATAACTGTTTTATTTTCAAATTTCATTTGGTTCATCTCCTTTTTATTAATTACATTGTACGATTTTACCTACTGATAGGTAGATTAATCCGAAAAATTGAATATCACACTAACACATTTTATGAGCCGCATAAAATTCTGATTTCAGACTCTGCGGACAATTCTGTGGAAGTTTTCCTTGTATTTCGATTACCTCCTTTTATAACAAGTGTAATAAATAGTACCACAAATCGAGTTTTGTTATTAATCAATTGATAAATTGAATATAATGCAGTTCTTAGATTCCGTCAAGCTTTATTTATTCGTGAGTTGTGATGTCTCGTGCTAGACGCATGACTGATCTTTTGATCTGTACTTATATTGTTGTTATATACTAGATCGGCAATGACAATGACTAATGGAATGCCGTGCTATCCCAAATACTCGGCCAGGTTAAACCAGTAGTGTCCGGCGGGCTCCATGCCGAAGAGGACGTCGCTCTTGGCATGCTTTTGCTGGAGCTCCATCATCCACTGAACCAGTTGCTCCAGGCCAGCTCGCGTATTTGAGAATACACAGTCCATTCCAAGTTCAATCCCCCGATAGTCGATGGCGGTGCTTTTTGGTTTCAAACCGCTAATTAATACACTACAGGAATGGCTACCTTATAGATTAATTTGCGAACAAGAGGATTCTATTGTAATGGAATTTTTTAAACCCACCACCCTAATTCACACTCCGGAGAGCATCTGCAATACTAACTTTATTCAGCCTGTACATTGGCCCAATCGTTGCAAGGATCGTTGTGATCATTGATCCCGCGAAAGCGATGCCGATACTGTACCACGGGAACACCCAATCTGCATCTAAAGCACCCGTGAAGAGAAGATGTATTCCGTAATCCAGCGCTGTCCCCAGGATAATTCCAATTACAGCGGAAAACAATCCATAAAATACGCCTTCTAAAATAATCATTTTCCTCACTTCCTTCCGGGTCATGCCGATGGCCTTGAGGGTTGCAAATTCATTCGTACGAAGAATTAGATTCGTACTTACTGTATTGATAATGTTCAAAAAAGCAATTAGAACAATGACACCGATAAAACCGTAAAAGAAGATACTAAAAGTCTTTGCGTCATTTTTAGCTTGGGCAAGCTCTTCCACTTTATCAGTGTAATTAAATCCGGCGTCTTTCTCAGGTAATGATTTCAAATAGTCTGTTATCATATGGTTCGATATCTCGGGTTTAGCAAGGATAAATATTCTAGAATAAATATCGCTACCCATAATATTAGAGTATACTTTCGGCGTCGTAATGAATGAAACAACATGACTACTGTTATATTCTTTCGACAACAAATCCTGATCGACAATTCCGACCACTGTCACGGTTTGGTATCCTTTTTGACCTCTGTCAAATGTTCGAATTTTGATGTGATCTCCAACTTTAAAACGAGTTTGATCGAGAATCAGCTGTTTGCCTTCTTCCGTGGTCATGGTTATTTTTTGTTGAACGATAACGCCGTTCTCTTGGTTCATTTTCTCTTTGTCGATCTTACCAGTGATGAGTTTGGATTTCAGAGCATCCAAGCCATTGTCCCCGTAAGACGTGAGATAGTTATTATCGGTTCGATACCCCTCCCCTTCCGAAACGACATACCTATTTTTGTTAAATTCATAATACTTGGGATTGATCTTATCTTTAGGGATAATGGCCATCACTTGATTATTGTAAAATTTATAGGCTTGCTCTACAGCATTTAGCTTGGCAATATGCTTATACACAGTATCATCTATTCGTCCTGAAGGACCATTATAGGAAAGCGAATAAGAATACTGCATACCCGAGATTTGTGTTGTTTGCTGAATAAAACCAACCAAACCACTAAAGACAATAAATAAAATAATACTAATAATCATGGAAAAGGCTGTAATCCGGAAACGTTTCTTGTTCCGTTGTAAATTTCTGCTTGCAAATTGCCCTACGATGCCAAACAGCGTTTTAACGAGCAGAGACTTTTTGATCTTTGTGATCTTTTCAACCTTCGTGCTTCCCACATTTTTCAGGGCTTCGAGAGGCGATACGCGAGCTGCTTGTTTAGCTGGTCCAATAGCGGAAAGGAATACGCTCAGCAAGCCCAATAAACCGGCAGTGATTAGAACCGGCGCGGAAATGACCATTCTAATATCATTTAAGAAACCTAACGTTAATAAGCTGATATTGTAAAACAATACCTTCATAAAAAGGGTTCCCGTAAGAATCCCGATGGGGATGCCGATCAAGCTCAGCAGGGCCGCTTCTTGCAGTACAATTTTGCGAATTTGGGCTGGTGTAGCTCCAATGCATCTTAACATGCCGAATTGTGAAATCCGCTCCAGTACAGAAATATGAAAAATATTATAAATCATGGCAATCGTACAAATCATTATAATCGTAATGACAGCAGTGAATGCTAGGGTCAAGCTGTTATTTACACCTTCATAAGTGCTTTTGCCATACAATTTAAGCAGTTCATTATTGTACTCAATTCTTACATTTTCAATATAGCTCTCCCTATCCAGTTGCATAGCGGAACCTTGTTCGACATTACTCAGCTGTAAAGAGGACATCAAATCTTCCGTCTTCTTTTTGATGTCATTCAATGATTTCATTTTGACGTAAATAAAGTAATTTTTGTTGTTATCGATGCTTTTGTTATCATTGAAAGTAATTGCAGGAAAAATGTATCTGGAAGACCAGCTCCCTGTGCTTGACGGCTTCATAAAGCCTACAACAGTATATTCTTTTTGGGATTGAGCCTGGAAAGTCTCGTCAAGGTCCCAACCAAAATCGCCAAGTCCGTTAATCTTTTTGTCTTCACCCGTTGACGCCACCTTCCGGATTCCAAGGTTTAGCGTTATCGTTTCGCCAAGCTTTGGTTGTTTAGAAAAATAACTCAAACTGGATGAGAGAATGATAATTTCATTCGGATTTTCCGGGTACCTGCCCGAGTCTAGCTGTGGATGAAGCATGTTCATTGCACTCGCATCATATTCCTTGACATTCAGGTACCGGTAGGGTGCGGCAAACGGATCTTCCTTCTTTTCCTTCTCATTTGCTTCCTTAATGACAGCATAGCCTTCTCTACTGATGACGCCGGCACTTTTTACGGTTGCGTTGTTTTTGACTTTCGGAACCGCTTCTCCTGAAATACCATTGAGAGAGACGTGATAATCTCCAAAGTCCCGCAGGGTTTGTCTGACTGACTTATCCCAATAGCTCATCCCGATTGTACCAATGGACGTAAGCAGCGTAACGGACAGGATTATGCCGAAGATCGTAAGCAGCGATCTTTTTTTCTGCCCTTTTAAATATTTTCCAGTAAGATCTGTGTAGCTTTTCAAAACGGACTCACCTCATTTGGCTGTAGAAGGACTCCGTCTTCGATTCTTACGACCCGATCTGCAACTTTAGCAATATTCATATCGTGCGTGATCATAATCAACGTCTGATTATATTTTTTAACGGAAAACGTAAGTAAATCCATAATTTCCTTTCTGTTTTTACTGTCCAGATTTCCGGTAGGTTCATCCGCCAAAATAATCGACGGTTTATTAATTAACGCACGGCCAATCGCCGTTCTTTGCTGTTGTCCGCCTGACAATTCGGATGGAAGATGTTGTCTCCGCTCGGTCAGACCTAATAGCCCCATTAATTCCAGGACATACTTATCATCTCCCCTTTTGTTCTCCAATAGCATGGGTAATTTGATGTTTTCCTCTGTAGATAAGACTGGGATCAGGTTGTAGGATTGGAAAATAAATCCTATTTTCCGTCTCCGGAATACAGCGAGCTCCTCTTCACTTCTGGCATAAATATCAATACCATCGATGATGACTTGTCCACTTGACGGGCGGTCCACTCCACCTAGAAGATGCATTAAGGTGCTTTTTCCTGATCCACTGGCTCCTACGATAGCAACAAATTCTCCCTGCTGGACGGAGAAATTTACATTTTTTAAAGCTTCAACCTTTGCCTCTGCACTTCCATAGTTCTTGCATAAATTAACAGTTTTTAGTATTTCCACTTATTTACCTCCTGAGCTAATGTTTCACTTTGTATGTTTGTTATTATAAAGATCGAAGCTTACAATAAAGTGAAGAGGAAGCTTACGTTATTGTAAGCTTCCTCTTCTTTCCCCTTTATTAAAGGAAATCCTAAATTCTGTTCCTATCCCTAACTGACTTACAACGGTGATCATACCGCCTTGCTCTTCAATAATGGACTTGGATAAGGACAAGCCGATACCAAGACTTTGCGGCTTTTCCGTGCTTCTCCCGCTATAAAATCGTTCAAAAATGTGAGGCAAATCTTCTGAGGAAATGCCTTCTCCCCGATCTCGAATGATTACAGTCTGGAATACCGAATTTTCTTCTAAAGTAACGTCGATTGCGCCCTCTAGGGGCGTGTGTTCCAGTGCATTTTTAATCAAATTAATTAAGGCTTCTGTTAGCCATTCTTCATCCGCCCAAACATACATAGCTTCTCCACCATGAATGTGAATTTGCTGCTTCTTTTGCTCGGATAACATTCGCAACGAATGTACAGCATGATCGATCATTTCTCTTACTCTCACACGTTCTTTCTGGAACGTTATTGCTCCGGCTTCGACCCGTGCCAGCTTCAGTAAACTGATAATCAGCCATTCCATTCGCTCTAGTTGTAGGCGGCTTCGATCCAGAAATTTCGTCCTCATTTCTTCCTTCATATGAGGATCATTCAGCAAATTCTCATTAAAAACGATGAGAGCTGCCAGCGGCGTTTTGAGCTGATGCGAAATATCGGAAAGCAGGTTGCGTAGAAATGTTTTCTCTTGTTGGAGTTGCCGAAGACTGTTATGTAACCTTTCGGCCATGGCGTTAAAGTTTCGTCCTAACGTGCCAAAGTCACCTTCATCATTCTCCGGAAGCGGCTGATCAAACTGACGTTCAACAACTTGCTCCGCTGCAAAGGTTATGGCCCGAATCTTGTCAAATATTTTGCGGTATTCCCATCCCAATAACAACAGAAATGGAATACTAAAAAGCAAAACCTGAGCCGCTGTTTTGAAGGGTAAGGCGTTATCCGAGAGTACAGGCTGATCGTTTACGGGCATATCTTCCGTGTATGCATATTGAGCCAGGCTGCGTTTTCCCGCTACGATTTCATCTTCTTGTGCACCCTGAGTGATAAAGTGGATAATTTCATTTTCCAGCTGAGGAGCTTGCTTCAAAACATAACCAATCAATGCAGCATTTTGATTAACCACGGCCTTATTGATCTGACTGACTTGATAATTCATAAAAAAGAACATAAGCACCGCTAACATAACTTGTAATACGATTGCTTTAACAGTAATAGACTTCCACTCTGGATTACGGACGAATTCATTCATGGTTTATCTTCCTATAACATCTGCATTCCATTTATATCCGACTCCTCGAACGGTAATGATATATCTCGGTACAGCAGGAACATCCTCGATCTTCTCTCTTAACCTTCTGATGTGAACCGAAAGGGTGTTGTTATCAATGAATTCTCCTGACATATCCCACAAACTGTTAAGAATGATGCTTCTGCTGCAAATTTGCTTGGGGTGAGTCATTAACATCAAGAGCAACCGGTATTCCAGCCCCGTCAATAAAAGTTCCTGATTGTATTTAAGAACAATTCCTTCTAGAACTCGAACTTCAATATCGTCGGATATCCATCTATTCGGTTCATCCGCGGACTTATGATTGCGCCTTAATACGGCTTTCATCCTAGAGAGAAGTTCTTTGGTACGCAGCGGTTTGGTCATATAATCATCTGCTCCCAAATCAAGACCAGCAACAACATTTGTCTCCTCATCCAAAGCTGTCAAGAAAATGATGGGCACCCGGGATAATGCACGAATTTCCCTACACAGGTCATATCCTGAACCATCAGGTAAATTTATATCCAGCAAAATTAAATCGACTTCGTCCGTCTTGAATGCCTTTCTGGCTTGTTCTAGGCTATTGGCAAGAACAACGGTATATCCTTCACTCGTTAAAGTATATTCAATACCGAATACCAAATTATCATCATCTTCAACCAGTAAAATTCGATTCATTGAGCACCTCAGTTTAATTCATGAAAGTTTTTAAAATACTTACTCATAAAGCTACACCACTTTTAAACTGTATCATGAAAGACTGTTTAGTGGTTAATTGTAATGGTTCTGGTATTTCACCATTGGAATGAACTTATGGTTTTGATGTGCGATACTTGCCTGTAATGACATGTGTTCATAAATCCCATGATCCCCGTTCTCTAATTGATCGTGATCCATTATAATGTCGCTTTTATTCCTTAAATTTATGTTGTTCAAGGCATTTTCTAACTTTTTAAATTGAGGAGTATTTATGCTAACCAAAAAATTCTATCCCAACACACTATTCATGAAATCATTTTCTGCTTAGATAATGACTATAACGCCACTTATAGAGATGGCAGCCCGGCTCCCAATTGGGGACAAGAGGCTGCCTTTAAATTGGCCCATAAGTATGATCAGTTAGGATATCGGACCAGTATCCGGACGCCACACAGCCCACAACTGAAGAGAAATCACCAATTCAAATAGCAAAATGACATTTTGCGAGGAATCAGCATGGAAGCGGTGCTTCCACCGACATTTTTAGTAATTATCACCCGGTAAACGAATGTCGCATAAAAATATCCCAATGGGAAGGAGATGCCATGCCACAAGCTGAGAAAAAAATCACCGTCAAGCTCCCAAAGAAACAATATGAAGCATTGAAAAAGGATGCAGCAACCCAGCATCTCAGTAGGGCAGATATCATACGGGCCTTTATTCAAAAGGGAATGTCCGTTGATGCCTATACCGAAGAGATTGATTTCGTTTTTTTGATACGTATTCTTGTTTTACTACGAAAGTCTAGTTTTTCCCACTTTTCCAATTAGCCTTTCTTTAATCTATGCTTTACAATAATTTTATTTAAGGTGATTTTTAACAGTTTACAGTTGAAAAAATTCAACCTTTGACTGCCCCCGCCATTCCTGCTACGAAATATCTCTGAAAAAACAAGTAAACTACAAGTATCGGAACAATGGATATAAGTACGCCCGCACTCAAAAGAGTATAATCATTCGAATGCTGGCCTTGAAAGGTGAGCAACCCAGCTGTTACCGGCAGCATTGAATTCTTAGTAATAAAGATTTGCGCGAGCAGAAACTCGTTCCATGTGGATAAAAAGTCCAAAATGATCAGAGTAGCAATGGCCGGCATGGCAATGGGCAATATGATGCGAAAAAACTTTCCCAGTTCGCCGCAGCCATCGATAAATGCCGATTCGTCCAATTCCTTAGGGATGGAACGCAGAAAACCGCGCAGCACCATGATGCCAAAAGGGACTCCAAAGCCAATGTATACCATAAAAATGCCGGGATACGTATTTTCAAGCCCAAAGTGGTTTAACATCATATTCAGCGGCACCAAAGTAGCCTGAAAAGGAATCATCATACCGATCAGAAAAAAAGCGAACAGCGCATTTGCCCATTTAAAGTTCATTCGAGTTAACGCATAGGCTGCGAGTGCCTCAATCAAGATGCCGATAGGTACCTTTACCACAGAAATAAACAAGCTGTTGCGGATATATATGCTCATTTTGTCCCAGGCTTCAGAAAAGTTGCCCCATTTCACGATTTCCGGAAAAGCGTACACCGGATTCTTCACTAAATCCGCGTTAGATTTCAGGGCAGTCATTATAATAAATAGAATGGGAATCAGAAAAATGATTGCCAGAACAATAAGCAGAATGTAGTTTACAACTTTAGAAAAAGTAGAATTTCGTGTTTCTTCCATTGTTATGCGCACCTTCTTCTCAGAAAATTAGAGATGAGATTTTTTATTGGTATAGTATACGTATGGGATAATTATGATCATGGTTATCAAAACAAGCACCCAGGAGATCGCCGAACCGACACCGATATTGTTGAATTTGAAGGTTTGATAATACATCCATGAAGACAACACTTGTGTGCTTTGTGCCGGCCCCCCCGCTGTCATTCCGTAAATAATGTCATACACTTTCATAGCATTAACCAATGTCGTTGCGAAAACGACAACGAAGGTTTCGCTGAGCAGCGGTATGGTAATATACCGAAAGGATTGGCGGGGCTTCGCACCGTCAATAATAGCCGCTTCGTAACAATCTCGCGGAATACTTTGGAGTCCGGCAAGAAATAAGACCATGGGCAGCCCGACACCCTGCCAGACAGCTGCTACAAAAACTGCGGCCAATGCTGTTTTTGGATCGGCCAGCCAAGGATGCGTCAGTTGACTGAGACCTATTTGCTGCAAAATAACATTAAAGAATCCTTTAGTCGGATGGTAAAGCCAAGTCCACATCAACGCCACGATGATGCCCGACAATACATATGGGAAATAAAAGATACTCCGAAACACCGATCTGCCTTTTAACCTCCGGTTAAGCAGTAATGCAAACATCAGACCGAGGCCGATAATTACCGTTAAGGAACCGGCCATCCACAAAATATTGTTTCGGAGTGCAACTCTAAATACCGCGTCTTCTGTCAGTAAATAAGTGTAATTTTTTATTCCAACAAATTTCTTATCCGCAGCGATACCATTCCAGCTGAAAAAGCTGAGACGCAGTGTATATAGTGATGGAGCTACAATGACTATAAGGTAGGCCACCAACGCCGGGAGCACAAATGTCCACGGCTTCCAATATTTAATTTTCATATAAAGTCCCCCCTGCTTATCCGAACTAAAGAAGAGCGGCCTTCATGGCCGCTCTCCTTTAGCCGGGCTGCTCTTGTATTAATTTCCGCTTTTATAGGTTTCAACCGCCTTCTGAATTTCCTGTCCAGCCTGCGCAGGAGTCCATTCTCCAAGAACAACAGCATCCTGAGCTTCAAATAGCTTTTGCACTACAGCTTGCGGCAATGCTTGATCTGAGATCAGGAAGCTGCCGTCACCGATCATTCCGGCCATTTCGGAGGTATGCGGCGACTGTTTCGAGAAAGTAAATTCTTTTAGAGCAGGGGCGCCATATTGGTCAATATATTTGTTGACAATATCAGGACCAGTGATATACTCCCCAAGCTTCACAGCGGCTTCCTGTTCTTTCCCGTCCGCACTGCCGCTAATTTGGAACATTTCAGTAAAGCTTGACATTCGCACTTTTGGCTGATCATTCGGGAATTTAAAGACTCCAAAACTATCGGGGGCATTGCCTGCGCCGGAAATATTCGTATCTATCCACGGACCTGTCAATGCATAGGCTCTTTCCTTCTGATATAAAGGTGTCTCTGCTTCCAGGGGATCAAGTGTAATAAATCCTTTCTCAAAATAGTTCTTGTCAGACCATTCCTTCAGCTTCTCGAATGATTTCTCAACGGCAGGATCTGCCCAAGAGGCTTCCAGCGCATTTAGTTTGTCATGAAGTTCGGGACCGGCGAAATGCTCTAATAGCTGTTCTGTCAAACGCATAACGTCCCAGCCGCCTTTTCCGCCAACTGCAAGCGGGGTAATGCCACTTTCCTTAATCTTCCCCATCTGTTGTTCGAACTCAGCAAATGAAGTGGGAGGGTTCAAATTCAATTTTGCGTACAGTTCTTTAGGATAGAACATGCCCAGGGAAGCCACATGGAACGGAATACCGGAGGTTTTATTATCATATTTCACCATATCCAGTGCTGCAGAATTATAAATATCTGACCATTTGTGACTTGCTGCTGTTTCCGTCAAATCCATAGTCAATCCGTTTTCAGGGTAGAAGGCACCCAGAGATCCCCCCCAGGTAAACCACATTGTCGGCAAAGTTTTGGAGGATGCGGCCACTTTAAGGGACTCTTTTAGAGGATCAGTTCCATAATAAGTAGCTTCCACATGTATTGTCGGATTGTCTTTTTGGAAGGATTCGAGAATGGGCTTCAGATACGCCGCTTGATCATTCAGCACCCACAGCGAGATAGTGGTTTCCCCGGTGTCCGAGGCTGATGATGCTTTATCGCTGCCTTCTTTTGAGCTACATGCGGATAGCACAACAACTAGAACCATTGTAATCGCTAGCAAAAATATAAGACGTTTTTTTCCCATACGTTCATTCCCCCTGTGTATTTTTGAGCAAACAACCGCTGTATGTTTTGCTTGAATTCAGTTTACCGCGCTTCACCTTTTCGTAAAACGAGACTGATATGATATTTTCTACACTTTCATGCTGCTTTACAGAGGGTGAATTTCAGATATCTATACGACTATATTATTTAGGTTATTTCGTATGTTTTTATGCTCTAACGGTTGCGGTATTCCAATGGAGTCATACCCATGCGTTCCTTAAAAAGCTTGCCGAAATAATGCGGATTGGTATAGCTGAGCATTTCTGAAATCTCATATACTTTTTTGTTGGTTTCCCGCAGCAGCTTCTGCGAATAACTGATTTTGTTACGGATAACGTATTCACTGAAGCTTTCACCGACTTCTTTAAGAAAAATCCGGCTCAGATAGCCAGAACTGATCGGAATGGACTCCGCCGCTTTAAGCAATGAGACATCCTCCAATAGATGCCGGTCCACAAATTCTTTGGCCATCCGAACGTACAAGCTGTCGCTCTGTTGATTAACAGGGAACTTAAGCTCAGCCTCCAGATAAGCCTGCGGAACATCCTGCAGCTTTGTGTAAATGGAACTACTGGAAAAAATCAGTGAAACATTGAGTAGTTCAAAAATTTTGTTGCGGAGTCTATCCAAATAGTGCTCTCTGGCAGCCGCATCCTCTTCTCCTTCTTTCGAAGAGGCAGGTGCTAGCCAAATAATCTCGCGATGGCTGCGGTGGAATACCACTCCACCCCAATCCTTGGCTACATACTCATCAACTAAGTAGCGGATTGAGATGAATTTCATATGTTCTGCCTCACCATTGTCCACAATCTGGTCGACCGCATCATCACGCATGCGAAACGCGGAAAGCCATAATCCTTTGGAGAAATCAGCATTCAGCAATTCTTTCTCTATCCGCTCATGCGGATACGTGTAAACATCAAGCAAAGATACCAGCCATTCATTCCTTTCCTTCTCGGTCCAGTGAAGGTTTGGTTTGACTGCGCTTTTCTCCAGAAGTGCAATCGTCTTGCGCAATGTGGTCATGACCTCTAATTCGTCCATGGTAGGTTTGTGCAAATAATCAACAACTCCCAGACGAATCGCTTCTTTTACATAATTAAAATTATCATAGCTGCTTAAAAAAATAATCTGCATATTCGGATATTCCCGCTTGCGAATGTGCCGAACCACTTCAAGTCCATCCATTCCGGGCATTCGAATATCAATCATGATGATATGAATTTCTTCCATCTCCAGTATTTGCAGCGCTTCTTCTCCATTGGACGCTTCAGCCTTCCAGCAAACTCCGCAGTTCTCCCAATTCACCATATAACGCAGGCCCATTCTTACAATGGATTCGTCTTCCACTACCAGCAGATTCCACATGATTATTTTCAGCTCCCTCCTTCATGTATTTCTTTATAAGGTAAGGTTATTGTTATCGCAGTCCCCTGTTCCAGACGTTTAACGGTTAGACCGTAGTCCTCTCCAAAACGGAGGCGGACTCTGTCATTCACGTTGTTGAGTCCAATGCTGGAAGCCCCCGTAAGCATCCGGTCATCGAGTAACCGCGAAATTTGATCTTCAGATATTCCAATTCCATCGTCACAAACCTCAATTTGTAAATCCGAATTCTCTCTGACCAGGGAGGCCTTAACTTGAATCTTCAACGTGCGGTTCAAGCCTTTGGAACCATGGAAAATTGCGTTCTCCAACACGGGCTGCAGCAGCATAGGAGGAATTTCTGAATACAGCAGTTCCTCTGGCACATCCCATTCAATTAGAAAGGTGTTCGTATAACGAAGGTCCATTAGCTGCCCATAATTCTTGAGCAGCGCAATTTCCTGAGATAAAGGCATGGGTCCATCATCCAGCTTCAGGTACGATTGCAGAAGACGATTGAGTGAATGAATCAGTTTTGCTATTTGTTGAGATTGCTGCATAATCGCAATCATCCGGATAGAATTTAGAGTATTGTACAGAAAATGTGGCTGAATCCTCAAGTGAAGCGCATACAATTCCGCTTTGCGCTTCTGATGTTCTTTCTCCGCGATCGACTGGACCATGCGCTCCAGGCGCTTAACCATCCTTGAATAGCTTAGATGGAGCTGTCCAATTTCATCTTGACGGCCTGTTAGTTCCAGCACCTCGAATTTCCCCTGCTCCACATTTCTCATTGAGCGAATCAGACGCAATATAGGGCGCGACAGGTTTCTGGCCAGCAGCCAGGAGACTACAGCAGTTGCAATCATTAGTGTTATGGCAATAATTAATGTGTATCGGCGGATCATCCGGCTATCGCGCAAAAGATCATTTTGATTTTTACCCAAATAAATACTCCACCCAAGGTATTTGCTTTTTTTCACAACACCTCTATAAGCAATCTTGCCCTCTTCGCCTTCACCACTGGTCATCCATATCCCCACCCGCTCATGCAATGAGTTCTCCTTAAGCAGTTGGCTGGCAACCTGTTGATTGGATGTGTATACCAGCTGGCCATCCCTGTCTACGACAGTGACCACGGTATCTCCCAGTTGCGAAGACCGGATAATTTTATCAATGAAATCGGGAGAAATATGCAAGGCAATGACTGCAATCGGCCGCATCCGGTCATCAAGCAGCATTCTTGCCCCTGTTATGGCGGCAAACGGTTCTCCTTCAAACTGCCTGATCTCATGCACCCCGGAAACGACAAAACCGCCCTTTTTTAATCGGGCTTCCTTATACCAGGCTTCACCGGACGCATTGTAAGCTCTGTTAATGGATGAAGAGTCGTTCGACCGGTATCCGCTGATACTTCCTTTATCCCCATAGAGGACCATACCCTTTATGGATGTATTAATGGAGGGGTACGCACTCATAAGGCGGATCAGCTGCTTCTGTGCATTCAGTTTAGCCGAACTCCACTGTTCCTCGGGAACATAGGGCTGACTAAGAATTTTAAAGGCTTCGGGCATGTAGTATGGCAGGATGCTGAAACGATCAAAATCGCTGATTTGTTTCTCAATAGAAGTGTTTAATTGGCCGGCAATGACCTGCAAATCCTGTTCTGTCTGAGATTTAAGAGTGTCAGCGGATTTTTTGTAAGCAATAGTTCCCAGCAGCAGCACCGGCAGACAACTGATCAGCAGAAATGTTATAAAAAGCTTTTGATTATAAGTGATTTTTCTCCACCGCATGATATTGCCCCTTCCGGACAGCTTATAGCTAATTCATCTTATCACAGGCAGCTTCCCGCAAAGAACTGATGAATATTGGATTATAGAAAAAAGACAGCTGTCCTAATGGACGACAGCCGCCTTTTATACCTATTTCACTTTCCGTACGATATCTTATCTTCTATTTCGTCATACGTACCGCCATATATGGTTTTGCGGGAAGATCAATCCTGAAGCTGCCTTCATACCTTTCATCCAGTTCCTGAATAGTCATATTCCAGGTATCGAGCAATTCGACCTTATAGGAGATGCCAGGCTTCATGTTAAAGATTCGGAATTTCGGCTGATTGAATCCAAAATAAAATAAATAATATTCATCTTCTACTCCGGCACACGGAAGATCCCAATCTGAATGGAGCGGATTAAGCCCCTCAGCAGGTCCCGCTTCCATAACGCTGCGCAAAAAAGCAATTCTCGCCGGGCTGCTTCCGTGCAGTTCTCCTCCTTTGGCCCACCACAAAATCTCTTCCGGGTTTAAGTAAGTCTCACCATGGCCGACGTAACCTCCTCTTATCGCGCCTTCCCAAAACCGCCGAACCATTTCTTCTCCCGTAATATTGCCCCACCCTTGATCAATATCGCCTTCGTATGCGCATTCATCAATAACAACCGGTTTCTGCCACTGTTCCCGCCATTGATTGGTTGCTTCCACTGTCTTATAAACATCTATCCGTTGGATACTGCAATGTGTAACCCATGGTTTGTTGAAATCGTAAAAAGACACGCCGTTGTGATTGGAAATTAAATGGTGATAAGGGTCATTCTCCGTGACAATCCCGGCAAATCGTTCCCAATCGTCCAGATTTTTGGCCCACATGAAATCATATTCATTGGCAAGTGACCACCACACGTGACGATATGCTGCCAGTCTTGCGACAATATACCGCAAATAACGGTCATCTTCCGATTGGCTCATCTCCGCAAATCCCCATCTGTCATAAGAGTGAAAAAGAATCAGATCGGCTTCTATGCCCAGTTCTCCCAGATCGCATATTCGCTGCTCCAGATGTCTAAAGAACTCCGGATTAAATCGTGTATAATCCCAGCCCTGATCTAGTGATCCTTCAAACGGATAATATTGAGGCTCATTGGTGTTGTACAGGTACGACTTGGGGAACACACACATTCTAAGCTTATTGAAGGGTGAAGTTGATAATGTGTGAAGTGTCTGCTCTTCAAGCTGATTCCCTTGATGTATCCAAGCATAGCTTGTCGTACCCACAGGAATATAAGGTGATCCATCCTCGTAGGCAAAATGAAAAGTATTCTTCACCCGCACCGGACCATGGTTATTTGGGAGCGGGGGTGTACATTCCACTTGACCTTCTATCCCGTTCAGCGAATGGCTGGAACTAAGGGTTTGAAATGTCCATATTCCCACTTCAGGAGGCATGAAACGAATACGATATACTCCATCTCCATCATAGAAACCAAGAGGGGCAATCTTACGGTCACCTTTTACAAATTCGGCGCTTAATGTAACCTCCAGATACGGATTTCCGCTGCTGATTGTTTGTAGTTCAATTTCAAATACGCCCCACTTTTCAACACTTGCTGGCGCAGTCAAAACTACACTTCCATCCTCCACACAATCACTTATAGGCTTTAATGGTATATCGTTCTCTACCTGATCTACTTCTTGTTGAGGAATAACTGAAAGCTCAGCCAAGACACTTTGCAGCTTGCCCTCCGGCCAAGCAAGTGAACGCTGGTTGGACAACACATACATGGGCAGTGTCTGCATCTTCGGAAAAAATAGAAGATGCGGAGCCTCTGCTAAGCTCGGAATGTACTTTAGTAAAATACTTCGAGCCTCAGCATTATCCCACAGCTCACCAATTTTGCTATTCTCACTAAAAGTCATACATTTTTGCCTCCTATTAACTTCGCTTGTCACTGCTCATACAGATATAATCCGGGGGCTCTTTGGCCTCGACCCTTTGATTACGGGGAGATACGCCGCCCGGTTTCTGCCAAATGACTTATGCATGGTCTTCATCTCAATTAATAATCAGAATTCGCCTATGAGTGGATAGAATGTCTGGAGGAGCAGTGGTAACTCCGCTCCTCCAGTTTCTACCGGGACCGCCGGGTGATTAGGGGATTAGACCTCATGGCGTAGTACTTATATTTAGCAGAGGATTTAACGCTGGGGATGGATCAGCCGGCTGTAGAATGGAATGAACCGCCGTCTGCCAACCAGTATAATTGCGGTCTCTGATGTCGTTATTCATTAGCGGCTCGTAGGATTCGTACATCTTAAATTTGGCGGCGAGCTCTGCAGGATCGGACCAGAAGCCGACCCCGAGCCCTCCAAGGTAGACCGAACCTATAGCGGACAGCTCAGCACAGGTGGAGCGAACAACGCGGCTGCCGAGAATGTCTGCCTGAAAATGCATCAGCCAGCCGTTGGCGGAACCGCCGCCGTCGGTGCGGAGACCCCGCAGCGTAATTCCCGACTGCCGCTGCATAAACTCCACCGCATCGCGCACCTGGTAAGCGATGCTTTCCAGCGCAGCCCGGATCACATGCCCTTTGCGGGTCCCCCGGTTCATGCCCAGTATGGCTGCTCGGGCATACGGGTCCCAGTATGGTGCGCCTAACCCGACAAACGCAGGCACCAGATACACTCCCTCATTGCTCTCAGTATCCTCCACCAGCTCCTGCATCTCCTCAAAAGTAGAGAATAACCCCAGATTGTCCCGCGTCCATTTAATACTGTCACCTGTGGTACGAATGACGGCTTCAAGCGCATAGGTCACCGTTCCTCCGGCTCCCCAGGCAATGGCGGTGACCAGTCCTTCGCCACCATCAACCGGATGTTCCCCGACATTCATCATCACTGAAGTGCCCGTACCGTATGTTGCTTTGGCCATGCCGGGCTCAAAGCACTGATGGCCGTAAAGCGCACCTTGTGAATCACCGATCACACCTGAGATCGGCAGACTTTCACTGAACAGCCCGCCTGCCTCTGTATAACCGAACACCATGTCAGAGGCTTTAACCTCTGGCAACAGTGAAATCGGAACTCCGAATAATTCGCTAAGCTCCTCATCCCATTCCAGCGACCGGATATTAAAGAGAGAGGTACGGCTGGCGTTGCTGTAATCGGTGACATGGTTTACGCCGCCGGTCAGCTTCCAGATCAACCAGCTGTCGATGGTTCCCGCCAGCAGCCTGCCTTCCTCGAGCAGCTCACCTGCTCCAGCGGCATGATCCAGAATCCATCTGAATTTTGTTGCCGAGAAATAAGGATCGATCATTAAGCCTGTTTTGGCACGGACGGTGCCCTCATACCCGGCTGCCTTCAATCGGGAACAGGATTCCGCCGTCCGCTGGCACTGCCAGACCACCGCATTATATACAGGGAGGCCGGTCGTCCGGTCCCAGACCAGCGCGGTTTCCCGCTGGTTCGTCAGGGTTAGCACGGCAATCTCCGATGAAGTGGTACCTGCCTGCTCCAGTACAAACCGGGCCGTATGGATCACATTCTCGTAAATCTCCAGCGGGTCATGTTCAACCCAGCCGGGCTGAGGATAATGCTGCTTATGCTCCATGGAGGTACGGGAGATCACAACGCCGTCATGGTCGACAAGCAATGCCTTGGTACCGGAGGTGCTCTGGTCAATAACCAGAATGAACTTCTTCGTTTGCTCCATCACACCCGCCCTCTACTTCTCAGTCATTTCAAGCGCAACCTGCTTGAGATGATCGCTTGTTATACCATAGTGCCGGAAGACCTGGGTGGTTGTGCCGGCAATCGCTGGTTCATCGGGGATGCCGATCACTTTCATAGGAACCGGATAGTACTGCACTACCACCTCTGCCACTGCTGCTCCCAGTCCACCATAGATGCTGTGCTCTTCGACGGTAATAATTCTTCCTGTCTCTCTCGCGGCGGCAATAATAGCCTCTTCATCCAGCGGTTTAATCGTATGCATATTGATCACCCGGCAGGACACATCCTCTGCGGCCAGCAGCTCTGCGGCATCCATGGCAATCCGCACGGTTTCTCCCACGGCGATAATAGTTATGTCCGTTCCTGGCTTCATCGTCACAGCTTTGCCGATTTCAAACACATAATCTGCAGATTCATAAACATCCTCTACCGCATTGCGGCCAATCCGCACATATACTCCACCCTCATACTTAAGCAGAGCTTCCGTCATTTTCTTCGTTTCATGACGGTCGGCGGGCAGCACAACCGCCAGCCCCGGAATGGCCCGGGCTACAGCGATATCCTGTACCGAATGGTGTGACATGCCAAGTGCACCGTAGCTGACACCGCCGCTGATGCCGATCAACTTCACATTCGTTCTGGAATAAGCGACGTCGACCTTGATTTGTTCAATGCTGCGCATGCTGAGGAAGCAGGCTGGCGAAGTGACAAACGGCTTCTTACCGCTATGGGCAAGCCCGGCAGACATGCCGACGATGTTCTGCTCGGCGATTCCTACCTCAACGAATTGGTCCGGATAAGCGTTCGCAAAGGGAGCCATTGCGGCAGATCCGCGCGAGTCGCTGGCCAGCACAATAATATCCCGGTCATCCTTGGCTTGCTCAAGAAGTGTATCGCAAATTACCTGACGGTTCGGAATCTTGTTCATGACTGAGACACCTGTCCTTCCTGCTGCAATTCTTCGATTACGGATCTGAGTTCGGCATGAGCCGTGGCAAGCTGCTCGTCGCTTGGTACATGGTGATGCCAAGCCGGCACATTTTCAGCAAAGGAAACACCCTTGCCTTTAGTGGTATTAGCCATCACAAGAGTTGGCTTACCTGCAACCTCGGGTGCTGCACGGAAGACCTGTACCAGTTCCTCCATGTTGTTGCCGTTAACAGGAACGACATTCCAGCCGAATGAGGTCCATTTGTCTTCCAGCGGCTCAAGTCCCATCACTTCCTCCGTTGATCCGCTGATCTGCAGCCGGTTGCGGTCAATGATGCCGATCAAATTATCCAGTTTGTAGTGCGCACCGGCCATTGCCGCTTCCCAGTTAGATCCTTCCGCTTGTTCGCCGTCCCCCATTAAGCAGAAGACTCTGTATGAAAGAGCGTCACGTTTGGCTGCCAGTGCCATTCCCACGGAGATGGGGAGACCATGGCCCAACGCTCCAGTGTTCATCTCAATACCGGGCACCTTATTATTGGGATGGCCGATCAGTCTGGTTCCGAACTGACTATAGGTTTCCAGCTCTTCTTTTGGGAAAAAACCCTTGTCTGCAAGAATGCACCATAGCGATTCCACCGAATGCCCTTTGCTTGCAATGAAGCGGTCACGCTTCTCCCATTTCGGACGGGCAGGATCAATATTCATAATCTCATAATAAAGTGCGGTGAGAATGTCTGTATTGCTCAGAGAGCCACCTGTGTGACCTGTTTTGGCCCGATGAATAATGCTCAATAAATCCATGCGGATTTGTGCGGCCTTGATCTTCAATTGTCGGGTTTCCATAATATCCTCCTTGTATACATGTTTAAATTCTACCTGCCCAAACTGCCTATACCAAAATATCCGAACGCTGCTTCCGCACAAGATCCGAGCCTCTCAGCCAACGCTGGATCTCCTGTTCGGTTGGATCCACCGGGTCTGGAGTCAGACCGGGAATATAATTGCAGGCCTCATAAATGGCCGGAATAACATTGGCATGAATGCCTACGGAGTGATGGACATAAGGACCTTTAACCAACTTTTCTTCCCATAGCGGCCAATCATTGACCTCTACCCATACGTAGGAGCCACGAGAGTATGGTCCTTCGATGCCGCGTGCCCGGCCTAAGAACATTGAATATTCACCGTGGTCGCCGTCAAAGCGGGCAATCGTCATACCGCCGCCCTTAATTTCCCCTTCATGGGTTCCCGGTGCGTGATCGTCGAATAGAAAATGCTTGCGCAGCTTCGGCTTCTGTTCCACAGAGAGCGACACCGGGAAGTTTCCGCAGTGAAACAGCAACTCACCGTTGTCGTTCTCGGGATGGCGCACCGTAATGTCCGCGAAGAAGGTCGGATGTTCATTCATGGCTGCCGCCTGAACCATAATGGAAGTAATCGCACCATGAATATCTGTCTCACAGGTCACCGGGATCTGCTCATCGGTCAGGATGGCATTGGCCAGACAAGGCATAATCGACATCGCATCCTGCAGCGAAGACCAGCACTGAATGGCAATCGCACTGCTTCCAGTCTCACGGGCAAAAGACTTCATAGCAACCTTCAGCGCTGCAATCCGCTTCACATCATCTTCCGTCACTTCGCTGTAATCAAGCCGCTCTTTAATGTAATCGATCGTGTCCAGCAGTTCGGCGCTGTTGCCGGAGGCAATCTTCTTCGTTCTGAGCTGGATATCGACCAAAGTGATCGGATGAATCTCAATCCCAAACCGTTCCAATAGCTCTCCTTCATTGCACATCATCGTCCAGAATGAGGCGGGACGCGGGCCAATTTGCAGAATGCGCAGACTCTTGAACTGCCGGACTACATTTGCCGCTGCAACAAAGTTCGTGAAGCCCCGTTCAAACACCGGATCCGTCACCCAGCTATTCGTTACATAAGTGAAGGGCACGTTAAATCTGCGCAGAACCTTCCCTGTAGCAAAAATGCCGCATTGAGTGTCCCGCAGGCGCATACCGTCTGCCAACGGCGCTTCATCACGAGGCCCCCAGAGAAGAGTTGGCTTGCCGAGTTGCTTCGCTACCCGCGCTACCGTATCTTCTGTACCAAAATTGCAGTGCGGGAAAAAAACTGCGTCAACTTCCTCCTCCTTGAATCGTTTAGCAATCAAATCCGCATTCATATGGTCATCATAAAGCAAACCCTCTTCATTTATCCCTTCCAAATCTACAATATCAATGTCCATGCCAAAACTCTCAATCTGCTTGCGAATCTCCACTTTGTACTTAAAAGCATCCTCGGCACTAAATGTAAACCGGCGTGTTGGGGCATATCCCAGTTTCAGCTTTTTCATAATCGTTGCTCCTTATTAAATAAATTGCTTAAATAAACTTAATAAAACTAAAATGTTTATATGAAATTTAGCTAAATGTTATCTACACGATCATAGTATCACCCGTATAAAGCGTTGTCAACGAGTCTATTCAGATTAATTAGCTGAACACAAACTAAATAATAACTCTAGTTAACTAAACTTTTTGGGTGAGTTTCCTGAGAAATTAAAAAAATAGCGGTGCCCCTCATACCAAAAAAGCCTCGGACTGTGAACTGCACTTCCATTAGGGAAGCTGCGGATTCGCAAGCCAAGACATTTTCATTCATTATAGCGGCCGTCAGGCCATGTTAGTTTGGGACACTCTCTTCGGTTACCTCTTAAGCAGGTTACTTAATATTATTTCCTTTGCCCAGGCATTCATTTGCTTTTGATTTTCGGCAATGATTGGTCCAGACCGGCCCTATATGGGCTGTCTCTTTGTTGTTCCCTTGCCAACTACAGCTGCATCAGTTGGTGGTGCACACGATTTACGAATTACCAATTGTGTGTCGACCATCATTTTAACTTTCCCTTGGTTCCCATGCTCAATTGATCCAGTCAACAGATCCACCGCCAAAGTCGCCATTTTTTCTTTCTCTACATGTACAGTCGTCAATTCCGGAGTAATAATTACCGACTCAGTAATGTTGTCGAAGCCGATGATTGAAGTGTCTTCGGGGACACGGATACCAAGCTCTGCCATAGTTTTCATTGCGCTAATAGCTATGTAGTCGCATTCACAAAACCAAGCGGTTGGTAGACTTTTCCCACTTTGGATATATTCATTGAGCTGCTGCTTAAGTGAATCCTGGGATGTCAATATGGTGGGAGCTACGGACAGCCGGTGCGATTCAGGAATCTGTACTCCCCATTCTTCGAGAGCCAATTGAAAACCGCGAGAACGCTCTTCAAAATTGTGAATACGTATATTGGAAGCGATATACCCAATGAAAGAATGACCTATTTGACATAAATAGGATCCTGCCTGATAAGCCCCCATAACATTATTAATTTCTACAAACTGTACAGGCAACGTTTCAAAACATGTGTCGAGAACAATTACGTTCGGTAATCTGGCATGAATCACTTCGATATGCTTTCGAGTCAGATTAGTCCCAAGAACAATCATACCTTCGCTACGCTTCTCCTCAGCAATCGCATGGATATCTCGCTCTATATACTCCAAATCCATAGTTGAGAAAATAAGAGAATATCCCAATTGCCTGCATCGTACTTCAATAAAGTGAATTAATTCTTTAAAAAATGGTTGTTGGTAATATTCCTCAAGGACAATTCCGGAATTTACACATACAAGAAATAGAAGGGATTTATCCATCTTAGTAGAAACTATTGACCTTGCTTTCGGCATATAACCAGCTTCTTGAGCAACCTGTAAAATGCGCTCTC
Organism: Paenibacillus helianthi; assembly: GCF_001909055.1. Classification (GTDB taxonomy): domain Bacteria; phylum Bacillota; class Bacilli; order Paenibacillales; family Paenibacillaceae; genus Paenibacillus_AQ; species Paenibacillus_AQ helianthi. The sequence continues at coordinate 332,598 of NZ_LVWI01000002.1, forward strand.
GTGTTTCAGGGGCGACACCTGGTTTCCCACTAAATGCTAAAGATACAGCTGCTTTAGATACATTCGCCAATTTGGCAATATCCTCCATTTTCATAACGAGAGCTCCTGTCCTAAGATATTAATAATAGAAGTTTACATTGAAAATACTCAAGATGCAATGTTTAGTCATTGTTCATTCATTAAGTTTAGTTGAATTCAGTTTTTGTTTATGTTCTAAAATTTGACCGCCATAATTGGCTGGCAATGACCTGCAAATCCTGTTCTGTCTGAATCCGGGAGAATCCAATGCTTCTAGAAGTTGCCGCGATTGCGTCCCGAAACAGCTTTCGTCGGTAACGTGTCAGCAACCACTTCCTCACAGTAACAATTGGTTGTACTCGTGGGATACAATCGGCCGCTTTAGGACTTAGAGTGTGTCCTACCAAAAAAGCCTCGGCCTGTGAACTGTACTTCCATTAGGGAAGGTACGGATTCGCAAGCCAAGACATTTTCATTCATTATGGTGGCCGTCAGGCCGTGTTAGTTTGGGATACTCTCTTCGGTTACAGCTTAAGTGGATTACTGGATATTATTAGCCTTTGCCCACGCATTCAATTGCTTTTGCTTTTCGGCAATGATTGTGCCCAGACCGGCAGACTTGAGCTTTCCCAAGAATTCATCAAGAATGCTGACAGACGCAACTTCGGTCTTCACTGGAGACGTATCGAATGAGAAGCCAAGCGCTTTGGAGAACGTAGCCGATTTATTGCATTCCTTAGTCTGTTCCCAAATATCAGGTGCATTTCCTTCCCATACCTTAGTAAGCGCGTTATTTCCGACTTCCCACTGGTTGAACACATAGTTGCTGCCGCCATCCGGCGTTTCCTTAAAGTCCCTACGAAGCTGGATCAACCCCTTCTGTTCGAAAAACCGAAAGGCACTTATCTGCAAATGTTTTGGAAAGGCAGTTGGGAAACGTTGCCTCAAGCGTATACAGAAATTATGGATTATGTTTATGAGAACGCTGTAAAATTGAAGGGGGATGCTTACGAAGAAAATGTTATTGATGATTTTGCGGTCCAAGATACAGATCAATATATTACCAAATTTAGGATTGCTATCGAACAATAAGCGCCTTAAAAATTGATTAAATTCCCACAACTAATTCTCTTAAAATTGTCAGCAGAAAATAAAATATAGCTAGATGGCTTTATTCCACACTGCTTTTCTAATTGAAAAATCCTCACAGAAAATGCGCCGGCTCACAATGGTATCATGAAAGCGGCGCTTATTTGATCGATTACACATATACATAAAAACGGAGTATATGTTAGCTTATTCCAATAGCACCGCCGCTTCCACCCGCGTCGTATGCGCCAAGGATGCAAATTGAGCAGCAATGGCTTTTAGGCCTACTCAATCCCAGTGGATGGCGAGAGACTCCGGCTGGTTGCTATTCAGGAAGCGTCTGTCAATTGCGACGAGCCGTTCGCTCTATGCCATCAGCGGTTTCTTTGTACAGTTGGTGCGGCAGGTCGTGTCCCATGCCGTCAACCAACATTAGCTCGGCGCCCGGGATGGCAGAAGCCGTGTCCTCGCCACACGCCGGGACGAACAGGGGATCGTCCACCCCATGAATGACAAGTGCTGGTACTTTTATGGTCGCCAGCCGCGGACGACGGTCACCGGAGACAGCGATCGCAGCAATTTGTCGTCCGACACTGCCTGGATCGTAGGCTCGCTGGACTTCCTCCAGAATGAGCGCCCGATAAGCGTCCTCTTCAAACGGATAGCCGGTGCCGGCGATGTGTTTGGCAAAAGAGAGGCTGTGCGCCAAAAATCCTGCTTGATCCTCAAAGGGGTTCGGCGCCGGTTTAGTCATCATCGCCATGACATCCGGGGAAGCTTGCGGAAGGGTGGGATTACCGGAACTAGACATAATGGAGGTGAGTGATACAACCCGTTCAGGGTACTCACTGGCTGCAATCTGAGCGATCATTCCGCCCATCGACCTGCCAACGAAATGTGCCCGGTCAATGGAAAGGGCGTCGAGCAGTCCGATAGCGTCGCCTGCCATGTTATCGAGAGTGTAAGGGATATCCGGTCGCTGTCCCGACATGAGAGCAGTCGCCAGTGCGTCAAAATTCAGCGCCCGATAATGACTATAGTGTGTCGAGCAGCCCACGTCGCGATTGTCAAAGCGAATTACCCGAAAGCCCCGCGCTGCCAATAGTTCACAAAACGGAACCGTCCAGCGGATCATCTGGGTTCCAAGCCCGGCGATTAGGATAATAGCCTCGTCATTTTCGTTACCGAAACTATCATAGGCCAACTCAACACCGTTAACTTTTAGAATGTTCATGGTCATGTTCTCCTCAATTAATTCGGTTTCGGAAGTCCTGCCATAGGCAGAAGGCGTGAATCTTCGATCGCTGCAGTCCGGTGACCGATACCGGCCAGGTAGTCTTGATGACTTGAGAAAGCTAGGAATAACTGCGCGCTACTCTGGCGGATCAGCATGACAAGATTCCATTTCTCTTCTTCGGGTCCGATAAGAAACTCTCCGCCATCGCCAAGAAACACGATTTCGCCTCCGCTTTCACGGAGATATGGGAGGGTGTACTCAATATAGCGGTTGAAAGCTTCGGCACCGCTAATAGAGACCTCTGGTGTTAGTTCAGGATTGGCTGTGTAATCAGCAACATCACGAGTCATAGTGGCTCCTTTCGCATTTCATTGTTAATTGTTTACGCCCTCAAATGCTTTCAGTCATAAGTTCTCTTCGGGGAATGCATTAGCGGCTAATCGCTTGACATGGTTTCTGATATCAGGTGCCCAGTCATCGATGAAGTGGTAAAAACGATCCAAATCACCAGCATACAGTGCCCGTAGAGCTTCTTCGTATTGATGGAAGTCCCCGGCCATAGCTGTCATAAAGTTATATGTTGCTTCTTGTGACTCTCGGATTGTGCTCTGTTGCTCTCCAGCACGGCGAGCTTCATCAATGAGCTTTCGTAATGTTACAGACGCCCCTCCAGGTTGACTCTTGAGCCATTCCCAATGTCGAGGCAATAACGTAACCTCACCGGATACAACACCCAGCTTGGGTCGACCGACCCGACGTGTAGTCTGGTGAGTCACTTCTGTACTGGATGAGTCACCAAACTGTTCTCCTAAACGTTTAAGCACATCATCTGTCTTCCCACGAAAATCAACATCTATTGGCTTCCCCGTGGAATCGTCAAATAAAAGCAACTGTGTGAGCTCTTTGTCATCTAGAGCATTCTTCACTGTAGTAACAACGTGCTGTAACGAACCACTGGCGACGACTCCCACACCCAAAAATGCCGTGCAGTAAAAGGGCATTAGCGAATTACTCATGCTGACCTCCTCTCTGATTGCCTCACTAATTATACCCGGGTAAAAATATAAAATCAATATTACCCGGGTAAAATATATTTTCTCGTTCGTTATCTTAGATCGAGGGAAACCATACAAAGGAACCTTTCATTTTGAACATACAAGAGATGGTCTCAAGATATTGCTTCAAACCATTCAGGACGTCGAACAAGCATCAGGACGTCGACCTACAATAATCCTGGAAGCAACCGGGCACTATCAAAGCCCCGTTGTTCAGTTCCTTGAGGAGCATCACTATTTATTCATCGTTATCAATCCGCTCATTTTTAATCGGCTTCGAAAAACCAATCTTCGCAAAGTGAAAACGGATGCTGCAGATGCCTATCTTCTGGGTGAACTTTACTATAGGGAGGATCGAACCATTCAAAAAAAGAGGTGCGCAACTGCTTAATATGCGTTATCTAACGCGACAATACGAATCCTTTTCTAAGATGTGCGTGCAGACGAAACTGCAATTCCAAGCCGTTCTAGATCAGGTTTTCCCGGCGTACAAAGGTGTTTTTGGGGCTATGTATTCTAAAGTATCCCTTCGGTTCTTACATGAGTTTCCGACTTCATCCTCTGTTCTACAGGTCAGTGAAGAGACACTTAAAAATACAATCAGTGCTCTCCTATCTTCAAAACGTGGTCGATCAGAGAGGTGGATTAACGAACGAGTTCAACGGTTACTCGATGCTGCAAAACAAAACCCATTTCAGCAAACAATGTATGCGAGCCACTTGATTAATCTTAAGATCTTGATCAATTTCTCTATCTCATGACGATGTGTATGGTCATGACCAATCCGGATGTTAGAGCCCTCCAGTCCCCTACCTATACAATCTCTTTTCATTTAGCACGTTCCTATCCCCCTACAAACGGCAACGGACCAGTCTCTGTAATTTCCGTATTTCTACTATGCAAGTCCTGAGTTTTTGGTATGATATGATTAATGTAAATAACGTTGATGAAATTAGGGGGAGTCTACAATGAATCGCAGTTACTTTAAATCTAAACTTTTCCTAAGATACATCTTTTCTTACTTATTGATATTGGTGGTTCCGCTCATTATTGTAACCGCATTCATTTATCGGAATGCGACCCGAAGCCTCCAATCAGAGATTGAACTATCCCACATCAATCAATTGAACCAAGCCAAAACGATTATTGACGGACGGATTAAGGAATTGAATGATATGGCTTCCCGAATTTCCTATGACGAACGCTTAACACCATATCGGGTGCATGATCCCTATTTCAGTAGAGAGGCAATCAGTGCATTGAACAATTACAAAGCAACCAGTTCGATCATAGGAGAATTGTTTCTATATTATTATAATGATGACCGGATTTATTCTTCCCGGGGCATGTCCAATTTGGAGGTATTCGCAAGCAACTACAGCTTCCACAATTGGACCAAGAATACACTATTCCATGATTTGAACAAAGTTAAATTTCCGGCGATGCGTCCAGCAGATCTAGTCAACCGAACCCCATCTCTCCAACAATCAATTCTGGCTTACATTGTTCCAATCACACCAAACAACCCTAACCCTCACGGGACTATTATGTACTTCATACCCGAATCTGAACTCAACAGGATGATTGACTCTGTGCTGGGCAGTTACCACGGATTAACCTACATTTTTGATAATAACGGCCAAATATTGACCTCTAATGGTAATGAAAGATCATTGTCCACGCAAGAGGTGAAGTCCTTATTTATTCTGGAACCAGGTATTCATAATGAGGTATTAAACGGAAAGTCGCACTCCATTATATCCGTAAAGTCCTCCGAAAACGGCTGGTCTTATGTCACCCTAATGCCCAGCGCTCAAATATTCAGTAATGTTCTGCAAGTACGCAGCTTTATAATCATGCTGTTATTGATCAGTGTGGCCGTTGGTGGGGCTATTGCTCTTATGCTGGCCAGAATGCAGTATGTACCAATATCCGAACTGGTAAAGTTCGCAAATTCAACATCTAGATCGAAACGGCCATTCGGTAACGAGCTTGAAGGCATACGCATATTGCTGCAGGAACACAGCGTGCGTGCGGATCTCCAAGAGCCCTATGCGCGCAATCATGTTCTCATGATGTTGCTGAAATATGGAAATACTCAAGGTGTGTCCTCTGATCTTCTAGGCAGTTTTGATTTTACATTTGAAAGTTCTCATTATTTTGTTGTGATTATCGAATGCGATGAATTTTCCAACAAACAGGATGAAAGCCAGAATCGTCAGGCTATATTCCATCTATTCACACAAGTTAGCTTCCCTGAATTATCCGCAAGGGCCTACAGTGTCGAACTGCCTCAACCAAACCAGCTAGCACTCATTATCGGTTATGATTCGGACGGTAAGCTCCAGAATTTTGATCACATTAGACATATAGTTGAAGCAACTCGTAATAATTTATTGGAAATGTTCGATATCCATCCAGTGATTGGTGTCGGAACGTGTTATTCAAGCATTTCTCTTCTAAATCAATCCTATATTGAAGCTTGTTCAGCTCTGGAGACGAACATTTCATCTCATGAAAGCATTACGTTCTTTGAGAAGCTGTTCTCTACATCTGAACAAGATTTCTGGGTCCCAAATCATGTACTACTAAAACTCTCCCAAAGCCTGAAGCAGGGAAGCTTTGAAGTTGCAGAGAGAACTATTTCGGTTGCTATCAGCGAACTGCCAACTTCTCTGCTCTCTTCACAACTCCTGCGCTTCATCGTTTACGATATTCTGAATACGATGCTAAAGACTGCCTCTGAGCTTGGAATTCATAATCTGATGCATGAAGTTCCGCCCAAGATCACCTACAATTCACTGGAGGAACTCAAGCAGGCTTTCGTAAACCTGGCTTCGCGGATTTGTTCGCAGGTTGAGCATGATCAAAAGAATGAAGAACATACACTTATGGATCAAATTGTATTATATATAGACAGTCACTATAGGGAGCATACACTTAGCCTGGAAACTATTTCTCAAGAATACAGTATCTCGCCTTCACACCTGAGCAGATCCTTTAAGGAAAAGGTAGGTATTAATTTTATCCAATATATTTGGCAAAAAAGAATGAATGAAGTTATGCACAAACTGATTACAACGAATGATTCTCTTAAAGACATTATTGTCCAGGTCGGTTATCTCGACACACCAAATTTCATTCGTAAATTCAAGAAAGAGACCGGGTATACCCCAGGTCAGTACCGTAGTTTGCATATACCAGAAGAGAAGACGGGCACCTTATCAGACTTATGATGGTCATTATGATAGTCACCATTCTACCGAGAGCTTTGGTAGGAATAATTCCACCTAAATCGTAATGTCTTTACGCAGATCAAGTAAGGGTTTCAAACTCATTTAGAAAGATGTACACGTACATTAAAAAGTATCTGGAGATGGCGGTTCGAAGTCTGCTGACTCCTGTTTGGGAATTTCAAAAGCAACTTGCAGCACTCGAAAAAGTAATTCTGGAAAAGTAAGAGGCTCTGGCTGAAGTTCAGTGGAATCTATCCCAGGGGGTCGGAATCAAGATTCGCCAAGGCCATAGTTTCTGACATTGGAGATGCATCGCAGTTTCATCCTCCCAAACAACTGGTGGCACACATGCCACTCAGAACAAGTTCACGAAACTAGGCTCCAAAAAACTACGACAGTCGATATTTTAAGCGGTAACATGCGGATTAGGAGGAGAATTGAACCCTCGTCTCAGGGAGTATTACGACAGAAAAAGAGTGAAGGAAAGCCCCACTAAAATAGCATTGATCGATTGCGCCAACAAGTTACTCGATCACGTGTACGCTATCTTCAGAAAGGGTAATCCTACACTCTTTAGTTTCATAAACTTCTATTTAATGGAGGTTCATTCGTTATGTGTTCAACAGTATAACTAACTTTAGGGGTATCCAAAACCGTATACATGACACACAATTAGCTGGTATTTTTATTTTTCTGTTTAGTTAGCAGTTCTACTCTGCCTTCAATCCTGAGTGGATGGCATTCAGCAGCCGGTGTGTCTTGTCGCAACTGTACTCCCAAAACATCATGCCGGCCAGGTTGTTGTTCTTCACGTACTTGCATTTGTGCCGCAGCGACTCCTCATCATCATAAGAGATGAGGCTTGAACCGTTGAAAAGGTAAGGCGCACAAGCCTCCTCATCCCAATATCGGGTAAACCCGTTTTTGTTGATGTAATCCGAGGTAAGGGCCGTGAAATCCGGCCCATAGCCGCCTGTGCTTCCGGCCATTTGAAGAAGCCCGTGATTACGATCGGGAACCTGATTCCAGATACGGGAGTAGAATGCTGCGCCAATCACGATTTTGTCCCTTGGCACGCCTGCTTGGACGAATATATGCACGGAGGCATCTGTACTAATGCGGAATAAATCACCGGTGGGAGTATATAAATTCGTATGGTGTCCGGTCAGAACTTGAAATCCTCCACGCATATCGTAGGTCATTAATTGAACAAAATCGATATAATTCTGGACCTGATCCATCTCGGTACCGTCGACGTAATACTGATCCGCTCCCGCAGCAATGGTGAGCAAATAATGCCGTGCATCCTGTGCTTCTTTACGATCCAGTGCTTCCCGCATCGTCTTCAGAAGCAGCGTAAAATTCGTCTTGTCTTCAGGACTTGAATGGATGCCGGCCTCTCCATAACAAGGATATTCCCAATCCAGATCGATTCCGTCGAAAGGAAAGTCTGTTAATACACGGAGTGCGGAATTAGCCATTCGTTTTCTTCCATCTTCCGTAGCGGCAGCTTCCGAGAACCCTCCTGCACTCCATCCTCCGACAGACAACAGCAGGTTCAGCTCGGGATGATCGCGTTTGATCTCATCCAAAACCTCCATATGCTTCATATGATCCGTGCGGATCTCATCGTTCCGGACATGTCCAAACGCCACATTCAGATGAGTCAGTTTATTCAGGTCTTCCTGTGTCATCTCCGAAAGCTTGGAATCAAGCACATAACCCGCTACAATGTACTTCTCTTTCTCCTTCATCGACTCGATTCCCCCCTATCCGTCAATGGTTGCCATACCCCGGAGAGCACCTGCAATGCCTCTTTGCCGGATCCTATTTTGTACCCTGACGCCGTATACCGGATTTGGTCCTGGCCGTCCAGCACGAAGAGATGCGGGAAGCCCGCCTCACTCGCCGGAGGCTGTGATATGAAGTCCGGCAATGAGTCATAGGCAGTATCCCGTACAAAAAGGGTGCCTTCCGGCAGCTTAGTATAGCTGGAAGGATCGAACGAAGACGTCCAGTGACCATCTCCGACAACAAGAACAACGGGGGCGCCAAGCTCAGTAAGCGGCTCTGTAAGCTCGCATAGTTCGCGGATCAAATGCTTGGAAGGCTCCCGTTCCGGTTCTATCCAGGTGACTATGGCCCCTCTCTTGCCCACCAACTCTCCTAAAGTCCTGCCAGTTCCGTCCGGCAAAGAGAATGTTCTGTCCCTGTCAAACTTGCCAAGGACCGGAATGTCCAGCGGCACCTCCCGGAATGTCAGCGGAACTTCAATTTGTTCCCCGGCACGCACCTTGAAATAATTAAAGCGTACCCGCACACTGCCATCCTTCAGACGAATGCCCGTAGTCATTCGATAGGAGCCCTGCTCCACTTCAAAAGGTTCATCATAGACATCCGATTTCCCATACGGGTAGAACAGCGTCTTATAAATACCGTTCTCCAACCGCGCGAACGTAAAATTCTCCCAATACGAGGCTGCCGGAGCTTCTGCTGCTGCTTCATTGTCCTGAATGAATCGCAGCGTTCCGGTGCCCTTCTTCTCCGGCAGCACAGATTCCGGCGTGAATACCGCATCTGCCCAGCTTCCTGCCGCCATATATTGCGGTGTATGTTCACTCGGATGCAGGCGCGCCGGAATACCGAGGCTCCGGCAAATAGCCACGAAGAGGATATCGAGGGATGCTCTGTCCCCTTTCTTCATCTGGAAGGTGCCTACTGGCGTTCCCTTGCCCTTCAAATTAGGCAGGTCCTCCCAGAGGCCCCATCCCTCATCTATCCTGCGAACAAGTTCGGAAGGATCGGCTCTAAACCTTTCGGATTCCGCTTCGGTAAACGCTGTTTGAAAAAAACGCTTATAGGGCGCAATCATTTCATACATCACGCGCGGACAAAGAACGTACTGAATAAATACTTCTTCCGGAAGTTTACTTTGGTGTGCAAGAGCACCTATCAAATGATCATCCAGCGTAGAATATACGGTATCTATCTGGTCCTTCTCATTCAGACTCTCCAGCAGCCGCAGCGGCAATATTCCATATTCGGCAGAGCGCTCCCGCAGAAAGGCAGCAATCTCGCGGCTATTCCCGCGCGCCTTTCGCAGCACATCCCATACCCGGTCCTGCGGGAGGCCGGCAGCTTGGGCCAACTCTGATGCCTGTATTTCATCCATAAACGTATCCTCATAGCTTGAACGGATCATCGTTCCTTCTTCGAGCCGGCCTTGATGCCGCTGCATCTTCTCCTGGGAGACCGGTTCCGAAACATCACCCTCCCTTTCCGGCGGAGGAATCATATCAAAGTCTGCCGTTCCTTCCGGCTGGTATATCTGTCCAAGCACAATCTCGATGTTTTCACCATCCGAGACCGTGACTCTCTTTTCTCCCCACTGGCCTGCCTTTACAACGCGGATAATCAGATCACCGAACCCTGTCTTGAATGACGCCTCACCCATTCCGTCTGTGGGCAGTGTAGCAAGCGGGTAGAATTCAGCCATATTATATAATTGGAAATGTACATAGGCCCCGCTGACCAGACAATCCTGCTCATCCTTCACTTGAACGGTGATGGTCCGCGTTCGCGCGTAGCCCTCCAGCAGATTGATTTCCGTGAACCACTCATCGGCCAGTGTGATGTCCTCAGGCCCAGGGTAATCGGCGAAAATCCTTGTATTGATAAGCATTGCCCGCCGGGCTGGCGGACTGAACCAGCCCTGATTCAGCTGCGCTTCCGGCTCGCATGCGCCGATATAATACCACTGCCCGTCAGCCCAGGCTTCCACCCAGGCATGGTTATCGTCAGAATGAGCCCAGCGCGGCGTGTAGACCTGGCGGGCAGGAATACCAATGCTCCGCAGTGCTGCAACTGCCAGAGTCGATTCTTCACCGCAGCGGCCGCGTGCATTGCGAATCATCGTCAGCGGGGAGATCGTCCGCATGTCGCTTCCAATATATGTCGCTTTTTCATGACACCAATAGTTCGTCTCCAAAATGGCTTCCGCCATGCTTAATTGCGTCGTTCGAGGCGCCAGTTGGTCATACAGAATACCGCGGGAATCCTCAATATTCTCGGTATTTACGCGGTACGGAAGTACGTAATGCAGAAACAGGTGATCCGGAACCCGCTTGCCCCAGGGAACCTGATTGCGAATGTCCAGCGTTCGGCGCACATGACTTAGAAATAATGAACCCTCATAATCAGCCAAATCATTCAGAGGCATATACGCAAATAAGTACTTAAGCGCCCATGTCTCTTCTTCGGTCAATTCTTCCTGAAAGATATCGAACAGCTCATGTTCCCTAGGCTGGGCGATCTGTCTTTTTTTATCATATTTCTGCTCAATCTGCTGCATCATTTCTTCATCCAATGAGAACACAGACGTCAGTTGGGTCATTGGTAATCACTCCTTCCATAACTTTCCGTCTTCCCTGATGCAGTAGCTTGACTTCCCGTCCGACGACGGTGCGGAAATCTGCAGCAGCCTGCGGGTCGCCTCAATCGCCGGTGTGATGCTCCACGGCTCGTTTCTCATCAATATATTCTCATCTAAGGTGAATTCACCGTAAGTTTCGAAGAAATTGCGTTCACGGTAGTACAGCTTGCGCAGCTCCCACTTAATTCGTTCATCGGGTGGCAGCTGGAACGATTCAGGGCCGTCCTCGTCTGCGAATACGACATAGCCCCACAGCTCCGGATAGTGCATATTGATAATGCCCATTGGAGACCAGACCCAATTCTCTTCAGGGTAAGGCTTGCCTGTGTCCGGGTTCAGCACCTTGCGGTATTCTCCGTCTTTGACCTCAATATGCCATTCTACACGGGAGAAATTAACACGCCAGAACTCGCCTTTTACCGGGGGACGGCCTTCAGGTGCGCACTCACGCAAGCTGGTCCACGGCATAGCCACTTCAACACTCCATTTCCGATTCGCCGCGCCCGGCTGATTCAGCTCGCCGTCAATATGCACGGCGGTCTGAAGTCCGTTAATATCCCAGCCGTTGACCGGGGGTCCGCCGTCGCGGTACGGTTTCACCAGGAAGAGGTCCCATACCGTGTTCAATGCATTGATCTCAAACTCATAATATTGGTGTGTATCCCCATCAGGATCAATAAATATCTCAAAATCATTATCATAAAAAATGACCGAATCCCGCTCCGTCAGCGTCGCCCAGATCTGATCTTCCATTAGTTCCGCTGCGAAATAGAAATATTCGTCGTCCCACAGCATTTTGGCCCGGGTCCGCTTCGCGGGCAGCGGACGAAGATCCCCTTCGATATCGACAAAATCCTCCGTCCAATCAGCTGCTGCCCAGAATGGTTTATCCACGCGCCCATCCAGGACGAGCGGCCCGGCAGCGCGCCTGCAAATATAATGCTTTGGAGCAAATTCAATATTCGGCTCTGGTACTCCGCTAAGCTTCATCTTTTCTCCTCCTATTGTTTCATTGTGTATGTCTTAAAATAGAGAGCACTCATCTCATCCCAGATCTGATGCATTTAATAATTAGACAACCTACTCAAGCATTTTAGTTATGTGTAACCACAGCGCCGGATCCTCCATACATTTCAAGCTCCTCTTTGAATTCCAGCTTCAAGACCGTAACCTGCTCATGTGTATCTTGGGGTGTCATATGAATCCACGTTGTTCCCGGAATGTTGAACCAGGGAACCCCGCCGTGAATTTCATGGGTAAGCTCTTTTCCTGAATGAAGCACGGTGATTTTTTGGATAGGGTTGCATAGTCCCTTCAGACATAGGTTCTCTTTCGGATCGTCATATACAAAGAGGTATAATGTCTTTTTATCTTTTGAAATGGTGCTGCCGCCTAAGTAATAACGGGTCATAATCCCTTCATCTGTTCCAAATACAGCTTCTTCGTGCGTTCGAATCCATTCACCAAGCCCCAGCAGAATATCTTCTTGTCTCTTGTCGATCGTTCCGTCCTCCATCGGCCCAATATCCAACAGCATGTTGCCCCCCAGAGTGATGCAATCACAGAACATTCGGATGATCTGGTTCAATGATTTGTACTGATTATCCGTAGGCACATATCCCCAAGAGCTGTTGATCGTCGTGCAGAATTCCCATGGCCCCTCCGGCCGGGTGATGGGTATCCCTTGCTCCGGCGTCTTGTAATCCCCATGTCCTTGCAGACGGGAGTTGATGATGATGTCCGGGTTGAACGATTGAAGGTATTGCTTGAACTCGGGCAAGTTCCATTGCTGGGCACTTCGTTCCCAATCTCCATCGAACCACAGCAGGTCGACCTTACCATAGTTCGTTAAAATTTCCTTAAGCTGATTATTGTTGAATTGTAAAAAACGCTTCCATTTCTCCTCATCCTGGATACCGTCTGTAGGGCTTGAGTATTTGTTCACTTTGCTCAAATCCTCAGGAACTTTACCGTCTTCATATACACTTGGATAATCAGGGTGCGACCAGTCGATCAGAGAATAATACATGCCCAGACGAATGCCTTTTTTTGTCACGGCTTCAGCATATTTTTGAACAAGATCCTGCTGGGCTGGAGTTTTTTTCACAACGTTCAGGTCACTGTATTGCGTGTCCCACAAGGCGACCCCGTCATGGTGTTTCGTCGTAAGAACCGCGTATTTGGCACCTGACTTTTCGATCAACTCAACCCATTGGTCGGCATCGAACTTCGATGCCGTGAATCCGTCCAGTTGCTTCATATAATCTTCGTAAGACATTCTCCCATTATAAAAAGACCATGATTCCGAGACTCCATTTACTGCATAGATTCCATAGTGAATAAAAATACCGAGTTTAGCTTCTTTGAACCACTTTTGCATCTCTCATTTCCCCCTTCGCTTGTGCAACCTAAATACATGCGTAATCGGCGCTGGCTCTGATACCGCATTCTCCGGTAGGCGAACAATGATCCCATTCTCCGTTCGATGAAACTGCAGGTTATCTTCTCCTCCGGCGAGATCAATCCGGCTGAATTCTTGGAGCACAGGTAAATGCAATTCCTCCTTCACCGTCTCATGTTCATCTTTATATAAGTAGAAGGCATACGTTGTATCCTTGGTTTGAGTAAAATGATAGTTCCCCACCGAATACGGCTCACAAACGCGTGTCCCATAAATCGCCTCGCCGTGAACGTTCAACCATGTGCCCATGCCTTTGATCCGGTCAATGGCTGTCTGAGAAAGTCTCCCATCAGGTTGCGGTCCGACATTTAGCGCCAAATTGCCGCCCTTTGCCACGATTTCAACCAATAAATGAATCAACTGGCGTACAGACTTGTAATTGTCCTCATAACGGTAGGAGAACGAGGTTCCCATCGTTATACAGCTCTCCCAAGGGACATTTAACGGCTGTTCAGGCAAGGTCTGCTCCGGTGTAATGACATTCTCATAGGCTCCGCCGACAGTCCGGTCAGCGGACAGCAGCCAAGGCTGTACTTCGCGTGCCTTTTCGACGACTTCTCCAAGCCGGATATCCTGGCCGCTCTCTTCACAGACCCATCCCGCATCCAGCCATAACATTTCAATGCGGCCATATCGGGTCATCAGCTCCATAATCTGCTCATGAGTGAATTTCACAAATTGCTCCCAAAGCCAAGGATATTCCTTCGGATTATAGGAAGGCCCCCGCGACGTAAAAGTACCGCGCTCCATTCCAGGTGCCCAGTATGTAGGCGTGTTCCAGTCTGCTTTCGAGAAATAAGCAGAGATGCCTAAACCTTTTGCACGGAACGCATCGAATAACTGCTTGCAAATGTCGGCATATTTGTGCGCATGGAAGGGACAAGCCGGACCTGTAACGCGGTAGTCCGTGGTGTGAGTGTCCCACATGCAGAAGCCGTCATGATGCTTGGTCGTGAAATTCAAGTACTTGAATCCATTCTCGGCAGCCAATTCTGCCCACAGCTCCGGCTGGAAGCGCACTGGATTGAACGTTTTGTTTAAACCGACGTATTGACGCTTCAGCTCATTCGTATCGACATTCCAATCGATCCCGTCGCGTGACCATTCCTCATCCTTATCGCTAAGGGCCCACGATTCTACCACACCAAGCTGCGAGTAAGGTCCCCAGTGCATCATGAGTCCCAGCTTCTGATCCTTGAACCATCCCAGACGCTCAAGCAGAAGCGGACTCTCCGGCTTTACCCACTGCTCTTCACTGCTGTAATTGTGAACCCCTTGCTCTACAACTTGCTCTTGTTCCGTCACATTCAACTCACTCATGGTATACCTCCAGATAGAAGACACATTTTCCTGTTTTGGATGACCTCACAAAATAATAGCAACTTCCCGACCATGATCTAACATCATCGGGAAGTTGTTTTTTTATGAGCTACAGAGCCTGGTTATTTGGTGGAATTCCAACGGTCATAAGCATCTTGGTAGATTTTTACGATTTTGTCGCTTTCCATTTTTTTGAGCTGATCAGTATATTTACTCCAATTATCAAGAGATTCTGCGCCCGTTACAAATTTAGCCTCCATTTGTTTCACATAAGTGTTCAGATCGGACATTAGAGCAGACACCTCAGACTGTTCATCCACCGACAGATATACACTTGGGAAAGGTACTTTGGCAATCGGTGTAAGCTTCTCTGCATTTTCCTTGTCAATCCAGTTGTCAAAATCACTCTTGAGTCCCAAGCTGAACGAACTATCGTTCACACCAGGATTCAAAATACCGTAGTTCGGCGTCATTGTTCCTTTAAATTCTTCACGGTCTTTACCGCCAGGAACTGGAAGCCATTCTTTAACATGCTTCTCTTTATCCGTATATTTCCACAGCAAATTCTCTGGACCTTGAGAGAACAATGTAGCACCTTCATAACTGTAGAGATAATCTACCCAACGCATCGAGGCTTCAGGGTTCGGGTTACTTTTTGTGATTGCAAATGTACCATTCGAAGAAAGACCTGGGTGTTTGCCGTAAACCGGTGATCCTGCAATATCACTCTTCACTGGCGTCATCAACGGATTGTCTCCACTTGGCTCACCGCCTAATGTGAAGTAAGGGTAGTAGTCGCTGAATACGGCCACTTGATTATTTTTACCCTTGGCTTTTTTCTGTTCATCGGTTTGTGAGAATGTCTCATGATCCAGCAGGTTCTCAGCCCATAGACGGTTCAAGAATGTTAAATACCCTTTGTAACCTTCTTCTTGAGGTGAAAAATGTACTTTTCCATCTTTGTCGGCATAGATTTGCTCATCGTACATATTCCAGAAGCCGAAGAAGAACATGCGCAGATCATCCAGTTTCACAGAGGTAAGTGGAATCTCGTCATCCTTGCCATTGCCATTCGCATCTTCAGATTTTACGCGCTTCAGATAAGTGTACAGTTCTTCCGTCGAAGCAGGCAGTTTATTTTCCATTCCGAATTTTTGGAGGAACTTGCCGTTATACCACATTGGACCCCGATACCATACCGCAGACAAGTCGATTGTCCGAAGCGCATAGATATGTCCATCCGGAGTAGTCATGGACTTACGTATATCCGGGTGATCGTCCAGGATCTTCTTCAGGTTCGGCGCGTAGTTATCAATGAGATCCTCAAGAGGAATAAGTACACCTTGACTGCCGTATGTTACTTGATCCGCAGGTTTAAGATCGGCAGCGTAGAATATATCCGGGACATCGCCACTCGCGAATACCAGGTTCTTTTTGGTTTCAAAGCTGTCTTGGGGTGCATTCTGATAGTTAAACTTGATCCCTGTCAACTTCTCCATCTCTTGCAAGACAACCATCTTTTCCCAATCCTGAACTCCAACATCCGGTGCCATCAAGCTCAGGGTAAGCGGCTTGTCGACGATCGGAAATCCCTCTTTTTTCACCTCCGAGCCCGTTTTTGAAGCATTGGCATTGGTGTTGCCCGCTGCATTTTTATCATCATTAGTTGAACCGCAAGCAGACAGCATGGAGCCGAACATTGTGAGACACAGCAACAGAGCCCATGATTTACGAGGCTTTTTCATTTTTAACAACCTCCCTTTAATTTTTATATATGTTCAAGATCAGCCCTTAACGGAACCAATCATGACACCTTGGACAAAATAACGCTGTAGAAACGGATAAACAGCAATGATTGGCACTGTTGAAACGATAATAACAGCATATTTGACGAGTGATGCAACTTCAGCCTTGTTGTTGAGAGCCGCCGCCGACGCTGAATCCATCGCTCCTCCTGCCTGTGCTGACATTTCCTGCAGGACAAGAATTTGACGCAAGATCAGTTGCAACGGATATTTGGATTCGTCATTCAAATAAATAAGTGCCGAGAAGTAGCTATTCCAGTTGCCCACACCGTAGAACAAAGCCATGACGGCAATGATCGGCATCGATAAAGGCAGAATGATTTTGACGAATAGCCGCATGTTGGTGCATCCGTCAATTTGGGCAGCATCCTGCAGTTCCTTCGGAATGGATGACTGAAAGAACGTCCGGGCCACAATGATATTCCAGATCGAAGCTGCCGAAGGGATAACAATGGACCAAACCGTATTCACCATCCCCAAGTTTTTGACAAGAATATAAGTTGGTACCAGACCTCCGCCGAAAAACATTGTAATCATAAACATCCCCATAAAAAAATTGCGGCCAACGAAATCTTTGCGACTAAGGGCGTAGGCAGCGGGCATCGTTACGACCAAGTTTATAGCTGTTCCAAGTAAGGTATAACATATCGTATTGGCATACCCTGTCCATATTTTTGAATTCTCAAATACGATTTGATATCCTTTCAATGTAAATCCTCTTGGCCACAGCCACATTTCACCCGACCCAACATATTTGGGATCGCTGAAGGATGCGCTTATCATATAAATCACAGGATAAGCCACAATAACCAATGCTAATAAAACGTAAATATAATTTATTATTAAAAAAACCTTATCCCTTCCAGTCTCCCTTACTCCAGATATCATCTGTCGAAGCCTCCTTCTTCTACCATAAACTGTTCTCGCTTGTGCGACGAACAATCTGATTAACAACTATTAGCAGAACTGCATTAATCACGGAGTTGAATAAGCCAACTGCCGTGGAGAAACTGTACTGCGCATCGACGAGACCCGAGCGGTATACAAAGGTCGAAATAACGTCGGAAGCTCCCATATTCAATGAGTTTTGAAGCAGCAATATTTTCTCGAATCCTACCCCAAGTAGGCTACCCATATTTAGAATCAAAAGAATTGTCATCGTTGGAACTAGGGTCGGAATGTTGATATGACGAACACGTTGAAACCTTGTAGCACCGTCAATAATTGCCGCTTCGTGGAGCTGTGGATCAACACCTGATAATGCGGCCAGGTAAATGATCGTGCCCCATCCCGCACTTTGCCAGACGCCAGAGAATACATATACCGTCTTGAACCATTTGGGATCAGTTAGGAATTGCGGAGCATCAAATCCAAGCCATTGGATGATATGAACAACAATACCCGTTGAAGAAGAGAGGAACGTAATAATCATACCTGCCATAACAACTACCGAAATAAAATGCGGTGCATACGTAATGGTCTGTGTCAACCGTTTGAAAAATCCATCTTTCACTTCGTTAAACGCAAGTGCAAGAATGATGGGAATCGGAAACCCTATGGCCAAATCGTATAGACTGATGCTAAATGTGTTCCACAGCAAATCCCAGAAGTAATAAGAATCGAAGAAGCGGATAAAATGGTCGAAACCGACCCAATCACTTCCTAATATCCCTTTTGTCGGGATAAAGTTTTTAAATGCGATTTGGATACCGTACATCGGACCATAGCTAAAAATAAGGAAGTAGAAGAACGCCGGGGCGATAAATATATAAAGTTCCCAGTTTTGAATAATTCTCTTCCATGTTTTATTACTTTCTTTCCGCCTTTTCTGAAGCTGGCTGCTCATGAGCAACCTTTTTGTACCCTGCATAGTATCTCCCCCTTCAGAACTAAGTTCTTTTTCGTCTAGCTACTTGATCTGTATCAGGATTTAAATTTTGCTAGCGCTTACATAAACACTAGTTCTCAGGCGCTTGTTCGTAAATATGTCATTTTGGATAGTCAACAAAAATACATGCCAACTGTAATTCAGTCACTAATTAGATTAAATACATCTCATTTCAATGTGTAGTTTTTGTTAAAATCCTTGATATTCATGACATGGCGCAATTTCGACCTATTATTTTAACCTTTTATATTCGATTGTCGGTTTTTTTTCTTGAACCTTTCTATTTAAAACAAGAATTACATGTACTACTCCTAAGCTGGAATATAAAACTCGCTTGTGATTTTCAGCTAGACTTATTAAGTACCTAACCTTTTATACAGACCCAGCAGTAAAAAATAAAAATACCCAGTAAAAGTACCTAGGCATCTTTATTTTTTCACAATTTAATAATCATTGCTGATATCGACGAACGTTTGCTGATGCTGCGTATTACTTGGATTTATCCACTCCGGTGCAGGTTCAATATCTCGTTTGACTATTTCGAACATCGAATCCACTTGATGTACAGCCGTTTGCACGTCGGTCGGGAACAATATCCGAACTCGGTGATCCTTAGCCTGATTGTCTATGGTCGAAGCAATTTGCAGCCCCTTGCCTTCGCGCTCCAGAGTAATCACAGTCCGGAGCTTAAGGATCACAGTATCTCGGCTCCGCTGAGCCTTGCGTTCCGGATAATAAACCAAAGCACGCTGCTCCGCATCTAATCTCTCATCAGCTGAAGAAGGGATTTCCCAATGATGTTTGATCTCTATAGCAGCACGGAAAGCTGTATCTTCAAGTACACGGATTTCTGCAGCCTGGCCTTGTGTGGTCAAGGTGCTCTCACCTTCAGGCTGTTTATACATGTATTCATTGCCAATGTCTCCGGTATTTTCATAAATCCCAAGATCACGGTATGAAATCCCTCTCAGCTTATCCATCAGAGTAAACGAACCATCCTCTCCGATTTCTACCCGGAGGCTGTCATTCTCCATTACTCGGTTACCGGATAGCAGGCTTAAATGTTCAAGAGTGGGCCGCGACGACTGTACCCAAGCATAGCTGCGAAGTCCCAGCGCAGGCACTTGCATAGCTTCGAACGTCACTCTTACCCTGCGGCACATATAGGACTGCCGGAATTTATCATCTGGCAGATCATAGCCAAACTGCAGCCCCAGATCTTCTAAGGTACAGGGTACCGCTTCTCCATGTTGATCCACCAGCATTCGTCCACTGAGATCGATCTCCTGCATTCTTCGGCAGGTCTCCTGCAACGTAAAGCCTTCACGGAGATAAAGACGGGCTGCATCCAAGTCAACAGTTACTGTTCCTGTACGTCTCCAGCCCGACGTATTCATCACTACAAAGGGCAACGCATCGTCTCCATATTCCGTAAAAATCGATGTATCTACAGCATCAGCGATATACTTTGCACAATCTTCAACGATGCTTTCAGCAACGTGGCGGCTTTTATCAAACCTGGTGATCATCTCACGGTGCACTTCATCTACACTGCACCCGCAAATACTATCATGCGGATGATTCTGCATTAAGGTCTTCCAAGCATAGGTGAATAGATGGTGGGGATAAACTTTACCAGCAAGATTCGCGATGGAAGCTAGCGGCTCCGCTACCTTTTCCAAAAGGGACTGTCCTACCTGGTTCATCTGTTTCAAATAAATGCGCGCTGAAGCTGTGTTCACAAGTGTGCCCCATCCATCCGTACGTCGACTGCGAAGTTCACCCATGACTGTAGATAATCCGGGATCTACAGACGACTGCTGATGGTTAAGCTCCGCAATCAAGGCACTTAAATAATCAGGGAAGTTCGAATGAACGAAATCCACGTTCGGGTATAAGGCCTGGGCTGTACGGATAGCCTCTGGCAAATCAAGCTGCAGCGGCTGATGGTCACAGCCATTCATGAACAATAGCTGATCTGTTGAAGCATATTTTTCTGCATCTGCCAGCTTCCTGTCCCAGAAAGCCCTGGCCTCTGCTTCATCCGTTGGCACTTCATTTCCGTTAGAATACCAGTTGGCAAACAAAATCCCGAGTACTTTGGAGCCATCCGGGCCTTCCCAGATCAGTTCAGAGAAGGAGGACTCATAATCTCCTCAGAAACCGTATTATTGAATCCTGTAGGCTTCACTCCGCGCCCGAAGAAAACGTTGGTGATGCCGGATTGCAGCATAAGCTGCGGAGTCTGGCCCACCAGGCCGAACGTATCGGGAAAATAGCCTATTTTTGCCGGTTCCCCGTACCGTTTGGCATCCTGATGTCCGATTTGCATGTTACGTACATTCGCTTCTCCGCTTGTCAGAAACGCATCCTGTAAAATATACCAGGGCCCGATCAGCAGACGGCCTTCCGTGATACATCTCTCCCAGTCTTTCCTTGTTCTCCGGACGAACCTGAAAATAATCCTCCAGAATAATCGTCTGTCCATCCAGATAGAAGCTTTTAAACGCTGAATCTCCTTCCAGCTTATCCAGCAGCGAATCCATCAGCTGTACCAGGCGGACGTGATGCTTCTCAAAGGGTAAATACCATTCCCGGTCCCAGTGTGAATGAGAAACGATGTGAGCCGTTCTTTTGCTAGTCATAGTCTATCCTCCTCTTTTCTTAAGCTTCTTCTAACGGATACAACTTCATATAATTGAGGAGCTCTTCCACTGTAGTAAAGGCCAGTCCGGTCACCGTATCGGCGCAGCCATAGTAGATAGCAATTCGTCCTGTTGCCGAATCCGTCAAAGCCGCACAAGGGAAAGTCACATTAGGGACATCTCCCACACATTCGTACAGGGTTTCAGGACCGAGAATATAGTTGCGCGAGCGCGCCTTAACCTTCCAGGGTTCAGCAATGTCAAGCAAGGCGCAGCCCATGCGGTACACATACCCGTTACAGGTATTAATTACGCCATGATAAATCAGCAGCCAGCCCTTGTCCGTTTCGATTGGCGTAGGACCCGGTCCGATCATGAATACTTTACCTTGTCGTAAAGAAGTCATTAGAGCAGAAATCCTGCGACTGAGAATGGAGCGTGACAGAATTATCGAACGCAGAGAGTGAACAAGAACCGTTCGTCGTGAAGTCGGTACAAGCATCATTCCAAGCGTATCGGAAACCTCGAATCTACACGAAAAAGAGGCACCGTTAGAGGCACCGTTAGCAAAATGTTAGCAATCCATCTTAAAAACAAACAAGGGTTCCAGCTCTAATGAGCTGAAACCCTTGTTCTTCTAGTGCCGAGGACGGGGGTCGAACCCGTACGGTACTCACGTACCGCAGGATTTTAAGTCCTGTGCGTCTGCCTGTTCCGCCACCCCGGCATGTTTGGTGCGTTGTTTAACGCGACAAGAAATATGATATCACGTAACTTGTGAATACGCAATCAAAATTTTCGTTAAGTTGTGCTTAACAAAAAGACCCGCTCAGCCGGAGCTGCTGCGGGCCGCTTGTATTGCAGGACTAGCGGCGTTCGCGTTCGCCGCTTTTGCTTCTCATGCCAGCCAGACCGAGCAGGCCGACCAATCCGAGCCAGCCCCAATTGGAGCGGTTGTTGTCGTTGTCTGTTGCGTTGGTCGTCGTGCTTGTGGCCCGGTATCTGCCAGTTGTCGTGGTGTTGGACAGTGGAGAGACAGTGGTGTTATCACCAGTGCGGATCTTGTCTCTCATGATCGTATCATTGTTACGCAGGGTGCCGGTGGTGTTATTCATCATATGGTCATTGGTGGAAGAACCGTTATATACCGGTGCCGTTCCACCCATACCGGTAGTACCGGAAGCACTGGATGCATATCCTACACCCAGCAGACTCATGGACAATACAGTGCCGCAGGCAAGACTTGTTATCAGCTTGTTCAAGATGTGATACCCCCTTGTGTGGTTTGTCGCTGATAATTTCCCCCTTAGGCGCCTAAACTATGCAAGTAATTTTTACACAGTCACCACATTCACTGTCTTGCTGACAGGATCATAAGAAACCTTGGCCCCGAGCGCTTCAGCCAATGCCCGCACGGGAACATAGGTGGTTCCATTATCCAATACCCCAACCGTAAGCTTAATCCCATTCAGATTAATAGTAACTTCAACATCCTTGTTCACTTCAGGCTCACCTCCGGTGATCCGGCTTAAGGTTTCCTTAACCTGCTGGGCGGTCGGACGCTGACCTTCCTTAAGCTGTGCAATAGTCAGGCCAAAGGCCATCTGCAAATGCGAATAATCCTTAAAAGAAGTCCAGTCCCCACCCCATTCGAGTCCTAGCTTTTTCGCTTCCTGCACGACCTCCTGCCAGTCTGCCAGCTTATCTCCATTCCCATCTCTGTTCATGTCCCAAGAGACGTTCTGCCCATCCGGCAGCAGCAGCGCGAAGTCCATCGCCAGGCCATAATTATGATAGCTGCTGCCTCCCTTGGCATTGGTTACAATGCTGCCCTTCTTGGTTCTCCCTTGTGCGTACAGCGCATTCTGTTCGGCTATGGTACGCATGCCCTGAGTAATGACAATGGAGATCCCTCTGGCATAACATCGCTGTATCAGGACATTTGCAGCCGCCAGCAGGACGGAATGAAGACCGCCGATCCGGTCTGCCGATTTACTTTTCAACTCATCTATAGTCAGCATCGAATCCCCTCCTGATATAGTAAATGCCCTAGAATCCGCCGTTGCTTGTACCTTCTTACTTCATTGTAAAAGAAAAAACCCCGAACGATGCGGGGCCTGAGCATCTTGCCTATATGAGTGTGCGTTTACCACCATCTGCCCGCCGCTTTCCGGGATGATTTCTACCCAAACAGGCTAAGATAAAAGTGAAAGGTGGGATAACAGCATGGACATCCACAGTGACAGCTACAAAGTCGCGGCATTGAGTGAACAGGAGGATGCGGTGGAGATCATCCGCCAGGCCGAAGCGGCAATTGCTCAAATGAACGGCAATAAGCCCGTGACCCTGATTGCTTATGAGAGAACAGAAGCCCATTCCACAAATAGAGAATAGGGCTTCATCTAATGGGTCAAGGCTGGCCCTCAGACGATGTATGCCTCCACAATATCATCCACATCAATCCACTTCCATTCCTCCGCCCACTGCAGCTTGATCTCGCGCGAGTGGGTGTGAATGGAGGTCACAAAGCCGTTCAGCTGCTTATTCTCAAAAGCATCAAACAACACCACCGTTACCCGGACATGACTCCGCAGCGATAGCGCCAGCGTGAACTCAATCTCCTCCAGCTTCTGCTCGTTCAGAACCGGCTTCATGCGGCGAAGCATTTCCCGCTTATCATTCCAAATCCGGCTCTTGTGCTCCGGCAGCATCATCCGGCTGCTCTCCCATAGGCGGTTCCCTTCCAGCTTTTCTCCCATTGCCGTTCCTCCTTCCATGGTGTTCTTAAATCGTTTTACAGGTTGCATTCCCACCATACACGAACGTATGTTTGTATTATACGCCCATCTCCGCTTTTTAATCAATCACAAAATAATGTATGCAGCCGCAATAGAATGACAAGAGTGAAGTCCAGACGTTTTAATCTCTGTCTGGTACGTTCCCAATAGCTAACAAAAAGACGCTCACAGTTATTCTGTGAAGCGCCTTTGTTTGTGCCTTAATGTAAGGAAGTCGCTTATGCGGCATTCCTTTTTTACTTAACGTCAGTGACCGAAGTACCTGAACCAGACTTTGTATTCTTGTCCTTAGTGTCTGTATTTGCTTGTGTGTCTGCAGCGGTGCTAGTATCTGTACCAGACAATGTTTCTTCCGCCGCACTCCCCTTCTCGATCAGTCCTGCGGCTACTCTGGCTTCATTCAGCTTGGAGATGCCGTACAACATCGCCACATCCGCTTGCTGGTTCATATCCTTGAACTCATCGGCTGTAACGTCTGGGGAAGCCGCACTTTTCGAGGCCTGCTCCTTGATGGAGTACGCGCTCTGAAACGCAATCATTGAGTCTTTTAGCAGCTTTTGAATATTCTCTGGCAGGCTTTTGGAAATTTTCACATCTTTGACTTCATCAGCGATATCCGAAGCCGTGTCCTGAAATTGATCTATTGCCTTTTCCAATTCCTTGTCCGTTGCTTTTCCTGATGAAAATGAGGTTAAGGTTGTGTTGAATGCGTCCAACGAGGATTTTCCCATTTGATCAAATTTTGTCATTTCATTATAAAAGCTTTGTACCTTCTCCTGCACTTCTTCGTGGGAAGCTGGTGCCGAATTATTGCTGCAGGCGCTTAGAACCATAACTACCATTAGTAATACTGCCAGTAAGGCTTGTCTCATATTTAAAATCCCTCCAATTAACAGAATAATATCGAGTATTGTAAAGTGCAACTGAAAATAATGTAAAAATAGCAGGAATGGTATATTTGGCGGAATTGAAGCGTATCCATTCAGTGAAAACAAGTAGAAACGGTGATTCGTCCTTTTAAGGGAACTACCGTTTCAGCGAGAAATAGAAGGATAATGTATAGCGTTGAGCATATAAATTCCAAAAAAAAGACCGCCAGCAGTGTCTGGAAATCTCTGTTTATACTATAATGATTGCAACATGATTAATAGAGAGGAAGATTGCGATGCCTTATTGCACTAGCTGTGGCGCAGAATACAAGCAAGGCGCCAAATATTGCGGAGAATGTGGAGCAAGTACTGAGGGGGATTCAGCCGCACCCATACGCCGTTCCTCGGCTGGAGCTGCACCCGGATCGGGTTCAGGACCTGAAATCGAACTGTGGCAGGGCAAACCGGCCGGTATTTCCGACCGCCTCAAAGGCATTATACGCCTGAACACAACTACATATACGATCACCAGCCAGCGTATTATGGTCAAAACCGGACTGATTGGCAAAGACGTTGAAGAAATCGAATTGCTGCGGGTGAATGACTTCTCTGTCGACCAGTCCATCATGCAGCGTATTCTCGGCATTGGAATCCTTACGGTATTTTCGGATGATGCTTCATCGCCACAGTTGATATTGCGCAGAATCCGCCATCCCCAAACCGTAAAGGATGCGCTCCGCAAAGCTGTGCGCGATGAAAAAATCGCCAATAATATCAGCTACCGCGAACAAATCTAGACACCGCCCTGCCTTTTAGGGAAGATAGAATGCCCCGGCTGGAATGACGCCTTTGACCTGTCTGGGGCTTTCCCACATCAGAACTGCCCGCGCATCACCTTGGTTTTCATAATACTCCACCTTCAATTCATGCAGCTTCCCGGCAATCAGATTCACCATACCCTTCCGTTCCTGCCCGCTCTGCTTCACCCAGCTATCAATGACCAGCACCCCGTCTATCCACACCCGGATACCATCATCTGAGGACGAATATATCGTATAGCTCTCTGTGTAGGCCGCACTCAGCCTGCCGCTCCAGCGAACAGAGAATACATCGGCTGGAAGTGCCGGATCGGGAGCTGACAGCCGCCAGACAAAATTAATATCTGCATCGGTCCGCGTAACCGCGGGTGTTCCGCTAAGCGTTGCATTACTGTAATATTGCCCATATAACCCCGGCATAGGGGCTGCTTCAGGCATAGAGGCATATATTGCCGCCTTTGCCGTATATTCATCCAGGGTGAACACAAAGGAATCCTTCATAAAAGACTTGATCGCCACATCACTGTTCTTCTCAAACAGCAGCTTGCCCCAGTTCATCTGGTAAGACCATTTATTCTGGGACTTGGCCAGCACAGCCGGAGGCGGAAGCTCCCCATTTTCACCAATGGCAATTAGTTTGCCGCGCCCCAGCTCCCATAGAGAATCTTGATGGCTAGCCTTGAAATCCGCATCATAGATATCCATTGCCAGTACGTCCACTCTGCTGCTGCCCGGATAATAGCTGGCCGGTTCATCTGACCATTGGTTTTCGGCATTGGGGCTCCACACCCACAACAGATTATGAAGTTTATGATATGCCGTATACCGTTCGAACATGATGTCCCACAACTGGCTGAACGAGCTTTTCCTCCCCCACCAGAACCAATCGCCATTCATCTCATGATACGGCCGCCAGAGCACCGGGACACCTGCATCATTCAGTTTTTTTAACGACTCGGCTGTCTTGTCCAGATCCGTAATCAGTGCATTGTACTGGACAGTACCCGGCGAAATATACTTGGCAAAATCTGCGTCACTGAGACTCATCTGGACATTCTGCCACACCGGAGCTGTCCCCGGCAGATGGGCATGATACGTCAGCGTCACTATTCCGCCCGCTTTATTCCACTTAATCGCACTATCGACCACCGCCTGCCGCTGGCTGTCGATTTGCTGTACCGTCTGGTTCTCAATAGCTCCCAGCTCATAGCCGTGGATTGCCGCATATTGACCGCTAAGCATCTTCAGCTTGCTGCTGAACTCATCGGGGCTCTCCAGATAATCATGTTGCCCGCTGAGAATTCCTTGCCCTTGCAGCCGGTATAACGTTTTCAACAGCTTCACTGCCGTGGGAGCGAGCGCAGCATCTGCCGGAGCCATCAGCACATTTCGAAAGGCTGCCTGCCACTGCACATCACCTACCAGCCGTGAGGCGGAATCCAGTAAATCCCGAAGTATACGTGATTCCATCTTTTCCACCATCCTATCCCTTTTTTCTACATCATATGGGGATGTGTAGGACAAATGCACGGCGAATCGACATGAAATCGGCATACCTAACCCGCACGGAATCCAAAAACCATATTCAAGCTATGTATATTCCTTTTCAGCTATCTGGAATACCTCATTGGCAGCAACCCGACTGCACTCACCTTGGCTAGAGTTCCCTCTACAGGAACAATCACCTTGCAATCCTTGCCGTAATCGGCAATCAGCTCTCTGCACATGCCGCATGGGGAGACAACTTGGATCTCCCCTTCAGCATTATCGGGATCGGGATGTCTTACCGCAACTATCGTATCAAACTCCTTGTATCCCTCGGATATTGCCTTTCCGATCACCATCGCTTCCGCACATACGGTAACTCTGGATAGACTGGCCTCCACATGAACTGCGGTGAAGATCTCCCCCGTCTTGGTCCGGAGAGCCGCTCCCACATGATGTCTCTCCCATTCATAGCGCTTCTTGATGATTTCCTGTGCGCAGGCAATCAACGTCTGATTTTCAGTATACTAAATGGGGCGGGATTTAAGATATACTGGTTAAGTCTACGTTTGGCGAAAGCATAGGCTCACAAAACTTAGGCTTATGCTTGCGAAGCAGTTTTGTACGAAGCTGTATTTAGAAGCATAGGCTAACAAAACTTTTAGGGGGCAGCAAAGTGAAGTCCAAGAAATTCATCCCAAGTTTCATCATCGTCCTGCTGCTCTTGGCCGCCGCTTACTGGTTTGAGGAGAAAGGGCCACTGCCTGGCAGTCAGTCTACTACAGGAGACACTGATGTTATCCAACTGGTGTTCCCCAGTGACCGTTACCCGGAGACAGCCAGGCACATTCAGGATGCCATCCGAAGTGGAGAGTCGTCCATTTGCACCATCGACCGGCAGGAAGCCGAAGAGAACCGCAAAGAATCCTTGAAGGGGATCCCGACCAAAAAAGGATATGACCGCGACGAATGGCCGATGGCCATGTGTGAGGAGGGTGGCAGCGGTGCTGACATCGAATACATAACGCCTAAGGACAACCGCGGTGCCGGCAGCTGGGTGGGCAATCAACTGGAGGAGCTGCCTGACGGCACGCGGGTGGAGTTCATGTTCAAATAGCCCGGCACCGGCCGTTGGTGATATATGATTCGTATCAGCTTGCACGCTGTATCACCCGGCATGGCTTACCTTATCCCGCCGCCAGGCCAGAATTCGCTCCACCCGAAAAACCCGGGGTCCGCCGGTTGTAAAACAAGTTGTTCTGAGAAGCCCGGCTTTGTGTCCGTGAACTTTTATTCTCCGCTGTGTAATTTTGCCTGCCTTATCTTCGTATATAATTTCAACCACCTCACCGATCAGCTTTTCTATATCCTTCGGGCGCAAGTGAAGACCCTCCCTTCGAAGAAACAGAACGTTTGTATGTATTATATGCAAACAGATGTTCTGTATTCGATGATCTGCGAAAAAAGACGCATTATTAAAGAAATAGTCCTATCCGGCATTCGCCAGACAGGACCACATTTGCAGATTGAAATACTATAATGCATTCTAGAATATACAGGCTCTAGTGATAATAACCAGCAGAATGAACAGTACCAGAATCGCACCTGTCGAAGTAAAAGGGCTACAAACCGGCACTACTGGAGGACCTTGATTTACTCCACCGACATTATTACCACAACCGCAACCATAATCTGCTCCCATAGTTAATTCCTCCTCTTAAATATTGACTACAGCACAGAATATGTTGCAGGCTAATGTGCTGCATGGGCCAATTGGCAAAGAAATCCCATTCACCTAATCAATTGTGTGAAGAAAGTCGATATACAATAGGAATGCTCCTCTTCAAGCCATGCTCACAAAACTTAAGACTATGCTTCCGAAGTGAGTTTTGTACGAAGTAGGACAGGAAGCCATGCTCACAAAACTTTTAGGAGGTGTGAAATGGATATCGCCGCTTTATCCGTATCATTGGGTCAGGCTAGTCTTCAACAGGCTGCAAGTCTGCAAGTGCTCAGCATTGCCAAGGATCAGGCAGAGGTTCAGGGACAGAATATGGCTCAAATGCTTGAACAGAGCGTACACCCTAACTTGGGAAAAACACTTGATATTAGAGTTTGATTGCTTTATGCTTAGATACATAAGAACACAGGTTCGCGTCAACCTTAAGCCCTTCGGGCTTTTCTTTTGGCCATAAATACGAACATACGATCTTGTATCTGAGGTGAATCAAATGCATTCTTACTATCAAATGACGGCTCTGGAGAAGTGGACGGAAGATTTATATGAACGGTTGGATATCCGTAAGCCGGCACAAATTTCGATTGCATATATTGCCGAGCGCCTGAATATTTGGGTCCATTATTTGGATGTGAGGAGCAAAGGGATTGAGGCCTCTGCCGGTATGTATAGCATGTTTATCGACAACCGGCTTCCGGATGAACTTCAGCGCCTGGAATTTCTGCATGAGCTCTGCCATCTGCTCCGTCATGCCGGCAGCCACACACTGATGCCTGAGCAATTTAGTCAAGCGGAGAGGGATGAATCGGAACGCTTCATTCTGTATGCGGCAATGCCTTACTCCATGATTTCGAAGATGACTCTGCCTGAACTCCGTGAAGATGCGATTCAGGAGCTTGCTGCTGCTTTTCAGGTTCCCTGCGAGTTGGCTCTGCAGCGGATCGATCAAATTCAGCGGCGTGTGTTCCAGGGCCAGTTGATTGCTGTGATGGAGCGAAACGAGGACAGAAAATTAAGCCACAGACATATTCGGTAAATGCAGAGGAGATAATAATGCAGACATGCATTTATCTGAGATCAGAGCCTATAGGTATCAAGAAATTACCCTTAGGGGGGAGCGGTATGGAAGCCATCGAAGTTATCCACTTGTTGTTGACCCATCCGGATTACAGCGTGGACGCAGTACACCCCGAAATTCCGGATTTTGTGGGCATCGAAACCATTGAAGTGAACCACGAGACCCAGACTTTTTCCATTCTCCTGCAAGAACCGCAAGAAGATTAGTAACTTATGCCATAGCGTTGCCCGGTTAAAAAGCGGCCCCGCCGTCATCCGGCAGGGTCCAAATATCTGAATAGGAGGGCCCCGCCTTCTTTTCCGAAATCATCTGTTATCTGCTTCTGTACAATACTCCTCATACAGCATCGGCACCACAGCATACTTGTCGAGTTGGCAGCAGTAGATCACATCTGCATCATCCCCCCGCTCACGCAGTTCACGTGCACTTGCTGACTCCCTGATCAGCCTCTCTATCTTATGCTTCGAGTATTCATAAGCTCCTGCACAGACCTCCGCTTCCGGCGACTTGCTTCCTTGAAGCTGCGAAATGATCGCTCCTGCAGCCAAGTAGTCTTCAATGCCGGGACGCAGGTTATTTTCCTGATTGGCCGCATCGGACCACTTCTCCCCGCAGGCAATGACAGTGATATTTCTATTCAGCTTTTGAACAAACCGTTGGGCGGATTTTGCCACAGCCGAGGCGTTCAGCAGACAGCCAATGAGCAAAGTGGGAATCTGTGAGGCTGCAGATGTGCACAAAGCCCCGTTCAATGAGCACATGACATAATTACGTGCCCGATCTCCCGCTCCGAAAGACAACGGAGACAGCGAATGCCCGCCCTCTCTAAGGGCTTCTGCTCTTCCCCACACCATTTCTGCATTCTTAGTTTGGGCGTAAGCCTTGGCTTGCTCATTTAGGGGTGGCGGGTACGGGTATATGATTGCCTGATGCTGCACCGCAGTCACCACCGTGGAAGAAAAACTGAGCACATCCACGATAATCACTATATCCCCACGCTGCGAAGCTGCACGAGTCCCTCTGGCCCCCCACTCCAGCTTAATTTCATAATCCATTTGGTCATAAAACAAGAAATCTCCTCCTTAATGACAGATAGTCCACACCAAACGTTAAACCCCAAGAACGATAACGCCTAGGGACATATACAAAAAAAGAAACAGTATCAATGCCACATTCCCGCCAATTGCGACTTTTTTGAGCTTAGGCTGCGTATTGCCCTTGTTGGTAATTGCCATTACCAGCCCTAGCGGGCTCAAAAAGATGATCATCACAACCCAAACGCCTTGCAGCTTCTCTCCGGCCTCAAAGGGAAATACAAAACTGTAGACCGTAAACAAACCCGTAAGCATGAACAACAGAAATGGAAAAATAACCCCTAAATTCTTCAAGTCATACCTCCTGGAAATATGTATTTGAAATTTCTCTTAGGTATGCAAGTTCTGCGTGATCGAAATTCCTCCGGTTTTCTAAGAAGACCTTTTCTGATTCTTAGCAACCCCAACATAGTAAAAATCCTTTGCTAGGCAAGGGGTTTTGAGAAGTGGGCCCTACAGGACTCGAACCTGTGACCAATCGGTTATGAGCCGACCGCTCTAACCAACTGAGTTTGGGGAAAGGTTATTATAGGTTAAACTTTATTCATAAAGCATCATTAACTTAGTGTTTTGTCGATATACATTCAACTCTATTTTTAATAGTTCGTTTACAAATACGTTAGCAAGATAAGCACAAGTTGTTTTCTCAAATTGCTCCATGGTAGAACCTGTCGTATTTCTTACGTTCCTAAATGTATGGTTCGGATTAGTTCCGATTTCTGCGCTATATAAAGGAAGTTTCTATTTTGATTCCGATTAATTGGGATAGGTTCTGTTGTAAATATGGTCATATAATTCCACTGAAGGTGAATATATATGAACCTCACTAAGTCTTTC
This sequence comes from Paenibacillus helianthi, assembly GCF_001909055.1. Taxonomy (GTDB): domain Bacteria; phylum Bacillota; class Bacilli; order Paenibacillales; family Paenibacillaceae; genus Paenibacillus_AQ; species Paenibacillus_AQ helianthi. The sequence goes on from NZ_LVWI01000002.1 coordinate 364,501, forward strand.
TATGTCTTTCATATTTGGATTTGGTTGTACCTGTGCAATGATTGGAGTTTTATCGGGTAAAAACTTAGGGCACCTTACAGAGGGGTGCCCCTTTTTTCAAGCGAGTACTGCTACTTCTTAGAATGTCATAATATAGTATTCCACATATTTGGATTGCGTGGTAGTGTTGGTCGGATTGCCTCTTTCAATTGCTTCAAGCAGTTTAGTCACATGCTCTGTTGACCAGACGGAGGGGATCCGACTCTGCTTTCTAGCCTTTATGGATGGGATGGTTTCCGTCAGATCATGCGGATGAGGTTGGTTGTTGTGAAGAAAAGGAAAGAAGCGCACAAAGTTACTGTTCGATCATCTTGTAACTGTATCCAGTAGTCATTCATTTCACCATGCTTCGAGTATTACTCGAGCATTATTTCGAAAATAGTGTTTTGTAGTAATTTCTTCTGCTTGTAATATCTGCGCAGAATACAGCCATGTAACGGTAATCTCCAAGCAATCTAACCACCCGAGAGCCGTTAAAAATGGACTGTGAAAGTTCCCGGTCTTCTCCAGTTCGAAATAATCGTATTCTTGTTCAAGAAAGCGAAGGCCGGCATCTTCGGTAAAGTGGTCGTAAACCTCCGATTGCAAAAAGGAATCAATTCGTCGCCACATTGGACTTGTATTACTTAATCGACTGTTCCTTGTAAAGCAGCCGGTGCAGTTCTTTCTCGAGTTGAATGGTTAACTCTTGAAATGGTAAGAATTCCATGATAATACCCCCAAAATATGTACTGAGAGTTTTTTTCTCCTACTAAACATTTCGGAATATTATGCAAAGTATGCCGAATCAAAATCCTTTAATAGCAAGGTTTGTGGGTTTTACTTGGTATCCCCTATCGCTCCTCATTTGGAAAATTCTGATAACACGAGTTTATCATAGGTCATTTCCGTTGAGAACACACAGCTTTCAACAATCATCTGCTGACAGTTGTATCATCATTACGATGCTTAATTTGGTCTAGAAACTGAAACCAGCTCAAATAATGGTTGAGGTATTTCGTCACCACGCCAATGAACCGAAAGCCCTACTTTACTTTCAAACAAGACTGTTCCTCATGCAGAGCACTGAAGCTCTACCCAATCTCTTTGTTATCCTTCGGATAGCACTTTATTCGATACAAGATAAAATTTACATATTCCCACGTTAACTTCATCTGATTTTATAGCCTTACACCATATTCCAAGAGTGTTCCAAAGAGCTTTACTACTGTCACCAAACGGAATCTTATCCGAGGTTGAATGCTTGTCCTGCTCCAGACCGGTAATTTCATTGTTAATAGCTTTTATTACAATATCGTCCTCTGTCTCAATACCAATCTGAGCTCCATCTGGACTTTTCGCTAACCAAATATAGAGCTCTTTCCGGTTGAAATAAGTATCCTGCCATCTGACCCGCTGCTGTGTGTTGTTTGTCCCCCCATATCTCTCCCTTTAAAACAAGCTTTCTTCAACTTTCGACATTTCTTCTCTCCTCACCTTTAAAACAAATATTCTTTTTTTATAATTATATATATTATGAACATCCTTCTAACAAAAATGCGATTCAGTACAAAAATCCCATACATTAGATATAATTTTCTGCTATATACCAAAATGCCAAACAATAAGAAATCCTATAGATCGCCCATCGCTTTTACTTCTATTCTGATATGAAAACGCAAACAGCCTGTATCTCTGCAAAATATTCTCTGCCAAAAGGCTGTTCATTCATTTCGGACTTTATCTGGATTACTGTTTCCGCTTCACTTTTTGCCCGCTCGAGTTTGCTTTTACACCCCACTTATGCCCTCCTTGTTAAGCATTAAACTTACAATGGATCAAATGATTCTGTTTTATTTCAAATGATAAATTGAAAGCCGATAGTCGCTACACTCCGCAACATGTTATGTCCTGTTAGCTCTCTATCGATGACAACAATATATTCCTCTGGAACGTTCGAAAAAATCAACAAAATCCTGAATACAGCAATCTGTGAGTCGAAATCTCCATAATTAAATATTTATCCAGTGGGCAATGGACTACTCCAGCGTACTGGGTAGCTCATAGTCAATCAATTTGTGGCAGTACCAGTTAATAATATTGAAGAGGTACATAAATCCTCTTCTTGTGCGCCTTTTGGTTGTCTAATATAGGTGGAATATTATGAATATACCTTCGATTTGAGTGAATAAGTCCGTAAAGATAAATTTAGACTATTCATTAATAGTCGATATACATATTTTTGAATTATTCACTAGTGAACTTTTTGTGGATGATAACGACTACATTCGACAATAAAAATAAGGATGGATCACCCTACTTAAGAATATAAAAAAGCTTAATGAGGGGCAATCTCGCATTTATTTAGTTATATATAATGCGATAATTTATATTATATATACAAATAAACGACACTAAAAAGATTTTTTTCGACAACATATTCCGACAATAATTCACTAAATAATTATGTTATTATCATCAGGTCGAATATAAAAAGAAAAATAAGGACCGAAAGGATATTGATTGATCATTTTTTATAAAATGGATATTTATAATAATTGTTTTACTGTTTGTGCACATTTTTTATAATTTTACGAAAATTGGGGTTTTGACATGAACTTTTTTATTTACTACTTGTTTATTGTATTAGCAAATTCTAGATTTTCTAGGTCAATATTAATGATATTTACAATGGGTTCTCAGATTTCATTTCTACAATTTAGTGTGATTCAGATGGGATATTTCGCTTCTCGCTTTTTGTTTGAGTTCCCCAGTGGTGTAATCGCTGATTATATTAAACGAAAGTATTCTTTAGCCTTTGGGAATTTCTTGGCATCTTTAGTTGCCATGACAATGTTTAGCACTAGCATAATACATCCAAAAGATACATTTATTTTCTTTTTGTTACTATTTTGTCTCGATGGTATAGCTAGTTCGTTCCAGAGTGGATCAGATGAAGCTTTATTGTATGACTATTTATTGAAGAAAAAACAAGAGAGTCGTTATGCTAAGATTCTTGGCTGGAGAAGCGGTATAGCAGCACTAGTCCTTAGTATTGCTACAATGATTGGTGGCTTTATGGCAGACTCATCATTAGCTTTACCCTTCTTATTTCAAGGTATCTTATCAGTAGCAGCGGGTGTGGTTATTCTGTTTTTTCCTGAGAATGCGATGGGCTCAAAAAATTCTAAAGCTAAGCATACATCACCATTTAAGATAGCAGCGGAGGGTTTTTCAGTCATCAAAACTATTCCGCTGGTGCAGTTTCTAATTCTATTTATAACTATTATTTCTTGTAGTACTAATGCAATTACAATGTTCATGCAAGGATATTTTGCTGAGTTGAAAATAAGCAGTGGAATGGTCGGTATCATATATGGAGTTTGCACATTGTTTAGTACGGTGGCAGCAATTAATTCGCATCACCTGATTAAGTTGTCGTTAAAAACGATACTAATACTATCAACTATTATGTATTTTTCCGGTATAGTTCTACTCTTCACGCATAATATTCCTCTTGTTATCTTGGGATTCTTTTTAATCTACATCAAGCTCGATCTTATGGAACCATCTGTCTTCTATTTTATTAATCAAGAAGTTAACGATGATGTACGTGCAACCATTCTTTCTTCATTTGGTGCTTCTTATAGTTTAGTTACACTTATTATGTATCCTTTTTACGGCCTGGTAGGTAACTCTTCTGGCTATCAAGGCATAATTTTAATTACAGCAGTCATGACTTTCCCAATGTTCGCCTACTTATTTAGATTTTACAAGAAGTATAATGTCGGAGTTCGAGCAATAGTTCCTAGGGAGGTTACAAAATGAAAACAATTTTATGTACTGCTGCATCCTTTGGGTACGGCCCTTCAGGAAAGTTACTGTCAATCTGTAAGAGTCTCAAATCTCAAGGTTTTGAATTGAAATTGGTCGCTGATGGATTGGTTCTGCAATTGGCAAATTTAACTGACTATTTTACAGATATTATAGAGTTTGACTTTATAAATAGTGTATTGATCGAACATAACAAGTTGACAAATGCTTTTAAAGAAGCTGATCTCATGCTAAACGTACTCGAACCGGATGCAGTCAAATTCGCTAATCATTTTGGGGTTAAGACTGTATACGTGGACAGCCTTTTCTGGATGTGGGACAAATTGCCTGATGATCTACAAGATGTAGAATATATTATTCAAAAATTTCCGGGTGTTTATACAAAGATTAGTGAGTTTAATGCAAATTCGGCTAATTTCCGTTTCTGTGGTCCTATAGTTGATACCTCATTTATAAACGTAGGTGAACGGGAAAACTTTTTATTGGTAAGTTTTGCTGGATTAGAAAGCCCCTTTAATAAATTTGGGAAAGGACTCTTTTACCCGGAAGCGGTTTTGTCAAACTTAATTGAGCCGTTAAATAATTCATCCTATGAAAAAATAATGATAACTGGTAACTCTTCAGTCATTGAATTCTTTAAGCAAAAATATGGTAAACAGTTTCGAGGAGAGTTCATACATCTCTCACATGACAAGTTTTTGCAATCATTGGCGATATGTAAAATGCTAATTGCTTCTCCTGGGCTAACTACTACATATGAAGCACTCGTATATAAAACTCCAATACGTTATCTGCCCCCACAGAATTATAGCCAAGCATTAATGTTGAACAGGTACGAACAAGAAGGGTTTACTGATATGTCATTGAATTGGTCCGATATATATACCGAATACATTATACCCGCAAATCTACCTGAAGCAGAGGGGGTAGCACTAGTAGGACGCACAATAGAGTGTTTTTCTGTAGATCAAGGTGCACAAATGTTTGCCAAAGTCCGCTTATCTGAAATACTCAATGTAGAGCCACCATCCTCAGAGAGACAACGTACTGTACTTGGAGAAGAATTAACTGACGGTACGGCGGAAGTTGTGGAAATCATACAAGATGTTTTTTCCTATAATGCGTAATAACTATTTAGGAGTGAATAAACAAATGGGGATTCGTAATACAGAAATGAAGCACATTCTCTACGTAGAAGATCGGCCAATGCTATTGACTCAATGGCTGCTCAATTCGGAATATATAGTTCCTGTTCTTTTGCGCTTCCAACATTGCCGCGATGCATTCAGTGAGGAATATCTAAAAAAAACAGAACATGAGAACCTTGTATTCTGGGTTAATATTATGAATCCAATTGAGAGTGAGGCACAACGATTCCAAAGGTGGCAGATTAGCAAAGGTGTTAGAGTGGAATACTTTCTTAACCCCTCTGAAGTAGCTCAATATTTCTCTCAAAGCTTTGCGCGTTATTTAGAGTTACCCTGCCTGACAGAAGAACAGACTATATGTAGTCGGAACAAGGCAAGGATGAAAGACAAACTGAGAGAGATTGGTTTTAAAACTGCTAATTATCGAGAAATATGTAACGTTGAAGAATTAATTGAAGCAGGTCATGAAATGGGATGGCCAATTGTGCTAAAACCGGTAGACGACAGTTCCTGCCGTGATACATTTGTCTTGAAGTCACCTGAAGAAGCAAAGAAGATTTATATGCATTCTAAGTATCAATGGTTGGCAGAGGAATACATCAATATGATGGAATTTGCATTGGATGTACTTATTTTCGACAGTAAAGCGATTGCCTACTATCCTTTAATGTATCCTGCTCAACTCATTAAAACATTAGATGGTGAGATCAACGCGAGTATTACGATGCGACATTACTCAACAGCAATTAAAGATAAAGCCGAATATATCATTAATAAATATATTCAAGGCATGAACATCACCCATGGATACGTTCATATTGAGTATTTTGCTGATCCAGCACACAAACAAATCGTACTTGGCGAAGTTGGTCTGCGTCTGTCTGGTAGTCAAATTCCGGTAATTCATGGGCTTTCGTATGGTATTAACTTATTTGATACACTAATAAAAATCCATATCGGCGAATATCCAGTACTAGATTACATTGAAAATCGTTTTGTCGGGGAACTTCTGCTACCAGTTAAACAAGGGAAAGTGAAAGAGATTTCAACACTGAACGAATTGATACAAATGGAAGGTGTCATCGATGGTGTATTAATAGTAACAGAAGGCCAAACGGTGCAGCCTGAGAGAGCATCAATGTCCGGTTCTGGCTACCTGCTAGTTGAAGGCCAGTCAGTTGATCAGGTTCACCAGCGAATGTTGAATATCCTCTTGAACTTTAAATTCATATTAGAAACTGATTCGAAATAAATTATTTTAATCATAATCAGGAGGCTTTAATTATATGCCGAAATACTTATTTATCCGCATTTTGGAGGCCTGCAATGCAGGATGTTTTATGTGTAATTTCCGATCATCACAAGACGAATACCGACTAGGTGTGCAACAATATATAAAAATTTTGCACAAAGCAAAAAAAGAGGGATTAGAATATATTCGATTCACTGGAGGAGAACCGCTGCTCCATGAGAATATAATCGACTTCATTAAGATAGCTAAAGATGCAGGCATTCAATCATCAATCATTACCAATGGCTACTATTTAGCAGAAAAGGCAGAACTGTTGGGAAATGCTGGATTATCTCAGATTATTGTATCGATTGATGGATCTTCATCCGAAAGTCACAACCGCTTTCGTAATACACCAGGGCTTTTTGATTCCGCTGTTAAAGGGTTGAAATTGTGCCAAGAATTCGGAATACATACACGTGTGAATACAGTAGCGGGAGTTCACAACTTTGGAGAATTGATTTCAGTACAAAAACTTTTATCCGATCTTGGGGTGGAACAATGGGAGTTGTCCGCCCTTAAACTTGACCATCCACTTAAATATTCAGCAGAAGTCATTGAACGTATCATATCCGATCTAAATATTCTCTACAAACATGGTCCTGAACAGGGTCAATTGAAGCCTCTGGGTAAGCAATGGTGTGGAGAAGGTAATGATGAGAGAGAGCGTTTCTTTGAATCGGGCATTACTCCAACACCTGATAACTGTTGCACACTAGTACATCATATGCGATTTTATGATCCGAAAAATGGTTATCTTTTTCCTTGTAGTCTGTTACCGCATCGAATAGACAGACATATTACTAGCGTGAAGATGGACGAAAATAATTTTTCAATGATAAGTGATACTATGATGGAGAGTTCTTCATTTTTCAGTAAAAAGGGGCCAAATATCTGTACAGGTTGTTCGTCAACTGCAGCCGGATTTATCCCAAATGAAGAAGTGTGGAATTATTAGACTGGAGGGCTAACAGGCATGGAATTCAGGGATTATACTATTGAGGAATTATTAAATATTGTAGATTTTCGAAAAATCAAACCAGAATGGGAGCAACTTGTTAACCCCAGCATTTATAATCTGACGCACACATATGAATGGTTTTATTCATTGTGGAAGAGTAAGACCGGTTTTAAGAATGTGCGTGCTATTGCTATTCGCAGAGCAGGACGCTTAATCTCAGTTATGCATATGGTTTTTGAAACCGATTATCAGAACAAACCGGAGCTACTTATTACTATACCTACATCACTTACTCCATTTTATGCTGAAAGTGATCATGATAAAATTATCGATTGTCTCTTATATTACCTTGATAACAAATTACCTAACTGGAATGTTATAGAGTTTGAAGAATTCGACTGTTCATTCCCAGAAACGCAAATGTTAATAGAAAGTGGTAAGAGAGCAGGATTAGAGGTAATAGTAGAAAAAACGTTTAACACCCCAATCATTCAGATAAACAATGCATCTGAGGAATACTTCTTAGAATGTAGCAGGAGGGTTAAGAAAGCCTTGGGCAATAAAGCTAATCTACTTCGAGAAATCAGTAATTATCGTATGCGAGTTTATACGGACCCTGCTGAGATTCAGTTGGGACTGGACCGAATCTTTGAAATAGACTGTTTAAGTTGGAAATTTAGTGAGCAATCCGACATGGGATCTCGTTCAGGGCAACTCGTTTTTTACGAAACAATGGCACACGAGTTAGCAAAACGGGGCAATATTATACTTACAGTATTGGAATTGGATAAAACTAATGAACCAATAGCGTTTGAATACCTAATTGCTTACAAAGACAAATTACTTGGTGCTAAACATAGTTATAAAGATGTATATAGCAAATATTCGCCAGGAGTAATTCTGAGAGATGAAATATTTAAATACATGCGAAATAATGGATTCCGTACATTTGATACGTGGTCAAATAAAGATCGTTTTAAGATGATCTGGTGTAACCAAGTGGTTGAGCGATATACAGTACATATAAATAAAACTTCAATCACCGTTGAGGACGAGCTGATTCTCTTATCACACGTCTAACTCATGTAACAGGAGGTATTGCTAATGAGTGAGTTGTCAAAAGACACAGGAAGAAAAGAGATACCTGGTAATTTTTTTGGTAGTTATTTGATAGGAGAAGATGAGATCGAACAGGTTGTACAAGTATTACAATCTCAATCAATTTTTCGTTATTATGGGCCTAATGTGCTAGGTAAAGCAGATCAATTTGAGAAGGATTTGAATAATTTTCATGATATACCATTCTCACTCGGCGTTTCATCAGGAACAGCTGCATTGAAATGTGCACTGAAAGCTCTTGGGATTGAAGCTGGTGACGAAGTAATCATACCTGCTTATGGATTCATTGCGACTGCGGGAGCAGTTATATCCTGTAATGCAGTACCTGTGTTCTGTGACGTTGATGAGTCAATGAACATGAATCCAGCCGAACTGGAAAAATGTATCACCAGCCGAACTAAAGCGATTATTCCCGTACACATAATGGGGATAGCTGCTAACATGAAAATGATCATGCAGATAGGGAAAAAGTATAGTATCCCAATTGTGGAAGACTCGGCCCAGTCATTTGGAGGCAGTTATCTAGGTGAGAAATTAGGAACGATTGGTGATATCGGTTGTTTCAGTTTTCAGGCAAATAAGATCCTATCAACTGGTGAAGGCGGAGCAATTGTAACTCATGATGAAAAGCTTTATGCGCGAGCTAAAGTTTACCATGACCAAGGAGGTGTAAGAGTTGGTGCTAGTTTCCCCCATTGGGACCATGAAGATGCGATTTTAGGTGAAAACTTTCGCATGAGTGAATTAACAGCTGCAATCGGCATTGCTCAGTTGAAAAAGATACCAGATATGCTTTATAAGGTGAAAACTCTCAAGAAACTACTGCGAGAGAACTTGAGAGAATTGGAGTTGAACTACCGGATGTCATGGGATGACGAAGGAGATTGTGGTATTGCCGAGTGTATTTTTATTAACGACACTAAACGACGTAACAAATTAATTGAAGATTTGCGTTTATTTGGTATTAATGCGTATGGTTATTATAACTCTGCAGTCTATGAAAACCGTTTGTTCGAAAAATTAAGTTTCCCGAACAATGAAATTTCATACAAGAACGGACTCTGTTCAAATGCAGAAAGACTTTCCAGGCAAACAGTTTGGATTGCAATATCTCCACTATTTGGTGAAGAAAATATTACACACATTTCTGAAACGTTTAAAAAATGCTATTAATCTTCTTTTTAACAAAAATAAAAACATACAATAAAAGGAGCGTTTAAATATGCGCATTTTTCTAGCCTATCCATTTACCCAATTATTGAATCAAGAAACTGGTTTGATTGATGAAAAGAACACTAACTTGTTATTGGGAATGATAGACCAAATTAAAGAAATGGGCCATACTGTGTTTTCCGCCCAATTCCGTGAGCACTTTGGAGCAAAACTTATGGAGGCCGCACCAGCTACTTATGAAGACTTTAAAGAAATGGAAGGTACAGACTTAGTGGTTGCATTTCCTGGTCAGTTCCCAATTTCAGGTGGAGTACATGTAGAATTGGGCTGGGGATCTGCATTGGGTAAGCAGTTCATTATCTTTTTACATAAAGATGAAAGTTATTCCCCGATGGTAGAAGGATTACATACTCTGACAAACGTGAAATATGTTCGTTTTGGTAGTGAAACTCAAGAAGAATTGACCCAAAAAGTTGTTGACGAGATTAGTGTGCATAACAAGATATTAGAAAAATTGTAGATAAGTGCTAATCAGATAAATATTGGAAGTTTTTTCCTATGCTGATAGCACTATCCCCTCTTTTTTGTAGTAAAAGAATTCATGATGTAATGATCTTTTACTGTAAAACGGCGGGGATTTTTCAATAACCCTTAAGCTGAAATTTTTATTGTTCTTCAAAATACTACATCTTCTCAGTAAAGCAGATTGCATCATCATTGGGTTAGAAAGTAGGGGATCATGTGAAAATTTCAATTCTTGGAATTGGCTATGTTGGCCTTGTTACTGGTGTTGCTCTATCCGAGGTTGGGCATACAGTGACATGTATCGACTGTGACTTAGAAAAAATCAATCAACTTAATAGAGGCATTTCAACAATCTATGAACCAGGTGTGCCTGAACTGCTCATAAAAAATATGAATCAAGGACGGCTGTATTTCACTTGTGACATTCGGGAAGGTCTTGCAGATAATGAGATTGTTTACATTGCAGTCGGTACGCCTGAGAACAATGACGGTTCAGCTAATTTACAGTACGTAGAGCAAGCAGCGCGAGATATAGGCGCTAATATTTCTCGAGATACAATCATTGTAACTAAAAGCACTGTGCCGATTGGTACTAATGCACGTATCAAAGCCCTAATCAATGAGCATTTAGTTAACCGATGCACAATTGAAGTCGTCTCCAATCCTGAGTTTTTACGTGAAGGCTCTGCCTTATACGATGCATTCCACGCGGACCGGATAATAATAGGTGCTGAGAGTGAGGCTGCTGCAGAAATAGTGGAGAATATCAACAAGCCATTTAAGACTACTATTTTCAAAACAGATTTACTCAGTTCTGAGCTTATTAAATACGCAAGCAATGCATTCTTGGCAACCAAGATTAGTTATATCAATGAAATCTCTAATATATGTGAACTGATAGGCGCAAATGTGGAAGATGTATCTGTAGGGATGGGTTTGGATCAACGGATTAACTCGCAGTTTCTTAAGGCTGGCATTGGCTATGGAGGCTCTTGCTTTCCTAAAGACATTAAGGCTCTTGTACATATGACAAATAGCTTGAACTACCAGTTTGAATTACTAGAATCGGTCATGAATGTGAATTGTTCACGGCAACAGATTTTACTTAATAAAGTCAAGAGGCGCATTGGGAATTTGAACAAAAAAAAAATCGCTTTGCTAGGGTTGGCTTTTAAACCTAACACGGATGATATGCGAGAAGCTCCATCCATTATGATAGCTGAAATACTAGTAGCCGAAGGAGCTGTCGTAACAGCTTATGATCCCGTAGCTAAAGAAAATGCAGAGGGCGTTATTTCTAGACTTGTGAATTACTCCGATTCAGTTATAGAAGCATTAACTGGTGCAGATGCTGCGTTAATTCTCACTGAGTGGGATGAGTTCAAATCCCTTGACCTGAGGATTTTAAATGAACATATGAATGAGGGTATACTATTTGATGGTCGTAACTGTTTTTCATTAGAACAAGCAGATGCAGCAAATATTGAATATCACTCGATTGGAAGGAAGAGTGTCATACAGGATCCAGTTCTAAGTTGACTTTTTAGAGTATGTAAATCACTTTGCCTAGATTTTTTGACTATCAATGGTGTTCGGACGAATTACTCTCTTCGCCGAGCGCCCTCCAATGCCTACTAACTGATTATCTGTCAACGTTAACGAAACTTCAGAACTCCTTATACCACCTTGAATCTGAAGAAATACGCCAAAAGCTATTGGTTCGGCAACTTCTTCAGCTATAGCTATTATTACCGGTATATAATGGTGTGGTATATCTTTATGCTTCTTACGCGGATATGTGACATAAAACGGGTTCTTAATCTTCATCCTATATTGTTCGAAATTATCTAAGCCAACTTTGGATAAACAATCATTGTTGATTCGAAATTTGTAAAGATCAATATGAACTCTTTCCGCGCTTTTTACAGTCTGTTACGATACATTCTTAACATCACCAAGATAATTCAAGTATTGAGTGCCGGTTGTTATATATTTTTTTCATGAATTAAATAATCCAAAAAATCTACAAGGTGATATCCCTCTTCTTTAACAGTGCCAAAGTTATTGTTTCTATATGTTTTAATTAGAAACTCACTAATATCATGAATATCCGTTTCATTATTTTCTTTGTTTCGCAGAATAATTAAACCATATGATTTTTTCTTTTCTCCAGTAATACCCCTTTGAATCCAAACTCAAGTTGCTTGTATTTATTTAGTTCCTAAATGTTTTGTTCGGATTAGTCCCGATTTTCACGCTATATAAAGGAAGTTACTATTTTAGTTCCGATCACTTGGGATAGGTTCTGTTCTAAATATGGTCAGAATATGGTCAAATAATTACTGAAGGAGAACTAAATCTCACTAAAGCAAAAAACTCAGGGCACCTAACAGAGGGTGCCCTGTTTTATTTAGGAATATTAATATGAAAAAAGCTCAGGTCCACGCATTACGAGTGCGACCCAGCATAGATTTATAAGGTTTTCCTGGGGTCTGTTGGGCAATAAATCGTGTGTTTTAAACGTATAGTTACTCCTAAAGTTTTGTTGATATTTGGTTGTTGTTAGAAGATTGGTTAGAAGTTTTGTCAGAACGAAATGCTACCCTTAGCACCGCCTTCCCGTTGAGTAATACTGAGTATTTGGCCAGCATATCACGTCTTCCTAAATCTCCTTGTACATGGGTGTCCTTGGGTTTACATGTTTATTATAGACATAATAATATCACAACAATTTATGTAAATAACAAAAAAGCGCAGGTCAGTCAGATATATTAAATCTGTGACCTGCGCTTTTTTACATAAAACTGCTTTTATAGTCTTTACATAAACATTAACCCGGCAGGCCAATTGCTTAATGGGTTATTTTATGATGAATTCAAAACGTTCTCGAACGAAACAAGCATCTGCTATATTTTAAACTATTCATTTTTCTTTTTAACAATCTTCCCAGCATTGCTCAACAGAGAAGTTGTATCTACTTTCGCTGCACTACTCACTGCACTCAATAGGGAGGTTGTATCAATTTTCGATGCATTGCTCACCGCACTCAATAGGGAGGTTGTATCAATTTTTGATGCATTGCTCACCGCACTCAATAGGGAGGTTGTATCAATTTTCGATGCATTGCTCACTGCACTCAATAGGGAGGTTGTATCAATTTTCGATGCATTGCTCACTGCACTCAATAGGGAGGTTGTATCAATTTTCGATGCATTGCTCACTGCACTCAATAGGGGCGATGAGTCTAGATTTATTTTATGATTAACCGTATTGCTCGTGATTCTATCCAAATCCTTTACAATAGAACTCTTCTCTTCAGGCTTTATTTCAAGTTTATTAATTTTCTCTTTTAACAATGATATTTCTTCGTTCTTTATTTCAATATCTTTTTCTAATAGACTCCAATTGGTTCTTAACATATTTATGAAGGAAGCCATTTCATCAGCACTTCCTGCCATTCGATTAAGCAGAAGTAAGTTTGCAGTTAGGACATCAGGGACATTATTATGCGGATATCTTAATAGATGATCAATTTCTCCATAGCCTTCTTCAAAAATAGTTCTGACTTGAATTTCAACAAAGGTTCTTACCTTGGTGGCCAGCAATTCTATTCGATAATGCACAGATCTATATCCTGTAGGGCGTTCATAAGTTTCAATTTGACTTTCCTTAAATAGTTTAGAGTCATCACCAACTCTAACATTTGCAGTGGTTTCTGTAACTGTCCAATTCTCATGGATAAAGTCATGAATTCCTTTCCAGTCTTCTTTAAATATATGGATGGCTCTCACGCCAACTAAATCAGTTATTTCAGTTAAATAATTGTCTATTGAAAAAACGAATTCTGGCCCATACTTGTCTTTTCTTTCTGGTAGTTTTCTAATCAATTTTTCAATTAAATGTTCAGGATCCTTAACTCTAGATCTAACCGTATGTATTGTTTTATTCATTCTTAATGTATTTGCAACAAACTCCGCTTGTCTTTCAAGTGAGTTAATCTTTTTCAAATAATCTTCATAAATAAGAGTTAAGTGTTCCCAAGGCAACGATTCATCATATTCTTTAGGATCAATGCCATACTTTTTTAAAAAATCTTCTTTATTAATATGCATTCTAAAGTCTCCCGTTAAGTATCATTTTCTTAAAGAGTACTTCCGCTGTAAAATAAATGCAACCTCGAAATCTTTTTCTAGTAATATTACAGGTTATCAGTATTACCAAGCGTAAGTTTATTTCGGGACTTCTGAGTACCTCCCTATGGCACATTGCTGGCGGGATAATCTCTTTCCCAGCATTTTAAGATTAAAGCGCTCCCCGTTGGTCCTAGTTTCCACTCAATATAATTATGCTTAACGAGTTCCTGCAGCCCAACACTAACTGTTGTCAGTCCACTCTTCATCTCCAGCTCATGTATCGTTGGCCATATGCCGATGATTTACAACCGAGTGTTTAATTATCGTCAGCAACTTGCGTGCTGTGTCCCTAAGCATATCGTTTCACCTGCGCAACTGCCGGGTCAGAATGTTATTGATCCGGAACACTCAGGCTGCTCCAATAGTCAAACAGCTCACCCGGATACGGCCGTCGCGAATCCCACGTATTTCAATCTTCCGCTGTCCATGTATATCATTTCTATCGTTTGGCCAATGCTCATTTTCATGTGATCGCCTTCAAAATAGGAACCCTTGTTAGTGTTATAACCGAGATAGAGCTTTAAGCAATGGAAAAAATCCCTCACATAAGAATTTAAAGAGGCTACTAAAACTAGTGTATTGGATTATTGAAGGAATGCAATTCAGTGTAGGATATTTTATTATGCGTGATCTTCCGTCTTCGAATTTCACTTTTAATGATGCATCATTCATTACACTATGAATTGTACCGATACTATATTTTTCATGATTTACTTTCGAACCAGTTTTTCCTTTTAAAATTTTGTATTGCTCTCAATCTATCATTATCCAGTAACTCTTGACGGGTTTATTTTATGTATGCTCTGAATGTTCCCGGCAGATCGGACACCGGCTATCGTATTGATTCCGGCGTGCCCCCCTCCACAATGCCCATAGAATCAAAGGGTACTTTATCTTTTTCTAAGGATACAGGTTTCTTAAAATCTAAGTTCAATAGAACGTTACATCGAATTGTCAAATGTTGATTGTACTCTGATTTTCAAGCACTGATGCAGTCGAAGGCAATACCCAAGTTAAACTTAAGAATATTTGATATTTCAGATTATTATAATCCAGAAATTAATTGGAAATTATGAAAGGCCATGTTTATCCAAGAGGGAAATCGTACACATATGTTTTCGACCTCCCCCCGGATGCATTAACCGGTGAACAGAAACAAAAAACAAAGGGAGGATTCAAAACTGAAGCTTTAGCTTGGTCAGCCTGCAGAAAGGCAATGACAGATGCCGAGAAAGGATTAGATGTTAAGACTACAAACATCACCCTGGAAAAGTATCTTTACGAATATCTGGAGACTCACGCAAAGCCTAACTTCAAGCCAACATCTACGACACCGAAAAAACCATTATTGAAGCCCGAATTATACCGGTACTCGGTAAAGTGAAATTGCAGGCACTTCCCCCCCGTGCCATCAAAGGCTTTTATGCTGAACTCAGGAAGAAGTATTCAAAGGATTACGTGAAGAACATTCACGGAGTGCTGAAACGCGCACTTAGGCTTGCATATACCGAATCGGGGTTACTGGCTGAAGATATCATGAGTAAGGTGTCCATGCGGAGCAAGGTAAATGCAAACGAACAGAAAGAAATGCAGTTCTGGACCATTGAAGAATTCACTCAATTTCTACAATCGTCGAAGCATCATGTTCATTACATTGCCTTTTCATTAGCAGTATACACGGGAATGCGGCGTGGTGAAATTCTGGGGCTGCGGTGGAAAGATATCGACTTCGAGAAGAAAGAGTTAAAGGTTATTCAAACAGCGAACTGGACGCGGGATGGATTGGTGATCCAGCGGCCCAAGACAAATGATTCGATCCGGCGGGTCAAGCTCTTTCAGAATATTATTGATGATCTCCAGGAGCGCTATTTACAAATCGAAGCTTACAGGAAGGAATATAGTGAAGCCTACGAGGAAAATGACCTGGTGTGCTGTTATCCTGGGGGAGGTTATATTAAGCCGAAACAAATCACAGAGGGGATGGATGTTCTAGTCCGCAAAGCCGGGGTCAAGAAGATTCGGTTCCATGATCAGCGTCATACCCATGCTTCATTTTTACTAGCGAATTCCCCACTCCCGCATATTCGCTCCAACGAGCCTACATATAGCAAAACCCCCTTGCTAGGCAAGGGGGTTTGAGAAGTGGGCCCTACAGGACTCGAACCTGTGACCAATCGGTTATGAGCCGACCGCTCTAACCAACTGAGCTAAGGGCCCGGATCTAGGATTCCGTATATACAATGGCTGTCTGAGAAAATAAAATTGGTTGCGGGGGCAGGATTTGAACCTGCGGCCTTCGGGTTATGAGCCCGACGAGCTACCGGGCTGCTCCACCCCGCGTCAGTAAACATATTCAAACAGCGACAATAGATAATATACATCATATCCGGGTCAAAAGTCAAGGATGATTTTGGTTAATAAGCTCAAGGAAGAAAACGAACCCCATAACGGCCCTTGCGTGAACGGTATATTTCCACAAAACGCGGGTCATGATAGCCGTAAATCCATCCGTCCTGTTCCAGCCTTTTGGCCAGACATCCGGCTTGAAATCTTGTCCTGAACAGCTTCGCGAAGTATATCCAATTCATGATGCCTTCTTCTCCTTCTCCGCAAAATTAAGGTCTCTCTTGTTTCTAAAGATATCATGCCCATTTCCCAAAAAATAAGCCGCCGGTTTCCGGCGGCGGTTGCGTAATTTTTGGATACGTTTATTTTTTCGTTACACTTTTATCAGGCCAGCCATTCTGAAGATCAAAATATTGATCAGGGTCTTTCTGCAGTGCCTTCAACATGAAATTACCCTGTTTCTCCCAAGCTAGAAGCGCACTGGCAACCGTTCGTTTGCCTTGATACACCTCGGTGAATAGTATCTGCCCGGCATCATTAATCTGGGTTATTCCAGGAAGACGCGCCTTCAGACTGTCCATGACCGGGTCACTCGCCGGTAGAGGCTTCTGGATGAAGAATGGGGTAAGATCCAGCGCCTTTTCCGGGAATCCATTATAATCTTTGCGTGCGGTCAGCTCGTAACGGTTATGGGCTTTAATTTTGGCAACCTCATTGCTGTTGACGAATTGGATCAGATCCCAGGCATCCTCTTTATTCTGTGCGAGGGTATTGATCGCCATCAAGCTGCCAAGTGTGGTTCCCATCGCTACTCCTGGCTTTTCTGCAAAAGTAGGTACTGAAACGATACCCCAGTCTACAGGCTTGAAATTTTTAATGAGGGATGCATTCCTGTTGGCTACCATAAGCTCGTTGATATAATTGTATTCCCCAACTGCCATCGCAGTTTTGCCTGTCAGAAACAGGTCACCAGCTAAAGGAACATCCTCTTCCAAGTAATTAATCACATTCGCTCCCGGAATAATCTGTTTCTTTATCAGACTGCTGTAGTCGGTCCAAGCCTTGCTCCAGGCAGGAGTGTTCACGGTCATTTTCCCGCCTTTATTATCGTACATCGCGAGCTGAAGCGGAGAAAGGTAATTCTGCATATCCCAGAAAGGATCACTTAAATAACGGTTAAAGGCCAACCCGTAGACACGACCTTTGTCCTGTTTGGATACTTTGGTAACTTTTGCCGCGACCGAGATCAGTTTTTCCCAGGTCATCCCGTTCTCAGGGTAGGCCACTCCGGCAGCATCGAATATCTTTTTGTTGTAATAAAGTGCACTTGAAGAAAAGGTAGGCGTCAATGCATACAGTTCCCCTTTGCCGAGCTCCCGTATGCCGTCCAGAACAGTGGGGGCCATATTGCTGAGGTCGTAATGGTCACGATCAATCAGCGGCTGCAGCGGGTCCACCAAATTGTAGTCGGCCAGTCTCTTAAGCAGCGTATTATCGCCGATAACCACATCCACCGGCTTAGCACCGCCCATGATAGCCCGCATATCGTCCAGATTATCCGGACTTGTCAGAGGATTTGAGGTACTGAAGCGGAGCTTCTCTGTATCAATGGCCGGGACAATTTCCAGCTTAACCTCAGGATGCGTCAGCTCATAGAGATCGGTAAACTGCTGGCGGAAATAATTGTCGTCCTCCCCGCTCCATAAGTTTCCGATACGCAGCACCCGCTGCCCTTCAGAGACCTTAGAACCCTCGGCGGCGGCAATCCCTCCTGCTGATGTCAGCGGCAGCGCGAGTGCCGTACAGATGCCAAGTAACAGCCCGCGTTTGGCTGCCGTACTGATTCCCTTACTATTCATGTGCAAATCCCCTCCTGGGCGAAATTCGTTCTCTCCCTTAACGGAAATGAACCTTTCCTATATAGCATTATATAGAGTTATGCGTGCGGGGAAGTTACAGGCAGTTTAAAGATGCACTACGATTTCTTCATAGAATGTAAAAAGAAACGGCTTCGCCGTCCTCTGAAAGAGGCGGCATTCGTTTCTCCAAAAATATAAGGATAATTTATAGCGTGAAACATATAAATTCTTATATTTCCAAAAAAATCCCCACCGTCAGGTGAGGACTTGAAGAGAGCTCTTTATGATTTCAGATCTTACACGCCAAAAGACGCCGGATCCTTGCGCCACGATTGCAGCAGCTCCACATCCGTATCAGCAATGGTTCCCTGTGCCAGGGCCACATCAATCAGGGTGGTGTAGTTGGACAGGGTCTGTAGTGGCACACCCGCTGCAGCAAACGCTTCGGTAGCACGATCCAGCTCATAGCTAAAAATAGCCAGTACAACCAGCGGAATGCCTCCCGCTTCCTGAACGGCTTGAGCAGCCTTGATGGAGCTGCCGCCAGTGGAGATCAGGTCCTCGATCACGATGACTTTTTGACCCGGGGTGATCAGCCCTTCGATCTGGTTCTGCTTGCCGTGCCCTTTGGCCTTGTCACGGATATAAGCCATCGGCAAGTTAAGCTTGTCTGCTACCCAGGCAGCATGTGGAATCCCAGCGGTAGCCGTACCTGCAATCACTTCGGCATCCGGGTAAGTGCTGGCAATCGTCTCTACAAAGGCATCGGCGATGTAGCCCCGGACTTCAGGGAAAGACAGCGTCAGACGATTGTCACAATAGATCGGTGATTTAATCCCGGAGGTCCAGGTAAAAGGGTCCTGCGGACGCAGCGCCACCGCGCCGATCTTCAGCAGGTAACGGGCAACTTGTTCACTTTTATTCAATAATGGGCTCATGCTTGGCTCATCTCCTCAATAATGTTAAGTGCGGCCTGACGCGGGTCTGCCGAAGCCGTAATCGGGCGTCCGACTACCAGGAAATGGCTTCCCTGAAGGATGGCTTGCCCAGGTGTCATCACACGGGACTGGTCATCCATAGATGACCCTGCAGGACGAATTCCCGGCGTTACTGTGCGGAACTCCGGTCCGCAGGCAGCGGAGATTACCGCTGCTTCCTGCGGTGAGGCCACCACGCCGTGCAAGCCCGCTTCTGCTGCAAGCTTGGCATATCGTACAACGGTATCGGTTACCGTACCTGAGATGCCGATCTCAGTGTTCATGATCTCCTGGCTGGTACTCGTAAGCTGTGTTACTGCGATAATAAGTGGAATATGCAGCGATGGATGCAGGCTGGCCGCCTTCGCCGCGCCTTCGAGCGCAGCAGCCATCATTGCCGTCCCCCCGGCTGCATGCACGTTGAACATATCTACCCCCAGCATGGTCAGGCTCTCTGCTCCACCACGGACTGTATTCGGGATATCATGCATTTTGACATCCAGGAATACGGAATAGCCGTGTGCCTTCAGCTCTCTGATGAAGTCCGGCCCCGCCGCATAAAACAGCTGCATGCCCACCTTCATATAACACGGAATGCCTTCCAGCTTCTCGATCAAAAGCTTCGCTTGCGCGACATCCGGATAATCGAGGGCAACCATGAGGCGGCCCGCCATTTCCTCCCGCTTCTCCACTTGTCCGATATTCTCATGCCCGTGCTGTGTAACCGTCTGATCCACTTGTCGATCCTCTCCTTTGGTCATCGTCTATCGCTCCTTGCCCTTGAGCTAATTAATCTCAGCAGCAGCCTCCACTTTACTAGGATTTATCCCCGGGCGCAGCGGAACGGTCTGCGCTAACGCAAACCGTCCCTGTAGCCCGCCCCGAAAGGCTGCCTTGTTCATTCATAGATTATTGTCCGACAAAAGCAGGCATCGACTGCGATGAGAAGTTGATTGTCTGGAGCATTCTCAGGAGCGCCGTTACCGTATCGAGCGATGTCATACATACAACACCGTTCTCTACTGCTTCACGGCGGATGCGGAAGCCGTCGCGCTCCGGCGTTTTGCCCTTGGTCAGGGTATTGAAGACGAAGTTGGCTTGACCGCCGCGGATCAGATCGAGGATAGTCGGTTCACCTTCATCCAGCTTGTTGACATTCATCACGTTCAGGCCCGCTTGTTCAAGCGCAAGCGCAGTGCCGCCGGTGGCAATGATTTTGTAGCCCATGGCGTGGAAGCCCTTCATCAATTCCACCGCTTCTGCCTTGTCTTTGTCCGCTACGGTAACGATGATGGCTCCGGTTGCCGGAATCTTCATGCCCGCTCCGATCAGCCCTTTATAAAGAGCTTTGGCATATAACTTGTCGCGGCCCATAACCTCTCCGGTCGATTTCATTTCAGGTCCGAGCGTAGGCTCTACTCTGCGCAGTTTGGCAAAAGAGAACACTGGTACTTTTACCGAAACATAATCGCTCTCCGGCCACAGGCCTTCTGTATAACCGTCCTCTTTCAGCTTGAAGCCGAGGATGATTTTGGTAGCCAGATGGGCCATCGGAATGCCGGTCACCTTGCTGAGGAAAGGAACCGTACGCGAGGAGCGCGGGTTAACCTCGATGACATACACTTCATTTTGATAGATCACGAACTGGATGTTTACCAGCCCGATGGTCTTCAGCTCTTTGGCGATCTTGATGGTAATTTCTGCAATCTTCTGCTTCAGGCCTTCATCCAGATACTGCGGCGGATAGACGGCGATGGAGTCGCCGGAGTGAATACCTGCGCGCTCTACATGCTCCATAATGCCCGGTATGACTACTGTCTCACCGTCGCAGATGGCATCTACCTCAACCTCTTTGCCGAGCATGTAACGGTCGATCAGCACCGGATGCTCCGGGTTGACCTTCACCGCTTCAACCATATAGCTCAGCAGCTCTGTATCGTTGTAGACAATCTCCATTGCACGGCCGCCCAGTACATAGGAAGGACGAACCAGGACCGGATAACCGAGCGATTGAGCAGTTTCGACAGCCTCATCAATGTTGATAACGGTCTTGCCCTTCGGTTGTGCAATATCCAGACGCGCCAGCAGTGCTTCGAATTTTTTGCGGTTCTCGGCTTCATCGATGCTCGCAAGGCTGGTGCCCAGAATATTTACACCCGCCGCAGCCAGCGGTGCTGCCAGGTTGATCGCTGTCTGTCCTCCGAACTGGACAATAACGCCGATTGGATTTTCCTGTGCAATCACGTTCATAACATCCTCAAAGAACAGCGGCTCAAAATACAGCCGGTCCGAGGTATTGAAATCCGTAGATACCGTTTCTGGATTGTTATTAATAATTACAGCTTCGTAGCCGGCTTTTTGAATCGCCCATACCGCATGTACCGTTGAGTAATCGAATTCGATACCCTGGCCGATCCGGATAGGACCGGAACCAAGCACAATGACCTTCTGCTTATCGGAATGAATAACCTCATTTTCTGTTTCGTAAGTCGAGTAGTAATATGGCGTTGAGGCTTCAAATTCGGCAGCGCAGGTATCGACCATTTTGAATACCGGAACCAGTCCTTGCTGAATACGCATCACACGGACTTCGGACTCTTTGGTCTGTTCAAGACCGGAACGTCCTTCCGCCCGGATCTCAGCAATGGCCCGGTCCGTGAAGCCTTTACGCTTGGCCTGATACAGTATTTCCGGCGACAGTGTTTCTTCGCTGCGGATCTCATCTTCAAAGTTCACGAGACCCTCGATCTTGGAGAGGAACCACCAGTCCACACTTGTGATGTCCTGAATCTCCTGCAAACCATAACCGCGGCGGAAGGCCTCAGCAATCAGGAACAGACGCTCATCATCCGGTTTGGCGAGCCTTGTGCGAAGCACGCTATCCTCCAGCAGCTCAGCACCCGGCAGGCGGAAACGGTGCACACCGATTTCCAGGGAACGGATTGCCTTGTGAATCGACTCTTCAAAGGTGCGGCCGATTGCCATCACCTCGCCGGTTGCCTTCATCTGTGTACCCAGTTTGCGGTTGGCATAGATGAACTTGTCAAACGGCCAGCGCGGAATTTTGCTCACGATATAGTCGAGTGTAGGCTCGAAGCAGGCATAGGTCTGGCCGGTAACCGGATTGACAATTTCATCGAGCGTGTAGCCTAGGGCGATTTTGGCTGCCATTTTGGCAATCGGGTAACCGGTCGCTTTGGACGCCAGTGCCGAGGAACGGCTGACACGCGGGTTCACTTCAATCACGTAATACTGGTAGCTCTGCGGATCGAGTGCGAACTGCACGTTGCAGCCGCCTTCGATGTTCAGCGCACGGATGATCTTCAGAGAAGCGCTGCGCAGCATCTGGTACTCACGGTCGGACAAGGTCTGGCTTGGCGCTACGACGATACTGTCGCCTGTATGCACGCCAACCGGATCAAAGTTCTCCATGTTGCACACCACGATACAGTTGTCGTTCGCGTCACGCATCACTTCATACTCTACTTCCTTCATACCGGCGATGCTCTTCTCCACCAGGCATTGGCCGATCGGGCTATAGCGGATCCCTGCCTTTACGGTCTCGCGCAGTTCTTCTTCGTTGTCACAAATCCCGCCGCCAGTTCCTCCCAGCGTATAAGCTGGACGAACAATCAACGGATAGCCGATGCCGGCTGCGAAGTCCATGGCTTCTTCCACAGTGGTAATAATAGAGCTTTCCGGTACCGGCTGCTCCAGCTCGCGCATCAGTTCACGGAACAAGTCGCGGTCTTCCGCCTTCTCGATGGATTCGAGCTGTGTGCCCAGCAGCTTCACGTTCTCCGTTTCCAGCACGCCAGCGCGTGCCAGTTCTACAGCCATATTCAGGCCGGTCTGTCCGCCAAGCGTAGGCAGCAGTCCATCCGGACGCTCCTGCCGGATAATTGCGGTAACGAATTCAAGGGTAATCGGCTCGATATATACTTTGTCAGCCATATTGGTGTCTGTCATGATCGTGGCCGGGTTGCTGTTGATCAGTACAACCTCTACGCCTTCTTCTTTAAGGGCCTGACAGGCCTGGGTTCCGGCATAGTCGAACTCAGCGGCCTGGCCGATGACGATTGGGCCGGAGCCAATCACGAGGATTTTTTTAAGCTTATCGTTCTTTGGCATGTTATAGAGCTCCTTTCACGGCTTCAAGCTGCGGTGTAATGTTCGGTGCCGTGATTCTGGCATTGGCTGCAAGCTGCGCCTGGCGCGAGCCTACCGGTCTCTGTGCCTTGTGATCGGCAATCATCTGCAGGAAACGGTCGAACAAATAGCTGCTGTCATGCGGTCCCGGCGCCGCTTCCGGATGATACTGCACCGAAAAAGCGGGGTAGCGGGTATGTTTGACTCCCTCGACGGTCTTATCATTATTGTTAATATGAGTCACTTCAAGCTCGGTTTTCAGCACGGATTCCTCATTTACCGTGTAGCCATGGTTCTGGGAGGTGATGAAACAGCGTCCGCTTTCGAGCTCTTTGACCGGATGGTTACCGCCGCGGTGGCCGAATTTAAGCTTCTCTGTATCCGCGCCGCAAGCCAGTGCGAACAATTGATGCCCCAGGCAGATCCCGAAGATTGGATATTCACCGAGCAGTTCGGAGATCGTCTGGACTGCGTAAGGCACATCTTTGGGGTCCCCAGGTCCGTTGGACAGCTGAATCCCGTCCGGATTCAATCTGCGGATCTCATCGGCAGTCACATCATGCGGTACTACAACCACATCACAGCCGCGGCTGTTCAGTTCGCGCAGAATACCGGTCTTCGCACCGTAGTCAACAAGCACGATCCGCTCCTTGTTGCCAGGGCTGCTGTAGGTCTTAGTGGTAGAAGTGCGTGCCACCTGGTTACGCAGTTCTTCAATAGTGGTGTCGCCCATCATTTCCATCAGCTCTTCCACGCGCTTATTAGAGGTGGTGAGAATCGCTTTCATGGTGCCGTAGTGGCGGATAATGCGGGTGAGCATCCGTGTATCGATTTCGCTGATTCCCGGAATGTCATATTCCTTCAGCAAGTCGTCTACACTATACTCAGCGCGCCAGTTGCTGGGAACTGTCTCATGGCGGCACACAACAAAGCCGTGTACGAATGGACGCACAGATTCAAAATCATCGCGGGTAATGCCGTAGTTTCCGATCAGCGGATAAGTCATAGTCACGATCTGGCCGCAGTAGGAAGGGTCTGACAGAACCTCCTGATAACCTGTAATCCCTGTGTTAAAAACAACCTCGCCCGTCTTTTCACCTTCCGCACCAAATGCGGTACCTGTGAACAGCGTTCCGTCCTGAAGCAGCAATCTCGCCTGCATTTCCTTCCACTCCTTCTTGTTTCTGTAGTCTGGTTCTTGTATCTTGCCTGGATTTCCGGAGCAAGCGCGCGAAAATGCCGCCGTATGTTAAATCCGCCCCCATACAGCCGGCAGCTTCGCTCTACCAGTCCGTCCGTTATTCTTCAGTCCATACGGCTGTGCCGTTTACCCATGTCTTAACCGGCCAGCCTTTAAGCTTCCATCCGGCAAAAGGAGTATTGCGCCCTTTGCTGGCAAACGAAGCGGGATTCACTTCTTTTTCTTCCGTAAGATCAATCAGTGTCAAATCTGCCGGTAAACCCACCGTCAGGCTGCCTGTATTCAGCCGGAATACCCGGGCCGGATCAGCCGTCATACGCCGTACCAGAAGCGACAGGTCCCATTTGCCGGTGGCTACAAAAGCCGTATAGAGCAGCGGGAACGCTGTCTCAAACCCGACGATGCCGAAAGGCGCAAGCTGCATGCCTTTAGCCTTTTCTTCTTCGCTGTGTGGCGCATGGTCGGTGACGATGATATCCAGCGTACCGTCCAGCAGACCGGCGATGCAGGCTTCCACATCACGGCGGGAGCGCAGCGGCGGGTTCATTTTCCAATTGGCATCCATGCCCGGAATATCTTCTTCTGAGAGCAGCAGATGATGCGGACATACCTCTGCAGTTACCTTAATGCCAATTTCTTTGGCCTGGCGGATGAGCCGGACAGATTGTTCTGTACTGACATGGCAGACATGGTAGTGTACTCCTGTTGCTTCAGCGAGCAGGATATCACGTCCGACGTGAATGGCCTCCGATTCATTCGGAATTCCTTTCAAACCGTGCTTATCGGCAAAAGTGCCTTCAGCTACCGCACAGCCTTCCACCAGCGAATTATCCTCACAGTGGGCAATAACCGGCATATCCAGCCCTGCCGCCATTTTCATCGCATCCTTCATCATCTGGGCGTTCTGAACGCCTACACCGTCATCCGTGAACCCAATCGCCCCAGCCTCTTTCAAGGCGGCAAAATCAGTCAGTTCGCGCCCAAGCTCATTTTTCGTAATCGCTGCATAAGGCAGCACCTTCACCAGTCCGGCTTCATCCGCTTTATCCTTCACGAACTTCACAACTTCAGGACTATCCGTTACAGGCCGGGTATTCGGCATACAAGCAATGGTGGTAAAACCGCCCTTGGCAGCCGAACGTGCCCCCGACTCAATAGTTTCCTTATGCTCAAAACCCGGCTCCCGCAGATGCACATGCATATCGATCAGCCCTGGAATCAGCAGCTTGCCTTCCGCTTCTATGATTTCCCCGGCTTCGTCCACGGCTTCGTTGTCGTTCTTGATCGCTGAGATGATTCCATCCTGCACTACGATATGTTTGCGCTCTAGCACGCCTTCCTCATTCAGTACACTGGCGTTCTTGATGATCACGGTTATGATTCTCCTTCTACCCGCAGGCGATCGGCCTCGAGCTCTGTGATTATTATATAATAAAAATTCATCTTTGTGTATATTTATTAATGAGATTATGTTAGGTTTTTTAGAGCATTGCTCTTTCCATCACTGCCATGCGTACAGGCACACCATTTGCCATCTGAGGGAAAATACGCGACTTGTCGCTCTCCACGACGGCATCGTCAATTTCAACGTTCCGGTTCACCGGTGCAGGGTGCATGATGATGCTACTCTTGTCCAGCTTCGCAGCGCGCTCTTCCGTAAGTCCGAACTGTTTCCGGTATTCCTCCGCCGATAGCAGGATACCCGAAGCATGGCGTTCCAGCTGTACACGCAGCATCATGACCACATCTGCTTTCAGTGCTTCTTCCATGGTTACATAAGGCGCGAACTCCGCAAGCTCGGGAGCCTTCATGTTATCCGGTGCACAGAACTGCACCTTGGCGCCCATCTTCGTCAGTCCCCATAGATTTGAGCGGGCCACCCGGCTATGCATAATATCCCCGATAATTGAAACTTTAAGGCCCTTTAACTCTCCAAAATTCTTGCTCATGGTGTACATATCCAGCAGTGCCTGTGTCGGATGCTCGTTATTGCCATCCCCCGCATTGATCAGCGGGACCGACACTTTTTCTGCCAGCTGCTGCAGCACCCCTGCGGGCTTCAAGCGTACAACTCCCGCATCAATCCCCATCGACTCCAGCGTGCGTACGGTGTCATAGATGGATTCGCCTTTTTCAACACTGGAAGCCGCAGCCGTGAAGTTGAGCACCTGAACGCCCAGGCGCTTCTCAGCCATTTCGAAGGAAAACCGGGTTCGCGTGCTGTTCTCAAAAAACATATTGGCTACAAAATGTGACCTCAGCACCGGTGTCAGCTTCTCGGCTTGATTGTCCCAGTACGCTGTTCTGTTCAAAAGCTGCATAATCTCCGTACGGTCCAGCTCCTTAATCCCCAGCAAACTGCGTTCCTTCACCTTGGTTGCGGTCATCATTGTTATCGTTCCTCCCGGTTGGAAATAATGTAAACCTCATCCTTGCCATCGAACTCGGTCAGCGCCACTTCGATCTGCTCATGTTTGGAGGTAGGTACGTTTTTGCCGATATAGTCCGGCCGGATCGGAAGCTCACGGTGTCCACGGTCTGCAAGTACCGCCAGTTGGATCATCCGGGGCCGTCCGCAATCCATCAGTGCGTCCATAGCAGCACGTATTGTGCGGCCTGTGTACAGAACATCATCGAACAATATCACTTTCTTGTCATGGATGCCGTTGGACCCGGCGGGGAAAGTCAGATTGCTGTTCACCACCGTACGGTCCATGGCTTCCCGGTCATCGCGGTAATGCGTGATGTCCAGCTCGCCATAAGGAATCTCGATCCCTTCAATCTCCTTAATGCGCTCCGCAATCCGCTGCGCCAGATACACTCCGCGAGTACGGATTCCCACCAGCAGGCAATTCTCAATACCCTTGTTCTTCTCCAAAATCTCATGAGCAATGCGTGACAACGCCCGGCGGATTGCCGTTTCGTCCATAATCACATTTTTCTCAGTAACCATCATCCCTGCCATCCTCCTGCTTGATCGCCTGTTCAAGTTCCGCGGATAACAAAAAACTCCTTGCCCGAAGCAGGCAAGGAGTGAAATCCGCAGATTCAAAAAGATGGCGTGTCCGCGCGTATATAAAGACCCTCCGTACACATACGGATTCCTCTCTACATGTCGCGAACCTCGATTCACGTTACCTTGCCAGCCTCACGGGACTGAATTAAAGGCGCATATTCAACTACAGGAATTATGACAGATGTTGCGGTGGGTGTCAAATAGGAGGAGGAACAAAAAAGACAGTTTGTTATGGTGACGGCCGCAACTGCGGGGAATGTTTGGACTTCCGGCCGCTGTTAGGTTTGGATTTTTTGATTTTGTTCCGCTGTCTGCGGTTAAAATCCAAACCTAAAGGCGGACGCTCCGCTCCTACAGAAATTTATTTAAAAAGGAATTTTTAATACTAACTAATAAAATCTCGGGTATCAGAACAATAAATATAAATGCTAGTATTATAAACGGCAATGAATTACTGAACATTATAGCTGCCTGTCCTTCTTTTGTGCGCTCTATAAGTAACCACCACAGAGGTACTGCTATAACCCACATTAAAATTGTTGATGTAATTAATTGGCGCAAGTTATCCCAGAGCAAACAAAAAAGAATCGTTACAATCATAGGAATTAACCAGGAATCTAGTATGTCTCTTAAGCATAGTAACCAAAATATTGTAAAAGGATAAAGAAGTGTAATTATTATTCGAAACATCTTAATGTTGTTGCGAAATCTCATTATCCATCACCACCTTATCAAGGAAGACACGATCCTGGTGAAACAATTAGGGTCTACAGATTGCTATATACTTTTGAGCGCTTTTTCTATTTTCTCTCCGTACTTTGTTTCGTTTAGCTTGGGTGTTCGAGTTTTTGAATCAACATGGCTGTAATAAAGAACTAAATACTTTCCAGATTGATAAACAATTGGTGCGTGGGAACTGAGAAGCTGAATGCTCTCTTCAAAGAACTTTTTTCCAATTTCTCGTTTTTCCTCCGACCCAAAATCGTAAACCCTTATGATTTCCTCGTTATTCAGTTTATAGCTAACAGGTTGAATACCATCAAGATTCTTGTCTCCAGGTGATTTAATTTGTGTAATGTTCTTTTCTAGGGACTTTATGGCTTCATTTGCGGAAGAATACTTTTGTTGAGAAGAACAAGCGATCAGAAATAATAAGCTAATTAACGTAACGAAAAAAAGTTTTTTCATGTAATAACCCTCCCTTTTTTTGTTAGCCTAGAATCAATAAAGCGTGAGTCGAAGTTTAAAGTTGGTTTCCTTTTGAAGGACATACGTTTGAAGAGATCGGTGATCTGCTCAGTCGCGCGCGTCAAACCATCGGCCTCTATTGGAAAGCCTACCAAATGCAGGTCTGTCCGGCCTGAAGTTGGACCATTCCCCGGGACAACAGTATGATTAATCATTCAATAATTATCCATTTTAACATATTTTCCACAACCTATTTACGAGTTCAGTTCCCCATAATTGGAAAACATACAACATGAAATAAAAAAACAGTGTTTGGTCCAACGACTAAAACACTGTTTTTTTTATTGTTCTAAGGAAGCTAAAAACGGCCATACCCATATAGTCAAAGCCAGCCAAATTTAAAGATCGTCGTCCAGAAATGTTCATCATATGCCTCATTAATCCGGATGTGGTGACGTTCTCCTTTTTATGTGGGATGACTCTCCACTTGTTAGTTTAGTTTATCCATAAAAAAAAGCCGCCGCAGATTTCTCTCCGCGGCAGCTTTTCAGGAACCAAATCTATTAAAATTCGAATTCAACGTCGCTAAGGCGTCTTTGAATTTCGGAAATGACACGTTTCTCTTCTTCTTCGCCTTTGGCGACGAAGGTTACAGAAAAGCGTACAAATGGGCCGGCATCATCCCAAGGCACAGTGGAGATCAGTTTCTCACGGATCAGGAACTGCGAGAAATCTTCGCCGGATTCAAAACGGCGTCCGCCTTTGATCCCTTTTGGAGCGGCCACATAAAGGAAGAAAGATCCTTTGGGCTTCTCTGCGGAGAAGCCAAGGCTATTCAGCGCGTCTACCAGCATATTATGGCGGCGGGAATACTTGGCGGCAATCGCTTCAGTAATCTCTGGATGAGCCAGACCATAGGCTGCTGCCTTTTGAATAGCGATGAATTGACCGGAGTCATTGTTGTCCTTCACATCACTGAACGCTTTGACTACCAGCGGATTACCGGCAACGAACCCGATTCTCCAGCCTGTCATGTTGTAGGACTTGGACAGGGAGTGAAGTTCTACACCGACATCCTTAGCGCCAGGTACAGACAAGAAGCTGAGCGGCTTCTTCCCGTCATAGGTCAAAGCAGAATACGGAGCATCGTGGATTACAACTACATCATATTTCTTCGCCCAGGCTACAACCTCGCTGAAGAATTCAGGAGTCGCACTAGCGCCCGTTGGATTATTAGGATAGTTCAGGTATAACAGCTTTGCCTTACGGGCGACATCCTCCGGAATGGAGTTCAGGTCCGGCAGGAAATGATTCTCCTTTTTGAGCTCCACCGTGAATACTTGCCCACCCAGATATTTGGTATGGGTACCCAGGACCGGATAGCCCGGAACCGTCATAATGGTAATGTCACCCGGGTTAATGAAGCAGGACGGCAGCATCGCCAGCGCCGGCTTCGAACCAATGGAATGGACAACCTCGGTTACAGGATCAATGCCGTCCACACGGAAAACTTCCTTAAGATAAGCTGCTGCTGCGGCCTTGAACTCAGGAATCCCGTTGTCTGAATACCCGCGGTTTTCTTCTTTGGCTGCTTCTTCAGCGAGTTTAGCAACAATGCCTTCATCCGCCATTTCATCCGGTTCACCGACACCCATATCAATCAGCTCAATATTTGGAAAATCCTGTTTCGCCGATGCTTTGGCGCGTTTGATTTTCTCGAATTTGTAGATGGCTGTATCTTTGCCATAGTTCGCGCCGCCGATACGGTCTGCAAAATTAGTCTGAATGAAGGTCTCCTGATATTGTTCAATACTCATAATTTACGTTTCATCTCCTGGCTAATTTTAAAATAAAAGCATTGGCTCTCTGTAAGGACAGTAAAACCGTGTCTGCTTGTTCCCATGACTTAAATATGACGTAAATCCGCCTTCAAAACCATGGATTTATAATCACTTGATTTGTACTTATCTGCTGCGCAGAGTAAATAGCACTTCTTCCATATCCGCCGGAATCGGCGCACTGTATTCCATATATTCACCAGTAGAAGGATGCACAAATCCCAGAACAGCGGCATGCAGGGCTTGTCCGTTCATGGTTGTTCCTTTGCTGCGTCCATAGATTGGATCTCCGACCAGAGGATGACCGATAAACTTCATATGCACCCGAATCTGATGCGTACGGCCAGTCTCCAGCTGCAGCTCCAGCAGAGTATAATCACCAAAACGCTCCAGAACGGTAAAATGAGTCACGGAACGTTTGCTGTTCTTCTCCGTTACAATATAGAGCTTGCGGTCATGCGGATCACGGCCAATGGGGGCATCAACCGTACCCTTGTCATGAGACAGATTTCCGTGCACTACAGCTATGTAGCGGCGGGTTACACTATGCTCCTTAAGCTGGGCTGCGAGCGAGGCGTGACTGGCATCATTTTTGGCAGCCATAATCAGTCCTGAGGTGTCCTTGTCGATACGATGCACAATACCCGGACGAATCTCGCCGTTAATGCCCGACAGATCCTTGCAGTGGTACATCAGCGCATTGACCAGGGTCCCGGAAGGATGACCCGCTGCCGGATGGACCACCATTCCGCGCGGTTTGTTCACTACGATAACATCGCTGTCTTCATACGCTACTTCAAGCGGAATATCTTCAGCAATCAGATCCGTAACCTCTGCTTCGGGTACAGTAACGCCAACCACATCCCCTTCGGTCAGCTTGTAATTCGCTTTGACCGGGGCACCGTTAACGGTTACATGTCCGCCGCTGATCCACAGCTGCACCTGTGAGCGGGAAACCTCTTCTTCCCAGGACTCCGTAATATATTTATCAATCCGTTCCCGGGCATTTGCTCCGGCAACAATCCATTCGGTGACGTCCTTATCTTCTTCGAAGGCGCCGGTTGCCGCCTGCTCATTGACGTCCTTATTCAAATCATTCATTCCCTTCCTTAACTTCCTTGGTTTCCTTCACTTCGGTGATTTCATCTCCGCTCTTCATATCACGCAGAGTATCCAGAATAATCAGCGCCACACCGACAACAATGCACGAGTCGGCTACGTTAAAGATTGGAAAGGTGTAGCTGCCGAAATTAAACATCAGGAAGTCAACAACCTCTCCGTTCAACAGCCGGTCCAAAAAATTGCCTACGGCTCCGCCAAGCACCAGTGCCAGTGCAGTGGGCAGCAGCTTCCGGGTCGCTCTGGCCTTGTTCAAATACCAGACGATTCCGGCAACCACTATAACGGTAATTAGAAAAAAGAACCATTGCTGTCCCTGAAGAATACCAAAAGCCGCTCCTTGATTGCGGTGGGAGGTAATGATGAAAAAATCCTTGATTACCGGGATCTGCTCCGCGAGCTCCATCCGGGTAGCAATTAAATACTTGGTACCCTGGTCCACCAAAAATACGATTAGCGCTATCAGATAGTACACCACAGAAGTTGTCACTCCGTTCTTATTTTCCCCGCTGAAAGCGGTACGAATACTGTATAAAGACTTGTATATTGTAGCACAGGCCTCAAGAAGCCGTCTATTGCAAGGACATAGCCACTCTCTCCAAACCGGGGAGGATTTGCCATCGCTAAAAAGCCGGCTCTCCGGTCAACCTATCCAAGAAGCATCCGAAACCGTTTGGAAATGTACGATGCTAAGGAAGCGACACGAAAGGAGCTAACACCCATGAGCCATCTGTCAGCAGAGCAGCTCTCAAAGCTGCGGGCTGCGGTCATTCAGCAGCGGGAAGATATCCAGCATAGACTAAAAAACAATGCGCATTACGGGCTGCAGGACTCCATGCGTGACATGACGGGAGACCTGACCGAGATCGACAACCACCCAGGCGATGCCGCTACGGAGCTGTATCACCGGTCCATGGATATTTCACTGCTGGAGCGTGATGAGCATGAACTTGATGACATCGCTGCCGCCCTGGCTGCCATGGATAAAGGAACATATGGAATCTGTGCAGTCTGCGGCGAAGCGATTCCTCTTGAACGTTTAGATGCCGTACCGCTTACCCGCTTCTGTAAAGAACATAATCCCCGCCAAAGCTCGCCCTTTACTAGGCCTGCAGAAGAGGAATTTCTATTCCCG
This sequence comes from Paenibacillus helianthi, assembly GCF_001909055.1. Taxonomy (GTDB): domain Bacteria; phylum Bacillota; class Bacilli; order Paenibacillales; family Paenibacillaceae; genus Paenibacillus_AQ; species Paenibacillus_AQ helianthi. The sequence continues at coordinate 397,591 of NZ_LVWI01000002.1, forward strand.
CCGTTCGGGCGCACCAGTCTGGATGAACATGAGCAGAACGGATTCGACGGTGAAGATGCCTGGCAGATCGTGGAGAGCTGGGGCAGTTCCAATTCACCCGCCATGGCCGAAGGCAATGATATTTCCTCTTATAATGATATGGAGATTGAAGCTGACGAAACTGAGGGCTTCGTAGAGCCTTGGGAAAACTTTATCGCCACCGACATTGCCGGAAACCATACGATGGTTATTAAGGGATCAAGCTACCGCCATTATATGGACAGTGAAGAAGGAAGCTACCTGCTTGATCCTCAGGCCAAAAAGCAAAGGGAGTAGCCCGCGGGCTACTCTTTACTATTTTCAGATATGATCTTCCTTAGAAAGTCTTCAGCTCCAGCTGATGCTGGACGATCCGCACGATATCTGCAATGTAATCACCGATGATCGGCAGATTAAGTGCTCCAAGAACCTGAAGCACGTAAATAATGGTCGCTGCAAAAAAGGTAAAACCCAGCGCGATCCCCAGTCCCCGCGCTGTTCCCGACAATACATTCAGCCAAATCAGACGCCAGGGTGAATTCAGGAGCTGCGTGTACTCGGCAATCCTCGCTTTCTCCATTTGCTGGACCAATCCCGATGTCAGCCGGTAGATGGCATTCAGCTTTTCTTCCTGCGGAATGTCATATGGATTCTCCTTGATGCCGTTCGAACTTCTGCCAGCCCCTGATGTTCTGATGGAGATTCTTCCGGATCTCCCGAACCGGTGCTTGTCCCCTTCCCGTCCCTCCATGGCATTGACTCCTCCCTAGCGTCCTCCAGGGTCCACACAAACGAGCCCGGTCAAAAGAGAGCAGACTCTCCTTAAGTACCGGGCTCGTCATTTTGCTGCTAACCCCTAGAACCTTTTCCTTTGCCGCTAGTATATGCCAGTTGGGGACAGGTCATGCAGGGCTTTAGGCTTCGATGTGCATTCCGATCGATTTGCCGCCGGCATCTACAGTCTCAAAGGGTTGCTCTCCATCAAAATCAACCGTAGTTACAAGTACATTCTCACGAAGCACATGTTCAAATGCCAAGGCCGCAGCTTTGAGCTCGTCGTCTAACTTGAGTGTCAATGCGATCCGTTTATCGATTGGCAGATCCAGACGTTTACGGTAATCCTGAACCGCCCGCACAATCTCACGCACCCAGCCTTCCTGCACCAGTTCAGGCGTGATCTCTGTATTCAACGCTACAGTGAGACCGTACCCGGAAGCCGAGGCAAAGCCAGATTTGGCCTGTTTCTCTACAAGCAGCTCCTCAGCGGTGATCTGTAGTTCCTCCCCTTCCGGAGAGACGATGGCAATTACACCCTCCTGTACCGTTTTGCGGGTAGCTTCACTGTCCAGTGCCTTCAGGAAGCCCTGGAGGAAGCCGACATTTTTACCGTATTTTTTACCGGCTACCTTGAGGTTAAGCTTCAATGTAAAATCAACGAATCCGCTGTCGCTGCTCTCGACCACAATCTCTTTCACGTTGATCTCTTCTTTGATGATGTCTTCATAATCGGCTACGTGGAAACTGCGGTCGATGGATACAATCAGCTCGGATAACGGCTGACGTGTCTTGATGCCCGACTCATTACGGACATTGCGGGCCAGTTCAACGATTTGTCTTGCACTCTCCATATCCTGCTCCAGTTCAAGATCAATCAGACTCTCATCCGCCACCGGATAGTCAGCCAAATGCACGCTTTCGCCGCCACCCAGGTTCGTAAAGATATCCTCGGACAGCATTGGTGTAAAAGGTGCCATCAGTGTAGCTGTAGTCAGTAGGACATGCGTCAATGTGCGGTAGGCATCAAGCTTCTCTTCACCCAGGCCGCTGCCCCAGAAACGGTCACGGGAACGGCGGATATACCAATTGCTCAGCTCATCCACAAAATTCTCAACAGCCCTGGACGTATTGACAAAATCGTTAATAGCCAGGCCTTTGTCCACCACGAGAATCAGGCTGTTCAAGCGGGAGAGAATCCAGCGGTCCAGCTTATGCTCTGATACTTTGAACGGGTGATCTGCCGGATCGTAACCGTCAATGCCGGCATACAGCGTAAGGAATGCATGGGTATTGACCAGCGTATCCACAATTTTGGATTTGGTCTCACCCACCAAGCCGCGCGAGAAGCGTTTATTATTCCATGGCGCGCTGTCAGAGAGGATCGCCCAGCGGAATGCATCCGTGCCGTATTCGTTCATGATTTCCCAAGGGTCAATAACGTTGCCTTTGGATTTGGACATTTTTTGACCATTCTCATCGAAGATGTGGCCGTGGGCAATAACTGCCTTATACGGTGCTTTGCCCTTGAACAACGTCGACACGGCGAGCAAGCTGTAGAACCAGCCGCGTGTCTGGTCAATCCCTTCGCAGATCATGTCTGCCGGATACTGATCCTCGAACCTATCTTCATTCTCAAAAGGATAGTGGCTTTGGGCGAACGGCATCGAGCCGCTGTCAAACCATACGTCGATGACCTCGGGGGTCCGCACCATCTCTCCGCCTTCGCTGAACGGACTGCGCAGCTTGATGTTGTCTACGTAAGGCTTGTGCAGCTCGATATCTTCAGGCACCTCGCCTATCGCCATTGATCTCAGCTCAGCGATGCTGTGCGGCGCAAATTCCTTGCCTGTATCCTGGCAGACCCAGATATTCAGCGGAGTTCCCCAATAGCGGTTACGGCTGATGTTCCAATCCACCAGTTCCTCCAGGAATTTGCCGAAGCGGCCATCACGCACATGTTCCGGGTACCAATCCACACTGTTATTGTTCGCGATGAGCTGGTCCTTGATTGCAGTGGTTTGGATAAACCAGCTATCTGTTGCATAGTACAGCAGCGGAGTATCGCAACGCCAGCAGAACGGATAGCTGTGCTCGTATTTCTCTTTGCTGTACAGCAGCCCTCTCTCAGAGAGCACCTTCACGATATCCAGATCGCAATCCTTCACAAACCGTCCGGCAAAATCAGAAACCACATCGGTATATTTCCCGGATGTATCCACCACATTCACGAAGCTGATACCATTATCGCGGCAGCTCTTATAGTCATCTTCCCCATGCGCCGGAGCCATGTGTACGATCCCGGTACCACTGGAATCTGTAACGAAAGATGCGCCTACGATTACATTGTGTTTCTCCGCCTTGATGTATCCGAATGGCGGTGTATAGCTCTGTCCGATGAAATCTGTTCCCTTGTGTGTGGACAGGACCGTGTAATCACCTTTCAGTACTTCATCCACAAGATTCTTCGCCAGGATATATACGCCGTCTTCCTGCTGGGCACGTACATATTCCATATCCGGATTCATCGCCAGCGCCATATGTGCCGGAAGGGTCCAAGGTGTAGTCGTCCATGCTAATACATAGTCTCCGCTGCCCTCCAGCTTGAACTTAGCCGTTGCACTGAGATCTTTGACTGTCTTGTAGCCCTGTGCCACTTCATGCGAGCTTAGTGTCGTCTGACAGCTTGGGCAATACGGGCTTACGCGGTGTCCGCGGTACAGCAGCCCTTTCTCATGAACCGTAGCGAGGATGTTCCATACACTTTCAATGTACGTATTGTCCAAGGTTACATAAGGATTGTCGAGATCGGTCCAGTAACCGATGGCTTCCGTGAATTCGCGCCACTGCTTCTCGTATCCGAAGACACTTTCCTTGCACTCCTTGATAAACTTCTCCACACCATATTCTTCAATATCCTGCTTACCAGAGATACCCAGCTTCTTCTGTACGCCGAGTTCTACCGGCAGGCCATGAGTATCCCAGCCCGCCTTGCGCACCACCCGGTAGCCTTTCATTGTCTGGTAGCGGCCGACAAAGTCTTTGATAACCCGGCCCAGCACGTGCCCGATATGCGGCACACCGTTTGCCGTTGGCGGACCTTCATAGAATACATAATTCGGGTGGCCTTCACGGTTCTCCATAGATCTGCGGAACGTATTTTCGTCGCTCCATTTCTTCAAGATACGGACGTCTCTGGCCCGTGCTTTTTCTCTGACATCTACTTTTTGCATGATCGGTCAATCCTTCCGTGGTTTGGTCTTAAACCTTTTCGAATCTTTTCGATCCCTCCCAAACCCTCCCTTAGCCAAGGGAGGGCTCCAAGGGCTCCGCCCTCTGGACACCTGGAATATTGTCTATTTCCAGGGGAGAGGCGGGTTTTGATCTAATGTGGCTGTAGTGCCCGCTTGTCGCCGCAAGCGGCACGCTCTACCTGAGGCGTTCCGGCCTGCGAACCCGCAGGGCAGCTCTGGGCCGGGAGTTCTTGGCGTTCCGGCCTGCGAACCCGCAGGGCAGCTCTGGGCCGGGAGTTCTTGGCGTTCCGGCCCGCGAACCCGTAGGGCAGCGCTGGGCCGGGAGTTCTTGGCGTTCCGGCCCGCGAACCCGCAGGGCAGCTCTGGGCCGGGAGTTCTTGGCGTTCCGGCCTGCGAACCCGTAGGGCAGCTCTGGGCCGGGAGCCTTGGCGGCGTGGGGCGAAGCCCGCCGCGCTTGTTTGGCTCTTCGCCCTGGTCGCATGTAAGGCCCTGCAGGCGTCCCCGCATGGGGAGCCTAAGAAGGGCCGTTCCCCCGCCGAACAAATCCTTTCCCTTCCGCGGACGTCCATCTTTACTCGATAATCCCTTGTTGCGGGTGTCCAGAGGGCGGCCAGCCCTTGGGGTCCCCCTTGGAAGGGGGATTTAGGGGGATGTAAACATAAATAAAGCGTCGACTCGCCCCAAAGGGGCGAGACGACGCTCGCGATACCACCCTAATTCTGCGCCTCATGCACATCCTTAAGGGGAGTGTATTCATCACAATCTCAGTTCTGCGTAAAGATAGCCACGCAGGTCCGGGATAACGTCCGGCAGACGGCTTAAGCTTACACACGTGGTTAACGCTTCAGCTTAGCTTCTAGGGGAAGATCTTCCGAGCAAGGCATGAACATCGGCTTACAGCAATCGCCGACTCTCTGGAGAACGTTACCTTATCGTACTTGTCCCGTCATCGAATAGATATGAACAGATTACAGATATGTTCTAGTTATAGACGTTTTAAGTGAAAATGTCAATCTTGAAGAGAACCGTCTGTTATTCAGAGCGTATTCTCACTCACTTCACGACTTTCCAGGGCATTCCAGTCATCTGTGGACAGCAGCTCCAGCTGAGCTTCGAGCAGTGTCCGGAACCGGGTACGGTAGATCGAGGCCTGCTTGCGCAGTTCTTCAGTCTCGATCGCTACCTTGCGGGATTTGGACAGTGCTTCGTTGATAATCCGGTCGGCGTTTTTCTCTGCTTCCTTGATAATCAGCTGTGATTCCTTCTTGGAGTTGTTCTTCACATCATCTGCAGCTTCCTGAGCAACGAGAATGGTTTTGGACAAACTCTCTTCAATATTCACAAAATGATCAAGCCGCTCCTGAATGGACAACAGCTGATTGTGCAGCTCTTTGTTCTCACGGATGACGCTCTCATAATCCTTGATCACCTGATCCAGAAATTCGTTGACCTCGTCCTCATCATAACCGCGGATTCTCCGGGAGAATTCCTTGTTATGTATATCGAGCGGTGTTAATGGCATGCTGTGCACCTCCTAGAAATTTCGGACCTCTTGTGCCCCTGAACCTTAATTTGTCCGAAGACAAAGAGGAAAGACTGTATTCAAGTGGGAACGGTTTCGCTGGCCTTTAAAAAGCTTATGCTCCCGAAGCAGCGATACGATGTATCGCTTTCAGGTATCCGTATCTGCGAGAACTATATGTTCGGGCATAGGATATTACTATATGTCCTTATATAGTTCAAGTATTCGCGGATCGCCGAATTTCATCCGGTACCCGCGGTTACAGTCCGCCTCTTCTACAAGTATCGGCGTCCAGCTTGCAAAATGTTTGTCTCCCTATAGAGATATTCAATTTCGACAAGCCGTGCCGGATTCCTGCATGAAATTCAGACAAATTTGCCAACCTGCACCCGGTAACGGCCTTTTTTGGTCAGACTCCCGATTTCCAGAACCTTGAAGCGTCCAAAACCCTGAATCGAGACCATATCACCGTCCTTAAGCCCGCAGGAAGGATCTTCCTCTACCTTCCAGTTGACACGGACGCGGCCTGCTTTGATGGGAGCAAGAATTTTGCTCCGGCTAAGCCGGGTCACATCTGCAGCAATACCGTCTAGCCGTAGCGAAGCTACCGTAAGCTCCAGTTTCTCCAGCTTAACACTGCTACTTCGCAGACTGGACAACGGTAAAATCTCTGTACTGACATTGATCCGGTGCACACCGATCAGATTCATCGCTAAATAATTGGCAATATCCTCAGCGACGACTACATGGCAACCATCCGGAAGCACATGAATATCGCCAATTTTGCCTCTTTTGATTCCCAGGCCAAGGATTGCCCCCATATAGTCGCCATGTTCCAATTCGAGGAATTTCTGTTCTCCCGAGGAAATCGCGAGCACCCTCAGCTCCATATCCTCTTCCTCAAGGTCCCGGTAATCGGGAGCCACCAAGGCACGCTTCCGTTCAGCTTCCTCGGTTCCCCCCTCCCACCTTACGGCTACATCGGGATGACGGTTCACAAGTGTCTGCAGAATAAAACCTTGGCGGGGATCTAAAAATTCAGTCAGCTTGGTTTCGTGGTATTCTCCTGCAGAGGTAACCCATTCCCAGGCCTTGTCCACAAATTGTCGTTCATCAGGGTGGAAATGTCCGTAAATTTCATTCTTCATCGCAGCAGCCTAAAATACATATGCCACAATGTACTGCAATCCGGTTTTCGCAAATTCCAGCACGAACAGTGCAATAATCGGGGAGATATCAATTGTGCCGAACAACGCCGGGATAAACCGGCGGAACGGTGACAGATACGGTTCCACCAGCTTGCCAAGCAGTTCTCCGATGAAGCTGTCCCGTACATTCGGCAACCAGGACATGAGGACGTAGAAAATGATCATTACAAAGTAGATGTTGTATAGAATATCAATAATTAGATTGATTTGGGACAAAGCCCGTTCACCTCATTCTGTTGTAGTCTTGATCCTCACCCAGAATCTCCGAAATGGAGCCTTGAATTTCAACAGTATCCGGGGTGCACATGAATATATTGCCCCCAATTTTGGAGATTCCTCCACCCAGGGCATAAACAGTTCCACTGAGAAAATCAATGATCCGCATCGCCTGGTCATTTCTTACACGCTGCAGATTGATTACCACCGTGCGGTGGGCCCGGAGATGGTCAGCAATTTCCTGAGCTTCTTCATAAGAGCGGGGCTCATACAGCACGACTTTTACATTCTTTTGGGAATGAATACTGACGACGTTCGCCCGCTGATTTTTGCGGGTTTCTACAGGGGCGGGCTCGTACTCATCTTCATCGCGAGATATTTGCTCCCGCTCTACAATCTCCTCTTCCTCCTGCAAGCCCAAAAAACTCATAAAACGGTTCATCACGCCCATCATTCTCCCTCCTCATGACCTACTAATACCGTTCCCAGGCGCACCCGGGTGGCTCCTTCCTCTATCGCCACTTCAAAATCATTCGACATTCCCATGGACAGCTCTTGTATAGGCTCAGGTGTCAAAGCGAGCAGATTCAGCTCATCACGGAGTTCTCTAAGTCCGCGGAAGACAGGACGAGTCTGCTCCGGTTCCGCTTCATAAGGCGCCATAGTCATCAGTCCGATGACCTTTACGCGGTGCAGAGCAGCAATATCACGCAGAAAACCTGGCACCTCCTCAGGAGCAATACCAAATTTGGTGTCCTCTCCTGAGATGTTCACCTGCAGAAAGACATTGACGGTAATTCCTGCCGCTTCAGCCTTTTTGTGCAGTTCCCGCGCCAATGTCAGGCGGTCGAGCGAGTGTATATATTGAAATTTACCGATAACATCCTTAACTTTATTGGTCTGCAAATGTCCGATGAAATGCCAGGTTCCCTTATGCCCCAGGGCGTTCCATTTCGGTTCGGCGTCCTGCCAGCGGGACTCGGCGATATCTTCAAGGCCTGCATCCAGCACAGCGGATACCGTTTCCAGAGACACATATTTCGTCACTGCGATAACCTTGACGTCCGCCACATCCCGGCCACTTGCCGCACAGGCCCGTGCTACACGTTCCTCTACCCCGGCTATTCTTTCCTGCAGTGTCAACGTTCAGCTCTCCTTTATTCCGATCCAGCTCGTCATTCTTCCTGTAACTCCGTTTTCCTTCCGGTATGAAAAGAACAGATCCTGATTACAGCTTGTACACCATGATGTACATTCGATATGAGTCGGCAATATTCCTGCTTTAATCATAATGCGTCGATTCATTTCTTTCAAGTTCAGCATACTTTTACGGCTATCCGCTTCCGATGTTCTGTACAGGTCCTGCCGAGCAACGGAAGGTGTCACGGGCTTCAGTCCCCCCTCAAGACGGTGGATATGATCCATTACATAATCATCCACTTCATAGCAGCAGTCGCCAATGGAAGGACCAATTCCGGCAAGAATATCCTCTGCCTGGCTGCCATACACTTCCTTCATACGGGCCACCATTGCGGCTGCAATCTCCGCTACAGTCCCTTTCCAGCCTGCATGTGCGAGTCCTACTACTTGCTTGTGAGGATCATAGAAATAAAGGGGAACACAATCAGCATAAAATGAAGTCAACAGCACACCTGGCACATTAGTAAGCAAACCATCCGTTGCCTGAAAAGCCGATGTTCTGTCCAGACTGCCCCGGCCGCGGTCTTCCTCTCTGACCACTGCTATATCTTTTCCATGAGTTTGCTCTCCGCAGGTCCAATCCTGAAGGGTAAACCCGAGGCTCTCGGCAAGAATTTTACGGTTCCCGAGCACATCCCCCGGTTCATCCCCAACATGAAAGGCACAATTAAAGCTGTCATAAGGCTCCTTGCCTATACCACCCTGTCTCCCTGTGAAGCCTGCCGTAATTTCAGCGTGCACCGCATACCAAGGTTCCAGATGAAGCAGCATAGGTGTGCCGCCTTTTTGAATAAACGGTTCCATATCTTCACCTCCGCCTAAGTGTACCACATGTGCCCTCACAGAGTGGGGTCAAACTGCTGGCTAAACAGCTTTGGCAATCCCCTACTTCATACATCCCCAAAATAAACATGTAGAAACGGATTTGGCTTCTTTTTTTAGAACATGCAGTTTAAAACGCACCCAGTCAATAAGTGCGCCGATCGGTGCGGTCTCCCCGTTCCAGATACATGGTCTCCCGCTCTTCCTGATTTTGCGGCATCCGGATTTCCTCCATCTTGACGAGGACGACATCAGCGCCGATCTTCACGATATTCCGCCAGGGAATGATCAGATCCGTACCTCCTCCAAAGAGGCCCATAAAACGTGTATACCCCGGGATAATGATCGCGTCAATCACGCCGCGGCGAAGATCCAGCTCCAGATCACTAATCTGCCCCAGCCGCTTTCCGTCTACAATATTAATCACATCCTTCGTCTGAAAATCGGAGATTTTCATTTTCTTGCTGCTGCCTAACGAATCGTCGTTCACTTCCTCACCCCTGTACATTCAGACGTATAGTCCAATATATGCCCGGTGGGCTTGGCAACATGCTAATGATTGATTAGCAATAGTGCTATCCAACATAAAAAGGATGCTCCGGGAGCGCTTTTCACGCTTCCAGACCACCCCAGTGACAATCCTGTTATGTGTGTTTATGACTTAACATGCTTTTGCATCTGCTGTATGGCCGACTTTTCAAGCCGGGAAACCTGCGCCTGTGAAATACCGATTTCGTCCGCAACCTCCATTTGGGTTTTGCCTTCAAAAAAACGCATCGACAGAATCCGCTTCTCCCGCTGCCCCAGCCTCTGCATCGCTTCACGGAGCGCAATTTCTTCGATCCACGACACATCCTTATTCTTGTCATCGCTGATCTGATCCATTACATAAATGGGATCTCCGCCGTCATGGTAAATAGGTTCGAACAAAGAGACCGGGTCCTGAATAGCATCAAGAGCAAATACCACATCTTCTTTGGGAACCCCAAGTGCCTCGGAGATTTCAAAAATCGTCGGTTCCCTTGAATTCTGATTGGTCAGACTGTCACGCACCTGTAATGCTTTGTAGGCAATGTCCCTCAAGGAGCGCGATACCCGTATCGGGTTGTTGTCACGCAAATACCTGCGGATTTCACCAATGATCATCGGTACCGCGTAGGTGGAGAACTTTACATTTTGCGATAAATCAAAATTATCGATGGCTTTCATCAGCCCGATGCAGCCTACCTGGAACAGATCATCAACGAACTCTCCCCGGTTGTTGAACCTTTGAATCACACTAAGCACAAGTCTAAGGTTACCGTTTACCAATTTCTCTCTGGCGGATCGCTCGCCCTGTTGCTGCAGCGAAGTGAACAATTCCCGCATTTCCACATTCGTTAGAACGGGCAGTTTGGCGGTGTCCACACCGCAAATCTCGACTTTATTTCGGGTCATGATGATTTACCTCCCAAGGAGAAACATTACTGTACATTATCTCCCCGGTCGGGCATTTTATTCCTTGGCCTCTTCACCTTACACCATCTTGTTGAACTCTTTGCGCAGCCGCTTGATAATTCTTTTTTCCAGTCGTGAAATGTAAGATTGGGAGATTCCCAACAGATCGGCAACATCCTTTTGCGTTTTTTCTTCCCCGCCGCGCAGCCCGAAACGCAGCTCCATGATCAGTCTTTCCCGCTCACTGAGCTTTTCCAGCGCCTTCTGCAGCAGCTTGCGGTCCACCTGCTCTTCAATATTACGGTAGATGGTGTCATTCTCTGTGCCTAGCACATCCGAGAGCAGCAGCTCGTTGCCATCCCAGTCGATATTCAGCGGTTCATCAAAAGAAACCTCGCTCCGGGTTTTGCTGTTGCGCCGTAAATACATCAGAATCTCATTTTCAATACAGCGCGAGGCGTAGGTAGCCAGTTTGATTTTTTTCTCCGGATCAAAGGTGTTAACAGCCTTGATCAAGCCAATCGCCCCGATGGATACGAGATCCTCAATGTTGATGCCGGTGTTCTCGAATTTGCGGGCAATATAGACTACCAGCCGCAGGTTGCGTTCAATCAGCATGGCTCGTACTGCCGCGTCACCGCTTGAGAGCCGCTGCAGCAGAAACTCCTCTTCCTCTCTCGTGAGCGGTGGGGGCAATGCCTCGCTTCCACCGATATAATAGATTTCCTGACTTTTCAGCCCCAGCAGAAAAAGCATGCGGTAATATTGAAGCTGCAGCACAATCTTCCATTTAACCATTATTGTTCCTCCTTCAAGAAGTACACCATTGCCCTGAGGTAGTTATTTGTCCCCTGACCCTTCCGCCACATCTGTTCCAACACGACGGAGTTGTTGCACACAAACTCTGTTCGAGCTCAGGAAGGCACCGCCGCCTTTGCAGGGGACTCTCTTTGGGTCAGGTCAGGATGTATGACCGCCCGGTACGCACCGTCTCCCGACAGTATTCCGCCATCCAGCCCGATGAGGACCCTTTTGCTAAAAAAAGTCTCCTCCCCAAGCTTTATCGTCACCAGATCCGGCTTCAACGCAAGCATAAATGATGCTCCGCGGTTGATTCCCCTATAGGGCACAAGCCGCAATCTGTCCTGCCAGGCAAAGGACTGCCCGTCCGCTTCCAGAAGAAGCTGGTCGGCACTAATCTGGGTAAGCCTTCCTTTCCAGGAGGCCGGAAGATGACCCTCCCACAGTGAAGCCTCCATCACCATCACTGGTATCCGGGTCAATGGATCGTTCAGACGGTTCCCGGTGTCCAGCAGGCCTGGACATGACACGCTCACCCCTTCGATCTCTACGCAAACTTCACCTATATAAGTCTCTAGCTGCTCTCTCCGGGTTCGGGAGGAATGGATCATCTTGAAGAGAAACAGCACCACAGGTAAAAGCGCAAGCACGAACCAAAACCCGATTTTCAGCCGGTAAGCTTGGCCGCCCGAGGAGGTGAATAGAATCCCGTTCCAGATGTCGCCCGAGCTCTGCAGCAAATAGTGAACGCCGACAATCCCCCCGGCAGCTGCAAAATTAATGATATAGAATGCCCCTAACGCCCGAAGGTAGCTTTGCAGACTTGTGAAACCAAAAGCAATCCACAACATCACTACCGACAATCCAAACTTGATGATAAAGGTGTACAGGAACGAGAGCTCCGGCACAAACATCATCACCACATACAGTGCGCCAACCAGCGCCGAACTAATGAGCCGCCACCAAGAGACCTTCTGCTTGACCAGCCAGCCTGTCAGCCACAACAAAATACCATCGATCAGTAAATTGGCGGTGAAAATCAAGTCAATATAAACAACCAGCGGATTCACCTGCCTGTAAGGTGGTATCTATCCGAAAGACCAAGGTTCCGGCTCTCTATTTGGACGATAAGATTAGTATAGAAAGACTCCCATCCAAAGTCTGTCTAAACTTGGGGGGCAAACCTGAGGTTTTTTTGTCGGTTTATAGCGTCATGCCAGTTATATGCTACCTTAACTGTAATAAGCGACTCATTCGCAAAGTCCGACTACTGGAAGCAGCGTAAACAGCTAAGGTATATAGGGAGCTAATGGCCCGCGTTCACTAACTTATCCCTAAACCAAGTAGAAAACGGATACCATCCATTTAAGGACGGTATCCGTTTCAGCGAGAAATAGCGCGAAGCATATAAATTCTTAATATTTGTACAAAGCCAGCCTTTGTAAGGCTGACTTCGGTTAAGTATACTGGTTTTCATTAGATAGATTGTATTTCTTCTTCTGTCAGACCCGTAGCAGCCTGTATGGATGAGAGGTCCAGCCCCATAGCCAGCAGGTTCTTTGCTACTTCGAGTTTGCCTTCCTTCAAACCTTCTTTCTTGCCTTCTTTCTTGCCTTCCTTCTTGCCTTCCTTGATCCCTTCTTTGATCCCTTCTTTAATCCCTTCCTTGATCCCTTCTTGTTTTCCCTCTTGCATTCCTTTAGCAAAGCCTTCTCTTTGAGCACCGTCTCTTTGCGAGGCTTCATCATGCAAAAACTTCTGACGGTCTTCATATTTACGCCGGGCTTCAGAATCCTGACTTAAAAATTCCAATGTTTCCATTGCCTTTCTCAAAGCTGGTTCATTCATCCGCAGTACCTCCCAATTCGAATTGTCGCTCCCTTTCAAAAAAAGCAGCCAATTGACCAAACCGCTCTCACCCGGAACCGCCGGCTGATTCAGCTTAGGGAGCTCCAGGAAATGAATCTCTATGTCATCTGTCAGTCGTGAACCGCTGATGTCCTCCCGTAGATGAAAGACACTGTGAGTGTGTTCATTAGGTAATACCTTATAATTCAAGATATTAATCGTTACGCATTTTTTGAGGTCTGTGTACCTGCCGCCAGTCTGCAACTGGCCGGAGTAGCGTTTGCTCCAGTAATATAAGGTCCGCTTCTCCATATCATATCTGTTGAACAGCTGCATTTCGATATTGATCAGCTTTCCGTCCTCCGTCTTTGCCCAGATATCAAAGATCGACTGCTTATCCAGCGGGTCATCTTTGTCTGTATACGGGTTTAGAAGCACCACCTCGTTCAAGGGAGCGTCTCCGGCATCCATAAGAATACGGTTCAAAAACGCCAGCAACACATCCTTGTTACTCTCGCTTGCAAAAATTCTTTTGAATACAAAATCCACCCGGGGGTCCAGCAATTCCATTATATCCACTCCCGTTATTCGTATTATATCAGCTTAAAAAACAAAAAAACACCGTATCCGGCCATAGCAATCTGCTATCCGGATACGGTGCTTCCGTAAACGTGTATGTGTCTCTTTGTCTAATCGTTGTTGCCGCGTGTGCGGTTGCGCAGGAACGTCGGGATGTCGAGCTGGTCAGAGGTTGTCTGATTGCCAAAAGGACGCAGGTTGGCGTTCTTGTCAGCGGCAGGCTCACTGCTAGTTGCCGGGCGTCGGTTAGGCGCAACAGGGGATGCCTTATGTTCAAAGCCGGTAGCAATCACCGTAACTTTAATTTCATCCTTCATACTCTCCTCAATCATGGCCCCGAAAATCATATTGACTTCAGGATCAGAAGCGAAATTCACAATCTCGGCAGCTTCGTTGACTTCATACAAGGAGAGGTTCGAACCGCCAGTAATATTCATGATTATGCCGCGCGCACCTTCAATAGAAGTTTCGAGCAGTGGGCTCATAATGGCTTTGCGGGCCGCTTCCGAGGCACGGTTCTCACCGGTGGCAATTCCGATGCCCATCAATGCCGAACCGCGTTCTGTCATAATCGTCTTCACATCGGCAAAGTCAAGGTTGATCAGACCCGGAACGGCAATAAGATCGGAGATCCCTTGCACCGCTTGCCGGAGCACGTTGTCCGCTTCGCGGAAGGCTTCCAGCATCGGTGTTTTCTTGTCGACAATTTCAAGCAACCGGTCATTCGGAATGACGATAAGGGTATCTACCTTTTCCTTCAACGCTTCAATACCAAATTCTGCCTGGTTGGAACGTTTTCTTCCTTCAAAAGTAAACGGACGCGTCACAACGCCAACCGTCAGCGCTCCGCATTCTCTGGCAATTTCAGCAATTACAGGTGCAGCCCCTGTACCTGTACCGCCACCCATGCCCGCGGTCACAAATACCATATCTGCACCCTTGAGCGTATTGGAAATCAGATCGCGGGATTCTTCGGCCGCTTTCTTGCCAACCTCTGGATTGGCGCCAGCGCCTAGTCCACGGGTAAGCTTATCCCCGATTTGCAGTTTATGCTCCGATTTGGCCATATGCAGCGCTTGGGCATCTGTATTAACCGTGATGAATTCAACACCCTGAACGCCATTTTCAATCATCCGGTTGACAGCATTGCTTCCGCCGCCGCCAACGCCGATGACTTTTATTTGCGCCAAGCTCCCCATTTCAAAATCAAATTCCAACATATTGTTCCATCTCCCCCTAGAATAGTGCTTGGATGGCCGGTCCAAGTATATCTGGACTTACACTTATATGAACTCGCTGAACATATTCTTAAGACGTTCCACCAAACCGGGCTTCTTCCCGGTATCTTGGCTTGGAACGGCGTTCTGCTTGTTTCGGTTGACCGTTTTCTTATTGCCGTTTCCTCCGCCACTGTTGCGTCCCCGGTAACTGCGGACAACATTGTGCAGGATGCCTACACCACCGGTGAAACCAGGGTCCCGGACACCGATATAATCAGGCACAGCTATGCGTACGGAGGCAGATAGTTCAGTTTGCGCCACCTTCAGAACACCAGGCATGGATACAGTTCCACCCGTAAGTATATAACCTCCGGGAAGCTCCGTGTAACCAAGCCGTTTCACTTCTTGGCGGATCAGATGAAAAATCTCCTGCACTCTTGGCTCGATAATTGCAGCCAAATCTTCCTGGTTGAACTCTTTTTCAACATTGCTTCCGATACGTAACACCTTGAATACTACATCCGAAGCGGCATCATCAACCCAAGCGCAGCCATACTTCAGCTTGACCTTCTCTGCCTGGTCTGTAAGTGTCCGAAGTCCGTAAGCAATATCATTCGTTACAAATTCTCCGCCGATCGGAATCGTGGATGTTGCACAAAGGGAACCCTCTTCATATACGGCTATCGTAGTTGAACCTGCACCGATGTCTACCAGTACAGCGCCCATTGATTTCTCATCTTTGGAAAGCGCCAATCCACCGGCTCCAAGAGACATCAGCACAAGATCTTTAACTTTCAGTCCTGATTTCTCTACACAGCGAAGCAGATTATGTATTGGCGTTTTGGCTCCGGTAATGATCGTTGCCTCAACTTCCAGACGGACACCGATCATTCCGCGCGGATCCTGGATACCTTCAAGACCGTCTACGATATATTGTTTGGCGACAACATCAATCACTTCGCGTTCAGGAGGCAGTGCGATAACTTCCGCAGCTTTAATTACCCGGTCAATGTCATCCTCACCAATTTCACGGTCCTCATTCTGAACGGCTACAACACCGTGACTGGACTGCAGTCCGATATGATTGCCGGATATGCCGACGTAGACCTCGGAAATCTGGATGCCTACCATTTGCTCCGCATGGTCTACCGCACTTTTGATCGATTGGACAGTCTGGTCGATATCGACTATCGCACCTTTCCGTATTCCTTCTGAATCAGCAGATCCAACGCCAATAATATTAAAGGTTCCATTGGTAACTTCCCCAATTATAGCCCGAACTTTGGATGTACCGATGTCCAAACTAACAATGATGTCATTGTTGCTCAAGCTCTATGGCACCTCCTGTTATGATCAAAATAGATGGTGAAGCCAGTAAAACAGTTTGCTCCCGGTCCCGGGAAACTTCTCTGTACATATTCAACATACCTAATCCTTTCCCTCTTTTTTCTACAAATTTTTTGAGTGGAATAATATAACAAGCATTCCGCATAAACATAGATGCTTTCCTAAAACCATGAAACTAGAAGACTATAAAGTTAAAATAAGTGTATTCAAGAAGCATCATCCATATTTACGGCATTAGTTCAAAAAATCCGGAGAAAAAAGAGGGATCCAGCTTATTGCCCGTAAATCCGATTGTAGCATTTTTCCCGCTCTATTAGTAGGGACTATTTACTCTTGTGTGTCTGCTTTGTCCTCATTTGTTTCTTGTGGAGCTTGAAACGGAACATATGAATCGGCTTCCAGCATCTTAATCAGTCCGGGCTCCTCGGTCTCAATGACCTGATTCAAATATTCCACCTTATCCTTAAGCAGAGAAATCGCCGTTATGACTTCAAAATGCGAACGTGTATAAAGCTTAATCCGGTCCGGAAAGGATAGCGTCGGTGAAGGTACGATCTCGGAGATATCACCGGTCAATTCATTGGGAATGCTGGCGAGCACTTGGCACAGCTTGGCCTTATAAGGGTCCTTAGCGTCCCAGCCTGTCAGAATAGGCTTCTCCACCGCAATTCCGGACTCATTCACGCCTACAGCCGCCCCGCTGGACAGAATGGCTTCAAGCTCACCGGACGGGTCCAATTCATAAGCAACTGCAGGATATTCCTTGATAGTAATGGTAACCGTGCCAGGGAAACTTTTGCTTACCGAAGCCTCCTGGATGGTCTTAAGCTCCTTCAGGGAATTCTTCACTGAAGTCTTAGAGACGGCAAAGAACTGTCCTCCGACCGAAAGCCCGCTTTGGGATATCAGCTCTTCCCGGGTCGTGTACTTATTACCCTGAAAGTGAATCTCTGTAATACGGCTGAGCGACGAACGGAAAAAAATCACAGCCAGCAGCGCAATAAACAGCAGCAGCAGGATCATTGTGACCTTCCGGCTCATTTTTTTGCTTGGCTTGTCCTCTTTAAGCAGAGGTAAACGGGTTTTAGGCATTCTCATATCTCCGTAATAAGGCCCTGTCTCCTTCCCTCGCGTGAAGCCGAAGGAGACAGGGAGCTTTAATTGGCCAAATCTAACGGACCCGGCACAGGTACTTTGCGGCTGATGCGTGCTCCAAGCTTCTGGAACAGCTTCTCAATGCCATCATATCCGCGGTCAATATGGTGCGCCTGCTCAACTACCGTAGTACCTTGAGCTGCGAGTCCAGCGATCACCAGGGCAGCCCCTGCCCTCAGGTCGGTAGCTTCTACCGTAGCTCCGTATAACCTCTGCACCCCGCGTATGAATGCACGGTTCAGATCAATAGAGATATCCGCCCCCATACGGGCCATTTCCTCTACATGCTTGAAGCGTCCCTCGAATACAGTCTCTTTGATCACACTGAATCCGTCGGCCAGTGACAGCAGTACCATCACTTGAGACTGCAAGTCTGTGGGAAAGGAAGGGTAAGGAGATGTTACGATTCTCTCTACCGCACGGGGACGTCCCATACAGCTGATATTAATTATATCATTGCACACTGTAATTTGAACACCAGCCCGTCTGAGCACATGAATAAGCGAGGTTAAATGCCCGGCATTCGTATGGGTCAATGTCACATTTCCACGTGTCGCAGCCGCTGCGATCATCACTGTACCGGCTACAATCCGGTCCGGGATCACCTCGTAGCTGCAGGGTTGCAGTTTTTTGACCCCTTGAATCGTAATCGTATCGGTACCTGCGCCTATGATCTGAGCACCCATTTTGTTCAGATAATTCTGAAGATCCTGAATTTCAGGTTCTCTGGCTGCGCCCGATATCGTTGTAGTGCCTTCAGCCATGGCAGCCGCCATCATAATATTCTCCGTCGCTCCGACACTCGGATAATCCAGATGAATATCGCTTCCCGTCAGCTTGGCAGCCCGGCAGGAGATCCGTCCGTTAACTTCCTCAATCTCCGCACCAAGCTGTTTGAGCCCCTGGAGGTGAAGGTCAATCTTGCGTTCACCGATCGCACAGCCTCCCGGCTGGTAAATCGTCACCTCGCCAAATCTGCATAACAGCGGCCCCATCAGAAAAATTGAGGATCTCATCTGCCGCATCAGATCCTCTGGAACATGGGATGTATCCACAGACGAAGTATCCATCGTTACTGTATCGTCCTCGTGAGTGCAACTGCACCCCAGCCGTTCCAGAATGTGCAGCATTGTCTCAATGTCCAGCAGCTTCGGCACATTATGCAGTGAGTGAACTCCTTCGGCAAGCAGGCTAGCCGCCAGAATCGGCAGTGCCGCATTTTTTGCTCCATGGATACGTATGGTGCCTGACAGGGGGGTTCCGCCCTCAATCACCAATTTGTCCAATGTATCACCTCCGAGATTACCGCTCACCCACCACAAGCACTTCCTGTACAAAAATCAATTACGGTCAGGAAAAGCTGTCCGTGTCCGCATTTCATGGACCGGAAGTGCTCTGGGTGATAGTCACGATTATAGGATTATCCTATGTTCGTGCCCTCGGGTGTGTGACAGTGAAGACCAATAACAGGAAGCGTCTTCCAGCCTGCTGGAAGCAAGTCTCCACTACGACTTCCGCATTGCGGCCAGCCTGCGCAGCTCGCTAACGACAAGTGCCGCAGAATCCCTTTTGCCTAAACGCCGCGAGGCTTCAGACATTTGCTTGCGAACGGACTCCACACTGATAATTTTCTGTACAGCCTCCATCAGTGTCTGGCCGTTCAAATCCTTCTCAAGCAGCACGACAGATGCCCCTTCACGTTCCAATTGTCTTGCATTCGCCTCCTGGTGATTATTCGTCACGTTAGGGGACGGGATTAAAACAGAGGGAATACCTAGTGCTGTAATTTCAGCCAGAAATGAAGCGCCTGCCCGGTTCACAATAAGAGAAGTACAAGCCAGCACCTCAGGCATATTATGGATGTAAGGGAGAAGATGCAGCCAATTCGGCACGCCCCCCAGCTTTTCGCGCAGAGCTTTGCGGGTTTCTTCGAAATAGGACTCACCAGTTACATATACATAATGAACACCATTACCCTTACCCACAAATGGAGCCATCTCAATCATAGCCTGATTTATGGCTCTTGCTCCGCCGCTGCCGCCGACCATCAGAACCACCGTACTGCCCTCAGGAATACCGAGTGAAGCAAAGCCGCGCTGGGGGTTCGCAGTGGTTACAGTGGTCGCCCGGGGATTCCCGGTATAGATTACATGTTTCCCGCCGGGAAACGCCGACTCCGTTCCTTCAAAGCTAACGGCAACCGTATCGGCATAACGGCTGAGAAAACGGTTCGTCAGCCCCGGTATCGCGTTCTGCTCATGAATAAGGGTAGGAATGCCAAGTTTGGAGGCCGCATAAACCACCGGTCCGCATACGTAACCGCCGGTGCCGATCACGACATCCGGCTTAAATTCCCTGAGCATTGCCTTGGAGGCTTTGACCCCTTTCAGAAAACGCATCACAGTCTTCACATTGTCCATAGATAGCTTGCGGCGGAAACCTGTGATATCAATCGATTTGAACGGAAGATTCTCTTGCGGAACCAGCTTGCTCTCCAGCCCACGCTTTCCGCCAATATACAGAAAAGCCGAGCCTTCTTCTTCCGCTTCCAGTTGCCTTGCAACAGCGACAGCAGGATAGATATGTCCGCCTGTGCCGCCGCCGCTTAATACGATACGCATGTCTTTCACCTCGCATAACGGGATAGGTTGAGTAAAATGCCGAGTGCTGTGAGCATTAGGGTCAGCGATGATCCCCCATAGCTGATTAGCGGAAGCGTGATGCCTGTAACCGGCATTAGGCCGATGACAACGCCAATGTTGATGATGACCTGGACGGCTACCATACAGACGATGCCTACCGCCAAATAACTGCCGAACCGGTCGGGCAGACTCATTGCCACCTTCATCCCCCTCCAGATCAGAATCAGGAATAGGACCAGTACAATCAGCCCACCAATGAAACCAAGCTCCTCGGCCAAAATGGAAAAAATAAAATCGGTCTGCGGCTCCGGCACATAGCTGTACTTTTGCCGGCTCATGCCAAGTCCCAGACCGCCAAGGCCGCCGGGGCCAATTGCATAGAGCGATTGGATAATCTGATAGCCCTTCCCTAGCGGATCGGACCACGGGTCCAGAAATGCTGTAATCCGCTGCAGACGGTAGGGAGCTGCAGCAACCAGCGCGGCAAACCCAACGACTCCCAAAAAGCCCAGGGAGAGCAGGTGCTTCATACGCGCTCCGGCAGTAAAAATCATCATGAGGGCAGCTCCGAACATGACGGTGCCTGTCCCCAGATCCGGCTGGAGCATAATAAGGGCAAATGCGGAGCCGATCAGTGCGAGCGGGGGCAGCAACCCTTTTGTGAAGGCAGAGATATCATAATCATCCTTTCCCAGCCAATTGGCGAGAAAGAGGATCATCCCCATTTTCATGAATTCGGAAGGCTGAATCCCGAAAGAGCTGATGCCGAGCCAGCTTCGGGCTCCGCCGCGCACAACGCCGATACCGGGGATCAGCACCATGACAAGCAGAATGAAGCAGAGTATCAACGCGGGTCTGGCAAATCTCTTCAGCACCAGATAATCGGTGTTCGCGGTAACGAACATTGCGCCAAGCCCAAGCCCCGCAAACAACAGCTGCCTTTTGACAAAATAAAACGAATCGCCATAATTGCGGAAGCCCAAAACAGAACCTGCGCTGTAAACCATCACCATGCCGATTAACAGCAGGGACAGAATAGCCATAAGTATCCAGATATCGGGCGCATGACGGGATTTGTTCATCAGGAGCACACCTCTTGCATCTGTAGTAGGGGCTTATCCACCCCCCTACTTAAAGGTTATGCACCGCCTCTTTAAAAATACGCCCGCGCTCCTCATAGGATGTAAACATATCCCAACTGGCGCAGGCAGGAGACAGGAGAACAATATCCCCCGCTTCCGCCAGAGCGGAAGCCTCCCGCACGGCCTTTTGCAGCACGGCGGCGGCGCTCTCCCCATTATCGACGGAGATGATGCGCTTTACTCCTGCCATGCCTGCGACGGCCGCGAGCTTGTCCTTGGTCTGTCCGAGCGCTACAAGCGCTTTGACCCCGCCGAGGACAGGCAATAGCTCCATATAATCGGAACCGCGGTCGAGTCCGCCGGCAATCAGAACAACCGGCTTCCGGAAGGAGGCCAGCGCCATTGAGGTGGCTTTGGAGTTGGTGGCTTTGGAGTTGTTGTAATAAGCGGCTCCGGCTTTATCTGCTACATATTCCAGCCGGTGCTCGACACCTCTGAAATTTGCCAGCACTTCGGCAAGTCCGGCAGGGTCTGCACCTGCGGCGATTGCAATCCCGCAGGCAGCCAGGGCGTTCTCCACATTGAAGCGGCCCGGCAGTCCGATAGTATCAACGTCGGCAATTTCTGTCTCACTCTCGGAGTAATCCCGATAGACAATTACCCGCTTGAGATCATCTTCGGTACCCTGGACAAATGAAGGACGGACAAAGACACCCTGAACCAGCTCTTCAGTCATTGAAAAGGGCAAGATTCCTGCTTTGATATAAGGCACTAGCTCTCTACAGACAGGGTCATCCCAGTTCAGCACCGCTGTGTCGCTTGGCCCTTGTCGCTCAAACAGCTTAGCCTTGGAAGCAATATAATCCTCCATACCGCCATGATAGTCCAGATGGGTCTCTGCCACATTCAGCAGACAGCCTATCTTAGGGCGGAACTCTTTAGTACCTTTGAGTTGAAAGCTGCTAAGCTCGACTACCATCCAATTGTCATCATGAGCCTCCTGTGCGGCCTGACAGAGCGGTGTGCCGATGTTCCCGGCCACAATAGGGTTCATTCCCGCAGCGTCCAGCATACGCCCCACCCAGGTGGTTGTCGTCGTCTTGCCGTTAGAACCGGTGATACCAATCATAGGTGCTGCGCAAAGGTGGTACGCCACCTCCACCTCAGTCACTACCTCGATACCCAGCTCCATTGCTTTTTGCACCGGAGGTACGGAATAGGGAATTCCCGGATTCTTCACTAGCAGGCTCACGCCCGGATGAATTAATCCCTCCGGGTGACCTCCGCATATAACAGAAATTCCCAAAGATTCCAGTTCGGAAGCTTCGGGACTTTGATCTCTTTCTTTTTTGTCATTGACCGTTACAACGGCGCCGTGCTCATGCAGCACCTTGGCCACCTGAACACCGCTTTTGGCAAGGCCCAGGACGACCACTTCTTCACCTCGGTATTCATCCGGATGCTTCATTCTTTACAACCCCTTGCTTAAGATTAGTCCTACTGCCGC
This sequence comes from Paenibacillus helianthi, assembly GCF_001909055.1. Lineage (GTDB taxonomy): Bacteria > Bacillota > Bacilli > Paenibacillales > Paenibacillaceae > Paenibacillus_AQ > Paenibacillus_AQ helianthi. The sequence continues at coordinate 420,223 of NZ_LVWI01000002.1, forward strand.
CAGCACCAGGCTCACCGCCCAGAAGGAGACAACTACCCGCCATTCCGACCAGCCGCCAAGCTCAAAATGATGATGGATCGGGCTCATGCGGAAAATGCGTTTGCCGCGGGTTTTAAATGAGGCCACCTGCAGCACGACAGATAGCATCTCAATGACGAATACACCGCCGATGACAACAAAAAGCAGCTCGCTTTTGGTAACAATGGCAATCGCACCAATGGCTCCACCAATGCCGAAGGATCCGAAATCGCCCATAAATACCTTTGCCGGATGTGCATTGAAAACGAGAAAGCCAAGTACCGCCCCGATCATTGCCGCCGCACAAACACCTGCCGCAATCGAGGTAGCCTGCATTGCTACTACGGCAAAAGCAGCTAGGGCAATCGCACTGACGCCCGACAGCAGCCCATCTACTCCATCGGTAAAATTCACTGCATTCGTTACAGCCATCATCATAATGATAATGAACGGATAGTAAAACCAGCTTCCCCAATCAAAGCTGATCGAAGTTCCCGGGATGCTGATTCCAGTATTGTGCCCGGCATTAATCAGAAGCCCGCACATTACGGCACCTACCAGCAGCTGCCCCAGTAATTTTTGGCGCGGTGTCAGTCCCAGTGAACGCTTGAACGCAATTTTGATATAATCGTCCAGGAAGCCGATCAGCCCATAGCCGAGCGTAGCTACCAAGAGGACATAGAAGTCTGAGTCTACAACCGAAAATTTCAAAAAAGACAACGTGAATGCCACCATAATGATAATTCCGCCCATCGTAGGCGTTCCGGCTTTTTTTAAGTGAGTCTGAGGTCCGTCATCACGAACCTGCTGTCCAAATTTCATCCTCCGCAGAAGCGGAATGAAGAGCGGAGCGGCAATGACCGCAAGGATAAAGGATACAGCAATAGTCAGCAGAAGTAATTGATAATCCATGGGTACACCCCCTCCTATTTGTTTGGATCCGTCTGAGAATGCTCATTCAAGCTGTGCAGCACTTCCTCAAGGCGCATTCCCCTTGAAGCTTTGAAGAGTACAACATCTTTGGGATCGATTCTATTAAGCAAGGCCGCTGTAAGCTCCTTTTTATCCATAAAAGCAAATACGCGTTCAGATCCAAACCGCTCCTCTGCCTTCTTGGCGATATGTGCAGAAAGTGGTCCATAGGTAAAGACCAGATCCGTTAAGGATGGATCCAGGTAAGCACCGATCTCCTGATGGAAAAGCGCCTCATCCGGCCCAAGTTCCAGCATGTCCCCCAGCACAGCGATTTTTTTGCCGCTGCATTTCATGCCTTGAAGCACATCAATGGCTGCTCTCATAGAAGTTGGACTGGCATTATAGGCGTCATTCAGCATAGTAAGCCCCGAAGCTGCCAGCATCATTTCAATCCGCATCCCGGTCAGTTTAAGCTTGCTGAGGCCTTCTGCGATGCTGTCTTCGGATACGCTGTAGTGGCGGGCAACCACCAGCGCAGCCAAAGCGTTAACCACATTATGCCGGCCCGGCAGCGGCAGCGTGAAGGCGCGCTGCGCATACAGATGGGAAGTGAAGGTCATCCCCCCGATATGGGTCATCATTCCAGAAGGATAATCATCATTGTCAGCGTTCAAGCCAAAGCGGAAGCCTTTCATTCCCTCCGGTGTATGAAAGGCGGGCTCTGCCATAACTTCGGAGAGCAACGGCTCGTCACCGTTATAAACCAGGAGACCTCCCGGCTTCAGTCCTTCGGCAATTTCCAGCTTGGCCCGGGCAATTTCCTTGCGGGACCCAAGCTGCAGCAAATGGGACTCGCCCACATTGGTAATAACGGCCACATCCGGCGGCGCTAAAGAGGCAAGAAGTGCAATCTCTCCCCGCGAGCTCATCCCCATCTCCAGCACAGCGATCTGAATATCCTCACTCATGGAGAGAATCGTCAGCGGCAGACCGATATGGTTGTTGAAGTTTCCTGCAGTTTTATGGACTTTGTATTGTCCCTCCAGCAGGGCTGTAATCATATCCTTCGTAGTTGTCTTTCCGTTGCTGCCGGTGACGGCGACCACCTGCGGAGCAATTTGGCACAAATATGTGGAAGACAGCTTCTGCAATGCAGCAAGAGTATCATCCACCAGGATCACGCCGTCCCCTGCAGGGGCAGCTCCCCTATCCCTCTGCCACAAGGTAGCGGCGGCACCCGCCGCCAAAGATGCGGCACTGTAGTCATGCCCGTCAAAATGTTCCCCAACCAGCGGAACGAAAAGACAGGCAGGCGTAATTTTGCGGGAGTCGGTAACGACTCCCGCAATTCTCTTATCCATATCGTAAGCGGAGGACAGTTCTCCCCCACACATGGCAGCGATGTTTCGCAGCGTTCTTGTAATCAATAGCTTCGGCCCCTTATAACTTCTTTGGCAACGACGCGGTCATCGAAATCATGAACCACTCCGCCGATCAGTTGATAGGTCTCGTGACCTTTCCCCGCAATCAATACTACATCGCTGGGGCTTGCCATTTCAATAGCTTTTCTAATCGCTTCCCTACGGTCTACAATCATTTCATAGTGGTCCTGTGCCACTCCATCCTCCTGCAACCCTGCTTCAATATCCCGAAGGATAAGGAGGGGATCCTCAGTGCGGGGGTTATCGGAGGTTACGAAGACATGGTCGCTGTATTTCGCAGCAATTTTGCCCATCAGCGGGCGTTTGGTCGTGTCTCTGTCTCCACCGCAGCCGAAGACGGTAAGAACCTTGCCGGAAGCAAACTCACATACCGCCCGCAGCACATTTTCCAACCCATCCGGTGTGTGGGCGTAGTCTACGATTACCGCGAAGTCCTGGCCCTCATCCACTGACTCCACACGCCCAGCCACACCTGCTACAGACTCAAGACTGGCCTTGATATCCGCAAGCGGAATATCCTCCAACAGCGCTGCAGTGATCGCAGCCAGCGCATTATACACATTGAACTTGCCTACCATACGCAATGAGATGTCAGCCTCTCCCTTAAACGTATCTACATGGAAAAAAGTTCCTTTGGAGGTGATGGAAATTTGCGAAGCCCGGACATTCGCTGGAGTATCGATGCCGTATGTAATCACCTCTGCGGCAGTCTGTGCAGCAAAATAAGTGCTTGCCTCGTCATCCGCATTCAGCACAGCATATTTGCGTTCTTCCTTCCATGGTGAGATCATATTTCCCATCCGGGAAAAGAACAGCCCTTTAGCCGCCCTGTACTCTTCCATCGTATGATGATAATCCAGATGATCCTGAGTCAGATTGGTAAATATGGCCGTCCGGAAATCCGTCCCCTTTACCCGTCCCTGCTCCAAGGCATGCGAGGAAACCTCCATCACACAGCACTGCACGCCTTTCTGAACCATATCCTGTAGCGTACGCTGCAGCTCAAGGGATTCCTGCGTCGTACCGGAAGCGGGATAGGTCTGTCCGTCATATCTCAGCTGAATGGTTCCAATCAGCCCTGTCTTAACATTCTGGTCCTGCATAATACGCTCTATCAGATAGGTGGTCGTTGTTTTTCCATTCGTGCCGGTCACACCGATCATTCTCATCCGGCTGCTCGGTGAACCAAAAAAGGCATTGGACAATACAGCCATTGCAAACCGGCAGTCATCCACTACGATCTGAGGCAAATCGATCTCCAGCTTCCGCTCACAGACCAGGGCAGAAGCTCCGTTCGCGGCTGCCTGAGGAGCGAATTCATGCCCATCCACCGTAAACCCCGGCAGGCAGATGAACAAATCGCCGGGCTTGACACGGCGCGAATCCGCCTGGAGTCCCGTTATTTCCGTCTCCCCATCTCCATGTACCCGCGAAGCCGCGAGACAAGATGATAATTCATATACTTTCATAGCCATCCCTCACTCTGCATTTTTCGGAATAGAAGACGTCATCAAACATTATTTCCCATTTTCAGCGCCCATATATATCCGGATCGTCGAACCCTGCTCGACTCTGGCCCCCGCTTTTGGTGCCTGATTAATTACGGTATTGCCTGTTCCGGAACGGGCGAGTGTAAAGTTCATGTTCAGATCCTCATAAATATCCTGTACGGTAGCCCCTGTAAGATCAGGAACTGTCACAATAGGAGTTTCACCGTATTTATAGGTTTTGGGAAGCTGATCTTTACGTTCTGGAACCTTCATGTAATGGAGGGAATCCTCCAGGATATTCTGCACGATTGGAGCTGCCACAACACCACCGAACTGAATGCCCTTAGGATTATCCACCGCTGTGTACACTACGATCTGCGGATCATCCGCAGGTGCAAAGCCTATAAACGATACAATATGCTCTGTAGGAGAATACCGGCCGTTAATTACCTTTTGTGCCGTCCCTGTCTTGCCTCCCACACGGTAGCCGTCAATAAAAGCCGGCCGGCCCGTGCCTTTGGCAACCACGCTCTCAAGGGCAGCGCGCACCTTCTTCGAGGTTTCCTCTGAGATGACCTGACGCACCATCTCCGGCTGCACTTCCGAAACGGTCTCCCCTGTATCGGGATTGATCCAGGCCTTGGCGACATGCGGCGTGTAGAGCTTGCCGCCGTTGATGGCTGCCGAGACAGCGGTTATCTGCTGAATCGGCGTGACGGACACCCCTTGGCCAAAAGCCGTGGTCGCCAGCTCCACGGGTCCCACCTGCGCAGGCTTAAAGAGGATTCCGCTTGCTTCACCATTCAGATCAATACCGGTCTTGGCGCCAAATCCAAAATCACGGATATATTTGAATAAGGTATCTTTACCGAGCCGCTGTCCCAGCGCTACAAAGCCCGGATTGCAGGAGTTCTCTACCACCTCCAGGAAAGTCTCGCTACCATGCCCGCCCTTTTTCCAGCAACGCAGCTTGGCCCCGCCCACCTCGATATAGCCGGGATCAAAAAAGTGGTCATTCTGTAAATCCACTTTGCCTTCCTGGAGCGCAGCGGCCAAGGTAATAATTTTGAAAGTGGAGCCCGGTTCGTAAGTCATCCAGATGGGCAGATTCCGGTTGTAGACCTCAGCATCATATTCCTTGTAGGCTCCAGGCTCAAATCCAGGTCTGCTGGCCATGGCCAGAATTTCGCCATTCTTCGGGTTCATAGCTATAGCCCAACTGCCCTGTGCCTGATACTTCACCATGGCTTGATCCAGCTCGCGTTCCATTATGGACTGGATCTGCTTGTCTATCGTCAGTTTCAGTTTAAGGCCGTCCTGAGGAGCTGAATACTTTTCCGAAGAACCCGGCATCAGCCGGCCTCCGGCATCAGACAAATAGGAAATATCCCCTGCGCTGCCCTGGAGCAGCTTGTCGTATATGCTTTCCACCCCGGTAATGCCTTGATTGTCAATACCGGTGAAGCCCAGAATATGCGCAGCCAAATCTCCGTAAGGGTAAAACCGTTTGTTATCCTCGGCCACAACGATGCCCGGCAGCTGCAAATCACGGATGCTCGCAGCCAGCTCCATCGTAATTTTGCGGCCGCCGGGCTGTAACTTCACCGATGACTGACTTTTGGACAAGAGAGTCACCAGCTTCATCTCGCTCATGCCGAGCAGTGGAGCCAGCGTCTGTGCTGTCTTTTGCTTCTCCTTCACCTGTACAGGAACTGCATACACAGTCGGCGAGCTGATATTATAAGCCAGTGCTTTCCCTTCCCGGTCCAATATTTCACCGCGTTTGGCGGTAAAAGGAATATTGCGGCGCCACTGGCTTTCCGCTTTGGCACTCAGTTTTTCTCCTTCGGACAGCTGGACATACGCCAGACGTATAGCCAGCGCACCAAATAACAAGGCCAATCCCAGCAGCGTCCACAGCATTCTCCTACGAGTTACGACTTTCGAAACCTTCATTCCGTCCCCCCGCTTTCGCTGTTCTAGACATGAGCTCTTATCTTCATGACTATTCAGGACAAACAGGGGTTAGAACAAGCCTATGCCAAGGCATTACTTTACGGGTGGCTCTTCCTCATCAGCGGGTGCAGGAATATTCTCACCATGTTCATTCATAGGTTTTAGCGACAGCGTGACCTGTGTCTTCCCGTTCTTGGTTCCTTCCGTTTGCCCCGACACGTAACCCTCGCCATCCACTGAAATACCAACCTTGAGCAGGCTGAGCACTTCCAGTGCATCACGAAGCGACTGTCCGCGCAAATCCGGTATCACAGGCTTATCTCCCTGCTGACTCAGCAGATAGATGCGCTGACCTACTGCCAGTAGAGTTCCTTTCTCTGGATACTGGCTGACTACATTAGTTCCTTGACCTACAGCTTCAAAATCAAAGCCCTGATCAATCAGCAGTTGTCTGGCCGCCTGTACTGTTTTGCCGGTGAGATCCGGAGTGGATCGCAGTGCGGCAGTAGTAGACTTAACGGTTTTGGACGTGCTGTCCGCAGAATTCGTGCTCACTTTTGGTACTCCCATATAAGGCAGCGCCTGCGACACAATTTCCTGGAATACCGGAGCAGCAACCGCTCCACCGCCATTCCCGCCGTTTTCACCCTGCGGCTCGTCAATAATGACGATCACCGCAATCTTGGGATTATTAACCGGCGCGTAGCCGATAAAAGAAGACAGTACCTTGTTCCGGTCATAATCCGTACCGTTGACCTTAATCGCAGTACCCGTCTTCCCCGCTACACGATACCCTTCAATGTAGGCATGCCGTCCGGTTCCCTTAACCTGATCCGCCACCACCTGCTCCAGGTAGCCGCCAGTTTCACGGGCACTCTCCTTCGAAATCACCTGACGTACCACTTCAGGCTGGGTAATGGTCTTCTTGCCGGTATTCGGGTCGGTGATTTCCTTGACCACATGCGGAACCATCAACTTGCCGCCATTAGCGATTGCGGACACTGCCGTCAACTGCTGAATCGGTGTAACCAGCACCTTACCGTGCCCGTAGGCCAAGGTCGCATTCTCGACAGATTTGTTCTTGTCAGGGTTGACGATACCGATGGTTTCTCCCGGCAGGTCGATTCCGGTTTTTTCATTAAAGCCAAACTCATTAATGTATTTCAGCAATCTGTCCTGACCAAGCATCTCATAGCCAAGCTTAACGAAAGCTACATTACTTGAACGCTTAACACCCTCTAAGAATGAGATTTTCCCCCAGCCTACTCTGTTGATGTCATGCAGCGGTTTACTGTATCCTTTGATGTAAATTTGACCGGATTGGAACTTATCATCTGGATTGAATAGTTTCTCCTGTACCACTCCGGCCAACGTAACAATCTTAAAGGTTGAGCCCGGCTCATATCTGGATTTGATCGCGTGGTTATAGAAGCCTGCGGCATTCTGATTAGTATCCCAATACTCATTGGGATTAAAGGTAGGCATATTCGCCAAACCGAGAATTTCCATCGTATTGGGGTCCGCAGCTATGACACTTATACTCTTGGGCTTGTACTTGTCATATGCCTTTTGCATAGCCTCTTGGATATAGTATTGAATCGTGCTGTCTATCGTCAGTTTGATATTGCTCCCGTTAACTACAGGCTGATAAGTATCCTTGGAATTCGGAAGCTTGACCCCTTTACCGTCACTTTGATAGTGAAGTTTGCCATCAGTGCCTTTCAGCTGCTTGTCAAAATACTTCTCCAGCCCCATGATCGCCTTGCCATCTCTGTCGGTAAAACCCAATATATGTGCGGCCAGTGTACCTTTCGGATAATAGCGTTTCTGCTCCGTTACATACCCGACACCAGTTTCACGGATATCATGTTTTTTGCCCAATTCCTCATAAAAGGCAACCACCTTATCCTTAAGCGCCTTATCAATCTTCCAGCCCTCATTGCGGATCTCGCGGTTTTTGAGATACTTGCCAGTCTTATTATCCTTGGCCTCAATCAATGGCTTTAACTCGTCAACCGGTTTACCCAGTAGATTGTGCAAACCATCAATCACTTCCTGGCCAATCCCCTGCTCTGCAATAACCTCAGGGTTAACTACAACGGTGTATGCAGGAACATCACTGGCGAGGACGTTGCCGTTGCGGTCTTCAATCTCACCGCGGACTGCTTTGATGGTTGCAGAGTGGGCCCACTGCGAGGCCGCCTTATTCTGCCAGTACTCACCGTCCAGAATCTGGAGCCAAAACACCCGGCCGACTAAAACAAGAAAAAAGAGGGTAATACACCCTCCTATAAACAGCGTGCGAAGTTTTATTCTTTTCACCATAAGCCAACCTCACCAACTCTATTATTGCGATTACCGCCAATCGCTGATTAATGGTCTCCGTCAGTGGCCGTGCTGCTCAGGGGAATATAGATGGTAGAATCCTCGGAAGGTTTGACAAATCCAAGCTCAGCAGCCCTCTGGGCCACTGTCTGCTCAAGGCTCTGCTTCTCCATCTGAAACGTTGCGATATCTTTCTTGGTTGAAGCAATTTGGGCATCCAGTTTCTGCGCCTGCAGATTCAAATCGTAAATATGGACATAACGCCAAATCAGGGTGACAGCCACCAGTACGAACACACCTAGTGTCAGCATGTAGAGAAGTTTCTCCTGCAGCGGAAGCACCATGCGTCTTGTGACTACTTTTGTCTTCTCGCGGTAAAGCCTGTCTGCCTCTTCTTTTCTTTTGGGTTGAACTGCTAAGTTGCCGCGGGTATAGGCCATCTCTGACTCTCCTTTATCATTATTTACAATTTTTCTGCAATCCGCAGCTTCGCTGAACGTGCACGTGTGTTCTGCTCCAGCTCTTCTTCTGATGGAACAAACGGTTTGCGGTTAATCAGCTTCAGGGTACCTTCGGCACCGCATACACAATATGGGAAGTCGGGCGGACATGTGCATCTGCTTAAGTAGCTGCTGAAAATCTGCTTGCAAATCCGGTCCTCCAAGGAGTGAAAGGTGATCACCGATACTCTTCCTCCGGGTGCAAGGCAGCGCACTGCTGCGTGAAGCCCTTCCTCAAACGCACCCAACTCATCGTTCACCGCAATCCGGAGTCCCTGAAAACTGCGTTTCGCGGGATGTCCACCCGTTCTGCGTGCGGCTGCCGGAATGCCTTCCTTGATCAGCTCCGCCAATTCTCCCGTGCTCTCCACAGGGTGTTCTTCTCTCCGCTCAACAATCTTGCGGGCAATTCGCCGTGAGAACTTCTCTTCCCCATACTGGAAAAGCACCCGGGCAATCTCCTGTTCAGGCCAGGTATTCACTATTTCGGCTGCAGTCAGCTGAGCAGACTGATCCATCCTCATATCCAGCGGAGCATCGTGATTATAGCTGAATCCCCGTTCCCCTTCGTCAAACTGGGGCGAGGATACACCAAGATCGTATAGAATTCCATCTACTTGGGGAACGCCATCCTTTTGCGGAACAAAGGGGAGTTCCTTAAGCACTTGCTCCAGATCGCGGAAGTTGGTTTTCACCAAAACTACCTTCTCTCCGTATTCAGCGAGCCGCTCCCTAGCATTCTCCAGCGCCCAATCATCCTGATCCAGACCAATCAATCGGCCCTCGCCGCTGAGCTTACTGGCAATTAGAGAACTATGTCCCGCTCCGCCAAGTGTGCAATCCACGTAGATGCCATCCTTCTTGATGTGCAGCCCTTCTGTCGCTTCTTCCTTAAGCACCGTGATGTGGTGAAACAAGCTGCATCCCTCCAGGGCAGTATTCGAATATTTGTATGTGTTATAGATCGAAGTTGAAATCAACCAATTTCTCGGCAATCTCGTTGAACGTTTCCTCTGACTGTTCGAAGTACTGCTCCCATAGCTCCTTGTTCCAGATCTCCACCCGGTTCGAAACGCCCAGAATTACACAGTCCTTATCCAGCTTGGCATATTGCCGCAAATTCCCCGGCAGATTAACCCTGCCCTGCTTGTCCCATACACATTCGGTCGCTCCCGAGAAAAAAAAGCGGCTGAAGGCACGGGCATCCGATTTCATCAGTGAAAGGCTTTTGAGCTTTTGCTCCATGATTCCCCATTCTTCCATGGGATAAACAAAAAGACAGGTGTCGAGGCCGCGGGTTGCCACAAAGGAGGTTCCGAGCATGTCACGGAACTTGGCCGGAATAATGATACGGCCTTTGTCATCAATGCTATGCTGGTATTCCCCCATAAACATGATTATTCCCCACCTCTAACTTCTAATTCCCCACTTTGCCCCACTTTACACCACCTAAGCATAATAGATTCGCCATTAAAAATCAAAAACCTTTTTCACGGGTGAGGTAATTTTTTCTTGTTTGTCAAGTCGGCAAGTCAAAATGGTTTCGCCTTCCTGTACAAGAGGCAATTTCAGTTAAAACGAGGAATGGAAAGATACTTTATAGTGCTCAGCAGCACATACACGTCTTACATTTCAAAAAAAAGTGCCCGAACCATTTACATGGCCCGGACACCTTGTATTACGTTCTATAGGTTATGCTTCGAGATTCCAGCTGTCGAGATATTCGACCTGTGCCGGAGTCAGGCTGTCAATGGAAATCCCCAGGCTCTCCAGCTTGTAGCGGGCCACCTGCTCGTCCAGATCGTAAGGAACATTCTCTACTTTAACGCCAATGCTCTTATAGTTGTCATTTACATATTTAAGCGAAAGTGCCTGCAGCGCAAAAGTGGTATCCATAATCTCAGCCGGATGTCCGTCTGCAGCACCCAGATTCACCAGGCGGCCTTCGGCAAGCAGATACAGCTTGCGGCCGTCTTTCAATTGGTACTCTTCTATATTCTTGCGTACCGTCCGCTGGGATACGGATCTTTCAGATAGTTCAGGTTTATTCACTTCAACGTCAAAATGGCCAGCGTTGCACATAATCGCTCCATCCTTCATCACATCGTAATGCTCTCCGCGGATCACATAACGGTTGCCTGTCACGGTAACGAAGAAATCACCGCGTTTTGCGGCTTCCAGCATCGGCATCACGTGAAAGCCATCCATGTGGGCTTCGACTGCTTTTATCGCGTCCACTTCAGTAACGATTACGTTGGCACCGAGGCCCTTGGCCCGCATGGCTACGCCTTTACCGCACCAGCCGTAACCAACCACGACGACTGTTTTGCCGGCAACAATCAGGTTCGTAGTGCGGATAATCCCGTCCCAAGCGGACTGGCCGGTACCATAACGGTTATCGAACAAATATTTGCAGTAAGCATCATTGACGGCCACCATCGGGAATTTGAGAATCCCCTGTTTCTGCAATGCTTTTAGCCGGATAATACCGGTAGTGGTCTCTTCTGCGCCACCCCGGATATTCTCCATCAGGTCAGGACGCTCCGAATGCAGCAGTGTAGCAAAATCACCGCCGTCATCAATGATCAAATCCGGCTTACTTTCCAAAGCTTTGATATTCAGAGCCTTGAATTCTTCAGGTGACGGGTTATATTTGGCAAATACCGTAATGCCGTCCTCAACCAATGCTGCACATACATCATCCTGGGTGGATAATGGATTGGAACCGGTAATGGTTACCTCGGCACCGCCCGCTTGAACAACCTTTGCCAGATAAGCAGTTTTGGCTTCCAGGTGAAGCGTGATCGACACTTTCAAACCCTTGAACGGCTGCTCCGCTTCAAACTGCTCCCGGATCCGGTTCAATACCGGCATGTGCTGGCGAACCCAGTCGATTTTAAGATGCCCTTCTGGAGCCAGCGACATATCCGTTACAATACTGTTTTCCTTCGACAATGAACTCATTATGATACCTCCTGAAAGTTTTTGCGGAAAAACCGCTTCTTTGAATAGCTGGTACAGCAAAATCCGCTTCAAAAGCATAAGCCAAAAGTATTGATAGCCTAAGCTCCGTCTTATATATAAATCACGCGGTGGGTTCCGCTGTAATCCACAGGGATCGACATCAGCTCATCCAGCCAGCCCGGGCCGTAACGGTTCAGATAATACATTACATTATATACTCTTTCCTGCAGCTTACCCAGCGGCATAAGAGACAGTTCAATCCGCTCCCACTGGCGGAGCGCAGCTTCATTCTGCTTAGCCATCGCATCCTGGGCTTTGGCCTGAAGGAATGTAATCTGATCCAGAATCTTATCTTTATTGTTGGCACCCAATTTCAGAAGTCCCGCCTGAATGGAACCCAACTGTTCAATCAGCGGCTCGTACATTGCAGTGAATGCAGCCTTCGTATCTTCGAACCGGCGTTCCAGCTCCAGCTCATCCTGAGCGGCGAGCCATTTCTTTCTTTTCTCGTCCAAGCCCTGAAGAACATCGCCAAAGACAAGCTGATACTTGTCCATGTGCTTGTGCAGTGTTCCTTCCACGACAGTGAACGACATCCGCGGAATGATTAATGGCATCCGTTCACCCACTACCTCGAACGCAGGCTGCGGAATGGCCCAATAGGCGATTTCACCCTGACCAAGCACCGTCGCAAGTACTGGCAGCACATAATCCTGCATGAGCGGTCTCGTCAGCACATTATTACTAAACCGTTCAGGATGAGTCTCTAGCTGCTCCAGCAATTCTTCACGCGAAAAGGAAACCATACCCTTCCGGTCGGTGAATCTGCCTTCCTCTTTGTGGAGCAACAGGCGTGCACCTTGATGTATATAGAAAAGATTGGCCCCGCCAGCCGTCACAGCAGCCTGAAGCTCATACCCACTATCCGTAATCCTTCCAGCCGCCGTATGATACGCGGATTCCAATTCATCGTTGTGTTCAATCAAAGATTTGAACATTGGGGCTTCGAGCTTACGCAGCCCCGGATCGGCGGAATCCAGCAGAATGAGACCAAATCTGCCGAACAGCGAACCGATCAGCTTCGCAAAAGCTTCACTCATGCTGTATCCCTCAGCCGAAGAGTCGCGGATCACTTCCATAATCTGTGGCTTGAATTCACTTTCCTGCAGCAAGTCATCCAATTGTCCGGTGATTTGCAGCCAGCTTTCTTCCTCTACCTTGATTGCGCTGACAGAAGAACGAAGCTCATCTGCCTTATCCAGCTTAAGCCTGGTGATCTCCCCTGTGCGGTTCAATACATAGGTATGATTGACCTCATCCCAGTCATGATCCTCACCTGCGATCCAAAATAGCGGAACCACAGGCCGTCCGAGCTGCGCTGCCGCTTCCTTTGCGGCCTGAATCGTAGTAATTGCCTTGTAAATCACAAACAACGGACCCGTAAACAAGCCGCTCTGCTGGCCGCCGGTAACGACCAAAGTCCCTTGCTGTTCCAGAAGAGCCAGGGACTCCATCACTGCAGGGTGAGGATTCAATTCCAGATTATATTGTCGTAAACATTCAGCAATCCCTGCACGGTCAGCGCGGAGCTCTTCAGTGCTGTCCAGCCAGGCTGCACGTTCTGTTCTGCTGTCTACATTACGGAAATCTCCACCATACAAATGTCCTACCTTTTCATAATGATGTATATAATCGCGGGCTAGTGCCGATCCGCCCGGGAGTGGTTCGGGGTTTACATTCATGTGCAATTGCCTCCTGTTCTACTGTAATGCTATATGTAATCACTGAGTCGGGTAAACTCTTTATGATTGTATCCAAAGTTAGGGGTGGCGTCAAAGAATCCCTCTGTTCATCAAATTTGCAACAAAAGAACAACAACATCCAGCTGCCGTTATTACAATACTCTCATATTTCATGTCCTGTCCAGCAGTCGGCTGCTGACGAAACAATAGGCGAGAGCTGAACGCTCCCGCCTAAAGTATACTTCGCTAAAATATATTACAATAAGACTGCATGTATATTCTCATGCGTATTGCTTGGCTACAAAGTGGCCCTTCGAGACTTCAACCAATTCAAAATCACTGTCATTGGTTTTTTCCCCTGCTGCATAAATGGGGCTACCCAATTCATCATGCAGATGAATACGTTTCTTGTTCGCTTCAACCTCCGGATCCGGTACTGGAATCGCCGACAACAGCGACTTCGTATACGGATGGATAGGATTGGCGTACAGTTCTTCACTCTCTGCCAGCTCAACCATTTTACCCAGGTACATAACAGCTACACGGTCACTGATATGCTTAACCATGGACAGGTCATGCGCGATAAAGAGATACGTAAGTCCAAGGCGGTCCTGCAGTTCTTTCAGCAGGTTGACCACCTGTGCCTGAATGGACACGTCCAGTGCGGAGATCGGCTCATCGCAGACGATGAATTTTGGATTAACCGCCAGTGAACGGGCGATTCCGATACGCTGGCGTTGTCCGCCGGAGAATTCATGTGGATAGCGGGTTGCGTGGTCATGGTTGAGTCCAACCATATCCAGCAGCTCTTCAATCCGTTTTTTGCGTTCCGCACGGCTTCCGGCCATACCATGGATATCCAGTGCCTCACCGATGATATCCGAAACCGTAAAGCGCGGATTCAGCGACGCATACGGATCCTGGAAAATCATTTGCATATCACGGCGCATAGCCTTCATTTTGCCCGGAGGCAATTTGTAGATATCTGTACCGTTGTATTTCACACTGCCAGCAGTGGGTTCGTAAAGACGAAGCACTGTCCGGCCGGCAGTTGTTTTACCACATCCGGACTCCCCTACCATACCCAGGGTTTCGCCTTCGCGAATCGTGAAATTAATATTATCAACAGCCTTAAGAACTTTGCCCTTGCCTACATTAAAATACTTCTTAAGACCTTCAACTTCAATCAGGTTCTTACTCAAACGAACTGCACCTCCTTGGCCATCGAATGCAGATTCCAGCAACGCGCCATGTGCGTTTCACTGAATTCTGTTGCACCGGGATCGATTTGTTCGCAGACATGCATCGCTTCACTGCAGCGCGCTGTGAACGGACAGCCGACCGGCGGTTTGATCAGATCCGGGGGAGTACCGATGATCGGGATCAACGGCTCGCCCTTCTTTTGGTCCAGACGCGGCATCGACCGCAGCAATCCCTTGGTATACGGATGCTGCGGATTTTTAAAGATTTCCCATCTGGTTCCGGTTTCCACTACTTCACCAGCATACATGACGATGACCCGGTCACACATTCCGGCAACAACGCCGAGGTCATGTGTAATCAGTATGATGGAGGTCCCGAGCTTTTGCTGCATATCTTGCATAACTTCCATGATCTGCGCCTGAATCGTTACGTCAAGCGCCGTTGTCGGCTCGTCTGCAATGAGCAGAGCCGGGCGGCAGGCCAGGGCAATAGCGATCATTACACGCTGGCGCATCCCGCCGGAGAATTCGTGGGGATATTGGTTAAAGCGAGCCTCCGCATTTTTGATGCCTACGAGCTTCAGCATCTCGATACCTTGCTCTTTCGCTTCGGCCGCTGACATTTTCTGATGTTTGATCAAAACTTCGGTTATCTGTTTGCCCACCTTGATCGTTGGGTTCAAAGAAGTCATCGGGTCTTGAAAGATCATGCCAATATCTTTGCCGCGAATCGTTTCCATTTGCTTCATGCTTTTGTCCAGCAGATTCTGTCCTTGAAAAATAATCTCGCCCTTCTTCACCCGGGAAGGCGGGGTAGGAATAAGCCGCATAATCGATTGTGCAGTAACACTTTTGCCGCTGCCGGATTCACCGACGATGGCTACTGTTTCACCTTTACCTACTTCAAAATTCATACCACGGACAGCTTGTACTTCTCCGCCTTTTACAAAAAAGGAAACATGCAGATCCTTGACTTGCAGAATGGGTTCCATCATAATCACCTCCTATTTCTTCAGCTTAGGATCCAGTGCATCACGTAGACCGTCACCAAAAATGTTAAAGGATAGCATGGTCAAGCTGATCAGGATAGCCGGGAACAGGAAGCGCCATGGATAATACATCCAGCCAGTCAGTGAATCACTGATCATCGAACCCAGGGAAGCGATTGGAGCCTGTACACCAAGACCGAGGAAGCTGAGGAATGCTTCAGCAAAAATGGCATTTGGTACGGACAAAGTAATCGTTACGATAATAGGTCCTACCGCATTTGGCAGCAAGTGGCGAAACAAGAGTCTTTTGGAGCCTGCGCCCATGGAACGCGAAGCCAGAACAAACTCACGGTTCTTCAGCTGCATAATCTCCCCGCGCACAATCCAGGACATCGTGATCCAGCCTGTAATAGTCAACGCAACGATAATTGTAAACAGGCTTGGTTCCATTACTACGAGCAGCAAGATAACCACCAGCAGATAAGGAATGGAGTACAACACTTCGGAAATCTTGTTCATGATGTTATCCACACGGCCACCAAAGAAGCCCATGATTCCACCATAAATAACACCAATCAGTAAGTCAATTGCCGCTGCAGCCAACCCGACAATCAGTGAAATACGTGCTCCGTACCAAGTACGGACAAAAATATCACGGCCAAGATCATCGGTGCCAAACCAATGTTCGGATGATGGAGGTTGATTGGAGTTGACTAAATCGTTAGAGTAGTAATTATATTTCGAAAACAATGGACCAATCAGCGCAGCCAGAACGATCAAGCCAAGAACAACCAAAGCGGTCATTGCCATTTTATTTTGACGAAGCCGTTCCAAGGAATCCTTCCAAGCTGAAAGACTTTCACGTTGAATGACTTCTGCCTGCTTCTCGTCAATACCAATTTTCTGAAAATCTTCTGGTTTCAGGTTCGCATCCAGCGAACTCATATTTTTGTCAGATGCCAATCTTTAGCCCTCCTTTCCTCCAGTTAGTTTGATCCGCGGATCTACAAGCACATAAGCAATGTCTGTAATAAAGCGGGCCACCATGAGCAGAATACCGTAGAAAATAGTAATTCCCATAATCAGGGTATAATCACGGACACTGATGGCTTCAACAAACTGCTTGCCGATACCGCCGATACCAAAAATCTGCTCAATAACTACAGAACCGGTTACAATATTGGCAGTCATTGGTCCCATATAAGTCACAATCGGCAGAATTCCGTTGCGGAGAACATGTCGGCTCAAAATAGCCATCCAGCTTAAGCCTTTAGCCTTAGCCGTCTTAATATAATCGGCATGCAGCACCTCAAGCATGCTGGAACGGGTCAAGCGAGCTATAAAGGCTATCGGCTGGGCCGAGAGCGCTGCTACCGGAAGGAAATAATACATTGGACCCTTAAAGCCCGAAACTGGAAATATGCTGAATTTGTAGGCAAATACATATTGGAGCAAAGACGCGACAACAAAGCTCGGAACCGCAATCCCCAGCACCGCCAGCACCATTGCAGCGCTATCAATAAATTTGCGGTGGTATAGTGCCGCCAGCATGCCGAGAATGACTCCGACAATAACCGACACGATAATTGCGACAACTCCCAGCTTCAAGGACGCTGAAAAGGTCTGTCCAATCAAATGTGTTACATCCTGATTCAGACGTTTCATCGACACACCCAAATCACCTTGGGCTATATCACCCAAATACTTAAAATACTGATGGTAGAGCGGCTTGTCCAAACCATATTGCTCGTATAAATGCGCTTTAATTTCCGGCGGAACTGCTTTCTCGGAAGTAAACGGGTCCCCCGGAATAGCTTTCATCAGAAAAAAAGTCGCTGATATTAGTACAAACAGCGATACGATCATATAGAAAAACTTATTAGCAATATAACGAACCATCCCCATCAACACCTCCTTCGACATTTTTTTAGACACATAATTTGATTTTATGCAAAAATCGAGCTTTTGTCCATTTTCTATTTTTGTAAGCTGGAATAGTCTTTAACAATAAGCCGGAAATGCAAAAAAAAGGGATATATATGGAATTCCACATATATATCCCGAAGTGAAAAGCTAACTTCAGACGATGAACTATTCAATTAAGTTACTGTATATCTTAGTGCTCAAGCAGGTAAGCACGAGTGAAGTCAACTGCACCACTGAAGTCAGTAGTTACACCTTTTAGGTATTCTTTAGTAAGGGAGTTGTTGGTGTAGTAGTAGATCGGCAAGATAACCATATCGTCCTGAATCAGCATTTTTTCAGCTGCTGCAAAGTCTTCTTGGCGTTTAGCCAGATCAGAGCTTGCTTTCGCATCAGCAATCAGCTTGTCATACTCAGGATTGGCATAACCAGTATCATTGTTACCGCCACCTGTTACCCACATATCCATGAAGGTCATTGGATCATTATAGTCTGCAACCCAACCGGCACGTGCGATTTGGTAGTTCTGGTGTTGACGGTTCTCAATGAACACAGCCCACTCCTGGTTCACAGTGTTAACCGTGATACCCAGATTGTTTTTCCACATATCGGCAATCGCAAGAGCGATCTTCTTGTGGTTTTCACTTGTGTTGTACGACAGTTCTACTGGAGGAAGCGCGGTCAGACCTTCTTCTTTCAGACCTTCGGCAAGCAATGTTTTAGCTTGTTCAACATCTTCTGTGAAGTAGCTATCTTTAACGGCTGTGCGGTATTCACCGTCAGCGCCAGCGATACCCGGCGGCACATAACCGAATGCAGGCAACTGTCCACCCTTAGTTACGTTGTCGATCAGGACTTGACGGTTAATCGCCATTGCAAGTGCTTTACGAATCTTAGCGTTGCTGAAAGGTTTTTCGGTAATGTTGAATTCATAGTAGTACGTAGAAGCAATCCCTTTAGAAACGAACTCGTTAGGAAGCTCTTTTTTAACCATAGGGAGCTGCTCTGACGGAATTTCACCATTAGGATTGCCGGCGCGGTCCAACTCGCCATTCTTGTAGCTCAGCAATTCAGTAGCACCGCTGTTAACAAGGGTGAAGTCGATTTTACTCAATTTAATGGAAGCTGCGTCCCAATATTTTTCGTTTTTAGTTACTTGAATAGACTGGCCTGTAGTCCATTCAGTCAATGTGTATGGACCGTCTACAATCATAGTGTCTTTGCTGATTGCCCATTTCGCATTACCCTCAACGGATTTGTGTACAGGATAGTAGGTATAGAAGGACAGTAGTCCCAGGAAGTAAGGTGTTGGCGATTTCAGCGTAACTTCGAGAGTTTTCGCATCAACGGCTTTTACACCTACTTGACTGAAATCTGTAACTTTCTTAGTGTTATATTCTTCACCATTCTTAAGGTAGTACAATTGATAAGCATAAGGTGCTGCAGGAGCTGTTGCAGGATCAAGCACGCGTTTCCATGCACGAACGAAGTCCGCAGCTTCTACAGGATCGCCGTTGCTCCACTGAGCATCGCGCAGGTGAAACGTATATACCAGACCGTCAGTGGAAACATCCCACTTTTCGGCAATACCCGGCTCAGCTTGGCCTGTTTCAGCATTTACATGAGTCAAGCCTTCATACATAGTTTGAAGGACAGTGTGTGCCTGGTTGTCTTGAGCTTGTGCAGGGTCGAATGTAGGTGGTTCTGCACTCAGGTTGACTCTAAGTGTCTGGTCAGCGGCCAATTTCTCGTCACCAGTTGCAGTGCCTGTGTTCGTGCTGCCTTCATTGCCTGCTGCGTTTGTTGCGGCAGCGTTGTTGCCTTTGTTTGCATTGTTTCCGCCGCAGCCAGCAAGTGCTGTGCCGATAACGAGAACCATTGCAATCATGAGCAATAGACTTTTACTCTTCTTCATCTAGCAGTTCCCCCTAAATAGAATGTGGTATATGGTTTATGATTATACAACCAGTGGTCAAAAAAATCTAGAGCAATATTTTCTGAAAACACTTTTTTTTTAAAACTTAAAAGTTTTGTGACGTTGACGCTTCACCGGAGCAATGGAACATTACATGGCTTGTGATATGTAATGGATAAGGCCTACGACTATAAACAGCACATACATGGTACTCATAAAAAAGAATGAAAGTCTCCAAACTGCCCGAAGTAAACGTTTCCCGTCAACATTTCCCTTTAGGCGATTTTGGGCGCCTCCAATCAGTCCAGCGGATATTAATACAATAAGTAGTATAAGGTAAAACCCGAACCGCGAATTAAAAGTGGTATTGAACAAGGCCGATACGGAAAAAAATAAAAATACAGTAGTAATATCCATAGCCAGTAATAACGTATTTCTTTTTTCTTTTCTGAGGCCAATTCCTATGAAATATACAATCAAAAAAGGAACAACCGGAATAACGCTTAATGAAATGAACGAATTCCGCAGAAATTCCAAACAGCCTCACCTCTCCTTCACATTCATGCCTTCTACCATCCGGCAAATCCAGCGGTGTAAAGGGACCGCAATACCCGCGCTATCCGCCATTGCCACAATACTCCCATTGATCCAGCGTATTTCCGTATCCCTGGACGCTAGAACATCAGCGAGCATAGACGAGATGTTACCTGAAGTTGCCCGGCAAACCTCAAGTATCCCCTCCCACGCATGAGTATCAACCTTGATACCGCAGGCATCATATACGGAGGTTGCCTCCAGATACAGTTCTTTCATTAACTGTATCCGCTCCCCGGAGGCGGTCAACTCGCCATTCTGAATGCGCCAGATCGCTGTAAGCGGGTTAATCACAGCATTGAATAGCAGCTTCCGGTAAATCATGGTATCCACTTCTTTCGACACCAATGCCCTGAATCCTGCTGCTGTGAGAGCATGTATCAAACTAATTGCCGCGGTGTCATCCTCCTCTAAGGTGTCTTTTGGAACATTTGAGGTTTTGTTTCCTCGCTTCCCTATAAATGTTTCCCCATGCCCCGTATGACTAATCTCTGTTAATGTCTTCCTCTTGGCCGCTTCAGTAGTCACTGCAGCCCAGACTGAAGCCTCCGGCAAAAGCTCCTGAAGAAGTTCAAGATGTCCATTACCGTTCTGAAAGCAAACCACATGGAGTCTAATATGCCGAAGAGGCGCCAAAATCTCTGGTAGAGTAGCGTGAAACGCATTCTGCTTGAGCATAATGGCTATCCATTCCCCCGGTTGCCGGAGGATCGTTTCTGAGAACCTGGTTATTGGTCCTGCTTGAAAGCTTGTGCCCGGAAAGTGCTGGCTAACCCTCCCGTCTTCGTAACTTATGGTTATTCCAGACCGGGTTAACTCCCCCGCTTGTTCCTCGCTCCGGCACCACACTCTAACTTCTGCGCCAGAGAGAATCAGCTTTCCGGCAAGCAGAAGGCCGAGTGAGCCTGCACCGATAATATCCATTTTCATGCCGACACCCGCCATCTTGTACACATTTTCCTCATTATATCCTTTCTCCAGTAAAAGAAAAACAGTCACTATCTATACAAAAAACCCGCAAATGCTGGCGGTAAGCCGCTGCATGCGGGATTTGAAGAAGCATAATTCGTTTATTCAATCCGTTCCAAATTACCGTTGGCATCCATTTTGAATCTTGTCTTCATTTCCTCTTCTTCTTCATTAAGAAAAGCAAGTCGCCGCGCCCGGTCCATGATCTGAATTAAAGCTTTGTAATCATCATTGACTACGCGATAGTCACTTTGGGCCAGATTGACCTCTTTGGACAACCTTTCATTTTCCACCCTCAGCTCAGTTAATTCATCTTCTTTCTCGCGCAAATCCCGCTCAAGCATTTTCAACTGGCGGCCGGCTTCCTGAAAACTGCCCTTCCACTGTCTTAAGAAGCGGATAACAGCGTCAATGGACAAAGTGTTCTCGCCTAGTCCCTCGCTGCGGCTGTACTCCTCTTCCATGTTTCCGAGAATAAGCCCCGCTACCTGTGCGCCTCTAGCGGAGGGCTGCTTTTTCAAATAGCTCCGCTTTTGGCGTTGGCTCTTGGCAATTCCAATTGCATCTTCATAGCTCTTGCGAACACAGCTGTTCCAGCGAAATCCGCATGCCGCCGAGGTTCTGCCGATTTTTTCACCCACCTCTTCAAAAGCAGCAAGCTGTGTGCTGCCTTCCCGGATATGACGCAGCGTTATTTCGGCCAATATCAAATCATCTTCCACGCTCCAAGCATCCTGTCTAACGGCTGTCATAAAGCCTAACCCTCCTAACAACATCATGAAATAACCATCTTCATAACCGGCAGCTCCGCCGGATAGTGAATAGGATAAAAGCTGCTTACTCCATTTCTATGCCTCTATTAGAGTTCATAGAATCTATTTGATACTAAATTGTATTTCCATTTTGGCTAAACCTCATACTTGCTATGCTATAAATTCTCTACTTTCAAAATAAAACGCCGTGTCTATAACAAAAATCATAATAATTCCAAAAAAACAGCTTTTTTTCAATGAATTCGTTTACACCATTTATTCCAGCCGTTATAATATAGCTACAAAGAAGAAATTGCCGGATACATACAGGAGGGGGATGTTCTCTTGGACCGCATGTTTCGTGTCTTGGGTTTTTTTACGCTTGTTATTGGACTCATGGCTTTTGCCGGGAATTTAACGGAGATGGCTCTGCTGTTCTTTCTGCAAACCGCTTTTTTCGTGATCCTCGGATATATGAAGTTTACAGAAAAAGTCTATATTCTGCTTTTTTGGGGATATATGATTCTGACATTTACCGGCTTCAGTTACTGGACGATCTTCGAAATGGGTCTGCCGCTGTAAGTTTTTCTAAGTTTATAGAAACGGAGGCTATTCCTTCTTCTGAGGAGCGCTTCCGTTTTTTTGTGCATTCATAGTAGGTCTTGGAAAGAAAAGAGGGTATGATATTTTAGCAGGGCTTATCATATTATTAGTACATACATATTCTGATCTCTTTTAAGGTGGTGGAGTGGTGCGATCCTGCAATAATCGAAGCCGTTATACTTGTGTTCTTCTCATCCTTCTCTGCTTTACTGTGCTGCCGCTGACGCCCCCAGACTTTTTAAGTGCAGATCCGGGTACGGGTCTATCCTCTAGCTCTCCTCCTGTCATGCCTGATAATGAGGTCACCCGCAAGCTGCTGGAACAGACGTTATCCTCGGCAGAAATTGAGCAGGAGATATCACGGATCACCACTGAGCAACAGGCTCTTGAGGAAAAAACATCGCTACTGGAAAAAAGGGCAGCTTCTCAGCAAAGTGCAATTCAGAATCAGCGGGAGCAGGCTGGCGCTATCATACGTTCTTATTATATGGGAGAGAGAGATGGACTCCTGACTGCAGTACTTTCGGCTAAAAGCATCGGCAGATTACTGGCCTTGTATGATTATTATGAAATCATTATTGGAAGAGACCGAGACATTCTGTCGCAATATGAGGTGGATTATAAAAAGTTAAAAGCAACGCTTTCCGCGGCACAGCGCAGTTCAGAAGAGCTTGCGACGCTCAAAACAGCTTTGGTGCAGCAGAAGGATCGGATCGAGGCATTACATGAAGATATTAATAAAGGCATTCAGTCCAGCAGTGATCCGGCCAGCATGAGCGCCTTATTGGAGGAATTCACGAAATATTGGGAAAACATTGGGGTTCACGAAGTCAAAACCTATTTCAAAGCTTTGTCCTCTGCCATGAAGCATCTGCCAGAGTTCGTTCAGAGTCATGATGGGCTCATGACCCGTAAAGGTATGATCTACAATTTGGCTCTAAAGGAAGAGGATCTAAATGAATTCCTCTTGTCGCAGAATGAATTGTTCAAGGATTTTGCCTTCCATTTCAATGATAATGAAATAACGGCTTCCGGTAAAAGTGGCGGATTATCACTGACGCTGACCGGCCATTACACCATTCAGGAGGAACCGGTCAACGGATTGATATTCCATGTCGATCATGTATTATTTAATGGCCTTGAGTTGCCCGATACTACGCGCAAGACTTTGGAGGAAGAATTTGACCTGGGTTTCTATCCGGAAAAAATCGTCTCTTTTCTCCGTGCAACTGAAGTGAGCAGCCGGGACGGTGTGTTACATGTGAAGCTCTCCCTCTCATTCTGAGGCCTGTGCAGCCGCGGCTGCATATCCCGCCGGATCAAGCTTTCCTGTCAGCAGTTGTGTTACTGCCAGCGACAATGCTGTCCAACCGCCTGTTGATTTACTCTCAAGATTCGTTTCGTCTACAAGCAGCAGCCGGGTGTCAAAAGGAAGCTTTACGCTCTCCGGCAACCCTGTACGGTATAGCTCATCGAGTGCAGGGAGCCGCCCCGTATTCTCCAGCCAATCGAGCTGTTCTGTGCTGGATGTGACATAGGACAGCCAATTGACAGCTGCCTCCGGATTACCGGATTGTGCGGGGAGTGCGAAGAAGCGGCTGTAGATCGCCTCATACCCTGACCCGCTACTGGCGGTAAGCGGCGCTTCAGCGGACAGGGTAGAGTTCCCGTGCTTCTGCCATTCCGAGAGCGGAAGCGCAGCAACTGCAAGCTTACCATCCTGAAGCATATCCCAGAGGTCTGTGTTCGTACGGCTGGTGAGAAAGAAATAATTGCCTGCATATTGTGTCCATTCCAGCAGAGCTGGACTGATCGATTCCAGGTTTCCGCCCATGCTCTCCAGAACTGCCGAATAGCCGTAGGGGTTACGCGTATCCATTGCCAGCAGGTATCGTTGCTTATTTGGCTGTTCACGAATTACTTTAAGCAGCTCATTCCACTGCTCCAGACTTCTGGGCAACCCTGTAATTCCCAGTTCCGCGAGCCGCTTCGGCGAATATACAAGTACGTAGGGGTCAATATCAAGGGGAACTCCCCAATCGTAACCATTCCATTGCATTTGCGGAATCAGGGTGGTCAGCGGTGCACTTCCCGGAACACTCTGGTAAATATCTACCGGCAGCAAATAGCCTTGTGTCGCCAAGTCCGTGATGCTGCGGCCGTCGGTCATAATAATATCCGGACTCCGGCCAATCGTCAGATCCTGCTGCAGAATCTCATTAGCTTCAGCGCTGTCAACATTGCTCAAGATTACCCGGGTACCGCTCGACAAGCTATAGTTATTGCTGATCCGTTCCAGTTCATTAAATTCCTCTTTGCTCATGGACACCCGGATGCTCAAGCTTTCAACATTGTCTTTATCGCCAGATTCAGAATGCTCTGATGGGTTAAGCGGCTGCTTCAGCGGATAGGTATCATCACTGGTGTCCAGCTCCATGCTGGGGGACAGGCTTGTCAGCGATAGCAATAATATAGCAAACAACAGCCAGTAGTTTCTCCTTCTCAGCACGATTCTTTCTCCTCCCGCCTATGACTCGTCACCCCTATTTTACCAGATGATTCTCCGCTTGTCTGCGGGTTTGAAAACGTTCTCTTTCTATTATATAGGTGTGAACGGCGAGGACCAAAACTTTGCGGCATTTGGTCATTCCGAGAAAGATTTGGACTTCCGATCGCTGTTATCCTCAGATTTCCTGATTTGAATTACCGCCGCTGCGGTAGAAATTCGAGGATAAAGGCGAACGCTACCGCTTCTCCAGTTCCAAACTTCCTCTCCATTCTTTGCCACAAAAAAATTTATCCCCCGCCGTTCCTTTGGGGGGGGCAATGACAAACAGCCGGAAATGATCTCCCGGCTGTTTGCTGTAAATTGCAGCCCTTCTGCGGCTGGACTGATGAAAGAGTACTAATTGGAAAAGGATGCTGGTATGTTAGCCCGATACTTATAGCAAGTCGGCAGCCAACTGGGCCAAGTGTGAACGCTCGCCCTTTTCAAGGGTAATATGTCCGCTGATCCCCTGTTGCTTGAACTTCTCCACGATATAGCTGAGTCCGTTGCTTGCAGCATCCAGATAAGGATGATCAATCTGCTCGGGGTCACCCATAAGGATGACTTTACTGCCTTCTCCCGCTCGGGAGACGATGGTCTTCACTTCGTGGCGGGATAAGTTCTGTGCCTCATCAATGATAATGAATTGAGACGGAATCGAACGTCCGCGAATATAGGTGAGGGCTTCCACTTGAATACTGCCGAGACCCATCAAAATTTTATCGATATCACCGGACTTCTTTGTATCGAACAAAAATTCCAGATTATCATAAATCGGCTGCATCCATGGACGCAGCTTTTCGTCTTTCTCGCCGGGAAGGTACCCGATATCCTTACCCATTGGCACCACCGGACGGGCAATCAGCAGCTTCTTGTACTTATGCTCATCTTCTACTTTGAACAGTCCGGCAGCCAGAGCCAGTAACGTTTTCCCTGTTCCCGCTTTACCGGTGATAGTGACCAACGGGATATCGTCATTGAGCAGCAGCTCCAGCGCCATCCGTTGTTGAGCATTGCGGGCACTGATTCCCCATACCGCATCATTTCCTAGATAAAGCGGCTCCAGACGGGACGCATCGCTGTTGACTTTAAGCAGAGCCGATTTGCCGGTGCCAATCTCATCCTTTAAAATAACAAATTCATGCGGGTACAACGGATAAGACAAGGATAATTGTTTGATAGACAAGGAACGGTGGCTGTAATATTCATCGATAAGCGAAGGATGGACCATCAGCGATTGATAGCCGGAATACAGCTCATTCAGATCACCCGTACGGTCGGATAAATAATCCTCCGGTGTTATGCCAAGCACATCCGCCTTGATGCGGACGAGCACATCTTTACTCACGAGCACCACAGGACTTGGTTCAGCCTTTTCATTCTCCTCATGGAGATAATTAAGCGCGACAGCCAATATCCGGTTATCATTGGAGACTTCACCGAACATTTCTTGTACTTTTACGAAGCTGCGGTGGTTAAGCTCTACCTTCAGCGTGCCTCCATGCTCCAGTACCACACCGCTATGCAAGTGGCCGAGTTCACGAAGTCCGTCTAATAAGCGCGACACGGTGCGGGCGTTGCGGCCGATTTCATCGGCATTGCGCTTCTTGGAGTCGATTTCTTCCAGGACTACTGCCGGAATGACAACTTCATGCTCCTTGAAAGCAAAAATCGAATTGGGGTCGTGCAAAAGCACGTTGGTGTCTAGTACAAATATCTTTTTCATGTTATCCCCTCCACAGCGCCTGGTTTGATTGGTCATACATAACTCTATTCAGCGAGGGTAAGCTAAGGTAAAGACCTGATCTTTCGCTGAAAGGAGTACGCATATGAGAAAATCAATGTGTCTGTTGCTGGTACTGCTGCTGCTGACAAGCTGCGGTATCGCTAATAAAGAGTCATCACCCTCTCCTCAGGATAAACAATCGGCAAAATCATTAAGCAGCCAGGGGAACCAGGGAGTGCAAAATTTATCGGGTGAAGGAGCCACTGCCGCCCCCATACCTTATTCACAGCCCGGACAACCTTCTGACGGCAGAGGTGAAAGTGATGTTGTACTCAAGGACCATTTTGAGCGGCTTGCCAAAAGAGTTCCCGGTGTAAAGGGCGCTCACTGCGTCGTTATGAACAATGTCGCTGTTGTCGGTATTGATGTTGATGGATCTCTTACCCGGTCCCGAGTCGGAAGCATTAAATATTCTGTGGCAGAAGCCATCCGCAAGGACCCTAGAAGCAAGGATCCAAGAAGTGTAAAAGCATTCGTCACCGCTGACATGGATATATCCAGCAGACTTGCCGAAATGGGCAAACACATCAGCAAGGGACATCCGGTGTCTGGTTTCGCCTCTGAGATGGCAGACATTATCGGACGTATTATCCCGCAGCTTCCGAAAGATACCAAGCCCAAAGGCAATCAATAGAAGCTGTCTTGGTTCAAAGAATTGGACAAAAAAAGCCTAGTGACTTGATCACTGGGCTTTTTGCATGGCGGCAAACACCTGTCCGTCCAGCTTATCAGCCGCACGCGCATCGTATACCTTCGCATATTTTGGTGCGGACTCCAATTGTGCGCCATAGAAAAGCGCATTGCGGACCGCTTCAATTTCAACATCAAAACAGCACATCTTGAACGGAACATCGGACAGCGGATCCTGCCTGACGGAAGCACGACCGTTAATAGCATGAACGGTACCCTCGCCAAAGACCGTGATGGTGACCATCGGATTTACCTTCATGTTGTTCACAAGTCTGGAACGGTGGTCGACAGCCAGTCGCACAATAGAAGGGCTAACTGCATAGATCCAGGAAATCGCGGTGGACGTTGGTCCGCCAGTTTCCGCATCCACAGTGTTCAGTAGAACAAAAGTTTCCGACTGCAGCATGGTAAGCAATGTTTCGTTAAGCTGTGCAACGGCTTCGGACATAAGTACAGGCCCCCTATGCAGCTTGGATGCATTCAATTTATTATATTATAGCACATGCCCGAACTTGCATTCAATTTTGGGATGTTGGTGCAATGCCGGCAATGCGGTCTTGAAGACTTTTCTTGGCTGCGTCCAGCTCTTCATCGTTAATATATACATATGGGCTGCGCCACGTTCCGGTTACCGGTTTGAATTCAATGTTCTCCTTGGAAATCTTCCAATAGGTAGTGATCATATTCTTGATCTGTTCATTCTCAATATCAGTCTTCATATTGTCATCCACAGCGTCGAGCACCTTACCGATCTTCAGAACACCGCCCAGTGACTGCATCTGTCCAACCAATGAATGCAGAACTTCGTTCTGGCGTTTGTTGCGGTCAAAATCATCTGAAGCCTTGGTCTTCGGGCTGCAGTTCGACTTGCGGTAGCGCACGTAATCGAGCGCATCATCGCCGTTCAGCTTTGCCGGCCCCTTCTTCAGGTCGATATCCGTACCATCTACACTATCCGTGTAACACATATTTTCACTAATATTGACATCCACTCCGTCCAGCTCATCCACAACATCACGGAAGCCCTGGAAATCAAGGACGGTCACATAATCCACATCAACATCAAGGTATTTGCCCATCATGGTCTTCATCTCATCTTCAGCAAGAATACCTGAGGTCTTCTCCTTGCTTTTGAACCGGGCATAAAATTCATTAATCTTGGTCTTCTTGTACCCGCTAAGCTCCACATAAGTATCCCGGGGAAGCGAGACTACTGTAGCGGACTGTGTTTTGGGGTTAAGCGACACGACCATAATCACATCGGTCAGATTGGACGGATGCTTCGGCCGATTGTCTGTCCCCAGCAGCAGCATTGTGATGGGCTTCTCTGAGGCGGAATGTCCCGCCTTTACTGGCTGGTCTACACCGAAACTGCCTTGGTCAAACTTCCAATACAGAAAGCCGCCATATCCCAGAACAGCGAGAATGACAATGATTAGAATAACCAAAAGCATTCTTCCCATCCTCGCCAATGCTCCGCGTTTCTTAACATTTTTCTTTGGCACGGGTCTAACCGTGCTGTTCGGCTGCGGTCTGCCGCTTCTCTGATTCCCGCTAGATCTTGGAGGCAAACTGCCTTTATTTGTACTCATAATGGAATAAGGTCCTTTTCATATCAACTGGTATTCAATTGCTCACTCTTCAATTAGACGAATTCAAGCGGCAAAAGTTGCGATTACTGTCGTTTGCCCGCTGCTGCCGCCTTACGTCTCTGCCGGGCCTCAACCATGTAGCGGACCCGCACAAGCAGCATAAGCCCTACAGCCACCAGCAGGCACTGGATAATGGGCAGCTTGTCGTGCTGGAAGATGAGCAACATGCCCGAGCCCACCGCCATCATCAGGTATAACACAATTTCCTTGCCGATAGGCAGCTTCTGATTCACGCGGAAAACGCGGTTGTACACATAAGTCAGTAAAATAAAGATGACAATGTAAGCGACAATAGGATGCTCAGCGAACCAGATCTGCAAAGCTCGTCACTCCCTCCGGGAATAAGTTCGCTTACATTATAACATTCAACACGCTTTTATACCGCAAGAATCCTAAGAATTTGAGGGAATTCAAATCGGCTTATTGAAATCAAAAACCGCCGGAATGATCCGGCGGCTTAAAAGAAGAACGGAATGCTGTACTGTGGCAGAGCAAACAACCATTCGTTCAGAACAACTTAGGCTTGGCTGGCTTGCGCCGCTTTGCGCTGTTTTTCCACACGTTCGCGTTCGCCCTTATTCAGGATCTTTTTGCGCAAACGGACAGATTTTGGTGTGATTTCGCAATATTCATCATCGTTCAGGTACTCAAGCGCACCTTCCAGTGAGAACAGGCGAGGGGTCTTCATCTTCACCGTTTCATCCTTCGTTGCCGAACGAACGTTGGTCAACTGCTTTTCTTTGCAGATGTTAACGATGATATCGTTATCGCGGGTATGCTCCCCTACGATCATGCCTTCATAAATTTCAGTACCTGGTTCCAGGAAGAGAATGCCACGGTCCTCAACGCCCATCATGCCGTAAAGAGTAGTGTTTCCAGTCTCACTGGATACAAGCACCCCTTGATGACGTCCGCCAACCTGGCCACCAATCAGTGGAGCGTAGCTGTCAAAGGCATGGTTCATTACACCATAGCCGCGTGTCAGCGTCAGGAAGTACGTATTATAGCCGATCAATCCGCGTGCAGGAATCAGGAATTCCAGACGAACCTGTCCGGTACCGTGATTGATCATGTTGACCATTTCCGCTTTGCGAGTACCCAGACTCTCCATAACGGCTCCCATACTTTCTTCAGGAATATCAATCATCAGACGCTCAAGCGGCTCCATTTTGGCACCGTCGATTTCCTTGACAATAACCTCAGGTTTGGATACCTGCATTTCATAACCTTCACGACGCATATTCTCAATCAGAATCCCCAGGTGAAGCTCACCGCGTCCGGAAACGATAAATGCATCCGGGCTGTCAGTTTCCATCACGCGCAAACTCACATCGGTTTCAAGCTCTTTGAAGAGCCGCTCACGCAGCTTACGGGAAGTCACCCATTTACCTTCTCTACCTGCAAAAGGACTGTTGTTCACGAGGAACGTCATTTGCATGGTTGGTTCATCAATCTTCAGGACAGGCAGCGCTTCAGGGTTCGCCGGATCGGCAATCGTCTCACCGATGTTAATATCCTTGATACCGGCAATGGCCACGATGTCGCCAGCGCCCGCTTCTTCTGTTTCTACACGCTTAAGACCCTGGAAGCCGAACAGCTTCTCGATACGGGCTGTTTTGCTCTTGCCGTCACGCATGATGACCGTAACGGATTGGCCTTGCTTAATTATGCCACGGTTCACGCGTCCGATAGCAATACGTCCCAGATATTCATTGTAGTCCATCAATGTTACAAGGAACTGCAGTGGTTCTTCAATTTTTTCAGTTGGAGCCGGGATATGCTGGGTAATGGTTTCGTACAGTGCAAGCATCGTTTCATCCTGCTTCTCAGGATCCATGCTGGATGTACCGTTAATTGCGGAAGCATAAACAACCGGGAACTCCAATTGGTCGTCACTGGCTTCAAGCTCAATAAACAGATCCAGGACTTCATCAATAACTTCCTTCGGACGTGCAGCCGGACGGTCAATCTTGTTCACGACAACGATAGGTGTCAGGTGCTGCTCCAGCGCCTTACGCAGAACGAATTTCGTTTGCGGCATGCAGCCTTCATACGCATCGACAACTAGTAGTACACCGTCAACCATCTTCATGATGCGTTCTACTTCACCGCCGAAGTCGGCGTGTCCAGGGGTATCTACGATGTTGATCAGGAACTCTTTATAGGTAATTGCTGTATTTTTGGCTAGGATGGTAATTCCGCGTTCCCGCTCCAGATCGTTCGAGTCCATGGCCCGTTCTTGCAGGTGCTCGTGAGCGCTGAAAATTCCTGATTGCTGCAGAAGCTGATCGACGAGTGTTGTTTTGCCATGGTCAACGTGGGCAATGATCGCAATATTGCGGATATCTTTTCTTGAATGCATGATTTGTATCCAAATCCTCTCATTTATCAAATTAAAAATGTTTAAATTTATAGCTTGTCGCGGCAGTCTCACAAAAGAAGCGCCAGGCAGAAAGCCGACGCTTCAACATATCCTTAATATTATAGTGAAAGTACTATGAAAAGCAAGTCTTTTTATGAAAAAACGGTTTCCAACTCCGTTTAATTTTGCTAAAGTTGCATTCGGGCAATTTCCCCGTTCCTTCTTTGATCTAGTTTCGCGGAATATAGCTGTTTTACCAGCCTCCGTTCCACTTTTTACGGCCCCCCGGTTTGCCCCGTCCAAAGATCAGCCAGGCACCTGCTGCAATCAGAATAGCTCCGAGCAAATAGAGTGCTCCCGTTCCCAGCATGCTGAAGATCAACAGTACAAGACTGAGCAGTCCCAGAAGGACAGCTGTAGTCGTAAGTCCGCCGTTTCGTCCCGGTGAATAGAGCGAATACTCATACAGTCCGACAGCTATGCCTAGCAGCAGCAACGGCCACAGATGAGACATCAGTCCCCAGCCCCAGGTATTGCAGAAACCCAGCAGCAAACCGTATACGGTCAGTATCCCAGCGGGCAGCAGCACGGATGCGGGAGCCCGGCGGCTGAAGAAAAGCACATGCAGGAACAGGCCGGGAACCAGAATCACGAGTGGCCACAGAGCACGCCCGAGAAAGCCGAACACCCCCAGCTTTCCGAACAGTATCACTATGCCGGCAACGAATATAAATATACCCAGTTTCGCGTCATTTTTGGAAGACATTTTCCACCCGTCCCTTCAAGATTCATGTCTCTTCACTCAGACCCGCCACTGCGACACACAAGCATGTGACAGGATTCCCTTTATATTTTATCTGAAAAATAAATAAAACACCATCATTCTTCTTGTTATTGGTTCCCATGCTAAGAAGAAACGACTTCACCGTCCTCTGAAAGAGGCTTGCAGCCGTTTCTCCAAAAATATAAGGATAATTTATAGCGTGAAACATATCAATTCTTATATTTCAAAAAGACCGGGCCAAAGCTGTTGTACAGCTCTGACTCAGCCTAGGGATCCTTTTCAGAGTTCTACTTTACCGATAAGGTGCCGCGCTTGAACAAGCCCGATACCACCACAATGATTCCGAGCAGTAGCGGCAGCATCGAGTGGATCGACGGCAGCAGGAAGGAAATCACCGCACCAAATTTGGCATCCTGAAGCAGCATATCTCCCGCCGTATATGCAAGAATATATGCCCCAATGTAGATTAGTACTGGGAAACGATGCAGCCAGCCGACAATGATTCCGCTGCCCCAGACTACAATCGGAATGCTTAAAGCGATACCGATCACAATCAGCGCAAGATCCCCCTTCGCCACGCCTGCAATGGCCAGCACATTGTCCAGACTCATAATAAAGTCAGCGAGCAGAATGGTGCGGACGGATTTCCATATGGTAGAGCTCTCTTCTACCCGGACATCCTCTTCCTCCTCCAGCAGCAGCTTGAACGCGATCCACAGCAGCAATATCCCCCCGCCGGCCTCGATATAAGGAATCTTCAGCAGCAGTACTGCGGCAAACGTCAGCAGGCAACGCAGCACAACTGCACCGGCAGCCCCCCACCAAACCGCCAGCTTGCGGTGCTGCTCCGGCAAATTTTTGCTGGCCATTGCGATAACCATTGCATTATCTCCGCTCAGCACGAGATTGATCATCAGTATTTCACCAAGCAGCAATAAAGAATCCATTTGACTTCAGCCTCCCCGAACTGCATGTATTTACATGTATGTCCAAGCCGGGCAAGCTATGCTTCTTGGGCAGGCTTTTTTGCAAGGTACGAATGTCCGGGGTTTTTATAGCGTATACAACACTATACGGTTCAGGGCAACTTCCAAAATGCATACACATACTCAGGATGAACGTTTTGTACGAAGCTGATCCAAAAAGTAATTCTAACAAAACACTAGGAGTGACACGCTCTTGAACACATCCGTTTGGGATTTCATTTTGCCGCTGCTCAATATTATCTTTCTGGATCTGATTCTGGCCGGTGACAATGCCATAGTCATTGGCCTCGCTGCACGGAATTTACAGGGAAAAACACAGAAAAAAGCGATCTTGCTGGGTACAGGCGGAGCTGTAGCACTACGGATTATCGCCACTATTCTGGTAGTTTGGCTGCTTAAGATTCCCTGGCTGCTGCTGTTCGGGGGTCTTCTGCTCATTCTGATTGCTTATAAGCTGCTGACCGGAGATAACGGGGGGCCAAATATTCAGGCCGGGGGGACACTTTGGTCGGCGGTCCGGACGATCATTATTGCGGATGCTGCCATGGGTCTGGACAATGTGATCGCCATCGCCGGGGCTGCCAATCATAATATAGTGCTGGTTGTGCTGGGACTGCTGATCAGTGTTCCAATTGTCGTCTGGGGCAGCACCCTATTCATTAAGCTGATGGGGCGCTATCCCTGGATCATTTATATCGGCGCTGCCGTACTTGGACTGACGGCCTCAAGCATGATTACCGAAGAGCAGCGGATCGGTCCATTTGTTGAGGAGCATCCGCTGCTGCGTGTTCTTTTTATTCTGCTGGTGATTACAGGGATCCTAGCAGCCGGACACTGGAAGCGAGTTCGGGATCACCGGAAATCTGTACATGGCGGACCGGCTGTCTAAGGAATTCCCAACCCGTCACAGGATAACACCGAATGAATAAAGGAGTGCACCATTGACCATAAGGTCTGGTAGCACTCCTTCTTTTAGACTAGAACCATTCCTCTTGAAGCCCAGCGTCCGCCGGGACCATATCCCTTGGCTTTTCATGCCCGTAAGGAGTAATGGTGACCGTCTCTGTGCCGGCGACCGCGGCATCCAGGAGGCTACTATAACCCGGAAGGGTAGCTTCAATTTTATCCACGATCCGCAGGTTAGGATTAGTCGTCGGCGATTTGGGGACAAACAGTGTGCAGCAATCCTCGTAGGGGAGGATAGAGAGTTCATAGGTACCAATGGTTTTGGAAATGTCCACAATTTCGCTCTTGTCCATCATCACGAGAGGACGCAGCAGCGGAAGCGGGGTCGCACGGCCGATTACATTCATGCTGGAAAGCGTCTGACTGGCAACTTGTCCGAGGCTTTCTCCTGTAACGAGAGCCAGTGCCCCCTCCTGCTCAGCCAAACGCGATGCAATCTTCAGCATGGCCCGGCGCATCAACGTAACGATTAGATTATCCTGTCCGATACCGGTAAAAGAGGTCTGCACCTCCGTAAATGGAACAAGATGCAGCTTAATGACACCCGCATATCTTGACAGTACCCGCGTCAGATCTACGACTTTTTGCCTGGCTAGCTCGCTGGTATAGGGAAAGCTGTAGAAATGGACACATTCGATTTCGAGTCCCCGCCGCATGGAGGACCAGCCGGCGACAGGACTGTCAATACCGCCAGACAGCAGCAGCATGGCTTTGCCATTGGTGCCCAGAGGGAAACCTCCCACACAGGCAATATTTTCACAGAAAATAAACGTATGGCCTTCCCGGATTTCAATTCTCAGCTCCATCTGCGGTGACTTCACATCCACAAGCAGACCCGGATAGCCTTGTAGCAGCGGTGTTGAAATAAGCTTATTCATTTCTATTGAACCATAAGGGAATTCCTTCCACACCCGCCGTGCATTCACCTTAAAGGTCGTGCCGGCTGGTGGAGCTGCAATCTGCAAAAAGGTCCGGCTGACGGATAATATATCCTCAAATTCCGATTGTGAAACTTTGACCGGACTGATGGAAGCAATACCAAAAACGTTGCGCAGCACAGCGATCAGTTCCTCTGCCGGTTCTCCGTTCAACTGAACGTAAATGCGTCCGAATTCCTTGCTTAAACTGACCTTGGGAAAGGGTTTGACCATCTCCTGCACATGGCGTAAGACTGTTTTCTCAAACCGCGAGCGGTTTTTCCCTTTTAAAGTAAACTCTCCGAACCGCAGCATCAACATATCCGCATACTCGCTACTTCTTACTAACCCTGCCCTGGGTTCAACCGCGTATCCATTCTCTATCTCTTTCATGTATTACTTCAAGCCTCCTTCAGCTTTCTTCAATGACTGTACCGCAGCCAGCAGCGCTTGTTCAAGCTTGTCAACATCAGCTTCCGTATGGCTATCCCCAAGGCTGATCCGGATACCGCCAAGTGCCGCCGGGACATCTCGGCCCATCGACAGCAATATCCGGCTCGGTTCGGCAAGACGCGAAGAGCAGGCTGAACGGGTCGAGACGGTCATCCCCAGCTCCTCTAGCTTTCGGGCGAGAACCTCTCCCTTCATGCCCGGGTAGGAGAAATGGACAATATGAGGGGCACCGTCCTCTCTGCTGTTCAGAATTAGCTCGGGTATACCTGAGATAAAATGCAGCAGCCGGTTACGAAGCGGAATCAGCCGTCTGCTGAGCTCCTCCCGCTTCTCACCGCTCATTCGCACAGCCTTGGCTGAACCCACAATCCCCGCTACATTCTCGGTTCCGGCACGGTTTCCATTCTCATGAGAGCCTCCCGTCAGGAGTGGAAACAGTGTTACCCCTTCTCTGGCAACCAGGATGCCTGTACCGCGTGGTCCGCGAATTTTATGCGGGGACAAGCTGTACAGATCAGCCTGCCACTCCTTCAGCTGAGTTTCAAGCTTACCGTATCCCTGCACCCCGTCAACATGGAACAAGGTCCGCCGATTCATAGCTTTGATTCCCTCGCCAATCTCCCGCAGCGGCTGCACTGTTCCAATCTCATTGTTGACATGCATGACACTGACAAGCACCGTATCCGGGCGGACAGCAGCGGAAACAGCTGCCGGATCCACGATTCCCGAGCTTTTTGGCGCGACAAAAGTAACCTCCCATCCTAGACCTTGCAGCTGCAGGCAGCTCTCCAACACGGAAGGGTGTTCCAACTGTGTTGTTACGATATGACGCCCCCTGCCCTGATACTGCAGGGCAGCACCTTTTATGGCCAGGTTATTGCTCTCGGTTGCTCCCGAGGTAAATAGTATTTCATTTGGCTGCACGCCAAGTGAAGCTGCGCACACTTCCCGCGCACGGGTGATAAGCCGCTCTGCTTCCACCCCTGCGCGGTGCAGGGAAGAGGGGTTGGCATAATGCAGCCTCATGATTTGTTCTACGGTCTGCACCACCTCATCGTAAGGAGGTGCAGCAGCTGCGTAATCCCAATAAAGCATATATTGAAGGTCTCCTTTGTGTCTTTCTTGGCAGCGTGCAGGAATCTCCTGCAACCCATCTAGGGCGAAAAAGGATCAAACGGTCCTTTGCCACCACTGTGGTCTAAGGGTAACCCGTTTGATCCTTTTTATTATACCGCGTATTTCGCGCGGGCGCGTTCTATTTTGGTGATATAAGCCTGGGTTTCCTTTGGAAGCTGCGACAGATTGGCCAACAGCTCCAGGTCATTGTTAACACCCAGCTTGTTCACACGACCCGGACCGGCATTATAAGCGGCAAGCGCCATGTTCTCCTGCCCGTTATATCGTTTCAATTGATAGGATAAATAGCGTACCCCACCGTCGATGCTCTGAGCCGGGTCAAAAGGATCTGATACACCCAGTCCGTTTGCCGTTCCATCCATTAGCTGCATCAGCCCTTTGGCTCCGGCTGAAGATACAACATGAGGATTAAAAGAGGATTCTGTATCAATAACCGCTTTGATCAGATCAACAGGAACGCCGTATTTCGCACTCGCCGTTTGAATCAGGTCTTCATAATCTGTAGGTTTCGTCTCCGTTATTTCCCCGGAAATGGAGTTATAGGCTTCTCCTCCCCCGCCAATTTGCTGCCACAACAGCCCGTTTAAGGATGAACTGTCCATTGAGGCCAGCGCATTGCCGGTGTCCCCGCTGGTATTCTTGAGTGCACTCTCCTGCAGGAGAGCCGCAAATTCTGCGGATGAGCTGCCCGAAGCTGCCGATTTATTTTTGACCATCACATTTTTAACCTGGGAAGAGCTTCGTAAATCGATCCATTTCAGCTGGCCGGTTCCGCTTCCTGTTGCTGCGGCATTAATCACCATTCTGAGCATTCCTTCTTTCAAGGTTGTTTTATATGTTAAGGTTCTCATTTCAATTCTAAAATACGCCTTTATTTTACAATTTCTCCGTTGTAATTGCTATATGCCGACACGAAAAAACAGACTTCAGACCCGCATAGATAGGTCTTAAAGCCTGTTTCGATTCCCTTCTTACATTGGATTATACGGCTAACGGGCAAAAGGAATCATAATAAAATAGCTGAGTGTGGATACAATTCCCAGCCCCATGGCCCACGCCCCTGCAGTTTTTTGCCCTCTGGCATAGGCATAATAGCCAAGGACTGCTGCAATGGGTCCCAAAATAATAGACCAGATAAATAAGGAAACGATCCCAAACCCCAAGCCGACATACCCAATCGTTCGGCTCCCCGTGTTTGTTCCGTCTTCCTTTTTGGCTTCTTCTGCATCTGCCCCGTTAATATGCCCTCTGTGCACATGAGCCGGCAACGGGTTGATCTCGGCTGCATATTCCTCATTTAGGGCCCTGTCCCGCCGGGGATAATCGATCCTCCGCGGACGCAGAATTATTTTTGGGCGTGAATCACGGTCCAGACTGGAATCATCACTACGCTTGTCCATGGCGGTGCCCTCCTAATCCTTCGGCTTGAACGTCAGACAACAGGTGGCAGAAGAAGTAGACGCATGATCGTGATGGCCCTTGTCAGTCATTTCTTCGGCATACTCTTCCAGATAAGCACTGCCCGAATGTTTGTCGATTTCGATCAAAATTTGATCTGCGCGGCACAGGTTCTGCTCTCCCCAATAATTACAGTTGCTCACACTGCATTTCACAAGTGGTTTGGCGGTTGTCATCGTTATCACCTCGGCTTCATTATGTCCGCGGAAGGCCACACCTATCCTGCAAAAAGGGTTTCCAATTGAACACACGCCCCCCAGCTTCCGCCAACAATCAAGTGGAAACGGCATAGAAATCCTTATAAGGACGGAAGCCGTTTCAGTTTCCCCATTGGTAAGCCTGCCACTCCTACTGCCAAGCCTGTAGCGGACTTTCACCACCAAGTTATCGCCCATGCCGGGGCACGCAAAAAAGACCGCATCTGCCATATCCATGGCAAATGCGGTCCAGTTGTACCGGGACTATTCAGCTCAGGCTATACCTGATTCTGCATGCGTTTCTCGGTCAAATAATCATTTTCATAGTAGCTTAGGTCATCCCGCAGTTCTTCGTAAACCTTGGTGATATCCATAATAATGTCGCGGGCCGGACGAACCGGCTTTTTCCGGAAACGGATGGCATCTTGGCCGGTATAGGCATAACGCCCATCTTCGGAATAGCTTTCATTCTTGGGATAAAAGAAGTTGTTTACCCCAAAATGATATACGTTATATAGCGCTTTTTGCGCAAAGGCTTCATCGAATGTGGCACGCCGCAAAGCAACCCCAAGCTTCTCATATGACATTTCCGAGAACACCAACAAATGGCGGAGATCGGACAAAAAGCCTTGATAAAAGAGCAGCGTTTCCTCATCTTCCTCTGTAGCCAGTTGCGGCAGCGCATGCTGATTCAGGAATAATTCCATTTTTCCGATTACGGATTTAAGCTTTTCTCTCGTCGTTTCACACAGTTTCTGCACATTGGCTGCTGACATGGCGATTGCTCCCCCTTATTATTCCTGGCTCATGAAAGTTGAATTAAATTAAGCGAGGTTTTTCCAAGTGTTTTACTTAGTAAGCACTTACTTTCTGATATTAACATAAATCCTTGGACGACGGTATCCTTTTCTGCAATGCATAAAACCTGTGTTCACTCCTAAACCTACAGCTATTACGATTCCATGAAGGAGCGGAAAATATGTCACGCAAAAATGTAATGCTTGCCGGTCTGGTCACCGCCGCTTTTACCATAGCAGTTCTAACGTTCACATTTCGTTCCGATGGAGAGCCTAAGCCGGGGCAGGCCTCTGTGCCTAATCCTTCACAGGAAAAAACGATTAAGAAGGCCGCACTTACTCAGGATGTCATCGCCACTGACCGCTTGAACCGTGTAGATGTCAGCAAGCATCTGAGAACGATGCTCCTCGAGACGAATGGCAAAACGCCCGAGGATATTTCAGCATATGCCAAACGTCTACAGCAGGGACACGGCCATATCACCATGCTGATGTGGATTGATTTCCAAACGAAGCAGACCAGTACCTTTAAATCATCCTTTCCAGAGGGAAGCGACCAGGAAAACAAACAGCTACTGAAGTATCTGAATACTGCAAAAGCCGCAATCAAGGGGCATCAGGCTTATGAATCCCCTTCTTTTATTATCGGCAATAAAAAATATTATTTCACCGCCCAGCGCGATCAGCAAGGCCGTTATGGGGTCATCGCCCTGATTCATCAAAGGATCCTGGATAAGGTGGCTGAGCACCAGCTCAAGAATCTGCGGCTAATCCCCTATCCGAAGGAAGGCAAGTACCGCGTCGAATCAGTCCACGCCGATACTCTGAAGGATCTCACCGTCAAAACTGGCCATGACAACGAGAATGCCAGCCATTATTACGAAAATGAGATTGTCGTCCGCTTCAAAAATGGTCACCCTACCGCAGGACAGCTGCAGACCATTGCCGCTGATATCCGCAGTAAGGAGCCGCGCAAACTCGGTTACGCCTACATTTTCCGCTCGGGGAAGATGAACTATACCCAGTTAAAAACCTATTTCAACGACAAATGGCATCCGCAGTATACGGAACCTCACTATATGTATTTAACCAATGATGCCGTCAGCGAAAATAAAGCCACAGTAATTACACCGAATGATTTACTTTTTTCCGCTTACCAGTGGAATCTGCCGGCTATCGAAACTGAACAGGGCTGGAATCTGTCCAAAGGCAGCAAAGATGTCATTGTCGCGGTGGTAGATACCGGGGTGCAGGCAAATCATCCGGACCTCAAAGGCCAACTGCTTGCCGGATATAATGCCATAACGAAAACGTCCCCCCCTGACGATGATGTGGGTCACGGCACACATGTTGCGGGAATTATAGGGGCATTAACCAATAACGGAGAAGGTGTGGCCGGCATCAGCTGGTATAATAAGATTCTCCCGGTAAAAGCACTAGACAACTCAGGTGCAGGCACTACCTATTCCGTAGCCGAAGGGATTATCTGGGCTGCAGACAAGGGTGCCAAAGTGATTAACCTCAGTCTGGGCAACTATGCCGATTCGCAATTTCTGCATGATGCGATTAAATATGCCTACGACCGCGATGTGGTAATTGTATCCGCTGCAGGAAATGACAATACAGAACGTCCTGGTTTTCCTGCCGCCTATCCCGAGGTCCTTGCAGTTGCTGCAACAAATGCCACGGGTGAAAGAGCTTCCTTCTCCAATTACGGGGAATATATTGATGTCGCCGCTCCCGGGGAGAGCATTGCGAGCACTTATCCCGACAACCAGTATGCGGCACTGTCCGGAACCTCGATGGCCAGCCCGCATGTTGCGGCACTCGCCGGACTGGTGCGTTCGCTGAACCCGGCTCTGACCAATAAGGAAGTAATGGCAATGATGACATCAAACGCCATAGATCTGGGTGATCCCGGCCATGACAAATATTACGGCTCAGGCCAAGTGGATATCTACAGGACTCTGCAGGCAGCAGCGGGAGGCGAGGTTCCGCTTCAGCTGTTCCCGCAACGTGTCGGCCGCCAGCTCAACAGTCTCCGGCAGAGTCTCGAAAATCATTAATCCGAAGAGCGGAGATGCTTGTCCAGCAAAATAAGGAACAGCTTCAGGCCACGCTCCATATCCGCTTCCTTCATTTGCGAATAGCACAAGCGGATATGTCTTGAAGGCTGATCACCGGCATAACACACATCGCCGGGCAGAAAAGAAATGCCCTCCTGCTCCGCCAGCTCATGGAGCTTCTTAATACCGGATGCGGAAGGAAGCTGCAGCCAAAGATTCAATCCTCCTTCGGGAAGAACCCATGTCACGCCCGGTGGGGCATATTGCTTCAGCAGCTTGGCAGCCTTCTCCATTCGTCTCCGGAGGGCAATCCGGAGTTTGCGGGCATAATCCTCATATTTATGGGCAATGAACGGGAGTATAGCCCCCTGCGTAAGCAGAGGACTTCCCAGATCACTGGCCGACTTGGCAGCGATCAGCCTGGACAGAATGTTCCCCTCAGCAGCCACACAGGCGATCCGGCAGCCCGGGGCAATGACTTTGCTGAAGCTTTTCATATATACTACATGCCCGTCCTCATCCATTGACTTGATTGAAGGGGGAGGCGGTGTGCGGAAATACAGGTCGCTGAACGGATCGTCCTCCACAATCAGACAGCGGTAGCTGCGGGCAAGCTCCAGCAGCCGCTGTCTTCTTGTTATGCTCATAGTGACACCGCTAGGATTCTGAAAGGTAGGGTTGGTATAGATCAGTTTGGGCGGCCTGGCATCACACAGCCGGGTTAGCACATCCACCCGCATCCCCTCATGATCCATAGGCACAAAGATCATCTCCGCTCCTCTTCCGGCAAAAACATCTATAGCCCCGGTATAACTAGGCGCTTCCAGATATACAGTATCCCCCGGACCCACAAAGGTCCGTGCTACAAGATCGATCCCCTGTTGTGTTCCACTGGTGATCATCAGCTCGGCGGAACTGATGTGTATGCCGCGAGGCTGCAAATGCCTGCGCATGATCTCACGCAGCTCTGGATCACCCTGAAAATTGCCGTAGGAAGCCATCAATTCAGGCTGGCCCGTTACCAATGCTGCCATGGTCGAACCAATCGGCTCGAGAGGAAGCAGTTCACTATGAATCGCTGCCAGATGGAATGGGAATTCCACCTCGGTGTAGTCAAAATTGCGCCACAGCTGTGCACGCGGCAAATAATCATCGTATCTGTCCTGCCAGCGTGTCCCGTTCCCTGCTCCGCTTGGCTCATGCTCCGCTACAAAGCAGCCTTTGCCCTGGCTGCATACAATATGTCCCCTCTTCTCCAAATCAGCGTAGGCTTTGCTCACCGTAACCTGGCTTACTTTCAGTGTAACTGCCAGTCCCCTGACGGAGGGGAGCCGGGTTCCCGGCTGCAGGAGCCCGGAAGTGATCCGCTGAGCCAGCGTATCACTGATTTGCTGCGGCAAGGCTTTGCTGCCGCTGCGGAGCAAATCGATATGCATTCTTCCGTCCTCCCAACTGTTATATTCAGCGCTTTACTGTTATACCGCTATGCCGTTATGATACAACAAAATCAAAGCAGCGGGGGCGTATTTTTTTATGAAGATTAATTTTTCAACTGCGGCACAACACCTGGGTTCCTCGGCAGTCCGTGAAATACTAAAGGTAACCCAAGGTAAAA
Organism: Paenibacillus helianthi; assembly: GCF_001909055.1. Classification (GTDB taxonomy): domain Bacteria; phylum Bacillota; class Bacilli; order Paenibacillales; family Paenibacillaceae; genus Paenibacillus_AQ; species Paenibacillus_AQ helianthi. The sequence continues at coordinate 462,936 of NZ_LVWI01000002.1, forward strand.
ATATAATATCGCTGGCCGGGGGATTGCCCGGAGAAGAATTATTTCCGATGCAGGCGGTCCGGGATGCTTACAACAAGGCGCTAGCTGCGGATACTTCAGCCCTTCAGTATGGCTTGACCGAAGGCTATCTGCCGCTTCGTGAACAAATCGCTGCAAGACTCACCGGACAGGGGATTGCTGTGTCTGCTTCCGACATGATTCTGACTACAGGCTCGCAGCAGGCTTTGGATCTGCTATGCAAAATTATGCTCGACCCTGGCGACAGTGTGCTTGTAGAAGCGCCTACTTATCTGGCTGCGCTTCAGGTGCTTGGCTCTTACCGTGCGGACATCCACACTGTCAAGAGTGACGAACACGGTATGCTCCCGGATCATCTGGAGGAGCAGCTTCGCATCCAGCGGCCCAAGCTGTTGTATGCCGTTCCTACCTTCAACAATCCCTCGGGTGCCACCTGGAGCAGGGAACGCCGCGAACAGACAGTAGAATTATGCCGGCGCTACAATGTTCTTATTCTTGAAGACAATCCGTATGGGGAAATTACCTTCGATGATGCTCAAGGCGCATACCCTCCTACTCTTGCAGCGATTGATCGAAGCGGTGAAGGCGAATCCTGTGTAGTCTACACAGGAACCTTCTCCAAAATCGTCGCCCCGGGGCTGCGCACCGGCTGGATCATCGGGCCTCCTGAATTGATCCAAGTGATCACCAAAGCCAAACAGGCTGCAGATTTGCATTCAAGCGCTATTGACCAGCGGGCGCTGTCCGAACTGCTGCATAACTTTGACCTTGAGGAGCATATCCGCCTGATTTCGCGCGAGTACCATTCGCGGATGAAACTGCTCTCCGGTGAGCTGGCATCCCGTGGCTGGGAAGGCACTCATTTTCTTGAGCCGCGGGGCGGTATGTTCCTGTGGCTGACATTGGCCGAACACATTAACGCTGCTAAGCTGCTTCCTTATGCCGTCCGGCAAGGCGTAGCTTTTGTACCCGGCGAGGTGTTCTATTCCGAGCAGCCGCACAGGAATACAATGCGGCTCAATTTCACTCATACGCCGCCTGAGCTTATGCAAATTGCCGTGCAGCGGCTGGATGAAGCCCTGAACATATACGGGCAAAGTGCAGAAGCCTCGCAGCCGATTGCTCAAGCAGATTAAACAACAGTTCAGCATATAAAGTCCTATATTTATACAAATAAGCGGCCCTCCGAGGAGGGCCGCTGTCTTATGATTAAACCAGTTGAATTCAACAATACTTGTAAGTTGTCAGTTAGGAAAGTTTGCCGTAAGCCGGGTTCTGTGCTCGTCGTGGTTCAAACGGGAACTACCCTCCCACCATAAGCGACAATCATCTATCTAGGCCGTACATTACTGCACAGCTCCAGCGACCAACCTAGACGCGCCTCAGGCGAAGGCTGCTTCTTCCGTAAGGAGAAGCTGCGTCTCATTAGGTCTTGCTCCAGATGGGGTTTACCAGGAACGAAGTCACCAGCGTTCCTCGGGGTCTCTTACACCTCGGTTCCATCCTTGCCTGTGCCGCCCGAAAGCGGCCATCGGCGGTCCATTTCTGTGGCACTATCCTTCGGCTCGCGCCGACTGGACGTTATCCAGCACCCTGCCTTGTGGAGCCCGGACTTTCCTCCCGCGGCGTCTTCACGCGCACCGGCGATTGTCTGTCAAACTTTCCTGAACAACATTGTATATTATACAGACTTGCACCTTGGCGCACAAGTGTAAAAATGTGGTTTTACAGGAATGCAAAAGGCTCCGTGTTCACTTGAGAGACATGCACAGCTGTATCATATTTATGCTCAGTCAGCTTGCCCGTCATCCATTCGGCTACCTTCACTTTCATAATCTTCTCTGCATTATGTCCCGGATCAATCAGGGCGATACCTGCCAGAGCAGCGTCCTGGGCTGTATGATAGTCAATGTCTCCAGTCACCAGCACATCTGCTCCTTTGAAGATGGCACTGTTGTAATACTTTGCCCCGGAGCCCCCCATTACGGCAGCTTTACGGATGGGGCGGTTCAAATCGCCGACGACGCGCACATGGTCCACCTGTAGTCCGCTTTTGACCGTTTCAATGAATTGGCCTAACGTTGTCGGCTCCTTAAGCTTCCCGACCCGGCCCAGTCCGAAGCTGCGGCCCTTGAGGTCCATGGAATAGAGGTCATATGCCACCTCTTCGTAAGGATGGGCCTTCAGCATGGCCTGCACAACTTTGTTCCGGATGGGCAGGGGCACAATCGTTTCAATGCGGATTTCCTCCGCATGCTCCAGCTTGCCCTGCTCCCCAAGGAACGGATCAGAGCCTTCTCTCGGGATGAACGTGCCGTACCCTTCAATATTGAAGCTGCAGTGGCTGTAATTGCCAATCCAGCCGGCACCGGCATTCAGGATGGCATCCAGCACCTTCTGGTGATGATCCTTTGGCACGAAGACCACCAGCTTGGACAACTGTTCAGTATGGATATCCTTGATCGGAGAACCTTCCTGAATGCCGAGAGCTTCAGCCATCCAATCATTCATGCCGCCTTCTGCCACATCCAGATTCGTATGGCTGATATAGACGGCAATATCATTTTTGATCAGCTTCTCATAGAGCCTGCCCATTGGAGTATCGGTCTGAATTCCCTTGATCGGGCGGAAAATAATCGCATGGTGGGCGATGATCAGATTGCAACCCCGGACGATAGCCTCGTCCACAACGGTTTCATTCACATCAAGCGCCACAAGGACGCCGGTAATTTCCTTTTGCAGAGATCCCAGCTGAAGGCCTACGTTATCCCATTCCTCCGCCAGATGTTTGGGAGCAAGCTGCTCCATATAACCGATTACCGTTTGGCCTTTGGCAAACATTCCAGCACCTCCGTAATTCGTCTGATCTGTGCTTTGATCTTGCCGCGTTTCTCCTCTGCAGATTCAAGCTCTGAGCGTGACAGAGAAGTTAGAATACCTTCGAGCTTATCAATCTCCCCTTGCCACTTGGCGAAGAAGGCTTCATTGGGCGCCTGAAGCAGCCAAGGTCCCATCTCCAGCAGCAGCTCACGGTCACATACCACACCGGAAGACAACCTAAGCTCCTGGTACAGCTGTTCATTCGTAATTCCGGCAGCCGCCGCTTCCCTCACTGCCGTCAGAATTTCATAGATCTTGCCGTCTTCCTCCAGAATATGCTCGGCGGTAAGTACCCACCCGTGGTTCAAAAGCCAGCGGCGGAGAATATCCTCTCCCACATTCGGCTGCAGCGCGAGGGTTTTGACACCTTCCAGCCTGCCAAGGTTCAACCCACGATCCAGGATCGAAGCAATGAGGGCTCCCCCCATACCTGCTATGGTAATGCAATCCACTTCTCCAGGCTCCAGTACCTCAAGCCCATCCCCATGTCGTACGGCAATCGCCTTCCCGAGTCCGGCCTCTGCAACCCCTCTTCGGGCAGCTTCAAACGGCCCCGGGTTCACCTCTCCTGCAATAGCAGACCGTACCCGTCCGCTCCCAACAGCCGCTACAGGCAAAAGCGCATGATCCGATCCGATATCGGCGACCACGCTGCCCTGCGGAATTTGCTCCAGTACAACCTGAAGCCGTCTTGATAATTTATTGTTATTCATGAAGTCACCCACGGTATCCATTTTTTACGAAATATAAACAGCAGAGCAAGACCTGCCGCGATCTTCAATATCAGTATTAGCGAAACCCACTGTGGAAAATCAGGTCTCAGCAGCAATGCGTCGATCTCAGGCATAATCCACAGCAAAACACCAACGCCCAGGTAGACTCCTGAAACACCATTCACCCGGTGATGCAGCAGCCAGCTCAGCCATACCATAAGCACACACAGCGGCAGATACAGCAGCTCCAGTTCAAGAATAGAGGCATCCGGACGCACCTGACCGAAGAATCCGGCATAGAGCAGGGTCCAGAAAGCAAAGCCGCAAAAATGCAAAAGGCTAATGCGGAGGAGAAAACCAAGAACGACCCACAGCAGTCCGCAGCCTGCAATCAGCAAAGGCCTCCAGAAGTCCGGGTCCAGGTTATGTAGTGCAATCAGCCATAATCCGAATCCCAGCGTTAATATGCTGCCTATCCCTGCGAGCATGAGACTGATCATGTTGTTCCGGTCCCGGTAAATGGCGGAGTAGCCATAACAAACAATTAGGACACAGAGTGCTGTTGCAAGTTGCAAAGGCCAGGGAAAAACGCTAAAATAAAGACTAATCAAGAAAATCAAGGAAATAATTCCAAAACCAAACAGCCAAATTTTGATGCTTCCCTGCTGAAGATTGCGGAATGAAATCGGATTGCTGTCCTTCGCCTCTGCCTCATCATCATAGAGGTTGGTCAGGAAATCACAATACTGCTCCGGCAACACTTTACTTCTTCTCCAGTACTGAATTTCTCTTAAAATAATTTCACGTTTTTCCAAGTTCAACGGCTCAACCCTCTTTCGGACCTTGACTCTGGCACTTGCTTCTATTCAAGATAAAAGACCTCCTGCCACCGTGCAGCAGAAGGTCGGTTCATAACAACTATTCGAGGAAATCCTTAAGACGTTTGCTGCGGCTCGGATGGCGAAGCTTACGCAAGGCCTTCGCCTCAATCTGGCGAATCCGCTCACGGGTAACGCCGAACACTTTGCCGACTTCCTCGAGCGTTCTCGTCCGTCCGTCATCCAGGCCAAAACGCAGACGAAGCACATTCTCTTCACGCTCGGTTAGCGTGTCCAGCACATCCTCCAGCTGTTCCTTCAGCAGTTCATAAGCAGCCGCATCCGCAGGCGCAAGGGCCTCCTGATCCTCGATGAAATCACCCAAATGCGAATCATCCTCTTCACCAATCGGTGTTTCCAGCGATACCGGCTCCTGGGCAATCTTCATAATTTCTCTGACCTTTTCAACTGTCAGTTCCATCTCGGCGGCAATTTCTTCCGGCGACGGCTCACGTCCAAGCTCCTGCAGCAGCTGACGGGATACCCGGATCAGCTTGTTAATGGTTTCTACCATGTGTACCGGAATACGGATCGTACGGGCCTGGTCTGCAATCGCCCGTGTGATAGCCTGACGAATCCACCAGGTCGCGTACGTACTGAATTTGAATCCTTTGTTATGGTCAAACTTCTCAACGGCTTTGATCAGACCCATATTGCCTTCCTGAATCAGGTCCAGGAACAGCATTCCGCGTCCGACATACCGTTTGGCGATACTAACTACGAGACGCAGGTTCGCTTCAGCCAGACGGCGTTTCGCTTCCTCATCCCCGTTTTTGATTCTCATCGCCAGTTCTACCTCGTCGTCAGCCGACAACAGCGGCACCCGTCCAATTTCCTTCAGATACATCCGGACCGGGTCATTAATCTTAATTCCGGGCGGGAGTGACAAATCGTCGTCGAAGCTGAAATCATCGCTGTCTTTGTCCTCATTATCCTCACTTGGACGGAGGCTGTTCACCTCTTCGTCATTCTCATTCACAACCTCGATACCCAAATCACTCAGTTGCTCGTAGAACTCCTCCATTTGCTCGGGGTCCTGATCAAACGGCGACAATTTCTCCATAATATCTTTGTAGTTCAATGATGATCTTTTCTTGCCTTGCTCAATAAGCTGGTCCTTCACCTGATCCAGAGTAAATTCCGCTTCCAGTTCAGTGTGCTGATCGTTCGCCATAATTCGACTCCCTCCTCCCTAGGTACATCCTGTCAACTGCTCATTGTCTCTCTAGGGCTATAATCTCACTTGCAATTTGTGCCGCACGCAAAAAGTCGCCTGATTTCTCAGCCTGAATCATCTCTTCACGCTTCTGTTCCATCCCGCGTTGCACGGGGTATTTCCGCACTTCACGGATACAATCATCCAGGACCTGCGTATTCCAGTCCGGAGGAGTGTCCATCATGGAAATGGCTGTTGCAGTCTTTTCCAGACGGTCATCCTGAAGTGATGATAGAAACCGGCTGATGCCGGGTGGTTTGCCTTGCGCGTAATAGGCATATAGATAAGCGGCTATTGCCGCATGATCATCGATGTTGAACTCTTCTCCGAGGCGTTCGCCTACATATGCGGCAGCTTCCGGGTCCTGTATCATCAAAGACAGCAGGCGCCTTTCGGCAACATGGTAAGCCGGCAGCAAAGTCGGTGTTTGCACTTGCCCTTTTTTATGCCTACCATTATTCCACCTTTTGTCGTTATTATCCCCTTCGGGGATGTTTTTTTGCATCGAAGCCCGAAGTAAATTGCAGTCCTGCTTCAAGCTATCATATGACAGCTCCAGCTCAGAGGAGATTTCACGCAGGTAGACCTCGCGCTCTGTGGAGGAATGCAGTGATGCAATAATCTCCAGTGCCTCCTTGACATAGGCAATTTTGCCGTCTTCCTCTAGGAGTATATGGTTTTTTTTCAGATATATAAGCTTAAATTTAATCGATGAGACCGCTGAATCAATGACTTGATCCTTGAAACGCTCTCCGCCATGACGGGAGATGAACTCATCGGGATCGAGTCCGCTCGGAAGCACGGCAACCTTTACCCGCAGGCCATTGTCCTCCAGCATCGGGATCGCCTTAATCGCAGCAGCTTGTCCCGCCTTGTCGCCGTCATACGCCAGAACAATTTCATCACCCAGGCTCTTCATCAACGCCACATGCCCATCTGTAAGTGAGGTGCCCATGGTAGCTACGCCGTTATGCACACCTGCTTCCCAAGCCGAAATGACATCCCCGTAGCCTTCGAAAAGGACGATTTGCCGCGTTTTGCGGATGGATGCTTTGGATTGGTGCAAATTGTACAGAATCCGGCTTTTGTTAAATAATCTGCTCTCCGGGGAATTCAAATATTTCGGCTGACCCTCTCCGAGAATTCTTCCGGCAAAAGCAATTACCTTCCCTGTGCGGTTCGCAATCGGAAAAATGACACGTCCGCGGAAGCGGTCAACGTACCCTTTCCCCTCGCCTCTGGCAGACAGCAGTCCGCCCTTTTCCATCTCAGCGAGATCAAAATTTCTTTTCTCGAGGAACTGCAGCAGTGTATCCCAGCGGTCCGGTGCGTAGCCGATTTGGAACTGGTCGATCATTTTGTCGCTGAAGCCCCGGGATCTCAAATAATCCATGGCGGCAGTGCCGTATTCCGTATTCTTCAGCAGAAAATGATAAAATTTTGCCGACAGCTCATAGGCCTGAATCAGCCGGTCACGCTCAGGGTCAGGAGGAGACTGAATCCCCCCTGCTCCTTCGGGAACAGATATATCGCTTTCTTCCGCCATGATTCGAACTGCTTCGGGGAAGGATAATCCTTCGATTTCCATCCTGAATTTGATGGCATTTCCACCCATACCGCAGCCAAAGCAATGAAAGACACCCCTATCAGGGGTTACAGTGAAGGAAGGAGTTTTCTCCGAATGAAACGGGCAGAGGCCCCATAAATATTTCCCCTGCTTGGACAAATGAACAACCTTACCGACTGTATCGACAATGTCATGCCGTGCGAGCACACTCTCGATAACCTCTTCCGGAATATTACCTTGTCCGCTAGCCACTTCAACCACCTTCATCTCTTAACAAGTAAATATAATTCGCTATAGCTGTACATTCTCCTGCAAAAGTGTTAAAAGTTTTGTCAGTTTATGTTGAAAATAAATTTTTTCTTCCGTAGTGATCGCTTTAGGTCCCTTGGAATAGTGTCCCCGTCGGCGCTCCACGGCCCTGGCATGCCTGCCCTCCAGCATAAAATCCATTGTGGAATCGTCATATTCCTGTCCGCGGTTAGACAAAACCCTGCAGCGTTTGCCAAGCGCAAGTGCAGCAAGGCCAAAATCCTGCGTAACGACAATGTCTCCTGCAGAAATATGGTTGGCGATATACAGGTCAGCGCTATCTGCCCCACGGTCCACCTGAACGATGGAGACGCCTTCTTCACCCTTAAGCACATGATCGTAGGATGAGACCATGATTACCGGGATCCTGAAGCTTCGGGCGACCGTAATGATTTCTTGCTTCACCGGACAAGCATCCCCGTCAACTACGATCTTTCTTTCCTGGGAACCTTCCATGAGCATCACCAATTTCCCGTGTAATATATATACGCTTTGCCGAACAGAAATCCTGCTTTGAAAAGCATAAATACGGAACGGATGTCAACTTACGCATTGGCACCGTTCCGTATATTTATCCCCCAAACCATCGATCTATACCATAACTGCACAAAGTTGTACATTTTTTCGGTTCCGATACAGACATACGGGTCTTCTCAGGAAGAGATTACCACACCAGCTTACCGAAATCGGCAAAGGCTTTGGAGTCCGCATCAATACCAGCCAGCAGCGCCAGACGGTTCGCACGAATCTGTTCGTCCTCGGCCATGACCATTACGGAATCGAAAAACCCGGTAACTGCATCCTTCAGACCGGACAGAATCCGCAATGCTTCCTCTGCATTTCTGGCACTCAGCGCATCCTGGTACGGCGTGTGAATAGCCTGCCAAGTTTCATAAAGCGTGAGCTCCGCTTCTTCCTTCAGCAAAGTAGGATCTACGCTGGTTCCTTCAGCCGCTTTGGCTGCCAAATTGCTTACCCGTGTCAGTGAATCTACGGTGATTTTGAAATCAGCCTGACCATTCACAGTATCCATAAGCGCACGGCTTCTGCCTACTACAGCCACGATATCATCAAAACCTGCAGCAATCACCGCATCCACAACATCATAGCGCACATTGTCGGATAACAGACGTTTCACTCGCAGTCCGAAGAACTCGTAAAGGTTTATACGCAGGTCTTGGGTAAAATGTTTCTCTTTGCGTAAATTTTCATGCACATCCACCGCCGCATCAAAAATTTCCTGCAAAGAGATGGCCAGCTTATGCTCAAGTACGATCTGCACAATACCTGCCGCCTGGCGGCGAAGTGCATACGGGTCCTGTGAACCTGTCGGGATAATACCAATCGAAAAGCAGCCGACAATGGTGTCGATTTTATCCGCAAGGCTGACAACCATTCCTACTTCAGAGGCAGGGACCGCATCTCCTGCGAACCGTGGCTGATAGTGTTCGAAGATTCCTCTGGCAACCGCTTCAGGTTCTCCCGCCTTGCGCGCATAATCCTCACCCATGGTGCCTTGAAGCTCAGGGAATTCATAGACCATCTGTGTAACCAGATCGAATTTGCAAATATCGGCAGTCCGGCTTACTTCAGCAGCTGTTGTCTGGATTAGTGCAAGCTTAGTGGCCAAACGATCAGAGATGGCCCGTATCCGGCGAACCTTGTCTCCGACACTGCCGAGCTCTTCGTGATACACGATGTTTTCAAGCTTGGCCAACGCATCACTGATCTGCAGCTTCTGATCCTCTCCATAAAAGAACTTCGCATCCGAAAGGCGGGCACGCAGCACCTTCTCATTTCCCTTGGCGATCACGTCCAGCGACTGGGCATTACCATTGCGAACAGTCACAAAGAATGGCAGAAGCGTACCTGACGCGTCAAAAACCGGGAAATAACGCTGATGCTCACGCATCGAGGTGATCAGCACCTCCTGAGGAATGTTCAGGAAGGAAGCATCAAACGTACCGAACAAGACGGTCGGAGTTTCTACGAGGAACAATACTTCTTCCAGCAAGTCCTCCTTGATCGCGATGGTCCAGTTCTTTTCTTCAGCCAGCTTGTGGATCTGGTTCAGAATCAGTTCTTCACGTTCCTTCACATCCACCAGTACATGTTGGCTGCGCATAGTCTCCACATACTGTGACGGCTCGGCGATGACTGTTTCGGTTCCCAGGAACCGGTGTCCCCGGCTTACATTTCCGGCTTTGACACCGGTGATTTCAAGATCGATAATCTCTTGACCGAACAGGGCAACCAACCAGCGGATCGGACGGACGAATTTGAAATCATACGCTCCCCAGCGCATATTTTTGGGAAAGGTCATCGAGTTGACAATGCTGCTGAGTCCTTCAGACAACAGCGAGGAGGTATTTACACCGACACTGTTTTTGGTCGCGTAGATATATTCCACTCCGGCCAACTCTTTGAAGGTTAACTGCTCCGGGGATACCCCCTGGCTGCGGGCAAAGCCGAGTGCCGCCTTGCTCCACTCGCCGCTGGCGTCAAGCGCGATTTTGCGTGAAGGCCCCTTCACCTCTTCGCTAATATCTTCTTGTCTCTCGGCAACATCCTTCACCAAAACCGTAAGACGCCGCGGTGTTGCATATGCGCTGACTCCGCCATAGGAAATGCGTGAAGCTTCCAGCCATTTAGATGTTCTGTCCTGAAGCTGCTCCATAGCAGCACGGATAAAGCGTGCGGGAACCTCTTCCAGACCGATCTCGAACAATATATCTTTAGACAAGATCAACACCTTCTTTCTTCAGCAGCGGGAAGCCAAGCTTCTCACGTTCCTCCAGATATGTTGCCGCTACGGTGCGGGCAAGATTGCGGACTCTGGTAATAAATCCCGTTCGTTCGGTTACACTGATGGCTCCGCGCGCATCCAGAAGATTAAAGGTATGCGAGCATTTCAGCACATAATCGTAAGCCGGAAATACCAGATGACGCTCCATAGCTCTGCGTGCTTCCTCTTCGTAGGTATTAAAAAGTGTGAACAGCATTTTGACATCGGAGACTTCAAAGGTATAGGTCGAGTGCTCAACCTCCGGCTGATGGAATACATCACCATAGGTCATGCCGTCCACCCATTCCAGATCAAACACATTTTCTTTCTTCATGATGTTGGAGGCCAGCCGTTCCATTCCGTAAGTGATCTCAACCGCAACCGGTTTGGTCTCAATTCCTCCGACTTGCTGGAAGTAGGTAAACTGTGTAACCTCCTCGCCGTTCAGCCATACTTCCCAGCCGAGGCCTGCGCAGCCCAGCGACGGATTCTCCCAGTTGTCTTCTACAAAACGGATGTCATTGAGAAGTGGATCTACCCCAAGTGCCTTCAGACTGTCCAGATACAGCTCCTGGATATTGTCGGGCGAAGGCTTGATAATCACCTGGAACTGGTGGTGCTGATACAGGCGGTTCGGGTTCTCCCCGTAACGTCCGTCTGACGGACGGCGTGAAGGTTCCACATAAGCAACCTTCCACGGCTCTGGTCCGAGCGAACGCAGGAAGGTCATAGGGTTCATCGTTCCTGCTCCTTTTTCCGTATCATACGGCTGGACGAGAATACAGTTCTGTGCAGACCAGAACTGCTGCAGCGTCAAAATCATCTGCTGAAAATTCATACTACCGACTCCTTCGCTTCACAAGTTTAACTGCGCCTCTTGCCATGGGTCATCTTGCCTGCTGTGCGATGGAGGCGTCACTTTTCTATCCTTGCTCATCACAAGGCAAAAAAGCTCCCGCCCCCATGCCTGATATACAGACATAGGGACGAGAGCTTGAAATTACTCCCGCGGTTCCACCCTACTTGATCTCATCAATAAAGACGAAATCCACTTTCATTTGGCCGCTTGCGTACTCCCGGGTGCCATGTTCATGAACGTTGTCCCGCCAGGCTTCCACTACCCCCGGCTCGCTTAAGCGACAAGCTGCTCATTACTTTCCCGATCACTGCACGTTACTCCATGTTAGGAGCTACAACGGCGCAACTATAAAAGAAACTGAACCTATAGTAACGGATTTTTTGCATTTCGTCAAATCTTGTATTTATCAAGCTGATCCAGAAAATTCTGCGACTTCAGCTTCAGCCCCAGCTGATGGTCCATAAAGGCCCGCATAATCTTTTTGAGTTCAGCCCGTGTCTCTTCCTTCACATCTACGCTGCCAAGCCGTGTCAGATCAAGAGCAGCGAATAAACGCAGCAGCTTGAGTGCACGGGGGGAGACCTCCATTGCCGGAGGATCATTATGCCTGCAACTGCGGCAGAGGACACCGCCGAGGCGGGGGCTGAGCCGGAGTTCCTCGTCAGGCTTGTCCAAGCTGCAAACAATACAATGATCCAGCTGCGGGCCATAGCCTGCTGCCTGCAGAACTTTCATTTCAAAAACATTAGTAATGATACCTGGCTCTTTGTCTTCCTCGATCGCATTCAAACAAGCCGAGAGCTGCCGGTACCAGAAGCTGCCGGTTTCCTCATCATGGAGCACACGGTCGAGCAGCTCGCAGGCATATGAAGCATAGGCCGCTTTAACCAGATCCTCACGAAGCGGATGATGAGACTTCGTAATCTCCCCGGCATTCAGTGTTCCGAGTCCCCCATTGTTGCGGAAAAACACAAATTCTCCGGTAGTGAACAGCTGGATCAAGGCAGCATGGCGGCTTTTAACCTTTTTGGCACCGCGCACAAGAACGCCTACTTTGCCGGCGTTCTCGGTGCAAAGCGTAATAATCGCGTTCCCCTCGCCGTAGTCCATGCTGCGGATGACGATCCCTTCCACCCTGTATAGCATGCCTCTTCCCCCAACCACTCGGCAAGCAACCAGTCCTTATTGTGCTTCTTCATCAAGGACCTTCTCTTCCTCCGCGGGCAGCTCTATACTGCCACTAAGCGGATCTGCGGCTTCTTTGTACAGCAGATAAGCATCGACATCTCCAGTCATTGCAAAATACTTCCACGAAAAGTCTCGCATTCGTATTCATCCTTTCTTCGGAAACACGATGTCTCTTCAGAAATAGGATGTGCGATAGGCCAGGATCTATCCTTGCAATTCCTGCCAAGTATATTTCAAAAAAGCCGCAGATGCGGATCTTAAAGGTCTTTGTGGAAGCCCAAATCACGCAGAACGCGGTCCTGGTTACGCCAGTCTTTTTTCACTTTTACCCACAGCTCCAGAAAAATCTTCGAACCCAGCAGGTTCTCGATATCCGTACGGGCCCGTCTGCCCACTTCTTTTAACAGAGCACCCTGCTTGCCGATAATAATCCCCTTCTGGGAATCACGCTCGACAAAAATGACAGCCGAAACATGTACAACGCCATTGGATTCGACACGCATGTCCTCAATCGCAACCGCGATGGAATGCGGCACTTCCTCGCGGGTCAGATGCAGGATTTTCTCACGGATCAATTCCGCACAGACGAATTGCTCCGGATGGTCGGTAATCTGATCATCGGGATAATACTGCGGGCCTTCCGGCAGATATTTCGCCACCTGATCCAGCAGTGTATTCACGTTACTGCCGAGCTTGGCTGAAATCGGTACAATTTCAGCGAACTCATGCAGCTTGTTGTATTCGGTGATCATCGGAAGGAGAGCTTCCGGCTCGATTTTGTCAATTTTATTCATCACGAGAATGACCGGCGTCTTGATTCCGTTCAGCTGCTCGGCAATATAGCGGTCACCACCGCCCATGCCTTCGGAAGCGTCCACCAGGAACAGCACGGCTTCTACCTCATGCAGTGTGCTCATCGCCGTCTGATTCATATAGTCGCCCAGCTTAGACTGTCTTTTATGAATACCCGGCGTGTCCAGGAATACGATCTGCGAATTATTAGCGGTGTATACCCCGTGTATTTTGTTTCTGGTTGTCTGCGGCTTGTCCGACATGATGGCGATCTTCTGTCCGATCACCTGGTTCATGAGTGTCGATTTGCCTACGTTCGGTCTGCCGATAATGGCGACAAACCCTGATTTGAATTTCATATGATCTTCCTTCCTGAATTCATGAGTTAACCCTTTTGCAAAAGCTTTTTCGATCCCCCTAAAGGCGTTTCGATCCCCCTAAATCCCCCTTTGCTAAGGGGGACCCCAAGGGCCCCGGCCCTCTGGACACCCGGAAATGGGCGAATGAGCAGCTTGGGGTCACATGGGAATGAGGTTGACGGTTGGAACGCTTACGTTCCCTACGGGAACACGCTTGACTGTGGAACAAATTTACTAAAGTGCTGAATGAATACTTCTGTTCATTTGAAGCTCAATTCTTATTCTGCTGCACTTTGCCCATTAGAATTCGCATTTAAAAGGCTGATTAACCAATCTATTGTATTCTCGAACTCTGCTGTAAGAAGTGTAGCATACGCTTAGTAAGTCCCTGAATCGATCCGTAATTCCCGGCTCACTCGGGAGCCTGGCCCTGCTCCAGATCGGCGGGTCCAAACGCGCCCGGAAGCAAATCCCGCACCGTGGTTTCCTGAATGTCACCCTTCAGGTTGCCGAGAATGACCTTCATATCTGGAGGGCATAACTCTACCATCACTTGGCGGCAGACGCCGCAAGGCGATACTGGTCCGTCTGTATCCGCAATGACTGCGATCGCTTTGAAGCTTCCAGCCTTGTGGCCGTCCGCAATGGCGCGGAAAAGCGCAGTCCGTTCGGCACAGTTTGTCGGCCCAAAGGCGGCATTCTCAACATTGCAGCCATGATGCACGTGGCCGTCCTGGTCCAGCAATGCTGCACCGACACCGAAACGGGAGTAGGGGATATAGGCATTGGCCCGAGCTTTGATCGCTTCTTGTAAGAGTAGGGCAGATTCCATAGTTGTCCTCCTAAGAGTTTGTTAGGATTACTTCACTGAATAACTTCGTACAAACTGGCTTTGAAGTAAAGACAATGAAAGACGGAGCGCAAAACGCGGGTCCGCCTCTCCCATAAGCTCAAGTTGTACACTGATTATGACATAAGTCCGGTGATCCAGTCCATCACAGGATGATAAAATACATAGATTCCGGCGATGACCGCAAAGACCGCTGTGAGCAGTACAGCACCTGCGGCGGTATCCTTCGCCTTTTTAGCCAAGGGATGTATCTCAGGGGAGACCAGATCAATCGTCGCCTCAATGGCGGTATTCAGCAGCTCAGCGGTCAAAACGAGCGTAATCACAAGCAACAGCAGCATCCAGCTGGACAGGGGAAGTCTGAATAGAACAGCGGCAACAAGCACCAATGCAGCTAAAGTGCTGTGCACCTTCATATTCAGCTCGGATTTGAACGCCGAAGCAATGCCATGCGCAGCAAATCGAAAAGAGTGCCAGAACTTTTTATGGCCTACCGCTGTATTCTTGACCATTAGCGGGTCAACCCGACCTGGACCAGCACTTGCTCCTGCTTGGACATCATTTCAGCCTCCGAAGCCTCATCCTGATGATCATAGCCCAGCAGGTGCAGGAAACCGTGGACAAACAGGAAACCAAGCTCGCGTTCCAGGGAATGTCCATATTCCAGCGCCTGCTCTTGCGCCCGGGTCACAGAGATAATGATGTCGCCCAGAACATAAGGCACATCCTCTCCTTCCCCATTGTCCTGGGAAACATATATAATTTCCGGCTCATCTTCTCCGGTTTCGTTCATGGCAAAGGAGAGTACATCCGTCGGACGGTCAATCCCCCTGTACTCCATATTCAATTCGTGGATACGCTCATTATTGACAAAAGTAAGATCCACTTCGCCTTCGTCAATCCCTTCCATTTGTCCTGCCTTTTGCAGAATATTCTCCAGTAGGGTGATCAGCTCATCGCTTATAGGATGCTCTTCCTGCTCGTTGTTCCAAACGATTGCTAAACTCATGTTGTTACGGCCCCTTCCTCTTTTTTCGGTTTTTTCACATCCTCGGGATATTCAATCCGTGAGTGAAAAATCCCCATTACCGTCTCTTTCAGTGTCCGCGCGATAATATCGAGCTCCTTGATCGTGAGGTCGCATTCATCGAACTGATGATCGTCCAGGCGGCTCTTGATGATTTTCTCAATCATCGTCTCCACCTGCACAACTGTAGGTTTGCGGAGCGAGCGGACGGCGGCTTCCACACTGTCGGCGATTCCGACCACGGCGGATTCTTTGGACTGTGCCTTCGGTCCGGGGTACCGGAAGTCCTCTTCGGTGAAATCGGGCTCCACCCCCTTTTCCTCAGCCAGCTTCAGTGCCTTGTGGTAAAAATAATGCAGGAATGTTGTGCCGTGATGCTGTTCAGCAATATCGCGGATTGGCTTCGGCAGCTTGTACTCCTTCTGCATTTCCACCCCATCCCTTGCATGCGCCACAATGATTGATTTACTGAGCATCGGCTCGATCGAATCATGTGGATTCTCCATGTTGTTCTGGTTCTCTATGAAATAAAACGGCCGTTTGGTCTTGCCAATATCATGATAATAGGAGCCGACCCGGCAGAGCAGTCCATCTGCTCCAATAGCCTCCGCCGCCGCTTCCGACAGGTTGCCGACCATCACGCTGTGATGATAAGTACCTGGCGTTTCCGTAAGCAGCTTGCGCAGCAGGGGATGGTTCGGGTTGGACAGTTCGACGAGCTTCAGCGCCGACAGGATACCGAAGGTAGCCTCGAAGAAAGGCATCAGACCGATAACCAGCACGGCAGTCAGCAGACCGCTGGCAAAAGAGAAGCCAATCGCATAGAGCGTCTGCGTCTGATTCCAGACGCCTCCGCCAAGCACCGTAAGCATAAATACAGTCAAGCAGCCGAACAAGGATACCATGATCCCGCCTTTGAGGAGCGTGGAACGCTGTCCCGCGCGGTGTGTGGCAAAGATGGCGACATAACAAACGATAAGTGCAAAGAACCCGAAGGTGAAATCAAATACGGTGTTCTGCTGCACATTTAGGATGATGCTGGCAAGTATACTGATCAAAATGGAACAAAAGTATGCCAGGGTCATATCCAGCAGCATGGTGATTAACATTGCACCAATAGCAACCGGGGCCAGAAAACCGACATAAGAACGTACATCTGTCTGCAGGAACGCAGCCAGCTTCATCGTAATTATCGTAATTATGAATACCAGCACCAGCATCAGCAGCTGGGAGTTATTGTACTTAAAGCCGGAGGTTCCCCCGTTATAACGGATGAAGGTCAAAAGGCCAAAGGATAACATAGCCGAAAGAAGCAGCAGACCAAATTGCGGCCAATAATTAACCTCGTTGCTCAGCAGGCCGTTGTCATCCAGAAGTGCATATAACTCGGGAGTGATTAGCTCCCCTTTGGCAACAAGTACATCCCCTTGCTCAATGAACACATCAGGTGTATTCTCCCGGGCCTGTACCTTGGCTTCTTTGGTCGCATCCTCATCGTAGAACTTGTTGCTTGTAATCACGAGCCGCACCAGTTCCTGCACAACCTCACGGGCCGTGCGCTGGCTAAGCGAACTGACGCTGACCTGTTCAGCCACTTTGGCACGTGCAGACTGGGCGTCTGTAATCTGATCGTTCATTAGTTTCGTTACGATATCCCGGGCAACCGGCTTCATCTCGATAATATCCTGAGAGGTCAGACGCGGAATCTTGATAAAGGTCTCTTCTGGAATAACATACGTCTGATCCTTGATCACTGACTGCATTTCATCCAGCAGATGTTCGGAATAGGTACCGGAACTTCGGCTGGAGGTCACAAAATTCAAAATAAAATCATTGGCCCGCTGAGGAATCTCCTCCCGGTAAATAGCCGTTTTGTCGGATTGCGAGATGAGATCATCCTGGTTCAGCCGGTCAATCCGGTCGAGCAGGGAGGTTACGAGATTATCCGCTCTCATTGGTATGATTGCATAACGGTTGGTTACATTCTCAGCCGCTTCTTCCTGGGCTTTAAGCTTGGCTTTGGTGTCTAGGATTTGCTTGGGTGCTGTGATTTCCTTGGCACTGTGGGTTCCCTCTTTGATATCATACTTCTTGGGTACCAGATCTGACGACAGGCTGAAGTAGAAAATGAGCCCAAGTAACAGGAAAAGAGCATAGCGCGTTACCGCGCTATACTTCCAGCCGTTGTTGCTGTATACAAATCCGCTTAATTTGGATGGTTGCTTTGAGGCCATGAAGACAGTCCCCTTTTTTATTCGCGGTTTTCGGCAGAGCGTTCATAGGCGACGATAATTTTCTGTACCAGGGAATGCCGGACTACATCCTGTTCTGCGAAATAGACAAAACCCAGCTCATCAATGCCGGATAAAATCGCTTTGGCTTCGATCAGGCCCGATTTCTTGCCGCGCGGCAGGTCGATCTGGGTGACATCCCCCGTGATTACCATCTTGGAGCCAAATCCAAGGCGGGTCAGGAACATTTTCATCTGTTCCGGGGTTGTATTCTGGGCTTCGTCGAGAATGATAAAGGAGTCATCCAGCGTACGCCCGCGCATGTAAGCAAGCGGAGCGATCTCAATCAACCCACGTTCCAATGCCTTAGCGACCTGATCGGGGCCCATAACGTCGTATAAGGCATCGTAAAGAGGACGGAGGTACGGATCTACCTTTTCCTGCAAATCGCCAGGAAGGAAGCCCAGGCTCTCTCCTGCTTCCACAGCCGGGCGTGTAAGGACTATACGTTTGACGGAGCCTTCCTTCAGCGCTGTAACAGCCAGCACAACGGCAAGATAGGTTTTGCCGGTACCAGCTGGACCGATGCCGAAGACGATGTCCCGCTTTTTGATGGTAGTTACGTAATGCTTCTGGCCAATCGTTTTGACCCGGATAGGTTTGCCACGGAAGGTGGTCGTGATTTCACCTTTGAACAAATCAAGCAGCTGGTCGGCCCGGAAATCCTTGGCCAGCTCCACCGCATACTGAATATCCCGTTCACTGAGTATGTAGCCGCTGCGGATCAGGGAGAGCAGCACACCAAACAGCTGTTCCAGCATGTCCACTTCCCGCTCCGCTCCGCGAACCGTAATTTCAGCTTCACGCGAGTCAATCACGGCAGGAATTTCACTTTCGATTATTTTCAGAAAACCATCCTGCGGGCCGAACAGGGATTGCGCTTCTCCCGCATTTTGCAAAGATATACGAATGCTTGCAGTCTGTTCTGACAAGTAGCCTCATTCTCCTCAGTTGTTTACTATCGGAAGTTCTTCCGTGATTCTCTCTTCCACTTCAAAGAGCACTTTCATATAAACTTTACCATTGTCTTTCTTCTCATGCAAAATTTTTTGACTTTTTATGGTGCTGTCCGTGCCGTAACGGGCCAAAATATCGTTCTTCGCCCCCGTAATCCCCTCTTGCCGCGCAGCCTCGGGTGTCAGTGTATCAGTTGTGCTACGGACCTCCATCTCCTTCTCGGTCATCAGCCCCAGCGGCAGCTGGAATGACCGCCACGTCAGCGGATCATGCTCCGTAAGCGTACGTGATTCTGTAAAGCCGGAAACACCGTATCCCCACAGCTGAATCGCCCATTTGCCAAGCACCAGATAGGTGCGGTCCTTCCGTTCTCCAGTATAGGAGCTTCCCGATCTTTTCAGCGGTACCTCTATATTGTATTCATGCCAGACGAGCCCTTTCACCTCGCCTTTAGCAACAACAGATTCCATATTTTCTTCATCACCCAGTGTGCCGGAGATCAATATCTGCCCTTTTTTAACCCGTGTGTTTCGGCTTACTACAGGTCTGCCCTGCTCCGCGTAGATTTCGCTGACCACTGCATCGGTCCTGCTGACCAGGTGCCGCGGGCTGAGCAGAGGCTTTTTCTCCGGCTGGTCGGACTCCACAATCTGGATTTTGACGCTCGTCCCAGTCCGCTGCACCCCTACCCAGGAGACACCCGGAAGCTCTGAGGTCAGCGCTTTGGAGAGCTTGTCCGGATCATTCATTCGCCAAATCCACTGGAAGGGGTATACCCCCTCTTGTCGTGCGGCCTGCAGGATATCCTCAGAAGCAATCCGGTTGTTGCCTTCAATTCGAATGGTCCATACCATCGAGGATAACAGCAGCAGGCCAATTCCGAACAGCAGCACGCCTGCGGCAAAAAACTTCCGTTTCCACAGCCTGGCCGCCCGGAACGGCAGTCCGTATCTGGCTGTGACCCGCGAGCGGCAGCCTGTCTTTTTCAAGAGCGGCCGAAGGACAAAAAAGTCATCCAGTAACAGGTTCAGGGAAGCACCGTTGCCGGCAGGCCTCACGTCCCAGATCACGATTCCTGCTTCGGTTACGGCGTTGATAAACTTTTCCACCTGCGGTCCCGTCACATGCAGTGTAACGAACCCCCGCAGTGATGACAGAGGCGGTTCCTTCATGTTTTCTCCTCGCTTCCCTTATATCTGATTTCTCCGATAACTCCCTCTACCGTCAGCTCCTGGCCTAATATATTGCGTATCATCAGCCCCTCGCCGGAAATCTCCAGCGAACCGTTAACTAACGCCAGCTTCAGCTGCCCGGAGGAAAAATGCAGCACACCGCGATGGTTCTCAATATACAGTTCTTTATTGCCGATCAGGGTGATTCGGGGCAGCTCCTGCAGTACGTCCTGCGGAAGATCCAGCACCCCGTTTGTCCATCCCCGCAGCCTGCGGCCTATACGGGTCATAAGTAGACTTCTCCCCCTTCCTGCCTTCTGTACACCTTATGCGGGAGCGCTTTTGTTTATGAGAAGAACTCGGGAAGCGAATAACAAGTGCAGGTTAACATGAAGCAAAAAAGCTCCGGACCCCTCATAGGAATCCGAAGCTCATAGGTTATCTGCGAAAAGTACGGGGCTGCCGCGATCGCGGGGGACCCAGTATTTCCGCCCATCGAAGACCGTCCTGCAGCGCCTTGCGGTCTGCCCTGAAATCCCGGTCAACCTCCTGGGCGGCATCAGGCCGTTTACCGGCGTTTCCAGAGCTCACGGTGGACGCACTTCCGGTAAATTGCGATTCCAAGCGTTTCAACTCCCGCTCCATCCGCTCTGCACGGACTTGTACGCCATCTCCCCAGGCTTGCTCTAAAGAAACACCTTCACCGGTTTGGTAATCGGGGGATGGCGACTCTGCAGATTCCGGCCATGCCGGAGATGCCTCATCCCCCGTTTCCGGGAAGGAAGCCAAAGGCCTGCTAAGGTTAGGGGAATCGCCTCCGGGAACAGGAAAACCACTGCGCTCATTTTTCGGCTTGCTCTGCGTTCGCCCGGAAGGTTGAAGGGGATTCCCGCCTCCACTGCCAAAAGTAGGCATTCCTCCGCGCGGAGCGGGGTCCCCCTTCTTTTTACCCGCCTTATTCAGACTCGAAATGATTGCGATGATGATAATCGCTGCTACATAAATCAAGCTGCCCATGGGACTCACATCCCCTTATTTATTGGTTGGACGGGTGTTGTCATCACCGTCGTTTAGTTTGCCAAGCGAGCCGCGCATTTGGGTGTCAGCTTCGATATTTTTGAGATTCATATAATCCATAACTCCAAGTTTGCCAGAGCGCAGCGCTTCCGCCATAGCCAGCGGCACTTTGGACTCGGACTCGACTACAAGTGCTTTCATCTCAACGACACGGGCCTTCATTTCCTGCTCATGGGCGACAGCCATTGCTCTGCGCTCCTCTGCTTTGGCCTGGGCAATGCGCTTATCTGCCTCAGCCTGTTCGGTCTGCAGATAGGCACCAATATTCTTCCCTACATCAATGTCCGCGATATCTATGGACAGAATTTCAAAAGCCGTCCCCGAATCTAGTCCCTTAGATAATACAGTCCGGGAGATGGAATCCGGATTCTCCAGCACGTCCTTATGGGAATCACTTGAACCTACTGTGGTGACGATCCCCTCCCCTACACGGGCGATAATGGTTTCTTCACCTGCACCGCCGACGAGGCGGTCAATGTTGGCGCGTACGGTTACTCTCGCTTTTACCTTAACCTCGATACCGTTCTTGGCTACTGCGGCTACAATCGGAGTCTCGATCACGCGCGGATTAACACTCATCTGCACCGCCAGCAGCACATCGCGTCCAGCAAGATCGATTGCAGCGGCACGTGTGAATTCCAGCGGAATGTCTGCACGCTGCGCGGCAATTAGCGCATTCACAACCCGGTCTACATTCCCGCCCGCCAGATAATGGCTTTCGAGCTGATTAATATTCACGCCAAGCCCCGCCTTGGTTGCCTTGATCAGCGGATTGACGATCCGGCTTGGCGTAACCCGCCGAAGTCTCATCGCCACCAGGGTAATAATACTGATTTTCACTCCGGCAGCCCAGGCTGAAACCCATAACATGACCGGGAAAAAGCTGAAAAACACACTCAATACAACAATTACAACAACCGCGATCAGCAAAATCGTAATAGTAGACGCTTCAATCATACCTCTTCCAACCTCCGTTAAAATGTAATTTCACAATTCTTATTTCGCGGCTTCCTTCACAACCACTCGTCCGCCTTCGACCTTGATCACCGAAATGGAAACACCTGTGTCAATAAAGGAGCCCTCGGTAACCACATCCACCCGCTCCCCATTCAGACTAGCCGTTCCTGCCGGACGAAGCGGTGTTATACTGACGCCAGAGGCTCCAATCAAACTAAGCTTCTCCAATACAGGCACAAATCCCTGCTCTTTGGTTAGACTGTCCTTCAGAATAAACCGGTTCCATATCCCCCGCTCCTTGAAAGTGACAGCCACAGCAATAATGACTACTGCCGCTGCCGCAAAAGCAATGCCCAGACTGAACAACGCATGTGTATAGCTGTAAGCAGCCCTTACTACGCCCGCTACGAGGAGTACTGAGCCCAGGATACCGAGTATGCCAAAGCTCGGGACAAACAGCTCCAGAATCAGCATCACAAGTCCCAGAATGAACAACAGCCAGGTCTCTGCACCGGCAAAGCCCGCCACGTAATTACCGAAGAAATAAAGCGCAAAGGCCAATGTGCCGATAATCCCCGGAACACCAAAGCCCGGAACCAGCATCTCAATGACAATTCCCGCAATTCCGATGAAGAGCAGAATCGTCATCACAATCGGATTGGTCAGAAAATGCGACATTTTTTCCGCACCGGTATGCTCCACGCGAAAAATGTCGTCTGTGGAATAGCCCAGTGAGGTAATCGCTTCTTCAGGCGTACTTGCGATGCTGTCTGCGTACCCGGCTTTGAGCGCTTCATCGCTGCTTAGTGCGATAATCTCGCCCTGTGCCTTTTTCACACCAAGCTCGGGCTTGTTGACGACAATATTCTTATCCATCATCCCGGCAGCTATTTCCGGATCACGCCCGTTCAGCTCAGCGGCACCGACCATTTTTGATTTCCAATAGGACGTGATCTTAGCGTCTTCCACACTATTTCCTCTGCCGTCCACCAGGGAAGCCGCACCAATCATACTACCCGGTTTCATAATGATATTTCCTGCGTTCAGCGCAATGTAGCTGCCTGCCGAAGCGGCATCCCCCCTGATATAGGCTACAGTCGGAATTTTACTGTCGCGTACCATCATGCCGATCTGTTCGGCTGAATCCACGAGTCCGCCCGGTGTATCTATTTCCAGCAAAATCAGAACAGCCCCGTAGTTTGCCGCCTCCTGGAATCCCCGCTCCAGAAAGCTCTGGAGCCCACGTTCAATTTCCTGATCTACCGGAATGATAAATACAGGCCCATTCTTGGACACAGGCGCAGCTGCTGATGTACGCGGTGAAGCCTTATCTGCGCTTGCCACACCCGCTATCGGTATCAGCAGCAGCAGCAGTAATAGGAGAAAGGAAATACTGGATACCGCGATTTTACGAAATCTGTCCAAGGTTCTACCTCCTCTTCACATAATTCCAGCTCTTAGTGCATAGTACGCCCCTTAGACACAAGCGTTTCAAACGAAGTTAAAGAATGCAGCATAAAAAGAGACACATCAAAGTCTATTCTTAGAATGTGTCCCTAACATAATCTTATAAACCTATACATGCATAAATTCCCCGAAAAATGAAAAACACCCCTTAATAAAGGGGTGCTAGCGTTATATTATTGCAGAAATTGCAGAACCGCCTGGTTCACGAGTTTACCATCGGCGCGACCTTTTACCTTAGGCATCAGTGCGCTCATCACCTTACCCATTTCACTTTTCGAAGAAGCACCGGTTTCCTGGATGGTCTGCTGTACAATTACTTTAATTTCTTCTTCGGAAAGCTGTTCAGGTAGGTATTTCATGATAATCTCGATTTCTGCCTTCGTACTCGCGGCAAGCTCGTCGCGACCCGCTGATTCAAATTCTTGGAGGGCATCTTTGCGCTGTTTGATTTCACGACTAAGGATATCAAGCACTTCGTTGTCGTCTAATGTTCTCTTCAAATCTATTTCAAGATACTTTATTGTAGAACGAACCATTCGAATCGTGGAGAGTGTGAACTTGTCCTTACTCTTCATCGCTTGCTTCATATCTTCGTTTAATCGTTCGCTAAGATTCATGCGTGGGTAATCCTCCTAAAACTTTCTCTTACGAGCAGCCTCAGACTTCTTCTTGCGCTTTACGCTTGGCTTTTCATAATGCTTGCGTTTCTTCACCTCAGCCAAGACACCATCTTTAGCAATGGAACGTTTAAAGCGACGAAGTGCAGCATCAATTGTCTCGTTTTTGCGAACTTTCGTTTCAGACACCAGTTTTCCCTCCCTCCGACCAGACCGTCCAAGAGCATAACAACACGGTTCATCAAATTTCATTATAGGTCAAAGCGAAATATGGTGTCAACCTTCGTGTTATTCTTTTTTTCGGCCAGGTATTTCCGTATTTAAAATCTGTCAGGCGTGAGATGCCGAATTTCCGACAAGTGCGCCTAATTTGGCCCCGCCAAGCAAGTGATAGTGGAGATGAGGCACGGCTTGTCCGCTGTCCGGTCCGCAATTGTTAATCAGGCGGTATCCGCTGTCTGCAATCCCAAGCTGGACAGCAATTTGCTGTGCCACGGCATGAATCTCACCGATTAGCGGCAGGTCCTCAGGTGCAACGTCATTCATGGAAGCTATGAACTTCTTTGGAATAATCAGCACATGTACCGGAGCTGCAGGCTCAATATCATAAAAAGCCAGAATCCGTTCATTTTCGAATACCTTCTTGGAAGGTATCGAACCTTCAATGATTTTGCTAAACACGGTTTCCATCGGGACGCTTCCTCCTATAGTTGTGGTGAAAAGCCAGCAGGTGAATCCAGCTTGTGCTAATCCGTGCTCGAGAATGGCTTACTTCGCGGCATCATTATTTTTATGTCTCTTATCATACAGGATAATTGCGGATTGGGAAAGACAGGTGACTGTGACAGTGACGATAACGGTGGCAACGGGGAGTTGGCTCAGGGAGAATGTGGAAGCATAGGGAGTAGGAATGTGGACTGTCTGTAGTCACAGCAGATCCATAATAGAAAATTCAAAAACTCATTTTATATAAATCATGGAATTTGAAGATCATCAGCTCTGTTATAGATACAGATTGCTGGGAATTCATTATACATTTCTGCCATGAAAAAAAGACAAAAAAAAGAAACACCCTATCAGCTCAAAAAGCTGATTCGGCGGCGGACGTATGAAAAGGAGCAAAACTCCCGGTCATACGTCCGCCGAGGTGTTTCAAAATGATGTCGGCTTAGCTGTATTATAACAAGGGTATGATACTGTATCTGTGACAGTTATCACATTGTATATCAGGCATCACATTTTTTCCAAAATAATCCTCGAACCTCCGCCTCCCGGCTCTGCCGGAACGATAACGAGCTTGCGGGGCAGACGTGCCCTCAGCTCAGGAACATGGCTGATGATCCCAACGGAGAGCTGGTCGTTATGCAGTCTTTCGAGTGATGTGATTACTGTGTCGAGCAGATCCGGGTCCAATGTACCGAAGCCTTCATCCAGGAAAAAGAATTGCAGCGGATACTGCCCACGCAGCTGGATCTGAGCCGAAAGCGCCAGTGCCAGGGACAAAGAGGTCAGGAACGTTTCTCCGCCGGATAAGGTGGATACAGGTCGTCTTACTCCGCCATTCCCGTCATCACGAATGACAAACCCGCCGCCGGAATCCACCTCAAGCGCATAACGCTGCTTGCTCAGGAAACGAAGCCGTTGTGATGCTGCCTGACATACCTGCATGAGCTGCTCCTCCGCAATATATTCTACAAAGGCGTTTCCCCTCAGCACGGTCTGCAGCTTGGACAGCCGGTCTTGAAGCTCAGCATGCTCCGCACGCTTCCCTTCAAGCTCCATCCATCGGACGTGGCGGTGCTGCAAGTCTTCCAGATCACGTTCAGCACGTGCCCGGCCCTGCAAAGCGGCCTCATCGTCATCCTTGCATCTGCGCAGGGTTTCCTGGCTCTCTTGCCATTCCTCTGTGCTTAGAACAGTCCCTCCCAGCTTCTCTTCAATATTCCGCAGCTGCAGCGTAACTTCTGCTTCACCATCACGGTGGGCCCGCACCCGGGCTCCCGCCTCCGTCCGCTCTTCAGGGGTGAGCGCCGCACCTTCTACCTCAAAGGTTGAAGCAAACAGCGAGGCCTTCAAACTGTCTTCCCAATACGAGGCAGCCGCAGCATAATGCTCCCGGGCAGACTCCGCCGCCTGGCGGCTGATAGCTGCTTCCTTCACCGCATGCTGTGCCTGTTCCGCTGCTGTCCGGTGAGACTGCCTGCTGCTGTCCAGACCCGCCTGCAGCGCCTGCAGGCGCTGCTCGCATTCCGCCAGCAAAACGGCAGCAGACCTGCCGCCAGTCCACTCCAGGAGGCGCTGCTCCTTCTCGCTCTCCAGCGCCTCTTTGCCTTCCAGCTGTGCGTTCCACTGGGCCAGTTCCTTGTCTAAGGACGCTATTTCCTCTTGAAGCACCTGTACGGAAGTGCTCTTGTCATCCAGAAACTTGACGCTAATCTCCAGCCGTCCCCTGATTTCTTCAGCTTGCTCATCCTTCTTCTGCATTTCACGGTAGGCATGCTCTGCATCATCCGGAGCCAGCTCCGGAAAGAGCCGCGTCCATTCGTTATGGAGCTCATCCAGCTGCCGTGCCAGATCCGCGGCCTTGGCTGTAATGCCTTGCACCCAAGCTGCTTCGGCTTCCGCCGCCGCTGCTTCCTTGTGAGTCAGCTGCTGCTCTTCCTGCAAGGAGCGCTGCCATTCTGCCGCACTTCGGCGAAGCTCGCCGGAGCGGATTTTTAGAGCAGAATAATCATTTTCCAATCCGGATAATGCCTGCTCAGCCAAAACTGTATTAGTGCTGAATGAAACAGGATCAGAAGAGAGACCGGCAGGAGCCGAAGCTCCAGATGGATTGGCCAGGGCTACAGGGCGATCCGATGGAGCAAGAGCTTCAAGGCGATCCGATGGAACCGGGGCTACAGGGCGATCTGAAGATGCAAGAGCTTCAAGGCGATCCGATGGAACCGGGGCTACAGGGCGATCTGAAGATGCAAGAGCTTCAAGGCGACCCGATGGAACCGGGGCTACAGGGCGATCTGAAGATGCCGAGGTCCAAGACGAGGCTGAGCCGATAGCGCTGCCTTGTTCCAGCCCCGCAGCTGCAGGTATTGCGAAGGATTCTGCTGCCCCTTCGCCGTACACCTGCTCCAGCCAGGTCACATCCTGCTCCAGCAGGCTGCGGAACAGATGACGCGCTTCAAGCGCCCGTCTGCCTAACGCACGGGACTGCTCAAGCTGGCGCTCCAGCTCTTCCCGCTCCCCGCTGTCCTCTGCCAGCGCAGGGGTGGGGTGATGTTGGCTGCCGCAGACCGGACACGGCTGCCCGTCCTGCAGTTCACTGGCGAGCGACAGAGAGAGCCGGTGCCGCTCTTGGCCCTTGAGCGCCGCCGCAAGCGTGCTTCCGTGAAGCTCCAGCTGATCGGCGGCGGCTCCCGCTGCGGCCTCTCCGGCGCGCAGCTCTTCCAGGTGCAGCGCTGCGGCGGCGATTCCCGCGCCGCGCTGCGCCTCAAGCGAGCGCCGCCGGTCGCCGGCGGCGGCGAGCCGCGCCTCTGCCGCCGCGAGCACCGCGGCGCGCTCGGCGCGTTCCCGTTCCGCTGTCTCCCGCTGGGAGGAGGCGGAACGCAGGCCCTGAAGACGCTGCATGGCTTCCTGCAGCGTCTGCCGCTCCTGGGAGCGGACCGCCAGCGGCTGCAGGCTCTGCTGCAGCTCTTGCTGGCGCTTTTGGCCCTTGGCCAAAAGCTCACGCTCCCGGGCCATGCTCTCCCGCCGGGCAGCGAGCCCGCGGGAGGCCTCATCGCGGCGCTCCAGCACCGCTGTGCGCTCGCGCCGCAGTCCGCCCAGCTCAGCTTCCAGCTCGAGCGCGCGGCGGTAGGTATCCGCCCCCTGCCGGAGGGCGGGCTCCTCCGCGGCCAGCGCGGCCTGCGCCGCCGCTTCCGCCGTGGCCAGCTCCGCCGCCTTCCGCTCGGCTGCGGCGGCCTGCACCTCCTGGCCCTCCGCACGGTCCAATCGGCTCTTCCAGGCCTCTTCCGCGTTGCGCCATGTTTTCAGCGCGGGCAGCATCTTCTCGGCTTCGTCAGCCTTGCCGAGCTTCTGCTCCAGCAGGAGGATATCTGCCTCCTGCGCAAGCAAAGCCTCCCGCTGACCCTCACGGCGGGATCGCTCGTCCTGCAGCTCACGGATGCGGGCATAGCGTTCCGCCCGCAGCACCGCCTCATCCAGCCGCTTGCGGCAATCTGCCGCCTGGAGGACCGCTTCCTGCAGGCGCTGCTCAGCAGCCTCAACATCCGCCTTGCCTGCACTGCCCAGCCCCTGCTGCTCAGCCTCCAGTGCGCGCAGCGCAGCCTCATTCTCCTTCACCCGGCGGCTAAGCTTCAGCGCCAGCCCGTCACCATACTGCTCCAGATGAAAAAGACGCTGGAGCATTTGTCTGCGGTCTACACCGCGCAGTGACAGAAACTCAGCAAACTTACCCTGCGGCAGCACAACGGCCCGGGTGAAATCATCCATTTTAAGTCCGATATGCTCCTCTACACAGCGTGTAACATCTGCGAGCTTATCGGCCATCACGTGATCACCGTCATCCGCAACCTCGATGAAACGGCTGATTGTATTGCTCACGGACTGGTCCCCGGTCCGCTTGAATTTCCGTTCGACCCGGTAACGGCGGGGGCCGGCTGAGGAAGTTAGCTCAAAAGTAAATGCCACACTAAGCTGGTCCTCGGAATGGTTCATGATTCCCTGTGTCCCGTTCACTGCCCGTTCCACTTTGCCATACATGGCCAGTGTGATCGCGTCCAGCAAACTGGATTTGCCGCTTCCCGTAGGCCCAAAAATACCGAATAGTCCTGTCTCGGTCAGACTCGCAAAATCAATCTCCTGCTGCTCTCTATAGCTTTGCAGCCCGGCTACCTTTAGTAGAATTGGCTTCACTTCAGTTGTCCTCCCCTTCCGCAGGCTCGCGCCGCTCTTCTTCCGCCAGCTCCAGGAACAGTTCAATCAGGCTGTCCTCAGGCTCTGCCCCGCCGGTCTGCCGCTGGTAGAATCTCCGGAACAGCTCCTGCACCGGCATGCGCGAGCGGGCCATCTCCTCAAGCTCCTGCTCCATCTGCGGATACACCGGACGAATATGGATGATCCCCTCTCTGGATTTGCGCAGCCGCTGGATATCATTCAGCGACATCGCTTCCGTCAGGCGGAGCTCCAGATCAATAAAAGCTGTTGCATCCCGGCCTTCGTCCAGCCAGTTGTATACTTCCTGTAACCCGCCGGAAGACTTCCAGTTCACCAGAGGACGGCCGCAGCGCAAATAGATTTCTTCAAAAGAAGGTTCTCCGCCAGGTGCAATCTCAAGCAACGCCACGGACTTGGCCTGACCCGCTTCAGAGAAGCTGTAGGCCAGAGGCGATCCGCTATAACGGATCATGCCGTCGCCTTTCACACGCTGGGCACGGTGAAGATGCCCAAGCGCTGTATATTGTGCGCCGCATGACAGCGCTGAGGGATCAACGGTGTACGCCCCGCCGACCTGAATAGGACGCTCCGAATCACTCTCTACCCCGCCCAGGACATAGATATGACTCATCGCCAAATTGACCGTATGAGGTGTGAATTCCCGCCCTAGCATGTTCATCAGCCTGCCTACCCTTGCGCTGTAGGCAAGACGAAGCTCATCTTCTCCGCTATCCCCGGCGAGCAGTTCGCCCAGCCGGGCTTCGGAAGGATATGGAAGGGCAGCGATTTTGGCGATTTCTCCTGTACGTACGGCGTGGACCGTCACCGGCTCAGAGGTAGGCAAACCCACCAGTGTAATGCCCTGTCTGCGGACAAGCGGGGATACGGAGGCTACACGCTCAGGCTGATCATGATTGCCGGAAATGACCACCAGCGGCCGGCCATTTGCCGTAAGTCTGGCGGCAGCATCGTAGAACAGTTGCTCTGCTGCTGCCGGTGGATTCACGGAATCATAGACATCTCCCGCCATCAGAATAAGATCTGCCTGGGAATCATCGGCAATCTCTACCAGCTCATCGATGAACTGCTCCTGCTCCTTCTGCCGGCTTCTTCCTTCCAGCGTCCGGCCCAGATGCCAGTCCCCCGTATGCAATATGCGCATTGTCGTCCTCTTTTCCCCGCCTTCATGCGGTATTTCTCGATTGATAGATTTATAGTTTCATCGGCACAAATATGGATCGATTTATAGCTTTACAGCATGACCGCCGTCAAAAAAGTACAGCCAAATCTCGCTGACCGGCTCCCCGAGAATATTCAGCAGCGCCTTGCTGTACAGCTCCAGCTGAAACCGGTACTTTTCTTTCAGAGAATCAATTCCGCCCTGATGCTCCAGAACAGCATCCGTCTTGTAATCCAGCAGAATCAGCCGTCCCTCCTCCCGGAAGAGGCAGTCGATTACACCTTGAATCAGGACGGATTCCCCCATGACCGGGCTTACTTCAGAAGCTTCAAGTCCCGCTGCCGCTTCATTGAGATCAATGAGTCCATGGTAGGCCTCACTTGCCGGAACCATATAGCTGAAAGGCTGTTCTCTTCTTTTCCAGGGAGCCCCAATTAGCCTCCGGCCCATTTCCCCCATGTAAAACGCCTCAATTTCACCAAGCTCAACTGCCTCAGCCTGCTCGTCTGTGAGAATGGCAAGCCGTGTAAGACGTGCTATTGTGGCTTCCAGGACAACACGGTCTACAACACCTTCCAGCGGAACATGCTGCATGACCGTATGATAGGCCGTTCCCCGCTCTGAAGACGACAAGCCACGTTTCTCCATAAATTTTGGGCGCCGCAGATGCAGACTATCTGTTCCTGCCACCCCGCGTGCCAGGCTGTTCCCCGAAGCCGGGAGCCGGGACTCTTCCAGCAAATCATAGGAAGGCTGCTCCTGCATGGACAGCATCGATTTCAGTTCGGTGACTGATGTTTTGGCGGGAATCCCGGATGCGGCGGCATAAGGATAGACCCAGTTCAGTCGTGCGGTGATATCAGTCTCTCTACTTGTGCTCTTAAATGCCACACTGCGGCCGCACTTCAATGCTTCGAGCATAGTATACCGTTCCTCATTCTGATCCGTTGTACCAGCCGCAGCAAGAGAGCCGGAACTGAGTTCTGCCGCGTTCACCGCTGAGATACTCCAATTGGAAGCATCATTATGCAGTACCGCAGATACAGATCCCTCTGTTCCTGCCAGCTTACGGAGAATAGCTGCTCCTGGATGCCGGATGAGTGCCGGTCCTACCCAATCTAAATAGCTGCGTCCCCGGGCCAGCAAATGGTCCTCCAGCAGTAATTCTTCACGGGCTTGCACGCTGCTCCAGCCTGCAAGGGTGCGGGATAAATCTCTTACCGTGCCGACAAGGATCATTTTGTCACGCGGCCGGGTTAATCCGACATAGAGCACACGCATCTCCTCTGCCA
Organism: Paenibacillus helianthi; assembly: GCF_001909055.1. Lineage (GTDB taxonomy): Bacteria > Bacillota > Bacilli > Paenibacillales > Paenibacillaceae > Paenibacillus_AQ > Paenibacillus_AQ helianthi. Next base: position 494,319 of record NZ_LVWI01000002.1, read on the forward strand.
GCAGTTCCAGCCGGGAACGGCGGTTAATGGCCAGATAAGGAAGTGTAGGGTAGCTGACCCGGGTATCCCGTTCTACAAAACGCGGTCCGAATCCAAGCTCTTTATGCATCAGGAACGGGGAGTACAAATCCTGACGGTTGAACGGCTTCGCCATCCCGGCCAGAAACACCACCGGAAACTCCAGACCCTTGGATTTGTGAATGGTCATAATTCTGACTCCACCGGCCTCTTCGCCCGTTCCTCCCGCCACGCCCAAGTCTCCGCCGTTTTCTCTCAGCCGGTTCATGAACACCAAGAAGCGGAACAATCCTCGCGCAGAGGTGTCTTTTTCAAATTGTACAGCCCGGTCATACAGTGCAGTCAGATTGTTCTGGCGCTGAAAGCCTCCAGGCAAGCCGCCGACCCACTCCAGATAGCCGCTCTCACCATAAATCCGCCAGATCAATGTACTGAGACTGCCCTGCCGGGCGGCATTTCTCCAGCCCTCAAGCAGCTTCAGAAAAGCTTGCAGCTTCGTCTGAAGCTGCACAGAAATCTCCGGCGTGCCTCCGCCAGCGGCTCTATCTTCCGCTAATCCACCGCTTTGTGCCAGGCTTGCTTCATTAGAAGCAGCACTCTCGGCTTGAACAGCCTTTGCCAGTCCTGCTGCTGCCTGCTGTATTTCCGCATGTAAAGATTTTGAAGAATAGTCTGCCTTGTTCTCTTCCCCGGCTGCAGCAAGGACAGCATCAAAAAATGAACCATTGCTGCAAAGACGCACCAAAGCCAGCTCTTCTTCGCGCAAATTCACCACAGGTGAACGTAGCACGCCAGCCAGCGGGATGTCCTGACGGGGATTGTCCACAATCTGCAGCAGCGAAAGGGCAATTTCTACTTCCGTAGCCTGAAAGTAACCCTTGTTCTGGTCACCATACGCCGGGATACCCTCCAGACGCAGCTCCTCGATCATCAGCGGTGTCCAGATCCGCGCGGACCGCAGCAGAATGACTATATCGCCGTAAACAACCGGGCGCATGATCTTCAGGGCTTTATCATAAATAAGCAGCGGCTCACCGCCGCTCATGCCGGTCATCTGCGAGATGCGCCGCACAATAGCCCTCGCCTCAAGCTGTGCGGTTTCACTCTCAATGGCTTCATTCTCCTGCGGAGGAAGCTCCCCGTCCTCAGCCAGCTCTTCTGAGCGTCCGGACAACGATGTCCCCCGGTCGATTAGCAGCAGCTCAGGGGCAAAATAAAGATCCGGCCCTTTTTCCTCAGCCCCCGGGAAATGTGCTCCGTAGACCAGTTCTGCGCGCTCATCATAGCTTATTTCAGCAACCTTACTGTCCATAATCTGCCGGAAAATCATATTTACCGCATTAACCACCTCCAGGCGGCTGCGGAAGTTGCGGGCCAGATCGATTACCGAGCCGCCTTCCGGCTTGCCTGGATCCGGGATTTCGTCCCCCCTGGCATCCTCCCCAGTCCCGGTTACGCCATCACTTTTGTTGCCTGTGATTGAGCCAAAGCTCCGGTATTTATCCAAAAACAGTCCCGGCTCAGCCAGCCGGAAACGGTAGATGCTCTGCTTCATATCTCCAACCATAAAGCGGTTGCCCGGGGATTCGCGGGAGATCAGGCGCACTATTTCTTCCTGCACGCTATTTGTATCCTGATATTCATCCAGCAGCACTTCGTCGAACTGGTCCCGGTACTCCATCGCCGCATCCGATGGCACGGAATGACCAGGTGCAGAATCCTCGTGGCGCAGGATCTTCAGGCAGTAATGCTCGAGGTCACTGAAATCAACCAGGCCACGGCCTGCCTTCTCAATCCGGTAGCGTTCACCGAATTCGATTACCGTCTCCGCAAGCTCCCGCATCAGCGGTGCCGCCTCATGCAGCTCGCCCAAAAAGGCCTCGGCCGGGCGCCCAAATAGGGATTTCTGCAGCTCCAGCAGGTTCTTCTTCACACTGTCACGGAGATCCTTCACCGTCTCCTGCAGCCCGGGATCGGTCGAGTCCTTCTTGCAGGCTTTCAGCTTTCCAAACGATATTTCCATAAAAATATCATACAACTCGGCCCACGGACGGAGTTCCAGAGCTTCCTGCAGCGATTGCACCATTTCCAGATCCGCAGCCAGATTCTCAGCATAAGGAGCGGGCCCCCCGGGCTGCAAAGCGATATCCCGGCCCTGGCGGAGCTGACTCGCAGCCCCGTCCAGTGTCAGCTTCGCTTCCGCCATAATACTCTGGACCCATGGCGTGTGGCTAAGGGCTTCCGTGTCCGGCAGTGAGAAATCCGCAGCGGTACCCCGCAGCCACTCCGCCGGCCAGGGATGGCTGCGCGCAAAATCATGCAGCCGCTGCACCAGCGCATGCACAGCATCATCACTGCGTTCACCGCTGAACCAGTCAGCCAGCTGTACAAAAACTGTATCTTCCCCGTCTTCTCTCACTTCTCCATACTTCTCTTCCAGCAGCTCCTCCAGCAGCTCCTGGCGCATCATCTCTGCTTCATGCTCATTCAGAATCCGAAAACCCGGATCAATGGGAATGAGCTGGTAATAACGCCGGATGACTTCCAGACAAAAGGAATGCAGCGTCGTAATCGAAGCTTTGCCGAGCAGGGCAAGCTGGCGGCGCAGATGCTCATTGCCCTTGCTCCCTTCTTCATCCCCGGATTCCTCCTCCAGCTTTCGTTCCAGTGCCTCGCGGATACGCTGCCGCATTTCAGCAGCCGCTACCTTTGTAAACGTGGCCACCAGCAGCCGGTCTACACTGAACCCGTTCTCTTCGCTGCTGATTTTACGGATAATCCGTTCGACCAGCACCGCAGTCTTGCCGGAGCCTGCCGCCGCCGCGACCAGGATATCATCACCGCTCACAGCGATAGCGCGCCATTGGTCGTCGCTCCATAGGCTTCCTTCCGGTTTGGGCTCTAGTTCCGCTTTTCGTATCATGGCTTTTCTCCTCCTTCGCGGGATAGCAGGTCCCAGATGACTTCTTTGCCCGGCTTGCCGAGAATGTTGTAAGCATTGCCTTCCACAGCCTCATCGAACTGGCATACCGGCCGGTAAGAGCAAAAGGTGCAGGCTGTTTCCTGCTGTATCCGGTAAGGCTGAATGGCCACATCACCTTCGGTAATGCGTGTCCCGATATCAGTGATCGTGCTGCGTACCGAGGTCAGCAGATGTCCCCATTGCTCAGGCGTAGCGACCGAAGCACTGCTGTAAAAGCTCCCGTCGCTCTTCAGTGCCACCGGTACAATCGAGGAATGCCCCTTGTCCAGAGTGGTATCCATAAGCGAGACTACTTCACGGTCAGCCGTCAGCAGCCCTTTCATTTTGAAACGCTTCATTAGTTCCTGCTCTGCCTGCTCGCGGTTCATGCCGTTCGCTGAAGTCAAGAGCGGATCATGCACATGGAAATAGAGCGTTCCGGCAGGAAGAGCAGTCTTGCCGAGCCATTGCTCCGAATAGGTGAGCAGAACATCCAGGTAGGTAAGCATTTGCAGCGACAGCCCGTAATAGACCTCGTGCAGCTTAAGGTCCTTCTGGCTGGATTTATAGTCGATGACCCGCAGCAGAATGCCTTGCTCGCCTTCGGCCATATCCACACGGTCGATCCGGCCCACCACCTCCATCACGCAGCCGTTTGGCAGGGTGATTCTAAGCGGCGGAAGGTCCTTGCCGGGTCCAAAATCAAGCTCAAGCCCCACCGGCTCAAAGCTGCCCCGTCTGGCATGTTCCCCAAGGATCACAGAGGCGCGGCCGACGATGTTCTTGAGCTTGCGGGAGATATATCCGTAACGCTTACTGCTCATCAGGATTTCACCTTGGAGAAGCGGTGAGAGCCTGTCCACAGTCTCCCCGGCCTCACGGCGGCATTCCTCCGCCGTCATACTTCCCCAGCTGCGTCCCTGCTTCTGCAGCCGTAAAGCCATATCGCTGAGAGCGGCATGGAACAGCTGACCAATATCCGGGGCCTGCAGCTTGTAGAGCTGGCGTTCCTTCAGTCTCAGCCCGTAGGAAGCGAAATGCGAGAAGGCGCAGGCGACGAATTTCTCCATGCGAGATACACTGCCCCGCACTGTTGTTCCGCCGTATAAGCGCAGACTGGTCTCCTGCTTCAACCGGATTCCGTCATTGCGGTAGAACAGTGAACCGAGCAGCTTTACCAGCTTCGGTCCATGCTCCTCATCCGTGATAAACCAGTTATAAACATCCCACCAGAGTGCGGGAATGTCCACGCCCTGCCGCCACTGCCGAAGCTGCATAATCAGCATGCGCAGCGTCTGTTCCGGGTGACCCACAAAACCCGTATGCAGCGCTTCAAGCGCCTCAATTTCGTCTGCCGATCCAGCCGCAGCTGATGGAAATCCGGAAACAAACTGCTCTTTCAGTGCCCCTGGAAACATGCCGTGCAAATGGCGGATCATTTCGGATGGCAGCAGGGCCTTGCCTTCTTCATCCGCTGTCGCATAACTGATCCAAAGCTTACGGCTTGCTGTAGTTAGTGTATTGTAAATCAGAAAACGCTCATCCAGCAGCTTGCGGGAAGAACCTGGAGCAAGCTCCATCCCGGCATTCTCCAGCAGCATACGTTCCCCTTCCGAGAGGATGCCGTCTTCCTTGAATTGGGCGGGAACAACCCCTTCATTGAATCCCAGTAAAAAGGCATACTTGACTCCCGATACCCGGGTGCGGTCCATAGTTCCCACCAGCACCTGATCCAGCGCAGGCGGCACCAGCCCCATCTTCAGTTCAGCCAAGCCTGTCTCCAGTACCCCGGCAAAAACGTCAAACTCCATTCTTTCGTTACCCATCATCTCGGCAATCTGATCCAGCAGGTCCAGTACCGCTCCCCATAGCTGGGTATGCTCGCGGGCCGCTTCAGGCTGCCCCAGCCCTAACGCCTTGGCACTCATCTGTTCCAGCTTGCGTGCGGCGTCCGTGTCCTGCAGAAGAAAATAGACCGCCTTGCACAGTTCCAGTCCGCTGCGGCTTGTTTTGACCCGCTTCTCAAAAGCCTGAAGCGGACCTGTAATAATCTCCCGGCATGCTTCCATTCTTGCCAGGAGCACTTCATCCACGACTCTCTCGCCTTCCAGCGACAGACTCGGAATCCCCTTCCAGGACCGGCCATTCGTCCAGCGGTGGCCCTGAATACCGCAAGCCAGCACATAATTCTCCAGTGCATCCATATCGGCGCGCGTCACACTGTAGTCCATCGGCAGCAACAGCTCCGTCTTCACACAGCGGAACACATCCTCATACCGCCACCGTCTGCGTACCACATCAAAGGCAGAGCGGATAAATTCTACTAGCGGATGATGCAGCTCATTCATCTTTTGATCAAGGAAGAATGGGATTCCGTAGTCCTGGAACAGGGGAACCACAAGCTGTTCATAGTCGGCAATATTGCGCATAAATACTGCCATCTCCCCGTATTTTGCACCTTCCTCACGAGCAAGACGGAGCATCTCCCTCAGGCTTCCTTCTACTTCGGCTCTGCGCGAGGCTGCCGCAGTAAGGGTAATCGCATCTGCAACCTCTGAAGCGGCACCGTTCCAGCGGATTCGCCGGCCAAACCCCTTCTCCAAATGGGCAAGGACAGGACTTCCGGCAAAACGCGGCAGCACCGGTGGTGCCAGAAGTTCATCCCATACCGTCAGGCCCATTTCCTCTGCCATTCCGCGAAGCTTGATACAGGTTACTGCTGCGGGATGAAACAGCTCCAGCTCATGAGGCTGCATGCCCGCAGGATATATCCGGTCCAGTGTCAAAGCGACCGTGACTTTAGCGGCATATTGCATCAGCTCCCGCAGCACGACAAATTCCTGTGTTGTGAAGCCGTGAAAACCGTCCACCCAGATTTCCGCACCGCGAATATAAGAAGACTCCTGAATATGTTCAGCCAGCTCAGCCAGCCGATCCTCCTCATCGATGTACAGCCGGGACATTTCCTGTTCCAACTCTCGGAACACCATATGTACATCATCCAGCTTGCTTGCGAGAATGGGACTTCGCCCTATGGAGTCCCGCATTCGGGCGATCTGCTCCTCCAGATCAGCAGTGCCCAGGCAGCAGCGCTTCAGCTCCGTATGCAGTTGGCTAAGCCGTTCTACAAAGCCCGGTCTGTCGCTTGATTGACCAAACAGCTTCAGCTCTTCCTTGCGGCGGCTGATGATCTTGTAGATCAGCATCTTCTTGCCTTCCTCGCTGATCGGCAGACTCGCGCTGCCTCCGGTCTCCTGCTTCACCCGGTAGGCCAGCCGCGAGAAGCTCAGCGTCTGGGCACGGATGCTGCCCTTCGTCTTGCCCGTCTTCAGCAGCCCTTGCTCTGCACCGAAGGAACCCTGCTCCGGGACAAGCACAATAATCGGCACACCCAGTGGTTCCGCTTCGAGACGGGAGGAGATATCCTCCCATATTTTCGTAGTCTTGCCGCTACCTGAGCGGCCAATCAAAAAGTGTACTGCCATCACAGTAAACCCCTTCCGTAGCGGAGAAATAGTTAAAGCTATAACATGATGCTATACCATCATTTACGAGTTTTATAGGTGCTACCTGCGTATAGGAATGCAAGCAGGTTCTGTTCATATTCCAATCTATAATCCGAAAATATTCAAGTGAATCCGTCCCAATATTATAGCATACCTCTTCCAGCAAGAACATACGTTTGCCATTCTTTGCATATCTCCACCTAGGATATTCTGGTTTCTCCTTTTTACAGAAAGAGCCCCTCCGGCTGCCGGAGAGGCTCTTCTATACAGATCTATTTGCTGCGTACTTCAAAAATGGCAAATTTCAAGTAATGGCCTTCGTCCACACCGAGAATTTGCGGATGGTCTTTGCCTGCGGCCCGCCACTCGATCAGACGCAGCACTTTACCCGCATCCTTGGCGGCCTCCGCGATAGTGTCTAGGAACAGCTGCGGCTGCATGTGATAGGAACAGCTTGCCGTTACGAGATAGCCGCCCTCGTTGACGAGCTTCATACCGTGCAGGTTGATGTCCTTGTAACCGCGGCAAGCGCCTGCAACCGCACTCTTGGTCTTGGCAAAAGCAGGCGGGTCCAGGATAACAACATCCCAGGTGCGCCCGCCCCCGGCGGTCATGGGTTTGGCAGTATCCGCTTTGGCCGCAGCTTTAGCGCCCGGCTTGGCATCCGTTTTGCCGGTGGCCCGCTCAGAGCGTTCCTCCACGCCTTTGACCTGGTTGCGCAGGAAAGCAAAAGCATCGTCGACCACAAATTCCACACGATCGGTGAAGCCGTTCAGCTCCACGTTAGCTTTGGCGCTCTCAATCGCATGGGCAGATACATCAAGGCAGGTGACCTTCTTGGCCCCGTATTTGCACGCATGGAGAGTGAAGCTGCCGGTATGTGCGAAGCATTCCAGTACTGTTGCACCGTCCCAGTAAGGGAAAGTGACCGGTTTGCCGCTTTTGTTAACCGGAAGAGTCTGAAGCGTCCCGTCTTCTGCCGTAACCTCCTGGAGGGTAATGCCGCTTCGTCCTCCCCAGCCTTGGATCAGTGGAGCAATGGAAGCCCTGTTTTCCCGCTGGTCAAAAAAGTATCCGGTCTTCTGACCTTCTTCTATATCTACAATCACCTTGAGGCCGTTCTCACTCACAGTGATATGGCGCGGACACTCCCCGTACAGCACGCCAGTTCTCTGTTCCAATCCTTCAAGCTCGCGTACACTTACATCACTGCGCTCATAAATACCCCGCGGCGCTACAACTTCTACAAGCGCCTGTACAATCTGGTCGCGGCACTTGTCCATGCCCAGCGTCAGCAGCTGCACTACCAGGACATCACCGAAGCGGTCGATGATCAGCCCGGGCAGAAAATCAGCTTCCCCGTATACCAGACGGTACGCATCTGCTCCAGGCAGAAACCGTTCTCTATGGTGCAGACAGCTCGCAAACCGCTCGGCAAAAAAAGCGGTATCCATTGCCGCCAGCGGACCCTGAGATAGAATTCTTACCCGGATCTGCGAAGCAGGATTGTAATACCCTGTCCCGAGAAATCTGCCTTGATGATTAAGTACATCTACCAATCCGCCTGCCTGCGGATCTCCGTCTACGGATGCGACTTCACTCGCATAGACCCACGGATGGCCCTGCTCCAGTCTTTTTTTACGGCTGCGTTCCAGAATAACCGATGCCAATACCTTCAACTCCCTGTTCTTGTTATTGATTTGTATACATGTCCACTTCATTGCATTCATATATTGGTGTACAACCCCGTTCAAAGGAGCTTGTCCCTATGATCCGTGATCTGCTGTTCCCTGTCATATATGGTCTTGTCATTTTCCTCGCCGGCATGAAACTGATGGAGGCTGCGCTGGCGAGGCTCGCCGGCCCTCTGCTTACGAGAAGTCTGCACAAAGCAACTTCCACGCCCCTAAAAGGCCTGATTGCCAGCAGCCTGCTGTCAGCACTACTGCAGAGCAGCACTGCCGTAACGGTGCTCACCATCGGCATGGTTAACGCCGGACTGCTGACGTATGCCCGGACGCTGGGTATCATCCTGGGCAGCAACATCGGCACCTGCCTGACCACAGAGCTGATCGGCCTGCAGTTTAGCTCGATGGCTGCGCCGCTGCTGGTCGTATCACTCTGTATGTGGGCGGTAGCCGTTATGCTCAGCGAGCGGCCGTCCCAAGGCTCAAGGTTGGCGGACGCCGTACGCAGGATTTCCACCCCCCTGCAGTTCATCTGCCTGGCAGTGGCCGGGTTCGCGATGGTCCTATGGGGCATTGCGGTCATGCAGTCTGTCGGTCCCGCACTTCAGGCCAGCGGCCTGTTCCGCTGGTTCCTGGACCATGCGGCAACCAGTGCGCTCTGGGGCTTGGCTGCCGGAGCCTGCCTGACCGCGATGCTGCACAGCAGTGCAGTGGTCATCGGCATGGCGATGGGCCTTGCAAGCTCCGGGGTAATGCCGCCGGCGCTTGGCATCGCCGTCGTGCTGGGGGCCAACATCGGCACCTGCGTCACCGCCGTCATCGCAGCTATCGGCGGCTCGGCTTCCGGCAAGTTCGTCGCCGGGTCACATGTCGTGCTGAATGTCGGCGGCGCCCTGCTGTTCCTGCCCTTCATTCAACCGCTGCAATCCTTATCTGCCTGGATCGGCGGCGGTCCTGCCGCTCAGCTCGCCCATGCCCAGACGATCTTCAATGTCGTCTGTTCACTTGGCGTGCTGCCGCTGTGCTACCTGCCGGTATGGACCCGGCTAGAGCAACGGCTACAGGGATAACTGTCCAGAATGCATTATCGCTGTACCATTATACTTCAATCAGCCCTACAGTTCTAATGCTTGTTTAAGCGCTAAGAAAAAAGACCTGTATCCCCTCATAAAGGCGGATTAACAGGTCTTGATGTTCTGCGTCAGAAGATCCGGTTGTACCGGATAAACATCCTATTTTACTGTAACAGATACTGTTACTGTTTTATTGTTGAACTTGCCTTTGATAGAGGTTGTTCCTTTGCTAACTGCAGTGATCATTCCGGAATCGTTCACCTTGGCCACGGAAGGCTTGGAGCTTGTCCAAACCGTGCTTCCAGTGACAATGGCTGTCTTGCCGGTATCATACAGAGCAGTCACTACCACAGCTTGGGAAGCACCTGCTGCCAGATACAGCCTGGTTTCACTGATGGTAATCTTGGTCAGCTTAGGTACCACGGTAATTTTGACAGTTGCCGTGATTCCCTGGTAAGACCCGGTAAGTGTTGCTGTACCTTCGCCAACAGCTTTTACAGATGTTCCTTTAACCGTAGCCACTTCGAGATTGGAGGAGACCCAATCCATAGCACCGGAGAAATTCGCTGTTTTTCCGTTAGAGAAGGTTCCAGTCACTTTAATTGCTTTGGAGGACTTGAGATTCATTTCAAGTGTGCTTGGCTCTATGAGCAGTTTGACGACCTTCTGCTCAATTATTACAGGAATACTGATTGTCTTGTTGGAATAGGTTCCCTTCAATGTGGCAGATCCTTTGGCCAATCCCTTAAGGGTTTTGCCTGCAGTAGTCTGCTTGATTACAGCATTGCTGCCGCTAAGCTCCCATTTTACCGTCGCGGAAACATCCAGCTCATCCCCGTTCTCAAGCACTGCCTGAACTGCAGGCAGCGGCTCCTCTTCACCAATAACCAGTCCCAGTGCTTCCTCTGGTCCGATCAATACAAGCACTTTATTCAGAACGGTCACTTTGACTTCAACACTCTTGCTCCGGATCGCAGAAGAAGGAGCAGTTACTGAATTCCCCTTAATCTTGCCTGTAAGGGTTACCGTACCGGCTTTACCGCCGACAAGCTTTCCGTCCTTGATCTGAGCAATTTCTTCGTTGGCGGAAGTCCACTCTATTTGATCACTGATGTCGAGCTTCGTTCCGTCATATTTCGTTCCGCTTACTTTTGGCAGGCTTACAGTATCCGCCGTGTAGAGCTCCTGCTCAGTTTTTTCTACAGTCATATCTGTAAGATTCGGGTATACAGTCAACTTGAACGACTTATTGACACCCAGATAATCCCCTTTGATAACAGCCGTTCCGACTGCTTTGGCTGTTAGTGTTGCCACAGCATTTTCAGAAGCTACCGTGTCGGCCGTTACTGTCGCTGTCAGTTGGTTGTCAGAAGTCCAGATTGTGCCTGCTGTTTGATTTTTGGTTGAATTCACGGCATCCCGCACAAATGATTTAACCTTCAGACTTTCCCCAAGGAACAGGAATTGATCTCCATCCGGCGTGAGCTGCAGCGCCTCATACGGCGAACGCACATAGACATCAACCGATTTGGACACGCCCAGGAAGCTGGCTGTAATAACAGCCTTACCAGGACCGAGTACTGTAATCATACCTTTGTCTACCTTGGCAATGCTCTCGCTAGAGGTTGTCCAGTTGGCATCTTTAGCAATATCTTTCTCCGGGCTGCTCTCTGTGGCTTTGGTCATTGCACTCAATTGCAGCGGAGAATCTCCAACGACTAGTTCTAGCTCTTTCACAGCTGCGTCTTTAGCCTTCAAGACAATAGCCGAATAGGGCAGCTGTACCACGGCTTTGAAGGTGGCAGTCAAGCCTTTGTATTTCGCTGTGATGGTTGACGATCCTTCACCCACAAGGGTAATCTTGCCATCATCAATGGTCAGTACATTGGTACTGGAGCTGGTCCAGTCCGCATCAGCAGTCACATCTTTTACAGAAGTGGCCGAATCTCCGCCAACGACTTTGGCTTTGACCAGCAGTGTCTCTGGGGTGTCGCCCAGCTTATAGTTGCCATCGGAGCTGCGCTCCAGTGTTAATTCCTTATAGGGATAGCTTACAGATACTTCAATCGTAGCAACTGCATTGTTGTAGGTTGCTCTTATGATTGCCGTACCTGCACCTTCGGGCTTCAATAGTCCGTAGAGTACACTTACTGCACTCGTATTGGAGGAAGTCCACGTGGCCGCAGCCGTCACATCTCTTTTGGAGGAGGAGCCTTCCACGTTGGCATATACCTTAAGCTGCTTAGGTGTCTGGCCTACGGTAAGCTCTATTTTTGCAGAGCTGTCGAATTCAATGGAATTGATGTCACCAGTAGCTGCGAAGACGTTTACCGGAAGAGCTACAACAGTCAGCAATATCATAATGAGGAGCATTTTCGTCATTTTCCTGTACACAGTCATTTGTTCTCTCCTTAGGCATTGAAATTATTAGTGCTTGATTTCCACACTCTTCCACTATATCGACAATTAGAGCCCGAGTCTTTACCCTTAGTTCCTTTTATTTTGAGTTCAAGCCAAATTCAGGACTTTCTAACTATATTGTCTTTATCCCTAACATCGATAATGCTTTGCGTAAAATACGGATATTATTGGAGTATGAATTCCCGGTTCCACGGGTCCAGGCCACCGCCGGTTCATGCCATTCTACAGCGTTAATCTCTTCGGTCTGAGCCTTGGTCTCTCCGCCTACAGCTTCTACAAGAAAGTAATGAACCTCCTTATTCACTATGCCGTGAACCGGATGCTGAAACGTGTATTTAATAACATCAATCGGTGCTCTGATCACTCCGACCGTCCCTGTCTCTTCACAAATCTCACGCAGTGCCGTCTCCTCCACGGTCTCGCCTTGCTCCATCTTACCTTTGGGCAGCGAAATTTTACCATAACGGTCCACAATAAGCTGAATTTCCAGACCGGCAGCCCCTGTCCGGTAGACTACCCCGCCCGCTGAAATCTGCTTGTACGCCATATTCATCCTCCTAAAAGTTTTGCCTGCATTACTTCATGATTGTGCTTCAGGCAAAACTTACTTCGTAAGCATTAACTTAGTTTTGCCAGCATTACTTCAGCGAATTGCTTCAGGCAAAACTTACTTCGTAAGCATATGCCCCTCTGATTTTATTACCCAAATAGAAAAACAGCCCCACAAAGTGGGGCGTAGAGTTAAACTGCAGCTAAGCTGGAAAAAGTAACACTAACCGGAACTCTTCTATGTCCGTTCATAATCTAATCCCTCTACACGATCTGACTAAGCCCGCTCCGGCTTACACTGACCAGCTCACCGCGGCATTCATTCACTCCGGCTTCCGTAATCTTCACCTGGCAGAGCTCTCCCTGCAGCGAATCATCGCCGCCAAAGAAAACCTGCAGATAGTTATCGCTGAAGCCATGCTGGGTGCTGCGTTCTGGAGCGTCTTTGGCTGATCTTTCAGCAATAACGGAAACTGTCTTGCCTACGAACTTGCGGGCGTATGCCAGCTGCATTTCTTCGGAGAGGTCAATCAGCTGCTGTACGCGGGCGTTCTTAATCTCTTCGTCCACCTGGTTCAGCATCCGTGCTGCCGGCGTACCCGTCCGTTTGGAATAAGGGAATACGTGCATTTCGGAGTAGTTGACAGCCTTCATGAAGTCATAACCGGCGCGGAACATTTCCTCGGTTTCACCCGGGAAGCCGACAATGACGTCAGTGGTTATGCCTACATCCGGCATCGCCTGGCGGATCAGCTCCATTTTGGCGTAATACTCTTCTGTTGTATATTTACGGCGCATCGCCTTCAGCACTTCGTTATGTCCGGCTTGGAGCGGAATATGCAGATGTCGGCACATTTTGGAGCTGCGGTTCAGGACCTCAAGCAGCTTCCCGTCAATCTGACTGGCCTCGATAGAGCTGATGCGAACCCGTTCCAGCCCGTCTACCTTGTCCAGCTCCCAGAGCAGGTCAGCGAGACGGTAGTTGTCCAGATCATCACCATAGCCTCCGGTATGAATGCCGGTGAGCACAAACTCCTTGTATCCGGCTTCCACAAGTTGATGCGCCTGGGCAACGATCGACTTCGGATCACGGCTGCGCGACAATCCGCGCGACCAGGGGATGATGCAGAAGGTGCAGAAGTTGTTGCAGCCATCCTGAATTTTCATAAAAGCCCGCGTACGGTCGGCAAAGCCAGGCACATCCAGCTCCTCGAATTCCCGCGTCTTCATAATGTTGCGGACAGCGTTCACCGGCACGCGGGACTCCTGAATATTCTTCACATGAGTCATGATATGCTCACGGTCCTGGTTGCCGATCACAAGATCGACACCGGGAATATCAAGGATCTCGCCAGGCGAGGTCTGTGCATAGCAGCCGGTAACGGCAACAATCGCTTCCGGATTGCGGCGCACAGCACGGCGGATCATTTGGCGGCTTTTTTTGTCGCCCGTATTGGTTACCGTACAGGTGTTGATCAAATAGACATCGGCGGGCCCTTCGAAATCAACCTGCTCGTAACCTTCATTTTTGAAAAGCTGCCAGATGGCTTCAGTGTCATAGAAATTCACTTTACAACCTAAAGTATAAAATGCTACGGATGGCATTGTTCAAACTCCCCCCATTTCTCCGGATTCATAAAGTATACAGGCTGCGGCAACCATGCCTGCCGTCTCGCAGCGCAGAATACGCCGTCCAAGCCCGACTGAAACCGCTCCAGCCTCTTCGGCAGCACGGCATTCTTCAGGACTAAAACCACCCTCTGGGCCGACGACTACCATCACCTTGCCGGACGACTGCTGAGGTAGTCCGGAGAGCCAGGGAGCAGCAGCGCTTCGGAGCTGCAGGCCTTCTTCTTTTTCATAACAGAAATACACGGCGTCATACTCACTGAAGCTCTTCAAGAGCAGCTTCCAGCTGAGCGGTGAGTGCACTTCCGGAACGATGTTCCGGTGTGCCTGCTCGGCAGCCTCTTTGCAGATTTTGCGCCATCGCTCCAGCCGTTTGCTCTCCTTACGCTCATCATACTGAACAATCGTGCGCTCGGAGAGAAAGGGAACAAAACCCACCGCACCAATTTCGGTGCATTTCTGAATCACGGTCTCTAGCTTGTCTCCCTTAGGCAAACTCTGGGCCACGGTAATCTTGATCCTCGGCTCATGCGTCATATCCAGCATTTCCAGTATATTGACGTTCACTTCACCTATTTCAATCCCGGCAATTTCCACCAGCGCCTCACGGGACACTCCATCGCTGACAATCAGCTTGTCCCCGGCCTTGCCGCGCATCACCTTCGCGATATGACGGGCGTCTTCGCCGCTAATGACCACCGTTTCCGGATGAAATTGCTCCGGTGTAACGAAATAACGCTGCATCTTCTCATCATCCTGTCTTTATTCAGCATAAAAGCGGCAGCGTTCCTGCTTCTCAGGTTCCCTGCCGCCGCTCTGTACACCTATATTCCTCTAAAAATGCCACATTACATCATACAACGTTTGCCTGGCTGTGAATAGTCCCAGTTACAGGCTTCACATTCCGAACAGCTTCAGGAACAGCTTGAGGAAATCATTCCCAATCTGTATAGACCAATTGTTCATTGGGGTAATTGTATAGTTACGCAGCCCGGGAATGAAAATAACCAGCAGAAAAACAAAGGACAACCACTGTTCGTATTGCTGCAAACTTCCGCGGATAGTACGGGGCGCCACATCCTCCACAATGCGGTACCCGTCCAGTGGCGGCAGCGGAATCAGGTTAAACAAAAAAAGAAAGAAATTGAACTGGATAAAAATCCCGAAAAACCAGACAACCGCCCGAAGCAATTGTTCGTTTGTAATGGAATCAATGATTCCGGTTCCCAGCAATATGGCATAGATGAAGGAACCCAAGATTCCCAGCAGCAGATTACTAATCGGGCCGGCTGCTGAGACGATCACGCCCATCAGGCGGGGACGGCTGAAGTTGTCGCGGTTCACGGGAACCGGACGGGCCCAGCCGAAGCCGGCGATGAGCAGCAGAATAATTCCGAACAGATCAAAGTGAACCGCAGGATTGAGCGTCATCCGGCCCAGCATCCGTGCGGTAGGATCGCCAAATTTATTGGCAAAATAAGCGTGACTGAACTCATGCACCGTAAATGCAATTACAATTGTAATCAGAAAGAACGGGAGTTGCTGCAGCGGAATACGTATAATACTTTGCAAGAAATCCATCTTTACCTCTTTCCGGCTGTAAACGCCACCCAATCTTCTTCACGGGATACTTCCCTAATCTCAAAACCGGAAGCTGCCAGCGCTCCAGCAACAAGCGCTTCCTTATCCTTATAGATGCCGGAGGTAATATAGATTCCGCCCGGCTGAAGTGCACGGTAGACATCATCCGTGAATAATACAATAATCTCT
This sequence comes from Paenibacillus helianthi, assembly GCF_001909055.1. Taxonomy (GTDB): domain Bacteria; phylum Bacillota; class Bacilli; order Paenibacillales; family Paenibacillaceae; genus Paenibacillus_AQ; species Paenibacillus_AQ helianthi. The sequence continues at coordinate 509,935 of NZ_LVWI01000002.1, forward strand.
GCCAAAATATTGGCGACCACAATTTTGACCGGCAAGGTAACACCAAGGCCCACTTCGTTAGACGGAGCAGCAGAAGCAGCCTCAGGTTCCGCCACATGGCCGGGTCTGGCTGAAGGCCACATCTCTCCGGCCGCCGAATCCAAAGCCCGCTCGCCGCCCAAGAGCGACAGAAGATCGCTTTCCTTTACCGTAATCTCTTGCTGCATCCGGTTCAGCGCCACATTCTCCCGCGCACTTTCTACCGCTACCGGGTCCAGATCCAGCGCCAGCACCGATTTTGCACCCAGCAGCATCGCACCTACGGCAAGAATGCCGGAGCCAGTACCCACATCGATCACCTCTTCGCCGCCTTGGATATGCTTTTCCAGTGCGCGCAGGCAGAGTGCCGTGGTTGGATGTGTTCCGGTTCCGAAGGCCATGCCGGGATCCAGTTCAATAATCTTTTCATCCGGGCCTTGAGGCGTGTATTCCTCCCAGGTCGGCTTAATGGTCAACCGTTCCGATACACGAAGTGGCTTGAAATACTGCTTCCAGGCATGGGCCCATTCATCTTCATCTACCGTTTTCCAGGAAATCAGCGCTTTGCCGGGGTCAATCCCGAACTCGCGCAGCTCCGCAACTCTTGGAGCCAGTTCTTGGATAATATCGTCCATGGAGACAGTTTCGGCATAATAGCCCTTAATCACCGCTTCCCCTTCAGGGATATCATTGAGCGGTTCATCATATAGTTCACCGTAACGGGTGTCCCGTACCTTATTCAGCGTTCCTGATTCTTCAATGGAAACACCGCCTGCTCCGGCTTCATACAGCAGATTGGATATCATCTCCTGTGCTTCTTCTGTTGTATGTACCGTCAGTTCGTGCCATAACATGTGTGTGGGTCCTCCTAAAAGTTTTGTAACAATTGAATATTTAACAGTATACCATTTCTTCCCCACGTAGCGCCAAACTGCGGATTATCTCCCGGACATCAGGCCTTTTTGGTGACAAAAACAATCTGTCGTATGATCATCCACCATGCCGGAGGCCTGCATAAACGCATAACAGATGGTAGAGCCCACAAACTTCATTCCCTTCTTCTTCAGCGCTTTGCTCATCTGGTCGGACTGAGGACTGGTAGCCGGAACTTCAGACCGTGTTTCCCACCCGTTAATCACTGGCTCTCCGCCGGTAAAAGTCCAGAGATATTTAGCGAAACTCCCCTCTTCCCGGCAAATCTGCTGATACACTACCGCATTCTGAATAATTGCATAAATTTTTAGCCGGTTGCGGATGATTCCCGTATCCTGCATCAGTGCTTCGATTTTGGCTTCGTCATACAGCACAATCTTCTGCGGATCGAATTCGTCGAACACTTCACGGAAGTGCTCCCGCTTCTTCAGAACCGTATACCAGCTCAATCCGGCCTGCATCCCTTCCAGCATCAGCAGCTCAAACATTTTCCGGTCATCGTACAGGGGTTTGCCCCATTCCTCATCATGATAAGCCATATACAGCGGGTCTTCATTGACCCATCCACAGCGTGTAATATTCACAATCAGGCTCTCTCCTTCTTCTGCTCAGACAGTTATCTTTCATAATTCTCGTAATAAGCCTCATCGGCATATTTGGGGTCCGTTCCTTTTAAATAAGCCAATAGCAGCCCTGGACGCTTCACCAGCACCCAATCGCCCGCTTGGTCAAATTTACGGCAGGAGGTAATCATATGGGCTTTGGTAATCGTACCAAATTTCTTGCCATTCCGCTTCCCCCACTTCTTCAGACGCAAGGCGAAATCGGCATCCTCGGTCATCAGCAGCTCTTCATTAAATCCCCCAATAGCCTCAAAATCAGACTTGTAGCACCAGAAGATCCCTACAGATATAGCCCCGTATTTAAAAACGAGCGGGATCATCAACATGAGCGTTGACACCACAATCCCCAGAGACATTCGCTCGAATCTGGCCGTTGTGCCCCCTCATGATATAAGTTCCCAGCGAGAGCAGTCTGTCCATCTCGGTCAGCATACCCGCAGTCATTTGGCTATCCGCATCAATCGTGACCAGTATTTCTCCTCTGGCGGCTGCGGCACCTGCATTTCGGATCTGTGAGAGATTTTTGCGGTCATCGTGAATAACTATACAGTTATAAGACTTCGCTATCTCTTCGGTTGTATCTGTACAGCGGTTAAGAATGACAATTTCCTCCACCTGATCCGGAAAAGACTCCGCCGCCGCCGCAATGGACTGAAGGCATTTGGTTATGTATTTCTCTTCATTATGTGCGGGAATTAAGATAGAAAACTTGATCTCTCCCTGCACCTCAGGGCCGGCAAAAGGGGTGTTGCTCATAGGGGGCTCCTCCTTATTTTTTCCAGTAAAAAGCCTCCCTTACCATACGTAGTCAGCGGGGATTCGTTGCAAAAGTAAAGAGGTGCCCTCACCCCCCAATGGGTCTGGACACCTCCAATGCTAAAAACCATTTACGTATTTTCCCTAATACTCACGGCGGATTTAAGGCTGCAGCTGTACCCGTGTCTCTTTATCCGGATCGTCCGTCGTGTAGAAGTACATATAGACAGAAGCCTCAGTCCCTTTGAAATTCTTATAGACATCAATCGCTTTATTATTTCCGTCTTCTCTAAAGTTAGTGGTTACAGGTTTGCCTAGCGGATCGTTGTATTTCCCCCCCATATTGGTCTGGTTGATCCCGCCAAAATGAGGGTCGTCACTGCCAGTTTCAATGTACAGGTCTTTTCCCTGCATGTAATACGTCCACTCCACAGGATAACCGCCAACATCGCGGATCAAGGTCTGTTTCTCAGTGGATATATTCTTTAAAAGTGTCGGAGCTTTATCTTCGGTATGAATCGTCACTTTATATTTTCCAACAAAAGTGATCGGTGTGCCCTCGTCAACCAACAGTCCTGCAGGACGCTCAAAACGAATCGTGATCAGATTAGGATCCTCTGTGGAGTATCCATAGTAAAAGCCACTTTTAAGTGTTCTGCCATCCACCAGCAGGAAGGATTTCTTATAGGGCATCTGCTCCTGAGCACCATTCCCTTTATATCTTATGGAAAGACGGATCTGTGTAGGAGTAATCACCATTTTCTCTATCGTGTTGCTGGTATCTCCAGGCTCCACCGGTACATCCAGCTTCTTAATAATCGTTCCACTCTCCATCTGCTTTTTGCTTAATTCCAGCTCAAAGGACCACGGCCCGGGAATGCTGCGCTCCTGCTTCCAGTATTGCAGCTTAAAGCGGGTTTGTCCTGGGGTAATTTCATCCGCCTTTAAAAAATGCTTCAATTTGTATTCCCCATGATCGCCCGGCTCACCGAAGGTGCCTCCAGGCAGCTCTTTCACCATAGTTGTACCGTTGTATGCGGCAATCTGCGGATAGACCCAAGCTTTGGCCAACGGATCATCGAAGGTAACTTCCCCTAAGAGCAGCAGTTTATCCTTGTTTTGAACCAACGGCTGAACATCTATTTTTCTCATGCCTTCCCGGCCGATGTTAAAGCTCTGCACTTCCGGTGATGCGGGATTCAAGGGAAGCTCCTTGGACTGCACTGTCTTCAAATCAATTGCGTCTGCAGTTAAAATAATCTTCGCTGTATCCTGACCCGGTGTCCAATCACTCTCAAAATAACCGTTATACCGCTGATTTTCCTCATCCCACTGCTCGTAGTTATATTCACCTTCCTTGTAGCTGCTATTCGTTCCCTTTAAGGTCATACCCTTCACATTCCAGAAATCGGTTTCTCTATGCTTCCCAACATCTAGACTATAAAGTATGACCGTTCGGTTCTCATCCACAATGGCTGTCTGAAGCGTAAGCGTCACCCCATCCTTGGTTATGGATTGGCCCAAATGCTGTCCAAGGTTCTGATCTAATGCCGCCTGAATCCCCTCATTGCTGCGTAAAAGGTTACCCCAATCATAGTGAATCGCCGCATATACAGGAGCCGCAGCCACAAGCACACTAAGCGAAACTACAGCAGCAATTTTGCTCCAGCTTCTTGGACGGCGGGGAATAGCAGAAGCTCTGCCTGCCTGTAACCAGGAGGAGTCGCTTTCTGCTTGCTCTATGTGTGTCCACATCTCATCGAAATCAGGATAAGTTATGGCTTGGTCTTCATTTAATTGACGCTTGAGTGCATCTTCCAGTTGCTTCATAAGGTTCTCCTTTCCACGCCTCTTCCGGCATTCCAGCTTCCAGCAGCACGTTCTTCATCAGCTTCAGGCCCTTGTGCAGTCTTGATTTGGTTGTTCCGAGCGGAATGGACAGCGCCTCCGACACTTCAGCCAGGCTGAAGTCGTGCATGTACCTCAAGGTCAGCACCGCCCGGATCTTCACAGGAAGCCGAGAGAGATGAACCACCCACTCCTGCGAGGTTTCTTTTTGCTCGATCAGCCCTTCTACTGATTTCGCCATACCTCTTCCCTGAAACAGATGAAGATTGTCCGCCAACTTGTGCTGCAGGCTGCGCCTGCGCTTCAGATGATTCAGGCAGGCATTCACCGTGATTTTCATGATCCAGGTTTTGAGATAATCAATACTCTGCCAATTGCTGCGAAAAACCGTAATAAAAACCTCCTGGCACAGGTCCTCAGCATCCGCCGCATCATGCACCATGTAATAGCAGGTCCGGTACACATCCTTATTGTAGGTTTCGAACACTTCCCGGTTGCTCTCCAACTCATGCGCCTCCTTTCTTCTTACCCTATGTATTCAACAAACCAGCCCCGTAAAAGGTTCACTTCTGGAGTATTAATCAAAAAAAACAGCATGGACCTCTTTCATTAAAAGGTCCATGCTGCTTATATAGTACTCCGGTCAGATAATATTCAGCACTTCACGGGCTTGGGTATCCAGTTCCTGCGCTGAGGTGGCGATCCCTGTGAACTCCTGCAGGGCGACCTCAACCTGCCGCTGGCTTTCTTCTACACTATTTTGAACCTGATCTATTCCTGAGGACATTCTGCCAATCTCCTCTGTAATGCCTTTTACGCTGTCACGTACCTCAGTGATAGAATCCTGAACCATAGCCGACAGCTTCCGGACTTCTTTGGCCACCACATCGAACCCGCGCCCGAATTCACCGGCGTGTGCAGCTTCAATTGCCGCGTTAAGCGCGAGCAGATGGGTCTGCGAGGCAATATCCCGGATCGTCTGCACCACACCTTGAATTTCTCCAGCTTTATGTTGCAGATTGACCAGCGTCACGGTATTCTCACTCGAGACTCCGGCGATTTTGTCAATGCTCAGCAGCAGCTCCTGGCTCCGCTCAATCCCTTTTTCTGCACGCTGATTCAGACTGTCGGCCATCTCCTGCATTCGCTCCACTACATCGCTAATGTTGATTTGCCTAGAGGTAATATTAGTTGCGACCTTGGTCACACCGATGACCAGTTTGTCTGTCTCATCAAAAATAGGCATATACGTAGCCTCCAGCCATACCGGATTGCCCTCGGAGTCCATCCGTTCGATTTTATCCTGAAAGCTCTTGCCGGAGAGTAAATCCTGCCAGAACATTTCATAATCCGGACTATTCACGAATTCAGGAAAACAAAATTCACGGTGCTGCATTCCGTACATATCCTGTGATCTGTACTTCATTGAGTTGGCGAAAACCTCATTGACATAGGCCACTTTGCGCTCAAGATTAAAGCGGATCAAGGCGAGGTTTTTTTCCAAAGCTCTAATAACGAGGGCATCTGTAACTTCCTGGGCCGATACATTCTCCATAATGACTTCTCCCCGTAACACTCAAATTTATGATCCTGCGAACTTCAAATTTTCACTTTATCCCTTTTTCATATTAACGGTTAAATCAGAGCTTTGGATTACAAAAATGAAGAAATTGTTCCATAAATCGTTACGGTAAAAAAACAATTTTATACTTCCTCCACAAAAAACAAAAAAACCGCAGACTTTTTGCCGGCGGTTTTGAGCCTTTGCAGCTAATTTCATTCGGAATATTAATGCAGGATTTCCCGTTTGTTCACTTTAACACCGGATAACGATTGATCAAACATATCGAGAATAAAGAGAAAGCGTTCTGCTTCACGGAATACATGATCCGCCAGTAAAGGGTGAATGATGCTTTTGATCCGGCATTCATCGATTAGATCACGTGCGGTTTTCTTGAAATCACGCAATGATTTTACAGATACCCGATTTTCGTCCACGAACTGGCTGAGGAGCGGAGGTGTTTGAGATTGCGGTCGCATGTGGCTCAAATCCATGGCCTGAAACAGTAGCTTATCAAAATCATTACTGAATTCCCGTGCTTGATCGACCAGTTTCCGTTCTGATGGGTCCAGCAAATGACCAATGAATTTGGCATGATCGGCCATGATCTTCAGGAAAAAGACATTCTCATCAATTATGGCATCAGGCAGCGGTTCGAGTCTTCCCGAATTCAGCTCCTCCAAGCGGTTTCTGAAATAATTAGCCTCCCGGCTAACATGATCCACCAGTAAAGGAAAATTCGTTTGTCCCGGGAGCTTGCATTGCAGGATCAGGCCCAGCACCTTTCTTTTGAACGCCCAGATATTGGTCGCCGCAATACGAACCTCCGTATTAAAAGCCTGAATGGTGTGGGGATCAACCCCAATCTGGAATTCATAGGACCTGCGCTCGATCTCCTCAAAAATAGCGTAAAACTGGTTGGCTTCATTCTTGAGCTGCGTATCCTCAGCCCTAAACCCCAAACCCAAAAAAAAGGAATGCTCCTTCATGATCCTGGACCAAAAACGTATTTCATCTAGCGACCGGGCCACAAATTCATCCAATGGCTATTCCTCCCTTGCATAAATGGAATCATCTACAGTTATGCATATGGAGTTTGGTTGTCCTCTATGATGGTTGTTACCTAACAATTATTGCCAAAATAGGCTCCCGCTCAAATATACAGCTTATCGGCAGCAACTATTGACGAACCAGCGGCAAAAAAATATCATCCACGATCTCCAAAATCGTTGAATCCGATACCGGTTCATGGGTGGTGAGGATTTCATAGCGCAATAAATCAGCAGGAAGAGAAATCACCCGCTCATTGATTTGTTCCAGTCTGACCTCACCACGCTTCTGCGCGTTTTTTAAAATGTTCTTCATGGCGATGTTCAACTTATCTTCAGTTTTTGGACGCATCAGCTGCGAGGACAGGTCATTGCCGTGGTACTCCACCATCAGAGCATGCATGGTTTCCGCGCCAATCTTTTGCATGGGCTTCGAGATTCCCTGAAGCAGATTAATCACATCCTTGCGAAGGTCCCCTGTTGCCGGGGCAAAAATATCCGGTTGGGGCACATGCTTGACGATGGCCGCAACCACAATCTTGACTTTGTTCGGCCAGCGGCGGTATATGGCGGTTTTGTTTGTTTTTGCCCGTACCGCAATATTCTCCATCGTCAGTTGGGCATATCCAACCTCTTCAAGCTCCTCCCAGGCAGCCTGCAAAATAGCATTCTCCAGGACATCGCCACGGCGGCGTGCGCCCTTGGGCTGATCCTCCTCCCCCTTTGATTGCTCAGGTGGAGATAACAGATCATTTTGTGTTTGATCCATAGCTATTCCTTCTTTCATATATATTCACCATTTTTTCATTGCATTTCAGGTAAAGATAGTATACCTTATTATCAATAAGGTACGGTACGTACCGTACCTTAAAAGGTGCGTGGAAGGAGTCTTTACATGTCAGATATTCAAGCCAAACCTCAAAAAGCACAGATTGAAAAGCTCGATCCTGCTGTACTTAAAGTAGCCCTTGTACTGGTATTCGGTGCTCTAGCGCCGCTGTTTGATTCAACGATGGTCAATGTGGCGATAGACACACTCAGATATGATCTGAACAGCACTGTTTCGGTCATTCAATGGGTAATTACCGGATATATTCTGACCATGGGCATGGCAGTACCGGTTTCCGGCTGGGCTGTCAATCGTTTTGGCGGCAAAAAGGTATATATGTTTGCACTCGTTGTATTTTTTGCAGGCTCCGTTCTCTGCTCTCTGGCGTGGAATCCTGGCAGTCTGATCGGCTTCAGGCTTCTGCAGGGAGTCGGCGCAGGGATATTGATTCCTACCTTGCAAACAGTGCTTGTCCAGACCACGGGTGGCCGAAATCTCGGAAGGGTGATGTCGATTATCAGTGTGCCAACCTTACTGGGCCCCATTCTCGGTCCTGTCCTGGGCGGAATCATGATTAACGCCTTAAGCTGGCGCTGGATATTCTATGTGAATATTCCCATTACTATAATTGCCCTTTTGCTGGCCTGGCGGGGAATACCGTCTGACAAGCCGTCCCCAAGCAAACAGTCACTCGACATAGCCGGTCTTCTTCTCTTGTCACCAGCCTTCGCCACGCTCATTTACAGCATTGCCCAGATCAGTAATTATGGCGGTTTGAAGGGCAGCCGGGTAATCCTTCCCCTGGTGACAAGTCTCGTCCTTATGACGGCCTTTATCATCTACGCTTTACGTACCAAAAAAGCACCGCTGCTTGACCTGCGTCTCTTCAAATCACGCATTTTTTCCGCTTCGAATGCTACAGTGTTCCTTGCAGGCATGGTCATGAACGGAGCTTTGCTCCTCTTGCCATTATACTATCAGCAGGTACGTGGTGAAAGTGTGCTCTATACGGGTGTACTGCTAATCCCTCAGGGGATTGGCATGCTGCTGACCAGAAGCTGGATAGGGAGGCTGTCCGACCAAATGGGCTCGCGGATCATCGTGATCCTAAGTCTACTTGTTACAGTAGCGGCAACACTGCCGTTTGCCTTCGCGGGTCCCGACACCAATCAGCTTCTGCTCTCAGCGGCGCTGCTGGTAAGGGGCGCGGCTCTGAACGGACTCCTGATTCCCGTTATGGTTTCGGCCTATAACGGATTACGCAAGGATCAGGTTCCACATGCAAGTATTTCAATACGGATTTTCCAGACCATCGGGGGAGCATTTGGAGCGGCCATACTGGCAACTGTCATCGCACATCAGCTTTCGGGCCATTCAGCACCAGATGCCCGGACGGTTGCAGACGCATTTCATGCAGCCTTTTGGTGGTCGATTGGATTCACGGTAGCTGCTTTTATTCCCTCAGTATTCTTGTCAAAAGCTGCAGCAGCAAAGAAAGCCTGACCGATAGCTATGAGTTCTAGTCCAAAGAGGGGCCTGCAGCCACAAATGGCTGCAGGCCCCTCTTTGGCAGATTTCCATCAACCAACGTTCTTTATTCCTCCCACTTATAAAAGAAGAAATGGTACACCATCCCATTCCATCCTTCTGGGACAGTTACTTTTTCGAACCATAATCGCCCATTTTAATACCCCAGACAGAATCCTTTTGGAAAGCTGCGGCTTCCCGCAACTCGGGCAATCTCGGGTCCTGAGGATAGTGCTGCTCCAGGTATGTGACAAAAGCCCGGCGAAAGCCAATCTCCGCCTCCAGCTTGTTGAATTCATTCGGATGCTTATCCATTTCCGCAAGCGCGCTCTCCCAGCGGCTTACATCAGCGTTCTCCGACTGCCCGCTGCGGATCTTAGCGGTTAGTTCACGCAGCTCTCCGTAAGCCCTTTTTACTTTGGAAGAGTAGACCTGCTTCTGGTTCAAAAAGGTTAGCAGTGCCACCACCAGAGCCAGCCCGCTCCATAACACGATGTTATCCATAGTAATCCCCCTATTTACCCTGTATGCTTAATTATACTACGTATTCCTTGGCGGAAGCAGATACTTCTCTCCCTGCTAGTAATGCTCCTGCCACACTCTCTGCCCTAAACGCAAAAAACCCCACAGCCGTGGGGTATCTTCTATAATAACTTAAGGTCTATTCCTTCTTCAGAATCTCATGAAGCTGACGTTTGTCAGCCTCCAGTGAGCGGTCCTGCGCCTCTAGGTCATCCGTGTCTGCTTCTGCCGCAGAATAGACAACATCCTCGGCCTTCGCTTCATAGAGCATTTTCATTTTGTCAGTCTTAGAGAAGATTTTCGAGTTCTCTCTGTCCATTAGAATTCCCCCCTCCCATATAGATTCATCCCTATAAGATTGTATAGAGCCCTAAGGCATCAGAGCATTCCGCCAGCCTCTTCAATTAAGGACAGCGCCTGATCAAAAACCTCTGAATCAAGCACAACCGTCAGCAAAATATCTCGGCCTGTCGGCCCTCCCTCTCCGCCATGACTCATCCCGCTGGCACTTGAATCCGCTGCCGCCAAAATTCCGGCAGAATGACTATCCAGCGTGGAATTAAGCGTCATGGTTGCCAGACTTGGAATATCCCCCGTCAACGGATTATTTCCTGAATATCGGGCGCCTCCCGGATATTTGCTGAACCGGTCTATCGACATATCAATAACCCGGAGGGATTGCAGCTTACGGGAGACTGCCTCTGCAGCTTCAGGACTTTTAAAATAAGCCAGTATATTTTTTTCGGACATCTATATCCCTGCCTTCCTGGAATGCCACACGCCATGTGTACCATTCTATTTTGGTTTCAGGGGGAGAAATTTATGCGTAACCTATCAAAAGTGGCATTGCCTTATAACCTTTCTGCATTTCCTACAAAAAAACTAGGATTTAGGGGACATCTCCATATTTTTTCCTTAATATGGTACAAAAGTAGTATATAACATCCCCCTGCTTAACTGTAAAATATACTTAATTTTATACATCCTGGTGCCTTACTTTACCGAAAAGAAACAAACCGCCAAAAGGAGAGGATAAATCACTAGAATTTAGGTTTTACACATTGATGGTATACCTTCTTACAGTCATTTACATGTTATGTTCTCTAACGCAATTCAAGGTTTGTATATTTTTCCTGGAGATATATCCAAGTTTTTCTGATTTGCTATTTCCATTATAAGGATGACCATGTCACATTTCACATCATCAAAAACGGTTTCATCTCAAAACTTCATAAATTTTATGTGGATTTTACATTTTACCGGTGGTAAAATCTTCTTAATATTTTTCCTACTAATCTAGACGGAAATAAAAGGGATCAATAGAAAAGGAGAATCCGCACTGACTGTCTGAAGCAGGAGAGATGTGAGCCAGAATTAACAACATAACTTGGAGGGGATTACATTTGGAGTGGACAAAACTACCTCGTAAGCTGTCTGTACTAGCCTTATCACTGGGCGTGACAGCCGGTATGATTCCGGGTGCGGCTTTCGCCGCCAGCAGCTTGCAGACGTCATCACTTAGCAATCATCTAACATCTTTGATTCAACCAAATCCGACTATTATTTCTCCACAGATCAACACCAAATCCTCAAATAATGTCCGGGTCATTGTTCAATTAAGCGGCCAGCCTGCTGCTGTCGGCAAATACGCGGCGAAGCAGGGAATCTCAGCTCTAGCCAAAACCGCTACGGAAGCTGCGGTAAAGAGCCAGCAGACCAGTGTGCTTGACCAGGCTAAAGCCAAAGGCATTGGCCTTACCGTCAACTACAAGTATGACACCATATTGAACGGCTTTGAAGTTAGCGTTCCGGCGAACAAGATTCCCGAGCTGGCAAAGATTTCCGGCGTTACTTCCATTTATCCGAACAGCACCTGGTACACTCTTCCTGATCAGACAGTAACCGATACTACTTATAGAAACGACAATGCTCCACTCGAGCAGATTCGTGCCACATGGGCTGCGGATCACGGAATTAATGGTGCAGGCTTGAAAGTCGGCGTCATCGATACTGGTGTAGACTATAAGCACCCGGACATCGCAGCAGCTTACAAAGGCGGCTATGACTCCTTTTATCAGGACAATGATCCTTATGAAGAAGTTCCGCTGACCCCCGATAAAGATCCATATGGCGTAGGCTATGAAGGTACTTCTCACGGTACGCATGTATCAGGCACCATCATCGGGCAATACACCGCAAAAAGTGATGTTGCTCAAAAAGGGGTAGCTCCCGGAGCGGATTTGTATGTCTACAAAGTACTGGGACGGAATCTTGAAGATCCGAGCAGAGCTTCCGGTTCATCCGCTCAAGTTATTGACGGTATTGAGCACGCGGTAAAGGATGGCATGGATGTTATCAACTTGTCCCTGGGTTCAGATTCCGAAAAAGATGTGAACTCCCCGGATTCGATTGCGATTAATAACGCCGTTTTGTCAGGCGTTGTGGCAGTTATCGCGAACGGCAACAATGGGAAAGCCGGATATTTTTCACTCGGTTCCCCTGCTACATCCCAGCTGGCGATCTCTGTTGGGGCCGTAAACAGTCCTATTAAAGCTTTCTCAGGCAAGTTCAAGACAGAAGCTGCTGACTCTGTTACTTCGGTTACTTATGACACCTATTATCCATTCAACGTTATGGCATACGAGCTGGGAAAATCTGATTTCTCTACAGTCATTGGCACTAAGCCTGTCAAGGTCGAATATGCTAATCTGGGAGCAAACGAAGATTATCCGGCGGGAGATCTCAGTGATACAATTGTTTTGGTATCTCGTGGTGATCTGACCTTTGACGTCAAGATTGCTAATGCCAAAGCCCATAAGGTTAAAGCGCTCATCATCTTTAATGGTAATTTTAAAACCGAAAATGGTAAGAAGGTAGCCATTCTGGATGAGAGCTATACAGATCGATCCGATTTCATAGGCCTTAACTTCGGTGATGGATACCAAAATGTACCAACATTTGACCTTGAAGGAGATAAGGGGCGTCAATTAGCAAGAACTATTCTTGCAAATAAGAACAAACCTACTTACTTCACTTTTAGCGCTGACTACGAGATGGAAATGACCCCAGGTGATGAAATGACAGATTTCTCCTCCTGGGGTCCAAATGTCGATGGCAATCTGAGCATCAAACCGGACATTGTTGCTCCAGGTGACGGAGTGCTGTCCACTTACCCTGCTTATGGTGGCGATTATTCCAAAGCGTATAAACGCAATAGCGGTACCAGCATGGCTACTCCGCATGTCGCAGGGTTATCCTTGCTGATCAAGCAGGCGCATCCGGAATATACACCGTTTGACATTCGTGCTGCTCTGGCAAACACTGCAGATCCGATCCTCTACAATGGAAATCCGGAAGACCTGTACCTTCAAGGTCCTGGACGGGCCAATGTTGAAAATGCAATTTTGACTCCTGCACTCCTAGAAGCCGTAGAACCTATCTCTATTCTTGACAAGAACTATCTCTCTCAAAGAATCACCAACTACAATCCTTCAACAAGCTTTGGAGTGCTGGTGCCAGGCTCCACGGCCAGCAAGGCACTTCAGTTGAAGAACGTCAGCAAAAGCAACGTAACATACACCGCTTCCGTTGACTGGAACTATGGTGATCCGAATAAGGTTACTGCTACATTGGACAAAACCACTGTAACAGCATCCGCATACGGTACAACCCAATTTAATTTGAATGTTACCGTTTCAGCTGACGCTGATCCGAAAAAGGATTACCAAGGTAAAGTTGTTCTGACAGCCCCTGGACAACCGGCGCTGCATCTGCCATTTACTGTCCATGTCAATGATAAGGCTGAACAGCCTGATTGGGGCACAGGCGTACAGGAAGCGGTGATTAGTTCGCCGATTGTGTATTCCAGCTCATCCGCTGTTCTTTCCTACAAACTGAAAGCTGAAGATATCAACTATTATGAAGTCAATCTGGTGGGTATGGACGATGCCAAAAAAGGGTCTTTCCAGGTATCCACTACGGGCGCACCGGATAAATTCTTTGCACCTGGCAGCTACAGCACGGTTATCGGAGCCACTTACCAGCCCTATGACAGCAACGGTGATCCTATCGTTGATGCCAACGGCAACCCTGCAGTAGCAACGATTACCGATGGGATCTATAAGCTTGAGATTCTGGCCATCACTGCAGAAGACAATACCAAAGGACCTATTAAGATTGACTTGAACCAAGAAGGCACATATTACAGCACCTATACCTCTTTCCGGTTTATTACAGGATCTGCTCCGTCAACAGGCGGAGGTGGCGGCGGTGTAGTTGCACCGACAACACCAGTGATCCCGGGTACAGCTAAATCCCTTGTGGAAGAAGGGGCAACACAGGTAACTGTAACCACGGTAACCGCATCGAAGGATGGCGTAACCACGGTAACCGTTAACGACACTGATCTGAAGTCAGCTCTGGCTAAAGCCGCTGCCTCCAAGTCTGCCGTTGTGATCTCCGTAGGCACCATCTCTGACAAATCTGCAGTGCTAAGCTTGACTGCTGATCAAGTGAAGCTGCTGGCAGGCATCCACTCGGATAGCTCCATCATTGTTAGTATTGGCGGTTCCGCTGTATCCTTGCCGGTATCCCTGCTCTCAGCTTCTCCTGCTGGTCAAAGCTTGAAGCTTGACATTAAGCAACAGCCTGACGCTGCAAGCAAGTTGTCTGCAAGTACCCCTGGTTCGACGGTAATCGGAACCCCGATTTCCTTTGAAGCTTCATGGACTACAGCTACAAGCAGCACTTACTTGAACGTTCCAAATAATGTTTTCATTAAGAGATCCTTTACAGTACCTGGTGCAATCCAGCCAAAAACTGCAGGCGTGCTCTTCGAAGAGAATGGACTGGTAACCCCGGTTGCTTCTGTATTCGCGCCTCAGACGGATGGAACGACAATCGTTACAGTTAGTCGCCCTGGCTTCTCGGTGTACGCCGCAGTAAGCAAACCGGCTGCTGCCTTCAAGGATATCGCTTCTTCCAAATCGGCTGCTGCGATTCAGACCTTGGCTGACAAGCTGATTATCCAAGGTACTTCGGCGACAATCTTCTCGCCGCTGAGCAATCTGACACGCGCTGAGTTCACCGCACTGTTGACCCGTGCACTTGGTTTGCGCACCGATGCCAGCGTTACCTTCTCCGATGTGAAATCATCGGACTGGTATGCTAAAGATGTTGCCGCTGCTTCCAAAGCAGGCCTGATTCTGGGCATTGGCAAAGGCAAATTTGCTCCAACTCAAAAGGTAACCCGTCAAGAGCTTGCTGTTATTCTAGACAGAGCGCTTAAGCTGACAGGAACCGAATTGAAGTCCGCTAATCCTTCGTTCACTGCTTACACCGACAGTGCCAAAGTAGCACCTTATGCGAAGGACAGCCTGCAATCCCTGTCCAAAGCCGGCATCATCGGCAGTGAAACTGGAACGACCTTCAATCCTACTGCTCCAGCAACCCGTGAGACAGCTGCTGCTGCTCTCTACGAGCTCCTTAACAAGATTGGTCTGATCGAGTAGTTCAGAGTATGCTTTCGGTTTCTCCAGCCTGAACCGGAGAACACCAAGCTGCTGTAACAAAAAGATCGTGTATGGCTGAGCCATACACGATCTTTTTTTGCGTTCATCCAGAAATAAATAGATCAACTTTACCCGGCAAAAGACGTCTGCCCGTCCTCTAAGAGAACGGGCAGACGTCTATGTGTAAATCAATATTTTATCGCTGTAACTTCAGAACCTTCAACAATCAGTCGCCGCGAAATGCACGCTTCACACGGTCAAAGAAGGATTGCTCCTGCTCATGTGTGTTTTCTCCATTGTAAGAAGCAAACTGGCGGAGCAGGTCTTTCTGCTCATCACTGAGCTTGCTAGGAGTCACGACGATTACACGTACATGCTGATCCCCTGTTCCTGAGCCGCGCAGATGTGGAACCCCTTTGCCTTTCAGCCGGAAGAAGGTTCCGGTCTGTGTGCCTGCCGGAATCTTGAGCTTTACTTTTTCCGTCAGGGTTGGAATCTCAATCTCGTCGCCAAGCGCTGCCTGTGCAAATGTTAATGGAACCTCACACATAATATCATCGTTCTCGCGTACGAAGAAATCATGCGTCTTCACACGGATAACAATGTACAAATCGCCTGCCGGACCGCCGCGTGTACCACCTTCGCCTTCGCCGGTCATGCGCAGCTGTGCACCGTCATCAACGCCGCCCGGAATACGGACATGAATCTTACGCTGTTTCTTGACTTTGCCTTGGCCAGCGCATGTTGTACATTTTTCCTTAATGATTTTACCAGTACCTGAGCAATTAGAGCAAGGACGGCGGTTTCGCATTTGTCCAAGCGGTGTGTTCTGAACGAACTCCTGTTGGCCGCTGCCATGGCATACGGAGCAGGTTTCCGGTTTGGTTCCGGGTTTGGCACCGGAGCCGAAGCAGGTATCGCAGGTTTCCGTGCGTGGAATGGTGATGTCGGTTTCTTTGCCGAATACCGCTTCCTTGAACTCAATGGTCATGGTGTACTGCAAGTCACCGCCGCGCTGCGGAGCGTTCGGATCACGACGGCCACCGCCGCCGAAGAACATATCGAAAATATCGCCAAGCCCTCCGAAATCACCGCCACCGCCGCCAAAGCCGCCGCCCATTCCCTGATTGGGATCCATATGACCATACTGGTCATACCGTGCACGCTGCTGGCCGTCACTAAGCACATCGTAGGCTTCCTTCACTTCTTTGAATTTAGCCTCTGCATCGCTGGCTTTATTGACGTCCGGGTGGTACTGGCGCGCCAGCTTGCGGTACGCCTTCTTCACTTCATCGTCTGATGCATCTCTTCCGAGGCCCAGAATCTCATAATAATCGCGTTTATCTGCCACTGCTTTCACCTCCGTACATCAATACTCAAACTCCCTGTTACATGTTAAAAGGAAAGTCAAAACACGGGATGCCCCGGTCTTGACCTTCCCTTCGTTCAAAATAAACTTATCGTCTAAGGTTACCCTTGATTCTTCTCGTCGTCAACAACCTCGTAGTCAGCATCTACAACATTGTCTTTCTTCGCGCCTTCAGAAGCTCCCTGGCCGCCTTCTGCGCCTTGTTCAGCCTGTGCCGCCTGTTCATACAGCTTCACGGACAATTGCTGTACAATCTCGGTCAACGCTTCTGTAGCCGCGTTGATTTCTTCCAGGTTGTCAGTTTCCAGAGCAGCTTTCAGCTTATCCTTAGCAGCGTTCGCTTTATCTACTTCAGAAGCGTCCACTTTATCGCCCAGGTCTTTGATTACCTTATCTGTAGAATACACGAGTTGGTCAGCGGAGTTCTTCGCTTCTACCAATTCTTTGCGCTTGCGGTCTTCCTCAGCGTGCAGCTCGGCATCCTTCATCATTTGTTCTACTTCTGCGTCACTCAGGCCGCTGGAAGAAGTGATGGTGATCTTCTGGCTCTTGTTGGTGCCCTTATCCGTTGCCGATACGTTTACGATACCGTTGGCGTCAATATCGAAGGTAACTTCGATTTGCGGTACGCCGCGTGGTGCCGGTGGAATCTCGTTCAGCATGAAGCGTCCCAGGGTCTTGTTGCCGTTCGCCATCTGGCGTTCACCCTGCAGTACGTGAATTTCCACGCTTGGCTGGTTGTCGGCAAAGGTCGAGAAGACCTGCGATTTGCTTGTAGGGATCGTAGTATTGCGTTCGATCATCTTCGTGAACACGCCACCCGCAGTTTCAATACCCAGGGACAGTGGAGTTACGTCAAGCAATACCACGTCTTTTACGTCACCAGTCAATACACCCGCTTGAACGGCTGCACCAAGGGCTACCACTTCATCCGGATTAACGCCTTTGTGAGGCTCTTTACCGGTAAGCTTCTTGATCGCATCTTGTACGGCAGGAATACGTGTGGAACCGCCCACGAGTACGATTCTGTTCAGATCAGCAGGAGTCATGCCTGCATCGCTCAAAGCTTGGCGGGTAGGTCCCAGTGTACGTTCAACCAGACCTGCAGTCAGCTCGTCGAATTTCGCACGGGTCAGGTTGATTTCAAGGTGCTGAGGCACGCCGTCAACAACCGTGATGAACGGAAGGGATACCGTAGTAGTCAGTACGCCGGACAGTTCTTTTTTCGCTTTTTCCGCGGCATCCTTCAGACGTTGTACTGCTGCTTTATCTTTGCTAAGGTCAATGCCCTGCTCTTTTTTGAATTCAGCTACGAGGAAGTCCATAACCACTTGGTCAAAGTCGTCGCCGCCAAGACGGTTGTCACCGCTTGTAGCTTTTACTTCGAAGAAGCCGTCGCCCAGTTCAAGAATGGATACGTCGAATGTACCACCACCAAGGTCATAGACGAGGATGGTTTGGTCTTCAGATTTCTCCAGACCGTATGCAAGAGCCGCTGCTGTTGGTTCGTTCACGATACGCAGAACTTCCAGACCGGCAATTTTGCCTGCATCCTTGGTTGCCTGACGCTGGCTATCATTGAAGTAGGCTGGAACGGTGATAACCGCTTGAGTAACAGTTTGGCCCAGATAAGCTTCAGCATCGAATTTCAGCTTTTGCAGAATCATGGCCGAGATCTCTTGTGGAGAGTAGTCTTTGCCGTCAATGCTTTCTTTGTGGTTCGTGCCCATGTGACGTTTGATGGAAGCGATGGTGCGGTCCGGATTCGTAATGGCCTGCCGTTTAGCTGTTTCGCCGACGATACGCTCGCCGTCTTTCTTGAAGCCTACAACCGATGGGGTTGTACGCGCACCTTCCGGATTTGGAATTACGACAGCTTCGCCGCCTTCCATAACCGCCACGCAAGAGTTGGTGGTTCCTAAGTCAATACCGATAACTTTACTCACAGTAATGTGCCTCCTCAAAATGATATGGAGCCTTGGCTCCAGTTGGATTTTCTATTAAGTAATGGATTGGAACTCATTTACAACCGGCATATATAGACAGGACTACATGCTGACTTTGACCATGGCTGGACGAAGAACCTTATCCTTCAGGAGATAGCCCTTTTGGACCTCTTCCGTCACGATGCCTTCCTCGTGCTCCTCGCTCTCCACCTGCATGATGGCCTGATGGTATTCAGGGTTGAAAGGCTGTCCTACCGATTCCATGGCTGTAAGGCCTTCAGACTTCAAAATCCCTTCCAGCTGCTGGAAAATCATATTCACACCTTTGTTAAAGGCCTCAAATTCCGGACTGGCCGGAACTGTGGCAATTGCGCGTTCGAAGTTATCGAGTACCGGAATCAGTTCACCTACCAGCTTGGCTGTGGCATACTGTGCCAGTTCCTCTTTTTCCTTCTGGGTACGGCGGCGGAAGTTGTCAAAATCGGCCTGCACACGCAGCGTACGTCCTTGATATTCTTCGGCCAGCTCCTGCAGGCGTCTTGCTGCTTCTCCAGTTCCCGAAGCCTCCTCGAAGGCCTCTTCCGAAGCTGCTGCACCATTCTCAGGGGCTGTTTCAGCCTCATCGGCAGCCTGATTCTCATGTATTGCCTGATCCTTAATTTCATTAGTATCCTGAATCTTTTCCTCTTTCAAGTTGTCTTCACCTCCTTAAAATCATTCACGAAATCAATTACGCTCTGTTCACTTATACCAGTGTGCCAGCATCGCTGTCAAATCCCGGGACAGAATCCCCAGTATGCCCATTACGCGCGCATATTCCATCCGGGTCGGACCCAGGATACCAATGCTCCCAAGCGCCTTCCCGTCCAGCGAGTACGTGGCAGTAATCAGACTACAGTTGGCAAAAGCCTCATGCTTGTTCTCCATGCCGATACGCACCTGCATTCCGGTCCCCCCGGATGCGGGAGTAAGCATTTTGAGGAGTGTAGGCGTTTCTTCCAGCAGGTCGAGAATATTCTTCACCTTATCGACGTCCTTGAACTCCGGCTGGGTAAGCATATTAGTCGCTCCACTGAGATAGATACGCTGTTCATGGTCACTTTCGAGTGCCGTGTCCAGTACCTTCATTAATTCCTCATAGTGGGAGATGTGGCGCTGCATTTCCTCCCCAAGCTCGGAATACAGCTGGCTCTTCAGCTTATAGAGCGGAACATTCACCAGCTTGCTGTTGAGCAGGTTAACTACTTTCTCCATCTCGGACAGAGAAATTCCCGGTGGAATACTTACGGTCTTATTCTCTACCTGGCCGGTGCTTGTAACAATGATCGCCACAGCGGTATTGTCATCCAGCGGCAGCAGCTGAAAATGGCGCAATGAAGTATGAAAAACCTCCGGCCCCAAAAGGATGGAAGTGTAATTCGTCATATTAGATAATATCATTGCCGCATGCTGGATAACCTGCTCCGTGGCATTAAGCTTCTCGGCAAAAAATTCACGGATCGTGCCCATTTCCGCCGATTCAGCCGAATTCCATGGAACCAGATGGTCCACATAATAGCGGTAGCCCTTATGGGAAGGAATCCGGCCTGCAGAAGTATGAGGCTGTTCCAGATAGCCCAGATCCTCCAAGTCGGCCATTTCGTTACGGATGGTTGCAGGACTATAGCCTACATCTCCCCGTTTGGAAATGCTTCGCGAACCAACCGGCTCGGCAGAAGTAATGTAATCATCTACGATGGCATTCAATATCATTCTCTGGCGTTCGGTTAACATGCAAATCCCCTCCTGTCGGCTGCGGCTCCCGATTCGTTAGCACTCTAGTCAGATGAGTGCTAACCACTAATACAAAAATACCAAACTGACCTTGGCATTGTCAAGTCAGTTCAATATCTTCGCTTCGCCCATTTCAGCCGAGCCGGGCTTCCCGCGCTGTATGGCAGACCAGTTGCATTACCTTGCGGTGCAGAAAAGGAAAAAGCGTAAACATAATATCCATCGTCCGGCGCAGCGGCATCGGGTTCACCAGCGCTTCATTTCTCTCCAAGCCTTTACACGCTAGAGCGGCAAAATACTCGGGTGTCATAAGCTTTTGTTTTCACCTGGGTCAATACTTTCTTCTTATCCATATGTACTGCCTCACCGCTTTCAAAAATCGGCGTGTCGACAAATGCCGGACACAAGCAGCTTACCTTGACACCGTATACCTCTGCCTCATAATGCAGAGAAGTCGTCAGCCCCACCACCGCATGCTTGGTCGCGGAATAAGCACCACTTCCAGGAGCAGGTCCGAGACCGGCTGCAGAAGCCGTATTGGCTATGTACCCGAAACCTTGCTTCATCATTAAAGGATAGGCTGCCTGCACCCCATGAATGACTCCCCACAGATTCACATCCACGATCCTTTGCCAGTTCTGCTGTGTCATATCCCCAATCTCCCCGTACATCGCAATTCCCGCATTGTTGAACATATAATCCAAACGCCCAAAATCCCGGTAAATACCATCTACCATTGCTTTTACCGCAGTTCCATCAGTGACATCCACCGGAATGAAGCGGCACTCCCCGCCCATCCGCTCAAGTTCAGCCGCCGTCCTGAGCCCTTCCTCCGCGTTCAGATCAGCGATAACAATGTACACCCCTCTTGTTAAAAGCTCTTTGCACAAGGCCTTGCCAATACCTGAAGCACCTCCGGTAACGATCCCTACCCGTGTAATCTTTACCATTTCTCATCTCTCCTTACCTATGTATGTGTGTATCAATTCACTACAGTGGAACAAAATAGTACGTTCGTTCTAATCTAACTAAGCAGAAGGCACTTACTGCCTTTTACCCTTTACTTCGAATCCCATCCACAAAAACAGTCACACTGCGCTGGAAAAGTCCCTCTAACGCTATAGACTCCATCGTATACAAATATTGACACAGCCCGCCGAGCAATGTTCCGAACAAGAAACCCGTAGACGTAAGCTCCGCTTCAGTGAGATCGAATTCTCCGTTCTCCAATCCCAGCTTGAATATTTCATAATAAGCATGCATAGGCGTTGAAGCGAGCCCTCTCAGTTGTGCTACTGTCTCTGGTGAAGTCGCCGGGTTGCTGCCTAATTCCTGTCCAGCCTGCAAAAGCGGCGTTTTAAAGTTGTTCTGGACGAAATGAGCCATTGCGTAGAGCTTCTCTACAGCCGTTCCATAATTTACGGAAACCTCCTCCCACCGTTCTTTCCAGGAACGCATCGTTTCCAGAGCGAGATAGACAAAGAGCTTCTCTTTATTTTCAAAATGATAATAAATATGCCCCTTGCTGCAGCCGGACTCTCTGGAAATATCAGCGATTGAAGTTCCGGAAAAACCTTTTTGCGCAAAGAGCCGCGCCGCCTTGTCTGCAATAAGTGACCGGGTCTCCTCACTGTCATAATGCCTTTTATTCATAATACTACCTTCCTTGATGAAATTGAACGAACGTCCTAATTAAAAGGATAAACCAGAGTTACATTTTATTCAAGATAAATCCATATTTCAGTATGCATTCCGCAACCAATTCCCCACTCCTTCGTCTGTTATTTATGGGGGTGTGAAATGAAGTCACTAAAACGATGGTTACTCGCTGCATTTAGCATGATGATGGCCGCTCTTATACTGTCAGGCTGCATGCCGGGTGGGATGCCGGAGAAAATGGGGCCGTACAAATGTTATTACGGTGATGTAGACTATGCTTCTGTCCTCCGATGGAATGACATTACCTACATGGATAATAACGACGGAGACATCAGCGGGTTGAAAACAGGAGACCGTATCGGTAAAATCAACTACCGCAAAGCCGATCATCAGTGTCCGCGCAATCCCATGCAGAATGGAGACGCCACAGTGCTGGAAGTGGGAACACCACTCTACGCAGTAAAAGGGTATAAAACCTCGGCCCGGTTAATGGCAGGTGAAAGGCTGTATGAGGCTACCGATAATCCGTCTGCCCAAACGATGAACGACCTGCTTGATATTGAAGGCAAAATCAAGACCGTCCGTTTTACCAGCGGCATGGACGGGAGTCCTCTGAAAGATTTCACACCTGAGGCTAACGCCGTATTTATCCGGGAGTATCCGAAGCTCAAATACATCCCGTTTGACCAGTTGTCGAAAGAGACCAAACAATGGGTAGGAGATAAATACTGGCTTGAAATTGAAATGACCGATGGCTCCAGCAGAAGAATTACATATAACACGATGTTCGAAGCCTTCCATCCTTCCTGTTATGCTACACCTGAACTTGCAAGACTGGTGGAAGAGCAGCGTAAGCTGATATATGTGAAATAACCCATCGGCTATACGCATAAGCTTCACGTTCGTTGCCGCCAAATTCTTCTTTGGCCTCATTCATTCGATGGTTATCAAAAGCATCAAAAAAACCACTCTTCCGCAAACGGCTTCGGCCTGCAGAAAAGTGGTTTTGTATTATATAAGGTAAACCCGAAGGCTAATGCCTCTCGGTTATTAATCCAGCTTCTTCAGCACGGCGATTTCATCGCAGGCATGCTGCTTCTTGCAGTTCACGCAATCGGTCCAGACCTTCTCCGGGAAAATCTCTTTCTCCACGACGGTAAAGCCGTTTCTGAGAAAAAAATCCACTGCATAGGTCAGCGCCATAATCTTGGGAATCTTCTGGCGTTTGGCTTCTTCCGTCAGCTTCTCCAGGATCATCGAACCCACGCCTTTGCCTTTACCCTCATCACGCAATCCGATCGAACGGACCTCTACGAGATCAGCGCCCAGTCTGAACAGCGATCCGCAGCCGATGAATTTGCCGTCTAATTCGGCAATCACGAACTGGTCAATCTGGCGGGTCAGTGCTTGCCTGGAACGGGGAAGCATAATTCCGCTCTGAGCGTATTCTTCTATCATTAAATACAGCGGCTCTACATCCTCCACCGTAGCATTTCTGCATATCACCTTGTGGTCTCCCGCAGGAGCCGACTGGCGGACCTTCTCCGTTTTGACAAGCACTTTGACTCACCCCTTGTTGTTAATATGAATAAATATACAACAGAGTGAATTACAATTCAAGAGGTATTTTAAAATTAAACCTCTGTCAAAGCCCCGACAAATTCACCGAAAACATCGTTCCCGAACAGGATACCCTGCTTGCTTAGACGATAGATGTCTCCATCCTGCTCGAGCAAGCCGGCGGCAAGCATTTTATTCAGCGATCCTCCAAAAATATCCTGCAGAGACTTCCCGAACTGTGCCTGGAACGCTTGATCCGACACCCCCTCACGCATGCGTAGGCCAACCATCATGAAGTCCTCCATCGCCTCCTGCTCGGAGACCCTGAAGCTGTCCAGACGCGGCAGTCCCTTAAGTGAAGCTTCAATGTACGGATTGACACCCTTGATATTCATATGCCGCTGCCGTTTCACATATCCATGCGCCCCGGCCCCTAGGCCATAGTAATCCTCATTACGCCAATACGTAATATTGTGGCGGCTCTCCATTCCCGGCTTGGCAAAGTTGCTGATCTCATATTGCCCGTAACCTGCAGCTTCCATAGTAGACATCAGCAGGAGGTACATCTCCAGTTCATCCTCTTCGCTGGGCAGCGGAAGCTTGTTCTTGTTGAAGAGGGTATGGAACAGTGTATTCTCCTCGACCTTGAGGCTATAAATTGAATAATGCGGCAAATTTAGCTCCAGTGCCTTGGTTATACTCTCCCTCAGCATATCGACGGTCTGGTTCGGCAGTCCGAACATGAGATCTACCGACAGATTATGCAGACCCACACTGCGCGCGTTCTCCAGACTGCGGTAGACATCATCCACGTTATGAATGCGCCCAATGCCGCTTAGCAGCTCATTCTGAAAAGCCTGTACGCCAAAGCTGACCCGGTTGACGCCGCCTTCCTTCATGACTGCAAGCTTATCTTGATCTGTGGTACCAGGGTTAGCTTCCATAGAGAACTCTATATTCTCATCCCACTGGGGGAAATGTGTGCGGACCGATTTTAGAAAATAGGCCATTTCATCCGGCTTCAGCACCGTAGGTGTTCCCCCGCCGACAAAAATCGTCTTGATCACACCAGGCGGAGTATTCTTCACCGTAAGTTCCATCTCCCGGTCCAGCGCTTGCAGGTAATCCATGACCGGCTGATCCTTCAGGACGTAGGAATTGAAATCGCAGTAAAAACATTTATTGGTGCAGAAAGGGATATGAATGTATACGGCCTCTGGGGGACGGCCATTATTCAGGTTTGTCATAGCTGTCTCCTTTGTTCAAAATTATTAAAATATATATCTATATAGATTGAACTTGTGATGGTTCTACTTCGGGAATGGTCGTGACTACTGAGAATGTTTGGACTTCCGGCCGCTGTTGTCTGCAGATTTCTTGATTTGTACCGCTGTTCGCGGTGGAAATCCGCAGACAAAGGCGGACGCATTCGCTCCTACAGTTCCAAACTTCTCTTCCGCCACTTTTCCCTGGTTGTATATTTCAAAGTTCAAGCTATTTAGCCAGAAAAGGGAAGCCATCAGGCTTCCCGTCAGAACACACTAACGATTGTTACTCAGTACGAGCCGGAGCTCGCCTTACAGCTACTCGTCAATCTTAAGCACCGCCATGAACGCTTCCTGCGGCACTTCAACGCTGCCGACCTGCTTCATGCGCTTCTTGCCTTCCTTCTGCTTCTCCAGCAGCTTCCGCTTACGCGAAATGTCACCGCCGTAGCATTTGGCCAGCACGTTCTTGCGCATCGCCTTAACGGTCTCGCGGGCCACGACTTTTGTTCCGACAGAAGCCTGAATCGGCACCTCGAACATTTGCCGCGGAATGATCCCGCGCAGCTTCTCACAAATGATGCGGCCGCGGTTATAAGCGCGGTCACGGTGGACGATGAATGACAAGGCATCCACCTGCTCATTATTTAGCAGAATGTCCATCTTAACCAGGTTCGACTGGCGGTAGCCCGATACTTCATAATCGTAGGAAGCATAGCCTTTCGTTCCTGATTTCAGCTGGTCAAAGAAGTCATAGACAATCTCGGACAATGGAATCTCATATGTGATGGTGACGCGGCTTGTGTCCAGATACTCCATATTGACGAATTCACCGCGTTTGTTCTGGCACAGCTCCATAACCGTACCTACGTAATCATTCGGCACAATGATTCCGGCTTTGACATACGGCTCTTCAATATAGTCGATCGTGCCAATCTCCGGATAATGCGACGGGTTGTCGATCTGAATGATCTCACCGTTGGTCAGCTTAATGCGGTAAATTACGCTTGGTGCCGTGGTGATCAGCGGCAGATTGAATTCACGCTCAATCCGCTCCTGAATAATCTCCATGTGCAAGAGTCCAAGGAAGCCGCAACGGAAGCCAAAGCCCAGCGCGCTTGAGCTTTCCGGCTCAAAGCTGAGAGAAGCATCGTTGAGCTGCAATTTCTCCAGTGCTTCGCGCAAGTCATTGTAATCCGAGGTTTCGATCGGATAGAGACCACAATAGACCATCGGGTTGATCTTGCGGTAACCCGGCAGCGGCTCCGGTGTCGGATTCTTGGCATCTGTTACGGTATCACCCACGCGGGTATCGCCGACATGCTTGATTCCGGCTACGATGAAACCAACATCACCGATGTTAAGTTCGGATACGATGCTCATACGCGGCATGAACGCACCGACCTCAATAACCTCAAAGGTCTTGTCCGTTGCCATCATCTTAATCTTCGAACCGGCGCGGATACTGCCATCAATAACACGCACATAGACGATAACACCTTTGTACGGATCATAGTGAGAGTCAAAAATCAGCGCCTTCAGCGGTTCTTCGGAATTTCCAGTGGGTGCAGGAACCTGCTTCACTACCTGTTCCAGGATTTCCTTGATGCCGATACCAGCTTTGGCGGAAGCAAGTACCGCTTCGCTGGTATCCAGTCCGATGACATCCTCAATTTCCTGCTTCACCCGGTCAGGATCAGCATTCGGCAGGTCAATCTTGTTGATAACCGGCAGAATTTCCAGGTTGTTGTCCAGCGCCAGATATACGTTGGCCAGGGTCTGGGCTTCAATTCCCTGTGCAGCGTCTACCACCAGAAGTGCGCCTTCACAGGCCGCAAGACTGCGGGAAACTTCATACGTGAAATCGACATGCCCCGGTGTGTCAATCAGGTTGAGATAATAATCCTGTCCATCATCGGCACGATAGGTCAAGCGCACAGCCTGCAGCTTGATGGTGATGCCGCGTTCGCGCTCCAGATCCATCTGGTCCAGCACCTGCTCCTGCATTTCGCGCGAAGTAAGCGCGCCTGTGTATTCCAAAATGCGGTCGGCCAGTGTCGATTTACCATGGTCTATATGTGCAATAATCGAGAAATTGCGGATTTGTTGTTGTCTTTTCTGAACGTCAGTCATTCCTTACCCCCACAGACAGCCTAATGTTAATCCACTTATTATAACAGTACGCGCTTCACCCATCAATCCCGCCTGCCCCGAACGCTCCAAGAAAAGGTCTGCGGCAGAGAAAAAAGCGGATTCTCCATCCCCTGAGGGAGGTGAATCCGCTTTTTTGAACGAATCAAGAATTCACATGGGCCGCATTGCGGGGTCCGAGTCAGTCTATTTCTCCGCGGAATCGAACAGCGAGACCACCCAGCGGATGCTCTTTTGTGACGCTTCTTGCAGCAGCCCCGCTGTTTTGTCGGCAAGCTTGTCCACTGTGGGCTTCTGCTCTTCAGGGATAAGAATCTGTTCCGGACTCATACTGCTGTAGTCCTGAACCTCCTGCTGCGGCAGATTGCCGGCTGCGCTCTGGCCCGCAGGGGTTTGCGGCTGCACCGGGACAACCGAGTACGCGCCAGTAACCGGGTCTACAACCACAGGAACATACATATAGGCTTGCCCGCCTTGCGTCAAACCTGCCACTGGGACAGAATGCGCCTTAGTCTTCTGGCCAGCAGGGGCAGTTTGAGCTGTCCCGGTTGCACCATTCCAGCCAGGCAGTACTGTAGAAGCATTTGTACCCAAGCTGCTGCTGAACTGCATGCCTGCCAATATGCCGATCCCCAACGATATGCCGACTACGACCAGTTTTTTACCAAACCGCGACATCTCATGCACTCCTTTCTACTTTACGAATCAGTCACTCTGCTTCCCGGTGTCTGCTCCGGCATCAGGTGCCGCCGCTTTCTCCGCATCATGGCTGCTCCAGTACACATCGGCGATAGCATCCGCCAAAATATCCGCCGTCCGCTTCAGTTCATCTGCAGAATTGTCGATACCGCCCACCTCAATTAATACACTGTTAGGAGAAAGAGTCTGATTATACTCACCATTATTGCCATTCCCGGAGGACTTGCCCCAGATGCCACGGGAAACACCCGGATAGTTTTTTTCGAGCAGCTGATGAATTTTGTTGGCGAACGCCTCATTCCTCTTCCAATCTTTATTCGCATGACCGAGGATAAAATACACCTGAGCGTAACTTTTTCCCTCTATGACGGCTGTGGTTTTGCCATGCCGCTGCGAATCACGATGGATATCAATCATTTCGTTCATTTCCTGGTTGGCACTTAGCACAGCCTTGACAGTCATTCTTGAATATTTATAGGAAAAGTTCCAATTATAATCCGGTACCTTTGTGGCGTAATCTTCTTGTTTATGAACAGTACCAATTCCGCGCTGCTCCAGTCTTTTGGTAATATATGAGCCTACCAGCATTACATTTTTGGAAGGTATAGCGGAGCTTGGATTGTCACTCTCTACCCCCAGCAGCGGATTATAGGCCTCGCGGGGATGGGAATGATAGATTAAGATCCGTTTGATCGAAGTATCCTGGCTGTTGCCGGGTGAG
Source organism: Paenibacillus helianthi (assembly GCF_001909055.1). Lineage (GTDB taxonomy): Bacteria > Bacillota > Bacilli > Paenibacillales > Paenibacillaceae > Paenibacillus_AQ > Paenibacillus_AQ helianthi. The sequence continues at coordinate 538,254 of NZ_LVWI01000002.1, forward strand.
ACCTGACTGTCGTTGCCGCCTGATGAATCCGGTGCGATGGAAGGCTCAGGCTGCGGCGCGGCCGTTTCACCGCCATCCGGCTCGTCCGATCCGTCACTCGCAGGTTCTGTTCCGCCTGACCCCGCTTCTGTTCCTGTCTCATCCCCTTTACCATTCCCACCGGTATCTCCAGTTGCCAGCTCATCCGTTCCCGGATGGTAGTCCGCGGGAGCATCCTTAGCCCCGCCAGAGCCCAGACGCAGCAGAAACGGATCATCCGCAGCCAGGCCCGGAACCTCACGGGAGAGCAGGCTTTTCGGGTCGCCGGGGTCCACACTGGTCAGCATCCGAAAGACGAAGGAGGTTACGTTTTTACCCGAAAATGCAGACGGCTCTTCACCTTTCGGCAGGTGGGGAACCTCCATACCGAGCAGTTCCATAAAAAACCCGCTGGATAAGGAAGCTGCCAACCCTTTCATTGAGGGAATGGGTGAAGAGTTCAGCTTTTGACCGGCCAATCCACCGGCTCCAAGCAGCATAAAAAATACAAGCGAACCTCCGGCCAGCAGCAGCATTGTTCTCCCCAGCGACAGAATATCCAACAGCTTCCCCCGCAGCCGGCCGATATTCCATAGCTGAAACCATTTTCTGTTCATTATTGTTATGTCCTCCTCCAGCCCTCTGTAATCTCTTATACTCCCAATCTATGAGCGGAAGAGGAATGGTAGAACCTGAAATGAGAGAAAAGGAAGACCTGCTTAACCAGTCCCTCTTAATAAAGTATTGTTCATCCATCAAAAAAAAGCCCAACCGCAGCCGGCAGGCAGACTGGGCAGGCATAGTATACCGAAGGACAGTTCTCAGTGGGTATACGCTCCCACGTTGCCCGGATCCACAGCTTCATGCAACGCAGCATTCAGTCCGCTGGCTACGATGTTGGCGATTTCTTCGATAAATTCATCAATTTCCTTCGGCGTAACAATCAGATCATGTCCGAGCGGTTCCAGCACTTCTTTGACGAGCGACAGCCGTTCCTGTTCAGAGATGTCGTCCAGCATGCCCATAATTTCTTTGGTGTGGGCGGCTCCGGCTCCAACCTGCCCGAAATGCCTGCTCATCATCTCCAGCACATTATTCACGATGGTTGAAGCATAGCAGACGGTAGGAACGCCGATTGCAATACAGGGAATCCCGAGAATTTCCTTGGTTAGCCCCCGGCGTTTATTGCCAATTCCAGAACCGGGATGGATGCCGATATCGGCGATTTGAATGGTCGTATTAATTCGTTCCAGTGAACGGGATGCCAGTGCATCTATCGCGATAATCACGTCGGGCTTCGTACGGTCCACGATTCCCTGGACCACTTCACTGGATTCAATACCGGTCAGCCCCAGCACACCTGGTGCAATTGCGCTCACCTTGCGGTAACCCGGAGAGACTTGATCGGGAACCAGCTCGTAGAACTGGCGTGTAACCAGCGAATTCTCCACAACGAGCGGTCCCAGTGAATCCGGAGTCACATTCCAGTTGCCAAGGCCGACAATCAGCACCGACGAGTCGCGGTCAATACCGATTCTGTCCATGAACTGTTCAAATTCTCTGGCAAAAACCACGGATACCTTCTGCGAAAGACCAGTGTCGCCGCCGCGAAGTGCCGGAACCTCCAGCGTCACGTAGTTTCCTATGGCGCGTCCAATGGCCTGTGAGCCTGCATTATTCGCTACGGCAAGACGGGTGACCTTAATGCCATCCGCTTCCTCTACCTCTTCGTTTACACCGGGAATAGGCGTTTTTTGCGGTCCCTGAGCCATCTCTTTGGCTTCCAGCGCCAAATCTGTGCGTACCGAATATAGCTGAAGATCCAGTTCCATTATTAGTTCAGCCTCCTTATCCATATTGATGATAGTGTGCGAGTGAAGGCCTTGCTTTATTCAAGCCGAAATGGGTTAAATTAAAAGCATTAGTCTTGCATTTTGTGTGCGGTCATGCTAAACTATTTTAAGTTGTGAATCATTTGATGATTTCGAATGTCTTTCAGGAGGTGAATGCAATGCCAAATATCAAATCCGCGGTAAAACGCGTCAAGACGGCCGAAAAACGCCGTGCACTGAACGCTTCCCAGAAATCCGCGCTTCGTACAGCTGTGAAAACTGCTGATGTAGCTCTGACTGGTACTGAAGTGGAAACTGCTCAAGCTGCTTTCCAAGCTGCTTCCAAAAAGCTGGACAAGGCTGTAACTAAAGGCCTGGTTCATAAAAATGCGGCTGCCCGCAAAAAATCCCGCTTGGCGAAGAAATTGAACGCTCTTAAGGCTCAAGCCTAAGCCAAGGGCGACATTAATAATGAGCACTATAAGAACCTGACCGCTATGCTGCATACGGTTAGGTTTTTTTGTTTTTCAGCAGAAATAGCCAACAAAAGCCTGCCCGTTAGCGTTCATACGCTGCGGAGCAGGCTTTTGTTGGTATTACAATCTTGAAATCACCGGTTCACCTTTAGGCTCCCAGCCGTAACATGAACATCTCCAAACCTAGCACCTTGTCGATAGCCCCTGTCTTCATCTGGTAGTCCAGGTCAGCCAGAAAGCTGAGAATCTGCCGCAGCCGCTGGCTCTCGAACTTATGCGCCTGTTCACCGGCAAGCTTGACGGCATACGGATGCAGCCCCAGTTGAGAGGCGATCTGGCCTTGTGAGTAGCTCTGGGCAGACAGATCCTTCACCTGCAAAATCATCCGAAACTGCCTCGCAATCAGCGCCGCAATCTTAATAGGCTCTTCACGCTGCTTCAGCAGCTCATAGAGTGTATTCAGCGCCTTGTCCAGGCGCAGATTGGCGATATCCTCTACCAGCGTGAACACGTTCTGTTCGGTCCCGCGGTGTACAAGGCTCTCAATTGCTGCGGCGTCCACGGTCCCGCCCTTGCCTGCGAACAGGCTCAGCTTATCCATTTCCGCCGACAATCCCTGCAGTCCTGTTCCGGCATTGGCCACAAGAGCCGCAGCGGCACCCGGTGCCGACACGCAGCCCCGGTCCCGCAATCCCTTCTCGACCCAGCGCAGCAGTTCCTCTGCGCCTAACGGGTTGAAGGCAAGCACAATCCCTGCAGTCTTGGCCATCTTAACGATTTTTTTCCGTTCATCCAGCTTGTCATTATTGACCATGAAGACGATCACACTGAACTCTGCCGGATGCTGCATATATTCACTGAGAACTTCTATGCGATGTTCGATTTTGGCATTATCTTTTCCTGCAGTGAACAGGGAGGCGTCACGCACCAGCAACAGCTTCCGCTCCACCATAAACGGCACAGTCTCCGCTTCTTCCACAACCGCCTGCACCGGCGTCTCGGAAAGATCAAAGGGAATGACAGCAAAATCCCGGTCCTCTTTGGCAATCAGATGATCCTCCAGAAAAGCCGCAAATTCATTCATCCGGAACTTCTCGCTGCCGTACAGCACGTAGAGTGGCGAAACATTTCCTTGTTTGATGTCTTTGGCCGCCGTTTTGGCATCCATCCCGCCACTTCCTTTTCCATTTCAGTCTTTGAATATTGTAACAAAAAAGCATCTTTAAACATAGACATCTAGTGGAGACGGCAGATATCTGCGCAAAAACGGAGCAACTCCGGCAGCATTGCCAAAGTTGCTCCGTTTCCGCGGCGCATCTATATAAACGACGGTAGGAAAAGCTCTAGAAACTTTCCAGCCGACGGTCATACCGATGGTTCTCACGACCCTATAGCTCCTGTTCTCTTACTATAGTATATTCCTATACAGAGTAAAAAGTTCCACTCTGCGATTATTTTGTAGACGTTGCCGCGTCCGGAGTAGCCGCAGGTGCTGTAGAAGAAGCTGATGGTGAACCGGATGGTGCCGCAGATACTACCGAATCCGGGACGGTATAGCTCTTGGTCATTTGATTGCCGTTCTTCAGGGTCACATAAGTGAACACACGGCTATCTTCCGACCATTGGCCGGACACCCATTCCCCCTCCAGGGGAAGTGATGTCAGCACCGTCCAATCGTCTCTCGCAGCGCCTTCCGGTATGGCATAGAGTACAAGCTGCTGTCCTGCGAGCTCAGCGCCAAAACGACCGTCAGGCGATGTCAAAGGCGAGGGTGCGACCAGTGCCGAGCGCAAGCCCATCACCCCGGCTTCTTCCGATGAAGGAAACTGCTGCGACTCGCTGATGGAATTATTCGCTCCGGCTTCGCTTTTTGGCGGGCTGTCCTGAGAATCCTTAGCTCCGCTGGTATCCGGACCAGAAGTGCTAATCTTCATATCCTCTACCGCAGGTGTGGCAGGGTCCTTGTCAGGCTCCGCTATGATCTGCCGCTTGAAGGATGCCGGCTGTTTGGTTGGGTCAGGTGTAACCGCCGGGGAATCCGGAGTTGGTGCCATAGATGAAGTCACCATCTCATCAGCACCGCCGGAAGTATTGTTCCCGGAAGCCGAAAACGTATTATTTTTCTTTTCTGTAATCCCTGCCGCCCTATCTGCGCCATTTACGCTATCCCCGCTGCCGTTCTGTACTGCACCCGGTTCAGATCCTGCCGACTCTTCAGTCTTTTGCATAGTCTGTCCAGAGTTTGTATCTGCAGCCTGATTGAGTGCCACATCCACATCTGCTGCCGGCATACTGTCAGGCATGTTAAAAATAGCTATAAGCAGTATCACTGCCGCCGCCACTGCGCCGATGCCTGTCCGTGTTGCCAGGGATGAGCCCTTGGAGAATTTGCCACGGGTGCTTTTACGGGTGAACGGAACAACCTTCGATTCTTCTGTACTCGTCATGACCGGTTCCTGGTCGGCACTACGATCCAGCTCGTCAAGCCGAGGCAAAATCGAATCAACCAGACTGAAAGGTGGCTTCACGTCCGGAAGCTGCTCAAGTTGCTGGGAAAGCACATTCAGACGGTCAAAAACATCCGCGCACGAGGGACAATTGTCGATATGACGGAACATTTCTATGATTTCTTCTTGGCTTAAGTCATGATCCAGATAGCGGTGCATCCATTCAATCACCTCCGCGCATTTCATCCTGATACACCACCTTTCTGATACTCCTGAAGTCTATTCTGCAGTTGCTGCCTAGCCCTGAACAGGTACGATTTCACTGTATTCAAGGGCAGGTCCAGCGAATCTGCAATCTCGTTGTAAGAAAAATCCTGCAAATACCTCAGTACGATTACCGTACGGTGATGTTCCGGAAGCTGATCTATCGCCTCCCGTATATCCTCTGCCAGATAACCGGACAACACTTCACGTTCCACATTATGTGTATCCGGAAACACCATCTCATGTTCATCAATGGAAACCGTAGGTTTCGTTCTTCTGAACTTATCAATACATATGTTGGTCACGATCCGCTGTACCCATGTTTTGAACTGGGCTTTTTCCTCGTAAGAACCTATTTTGGTATACACGCGGATAAGCGCCTCCTGTGAAGCATCCAAAGCATCCTGTTCATTATGCAGAATGTAGAAGGCCGTCTTATATACATGCCCTTCAATTTCTCGCAATAGGGTGATTAGAGCGTCGCGATCGCCCGCTTGAGCGGCTCTGATGAGTCCCTGCTCCACCACGAAGGTTCCCCCTCTCTATGCAATCTTACTGACGCGCAAGACTGCGAATTTGTTGCAAGCCTGTAATCAATTTTTTCGGTATCCATAATCCTTACTAAGCATACAGGGGAAGCTTCAATCATTCAAATACTCTTTTATAGAAAGATTGTAACAAAAGTGAAATCAAAAAGATGCAAAACAGCCGGCCTGTACCCTTTTAAGGTGCAAACCGGCTGCTGTGTAAATGAATCTTTGTAGAGTTGTTAATGAGTGCGGGATTTAAGCGCCCTTAATTTCCTTGAACTTCGCCACATACTTGGCGGCAAGCTCAGTGATCTGGTCGTAGCGGCCTTCCTTGGCTGGAGCGGTCAGGTTGCCACCGATGCCTACAGCGATGCAGCCGTTTGAAATCCATTTTTCCATGTTGTTCAGATCCACGCCACCTGTAGGCATAATGTTGACATGCGGCATGGGTCCTTTAACGGCTTTGACATAATCCGGTCCGAAGGCGCTGCCCGGGAACAGCTTCAATACATCCACACCCAGCTTCAGTGCTTCTTTCATTTCATTGAGTGTCATGCAGCCCGGCATATACGGGATACCGTAGAGATTACACATTTTGGCGGTTTCTTCTTCAAAAGAAGGACTGACCACAAATTCCGAACCTGCCAGAATAGCGATTCTTGCCGTAAGAGGATCAAGTACTGTACCTGCACCGATCACTGCTTGGCTTCCGTATTCGGCTACCAGCCGTTTGATTGCTACGTCGGCATCCGGAGTGGTAAAGGTTACTTCAATGTTATTCAGACCACCTTCGATGCAGGCTGCGGACATTTTGAAAGCATCGTCTGCATGGTCGGCGCGAATTACAGCTACCACGCCAACGTTTGTGATGTTCTGCAATACTTTTATCTTCTTCATTATAAATCTCCCTTTCGTTAAATCCTTGATATTTAGAACATTAATTTAGGTAAATAATTTTATCTAATTTACTAATCAAAAGCCAAAACCTTATAAGAAAATAGTAATAACAATGTCTTCTTACGTCAATATGTTTTTATGTGAACAGAACGAAAAATTCTCTCAACAACTACAAAAACCCTTTTATAATAAGGGATTATCCACCCTATCCAATGTGATCATATTAAAAAAATTCATTTGAGTGAGGGGTGTCTTATTGTAGAAAACCGATTTATATGATAATTTCAAATTACAAATCATTTATACAGGGGTTGTAAGCTACCCCGAGGAGGAAATATTCATGAGTAAACAGCTGGATGCAGTTACATTCGGAGAGCCGATGGCTATGTTTTATGCCAATGAGACGGGGCCGCTGCACGAGGTTACTTCTTTTTCCAAAGCGCTGGCCGGTGCAGAGAGCAATGTGGCTACCGGATTATCACGTCTTGAGCACAAAACCGGGTATGTAACGAAACTTGGCGAGGACAACTTCGGCCAATTTATAGTTGGTGCGCTGAATAAAGAGCAGATTGATACCGGCAGCATCACGTACACCAAAGAATTCCCAACCGGCATGCTGATCAAATCCAAGGTGCTGACCGGTGATCCCAAGGTTGAATATTTCCGCAAAAATTCCGCGGCCTCCAAGCTGAGTCTGGCCGATTTCGATGAGGCGTATTTCGCTTCCGCAGGGCATTTGCACGTTACAAGCATCTCTTCGGCATTATCGAAGACCTGCCATGAATTCTCGCTGCATGCCATGGAATTTATGAAGAAGAGCGGAAAAACCGTCTCCCTTGATCCGAATCTGCGCCCAACCCTCTGGCCGGACAAAGAAACCATGGTAAACACCATTAACGATCTGGCTACACGCTGCGACTGGTTCCTGCCGGGCCTCAGCGAAGGCAAAACCCTTACAGGCCTTGAGACTCCAGAAGAAATTGCCGGCTATTACCTGGAGCGCGGTGTATCGCTGGTGGTTATCAAGCTCGGTCCTGAAGGCGCATATTACAAAACGGCTGCTGGTGAAGAAGGTTATGTCGACGGCTTCAAGGTAGAAACCGTTGTTGATACTGTAGGCGCCGGAGACGGCTTTGCAGTCGGTGTAATCAGCGCGATGCTGGAAAAGCTGACCGTAGCCGAGGCCGTGAAACGCGGTAATGCTATTGGCGCACTCGCCGTGATGTCTCCCGGAGACATGGATGGACTGCCTACCCGGGACGGGCTGGAAAAGTTTATGAAGGCAGGCGTGTAAGCAGGCTGCTTCCAAACAAGTGCTGCACTCTATATGCACACCCATCCCGATGAAACAGCTCATACTATAAAAGCCCTACACAGTCTTTGACAGACCGTGTAGGGCTTTTTCCCATGATAACGCCGGGGCTTATGAACAAATCGTTTTACTTGGTTGGCGTTGGAGCCTGTACGGATTGCCCCGGCTGCAGCGCTGGAGGGAACCTGTACGTGATCGGCATGGCGTCCCCCTGATCCTCAATCAGAGAAAGCATAATTTTGGCGGCTTGCATTCCCATCTCATAGGCAGGCTGCCGGATGGTTGTGATAGCCGGATTGTAGATCCGGGCAAATTCGGCGTCATCAATCCCAATCACCGACCATTGGCCGGGGATTGCAATGGAATGGCGGTTCGCATATTTCAGGATCTCCCCCAGCACCAGATCGTTGGCTGCGAGCAGCGCCGTTGGCGGCTGCGGCAGGCTTAACAGCTCATCCAGCGCGGAAGCAATAGCCTCTCTTGGCACACTGCGCACGTACTCATCATTCATCCTGAGCCCGGCTTCCTCCATGGCCTTTTTGTAGCCGCTCATCCGCTCCTTACGGGGGGTGATCGCATGCTCGCCAAGCGGGAGCGACAAGATGGCGATATTCTCATGGCCCTTCCCGGTCAGCTCTTTGATGGCTGTTTTGACGGCCATTTCGTTGTCGAGCAGCAGACTCTGGGTCGTGATCCCTTCTACCAGCCGGTCCATGAATACAAGCGGATATTCCGCTTCGATCAGCCGGGTATAGGGAGACGGATGGTCTCCGGTCGGAAAAATAATCAACCCGTCCACCTGGCGGGCCACAAGCGCCTCTACATGTGTATTTTCTTTATCCGCATTCTCATCGCTATTACAGATGATCACCTGGATGCCATGGCGCTGCAGCTCATTCTCGATCGCCCGGATGCACTGGATGGACAGCGAATAATCGAGATTCGCCACAATAATACCAACCATATGCGTGCGGTTCTGCTTCAGACTGCGGGCTAGCCCGTTAGGCTGATAATTCAGCTCCTCGATTACGTCGGCAATGCGGTTTTTGGTCGCTTCGCTCATATATTTGAACCGTTTATTCAGAAATTGCGAGACCGTGCTTTTGGATACTCCCGCCTTTTGGGCGACATCTTCAATCGTCAGCTTCTTCATCTTTTCCGCTCCACTCTATATAGAAAATACCGGCTTTCCCAAACCGCTCGGCCAGAGCGAATTCACGCAGAAAAGCCATACTTTCCGAACTCACTCAGAAAGTATAGCTTTTTTTTAGTAAATTATCTAGTAATCATTATTGAGATTAGTGGATAAGCTATTTACTAGGTGTTGCAGACGGCTCGATCTTCTGGCCGTATTCTTTATACCACCAATCGTAGAACCACTGCTGGCCGCTCCGTATATTGATCGCTACCGTACGCTCCTCCCCCTTTACTTCATAATGGGCCACGAAATAATCCTCATGGGTATCCATAGCAATTGCGCTATTATGAATCTTAGCAGGCCGTTCTTTCTTCTCCATGGTGATGGTCCCTGTGAGCACCTGTGACTTCCCGGTTGCAATGTCCAGAAGCTTACTATGCTGCGTATATCCATCTTTTCCATCCTCAGTATAATTGACCAGCAGTACTTCCTCTCTGTCCGGATCAATAGCCATGAAGGAATAGTATAAAGATAAAGTAAAAGATGAATCAAATGCCAGGAGTTCTCTGGGAACTATCAACTCTCCGGCCTCAGCCTTTCTGATATCTATTATGGAAAACTTGCCTGTGTTAGGTACCCGCTCTGCCCCCAGCGTATAAGTGCTGTGGGAAAACAGAAGGTAATCTCCGGCGCCATAGATGTATCCTAAATCAAAATAGGTCTGTGCCCCGCCTGCATACAGCGGAAAAGTATATATTCTTTTGGCTGTAGCGGCTGACAGCTCCGAATGACCTTTGGGGGTCAAATACAGGGTGTATGGTTCTGTGTTATGTGTATATTTCGGCTTCATGTAATCTACCATTGGCGGTGGAGGTGACCATACAATCCCTGCAGATGTCTCAACAGCAAAAGCCCGCGACTTATTTCGATCAAGCGGCATGGGCATATAGTACTTCAATCCGCCGATTTCAAACTCTGCGGAGCTCATGTTCAACCCTAATCCCTGTGAGGCTGCTGAAGGGGAGGGTGTGGGCTGAACCGCCGCGCCCGTGGTCTTCTCCCAGAGCGAGGACAGCTGCCCGGCAACATTTCCTTTGCCACCCAGCGGCCAGATCAGAACACCGAGCACCATGAGAGCGGCCAGGCAGGTGAGGCCGAGGTTTTTGCCGGAACGGAATTTAGACTTCGCTTCCCCCTTACTGCCTGCAGCTGCTTCTATCCGTGCCATCAGCTCCGGGGTAAAGCCATCCTCTGCAAAAGGGCTGCGTCCGGCCTTGGTATACCAGTCTTTTGCTCCGGTCATTACCACATTGTCTTTCTCTTCATCTCCTGATCTCATAAGTCCTCCTCCTTCATCGCCGCTCTAACTTTGTCCCTGGCCCGCGCCAGCCTGGATTTGACTGTCCCCTGAGCTACTCCGAGCAGAGCTGACATCTCCGCCACAGACAAGTCCTGCTGGATATCCAGCACCAGCACCTCCCGGTGCTTATCCGGCAGCGCCAGGATGATCTCCCAGATCCGGCTGACCACATGGTTGCCTAGTGCTTCTTTTTCTGCGGAAGATGCCTGCCCGGGGCCTTGCCGGTCTCCAAGCGGACTGAATCTGTGCCAGAAGCTGTTCCGTCTGAAGCTGAACGCCGTATTGCGTGTAATTGTCAGCAACCAGGTTTTTATCGTAGATTGACCGCGGTACTTGCCGATCCCCTTGTACGCCTTCAGAAACACCTCCTGGCTGATATCATTTGCCTGCTCCCGGCTGCGGGTCAGAAAAAAAGCATAATGCCATACATCGGACCCGTAAGTCTCCATCATTTCCCGCAGCGTCATGGTTGGCGTATAGGCTACCGCATAAGGCAATTCTTTGCTCTGCATCTCTCTCACCCCTCGCCTAATAAGACTCTTCAGGCTGCAAATGGTTCCCTCCGGTTTCAGGAATAATTATAAAATCTTGGGCCAAGCACGGATTTCCCAATAAAAAAGCTAAGATCAAGGAGCCTGCGGCTCCAGCTTATGTCGCACGGTGATCCCCTCCGGCCGGACCTCCATCTGGATCTCACCCTGCAGATCGGTCCGGTACACAGCGGTGCTGCTGTCAGCCAGACGCTTCAACACATCGCCATTCGGATGTCCATAGAGATTATTAACTCCTGCGGAAATTACGGCTGCACCGGGTTTCCAGAAGTTCAGCCAGGCAGCGCCCGTTGCTGTTTTGCTGCCATGATGGGCTACCTTCAGCACCTCAATCGGGCCGCTGCTTCTGATCCCGGCCTCTGTTCCGCCATGCAGAATTGCATCCTCCGCCGCCTTATCCATATCCCCTGTAAAAAGAAAACTCCGGCCGTTCATCTGCAGCCGGAAGGCGACGGATTCGTGATTCTGTTCCTCCACCTCCGGAAGCACGGCCTCCCCTGCCTTGTGCGGGTCCGGCCAGAGGAACATCAGCTCCGTCTTGTCATCCGGAGCGAGTACCTGCCCCTGCTGCACCGGATACAGCCGGACGCCTGCCGTAAGCGCTGTATTCATTAGCTTGCTGTAGTGCTCCCCCTTGGCCAATGTTCCATTGAACAGCAGTGCCGAGACGGGTAGTCCCTCAAGCACCGCCTGGAGTCCTCCGGCATGGTCCTGATCGCCATGAGTCAGAATGATGGCGTCCAGCCTGTGAATGCCCCTCTGCTTCAAAAGCGGCAGCAGGGTTTTGGCTCCAACCTCGAACGGGCTTCGGCGGACGCGCCATGCTTCCTTTTTGCCAAAGCTGACAGTGCCTCCACCATCCACGAGAATATGGGCTCCACCTGGGGTGGTGATCAAAATACTGTCGCCCTGCCCAACATCCAGATAGCTCACCCGTCCGGCACCGCCCAGGTGCTCCGAGTGATAGCCCCGATACAACAGCAGAACCATTGCAGCTATACCGATTAGGATAGCCCTTCCGCTCCAGCGCAAGGAGTCCGGCATCTGAAAGTGCAGTTGCTCCGCATTACTCCCGGCTCCGCTCCATATCCCTGCACGCCTTATTCCTCTGCCATCCGCCGGTTGATCCAGCGCCGCCAGCGGCTTCGTTTCATCCTCCATGGCCTGTGGAGCCAGCCGCGCTTCTGTACGCCGCTGCATGGTGTAGAGCACACCATAGAGGAGGCCATAATACAACCCCATCCACAGCAAAGTAGGAGAGCTCCAGATCGTTACACCCCCGGACCATCCATTTGTCCACTCCACAGCGCGAAAAGTGGCATCATTCAGCAGTTCAGCAACATGAGCGGTTACACCAGCAGCCGTATCCCAGAGCCGGCTAAGCAGCAGCGCAAGTGTCCCCACCGGCAGCACCAGGAACGTAATAAAAGGGACAAATACCAAATTAGCAGCGAAGGAGAGCAATGAAAACTGATTAAAATAGAAGATGGTCAGCGGAAAAGACACCAGCTGTGCAATCAAAGTAACGGACACGGCACCGCCCAGCCAGCGGGGCAGTCTGCGCAGCAGCGGGTTCACCAGAGGAACATAGATCATGAGTCCTGCCGTCACGAGAAAAGAGAGCTGAAAGCTTACGCTAAGCAGCAAATACGGATTCCAGACCAGCATGATCAGCGCCGCGGCTGCGAGAATATTCATCCCGTCCTTCAGCATGCCGAACCGGGCAGCCAGCAGGGCAATCATACTCATGATGCCTGCCCGCACAATGGATGGCCCGGCACCGGACAGCAGCACATATACAGGCACTAGTAGTAGAGTGACAGTGAGGGCTGTCTCTCTGGTAAGGCGGCAGCGTCTAAGGATGAACAAGATCACGCCGACATACACCGCGACATGCATTCCTGAGATCGCCAGAATATGCGTCAGACCCAGCTGCGAGAACTGCTTGAATGTTTCCTCATCCAAATCGTCCTGTATGCCCAGGACCAGGCCTTTCATATATCCTGCATGCGGCTCCCGGAACAAGTGGTCCATCTCCGCCCCAAGGGCAGCCCGCACCGTATCGTTCCAGCGCAGAATGCTGGCAGGGCGCCAGGAGGCAGGAGGCGAAGCCTGTACGCTTGCCGTACCTTCCCCCTTGAGCAGCCAGTGAATTCTCTGCGTCAGCAAATAGGAGCGGTAATCATAACCGCCGAAATTCCGCGCCTCCCCCGGCTGCTCCAGCTCTCCCTGAATGACTACCCGATCTCCTCTCTTCCATCCGGCAGCCACAGCAATCTCCGGTTCAGCCTGAAGCTTGATTTGTACAGCGATCCGTTCGCCTGCCGCATCTGCTCCCGGGTCCCGGTCCGCCCGCTGATTCTGCGCAAAAACTTTTTCGCCGGTTCCGCTTAGCCCCATCCGTGACAGCTTCACCGTAAAGCTCACACGGTCTCCATCCCGCTCCACAGGGGAGACGATTACTCCATCCGCGCTTACATAAGACTCATTCAGCTCTGTCTCCGATTGTTCCCATGCACCCGGAAGCAGACTGACATTTCTTCCTTCGTTCCATTCCCAGTACAGGGCAGCCGCAACCATTGACAGTCCTAACACTACAGCGATTTTCCACCCGCTTCTCCCGCTGGCAGCACCGATTGCAAGCAGCAGCAGACCACCCGCTATGTACATTAAAAGCTCATGCCCCGAAAACAAGCAGCCCGCTACACTGCCCGCGACCCAGCACACTGCAAAGCTTAACAGCGGCCTTTTTTTCATCCATATTCCTCCTCGTATTTGAATATTGTAGTCCTCATAGCCGTAAGCGAACTGTGACTCTTACATGCGGATGCAGCCAAAAAAGAACCCCTGCATACGCAACAATCGCGTGTACAGAGGTTCTTCCCCTGATGCTTATCTTTATTTCAGTTAATGCGCCTTCCTGTTATTCCGAGACAGTGATCATCGTTTCCTTGGGCGGCTCATAATTCTCCAATTGCCGGAAGATGATGCCTTTGGAGCCCAGCATGGCCTCCACCTTCTCCATATCTTTGCGGTAAGGGCGCAGATAGACGATCTCTACAATTCCGCTGTTGGCCAGCATATTGGCACAGGTCCAGCAAGGTTCGTCCGTGACATAGACAGTGCTGCCCTCCCGGTCGCTCCGGTCTGTGAACAGCAGCAGATTCTGCTCGGCGTGAATGGTGCGGATGCAGCGCTGCTTCATCACCATCGTCTCCACACCATTAACCACTTCACGTTCATATTGCTCCGAGACCATGCAGCCTGCTTCTGAGCAATCCGGCACACCCATTGGGGCGCCATTATAGGCTGTGCCCAGCAGCTTCTTGCCCTGTACCAGAACCGCACCGACATGGCGGCGGGAGCAACGCGAACGTGTGGAGACCATGCAGGCAATATCCATGAAGTAAGTATCCCAATTTTTGCGGTAGGCTACAGTCATTAGTTATCTCCACTTTCTCTTTGATAGTTGTTCATTATTGTAGCATATTGCGGCGGTGTTTCACTAGGACATCGGATACGGAAAAACCTGTCCCTTCCGCTTTAATTAGCACAGTCTGCTTAATGAATATCAGACCTGCAATAGCTGCTTCGCCTAGCTTAAAAAGCTACCAGCGGTTTCAGCTTTTCCAGCATCTTCGGCCCGATTCCCTTCACCCCACCCAAATCCGCTAAGCTGCGAAAAGCCCCCTTGCTGCTGCGGTAGTCTATAATCGCCTGCGCCTTCTTCTCCCCAATGCCAGGCAGATTCATCAGGGCAGCAGCATCTGCTGTGTTAACATTTATTTTGCCTTCTGCGGAAGCCTGCCCTGAAGGTACTGTGCTCCCCGAAGCATCTGCTTCGCTTGCAACTGCTGTGGCTGCTGCGCCGTTCCCTGCTGCTGCTGTTCCGCTGGACCCTGCGGTTCCCGCGTTGCTTTCAATAGATGCTCCCGTAGCTCCAACCCCTGCGGTTCCAGTTGATTCGGCCGCATTGTCCCCTGCCGCTGGCCTACCTCCTGTCACCGTACCTCCAGCCACATCGCCTGTTACCACGGCATCTGCTCTTTCACCCTTATTCTGTTCATCTGTTTGATCCCCAATGCCCTTCTCATTTTTCCCACCAGCGGCTACTGCTGTACCCGGCTCGTCCGCTGTGCCCAGCGCCTGGGCCATACTGATGTTCAGCGTCTCCCAACCGCCGATGCCCTTATTCTCTTCCCGGTCCGCCGCCCATACCAATCCACCACTAAGCAGGGCAGCAGCGAATACCGAAGCTATTCCTTTTATATTCATATCCTTGTCCTCCTCTAAAAAATAATTTATGGTAAACAACTATCCACCCGTATATTTTCAAAAATACAGTTGAAACCTGTCATTTGTCCAAGACTCCTGCGCATACATTTAACGAAGAGTATTCCTGCAAGGCCATAGCCATACCGAAAGGAGGGTACCCTAGATGAAGGTGGGATTTATCGGAACGGGCAGCATGGGCAGTCTGCTTATAGACGCCTTCCTGTCTTCGGGTGCGCTTGAGCCATGTGATGTGCTGGCCAGCAACCGCAGCCCGAACAGGCTTCTGCAGCTTCAAAAACGCCATCCGGACATCACCATCGGCAGCAACAGGGAAACTGCGGACGGAAGCGATATCGTCTTCCTCTGTGTTAAACCGTTGGAATTCAAATCCCTGACTGATGAAATCTCTTCTTGCCTGCGGAGCGAACAGATAGTTGTATCGATCACCAGCCCAGTGATGCTATACCATCTGGAATCCGCGCTGCCGTCCAAAATAGCCAAAATCATTCCCAGCATCACCCACTGTGCCAAAAGCGGAACTTCACTTTGCATATTCGGCAGCAGGCTCACTAAACAAGATCGGCTCCTGCTGCTGAAGCTGCTGTCTTTCATAGGGGTTCCACTGGAAATTCAGGAAAGGCATACCCGGATTGCCTCTGATTTCTCCAGCTGCGGTCCCGCGTTCATCAGTTTTTTTCTTGAGCGGTGGATTGAAGCCGCTGTTGAGGCTACAGGCATAGATGAAGTCCTGCTTGGCCGGCTCGCAGGTGAAATGCTGCTAGGCACAGGTAAACTGCTGACCGAAGGTAATTTCACTCCACAGGAACTGCAGGAACGGGTAGCCGTACGCGGTGGCATTACAGCGGAAGCACTGAGCCACTTGCGGACCAGTCTGGAAGGGGTTTTTGAGCAGCTGATCCTCACCACACACGATAAATTCGATGAAGATGTCGAAAAGCTGGACACCTTATTCGGTCTGGGTGGCATCGTTCAGGGGCCGCTCGACCGTTAGAATCCCTCCACCGGCATGGAACCGGCACCCTGCTGCCAAAACCAAGAAAGCCCGCAGCACGGATTACTCCGTTGCTGCGGGCAGAATTGCGTTCTTCGCTTAACCCACTACTATATTGACCAGCTTGCCTGGAACCGCGATGATCTTGCGTACGGTTTTGCCCTCGACGGCTGCCTTCACATTCGGAAGCGACAGCGCATGGTTCTGCATATCATCTTGACCCATGTCCTGCGGGATCAGTGCACGCTGTACGATTTTACCATTTACCTGAACAACGATTTCCACTTCAGCATCTACAGTCAACGCTTCATCATAAGCCGGCCAAGCCACATAGCTGATGCTGCCTTCATGACCGAGCAGCTGCCACAGCTCCTCCGCGATATGTGGTGCGAGTGGCGACAGCATCTGTACGAAATGCTCTGCAGCTTCAGCGGACAAGGTCTCCTGCTTGTAAGCATCGTTGATGAAGATCATCAGCTGGCTGATCGCTGTATTGAAGCGCAGGTGCTCGAAGTCCTCCGTGACCTTCTTGAGTGTCTTGTGCCAGGTCCGTTTGAACTCGTCGGTACCGCCATCCGGGGTAATTTTCGCACTGATGCTGCCGTCCTCATTCACGAACAGGCGCCATACGCGGGAGAGGAAGCGGTGAATGCCTTCCACACCTTTTTCATTCCATGGCTTCGTCGCTTCCAGCGGCCCCATGAACATCTCATAGACACGCAGCGTATCCGCGCCATATGCCTCCACAATTTCATCCGGGTTAATGACATTGCCGCGCGACTTGCTCATCTTCTCATTGTTATTCCCCAGGATCATGCCTTGATTCACCAGCTTATGGAACGGTTCCTTCGTATCCACTACACCAATGTCGTACAGAACCTTATGCCAAAAGCGTGCGTACAGCAGATGCAGTACTGCATGCTCGGCTCCGCCGATGTACAGGTCAACGGGCAGCCATTCCTTCTGCTTCTCCGGTGAACACAGCTCCTTGTCATTACGCGGATCGATATAACGCAGGTAGTACCAGCAGCTGCCGGCCCATTGCGGCATGGTGTTCGTCTCGCGGCGTGCCTTCATGCCGGTCTCCGGATCTATCGTTTCAACCCACTCCGTCACATTGGCCAGCGGGGATTCTCCTGTGCCTGAAGGGCGGATGGAATCCACTTCCGGCAGCAGCAGCGGCAGCTGATCTACAGGGACCGTCTTCATCGTGCCGTCTTCCAGGTGCAGAATCGGAATCGGCTCGCCCCAATAGCGTTGGCGGCTGAACAGCCAGTCGCGCAGGCGGTAGGTTACTTTGCCTTTGCCGCTGCCTTTTTCCTCAAGCCAGGTGATCATCTTCGCAATCGCTTCTTTATTGTCCAGACCATTCAGGAATTCGGAATTCACATGAGGTCCGTCGCCGCTGTAAGCCTCTTCTCCGACATTTCCGCCCTGTACTACTTCAACGATCTTCAGATCAAACTGCTTGGCGAATTCCCAGTCGCGTGTGTCATGTCCCGGCACCGCCATGATGGCTCCCGTTCCATATCCGGCAAGCACATAATCAGCGATCCAGATCGGCACCTGAGCACCATTCACCGGATTAACGGCGTAAGCACCCGTGAAGACACCGGATTTCTCTTTAGCCAGATCCGTACGTTCAAGGTCGCTCTTGCGTGAAGCCTTGTCGCGGTATTCCGATACTGCCGCCTTCTGCTCATCTGTTGTAATAAGATCAACCAGCTTATGCTCCGGTGCCAGTACACAGTAGCTTGCTCCGAACAAAGTATCCGGGCGGGTCGTGAATACCTCCAGACTGGCATCATGACCTTCAATGGCAAAAATCACTTCGGCACCCGTCGACTTGCCAATCCAGTTGCGCTGCATATCCTTGATGCTTTCTTCCCAGTCCAGCTCTTCCAGATCCTCAAGCAGGCGTTCAGCGTACTCCGTAATTTTCAGAATCCACTGGCGCATCGGTCTGCGGACCACAGGATGGCCGCCGCGCTCGCTTTTTCCGTCGATAACCTCTTCGTTTGCCAGAACCGTTCCCAGTGCTTCACACCAGTTGACCGACACCTCTGCCACATAGGCCAAGCCACGGTTGTACAGCTGGATAAAAATCCACTGTGTCCATTTGTAATACTCCGGATCGGTTGTGCTGATCTCGCGGTCCCAGTCATAGGAGAAGCCCAGCGATTTGATCTGCCGGCGAAAATTATCAATGTTCTTCACTGTAATCTCGCGTGGATGCTGTCCGGTATCCATCGCATACTGCTCTGCCGGAAGTCCGAAGGCATCCCAGCCCATCGGGTGCAGCACATTGTAGCCGCGCATCCGTTTGTAGCGGGAGACAATGTCTGTCGCCGTGTAGCCTTCCGGGTGGCCTACATGCAGCCCTGCGCCTGAAGGATACGGGAACATATCCAGTGCGTAGAATTTTGGCTTGTTAACCTCTTCACCTGTCTTGAACGTCTTGTTCTCATCCCAGAACTTCTGCCATTTCGGCTCAATCACCTGGGCGCGGTAGCCTGTGGGGGCTGTTGTGCTTGCTGCTTTGTTGTCGCTCATTGTATGCTCCTCCTTGGAGTGTTGCTTACTTAGTTAAAACTGCTGCGCTTAAAAGAACGCCAGGGAATGAACTCTACTGCAAAAAAGTTTTGGGCTTCCGATCGCTGTTATTCTCTGATTTCTTGATTTGAACCGCTCTATGCGGTAGAAATCCGAGAATAGCGCATGCTTCCGATGTGAGCTTTCCTTGGGAAAGCTTTCAGGCGAACACTTTGTTTCTACAGCTCCAAAATTTTTTTTCGTTCCGTTTCCCTGTTACTTTTTAAATCCACCCGTTTTGCCTGACGGGCAGCCAAGTCCAAGATCAGCTCAGGATTCGCTGTTCCGCTGGACTTGGCCCCAATACCGCAAAAAAACCTCCCATCCCTAGCGTATTATCGCTAGGGACGAGAGGTTTGAATTCCCGTGGTACCACCCTAGTTAGCGGCTGGATATACTTTACCCTGCCACTCACTTTGACACCCGGTAACGGGGGTGAATCGACGACGGTTCAGGCGCGGTCTTCAAGCCTCTGCTTGCGGACCCTGCGGCTTAACGCCGTTACTCCGAGGTGAGTTCATTCTTCTCCGTTAACCGGCTCGCACCCTGTGCCGGCTCTCTGCAATAACGGTCTCACGAATTAATACTCCTCTTCATCGCACTGCTATGCTTACTGATTATTAATCAGTAATGTTCCCCACATTATATACAAAAGAAGCAGTTAGAGTCAATGATTTCCGCTTGCGGCTGCAGTGAATCAGCAATCTATGAGCGATACGCCCTCATTATTCGGCTTACACCGGCTTCCGACGTATATAATACGCGAGAAAATGCTGAATCACTACTTTGCCGGCCGCGAAAACCGGTACAGCCAGGATCAGACCGATCATTCCGGCCACTTCTCCACCCACCAGCAGCGCAAAAATAATCAGCAGCGGGTGCAGATGCAGCCGTCGTCCCACCACCTGCGGCGAAATGACGTTGCTCTCCAGCATCTGGCAGAGGGTGTTAACCACAGCAACGAGCAGCACGAGGCGAAGCGAGAGGGTCGAAGCCATTACAATCGCAGGTGCTGCACCCAGAAACGGCCCCATATACGGAACAATGTTGAATACCGCCACCACACAAGCAAACAGCAGCGCGTAAGGCATGCCGATAATCGCATAGCCGATGTAGGCCAGTACCCCGATAATCAGACAGACCAAAAACTGGCCACGGATGTAGTTGCCAAGCGCGTCATCAATATCCTTAAGTAGCTTGACCATATACTTGCGGCGCGAGCGTGGCAGACAAGCGACAACGGTCCGTTCGAATACATCGAAATCCTTGAGAATGTAGAACACCAGAAAAGGCACGATAAAGGCATTGAACAGCAGACCAATGGTCGAACCAATGTTATCGAGAAAATGGGAGATTCCTGCAGCCAGTCGGTTTTCCAGCTGAAAAAACCAGTTATTCATGCCCATCTCGACACCAGGCGGAATCAATCTGTTATTCATGTTACGCATGAGTCCCTGTGCATGTAGTGTCATCTCCGGCAAATGCTCGTTCAATTCTTCAAGCTGCTCGATGAACATCGGAATCAGATTGATGGCAATAACTGCGAGCGAGGTCAGAAATACGGCATAGATGAGCAACACGGCAACACTGCGCGGCATTTTTCTCCCGGCGAGCATACTCACTACGGGATTCAGCACATACGAGATAATCATAGCCGCCAGGAACGGCGCAAGGATGGCTTTGAGAAAGACGAAAACTCCCATTAACATCGGACGGAGGAGCCAAACGAAATATAATATGATCAGGGCAAGCAGTACTCCGATCATCCGGCGGAACCATTTACTTTGGGACCATTGCTCCATGAATGTACACTCCCTAGCGGTAATTCTGGACTGGCTTCCTAGATAAGTATATGTATACCCGCAGCAAAATAACCGCCGTTTTCTCGTTCTTGCGGCAGCTTCCTTTAGAGATTCTGTGATCTTCGCAAAAAACGCCCAAATCCCCTGCCGCATGTTGCTGCAAGGAGTTTTGGGCGCATTAGGCAATATGTAATTCTGCTCCTGAACCAGTTGTCACTGATTTAAGAAGACGCATGAATCTGCGGGAAATCCTGGGCAATCTCTTCCCCGGAGAACAAATCGTCAAGCGAGCTGAGTGTGCCGTCTTCTTCAACCTGATACACGGACATTTTCTCGCCGTTGACCGTCAGTTCGATGAAGCAGCCCCAGCAATAGAACTGGTGGGAACCGATCTTGCCGATATCCTTGGAGTTGCAGTTTGGACACTTCATATAAAACATTCCACCTATCCGTTAACAATATTAATGGCTTTTTGAAGCCGTTCTTCGCTCATCGCGGGAACCAGTACGGAATTCTCCCCAATGGACATTCCATCAGAACAAGGCAGCCATTTGCGGCCTTCGATCAAATCAGTTACTAACCCGTCACTGATTTCCAGCGCTACTATTGTGTTTCCCAACTTTTGGTCAAAATAAACATCAGATACGCGTCCGAGTATTGTTCCGGATGCCGTAAGCACCTGAAGATCCTTTAATTTATTTTTTCCCAAAAGAAATGTATAGGGTATATGGTCAGTGTCGGCCTTCACAATCGACTCTTTACTGCGGATCATGACAGCATCCTCGCCATAAGCGACGATATCTTCCCATGCCACAACTTTCACATGACTGGAGAAAAAAGTTTTACTTTCCAGTTCAATACCCGTTATATTCCAGTTTGAATCCAGTAAAACGTCGACAATTTTGCCAATTTCGTTACCTTCTTCAACCTCGTATACAGCCAAGCCGATCATTTCTTGAAGTTTCATGGCTGTTTATGTCCCCTTTTACTTTGAGTGTACTTACGGGTTCCCTTAGGTTGAAGAGCACTCAAACTGTAACGGCAACGAGGCTACATTTAGCCTAATCCTTTTTACGCAGCCGGTTCAGGATGGTTTCAACTTTTTGGGCCACGTACTCCATTTCTTCATTAGTATTACCCAAACCTGTGCTAAATCGAATCGCAGAGTTCAAAAGATCCTCCGGAAGCTGCATCGCCTGCAGCACATGCGAGATTTCCAAAGAACCTGAGGTGCAGGCTGAACCGCTCGCGGCAGCAATCCCCTCCATATCAAGGTTCATCAGCAGCACATCGGTTCTTGCTCCGGGAAAGCTCAAATTCAGTATCCCGGGCAAAAATTCCTGCCTGTCTCCGTTAATCACGTAGCCCTTCCGCCCGATCCGGCGGTCCAGCTCCTCCAGCAATGCTGTTCGCAGCATAAGTGCCTTATCCCTGCGCTGGTCCAGCCCGGTTACTGCAAGCTCTACTGCCTTGGCAAACCCGGCTGAGTTCGCCAGACTTTCGGTTCCAGCCCGTCTGCCGCGTTCCTGGAGTCCGCCGTGCTGTCTCGGATGCAACGGGGCACCGCGCCGGACATACAACCCGCCGATCCCTTGGGGACCGCCTATTTTGTGGGCACTGAAGCTCATATAATCCACAGGCAGCTCACGTAGAGTAATAGGCAGCATCCCCAGTGCCTGTACAGCATCGACATGGAACAGAATCCCGTGCGCAGCAGCTAATCTGCCAATCTCTTGTATAGGTTCTACAGTTCCTACTTCATTATTCGCGTACATTACGCTGATCAGCACCGTATCTTCGCGCAATGCGGCTTCTACCTCAAGAGCAGATACCCGCCCTTCAGCATCTACTGGCAGATAAGTGACGGTGAAACCCTGCTTCTCCAGCGCTTCGCAGGTATGCAGCACCGCGTGATGCTCAACAGCTGTCGTAATGATATGTTTCCCTTGTTGGGCAGAGGCCGCAGCCGCTCCGAACAGGGCAAGATTATCGCTCTCCGTGCCGCCGCTGGTGAACACCCATTCATCTGGCGCACAGCCCAAAAAGCCCGCGATGGTATCGCGCGCGCCATTGATAATCTTTTTGGCGGAACGTCCGTACGTGTGCACACTGGACGCATTGCCATATTGCTCAAGCAGCATATTATACATGACCTTGGCCACCTCCGGATGAACCGGGGTTGATGCAGCGTGGTCCAAATAGATCGGTTTCATAACGATGATCTCCGCTTCTGGTTATTCAGGATTTTCATACAGGACTACTCGATTATACTGCTGAACCTGGTCTTTTACCACCTGTCAATAAACACAATATTGTAACATTTTAGGAGGGCCAGAACCAATACTTTCAGCTGGGCTTCAGCTTTTTTTCAGCTTTCTTTCCGATATAGTAATGTGGGCTTTTAGGAAAATAGAGGAACATCTACTGAGAGGGGACAGCAAATGTCACTATCCATTAACAACTATTACAATAAGAAGTATTACGACAACTACGGTCTCACCAGTGGCAACACAACCGCTGCCCGGACACGTTCCTCCTCCATCGGAGAAGTAAAAGGCACAGGCCGTACAGATGCTGCAGATTTCAATGAAATCGCCAAGTTGCTCTTCAATTTGGATGGAACGGATGAAACTGGAGGGGAAGACTTCACGAATAACTATTCCCCAGCCTCGCTGGGCTCCATA
Organism: Paenibacillus helianthi; assembly: GCF_001909055.1. Lineage (GTDB taxonomy): Bacteria > Bacillota > Bacilli > Paenibacillales > Paenibacillaceae > Paenibacillus_AQ > Paenibacillus_AQ helianthi. The sequence continues at coordinate 561,444 of NZ_LVWI01000002.1, forward strand.
CAGGGCTCCTTGTACGGCGGTGGGGATATGAGAGCTCAGTTAGCACAAATTCAAATGGGCTTAGGCTCTACTGGTATGGATTCAACCGCTTTGGCAGCTACTGATGAATCCGGCAGCAGTCTGAGCTCATTGCAGAATCTGCTCGGCAGCAATGGTCTCTCCTATTTAAGCGGAGACGCGCTTTCTTCACTCCTTCAATCCGTTTCATCTGATTCTTCTGTGGCCGGTTATAACGGTGTCAATACTTTGAATAGAGCCAATGCATCTACCGGAATTCCTGCAATGCTGCAAGCCATGGGCGGATTCACCCCTGCTTTTGCCTGGGGTCTGAATAGCTTGGACAACTCAGACAGCTCTGATCATGCAGATAATATGGCCCGTACAAACGGGCTAAGCGGGTTAACATCACTGGAGGCGGGTCTGACTTCAGAGGATATGAAGTCCGTACTGGCCCATCTGAAGAGCAGTCTTGAATCGGCTGCAAGCAACAGAAGCACATCTGCGGGCAAATCCAATCCACTGGCCACAGTCCAAACGATGTTGTCCCCGGTGAACTTCTCCAAGGTGACAAACAGTGAACTGTCTAACCTGTTCGGCAAGGTCCTGGGGACGTTGGCTTAAGCAGGATCGGAACAGTTTGCAGAGGGAAAGTGAAGAGTAAAAGAAATTAATAATGATTTCCTCCAGTTGATCAGGAGCCCACTTCCAAAAAAGGCCGTTGCACAGGTTCGAAGCCTCTGCAGCAGCCTTTTTGTGCAGAACCCGCAGCTTATTTCTATAGAGAGTCCAATTCCTTCAATCTGGAAGCAAGCTGTTCCTCGGAAATGACCTCAATGCCACTGCGTCTAAGCAGCGCAGAGGTCACACCCTGGCCGGGAATCTTCAGGCCGGTGAAAGTCCCGTTGTAAATCATGGAGCTGCCGCAGGAAGGGCTGTTCTCCTTAAGAACTACGATTGTCGCCTCAACCCTCCGTGCTTGCTCAAGTGCCTCATAGGCACCTTGAATATACATTCCGGTGACGTCATTTCCGAGCCGGTCTATGACCTTAGCCGTTCCGTCAAGCACCGCATCCCCGTCTCCGCCGACCATCTCTGCCGGTTCTCTCGGAGTGGAGAACCCGCCAAGGAGCTCAGGGCAGACGGCAACCGCCTGATTGTTGTCCAGCAGCTTCTGAATAGTCTCATCCAGGCAAGCCGTGCCGTTGTATCTTACTTTCATGCCTGCCAGGCAGGAGCTTACTATAATCATAGGATGCACTCCTTCGCTATCATCCGCATCTTCCTTTATAATGGATGCTGAGAAATACAAAGAGCATAGCATGAGGGCTTCAACACTGTAAACAAGCCCCCTGCCATAACTTCATAAATCCGGGGAGGCCACTGCAAGATGTGCGGAAGATATACCATTATGGTAAGCATGGAAGAATTGATGCTCCATTATTTTATCGAGGAAACCACCATTGTCCATTATGCACCGAAATACAATGCAGCCCCCATGCAGAATCTCCCGGCAGTCATTCATGACGGTAAGCAGAACAGACTCGGAGAGCTGCGCTGGGGGCTGGTGCCCTCCTGGTCAAAAGATGACAAGCAAGGCAGCAAAATGATTAATGCGCGCCAGGAGTCGCTTCAGGACAAACCCTCCTTCAGGAACCTGATCAGCTCGCGCCGCTGCATCATTCCGGCAGACGGCTTCTTTTATTAAATGTCAATGATAAAGTCCTCCGTACATAAGAAGCTTGATATTAAGTAAAATGTCTAACATTTTATGCTTAAGGCATTAAATGACGTCAGAAGTCGAGAATTAAGGGAGGAGGATCTCGAAATGTGCGGGAGATATACTTTAACTGTTACCTTAGAAGAATTAATTTCACGCTATATTCCAGAATCAGTGGGTCTATCGTATCATGAACCTCGCTATAATATCAGTCCTTCCCAAATGGTTACAACGGTTATAAACGATGGACAAGCGAATCGTATGGGGATGCTTAAGTGGGGGCTTATTCCCTCTTGGGCGAAAGACCCTACTAAAGGTACAATAAATGCTCGTGCGGAAACTCTTCTTGAGAAACCATCATTTACGATTCCCTTTTTAAGGAAGAGGTGTTTGATTCCCGCGGACAGCTTTTTTGAATGGGAAACAACACCCACTGGAAAACAACCCATGCGATTTCTGTTGAAATCCGAAGCCATCTTTAGCTTTGCCGGCATCTATGATACCTGGACGGCGCCTGATGGAAAAAAAATAAGCAGTTTTGCCATCATTACATCAGAACCAAACTCGCTTGTTAAAAAAATTCATAATCGAATGCCGGTAATTTTAAAACCTGAAGATGAAGCCACCTGGCTGGATCGAACTCTACAGGATCCAACAACGTTAATGTCGCTCCTTCAACCATATCCGGCCGAAGTAATGATGGCGTACCCCGTTTCAGCTGAAGTTGGGAATGTAAAGAATGATTCTCCGAACTGTATCAAAGAGCTTAAAGAATAAACAAATGCTTCTCTCTATCGGGGAAGCATTTGTTTTTTAAAATCATTATCATGTGTTCTGGATCCCCTCTCATCCTTTTCAGGTATCTCAGCGTTTTTAGGCAAACCATTCCATCTATTGTTTGAATTCTTCCAACCACTCCTCCTGCCCATCCAGTTTATAAACAAGGCTGTTTTCGCATAAATTGTTGCTTTCATGACCACTCTATTACAGCTTGATATAATTCAGAGTGGGGGAGGTGTATAACAAATGTGGACCAAGGTGTATGAAAACGCAAATGAACTCTCAGTTCAAGACCAATTGGAGCTGTTTAATGCTCTTAAAAAGGATTTGTTCCCCGATCAACCAGAGAAGATAACAAAGTTGTTAAATCGTATTCGCGAAAGCCGTTTCAATGGCGGGATAGCTTGTGTGCATTGTGGTAGCACATCTGTAAAAAGAAACGAAAAATACAAGACACGCCAACGCTATCTTTGCAAGGATTGCAATAAAACATTTAATGATATGACTAACACCCCATTTTCAGGATCAAGGTATCCAGAGAAATGGGTCAAATTTATGGAAATGATGGTTGAAGGATATACATTACCTAAAATCGCTAAAAGGCTGGATATCCATATTTCAACAGCCTTTTATTGGAGGCATAAGGTTCTGTATGCTTTACGCTCTTTAGACTTTAATCAACTTCAAGGCATTGTAGAGAGTGATGAAACTTTCTTCTGTGAGTCTATGAAGGGAAGAAAAGTAACACATCGGAATGCAAAAAAAAGAGCTACTAAGGATGAGAAAAGGGGCATTTCTGACCTTAAGATTGCCGTTGTTGTTGCCCAAGATCGAAACCACAATATGATTGCTTTGAAGGCTGGCACGGGGCGTGTAAAAGCTGAAGAAATCGATTCTGTAATTGGTAAATACATCGATTCAAAATCGTTACTTTGTACTGACACAGCTACAAACTATAAGAAATTTGCGAAGTTAAAAGGGCTACAACACGAAACTATCAATGACAGCAAGAAACAGCGGGTCAAGAAAGGCATCTATCATATTCAAAATGTTTATAATTTTCATAGCCGATTAAAAACTTGGTTGAGACGCTTTCAGGGGGTTGCTACCAAGTATTTAGATAACTATCTATACTGGTTCAGGTGATTAGAAATAGACAAGCACTTGTCCTTTGAAAAGCAGGTGGGGCAAATGCTTATTTCAGCCTGCCGGAAATCTAATAAAACAACAGTGGAGTTTTTAAGGGCAGTTTAAAAGGACCACCGCGTGGTGACCTTTATAACGTGCAATCTTAAGTATTACTTTTTATTAGCAACGGCTTTTTTGCATCAATAATAATGGATACCATTCCTAATTGATTAATGGAATTCCTTGTATCAAACCGAAATGATCTTCCTATCTTCCCGTCCATTTCGTTCCAGTATGTATAATGAAAATCTCCGTTCTCATAGCAATATTCCAACAACGTTACTTCAAACCCTGCCATTTCAAATACTGATACAAAAGTTTTTGCATCATAAACTATTTTATGAGATGCCGCAGGATGATTCGTTGGTCCAGGACCTCCGACTTGAACCATCTGTTAATACCAATCGTTACGGAAATTTTTATCGGGAACTGCACAACGAATGTACCCACCAGGTTTTAAAAAATGATAACAATGCTTCGCCGCCGTAATCCCTTCCTCGTAAGTTAGATGTTCCCACACATGTTCTGCCAAAAGTGCATCAATACTCTCTGGTTCAGATAATTTGATCCAACTTTCCAAAGACAGTAAATTCAATTCATCTTCTTGGGTATTAAGCCAACCATCATACTTAGTCTGCCCTGCTCCAATGACCACTTTCATATAAATACCACCATCCAATCTTGATTGAATAATACAACTTGCATTATATGTTATTCAACAAATAAATCAATCGCATTTTGCATAAAACAACAAACTTTACGAAAACAGTGATTGGGTGTTCGAGTAATCCTAACGGATATGCTCAGTGGTTCAGTGAAAAAAATAAAACTGCGTTCGAGCGAGTAAAATCCGCCCAACAACGCAGTATCTTCGAAAATAATCAGGATATTTATGTACGCATTGAAGACGTTCCTGATGCCCTCATTAAGACCCCATTGCAACGAGCTATCCAAATTCTTAAACGGCATCGTGATGTTCGATTTATCAACCACGAGTTTCCTTGGCCCATCTCCATGATAATAACCACCCTTGCTGCTCAGTTTAATAACGGCGATGGCGATGTCTATGCTGCGCTTTCAAATATTGTAGACCAATTAGATACGCTTGGCGGATTGCTACAGCCTGGTTACAAGCAAAACGCTACTCTTTTGCAACAAGACTTAATTCGACGAAACGATGATGGATCCTGGTCGATCTTAAATCTAGTGAGTCCAGAAGAAAATTTTGCAGATTGACGGCATGAAAATGATCACCGTAAAGCAAAGATCTTCTTCCAGTTATGGCATACCAGGACCAGACTCGGTAGCTGCGACGAATGAGCTTTCTACGCAATCAAGTAGCAATAACGTCAAATGGGATGAAATAAATGATCCACTTGTTAATAAGGCCATGAAAGACAAGCTCAAAGCATCTGTTGATGCCATTGTACAAAAGGATGTAGATGCTTTTCATAAGACACTTAGTCCCGATATCGGTTCCGAGCATGATTATCTCTTAGACAATCCAGTCAAATTCACTGCACTAGGGAAGGCGGTTGAAGAAAATGGACGCATCTTAGTTCCTGTTAAGGGCGAAAATCAGAGGACTGACAGCAATGGAGCGGAGATGACCTATACATTCTATTTCGAAAAAGACAAAAGTGGTGAATGGCAGATCGTTGTTATAGACTAGCATAAAGACATTAAAGGGGCCGCTCCATATGCCATAGATTGACTCATTGGGGTGGCCCACTATCATATGTATCAATTATTGTATCAAGAAGTAAATACCAAAAGAGCAGCGATCCCTCCATTTTGGAGTTCAAGCTTCTCCCCTAAAAGTTACAGTCCTGATTGGAAGCCGTTGCAAAGGACTGGCAGATAAATACTAGTAACACCTCATTTTCTCAGACACAAAAGGAGCGCTGAACCCTTGAATTTCAAAGGTTCAGCGCTCCTTTTTACTCGACATTAAATATAAAACATGTAATTATCCGCTTGACTTTCTTCTTTAAAGTTGATCAGGTCGGACAAGGTTGTCGAATCCAGCACATCAGCGATGCTGTCGCGGATGCGCAGCCAGAGGTCGCGCTTCGCCGGGTCGTCTTCTTCAGTGAAATCCACAGGTGAAATAGGTCCTTCCAGCACGCGGATGATATCTCCAGCGGTGATTGTGCCGGATTCACGGGATAAAATATATCCGCCGTAGGCTCCGCGGATACTCTTCACCAGTCCCGCGTTGCGCAGCGGTGCGATCAGCTGCTCCAGGTAATGCTCGGATAGTCCATTTTTCTCGGCAATGCTCTTAAGGGATGTGGGACCTTCGCCAAATTTCAGGGCAAGCTCCATCATAATGGTTAATCCATAGCGTCCTTTTGTCGATATTTTCAAAGGTGCACCTCTTTCGGTTTAGTTGCTGGCGTTAGTTAATCTAATCGTTGCATCACATGAGAAATGTCATATCAACGTATTCCGATGTTTGCTCTCAGCTTATGTTATCATATCCTTGGACACATTTGGAGCGGAAACCGTAATTTTTTGCAAGAATGTTCGCCAGTGGTGGACAAATTGTCAAATATTCCGTTAGATCTGCTACAATTTGCAGTTGGCTAATGCAGTCTGGGGTAGACAGGTATGTTATAATACACATTGAACCGGGTTCTGCAACCTACCGGTATTTTTTGCATAGAAAATGGTGATTTCGATGACAAAGGCAAATCAGGATACACGTGTCGTTGTCGGCATGTCGGGAGGCGTCGATTCCTCCGTTACGGCACTTCTGCTCAAGCAGCAGGGCTATGACGTCATCGGCATCTTCATGAAGAATTGGGACGATACTGATGAGTTCGGCGTATGCACAGCCGAGACCGACGCCGAGGATGTCCGCCGCGTATGCGAGCAGATTGATATTCCTTACTATACCGTTAATTTCGAGAAGGAATACTTTGATAAAGTCTTTTCCTATTTCCTCGATGAATATAAGGCTGGGCGGACACCCAATCCGGATGTCATGTGCAACCGCGAGATCAAGTTTGGGGAATTCCTCAACAAAGCGCTTCAGCTTGGTGCGGATTATGTTGCCACAGGCCACTACGCACGGGTCATTGAAGAAGACGGCGTCTTCAAGCTGCTGCGCGGCGTGGACAACAACAAGGACCAGACCTATTTCCTGAATGCGCTGAATCAATATCAGCTCTCTAAGGCCATGTTCCCGATCGGACATCTGCCGAAGCCTGAGGTGCGCCGGATTGCCGAGGAAGCCGGTCTCTACACCGCGAAGAAAAAAGACAGCACCGGCGTCTGCTTCATCGGCGAACGCAACTTCCGCGAATTCCTCAGCCAGTACCTGCCGGCTCAATCCGGTGACATGGTGGATATCGCCACCGGCGAAGTCAAAGGCCGGCATGATGGACTCATGTACTATACGCTGGGCCAGCGCCAGGGTCTTGGCATCGGAGGTTCTGGTACAGGAGAACCCTGGTTCGTTGCCGAGAAGGATCTGGAACGCAACGTTCTGTATGTGGTTCAAGGAGACAAGCACCACAGTCTGTACTCGACAAGTCTGATAGCTTCCGGTGTGAACTGGATCGAAGCAGGCACACTCGGAACTGCCCCGGTGAAGTGTACCGCGAAGTTCCGCTATCGCCAGCCTGATCAGGGTGTAACCCTGACCGCGCGTGAAGACGGTACGGTACATGTAGCTTTTGATGTGCCGCAAAAGGCGATCACACCAGGACAGGCTGTCGTGTTCTACCTTGGCGAGCAATGCCTGGGCGGTGGGATTATCGAGACTGCCGAGAAAGTCGTGCCGCAGCCGCAAGTGTAATTTTGCCGCATTGATGATATAGCCGTATGCAAAAGAACCTTCAAGACCACAGAACTGTGGGTTGAAGGTTCTTTTGCATGATTTTACATAAAAATGTGCTGGCTCTTCATCCCTCTATCGGGATTCCAATCCAATTATGGCTGGAGCCCCCATACCAATACGCCATTCAAATACAGCGGCACCCGGTTCCAGTCGGTATAGGCTGTTTTGGTTGGATCGTAAGAATAATCTCCTGTCTCATTGTAATTGCTCCAGTCCGTTTTGTTGATCCGCAGCTGAATCTCCCCGGTGTTCGCACCAGGTGCCAGGCTGCCGGCTGCCGAACTGAATGAAATCTCTACGTAATAATCCGCTCCGGCTACAGCAGGAACAAGCTTCACGAAGCTGCCCTGCACATTGCCGTTGCCTACCGTAGCATAATCCACATTGAACTGCTGGGCCTTTTCCCCGTCAATGGTGTAATAATAACGAAGCTTGAGTTTGCTGAGATCAACCGCTGTAGTTCCGTTATTGATGATCCGCAGTTGTGGACGGAACTGTGAGTCGCCGGCATTCGTATCCGTTGTGCGGTACTGTACCACCAAATCTCCCACTGTCGGTACAGGCACAGCTGTAGGTTTGGCAGAGACTTCCGGAGAATCCGGGCTGGTCCCCACTTCGTTAGTGGCGCTCACTACATAATAATAGGTTGTATCATTATGCACATTAATATCGCTATAGGTGGCCTGAGTGACAACACTAAGTGTAGTGTAAGGTCCGCCGCTCGTGGTTGACCGCTTAACCGTATAGCTATCTGCACCTGTCACCTTGTTCCAGCTAAGCGCAACCTTTTTGTCGCCGGCTGCTGCCGCTGGTTTGGATGGGGCTTTTGGTATAGTGGGTTCCACATTGCCATTGTTGATCAGACGGTCATATTCGGCATAGGCGGTGGCCATATCCACCTGTGACCAGAACCGGTGATAGGTGAATTCAGGGGCTCCATTCTCCCATGTCTTGGTTACTGGATTGTAGGAGCTGTTATATTTCGATTGCAGATAACTCCACTTCGGATCATTTTTGATGTCCGGAAGTACATCCGTATAGCTTGCATATACTCCATTTCCGCCTTTAGCCGGATCAGAGGCTACGGTAGAACTGCCCGGTATGGTGTTTCCCTGTCCAAAAGTACCCGTCCAGCCCGCAGGGAAATACACTTCTTTGGTGAAGTAGCGGGAATAATCCGCCCGCTTCTCTACTGTAGTGATACCAACCCCGTCATTATAGCTCCATGCTGTATCCAGCAGTGATTTGGCCAGCTGTGAAGCCGTTCCGCCAAGCGCAGTATTGCTGCCATGCTCTGCTTTATTTCCAGCAGCAAAGAACGTGAGTGCTTTGATATAGCTGCCCAGCACGCCTGTATCCTGGCCCGGATTCTTGGTGACGGCCTTCAAATTGCTGTTGCCGCTGAAATTACTGAAGCCGTTCCAGGTATTCGGCTGTCCCTGCCACTCCACATTGCCCGGAATCCAGAACTCACCGGGTGCGGATACAGTAGCCACTTGCGGGTTAGCACCGCCCATAATCCGTTGTCCTTGTTTGTTCAGATAATACCCCTCGGAATCTGTCACCGGACGGCTGCCGACAAAAGCATAGTCAGTAGACCAGTCGATCCAGTTCTCTACGACGCGTTTGGCCATTTGGAAATTAGCCGAAGTGGTATCTCCGCTGGAAGCCAGAATATAATACAGTTCAGCTACCCGCTCTACACTCCATGCCTGCATTCCGAACCAATTATTGGACGGAGGATCATGGTAGACGGGCGCTTCATCATAGGCCATGCCATAAAATGTGCTTGTACCCGCTGGATAAGCGCTGTATGAGCCCTTATAGCTGTTAGTGGCTCCACCCGCTATTGCCCCTTCGGATGACTGCAGCCAATTGTAGAATTCCAGTTGGCGGGTCAGCGATTTGCTCCAATCCTGTCCCGCCGTTGCTGAAGCCGGAACGAGGCCCCCGGCCGGATCAGAAAGGGCATACGCAGCAACTACGTTCTGGTAGCCCTGATGAGTATGACTGGCGCCAATTCTCCACGCCCAGTTCCCGTTTGCGCCAAGGCCGCCGCCCCATGCGGTATACCAAGCCATCAGATAATGGCTGGCATCCTTGCCGGTTCCGGCTTCCGGCGTACCGTCTGCCGCACTGCCGATCTTTTGAAAATACTTGTCGTACATGCCGTAGCGCAGATAGTCGCCCATTTTTTTGGCTTTGTTCAAATAAACCGGATTGTTATAGCCAAGCTCTTTAGCCCAGTACATAGCCTGTACTGCTCGTGCGTCAGCGTCCGTCGCATCGGTGTACCGCCACTGTGCCGAAGGGACATTGCTTTCTTTGGTGAACAGGCTCATGAAGCCTTCATTGGTTTTGCCGAATGATTTGTCATCCTGAGATGGATGCGGGACCGCCTCCCACACGGATTCCTGCTCGCCCCGCTGAAAAGTATTCACATAAGCGGCTGTATGCGAAGGATTCAGTAAATTGCCGAACCCGTACCAGTTGTCCACGTCTACAAGCCAGTGCATCAGATAGGTCTGATTGTTGCCATAGGTAGACTTTAGTTCGGTATCCAGCGGATCTTTACCCGCAGTGTACTTGCCGTTCAGGGGGCTCGGATATTGATCCGGCTGACCGAACTCGGAGGCGTAAGTCGCCGGACTGTTCGGGTTGTAGTTGCTCATTGTCGGCTGTTCCTGCACACCATCGCCTTCATTAACAGGTATGATGTATTTCTCCATGTTATCCCAGGCAGCCTCCAGCTTGCTCCAGTCCCCGGTATGATAGCCATACAACACCTCAAGCCACATCCAGTAGCTGTAGGCCTCCGAGGTAGTCATATGCCCATAATTGGGCGCTTCGCTGAGCAAGGTTTCTACCGAATGATACGGGACGCCTTCAGCCGAGAAATAGCCGCTTACCGGGTTTTTCAGTTGGGCGTAAAGTTGCAGGAACCGCGTCTGTTCCACCGAAGCAGCTTTTGCTGTTGCGGGTCTGAAATTAAAGGTACCGGTCATAAGGGTGAGAATCAGGACTGCAGCCATGGCCAAGGAAATAGGTTTCCTGATTGAACTTAGCTTTATCATTTTGGCATGCTCCCTCTCTGGATCAATTTATGGTTCCAATCCCCATACCAATTTCCCTTCTTGGTGAAGCGTGACTTTATCCCAATCTGCGAAGGTCTGCTGGGTTCCGCCATAGGAATAATCGTTGTTTTCATTGTAGGCTGTCCAATCTGCTTTGTTGAAGCGCACCTGGATTTCACCGGTATCCGCGCCTGGAGCAAGATTTCCGGCACCTGCAGCAAAAGAAATCTCCACATAAGAATCTGCTGTAGCGCCAGGAGCAGCCAGCTTCGCAAAGCTGCCGCTTAGATTCCCGCTGCCAAGGACAGCATAGTCACAGTGAAATTCCTGCGGCTTGTCTCCGTCAACAGTGTAATAATAACGGAGCTTCAGTCCGCTAAGTGCTACCGCCTGGGTTCCCGTATTCACAATCCGGAACTGGCTGCGGATCTGCGAATCCCCGGGATTCGTATCATTCGTGCGGTATTGCACCCGCAGATCTCCCTTGGCAGGTATCGGAGTCTCACGCGGCCGGGCAGAGGCCTGTGAGGATGCTGTGCCTTCCCCTACTGCATTTGAAGCGGTTACAACATAATAATAATCCACTCCATTTACCAGCCCGCTGTCACTGTAGGCTGTTCCTGTTACTGTTCCAACAACCGTATAAGGTCCGCCGCTGACCAGTGCACGTTTGATGCTGTACTGTGCTGCGCCGCTAACCGCATTCCAGGTCAACGAAACACTGGCATTTCCTGCGGCTGCCTGCAGTCCAGTTGGACGGCCCGGAACCTTGGGTTCGCTGGGATTACCGCCGGACGGCAGCTCTCCGTAGACCTTAACACCTGCGTCGAACACCGGAATATACGGATTCTTCACAGGAGCGGAGGCACTTGAAGCCACGCCCCGGAAGGAGAAATCATTTGTGTTATCCCAGAAAGACGTGTTCATCGGAGCACTAATCCGGAACTGGATCTCCTTGTGGTAGGCCGATTGGCCACCAGGATAAACCGGGGTGCCGGTGAAGTCAATTTTCGTGTAATAAATATGATTTGCTTCGTCAAAGGGCAGCAGCGGCGAAACAGTCCCGCCCTGGTTGTAGCCTCCTGCTTTGACCGTGATATCCTCCGGTCCATACCCTGCGGCCTGAGCTTCACTTAAGTCCACATAGTAATTAAATGACATTGAGCTGCTGGAGCGTGCCGGCCAGCCGGAACGGTTATTGATCAGCGCCCGGATTTCCACAAAATTGCTGCCGCTCGCATTCACCGAAGTCTCGGCGAACATTTCATCCTCCCGTGTTTCCGCCGGAGGGAAGTTGCTAAGCGGCTGTTGCCCCTGCCCGTGCAAGAGCATCATTTTGGCCAAAGCGCCTGTAAAAGCTGAATTGTAATCGGTTGCAACTTCATTCGAGACATAATCGCCGATCGAATCCGTATAGCTGTCGGTCTTGGATGGTCCACCCACCAGTGCACCATACAGAACATGGCGGTGGTTGACAGGGGTAGTCTGGCTGTCGCTCCAGGAGCCATGTGAAGTCCGGTGATGCGGATGCTGCGGTGCATTACTGCCGAAGCCGATGACATAGCTGCTGCTCCGGGGATTATCACCCAGCATATAGGTCATCTGCCGTTCGGCAAACGTCCGGGCTGTATTCCGCTTAACCGGATCGGTTACCCAGTCGGCATAGACAAAGGCCAGAAACGCCTGATTTGCCGCATATCGCAGTGCCCCCCACTGGTCCAGATGGGCAAGCCCTCCTGGTGTATAGGCTACACGGTCGGTTGTCCCGTTCACCCCGGTTGTCCAATACTGCATATTCCGCTCAGTAGATTGAATAAACCGGGGATCGCCTGTGATACGCGAGAGCAGCAGCTGTGCACCATAATGCTTGTCATCCCAGGACTGGGTCCACTGATAGCCCCACTGACCAGATTGATTGGTGCCCCACGAGTTGCTGGCGGCTACGGCTTTGTCCAGATAAGTCTGTTCGCCAGTCGCCATATAGAGCCAAACTCCGCCCCAGCTTAATTCGTCGGCATAGCCGCTCCAGGAATTGTAATACTGCTTGGCGTCAGTGATACTATCGGAGTATACCCCACGGTACGTATCGGCAAAATTGTACAGCTGCTTCGCATGCAGCAGCAGCTTGTCCGCATATGCCGCATCCGAGTCCCTGAAAATGATTGATGCCGATGCTAAGGCTGCAGCAGTTTCTGCCGCCAGATCTGAGCCGGGATGAGCAGCATCAATCTTGTACGACGGACGCGCCATAGGCATGACCTCCGCCGGCCCCCACCAATTGTGATCCGCCGTACCGTTACCGACCTGTCCCCACAGCTCATTGGGAGCGGTATGCGCTTTCACAAAATAATCTGTTGCCCAGCGGATGTTGCCAAGAATCTCATCCAACTGGCCTGATTGCACATAACCATCCTTGTACTCATAGACTGACCATGCCAGCATGGTGGCTGTGTACGCCATAGGAAACCCGAATTTAACATGGTCTCCCGCATCATACCAGCCTCCGGTCAGATCGTGACCAACATCCGCACCGTCCTGCAGCCCGGAGTCACCTCTCCATTCCACACGGTTATTACCCGGCAGGTCCCCGGATCGCTGAGCTTCATAGAAATAGATAGATTTCTGCAGTGCCTCTGCATAATTGAATCCACTTCCCTCCGCTTTGCTGACTGACGGGTGAAATGCTGCTCCTGAGACCAACGTGCATGATAACATTACACATAATGATAAGATTAGGCCTTGCTTCCGTTTCTTCCGTTTCTTCAGGTTCATCCAAGCCCAGCTCCCTTCTTCTTCCTCATCTTACATGCCTGCTCGATCCCTTTCATCACGGACCAATACCTCCCCAGTGTCCAGACTGTAATCGTGTTCATTCGCCAGATTCATCTCCCACCTCCCACAATCATGTCAGGATATACTCATCCCATATACACATATACCATATACAGGGATTTAATTCTATATATTTACAGTAAAAAATCTCTCGAAAACAGTATTTTTTGTAAAAATATTTCCATTTCGATCATATTTTCGCGTGGATATTCGACTTCTATCCAATCTCCACAAAAAAAACCATTCTCTTACGAGAGGCCATGCTGCCCCATTTCGTAAAAGAACGGTTCTGTGCAAATATTTTCTACCTCTTGATGTACGCTACTGTCCGCGCCGCAAGCCTTGGTTATGGCGGATCTTCGCCTCATTACCCTGTTCGGTAGCCTGATAAAAGACCCTTCGGGCAATCGCCTTCGGCAAATATTCCTGCTTCACATAATGGCCGGGATGATCATGCGGATACTGGTATCCTTCGTGGCCAAGCACCGATGAGCCCTTATAATGCGTATCCCTTAGATGGAGCGGTACCTCGGCGGATTTCAGTTCCTCAATACTATCCAGCGCGTTCGAAATCGCCATCACGACGGCATTCGACTTCGGACTCTCCACGGCGAACAGAATGGCCTGTGCGATGTTCAGCCTGGCCTCCGGCCAGCCATTATTGCGGTAGGCCTCGAGAGCACTGACCGCCTGTACCATCGCCTGCGGATTGGCCAAGCCGATATCCTCGCTGCTGGCCGCAATCAGGCGCCGGATGAACGTCATCGGGTCCATGCCAAGCTTCTCCACGGCATAGAGGAACCAGAACAGAGCAGCATCGCTGGACCCGCGGATGCTCTTATGAAAAGCCGACAGGATGTCGTACTGCGTCGATTCATCGGCTTTGACAATCGGACGGCGGATGGATTCCTCCGCTACCGCAAGCGTAATATGAACGCTGCCGTCAGCCTCCGGTGCTGTTGTCATGGCAGCCAGCTCCAGCGCATTCAGTGCGCGGCGGATGTCGCCGTTGGCCATGCCGGCAATATGCTGCAGCGCTTCTTCATCCGCCTGCAGCTGCATGAATCCCAGCCCCCGCTTCTCATCAGCCAGCGCTCTGTGCATCGCAACCAAGCTATGCTCACTTGTCAGTGATTCCAGCTGAAACAGCGTGGAGCGGCTCAAAAGCGCTCCGTTTACATAATGGAACGGGTTCTCGGTAGTCGCTCCGATAAAAATTATCGTGCCCTTCTCTACAGCAGGCAGCAGCGCATCCTGGCGGGAACTGTTAAAACGGTGCACCTCGTCCAGGAACAATATCGTCTTCGAGCCGTACAAAGATTTATTGCTCTGGGCACGCTCAATGACCTCACGCACATCCTTAACCGATGCCTCCACCGCATTAAGACGTACAAATTCCCCCTGCGTATGATGGGATATAATATGGGCCAAGGTCGTCTTGCCGCAGCCGGGCGGGCCATAGAGCAGAATGGAAGACACCTGGTCGGCTTCAATCGCACGGCGCAGCAGCTTGCCCTGTCCCACAATATGCTCCTGGCCGATATATTCATCGAGATTCTCCGGGCGCATCCGGTCTGCAAGCAGACGTCCGCCCGCGGGTTCCTCACCGAAAGAAAATAAATCCATGATTCCACTTCCTTGCTATAATCTTGTAGGCGTTATGAAGCATTACCGCTCTCTATCATACCACACGGCAGCAGCAAGCGAAGTGGAAACGGCTTCGTCGTCCTATAAAAGGACGATATCCGTTTCAGCGAGAAATAGAAGGATCATTTATAGCGTGAAACATATAAATGCTTATATTTAAATAAAAGAGCATGACCTCGCTCTCCTGGCGGGTGCCATGCTCTTTGTTCAAAGTTCAGGCTAGCGGTTCATCGCCAGCCGTGTTTTTGAAATAATCTTGCGGATGCTTTCTTCAGATAAGTGATACCTCTTCTGCAGCTCGTTCACCGAGCAGCCGCTGCTGTGACTGCAGAAAATTTCCTCGTTGCGGCTGGCAATCTCTTGCCTGGAGCCGCTGTTCTCGCCCCATTTTACCCGCTCTTCCGTTTTCTTCGGGATGTAGAGCAGTTCACCCTGGATGTATCCCTGTAGCTCTTCGAGCAGACCCGGGGGGAGCACATCCTTTCCATTTACATAACTCACGTACCGTTTCCTCCTTCAACAGGTGTGTTCCCTTGTGTCCGATCACTGCGCTGTTCATCAGCTTCATGTCACCTGCCTCCTTTCTTCTCCTCAAATTTGGTAAAACCGTAATTTCATTATATAAAACCCTGTGGTTAGCGTCTACATTCAATGTAATGTACTCTTCATAAATGATAAGGAGGCCTCGCGGCCTCCTCGTATACAGGCTTCCGCACTAGACGGAAACCACCTCGTATTCTGAAAACATTCCAATCAGCCTCCTTCCAGAAGTAATCTTGCCCGGCCGGACACTTATTATTAAGCCATAGGGAAGCCCCGGTTACAAGTTCAAGAATAGTTATAATCGTTCTCCACCAGAACGGAGGGGAAAGAAAATTACGGAATTTCTTATTCAGGCCACCCTAGTGCAGTCCCAGTCCCATCCCCATTCCGAAGATATGGCGGAAGACTGCCGCCGTGGAGCATCCACAGCTCGTGGAGAGCACGGGTACAGCCTACATACATTAGCTTCGCATCCCAAGCCGCGTCACCGTAATGGTCTGAATCCGCATCAGCGAGGATTACAGCGTCGAACTCCAGCCCCTTGGACAGGTAGACCGGCAGCACGGACAGCCCGCCCCGGTATTCGGTCATGCTGCCGTCGATCAGATGAATATCATCGAACGACCCTGCAAGCTCTGTGTACAGCTCTGCGGCTTCCCGCAGGCTGCGGGTCAATATAGCCACTGTCCTGTATTCCCGGCCCGAGAGCGATGCCAGCGCCGTTCTAACGGCCTCCATGCGGCTGTCCCCGCCTGCTGTATGCTCCGGCTTCTCTTCTGCGTATGGAATCAGCCGAACCGGATTTCCGCTGCGGAAGACGGGTACGGCCAGCAGGCTGCTGCCGACTCCGGCGGACAGAATGCCGTTGGCGAATTCGATAATCTCCATGGTTGAACGGTAGCTGCGCGTCAGCGCATGGTAAGCCGTGTGCTCAGGGGCGAACAGGGTCTGCATTTCTTCCCAGGCATGCACGCCTTTATAAGCATGAATCCCCTGGGACAAATCGCCCAGAATGGTAAAGGAATGACCTTTTACATACAAATCCAGTACTGCAATCTGAAAAGGTGAAAAGTCCTGCGCTTCATCAATAACAATATGGTCAAAACGGCTGCTGCCTTCATTGCCGTTCAGCAAATAATGAATGTACAGCAACGGCGGCAGATCCTCTTCATGCAAAATACCTTTCTTGAGGTCCTTGACCGTCAGCTTAAGCACACCTTGCGGAATTCTGTCCGGCGCCTCTGCCGGCCAATCCTCAGGAACCTTTACGGCACGGAAAATCTGCTTGTAGATCATCAGCGGATCATACTTCGGCCATTTTGTGCTGTAGGCCTTTTCGCGCGCCGCACTTTTCTTCTTCCGGTCCTTAAGTGCCGCAGCCGAGGGGCTCTTCTTCAGCTCCATTTCAATCCAGCGGTGAATCCGAGCCATGACCCGTTCCTTGCGCTTGGCCGGCGGATACGGAGCGTACTCCTCATTATGCCAGCGCAAAATCATGGACCGGCGCAGCACTGAGCCTTCCCAGGGACTGAAGTCGCCTTCCGGCACCGCACCGTTCTCCAGGAGGCCAATAGCAGACTCAATAATTCCCATCAAGGCAGTCGATCCCTTGAAACGGCCTGGTGTTTCTTCCGTAATCTCCGGCATACCGCCTTCGCGTTCAAACCAAAGATTCATAGTATCTGCTGCATTCTGCTCGGGCAGCACAACCCCCAGCACATCTGCTGCCCAGTCCGGGAAGGTGCTCTGGGCGATATTGCCGACGCCAAGCTCCGGCAGCACATCCGAAATATAATCCAGGAACATCCGGTTTGGCGCAAAAATAATCATTTTCTCCGCTAATACCTGATCCTTGTATTGATACAGCAGGAACGCCAGCCGGTGCAGAGCGACCGTGGTTTTCCCACTGCCCGCCACGCCTTGGATAATGAGCGCGGTGTTCTTTGCCGCCCGGATAATCCTGTCCTGCTCCTCCTGAATCGTTGAGACGATATCACGGAGCCGGTTGTCCTTGTTCTCGCCCAGCCTGTAGACGAGAAATTCATCCGATACGGCCGGAGCGTCGCTGTCGCGGTTATAGGTATCTGCCACCCGCTCCAGAATCTGCTTGCGGATCACTACGTTCCGCTTCAGGTACACCAGCCCTTCGATCAGCCCCTCCGGAGCTTCGTAGGAGGCCGGCTCCGTCCCGCCGGTAAACGAATAGAACAGGCTCGCTACCGGAGCACGCCAGTCGATCACCAGCGGACGGTCGCTTACCTGTTCCCGGTCTACACCGATTTTACCGATATAGAGCGCCTTGCGTTCATCCTCATCCTTGCCCTGAAAATCAAGCCGTCCGAAATAAGGCTCCTGCCGTAGCTTGGCAAGATCTTTGCGCCGCTGCTCTCTTGAGTCCTCCAGCACCTGCTCCGTATACTCATGCCCAGTGTATACCGGAATGCCCCGTAGTCTCTCAAGAACGGTGTCAATCTCCGTAAGCGCGCTGTTCAGCCTGTCTTCTTCCTCTTGATAGGCACTTTGAAAGTTGTCCTCCAATTTCAGTTACCTCCTAAAAGTCTATGGGCATACGCCTGCTCACGGCAAGCGCACACCCTGATTTGCCCCGTGCAAGACTGGCTTCACTCACACAAAAAGGATATTCATCATATCACAACAGATTCTGGAATACCATCCCTTTTGAACCAAGCAGAAACGGTTTCCATTTCCGAGGGAAATAGACTATCCCATCAAAGCATGCAGCACAAAGTTGGCCACAAATAAACCGGCGATGCCATACAGCGCGGGCGGAACCTCTTTGCCTTTGCCCATAGCCAGCTTCACAATCGGGTAGGTGATGAAGCCAAACGCCATGCCGTCCACGATACTGTAGGTGAACGGAATCATCACCATAATCAGGAATGCGGGGAACAGCTCGGTCAAGTCGCTGAGATCCATCTCGCGTACGCTCTGCACCATCAGACCCCCGATGACAATCAGAATCGGCGCAATGGCGCTGTCCGGCACGTAGGCCAGCAGCGGAATGAAGAGGAACGTGGCACTGAACAGGAGGCCTGTGACCAGTGAGGTCAGGCCGGAGCGGCCGCCTGCAGCAATCCCTGCCGTAGATTCAGCAGCCGCAACCACAGGGCTGCTGCCGAACAGGCCGGCAGCGATATTGGCGATGGATAGCGCACGGAGGCTGCTTTTGAAGCGCTCCGGACGGCCTGCCATCAGCGTCTGGGACGAGATGAGGCCGATATTTTCAAACACAACAATCAGCAGCAGCAGGAATACAGCGATCCAGAAGACCAGGCTGATCCCCCGGCTCCAGTCCATTCCGGCAAACACATCACCATATCCAGCAAAAATATGCCCTGAATCTGCCTTTTCCGGTGCATGTGCCGCCCCCAGCAGGTAAGCCAGCCCCGTACCTGTCAGCATACTGATCAGCAGTCCGCCCCTTGTACCACGGATGAACAGCACCAGCGCAAGAATAAGAGTCACACAGGAGGTGATAACAGCCGGATTACTAAAGTGGCCGATGGCGACAAAGGTCGTGCGATGGGCAATAACGATGCCGCTTTTTTGCAGACCGATAAACGTCAGAAACAGCCCGATCCCGACCGTAATCGCATGCTGCAAATTATGGGGAATCGCATCGCTTAAAATCCGGTACAGCGAGGTAAATGCCACAATGGCGAACAGCACTCCTGTTACGACTACTACTGCGAGCGCTTCACGCCAGTCCAGCTTCATGGAATGCACCAGCGTATAGGTGAAAAAAGCATTGATGCCCATACCCGGCACCACTATAATCGGCGTTTTGCCGCCAAAGGCCATCAGGAGACAGCCTGCAACTGCCGTCAGCAGTGTTGCCACCATCCCTGCCCGCAGCGGCATCCCTGCATCATGCAGAATTGCCGCGTTGACCATCACAATATATACAGAAGCAAAATAGGACAGAATACCTGCCGAGAGTTCCCTTTTCCAGTTGTCGCCCGGCTCCAGGCCTACACTATTTCGCCAAACCTTCGATTTCATAAAAAAACCTCCACTAATCATTGAATCACGGGTAAGCCTCTGTTGCATTAATAAACCGCAAGTGGAAACGGCTTCGCCGTCCTTTTAAGGACGGTATCCGTTACAGCGAGAAATATAAGGATAATTTATAGCATGAAACATATAAATTCTTATATTTCAATAAAAGGGCGTAAACAGCCGGATGGCGGCTGTACGCCCTTTGTTCTACAAATCATTCATTCCCAGTACCTTGCGGTCATCCTTCTTAATCAGCGCTTCTTATACAGTGATGCCGCCTGCCTCCAGCAAGTCGCGTACGGTGACACTAACCATAATGAGACCAACGACCGGGGGCACAAACGAGTTGCTGGCCGGAGGTTGTTTGGCTTTGCGCCGGTCCGGCGCATTGGCGGGAACAATCTGTTCTGTAACATCCTCACGCGGCTTCACCGGTTCTTCCGTTGAGAACACAACCTTAACGCCTTTCTTGATACCTTCCTTGCGCAGCTTCTGGCGTACGACACGGGCAATCGGGTCCATGCTGGTCTTTGAAATGTCAGCCACCTGAAAACGGGTTGGATCCATTTTGTTGGCTGCGCCCATGCTTGAAATCATCGGAATTCCCCGGGCCAGGCATTCCTTGATGATATGAATCTTATAGATAATGGTATCCGAAGCATCGATTACAAAATCAGGATTATACTTAAACAGCTCCTCATACGTTTCCTCCGTATAGAACATGTTCAGCGCAATCGCTTCGCATTCCGGATTGATCAGCTTGATGCGCTCCACCATCAGATCCGTTTTGTTCTGGCCAACGGTTGTGGTCAGTGCATGAATCTGGCGGTTGATATTCGTGATATCTACCGTATCCTTGTCTATCAGGATAATCCGGCCGATTCCGGTGCGGGCTAGAGCTTCAACAGCCATAGCACCCACACCGCCGATCCCGAGCACTGCCACTGTGCTATTTTTCATGATCTCCAGACCTTCTGGTCCAATAGCCAGCTCCGTACGTGAGAACTGATGCAGCATAACGTACAGCCTCCTATCAAAGTTTTGTAAGCATAAGCTTACAGAACTTCAAAATGATTTATTTCTTTTCTTTGTCTGGCTTAGGAGCCAGTCTAATATGAAGCTGCTCCAATTGACTAGCGTCAACCGGTGCAGGTGCATCCATCAGCAGATCGGTTGCACTTGCTGTTTTTGGGAAAGCAATCGTTTCACGGAGATTGGTACGGCCTGCCAGCAGCATAATCAGACGGTCGAACCCAAACGCGATTCCGCCATGCGGAGGCGTGCCGTATTCGAAGGCATCCATCAGGTAACCGAATTTCTCATAGGCTACTTCTGTTGTGAAGCCAAGGGCATCGAACATTTTCTCCTGAACATCACGCTTGTATATACGCTGCGAGCCGCCGCCGACTTCATAGCCGTTAAGTACAATATCATAGGCTTGCGCGCGGATAGCACCAGGATCTGTGTCGAACAAATGCAAGTCTTCGTCCATAGGACGGGTGAACGGGTGGTGTTCCGCTACATAACGCTTTTGGTCCTCATCATAGCCAAGAAGCGGGAATTCAGTTACCCAAGCAAATTTGAATACACTGTCATCGATCAAGCCAAGCTGGCGGCCGATCTTCAGGCGCAACGCCCCAAGAACATCTGCCACAACTTTCTTATTGTCAGCCGAGAAGAGCAGAAGGTCACCTTCTTCAGCGCCTGTGCGCTCCTTCACAGCAGCGATCTCTTCTTCCGTGAAAAATTTGACGATTGGGCCTTTGAACTCGCCGTCTTTTACTTGAATCCAAGCCAGGCCCTTCGCGCCGTAACGTGCAGCATAAGGTCCCAGGTCATCAATTTCCTTACGGGTCCAGGTGCCGCAGCCTTTGGCGTTGAGGCACTTCACTTCTCCGCCTTTTTCAATGACAGAGGCGAACACTTTCACACCGCTGGCGGCTACGATATCGTTCATTTCTACCAGTTCAAGACCAAAACGCAGGTCCGGCTTATCAGAGCCGTATTTGCCCATAGCCTCGGCGTAGGTCAGGCGCTGGAATGGAGTGGAAACCTCCACACCAATTGTTTCTTTCAGGAGACGCTGCATCAGCGATTCCATCATGGACAGGAGTTCGTCCTGAGGCATAAATGAGGTCTCGATGTCGAACTGGGTGAATTCCGGCTGACGGTCTGCGCGAAGGTCCTCATCACGGAAGCAGCGGGCCATCTGGTAATAACGTTCAATGCCGCCAACCATCAGCAGCTGCTTGTAGATTTGCGGCGACTGCGGAAGCGCGAAGAATTCACCATCATGCACCCGGCTTGGTACCAGATAATCACGTGCGCCTTCCGGGGAGCTTTTGGTCAGTATTGGGGTTTCGATATCGATAAAACCTTCGCTGTCCAGGAAGTCGCGGAAGATTTTGGCCGCTTTGGAACGGAGCAGCATGGTCTTGTACATTTCCGGACGGCGCAGGTCGAGGTAACGGTATTTCATACGCAGGGACTCATCGACTTCCACTCCATCTTCAATGAAGAATGGTGGAGTCTTGGCTGCATTCAGTACTTCGATTTCTGTAATCTGTACTTCAATCTCGCCGGTAGGCAGATTGCGGTTAATGGTTTCTTCATCTCTCTTCACAACTTTACCTGTAACGGACAGCACATATTCACTGCGAACCTTGTCAGCAGTCTGCAGCGCTTCACCGGAGTAGTCCGGGTTGAACACGATTTGCACAATTCCGCTGCGGTCGCGCAGGTCGATAAACAGCACGCCCCCCAGATCGCGGCGGGTCTGCACCCAGCCGTTCAGTGTTACCGTCTCGCCAATATGCCCTAATGTCAGCTGTCCACAGTTATGACTTCTACTCATAATTTATCCTACCCCTTTATGGTTAAAATACCTATTTGGTTTCATTAATTGCTGTGGATTCCTATCCATGTCAATCCTAAATCAGTGATGCTGCCAGGTCTTCCAGCCTTACAGTCCGCTGTTCACCTGTTTCCATCGATTTCAGGGCTATGACGCCGCTGCTCAGCTCATCTTCGCCCAGAATCGCTGTATACCGTGCATTCATACGGTCTGCCGATTTCATCTGCGCCTTCATCTTGCGTCCAAGGTAATCCCGTTCCGCAGAGTACCCCAGGCTTCGCAACGTGAACAGCTGCTTTGTAATTTCCATGTCTGCAGCTTCCCCGAGAGCGACAAAATACACATCCAGCGGCTTGGCTGGCTCCAGTTCTACACCCTGATTCTCCAGAATCAGCAGAATCCGCTCCAATCCGATTCCAAATCCGATGCCCGGCTGATCCGGCCCGCCGATTTCTTCCACCAGACCGTTGTAACGGCCGCCGCCGCCAACAGTATCAATCGAGCCGATACCAGCCGCTTTATATTCAAACGCGGTATGCGTGTAATAATCGAGACCACGTACAAGACGGGGGTTAATACTGTATTCAACACCCATAACATCCAGATGTGCTTTGACCTGCTCAAAATGTGTGGTGCACTCCTCATCCAGACTATCAAGAATGGATGGTGCGCCGCCAAATTTATCCTGGTCCACCTTGCAGTCCAGCACGCGCAGCGGATTGCGCTCCATCCGGCGCTGACAGTCACTGCACAGGGTATCCCGCATTGGCCGCAGGAAGTTCAGGAGTTTCTCGCGGTAAGCCGCACGGCTGGGCGCATTCCCTACAGAATTCAGCTCCACCTTTACATCCTTCAGTCCCAGATCCTTGTAGAACTGATAGCCCATAGATACTACTTCCGCGTCAATAGCCGGGTCTACCGCTCCAAAGGCTTCAATACCAAACTGGTGGAACTGGCGGTATCTTCCTGCCTGCGGCCGTTCGTAACGAAACATAGGTCCGATATAGTACAGCTTGCTGACATCCGGTTCACCATACAGCTTGTTCTGAACATAGGCACGCACTACACCGGCTGTTCCTTCCGGACGAAGCGCCAGATCGCGGTCGCCCTTATCCTTGAAGGTGTACATTTCACCTTCCACGATGTCTGTTGTTTCCCCCACGCCGCGTTCAAAGAGCCCTGTGTGCTCGAACATCGGTGTGCGGATCTCACGGTAATTGAACCGCCGGCAGAGATCTCTCGCCTTGCTCTCTACAACCTGCCATTTCTCCACTGCACCCGGAAGCACATCCTGCGTGCCCGTAGGCTTCTCAAATCTTTCCTTTGCCACAGCCAATCCCTCCTGAAAATAACAAAAAATCCCTCGTCTCTGTTTGTTACAAACAGGGACGAGGGATTATCATAACCAATAATTCACCCGTGGTACCACCCACATTCCGGATTCAGGATAACCATCCCTAAACCCGCTCAAAGCGGTTAACGCCCGCCTACGCGCTCCGGCTACTGACCTGCGGCAATCCTGTGATTACCTGCTTTCGCCGTGCGTTCTCGGGGAAGTCATTCATCCGTTCATCAACAGAATCCTTACAGCCAGCGCGTAAACAGTGTGTTAATCCTTCTAATGGACTACAGCTGATTCAGCGGGGATTCTTCTCTGGGGTTGTGGGTTACGGATTACTTGGTCCCGTCATCAAAACACTATAACATATCGTATATTGTTAGATTCTACTGAACCACTGCGCTAAAGTCAAGGCATGGAACAAAATACATCCTCTCTATATGCCTCTGGACACGCGGGTAAAAAAAATGACCTGCAGCCGATTGCTGCAGGTCCATCATCATATATTATAAAAAAGGGGGTCATGCCTCTATTATAAACACGCTATATTAAGGAATCATGAATGGAATATTACGGTTACATTACAGAAAAGAAAGCGTTCTATTGCCCGGGACATTCCCCAATTCTTGCCCACAAATCACTTTACACTACAACATTATTCTCTGTCTAGAGATATAGTACATATTTTGGGTATTAACCAATAAAAAACTCCGCAAGCCCTTCTCGAAGGGTTACGGAGCCTTTCAGATGTTCAGCAACCTTCTTTCCCTAATCAAGCTTTTGTCCGGAGACCGTTAGCCTGAACCTACATTAATCTTCAAAAATCTCCACAAAGGCATGTTTGCCTCGCAAAACCTCAACAACCTCATTATGCTTTTCTTCAGGTACCTTGAGGGCCATCACATAATGCAGATCGTCCAAATTACGGTCATCTGCATCCGATCCGCTGCGTACATCACCGGCACTACGTGCATCTGTGTTGTCGTCCAGATCATCGTCCACCCGGATGCCCGGTACGATGGCCGCTCCAGAAAGCGAACCTGTCGCGCCTGCAACCCCAAAAGCCCCCCCGGCCATGGATGAATTGTTGTAAGGCACCAGCGGCAGCAGAATATTACGGCTGCGGTGGTCTCCTTTGTCCAGAGGATCTGTTAATGGAGATACTTCTATGCCTTCCACACCGTAAGGGATCAAAGCTGTCTTCGCACCTTCCGCTTCACTTTCGGTTCTGAAATACGCCTGAATTCTTGTACTCATGGTCGTTCCCTCCTTATGAATGGTAAGATCACTGAATTTCTGGCACTGATCAGGATTTGCGGACCATTACAGATGGATGCAATAAGTTTCGTCTTCGTCTTCGTCTTTCTATTACCCGCATTGACAGGCTTTCTAACGACCCGGGTACAACTCCGGGATATTTACCTTCAAGAACGAAGCTGTGAACTGAAGACACACACAGGAAAAACCGCACTCCCTAATCCTCAGGTGCGCGGCAAAAGACTGCGGCTGTTTCCTTTTAACACTTGAGGTTCTCTATAATCATCGGAACCCTTGGCTGCCGCCATAGCTTCAGCACAGCAGCCTGCACTGCATGCAGGAATGCTGCTCCAGCTCCGCGACTTTTCTGATTGTCTCATGACCTGATTCCCCACTATCTGCATATACTCGATCCCTTCTAGTTTATCCAGCCCAAGTAGGGTCTATCCGTACGAAAGAAGGGGGAGCCCCATGAAACCAGATTCCTTTACAAAAACAAAAAAAGTGCCTCACGCCAATTCCTCACGGAACTTCGTATGACACTTTGGATCATTCATTACCTATTGTTCTGTGGTTCATTACGATACTAATGGATTAGCCACGGCTGTCGAGCAGAAGCGTTACCGGCCCCCAGTTGGTCAGCGACACATCCATCATAGCACCGAAGACACCGGTCTCCACCTGCAGCCCTCCGGCTCTCAGCTCTTGATTAAAGTAATCATATAGCCGCTCTGCCTCGGCAGGCGCAGCTGCGGCCATAAAGTTCGGACGGCGGCCTTTGCGGCAGTCCCCATATAGCGTGAACTGGGACACGGATAATATAGCCCCCCCTGTATCGGTGACACTGAAGTTCATTTTACCGGCCTCATCCTCAAAAATGCGAAGTCCGGCTATTTTATCAGCTAAATACTTGGCGTCCTTCTCTGTATCCTCATGGGTAACGCCGACCAGCAGCATCAGGCCTTCACCAATGGCTCCGGTCACAGCACTGTCTACGCTCACCCTGGCTTCCTTGCAGCGCTGCACTACAACTCTCATTAGCCTTTCAGCTCCTTGCCCCTATCCTGAAATAACGATGTCCGAACGGAGGACATTGTTATGAAAGCCTCGAATTTGGCGAAGCCAAATGGAGGGCCATCTATGAAACCTCATCGTCTGAAGTACCGCGAAAGAGCGGCATGGATGTCTACTGCATAATCCGGTTTACTGTGTATACATCCTTGACCCGCTTGACCTTATCGACCACAGACTGCAGATGATCGGTGTTGCGGATCAGAATCGTCATATGAATCATCGCCATTTTGTTCTTGTCGCTTCGTCCGGTGACAGCCGAGATATTCGTCTTGCTCTCCGACACGGCCTGGAGCACTTCATTGAGAAGTCCATTCCGGTCATGGCCGGTAATCTCAATATCCACGCTATAGTTGGCCTCCATGCTGCCTTCCCAATCCACTTCGATCACCCGTGCCGATTCTTCGCCATCCCCTTCGGCGGGAATATTCGGGCAGTCTTCACGATGGACGGAAACGCCACGGCCGCGGGTCACATAGCCGATAATATCGTCGCCTGGTACCGGATTGCAGCATCGCGCAAAACGCACAAGCAGATTATCAATGCCTTTTACACGTACTCCGTTGGTCGGCTGATTGCGCTTCTCCCCACTTGATTTGATTTCTTTCATTTGGGAAGTTAGCTCCAGATGGCCGGCTGCTTCTTCCTGTTCCTTACGCAGCTTCTCTGTAAGCTTGGAAGCAATTTGGGCGGCGGTAATTCCGCCAAATCCCACTGCCGAGAGCATATCTTCTACATCATTGAACGCGAATTTCTTGGCCACTTCCGACAATTTGTCTTCCGTGAGCCAATCCGAAACTTCCACGTTCAGACGTTTCAGCTCACGCTCAATCGCTTCCCGGCCCTTTTCAACGTTCTCCTCGCGTTTCTCCTTCTTGAACCATTGCTTGATCTTGCTGCGGGCATGAGAGGATTGGGCAATCTTCAGCCAGTCACGGCTCGGGCCGTAAGAGTTCTTCGAGGTTAGAATCTCCACGATATCCCCGGTCTTCAGCTTATGGTCCAGCGGCACAATACGCCCGTTCACCTTGGAGCCGATCGTCCGGTTCCCCACCTCTGTATGAATCCGGAAGGCAAAGTCAAGCGGTACAGAACCTGCCGGGAGCTCTACAACCTCACCCTTAGGGGTAAACACAAATACGAGATCGGAGAAAAAGTCCATCTTGAGTGATTCTACAAACTCCTCAGCATCCTTCGCCTCATGCTGGAGCTCCAGAATCTCACGGAAAAATGGCATACGGTTCTCCGGATTGACATTATTACCGCTGCCTTCTTTGTAAGCCCAGTGGGCGGCAATCCCGAACTCAGCCGTACGGTGCATCTCCCATGTGCGGATTTGCACTTCAGTCGGTTCTCCGCCCGGACCCACCACGGTGGTGTGCAGCGACTGGTACATGTTTGCTTTGGGCATGGCAATATAATCCTTGAAACGGCCAGGCATCGGCTTCCAAAGAGTATGAATAATGCCGAGTGTGGCATAACAATCCTTAATATTGTCGACGATAATGCGGATGGCAAGCAAATCATAAATTTCATTGAACTGCTTGTTCTTCGTACTCATCTTGTTATACACGCTGTAAATATGCTTCGGACGGCCCGAAAGATCGCCTTCGATGCCCATTTCGTCCAGTTTGGAACGGATACGGCCGATAACGCTGTCGATGAACTGCTCCCGTTCCGCACGTTTCTTGTGGACCAGGTTGGCAATACGGTAATACTGCTGCGGGTTCAGATACCGGAGGGCAATATCCTCCATCTCCCATTTGATCGCAGAAATCCCCAGCCGGTCCGCAATGGGACAAAAAATCTCCAGCGTTTCATAAGAAATACGGCGCTGGCTTTCTTCCGACTGGTACTTAAGTGTACGCATATTGTGCAGACGGTCTGCCAGCTTGATCACAATGACCCGGATATCCTGAGCCATGGCGATGAACATCTTGCGGTAGTTCTCATTCTGCTGCTCTTCCTTGGAGCGGAAACGAATCCGTTCCAGCTTGGTCAGTCCGTCTACCAGCATCGCGCAGGTATCGCCAAATTTCTCACGGATCTGCTCCAGGGAAACGGTCGTATCCTCTACAACATCATGCAACAGCGCTGCAATAATGGAAATAACATCCATTTGCATATTGACGACAATATCTGCGACCGCGAGCGGATGCAGAATGTATGGCTCCCCCGATTTCCGAACCTGCCCGTGATGAGCCTGATCGGCAAAATCATAAGCTTCCCGGATGCGGAGAAGATCTTTTTCTTTTATATAGGCGCCGGCCTTTTCGGTTAATTGCTCTATGCCCATTCTCGTCGTATCCGTTTCCTTTCTATAATAAAATGAACCCGCAAGCGCTCGCTGAATTTGCAGGTTCCATATGTTTCAAATCTGCGCTACCCGCAGTGTAAAGTTGTCTATAATTATGACGCTTGTGATGGATTACGTCAACACTTGCCATAGCGTGGCATCCGGGTAATGAATGGTATCAAGAATAGACAATTTCGTGGCACTTGCAAAAATGTTGTTGTAAAAAGACGCCGTTCTATTTAATCTAGTAAAGGCGGTTTTTTGGAACCTCACATAAATTAGACATGAAAGAGAAGTGAATACCATTGCAACGCGAAATTCAAGTTAACCAAAAGCTCCCTTGGGGCCCGGGCTTTCTGCTGAGCCTTCAGCATTTGTTCGCCATGTTCGGCAGCACGGTGCTTGTCCCTAATCTGTTCGGGGTAGACCCCGGCATGATCCTGCTGATGAACGGTATTGGCACACTGCTGTACATCCTGATCTGCCGCGGCAAAATCCCAGCATACCTCGGATCAAGCTTTGCCTTCATCTCACCGGTGCTTAGCGTATTGGATAAACACCAGGCGGATCACCAGCATGGATATTCGCTTGCTCTGGGCGCTTTTATCGTTACAGGGGTTATTTTCATTCTAGTCGCATTGATCGTCCGTTATGCCGGAACCGGCTGGATTGATGTGGTATTTCCTCCGGCGGTTATGGGCGCTATCGTAGCAACCATCGGACTGGAACTGGTACCCGTAGCGGCGCGCATGGCTGGACTGATTGCCCCTGAAGGCGTGAGTGTGACCGACTGGACCCCTGATACCACAGCTATCACCCTTTCCATGGTAACTCTGGGCGTAACTGTCATTGGCGCAGTGCTATTCCGCGGCTTCCCCAAAATCATTCATATCCTCATCGGTATCGTAACCGGTTATGTTCTGGCCTATATTATGCAAGTGGTGAATACAGACGCGATCACAAAAGCGCATTTCTTTTCCCACCCCACCATTATTACCCCTTCCTTTGACTGGCAGGTTATCCTGACTATTATTCCAGTCTCCCTTGTAGTCATTGTAGAGCACATTGGCCACTTACTCGTTACCAGCAACATTGTCGGCAAAGACCTGACCAAAGATCCCGGGCTGGACCGTTCACTGATGGGCAACGGGATTTCCACTATTTTTTCCGGCTTCTTCGGTTCTACCCCAAATACGACTTATGGTGAAAATATCGGCGTTATGGCGCTGACCAAAGTATATTCGGTCTATGTGATCGGCGGCGCAGCAGTAATTGCAATTCTGCTCTCGTTCTCCGGAACATTCTCCTCTATTATTGCCAATATCCCGCAGCCTGTTATGGGTGGCGTCTCACTGCTGCTGTTCGGTGTCATCGCGGCTTCCGGTCTGCGCATCTTTGTCGAGCAAAAAGTTGATTTCTCTAAAGCAACCAACATGATTCTGGCTACTTTGGTTCTTGTGGTCGGCATTAGTGGTATTTCACTTACTATTGGCGGTGTAGTGCTTAAAGGCATGGCGCTAGCAACCATTGTCGGCATGGTTCTGTCCCTGCTATTCAAATTAATTGAAGTACTGGGCTTATCCAATGAGCAGGGCAGTGACAAAACTACACATTAACAATAATTAATACGATATATATGCTGTATAAAAAAGCGGACTGCTGTCTATAATCGACAGCAGTCCGCTTTTTATTTCCCGGGAAAAGAACACTGGTTTTAATTAGTCTTCGTAGGTGAGGAGCGAATGAACCCCGATACCGGAGAGCTTATTCCGTCCGGCAAGCTGGGTCAATTCGATCAGGAAGGCCGCTCCGACCACATTGCCGCCCAGTTGCTCGATCAGGCTGACCGAAGTGGCAATGGTGCCTCCCGTTGCCAGCAAATCATCAGCAATAAGTACGTTTTGTCCAGGCTTGACCGCATCCGTGTGAACCGCCAGCGTGTCTTTACCGTATTCCAGATCATACCCTACCTCAATCGTTTCATACGGCAGCTTGCCACTTTTGCGGATCGGTACAAAACCGACACCCAGCGCGTAAGCAAGGGGGGCGCCAACCACAAATCCACGGGCCTCTGGACCGGCAATCACGTCGATCTGCAGATGTGATACCAGAGCCTTCAGCTCATCAATCGCCCGGCGGTAAGCTTCGCCATCCTTAAGCAAAGTAGTAATATCTTTGAAGCTGATGCCCGGCTGCGGGAAATCCGGTATCACACGAATACTGTCTTTAAAATCCACACTATCATCTCCTCAAAAGTTTGTGAGCGTTACCTCACTGAATTGACTTCGAATTAACCCGGTTCGGAAAGCATTTGACTTATCCCACCCGGGATACATCCGGGCGGCGGGACAGCATCCACTCCTGCAGCTCGCTGCGGCTGCTTTCCATGAAATAGCGTTCCATTTCCGCAGTCTGCCCCAGTCTCACAAATTGCTGTGAAGCAGTAAGACTCTTAGCGGCGGGCTGCGTAACAAAGGTAACATTCCCCTGAGTACGCTCGATAAAATCAAGCTCCTCGAATACATCGAGCATTTTGGCCAGCATTCGCATCCCCATGGAAGACTGTCGGGTGAGCCGCAGCAGCAGTTCATGCTCGGGTATTGGAGCTGCTGCCAGCGCAGCCAATGATTTATATAGCACTTTGAAGTGGTCTCTTGTCGGCATCTGCAGCCGGTCCCGGCCATCCCTGATCGAATGCAGTAAGGCAATATTATCCACATGGGGGAAAGCGGCGAACAGTGCATCCAGCTGCTCCGGTGTTTCCGGCATATCTAGCAGGCAGAGTAGAGATACCTGTGTGTCTTCTGAAACTGCCGGTTCATGCCGAACTGGTGTTATACCAGCGTCCTCATCATATACCCATAGTGACATGCCTTGGAGCGCGCTCATTGGCGACAAGCGGCTGTTCTGGAATACAGCAGCTGTTCTGAGCGGCTCACCACCACAATAAGGCTGCAGGAGTTCTGTAAGCTGTGAGGCTTGCTTCACCGCATCGGCTGCACCGCGAAGGTCAAAGAGCTGCGGACTGGGCACCGACAGATCCTGCAGCATGAGCTGCGGTTTCCGTGAGCCATTCCACTCATTGACCGACAGCTCAGCCAGAATGTCGATCAGCGTTCCATCCGGAAGCAGTTCAGCAAGCCCTCCTTTGCCAAAGGCAACCACTTCAATGGTATGGCTGCCCTGCTGGAGGACAAGCTTGAGATGCTTGCCTTCCTGCCCCATCTTTCGGGTCTCCTTCACCGCAGCACCACGAACAATGAATTTCGGCACCGGGTTGGCCATTCCAAATGGAGCCAGCCGGTCCAGTTCAAGTGCAGCCTGCAGGGACAAATCAGCAATGGCCGTCTCTTCATCTGCTGAAGTCACCGGCAGAAAGTGCTCCGGCTTCAGTACCTTCGCAGCATAATCATTTAGAGCCGCTGCAAAACCCTCAATTTTGTCCTGATGCAGGCTCATCCCGGCCGCAGCCGGATGTCCTCCGAAATGATCCATTAAGTCCGCGCAGGAGGTTAAGGCTTCATAGATATCCAGGCCGGGAATAGATCGGGCTGATCCCTTGCACATACCTGTCTCCGGATGTATATCCAGAATAATCACAGGGCGATAATAACGTTCCAGCAGCTTGGAGGCCACTATGCCTACTACCCCTACATTCCACCCCTGATGGGCAAGCACTATAATATCAGGCAGCTTGTCCTTCTGGACCTGTAGTTCCAGCATAGCAGTGGCTTCGGTCACAATTCTCTCTACAACCAGCTGGCGTTCTTTGTTCAGCAGATCCAGCTCTCCGGCAAGCTTCTCTGCCTCATCCGTTTGCTCTGTAGTCAGCAGAGTAACAGCGCGTCCAGCGTGGTCCAGCCGTCCACTAGCATTGATTCGCGGAGCCATGCCAAAAGCAATATTCACTGCACTGACTGTATCCATCGTTATCCCGCTAACCCCAAGCAGGGCACGTATTCCAGGGAATGGTGAGTTCCGCATGCTGGAGAGGCCTCTACGAACAATACTGCGGTTTTCGTCCACAAGAGGCATCAAGTCAGCGACTGTTCCAATCGCAGCGATCTCGCTCCACTCCTCAGGCACCTCGTCCCCAAGCAGTGCCTGAGCCAGCTTGTAGGCCACCCCTACACCAGCCAACCCTTTGAACGGATAAGGGCAGTCTGGCAGCTTGGGATTGATCAGCGCATAAGCTTCAGGCAAAAGCTCCGGCGGTTCATGGTGATCCGTAACGATCACATCCATCCCAAGCCTGCTAGCGTATGCAATTTGATGATAGGCACTAATACCAGTATCTACCGTGATGATAAGCGATACTCCTTGCTGCTTCGCCCAATCCAACGCATGATTATGCAATCCGTAGCCTTCATTTGCGCGGTGCGGAATATAAATATCAAAAGAAGCGCCCAGGTAGCGCAGCAGATAAATCATCAGCGCAGTACTGGACACTCCGTCCGCATCATAGTCACCATATACAAGGATATGCTCTTCTTCTTGTAGAGCCTTTCTAATCCGGGGTACCGCTTCGGTCATCCCCTTAAGCAGAAAGGGATCATGCCCTTCCTGGTCTCCGCCTTCCATGAACATAAGCGCCTTGTCCGGCGTGTTCATTCCTCTCTTCACAAGCAGCGACGACAGGAGTGGAGAAACCGAAAGAGTCCGGGCCAAATCCCGAACTTCATCAGGATCGGCTGCCGGCGATTGCCATCTTGTTTTTGAATGAAGCAATAGATTTCACCTTTCTCTCCCGTAGCAGCTATTGAAGCAACGTTGGGATTTCATTGTCCACAAGCTCATGATTGCTTTTGTAAGGATAACCCGGATCATACGGTACAACATCCATATGAACCTCGCCTACATGCACAAAACGGTGCTGCAGAAGCTTTCTGGCACATTCCGAAATATCCTGGGCTTCCATAACCGTAATACGCGGATTCACGCTAATTTTGACCTGGAGATTTACATAACTTCCTTGTTCCAATGCCTGCAAATATTCTACCCGGATCACGCCATGCACCCGCTGTACCGTTTCAATGAAGTTGGCTGCTTCTTCGGAAGGAAGCTCCTGAAGTTTCTTACCATATACAGAAGCAGTGATCAGCGAAAAACCTTTGCGGATAATTAAACATCCGGTTAACAGTGCTGCAATCGGGTCCATATATAATAATGGATGCCAGTTTAAAGATCCGCCAGCCATCGCTAAGGAAATCCCGATAACTACAGTAATTGAAGTATATAGACTGAAGCGGTGGTTATCTGCATATGCAGCATGGCTGCCATCGCCCTTTTTTTTGAAATAACGGTACTGGTACTGAAAAATGGCCTCTTTCATAACAATGGAGATGAGCACGGCGACAAGCGCGGTTTGTTCTGGTGCTGACAAATGTCCTCTGGTCAGATCACGAATCGCTGAGAAGGCGATTTGAAGCCCGCCCATTAGAATAAGTACTGAAAAAAGAATGGCTATAATCGGCCCTTTATTGCTCTCCTGATTGCGCTGAGCTGCTCTATTCTTCTGATCCCGCACTGTCCGCCATGGAAGCGGTAGAATCTCTGCCAGCTTGGCGGCTGCATCCGACCCCGAATATAATGCATCACCAATTAATGCTTTGCTGCCCGAGACATAACCAATGGTCCCTTTGGCTACCGCCAATGCAAGATCACCGGCAACTCCGGTCCAGACAACTTTATCACTTGGTGGTGATTGTTTGTCATACATTACGAGTTCCTCCTTACCACTAGCAAGTAATCTCATGATGACTGCTTGGCCTGACATTCCACTCCAAAGATTTCGAAAAGCCGCGTCGTCTTTGACGCGGCTTTTCAAGTGTACCTGACTTTAGGCCTTTGCCGGATTGCTCTTTCCAGCCGACTTCTGGCGCTTCTTCAGCAGCAGCCAGAGCGGACTTGCGATAAAGATGGATGAATATGCTCCAGAGAGCAAACCGATAACCATCGCAAGGGAGAACATTTTGATTGATTCTCCACCGAGAATAAGCAGGAAAAACGCGGCAATAAACACCGTAAATGCTGTATACAGGGACCGCATAAGGGTCTGGGACACACTTTTGTTGACCAGCAACTTAAGATCCTCATATGTTTTCTGCTTGCCGAACCGCAGATTCTCTCGGATCCGGTCAAAGATAACAATCGTATCGTTGATCGAATAACCAATAATGGTCAGGACCGCGACAATGAAAGTCAAATCGACCTCCAAACGGAAAATAGAGAATACGGAAACGACGATAAACGCATCATGGATAAGCGCCACAATCGCAGCCAAGGCAAAACGCCATTCAAAACGGATACTTACATAAATGATAATCCCCAGACAGGAAAGGAGCACAGAATAAATGGCATTGCGCGCCAGCTCTTTGGCCATTTCGGTATCCACCGTATTGACCTCGAAGGAGGCTTTATCATCCAGCTTCGAAATCGCGGCCTTTAATGCCTCATCCTGGGTATTGTCAAGTTCCTTATCGTAGCGGATATTTACGCGTTTCTCGCCCAATGTGATCTGCGGTTCGTTCGAGATTCCAAGACCATTTAGAGCGGGCTTAAGCTGTTCCAGTGTGATGTTCTTCGACATTGCCACATCAACATTGGACCCGGCTTTGAAATCAACACTGTAGTTCAAGCCCATTGTTGCCAGAAAGATTAGACCTGCAACTGTAATAGCAATGGAAAAAATATAGAAAAATCTGCTCAAATGTACAAAATCAAGCTCTTTCTTAAAGCGCACGGATGTCACTCTCCTTTACCCCAAATTGCTTCGGCTTTTTCAGCGCACCGGCTTTGACCAGCACGGTAAGCAGCCAATGGGCAAAATAAAGGTTCGTTACGATACTAAGCACAATTTCCACAATCAGGATCAGTGCAAAACCTTTGACCGCACCAGTACCAAAAGCGAACATTACAGCCGCTACAATAATAGTGGTTACATTCGCATCCATTACCGTACGGAAAGAGGTTTTGTTCCCTGCTTTGACAGAAGATAATATGCTCTTGCCGCTGCGCATTTCTTCCCTTATCCGTTCATTGGTAATGATATTGGCATCAACCGCCATCCCTATACCGAGAATGAATGCGGCGATACCGGGGAGAGTCAAGGTAAAGTCGGCAATGACGAACACCGCAATTAGCAGCCAGGTATGAAGGATCAGCGCGAAGCTGGCCAGAGCGCCCGGCAAGCGGTACATACCGATCATGAAGATCAGAATAATTACGGAACCCACAAGTCCGGCTTTCACCGTCTGGTCAAGAGACTGTTTACCAAGTGTTGCGCCTACGCTTTGGGAGTATTTCTCTGTCAGCTTAAGCGGCAAGGCACCGAGGTTAATCGTATCAGCCAGTTCACGGGCTTTATCCAGCGTATAATTGCCTGAGATCGAAGCATTTCCATCGGGAATTTCCATATTGACATCAGGATCCGACAGCTTTCTGTCATCAAGATAAATCACAAGCTTCTGACCGATCAGACGTTTGGTAATCTCAGCAAATTTGGATTTATCTTTGACCTTAATGCTGATTTCCGGCCGGTTCAGTTTGTCGCGTTGAACATCTGCCGCACCCTCTACAAAATCACTGCCCACAAGCTCAATCTTGCTGTAGGTTCCCACAGCATCGCCTGGAGCGGCACTACGGAAAGTAAGAACAGCAGGCTCTTTCATTTTCTTGCGGACTTCGGCCTCGTCGGTAACGCCCGCGATCTTCAGACGGATGCGGTCCGTTCCTTCAGTAGTAACCTCAGGCTCACTTGTTCCGAGGGCATTGGCCCGTTTTTCCAGGCTCTCTGCTGTCTTTTGGAGTGAAGCACGGGATAATTCTGCACCCGCCTCCATCGGCTCCGCGTGATACAGAATCTCGAAGCCGCCTTTTAGGTCAAGACCCAGACGGACCTTGTCCAGCAGCCCGGGAGTGGTAAACACCATGACCCCTGTCAATACGAGCACGGTAATAATAAAGCTCAACATTCTCTTCATGCTCTTGCTAGTTCCCCTTTCATTACTCAATATTCCTATTATAGCTACGTGCGAAATCACCGTCAATTCAGGCAGGAATGACGGTACTAATATCACACAAAGAAACGGCCGGCTCTGCTCAAGCGGCAAGCCATCCGTTTTTGATAGGAAATGCTGAATTGCTCTTCTCTTACTTTAACGTTTCCAGTACCCGTTTGCAAAAGCAAATCGTTCCTTTTATCCGTTCAAACCGCGATAAGCGGCAATAGTCAGATAGTTCATATAACTATTGGCCTTGAGTGAATAGATATCATTCACCAGCTTATGCAGGGCAGGTCTGCCTTCCTTGGCATAATTGCGGCTGACGCAATCCCAAATATCCTTGCCCTTCACATATTCATAGCCGAGGAGCCGGAATTCCTCCGCTTTACTGCGGCACATGGCTTCGATTTCATCACTAAGCTGTTCGTAATTCCATTGTTCCGATTCCACGTGTTGACACCTCCAAAGATCGCTCGCTTATGCATGTTCACAAGTATGTATTCGACCATATTTCCTTGTTTCCTTCTTCCGGCTGAAAAGTTGTCACAACTAAAGCTTGTCATGGAAAACCCCACCTGCCGCATATCAATGTAGGAGAGACTACTTTGGGAAGAAGGAGTGCCCTTTGAGGAAACAGAGCTTTATTCAAGGAACCTTGATACTGCTGGCCGCAGGCATTATTAACCGGATGCTCGGTTTTATTCCGCGAATTATTTTACCGCGTGTGATCGGCGCCGAGGGCGTAGGTCTCTATCAGCTCGGTTATCCGTTTTTCATTGTGCTGGTTACCATTATCACAGGGGGGATCCCGCTGGCAATTGCCAAAATGGTTGCTGAAGCCGAAGGGGAAGGACGCCCGGAGGAATCCCGAAGGATTCTGCATACCGGACTCGCCCTTAGTCTGGGACTGGGTGTTTTTTTCACAATGCTTGCCCTGTTCGGGGCCTCATGGGTTTCGAATGTGATTCTGACAGACAGCCGTGTCTATTACACCTTTGTAAGCATGACACCCATGATCGCCATTGTGGCCGTATCTGCAATCTACAGAGGTTATTTTCAGGGTAGGCAGAACATGATCCCCTCTGCGTTGTCCTCAGTGCTGGAATCAGTGGTCCGGATTGTATTTATGCTGTGGTTCTCCTGGCTTCTGCTTCCGAGAGGGATCGCTTATGCGGCAGCTGGAGCCATGCTGGGTGTGACTGTAGGAGAAATCGTCGGTATGCTGGCGCTTCTGTGGCAATATTATTTTATCGTAAAAAAGGACAAGAACGCGGGCATATCTCCTGCTGCAAACCCTGCTGTTTCTATGCCGGAAATGAAGCTGCATCCAAATCCAAGCCCTTCCACTAAGGATCTTTCCATTTTCAAAAGGTTGATAAGAATTTCGGTTCCTGTCACTGCGGGACGGCTTGTCGGTTCATTCTCCTATTTGCTGGAGTCCATTATCACTGCCCGCAGCCTCGCGCTTGCCGGAATCGCCACTGCTGCTGCCACCGCCCAGTACGGCTCCCTCCAGGGGATGGTTATCCCCTTGCTGCTGCTGCCTGGGGTACTCAGCTCTTCACTGGCCGTGTCTCTCGTCCCTTCCTTATCTGAGGCTGCGGCCCGGCATGATCTGCCCACGATTCACAAACGAATGCATCAGGCGCTACGCCTGGCCATGGTGACCGGTGCGCCTTTTGCCGCAATAATGTACATTTTTGCTGTACCGTTATGTACATTAATGTACGGTAATGCCGATACAGCCCCAATGCTGCGGATGATGGCCCCTTTCGCCTTGTTTTTATATGTCCAAGCCCCTCTTCAAGCGGCCCTCCAAGCGATGGAACGCCCGGGCAGGGCATTAATTAATACCCTGATCGGAGCGGTGATCAAAATTTTACTGATTCTCGGACTGGCCTCACAGCCGGAGTATGGAATCTACGGGGCAATTATCGCCATTATTGCCAATAGTATTCTGGTGACTCTTCTGCACGGGATCAGCGTAGTCAAGCTAATATCATTATCACTGAGATTGGCTGATCCGCTCAAAACGTTTGCCGCAATGATCATTATGGCTGCAGGGATGTCTTATATCTATACCTCTGTGCCAATCGCGTCCGCAGAGTGGATCCAATTCATGTTAGCCGCAGGAAGCGGAATGGCCCTCTACTTTGGAATTTGTCTGTTATCCGGCTTAATCTCCGTACATGATCTGGACCGGGTGCCTTTTTTTAAAAAATGGCGCTGAACATTCAATGAAGCAAACGGTCTACATATATTTTGCCTTTATGGTCGATGGAGCATAGGAACACATCCCGAAAATCCGAGGCACCCTTTTGACGGATCTGGGTTCTCAGCCAGAATCGTGTCTTGCCGATCATCTCCAAATTCTGGTCCTGAACCTTACCGTCCATAATAAGCGGAATCGGCAAGCCTTCATACCTGATTTTATGGCTTGGCAGCTTCACACTATCTGAAGTATTCCCTTCAGAAATCCCGTTACGCTGTCCCGTTTCAGCCGCAGAACTGCTATTACCACTTTGATTACTGGAAGATACGCCCTTATTTTTTTCGATTACAGTGAGCTGACCGCTCGTTTCCAGAATGGCAAATTCCACATCTGCCGGACTATCGATATTCTGGCCCCTTAACTGAAGCATCAGATCGTCAATGTTATACCGCTGTTTACGCATCTCACCACGGTGCAGCTTGCCATCCGAAATCAAAATGCTTGGCTTGCCGTCGATCAGCAGCCGGAGCTTTCTGCTCTTTAGGCTTAGCTGCGCGGCCAGAATCTGAATCAGCACCAGTGTTGCCATTGGTACCAGACCATCATAAATCGGCCGTTCTATATCTTCAATGGAGAAGACAGCAATCTCGGCAATCATAATGGAGATTGTCAAATCAAATACCGAGAGCTTGCCGATCTCCCGTTTACCCATAATCCGCATGCACAGGAAAATGAAGATATACATCAGCACAGTCAGAAAAATATGGGCAGAAATATGCTGGAACATATTCTCTTCGCTCCCCTTCCATATTCACCCCCGCCTGATGTGAGGGCAGATTAATGTACCCCTATTCTGACCCCTCAGCTAAGGGAACATTCGGATGACGGTTTATTAATTAATGGTAAAAAAGGCTTCATGACCATTCTTGTACTATTGGGGCAAGCCTCCCCATACAATAGTTAGTAATAAATCTCTTGCGTATTGTATTGCTCAAAAAACTTAGCATATGCTTCCGGAGCAGTTTTTTCACAGCTGAGTCGGGGTGTATTGCTCAAAAAACAATTAGGAGGTTGTACCATGTATCTCATCCGGCGACTGTTCTCGTGGAGAATATCGAGTCCTGTATTATCCGGTTTATGCCAATCCTTCCTGTGGATGCTGCTGGGCGCGGTTGTCCTATCCCTATTCCTGTGGGGAAGCGGACTGGAAGAACAGGATCTTACCATGTACACCTATATTGTCCACGGTATTGCTGCCGCCCTCGGTGGATTGACCGCAGGACGGAGATCATCGAGCAGGGGCTGGTATCATGGTGGAATTACGGGAGCTTTCTACGGAATAATTATATTACTGATTGGTTTTTTGGCACTGGACAGCGCACCTGCCGGCAAAGACTGCTTATGGATACTGGGTGCAGCAGGCATCGCAGCATTCGGCGGAATGTTTGGGGTTAATTTGCATAAATCCTAAATAATTTAATTTTGCAAAAAATCGAATCCCACTCCTTAAAATATGGTAAACTGAATTTATATGACTTCATACGGGATCAAGGAGGCTTCGATTGTTTTGCTTTACCAATCCATGAATTATGTAATGCTGTACACAGTTGTCATTGTTGCTGTATTGATGTGGCTTAGTGCCCTCCGCAATCCTCTGCTGGCTTTTGTTGAGATCGGAAGAGAACTTCTGCACTCTTATAAATTCCTACTGCTGGTTGCAGGTATGTTCGGTGTGCTGGCTCTGAATAAATACGAATTGCAGATTGAGAGGAAGCTACATCTCACTTCTGATTACACCTCTTTCGTCTTTGGGCTTGAAGGCCATTTTGTGAGGGATTTACAGCATCTGTTCTTTATGCCCTGGCTGACGCCGATTATTGTTTTCTTCTATATCTTCATGCTTCAATCCGTCCTGGCCGCTTCACTCGGCGTTTATCTGCTGGATAAGAACCGTGTGATGCTCTATGCGACTTGCTATACGATTATTCTGAATTATGCAATTGCCATTCCGTTTTATCTATACTTTCCGGTGAACGAGGTCTGGTCCTACGTTCCGGCGGGTGTCCGCTTTACCATGCTGGATGTTTTCCCGAAGTTTGAGCAGGAATACAGACCTCTCTCAGGACTGAACAACTGTTTTCCAAGCCTGCACACAGCGATTTCTGTATCAACAGCACTGCTCGCCTTCCGTTCCGGCAATCGCCGCTGGATGGCAATTACCACCGTGTCAGCGGTCATCATTGTGTTCGGCATATTCTACCTGGGCATTCATTGGCTGACCGACATGCTTGGCGGCACAATACTGGCCGTTGTATCGACTACTGTTGCTGTTCAGCTTGCCAAGTTGACCCTACGCAGCGGAGAAGGCAAACTGGCTGTCCGCAGCCGTGCAACTGAACTCCGCTAATTAACTTGGTCTCACATAATAAAAAAGGGGCTGTCTCAAAAGCCATGAAATGGCTACTTGAGACAGCCCCGCTGTTTTTGAGTTGGATGGACTTGCGCACTTGGTGCGGACGCTCCGCGAACGGACCGTTGCTACAATCGCTGTGCTCTCCAGATTTTATTTATTTCCCGTAGCGGTAAAAATCCGGAGAGCAAGGCGACCGCTACCGCTTTTCCGCAATCAGTCCGTCCTCTCCGCTGTTTAAGCGGGGGAACGTTCCTACAATTCTTTCAAAAATCACAAAAAGAAATCGCCCTTTGGTAAAATGGAAGTGTCGAGCA